>NZ_FPIR01000023.1 GCF_900119155.1 Ruminococcus sp. YE71 | reverse complement strand
CGTGCTTAGGGCACTCCGAGGCTACGACAACGATGACCTGTTACTTGCATTCATTTCAATCAGCTCAAGCAGCAGCGATGGACGCTGTGGCAAACGCCATCAGAATTACACAAAAAAATGAAACACCGCAGCAAGCTGCGGCAAGCAGTCTATGATTTCTTGGTCTTTACGATTCAGGAAAAATAAAGACCAAACAAAGACCAGCCGGCAAAGACCAAACAAAAGAAAAACGCTTAAACGACGATATAGCGTCATTTAAGCGTTCCGATTGGAAACTCCCCCTGTTGGACTCGAACCAACGACCCTGCGGTTAACAGCCGCATGCTCTAACAGTGTCGGAAGTTTACAACGCATTTTTGCTTTAAAAATTTGGTCAGCCTATTTGCTGACCTTTTATGCTTTTACGGTACTCACCGTATTGACGGTATTCCAGTTATCGCAGAACTGCTGATAGGTCATGTTAAGCAGTATGGTGACTTTATAGTCTCTGCCGACTTCTATTCTGTCTACAAGCTCTGCAATGATCATTTTCTTCTGCTCCATAGTACTGTCTGCGAATTCCTCTGCCCAGTTTTTGAAACGGTCATAAAGGGGTTTCACACTTTCCATTGAAGCCTTCTTTTCCGTCATTTCAGTATTCAGAGTATCTAACTTATGCTGCTGCTCGGAGATCTGATTCTCAACTCCATCAATAACTTTACTGAGCTGTTCCGGAGTAAATGCGCTCTCACCCGTGAGAGCCTTTGCAAT
Source organism: Ruminococcus sp. YE71 (assembly GCF_900119155.1). Taxonomy (GTDB): domain Bacteria; phylum Bacillota; class Clostridia; order Oscillospirales; family Ruminococcaceae; genus YE71. The sequence continues at coordinate 48,269 of NZ_FPIR01000023.1, read as the reverse complement.
CTCCTTTTCCAGCTTTTCATGCTGCTTCTGTAGTTTAGCGATGTCCAGCTTGAGCTTTGTCTGCTTCGCTTTGTAGCTCTGCATCTCTTTCGTGAAATGCTTTTTCAAAACCTTTTCATCGGGAGAATCCGTAATGCTCGCAAACATATTCTCTATCGCTTTTACAACAGCATCATCGACCTTGTAGGCAAGATAGGAACTCTGTCCGTCGCATTCGCAAAGTCCCCTGCTCTTGTGATAGCAGAGATACTTTGCTCTCGTGAACTCATACAGCGTGCCGTCTTTTCTCCTGCGTCTGTCGGTATGGCTGATAGCTGTCAGCTTTCCGCCACAGTGAGCGCAGTACATGATACCGGAAAGAAGTGCGCTGCTTTTAGTCTGATAAGCTATCTTTCGATTCTCATCATTCTTCTTCTCACGCTCATCAAGGATATGCTGTGCCTGCTCAAACATCATCTCGTCGATGATCTGTAATTCTTTGAGCTGAGGCGAAACCGTCTCGCCGCTTACCATATAACCGCAGTACAGCTTGTTTCTCAATATCCTGAGAACGGTGTTGCATTGGAACTTGCTGTCATTGTGAGTTTTCACTCCCTGCTTGTTGAGGTATTCAGCAATACGGAAAGAACCATATCCGTTCTTGACAGTCTTTTCAAAAATCACCCTGACCCACTCGGCTTCCTCGGGGTTGACCGCCAGATCATAAGATGGTTTGCCTTTTTTATTCAGCCTTCCTCTGTTCTCCAGCATATACCCGAACGGCACCGGACCGCCGCGATAGATACCCTCCGCCGTAAGCTGCTGCATACGAGTTTTGATACGCATAGAAGTCTTTTCCGACTCCCCTGCCGCCTGCCAGAAACGTATGTAGTTCATCAGCTTATCGACATGACTTTCAAAGCGCTGCTCGCCCTCGTTGACGCTCCAGACCTTGATACCGTGCTTTGCGAACCACTCGACGATAAACGGCGTCTCGTCATCAATACGTCCGATACGGTCGAACATGAACACCAACAACACCTGAAACTCACCTTTGAGGGCAGCGTCCTTCAAGTCCTGAATAGCGTCACGGTCTTTTGCGGATACCTTGAAACCTGAAACGCCCTTTTCGAGAAACTCCTTGCCTATCGTCCAGCCCATTCTATCGGCGAACTCATGGCAGGCTTCCCTCTGCATCGGTATGTCGTCCTTGACCTTATCGACCTGTCCTTTTGTAGATACTCTATATAAAGCGTATGCTATTATTGCATTATCTTTACTCATAAATGATAACCTCCTGTCAGATTTAACTGACTGTTACCGAAAGTTCGTAAGGCTCATGTCCAAATAGGGTAGCTAAATTGTCAAGATGCTTAGTGTAAAAACAAGTTTCACACTTTAAATCATTATAACATATTTAGTACCCTTTGTCAAGAGGTTTTACGAGATTTCGGTATTCTATTTTCAGATGATACTAAGCCATAAAGCGCATAGATACGGCTTTTGACTTGACTGCTGGTTTATGTTATTTGACCGGCAGTTTATTGACTATTGCGGTTTGGTATGATATAATTGACATATACCTTTATAATATATACTATTATAATAGAAAGGATTTTCACTATGTCAAAAGAAAGCGATTGGAAGCTGTTCAGCAAAAAATACTTTGAGTGGAAGAACCGCTACCTTGAACAGTTCATCACAGAATACAAAGCAATCCTCGATTCCGATGACACGCCCATTGACAAATTTGTTGAGCTTAAAGAACGCATAAACAAAGACAGCCGAGCTTCCGTTTTCCGTCTGCCCGGCAGGTTCAGCCGCAACGATATGAACCTGAATATCAAGGCATTACTTGACACAGGCGTTATCACCCTCGATGATCTTTCCGAGTTCAGCGATGAAGTCAAGGATATGGCGGAGTTTGTTATGCGAAATAATAGTGATTGACTACCCACAATCACCTGAAAGGAGATTATTCTTATGAACATAAACGAACGCTGTCAGGCACTACCCATTATTCACACCCAAAAGGTCGAATGGAGCACGGGCGAAAACAAGGATAATGTTATATCCTTATCTTACCCTATCTACAACGATGAGGTCAAAGAATGGATAGACACCTTCTATTCACTTGACATCGCTGATACGGACTACATCAAGAACACCGAAAAGCTAAAGTTGAAACAGATACCGGACCTTACAAGAGATGAAACTCTCACCCGCATTACTGCCATCATCAGAGCAGAACGTTTTTGCGATGGTACTATTGCCGAGGCTCTTGAAAAAGGTGTGCTTGAAGAGCTGAGTGTTCATCTGCACGAGGTTACTAAATAATTAATGTAGCCACTGATAAAAGAATTATATTTTTAAAACTGCGAATTACAGTATAGTTTTACCTAATCCTTAAATCATATAGAAGAATTGTCATTTATTTGTGAGGTAATAGCATGAAAAGTACTGAACCAATGGAATCCAGATTAAAACGAGTAGATATGCATAACTACTTTCTGAACAGAATTGATTTAGGAATGAAAAACAAGAATTACATAGAAGCTTCTTGGCTAATTTATTCTTGTTTTGAAAATCGTTTTTATAGAGTAGTAGAGAAGTACAGAGAAAACTGTAAATATTGCAGATCCAAAAGCAAGTGTAACAAGAAAAACAAGAACGAACTTGCCTTAGCTACGAAAATCAAATGTGTACAACGATTACATGATAATAACGTTGCCTGTATTAGTGAAGCGTTTCGTTATGACCTTTATAAAGATATTCTTGATTGGGTCAATGAAAGAAATGACTTAATGCACGAATTATTATCTTTAGAATACTACGAAAACACTGATGATAGATTTAAGAAAAGCGCAGAAGAAGGATTGAAACTATTAACCGAAACCTATGAAAGCTGCACAAGATTCAGAAGCATTTTTTATACAGATGAGTATTCTTTTGAGTTTCCTGAAGCAGCAATGGAAAATTGTCCTTGTAAACCAAGGAAGAATGATAATAATACACCAAGCAACTGATATCTTATAGAAAATAAGAACCCACTATTTAAAATGAAAACAGAAAAAACTATAATAGGCGGCAGATCATGTACTGTTTACACTGATACTTCCCCAAGATTTCTGCTTATACAGCCCACTGACAACCACGAACTTGAACTGCTTGATAAAGAGATCGAACGCCTAAGATCGCTGACCGATGCCACCTTTGCTTTTGCCGCTTTTGAGATAACCGACTGGAACAGCGAACTGTCACCGTGGACAGCACAACCAGTTTTCGGTAACGAGCCCTTTGGAAACAACGCAGGCGAAACGCTCGTTTTCCTTGAAGATACTCTTATCCCGAAGCTAACAGAGCTGTATTCCTTGGATAAGGATATTCCTGTCATTCTCGGCGGTTATTCTCTTGCGGGGCTGTTTGCTTTGTGGGCGACTTACAACTCTGACAGATTTTCGGCTGTTGCGGCGGTATCTCCTTCGGTATGGTTTCCGAGATGGGTTGAATTTATAAACAAGCACTCCCCTGCCGCCAAAAGCATTTATCTCAGTTTAGGCAAGAAAGAGGAAAAGACTCGCAACAAGATCATGGCTGCGATAGGCGATAATATCCGCAGACAGTACGAAATGCTGAATCAACTCGACCTCAATGTTACCCTCGAATGGAACGAGGGCAATCATTTCACCGAGCCGGAACTGCGAACTGCTAAGGGGTTTGCATGGTGTGTAAACCGATCATCGCATCAATAACGGAGGTAAAGATCATGTTTGATAATGATACAGATGAATATATTCCCCGCACCCTGCATACCAGATTCGGTATAATCGTTACTGATAAAAAGCATTGCAGATTTGTTATCACAAGAGTAAACACCGTGGAGAGTCCGTTGGTATTCCTGCGGGAGTGGTCTGATGATACGGAATACGGTTACGAAGAATACTATACCCTTTACAGATCAGCGCTGACCGCAGATGAAGCCGATGACATTCTCGACCTTCTCCAAAACAACGAAAAGCGCAAGGCAAATGCTCTCCTGAAAAAGTGTTTCAAGCCCGAGGATATTATCTGCGAATCCGTCAGCGAAACACGGCTCGAAGATGCCGTTCCCGATGAATGGTATGATGTATGGCACGAGATCGAATACTTTATCACTTGTGAAAAAGATTTTACAGGTTACTATGAAAATGACATTAAGGAACAGGGTTATTGAATAACCGCAAGCGGCAGAATCAGCAACAAAGATATTAGCTACCCCCTTGACAACCGCCGCCCAAAGTGATATACTATTCTTCGGGCGATGACGTAAGGCGAAACGTCATTTGGCAAAGGGCAATTGAGCTTCGGCTCAAAGATCGTGGGGCTGCTGCGTGGCAGCCCCCTTTCTTTTTGCAGGAAATGTTTTTTACAGCTTTTTCTTCCGCTTCTTCGCCTCCTGTTCCTTTCGCTGACGCTCTTCTTCGACGAGCTTCCCGATATAGTCACCCTGGGAAATCTCGGCGTAAGTATCCCGAATGTCCTTGTAAACATCATACCGTTGTCGGCAGCCGTCAAGATTTTCTTTGATTTTTGCTATCTTTTTATCTAGCTGCGAGGTTTGCTCACGCAATCGGTCGGCATCGGCAGCGGTCATTATCCCAGCGTCATTTACCGCCTGTCTGCAAATGTTGAGCTTCACCTGTTCCGCAGAGGACAGCTCTTTTTTCTTCGACAACGCAAAGTATTCCTGTGCCTGCTCCAATAGGCTAACCATTCGGTTGTGTTCCTCGATATAAGCGTTTATTTCCTGACGCTGTTTTTCGTACTCTGCCCGGAGTTTAGTGATCCTGCCTTCAAGTTCACCGATAGAACCTATTCCGTCACGATTGATGACAGACAACTGTGCCGACAGCCGATACACATCGAGGTCATTATCCACCGTGTATTCTGCGGTCACGATGCGCTTTCGAGGTACTTTCTTCCGCTGTTCCGCGAGTATACGAACGTCGCCTATAATTGCGATATACGCCGCCCGTAACTGCGATTTGCTGTCCATTGTGGGCGTTGTTCCGGCACCTACCTCACGATAGAGTATCCGAATTTTCAAGCTATCCTCGGTATATTCTTCTCCGAGGGTCTTGGTGCGCACAAAACGTTCCTGCCCGGGTGCGCGGACAGATACATACTTGCCGCGCTTTATTTCATATCCACGTTCTTCAAGTGCCTGCAACAATTCATCGAGCGAATTGACGGAGTTTATCAGCCCGTCGATTGCCTGCCGTATCTGCTCCTTCCACGATTTGCCGTACTTCCGCTGCTCCCATTCATAGTAGCTGACCGAACGTCCCTTGTTCTCAAAGTTCAGCGCAGGGGTGACACCAAATGCTCGGCATACACCGTTCACGTTCTCCCTCGCCTGCCGCAGAGAGTTGCGGCAAGCATAATATTTCTGCCCTGAAAGCGAATAGGAATTAAGTATGATGTGGGCATGAACATGGCTGCGGTCAACGTGTGTTGCAATGACCGCCTGCGCGTCCTCACCGAAATTCTTTCGCACGAAAGCCTTTGCTATCTTGTGAGCGAGTTCCGGCGTGACGTTCTCCGAGTCTGCGAAGCTCATTATATAATGGATAGCTTTCACCGAGCCTTTTCCCTCCAGCGGTTTCGGACTGCTGAACTTGTCCCTTGCGAACTGCTCATAAACAAGCCGCATCTGAGTATATGCCTGTTCAGCGTTCGTGGTACAGTTTATCGAAGTCGTGTATAGCATATTCTCGGTCTTATCAGGGTTAAGAATGTAGGCTATACTTTTTTTGACTGAAGTGTGGATAGAGATTGACTTAAGATATGGGATAACGATTCCACCTCGTTTTTCAGCTTTTCAACGTCCTCCGCTGTTATGTTGTTAGTTTCATTTGCTTTCTTTGCTATCTGATTAATGTTGTTGGAAATAATACGCATACCGTTCAGCAGCGGTGCGAATTCTTTCATATCGTAGAACATGGGCTTTGCGTTGAGTATCACCGATCTCAAATATTTAGAAGTATCAGTGTGGCAAGCCTTAGCCTTTTGCTCGATCTTCTCCCAATCCTTTATCTCGAAGTCGATCTCTTTGCGGTGTACCTGTTTGTATTTTCTTGCCATAGAATGGCTCCTTTCATTTTCATAAATTGTTGGTTCAAAATCATCAATCTGCTAATTGACACAGCCATTATAATATAGTATAATTATAGAGCTGTATGTCACAGCGATCTATACCCCGGGAGGCATTAAAATGGATAAGATAACAGTAGGCATGACAATAAAGCTCGTCAAGGATATAGGCGAAAATATCCCCGTCGGCTCGACAGCTACTATCGTATATATCGACGACTTCGACCAGATTTTCATCGACTGGAGCAACGGCGGACAGGGCAAGTTCACCGAGGAACAGCTTTTGAAGAACTTTGAAGTCGCAGCATAAATAAGTATGACTATGAGGGACTGCCGCTTTAGACGGGTACTCATAAAGAAGTTTTATGATTTGAAGATAAGGTTGCGTAACCTCGGCGGTTACGCAGCCTTTCTCTTTTTGTCGAACTTCATACTGTCAGCGACAGCAGTCGCTACGGCAACATTGAAGCGATAATGAATTTCGATCTCCTGAGTGCGGTGACCACTGCTCTTATCGGGAGCATGAACGACGATTTTCTCAATCAGCTCGTGCATGATCTCAGGCGTAAGCTCCGTGATATGTTCATACTTCTGTACTGCCCTGATGAATGCTGTCACATCGGCTGACTTCTGCTCTGCTGTTTCGATGTATGCGGACAGCTCGGCAACAGTCGCCCTGAGCTTCTTCTGTTCGTCCTCATATCCTGCCGACATCACCGCAAAGCGTTCATCGGAAATCTTACCCGATACATTGTCCTCATAACATCGAGATTTCTCCTGAATATTTCTTTTCTGAACTAAGAATCACACTTTGTTTGGAGTGCAGTAAGAAATTTGAAGCACTTAGGCACAATGATTCAAAGAGAAAAGAGTTTATTAGAAGTATAATGGATTACGATATCTATGACGAAAGCATTGTCGAAATACCAATAGGAAACAGCGATACTATCACTTTTACAGCAAAACATCTTGCTGAAATTCAGGAAATACTGAAACAGAAGCCTAAAAAGAACAAGTAATATCAAAAGGAGCGTTACCATCGAGGCAACGCTCCGCTTTTGTTTATTCATCTTCGTCCGAACATTCCGACAGCCCGTGTGTGAGTTGAATGTAAACGTACTCTGCTCGGTCGCGCTCCTCGCCCTCGGTGGACATCGTCATTTCGAGAAAATACGCTTTTGCTTCTTCATAGTCCTTCCAGATCTCACGCCTGCCGTTGCAAACAGTCGTGACCTTGCGTGTTCTCGGCATTGCCAATTCAGGTATAGCTAACATATGTTTACCCCCATTTTTTCAAAAACGATATTGATTTATCGATGTTTATATATTGAAAAATAACTGCTTGGGCAACATTCTCCATATGAACACACAACATAAATGGTATGCCCGATCTTGTATTCGGACGTTGTGGTAAAAGTGTTGCCTGCCTTTTCTGTTTCTACGGCAGTTGTATTATTATTCATAGCGATCTTTCCTTTGCTTTTATATCTCTACGCATTGGTGAGGGCATCGCTTTCTTTCTCTTACCCTCTACGCAGCCGCAAGGTCGGTATGTCATCCCTTCAGCCGACCGAGTATTTTGCGACTATACCCATTATAGCGCGCAACGAAGTTGATTGTCCAGCTGTATTGTGCACGAACTTTGGGTTGAATTTCAGTTTTCCCCAGTCTAATTTGCACTGGATTAATTAAAAAAGCATCAAGCGTTTGATTACTTGATGCTTAGGTATAGCTTTATAATGCTCTTTCCAGTTTCAGAAGAGCTGTTTTCTTATCCAGTCCGCCTGCATAACCAGTCAGGCTGCCGTTTGCTCCAACTACTCTATGACAGGGAATGATTATCGAGATGGGATTATGTCCCACAGCACAACCGATTGCCTGCGCGGACATACGCTGAATGCCTTTCTGCTCTGTGAGGATATGGGCTATCTCTCCGTAAGTCTTGACCTGACCGTAGGGTATCGTGAGAAGAATATCATATACTGCTTTACGGAACGGTGTTGTGTTCAGGTTGATCGGCGGAGTGAAGTCGGGAATTCTGCCGCTAATATATATATCAAGCCACTTGCAAGTTTGAGTGAATATAGGCAGCTCTGCTTTGGTACTTTCGGATAGGAGATTATGGGGAAAGTATTTCTGTCCGTCGAACCATAAGCCTGTCAGTGTATCGCCGTCGCTGGCGAGAGTGGTGTTACCGAGTGGAGAATGATAGTGATTTATATAAGATATATTATTACCCATCATAGAAATCGTCCATTAATTCCAATTGATTCAAGATGAACATACTTGTTTCACGAGCAGTATACTGATGCGAATGATAACTATATTTTAGGTGCTTTCTTGCTATTTTTTTTCTATGTGCTTCGATGAATCCTGATCCATATCTTTTGGAATTAACCAACTTTTCAAATTCTATATTTGCTGCCGAGAGATCTCTCTTTTCAATCAAAATGCCGTTTTCAAAAATCAATTCAAAAGACCGATCAAAATAGATATAATACTCTACACCACAATACAAACCACTGAATCTACCGCTATGAGGAATAAAGGCAATAACAAAAGCACCAGTAAAATCTACAAACAGCTTTTCAGATGATACGGGCTCTCCTCCCATATATATTACTTTTGTACCATAAAGCGTGTTGTCGATCAACTCATAATCTGCTACATATCCTCGTCGATTATTAGTACCCGGATTATAATGTAATTCACATGGCATAATAAAATCTGCGCAAAGAATTGGATGTGCATATTTCGAGATGTCTATAACCACATAATTAATTCCATCCATAGTAAATGAATCAGTAGAACATGAAGTACTCATATCAACCACTCCCCATAAATTATTATACAAGTATATTGAAGAAAAGTCAATGCCTTAACGCCAGATTACAAAAACATCTTCATAAAACTATTGATGTAATCACGCCCCACAGGGCGAATTCTATTCCAGCAAGCTCGGTATCTCCGCATTACAAAATCTCAAATTTGAATGCTCCGATACACAGCTTGCCAGAGGGTTCCACCCCTGTGTCCCCGAACAAAAAACAAGAGAAAAAACGAAACAGAGCGGCTTGGATACAGACAAGCCTTTCAGAGTAAAAATCAACCTCAGCAAGCACGGCAATTCGTTCCCACAAGAATTGTGAAAACGCCTTGCATTGCTTGCTGAGGGTTACGCCCTTAATCCCCCGAATCTGAACAAAAACATGAAGGATCCCCACAGCAATGTATAGTGCATAAAACTCCATTGAAAACGCGGGGAAGATCAGCAAAGCTATGCTGATACCGGTAATAATATTTGCCATTACACAGGAGCCCCTACTTCGATATCAATTCGATTGATTTATCAAACGAAACGCATTCGGCATATCTTTTGTTCCATATAAATTCATTATAATACTTATACTCCCATTTTACAAAAGTGTTCCTGCTATAAATCAGGATTCACGCATAATACATACAAATAGTTCCTTGTGACAGTTTAAAACCATTTCTTTCATAGAATTTGGAAGCAGGTGCATATTCGCTGGTATAAAGTACGACCCCGGCATATCCTTTTTCCTTACTGTAATCTAACAGCGTCTTCAATAATTGCCTGCCAATACCTTGACCCTGTCTTTCAGGTAAAACCGCCATTTCGTTAATATATATTTCTTTTTTACTTCCTGATATCTTACATAATGCAAATATACATCCAATTACTGCGTCATCTTCTTCATACACATATCCTATAAATCTTTTCTGCTCGTAATAATCCAATAAATATTCTTTTGCATTATCAGGATCCCAATCGATCCCCCAATATTCTATAGGAAACGCCTTAGCATATATCACTCCACACTGCTGCAAATCTTCCTCTTTTATTTTTCGTATCATAAAAATCACCTCGTGCGCTTCACGAAATTACAATTTATCTTATTAACATCAGCTTGTCACCAACAGGGAGAGTATAGAATTCTTTGATCGTGCTTGCGGCTTTGCCTATACAATAATCAAGAAGCATATTAAATTTCAATCCTGCTGATCTGCTCTTGTTTATAAGCGGCATTACGTCATATGTCTTAAAGAAAGTCACCATAGGGTTGGGAGCTTTCATCCATAATTCAAATGCTGACGCTCTCGTTGTTTCTTGGGGGTCAATTTCTCTGACGCTCATTTTATGATCTCATCTCCGATCTGTCTTATTACTTCCGTTTTTTCATATGTATCATCGTCCTTTGTGTTTTTCTCTTTTCTTTTGCTGTTTTATCTCAAACATCCGTTGCTTGTCTGCGAGCTTTTGTTCACGGGTCTTCACCTTTCGCTCCAGTTTGTTCTGTTCAAGCTGCATCTGCAATGCCATCTGCGATTTTGTGCCTACGCCCGAACGCTCCATCTGCTTTCTTGCGTTCCTTTGCCGCCGCTTAGGATTATCTGCTGTTTTGCGCTGTTTTATATCCACTTCCTGACTGAACCGCAGTTCGGTGAAATGCTTATGCACAAATTCATATATCTCCTGTTCCTTGGGCTCTGCTCCGAATGTGACCTTACATACGGACAATCTGCCATTATCACAGCGCTCAAATATCCCCACCCAGAACGGCTCGTCAAAATATACCGTCAATGTTCCTTCCATGAGCTGTCCTTTATGTTAGTTGTGCTGATGATCAGTATGTATTTGCCGCAAGCCATTTTGTCAGAAAACCCAACTGCTGCTCTGTGTGAAACCAATGCTCGCCGCCCTGCATTACCGTCAGCCCTGCACCTGTATGTTCTGCAAATTCTGTGACCGTTTCAAGGCTTGTCAGGCTGTCGTTTTCGCCGTAAAGTATCTCGGTGGGGATATTCCATTTTATCGGGTGTTCTCTCACATAGCAGAGATACTCCCATGACAGTGTTTCACCGAAAGAGGTCTCAATTTCTTTGCAATTGCAAAGTTCCTTTTCGGTGACGCCTGTCCATTTCATCATATCAAGGATAAGCCGTTCCATATCAACAATGGGCGAAATGAAAAATGCTCTGTCTATTCTCTTGTCGGCAAGCGACTGCATTGCAAAATATGCTCCTATACTGTTTGCTATCAGTATGACTCTATCGCCGTTTTCGCATAGTTCGTCATACAGCTTCGGAAACTCCGACCTTGCCTGCCACGGTGTTTCGGCTTTGTAATCAATACCGATAACATCATACTCAGGGAACAAGGTTTTGTAAAATTCGCATTCATCGGCACTTCCGTTTTTGCCGTGAATGTAGATCACTATGTTTGTCATTTAAGTCTCCTTCAAATATTTCTATATGTTTGCTTTATAATCTGTATTCCATCTGGACGTCAAACGGCTCCTCTGCCGCCAGTTTTTCATTGACCTCCTCCGCAGGCGTACAGCCAAGTGCCCGGTATGCCGCCTGTGACTCTTTTGAAGAATGAGCAGATATGTACAGTTTGTCCGCGCCAAGCCGCCGTGCCTCTTCGCAGACAAGGGAAAAGAGCTTCCTGCCGATTCCCTGACGTCTGTATTCCTCTGATACCTGAAAACAAACCAGCTGCACATATTTTGCCGTAACTCCGAATATACGGTGGGAGACAGTTGCAAAACCAATGAGCCGCTCACCGTCGAAGGCGCCAAATCCGGTCTGGTCAAGGTTTATATTATGCACCACTTCTTCTGCGATTTCCCGGCACTTCTCCTGCGACCAGTTTTCTTCATAGACATTCGGCACAAGCTTCCAATCGTTGTCAATCTTTCTCCAACACTCTGTAACAGTCTGGTGACGGACAAAATCATCCAATGAATTGCCTGTGAAATTGTTATTGTCCAATCTCTTATATTGATAGTTAATTTCCATATAGATGGCAAGGCTTTTGACCTCACAGCCCTTGCTCGCATAGTAAGCAAACATTTCATCAAGTTTCTTCAGATCATAGCTTGTAACACAATCGGATATGACATGAACATCATACCCTGCCTTTGTCATGTTGAAACAGGTGGATTTTACACAGCCCGTGGCGTCCGCTCCGGCAACATAGAACTCTTTAATTCCGTTCTTTTCAATGAACTCTGTAAATTCCTCACTTGTAAGCGCATTTGCTTTCGTCTTCACAAAGATATTATCGGACACCACCTTCATTTCAGGAACCAGTTCAGCCCCCTTTGTGTCCGGCTTGAATGTGCGTGTACCGGCAGACAAGTTATTGTGTTTAATATAGATAACTGCCATTTTCTGTTTCATTGCCCAATCAATAGCGGAATTGATGTTTTCAATGATGTCCCTGTAATGCTTAGTAATGTCATTTTGAATGTCTATTACTACAAGTGCTTTATTATTCATTTCTATCACTCCCATAAGTTTTGATAAAATGCCTGCTGAACGCTTTGATCTGCGCCAATGCTTCTTCTGTTTTCTCCGGCTCACGGTCACATAAATGAATCAGAGCAGAGATCGGCGCAGTATAAGCAAACGCAAGCATTTTGGGGTCATCGTTCCTCAGCAAGCCTTTTTTCATCATGCCGTCAAAAATATATGTGAACATTTCGGTCAGCCCCGTCAGAAAGTGCTTCGTTGCAAGCTGCCTTGCACGGTCATCACGGTACTGCTCAATAGACAGCAGTTTTCTTGTCATCACTATTCTTTCATCATGCACCGTAATATCGACCATTCGCATTGTCATTGCAGTAAGTTCATCAAGAGTATCGGGTACAGGCGGCAAATTCTCTGCTGAACCGAAGCGTTCATTGTAATATGCGATCATTCTGTCCAGCAAAGAGTTCCAGATCTCTTCTTTGCTCTTATAATGCTTATACATTGATGACTTCACAAGCCCCAGCGATGCAGTCAGCTCACGGATATTCGTACCGTCATATCCCTTCTGCGAAAACTGTCTTAGAGCTTCATCAAGTATTCTTTCCTTTGTATCCTTTGCCATAATTTCCTCCGATAATAAAGAGTGACCTATCGTTCACTTGCTATATATATTATAGCGAACGATAGGTCACTTGTCAATAGGCATTTATATATTTGTGTATATCAAACAACCGATCCGATGATATTTTAGTGTTAATGGCGAAAAACACTTACCTGTTCATTTTTCCTGCAACTGACGAACATCTCACGAACAACCCTAAGCCCTCCGAAATGATATATAATGGTTTCAGGTTCGGGAGATAGCCGCCTTAGCTAAAGCACGGCAAAATATCTCAGAACCGACTACAACATTTATATAGATGGAGGGTATCTCATGAAAATATACAACGACTTGCCTGTAGTTGGTATCGACCACGGTTACGGGAATATCAAGACTGCCAATACGGTCAAGGATTTTGAGTTTTCCTATTTTGACGATATTGACGATGCACTTATCGAAGGACTGGAGCGGAATCAGGAATTTTTCTCCCTGCTGCTCAATGACGAGGAGATCAAGCGTGAAATCCTCGGTATCTTTACAGAAGAAATCTATAATTCATTGAAGAAAGCAGCAGAAGAATAAATCTTGTAGCAACTCAATATAATATTTTCTAATAAAAGGTTACTATGCAGGTTCATCAGCAATAATCTGTTGTTCTGAATTATGTGCTGACAAAAATAAACAGGAAGAGACATCGTAATGAAGTTTCTTCCTGTTTTGCTTATAGCCCGCTGTATAGGTCTTTCATATTAGTTTTTGGAAAACTTCTTTATGAGTACCAACCTATGCAGCCCTCTATTTTTATTATGGCGCATTCAGTTGGCATATCCGTTCAGGTTGGCAGTTCCCGAACAGACAGAATACGCCTCAAAATACGATCAAAGACTGTATCTTACTCTCATGGGTCTTTTATCTATGTCGTATCCGAAGTCGATATTCCCGAGTTTGTCTTTCAGATCGGGATCCGAATTCTGTACAGTATCGTAAAAAGTCTGCCTGTCATTCTTGTTACGTTCAAAACAAAGATAGTTTCTATCTAAAATGGCAGCGACAAATACCGTTGTACCGATACCCGAGAAAGGATCAAAAACATAGTCTCCCTCACCGCTGAAATATAGCATTATCATCTGAGCGACCTCCGGAGGAATATCTCTCTGACGCTCTTTTATATTATCGGCACCTGTAACCACCGGTGCGACCTGCACTATATTTCTGTGCCACTTTTCAAGAATATCCTGCGGTATAGCGTTTTCCGTTTTCTTTTTGCTGTTAGCTACAGATCCTCTTTCTGTAAAGGTGAGCCTTTTTCCGTCACTGTTTTTACCGGGGCAGCTTTCATTTCTGCATATCCACCGCTGCTCTCCTATTTTTGAAAATCCATAACGATGCATGAATTTCGTTTCGCCGCAATACGGACAGGGCATCGGTTCTTTTCTTTCGACACACTTCTGAAAAATCAGAATATGCTCGTAGCAGCTGCCGGGTATCTCGGTCATGGGATAATGCTTAGCTTTGCCGCAGTACGGCTGGGAATAAAGTCCCTTGTCCCAGATGCAGTCAGTGATATATGTAAAGCCAATCTTCTCAAGCATTACTGTATAGTAAGCCGCGAGGGGAAACTTTTTGTCATACAGATAACCGTTTTTCCTGATATCATAAGTTGTCTGATCTCCGACCACAACTGCGCAGTAATGGTAATTCTTCAGCATACGAAATGCCTTGCTGAAAACACTTTCCATGTCATTCATGTAGTCCTCAAAAGAACTCCACTTATACGAAGTTTCTTCGTAATACTCAGCAGTCTCATCAAGCATATAGTCGGGTGGTGCCGTCAGAACGAGATCAATGCAGTCCTCCTCATTATCCGGAAGCCAGTACTTGGGATCCAGATCATAAAACTTGCTTTCCGATAAAGGTAATTTTTTTCTCATACAATTATCTCCCTCCTAAGTTGGTATTATTGATTTTTGAGCCATCATTTGCTGTCTGTTTTTTCTGCTGAAACATCTTCAAGTGCCTTGTGCAATATGCGGTCTTTATAATTCTCCAGCATAAGCCACAGCACTTTTTCCTTGATGTCCTCAGCAGACTCCTTGAACACCAGAGTAACCTCACAGCCGCCGCAATTACTAACGACCTTCTTTTCTTCGTTCAGACTATCCCCTCCCCTGCTGTAAGAGCCTGCCTCAGCGACTTTCCGGCGCAGAGCATGGCAGTCTTGTTACCCTCCAGATCGGTGACGACGGTGAACTTGCCAAAACTGCCAATCTTTATTTCTTCACCCTCGGCAAGCACCTGTCGAATTGTGTCCATCACCGAATTTATATATCGGTAAGCAGTGACCTCGGAAACACCCTTGCGGGCAGCGAGTTCTCTTGTAAATTCCTGAGTATCCATCAGACCCTCTCCTTTCTCTTCACGATCTCCGTGACCGCGAGCATAACACTGTAGTTCTGCATGATACCAAGTTCGGTATTCAGAATATCAACTGTCTCCTTCTCGGTTTTCCCGAGGAAGTCTGCGAGATCAGCAACAGTCACGCCCGCGAGTATCATTTCTTCTTTTATTCTTTCGTTAGGCATCTATTGTCCCCTTTCTGTTTCTCATTTCTTTTCTGATGAAGGTGATATATCTCCTGCGCTTTCCTCCGACTCTTTTTTCGGGACGGTAGCGGAGATCCTTGCGCATCACCCAGCCCACTTTTATAAGGTTCGCTCTGAAAAGAGTATTGAGTACGGTCTGGATATTTACGCGGGGCTTTCCGAGCTTTGTCAGATAGTCATCACACATTCCGATAACCACGCTCGGTATAATGTAAATGTATTCTTCATCATAATATCCGAGCAGCGTTTTTGTCGGATCAGTTTTGTAGAACTCATTTACATTCAGCATATAATTGTGCTTATCAGCAACGAAAGTCTTGATGAGATACATGAACACCTGAGTGTCTCTGTTTTCAAAGTTCATCTGACACAACCTCCATATCGTCGTCCACCAGCAGGAACGGGAAAAATGCACCTGCGCCACAAATTAATGCTCCTATAATAAACTTCATTTTTATCTTTCCTCCATTTCACATTGCACGTTTTGGTGCTTTCCGGCTGACGGTATCTAAACTGTCCATCCGACTTTTTATGGTCAGAGGATAGTCCCTGTCCACATCGTAGCACTCAAATTTTTCTTTGTCTGTTCCATACAGAAGCTGATCAAGATAATATTCTGCGTAGCCCCGATTGTTAAGACTTTCAATATATCGGTCATCAACTTTATCAATGGGACTGCGGGGATCGTAAATCTTCTCCCAATATCTGAGCAGCCTTTTGTATTCGATAAGAACTTCGACCGATTCCCGAAGCCACAGTTCAAAGGCTTCATTTTTCTTTTCCTTCTTTTTCACAGGAGGGGCAAACTCGCCGTGATCTAAGGAAAGTCCAAAATCTGCGCTTATCTTTTTTGCAGCTTCAATGTTAGATAGTCCAAATAGCTTCTGAACAAAATCGGTATGGTCTCCGTGTTCCCCACAGCCGAAGCAGTGGAAATGATCTTCATAGACTTTAAAAGATGGGGTGCGCTCGTTGTGAAACGGGCAGAGGGCAAATCCGCCGCGGTTCACATCAAGACCGTAAAAACGAACGAGGTCACGAAGGTCCAACCTGTCTTTTATGTCTTGAAAGATATTTGACATATCAGCCTCCATTTCATTTTTGTTATGTGAAAGGAAACGATTCAAGTTGGCATACCGAGCAAATTTTTTGGCAGAAAATCTACTCAGGAAATCTTGTCCTTCCATAAGTAAGCACACTTAGAGGGCATTTTGTTAAATGCAAATTTTGTTTTTTGGGAAAGTTTGTAGCAAATCACAAAACAGGCATATGAAAATTATGCTATTTTATTTTTTTCTCCAAAAATAAAAATCACCACTATTCACTTGCAGTCTTAGCTTGACTGCTCATGAACAGAGGTGATAATTGCGTGGCTGAATCCGCAGCGGTAAAAATTTTTTCCAGCCCATTCGGGCTAATTCGTTTTTGAAAATCGTAATTATTTCTATTTTGTAAACGCCAACATAAGCAAGTATAGAAAGAGCCGTATACCGAGGTCACGGCACTTTCCCAAATCGCAGCACCCCTGCGATTTAGTTGTTAAGGGAACCCGGAGCCCTTAACGATAGGACTTTGTCGAGGAACACATAATAACAGCTATGAAAATGGACAGAGCACTTCTACGGAAATAAAAAGCTGTAAAATATCATGCGAGGGGTAGCAATCCGCAGCGGTTTGTGGTATAATAGTATCAGACAAGGAGACAGATATGAGAGATACCATTTACAGATACAACACTCCGCTGCGGATAGCTTTGCTTGCCGATCTTCATGACCGTGAGTTTGGCTGGATAACAAATTCGCTGAAAGCGCACAAGCCTGAAATAATCTGTATCGCGGGCGATGTGGTTCATCGAGTTGATACGAATACGGACGGGCTTGTGATACATCAGACGAAATATGTGCTCCCCTTCTTGAAAGCCTGCGCTGAAATTGCACCGACTTTTATGTCATTAGGTAACCACGAGTGGACGCTTTGCGATGAAGATATTGAAGTCATGGCAGAAACAGGTGTAACGATTCTTGATAACAGCTTTGTGCAGTATAAGAAGTAATGATAGGCGGTCTGAGTTCCGCAGGTGTTACGGCATACAAGGAGTACCGCAAGGATAAACCTGAACGCTATCCCGATTGGGATTATGGGGACAGACCCGATGCGACCGATCCCGATGTTTCATGGCTTGATGACTTCTACAAGCAGGACGGTTACAAGATACTGCTATGTCATCACCCAGAGTACCGCGACCGCTATCTGAAAGATATGCCAATTGATTTGGTTCTGTCTGGTCACGCACATGGTGGACAAATCAGACTTTTCGGACAAGGACTGTTTGCACCGGGACAAGGTATTCTTCCGAAGTACACAAGCGGTGTAAATGGGAATATGATTATTTCAAAGGGGCTTGCAAATACAGCAGGCACTATACCACGTCTGTTCAATCCGAGGGAAGTCGTGTATATTGAACCGATTTGACGGATTATTATCGACTTTTCATTTTACCCCCTTGCCTTTGGAAAGAATTTAGTGTATAATAGAAATATAGAAGTATAACGTGACCCACCACGGAGGTGAGCTTGATGGGAACCTACCTTAACCCCGGCAACAGCAGCTTTAAGAGAATAATCAAATCCGACTACGTCGATAAGACGGGGCTGATCTCGGTTATCAATGAGCGTGTGGATACAGAAGACAGCCTTATCTGTGTCAGCCGTCCTCGTCGTTTCGGTAAGTCTTATGCAGCAAGAATGCTATGTGCATATTATGACTGCACCTGTGATTCTCATGAGCTGTTTGATAAATACACTGTTGCTGAATCTGAAAACTATGAGGAACATATCAACAAATATAATGTAATATACCTCGATGTGGCTTCGTTTCTGTCTGAGCTGAAACGCCAGAACCACAGCATAAAAGATGTTGCAAATGATATTGCACAGACGATACGAACAGAAGTAATCACCGACAGACCTGAGCTTGCAAGTGTTACGAGGGTCTCAGAGTGCCTCAGAAAATATGTTGAACTGACCGGAAAGAAGTTCATTTTCATAATTGACGAATGGGACGTTGTTATCCGTGAAGCGAAAGATGACAATACCACACAGACAGCATACCTTAATCTCCTGCGTGAATGGTTCAAGAACGGGAACTTCACTGTTGATGTCGTTGCTGCCGCATACATGACAGGAATTCTGCCAATAAAAAAAGACGGCTCGCAATCTGCGATATCCGACTTTAAGGAATATCCGATATTAAACCCTCGTATGTTTGCCGAGTACACAGGCTTTACAGAACAGGAAGTCCGTGACCTTTGCAGAGAAAAGGGAATGGACTATAATGAAGCGAAGAAATGGTATGACGGCTATACCTTTAACAAAGGTCAGTCTATCTACAATCCTTTTTCGGTCATGATGGCTGTCAAGAACCAGGAGTTCGGTTCTTACTGGAAACAGACATCGGCTGCCGACCCTCTGTTATCTTTTATTGATATTGATATTCACGGTGCAAACGGAAAAGACAGTCAGCTCGGTGCGGATATTGTCAAGCTGATAGCTGGTGAGCAATTAGAGGTAGAAGTCAGCAGGTTCAATAACGATTTCCAATCCTTCAATTCAGAGGATGATATTCTGACACTCCTTGTACATCTCGGCTATCTTGCTTATGACAAAACTACAAAGCGAGTAAGGATACCAAATGAAGAAGTCAGATTGGAGTTCCACGACTTACTGAAAGAACCTAAGCATACAAACCTTTCCGATCTTATCGTGCAGTCAAAGAAACTGTTCGCTGATACACTTGCCGGCAACGGTGAAGCTGTTGCAGAAGCAATACGAAAAATCAGAGAAACAAATTATGCTCCGACGCACTACAATAACGAGCAGTCTCTCAGATATGCCATAAAGTTTGCATACATCGTGTGCGTCGACAGCTATATGAAAGTAGAGGAGCTTCCCAGCGGAAAGGGGTATGCCGATGTTGTGTATATTCCCAAAAGCAATACTGCTCTTCCGGCATTGGTTATAGAGCTGAAATGGGAAGAAACTGCCGAAGCGGCAATAGACCAGATAAAAGCAAGGCGGTATCACTCGGTTCTCCAGGACTACTTTGGCGAGATCGTTTTAGTGGGTATAAACTACAACAGCAAGACCAATGAGCATACCTGCACGATCGAGAGAGTCGAGAAATAATCCCACAGAAAACAGAGGACGATTCCACATGGGAAACGTCCTCTGAAAAATTATATATCGCAAAATATTCTCATTGGGGAAATGGTTCGTTCAATCTGTTCTACCTATCTTCCTTATGAATAATCTCCCCATTATCCTTCCAAATCGAATCAGCAGGCACAACACCTCTCACGCAGGAAGTCGGATAAACATTACTGTTCCTGCCGATAACGGTTCCCGGATTGCATACCGCATTACAGCCTACCTCAACATAGTCGCCTATCATAGCACCAAACTTCTTTATGCCTGTCTCGACTTTTTCGCTACCGTCACGGACTATAACATTCTTCTTGTCGGACTTCACATTCGACGTGATGGAGCCCGCACCCATGTGGCTGAAATATCCGAGAATACTATCGCCCACATAATTGTAGTGCGGAGTCTGAACGTGATCGAACAGAATGACGTTCTTCAGTTCAACGCTGTTGCCAACAACGCAGTCCGCACCTACCAGCGCAGAACCACGAATAAACGCACAGTGACGGACTTCTGTGTTCGGTCCGATAATGCAGGGCGAACCAAGATACGCAGTTGGGAAAACCTTTGCGGTTTTGTGTACCCAAACGCCTTCTTCTCGCTGTTCGTATTCGCTTGGGTCGAGGGTCTTGCCAAGTTCAAGAATACAATCCTTTATACCGCTGAGTGCTTCCCAGGGGTATGTGAACTTTCTCAGATAGTCCTTTGCAAGTGTATGATCGAGATCGTAGAGATCAGAAATTGTGTACATGCGTCAAAACTTCCTCCAAACCATCTTATCCACAACCCCCGTATAGCTCTGAATGATTTTCACGACCTTTGTGGACACATTCTCCTCCACATAATCGGGAACGGGGATACCGTAATCGCCATTGAGATTCATAGTAACAGCAGTATCAACCGCCTGCAAAAGCGACTTCTCATCAATGCCCGCAAGCACGAAACAAGCCTTGTCCAGTGCTTCGGGACGCTCGGTGCTCGTTCTGATGCAGACAGCCGGGAACGGATGACCAACGCTCGTGAAGAAACTGCTCTCCTCGGGAAGTGTTCCGCTGTCGGAAACCACCGCAAAAGCGTTCATCTGCAAGCAGTTGTAGTCATGGAACCCAAGCGGCTCGTGCTGAATAACACGCTTGTCGAGCTTGAATCCGCTTGCTTCAAGGCGCTTCTTAGAGCGCGGATGACAGCTATAAAGTATCGGCATATCGTACTTTTCAGCCATTTTGTTGATTGCCGTGAACAGGCTCATGAAGTTCTTTTCAGTGTCGATATTCTCTTCACGGTGCGCCGAAAGCAGAATGTATTTGCCTTTTTCAAGACCGAGCCTGCTGTGAATGTCACTTGCTTCGATCTCGGCAAGGTTCTGATGAAGAACCTCAGCCATAGGACTGCCGGTAACGTAGGTACGCTCCTTGGGCAGACCGCAGTCCGCAAGATAACGTCTTGCGTGCTCGGAGTATGCGAGGTTTACGTCACTGATTATGTCAACGATACGACGGTTGGTTTCCTCGGGCAGGCACTCGTCTTTGCAGCGGTTTCCGGCTTCCATGTGGAAAATCGGGATATGCAGACGCTTCGCAGCAATTGCCGACAGGCAGGAGTTTGTATCACCGAGAATAAGCATAGCATCGGGCTTGATCTGGCTCATCAGCTTGTAGGAGCAGTTGATGATGTTGCCCACAGTTGCGCCGAGATCGTCGCCCACTGCGTCCATGTAAACCTCAGGGTCGGCAAGCTTCAAATCCTTGAAGAAAACGCCGTTGAGGTTGTAGTCATAGTTCTGCCCTGTGTGCGCAAGAATACAGTCAAAATACTGTCTGCACTTGTTGATGACCGCCGCAAGTCTGATGATCTCGGGACGTGTGCCGACGATTATCAGCAGCTTGAGCTTTCCGTTATTCTGCCATTTTATCTCGGAATAATCTGTCTTGATTTCCATGTTATCCTCCAATCGGAAAAGCCCTCAGCTGAACGACCTCTCCTGCTTCGATTTTCGTAAGTTCGGGTATACGGTTCTCGCCCTTGACTATTGCGCCAAGGCAGATGTGGCTGCCCTGCCCGATAATGCAGCCGTGGTCGATTATCGCACCACAGTTGATGATACAGCCTTTTTCAATCTTTGTATCAGTATTGATGATGGCCTTTGGTAAAACTATCGTACCGACCTCTACAGTCGCAGTCGGGCTAAAATACGCCGTATCGTGAATGATCGTCGGGACTTTTATGCCCTCGTTGATCAGCTTATCAATCCATTTTATCCTGCCCTCGTTATTGCCGAAAGCAGGATAAATCTCGGTTTCATTATTCGCAAACTTAGCGTAGTCGGAACATTTGCCGAGCGTGTCAAGGTTCTCATTATCATCGAGAAAGTCAACGCTTTCGTACTTCCCCGACTGCCTAGCGACATCAGCAACAGTCCTGCCGTAACCGCCTGCGCCAATGATTATCAGCCTCATACAGGCTCACCAAATGTATCGGGGTGATTAGGATCAAACTGCTCATTAGCCCACATCACGGTAACAAGATTCTCGGTCTCACTGAGATTTATGATGTTGTGCGTGTACCCGGGCAGCATATGAATTGCCTGGATCTTATCGCCGGTCACCTCAAACTCAATGACCTCATCGGTGCCGATCTTGCGCTCCTGAATCAGACCGTGACCCGCCACAACGATGAAAAACTCCCACTTTGTGTTGTGCCAGTGCTGACCCTTAGTGATACCGGGCTTACTAATGTTTACACTGAACTGACCGCAGTTTACGGTCTTTAAAAGCTCGGTGAAACTGCCGCGGTCGTCACAATTCATCTTCAAGTCGAAGATAGTCTTCTCTTTAGGCAGGTAGCTGAGATATGTTGAATAGAGCTTCTTTGCAAAGCTGTTGTTTGGGATCTCGGGCATAACCAGCGTATCAGGCTGCGCCTTGAAGGACTCCAGCAGATCAACGATCTCGCCGAGAGTGACCTTGTGTGTGGTCGGCACATAGCAGAACTTTCCGTTTTCATCGGGAACAACATTCAGACCGTCGTAGTTACAGGTATGAGCCTTGCCCTTAATAGCATCAAGCATTTCCTCGATCAGATCATCGATATACAGCAGTTCAAGCTGAGTGCTTCTGTCATTGACCTGGATAGGCAGATCGTTCGCAATATTATTGCAGAAAGTTGCAACTGCGCTGTTGTAATTAGGTCTGCACCACTTGCCGAACAGGTTCGGGAAACGATACACAAAGACCTTTGCGCCGGTCTCTTTAGCATAGTCAAAGAACAGATTTTCACCTGCGAGTTTACTTCTGCCATACTCGCCGTCATAACGTCCTATCAGCGTAGCCTGCAAAGACGATGAGATCATCACGGGACACTTATTTCCATGCTTTTTCAGCGTATCGAGCAGCTCACTCGCAAAACCAAAATTGCCTGCCATAAACTCGCTGTTATCCTTGGGACGATTCACTCCTGCAAGGTTGAACACGAAATCAGCCTTGGCACAGTATTCGTCCAGCAGGGACTTGTCCGTATCGATATCGAACTCAAATATCTCGTCGATCTTGATGTTAGAACGGGTACGGTTCTTGCCGTCACGGATATTTTTTAGGTTCTCTACAAGATTCTTTCCGGTGAAGCCCTTTGCCCCGGTCACAAGTATGTTCATTACTTCTTCTCCATTTCGGCAAGGCGCTCCTGTATGTAAGCGAGTGAAGCAATCTTCGCCTTTGTTTCCTCTACCGTGAGCAAACGAGTATTATTTGAATCAAATTCAGTCAAAGTATTGCGCTGCTCATCGCCCTCTTTGAAATACTTATCATAGTTTAAACCACGATTGTCAGCAGGAACACGATAGAAATCGCCCATATCAATAGCCTTTGCACACTCCTCGTTGGTAAGCAGGGTCTCATACATCTTCTCACCGTGACGGATGCCGATGACTTTGATATCCTCTTTCTTTCCGCCGAACAGCTCACATACTGCTTCAGCCTGTGTCTGAATGGTGCAGGCGGGAGCTTTCTGAATAAGAAGATCACCATTCTCGCCATGTTCAAAAGCGAACAGAACGAGATCAACGGCTTCTTCAAGAGACATGATGAAACGTGTCATCTTCGGCTCTGTAAGCGTGATAGGCTGACCATTCTGAATCTGGTCGATCCACAGCGGAATCACCGAACCGCGGCTGCACATAACGTTGCCGTAACGGGTACAGCAGATTTTGGTGTTGCCAGAAGTTCTCGACTTAGCAATAGCGACTTTTTCCTCAAGCGACTTAGAAATTCCCATAGCGTTTATTGGGTAGGCAGCTTTATCAGTCGAAAGGCAGATAACGCTCTTGACACCAGCTTCGATAGCGGCTGTAAGTACGTTGTCGGTGCCAATAACATTGGTGCGAACAGCCTCCATAGGGAAGAACTCGCAAGACGGAACCTGCTTGAGTGCAGCTGCGTGAAATATGTAATCAACGCCCTGCATAGCACCACGAACAGATTCCAGACTGCGAACATCGCCTATGTAGAACTTGATCTTGTCAGCTACTTCTGGCATAGTAGCCTGGAAGTGGTGACGCATATCGTCCTGTTTCTTTTCATCACGGCTGAAGATCCTGATCTCACCGATATCCGTTTTCAAAAAACGATCGAGGACAGCGTTGCCGAAGCTGCCTGTGCCGCCAGTTATCATTAATGTTGCATCTTTGAATAAGCTCATCTATATTCCCTCGCTATCCTTAGAATGAAAATGAATTTTTGATTCCATTCCACATCTTGTCTTTATCAGAAAAGTTTAATGCTGTTCCATCTTTAAGTGTATAACCCTCAGGATCAGCAGAACCCTTATACTCTCCAACAACACTTGGCCAAATAATCCCAATCTCAGGATCATTCCAAGCCAAACCTCCTTCATCATTAGGATGATAGAAATCATCGCACTTGTAGCAAAACTCGGCTATATCAGAAAGCACAAGGAATCCGTGCGCAAAGCCCTTAGGAATAAGAAACTGCTTTTTGTTCTCATTAGTCAGTTCCACGCCGAACCATTTTCCGTATGTATCGCTACCACTACGAAGGTCTACTGCTACATCAAAAACTCTGCCATTGATGACACGAACGAGCTTGGTCTGCGGATACTGCTTCTGAAAGTGAAGACCTCTCAGAACACCCTTCGTTGAACCGCTCTGATTGTCCTGCACAAATGTAATGTTCAGTCCAGCTTCTTCCATATCACGCTGGCTATAAGTCTCCATGAAATATCCGCGGCTGTCACCGTGAACTGCGGGAGTTATCACACACAGCCCCTCGATGCCACCAACGTTCTTTTCAACTGTTATCTGTCCCATCAGAACTCTATCTCCTTTAAGTAACGGCTGAGCGCTTCTTGCCATGTCGGTAGAGGCTCAAATCCGTTAGTCTTTAATTTGCTCTTATCAAGTCTGCTGTTAAACGGTCTTGAAGCCTTGCTTAGACCGTATTCGGCAGTAGTAACGGGAGTTACTTTTGTGTCATAACCTGCCTGCTTGAATATTTCACAAGTGAAGTCGTACCAACTTATGTATCCGCCCTCGTTGGTAGCATGATAGTAACCGTACTTATCTGTTTCAGCCATATCAACGAGCAATCTTGCGAGATCATAGGTGTATGTCGGAGTGCCAATCTGATCGTTGACAACTTTCACTTCGGGATACTTCTTTCCGACATTCAGCATAGTCTTGATGAAATTCTTGCCGTTTACGCCAAACACCCACGCTATACGCACTATATAATACTTTTCAAGAGTTTCAACTACAGCAAGCTCGCCTTCTAGCTTTGACTTTCCATAAACACAAAGCGGTGCGTAGTTCTTATCATCAGGCTGCCAGGGACGCTCTCCCTGGCCGTCAAAAACATAGTCTGTGCTGATATAGATCATCTTTGCGTCAACAACATTGCAGGCTTCTGCAATGTTGCGCGTTCCGTCTGCATTTATGGCAAATACCTTGGGCTGATTTTCCTCGTCCTCTGCAGCATCAACGGCTGTCCATGCAGCACAATGAATGACCGCATCGGGCTTGACGTCGGTTATCGCTTTGGTTACAGCCTCTTTATCGATAATATCGAGCTTTATGTAATCAGCAGAATTGCTGTCGATGATGTCACTGCCTATCGCAGTATGTCCACGCTTTTTCAGCTCGTTGACAACATCATAGCCAAGCTGTCCGCCTACTCCTGTTACAAATACCTTCATACGCTCACTTACCTGTTCTTGTACATTTCTTCGTAGTACTTTTGATAGTTGCCGGAAGTAACATTGTTCATCCATTCCTCGTTCTGGAGGTACCAGTCAATAGTGAGGACTATTCCCTTCTCAAAAGGAGTTTCGGGATACCAGCCAAGGTCATTTTTGATCTTAGTGGGATCAATACCATAACGTCTGTCGTGACCAAGTCTGTCCTCAACGTGCTTGATGAGGTCTTCGGAAATGCCCTCGTCCTTCAGTCTATCATGTAACTGAGAAATGATAGTCTTTACAATAAAGATGTTAGGCTTTTCATTGTGACCGCCGACATTGTAGACCTCACCGATTTTGCCACCGTTTGCAACCATATCTATCGCCTTGCAGTGATCCTCAACATACAGCCAGTCACGAATTTGCATACCGTCACCGTAAACGGGCAGCTGCTTGTGCTGCTTGACGTTGTTTATCATCAGCGGTATCAGCTTCTCAGGGAACTGATAGGGTCCGTAGTTATTCGAGCAACGAGTAATGTTTATCGGCATGCCATATGTATCGTGGAAAGCCATTACAAAATGGTCTGCACTTGCCTTAGAAGAACTGTAGGGGCTATGCGGGTTAATGGGGGTAGTCTCCATGAAGTATCCCTCGGCACCCAACGCACCGTAAACCTCATCAGTTGAAACCTGAAGATATTTCTTGCCTTCTTTCCAGGTCTTCTTCTCTGCATCGTACCATGCTTCCTTAGCACGCTGGAGCAGATTTACCGTACCCATTACATTCGTCTGAACGAATATCTCGGGATTGGCGATAGAGCGATCAACGTGAGATTCAGCAGCGAAGTTGATAACATAATCGAAATCATACTCCGCAAACAGCTTGGTCACGAGTTCCTTATCGCAGATGTCGCCCTGCACAAACACATGACGCTTGTCACCTTCGACACCTTTGAGGTTCTCAAGATTGCCTGCGTAGGTCAGCTTGTCGAGGTTGACGAGCAGTATGTCGTCATACTTTTTCAGCATATAGTAAACAAAGTTCGAGCCAATGAATCCAGCACAACCGGTGATCAAATATTTCTTCATATTAGTACCTAACCTTTCCCTCTGCTACGGCTTTAAGATGTGCGCCATAGGGCGACTTGCCGTATCTCTCTGCGGACTCCATTAGCTTGTCCTTGTCTATCCACTTGTTTATGTATGCAATCTCCTCGGGTGCGGAAATGGTAATTCCCTGTCTCTGTGAGATCATCTGCACGAAATCGGCAGCTTCAACAAGGCTGTCCATTGTTCCGGTGTCCAGCCAAGCAAAACCACGCCCAAGCAGCTGAACATCAAGCAGACTGTTGTCGAGGTACATCTCATTGAGCGTGGTTATTTCAAGCTCGCCACGTGCGGAGGGCTTGACCTGATTTGCTCGCCCAGACACGCCCTTCGGGTAGAAATACAGACCAGTCACCGCATAGTTGGATTTAGGCTGCGCAGGTTTCTCCTCAATTGAGGTAGCTTGTCCGTTCTCGTCAAAGGCAACAACACCAAAACGCTCGGGGTCTTTTACATAGTAGCCAAATACAGTTGCACGCTCATTCTCCTCAGCATTCTTCTTTGCTGCACGGAGAATAGTTCCAAAGCCGTTTCCATAAAATATGTTGTCGCCCAACACCATAGCGCAAGCATCGTCACCTATGAACTCTTCGCCAAGAATAAACGCCTGAGCAAGACCGTCGGGAGATGGCTGAACTTTGTACTGCAAACTTATGCCAAACTGCGAGCCATCACCGAGAAGATTCTCAAAACGAGGAGTGTCATCTGGAGTGCTGATTATGAGTATATCCTTTATATCTGTAAGCATAAGCGTGCTTAGAGGGTAGTAGATCATGGGTTTGTCATATACGGGTAATAACTGTTTGCTAGTTACCATTGTTAACGGATAGAGCCGGGTACCAGCTCCCCCTGCTAATATAATACCTTTCAATAAAAACACCCCTTTACTATTTCTTTTTCAATGAAATAAAGCTTTTAATTTCTTTTAGAATCTTATTTCGACCAATAAATAATATAATAACTGTGAAAACTATTATTGAATATCTAAGAATACTATACATATACCCAAATGTTAGAATTCCTAATACTACAAGAAAAATAAGAGTTGAAATAATAATAATCCTATTATCAAATGGGTTATTAACATCCTCTTTTTTACAAATAATTTGATTAAACACATAGTGTAATACAAGATAGATAATATAGCTTACTAAAGTCGTATATCCTGCTACTATAAAACCATATTTTGGGATAAGGAAATAATTCAATACGAGATTAGCAACAGCTGCAGTAACTGAAGTTATTGTAACTGTGATTTTTGATTCAAAGAATAATTGTATAGAAATATACAACGATGCAACAAACATTATATAGACACTTGATGAAATAGAAGGTACAACCCAAATAGCTGACATATATTGAGAAGAACCCATTATATATATTATCTCTGGTGCAAAAATCGAAGGAATTAATGATATTAAAGCAACTATTAAAATGATTTTTGTTGATACATCTTTGATAGCTTTATAATTCTTATTTTTACAACTTTTATATATCCATGGAATCAAAGAAGCATTTATACTGGTAGTAACAATATTCATAACAATAGAAATAGCATAAGCAACTGAATATATTGCAACATCAGAATTACTGCAATAATATCCAATCATAATTCTATCCGCTAATCCTAGAATAATTCCGGATAAATAATTGGGTAAAAGCGGTAGATTAAACGATATTCCATATCTCCAATATTCACGATTATAGATTAACCTTCCCTTTTTAAGATTATATAAATAGAAAAATACGCCAAAACAAATATCTATAACACAAACAGAAATAATTCTAGCTAATCCTTTTTCTGAATACGAATGTACAAGTAAAAGTCCGAGTAATGGATTTAATATAGCGATAACAATAGTTACGATAACAAGTTTAATGTATTTATAGTCATATCTTTGTTCCATAGTCCAAAACTTCAATGCTGAATACATCAAGCATTGGACAAGCAATAAATTAATTACAAAAAGAGGCAGTTTAACCACATGATGAATAGATGAATAAAAAGTATTAACTAAAATAATACAACACATGACAATTAGTGTTGCTAACGATTGAAATGAAGAAATAATCTTGTATCTTTCACTTTTCGAGTACTTTGTAAAAACATTATTCAATACATCTGCAGCAAGATTGAGTGTAGAAATAATCAAGATTACTTGATACCATGATTGATATAAAGAAAACTCTCCATATTCTTCTTTCGACAGTATTCTTGTGAAAATTGGCACTGTTATAAGAGCAATTCCTCTTTGTACAATACTACATACAGTAAACCAAAATGAAGCTTTGATAGAAGGAGATAGCTTATTATAATACTGTTTGATTAATTGAACTTTCATTAATTATTCTCATTCCTATTTTCTTATGATTCTCTTTATTATTCCTCTTAATCTAAAATATAAAATTGAAAGGAAAATACTCTTTTGAATCGCACGATGTACATTGTGCGATAAAGAATAGTATTTTATAAAATTATTTCGTTGATAAGGTGGTTTTAAGTAATCATCATTAAATGTTCTATTTCCTTGTATTGCCTCATTTATCGCTCTTTTTTCCATACAAATATTATCTAATGATTCAATAAGTTGTAATCCCCTTTCAGAATGTATTAAAAGTAGTGATACTCCCTTTTTATACGAATCTCGAAATATGCTATCTTCACCTAATCCCCAAAAATCTCCAATAGTAAGATCTGCAACATATCTGTTATATTTTCCAAATTTACAGTGATAACAGCTTTGGCGCAGTATAATAGATTTTAAATATGCTAGAGTAAATAAATCATCGTGAACATATTTTTTATATAGAAGATTTTGATCACTTCCCAAAAGAGCCAAACAAGTTCTATTGTAGTCTCGAAATTTTATATCATGAACATCGTTTTTTATTTTTATTTCTGATATGTAATCCATTAATATTTTTGAGGAGGAAACTCCATGGCAAACAAGTTCAACTGTAGTTAAATTCGTATTTATGCCTTTAGTAATAGTCTTTATCGCTGAGATTTGACAAGGAGTACCAATGACCAGAACTTTTTTTTGTTTTCTTAGTTCATGAATTATTTGATCATAGATAATTCTAACATTTGCTTGAACATATTTTGAGCCCTGTGTATTATTTATCTTCTCTAATCTATCAATCCTTTGAAATACTGCAATCTCATTTGGATAATTACTAACTACTGAGAAAACAACTCCCCCAGAAAGAATAGTTTTCTCTTGTAAACAATACGCTAAGCCACCCGATGTGCTAGTTTGTCTAATATTAGAATCTTTACTGACAACTGCATAACAATCTAATATATTATTTGATACCATTGATTCTACATTATTGATCGGGCATTTTGATACACACTTATTACATTTTTTGCATTTAGATTCATCTACAATTGGATAAACAAAACCTGTCAAAGGATCTTTATTCATAGTAATAGCCGAAGAATTACAAATGAACTCACAGACTCCGCATCCAACGCATTTATCCTTCCTACAGATTTCCATATTCTATTTCCCTCTTTAATAACTTTGCTGTATATTCTGGCAATGCCGTTTCATAGTCATTCTTTATTTTTTCAAATTTTAATACTATATATTCCATATCTAAAAAAGCCTTGAGTTTTTTTAATTGAATATTGGGTTTATCTTTTTCAAATAAAATAAGATGGTTTGGATACTTGGATAGAATACTAATTACCGGATCTTTACTGCTAGTACACCAATGAATAATAGGTTTACCAGTTGCAATTAATTCGAATATTTTACTTGGTGTCTGAGTAATGTCTTTATTACCGAATGATAATAGGTATTTTGACTCATTAATCATTTCATTAGCAAGCTTTTTAGATACAACTCCATAGCAGGCTATATTCTTACATTTTTCATTAAATAGCATTATTTTATCAAACACATCACCTCTGCCAGCGAAATCGAAACTATAATTTTCGAACTCAGATATGTTTGACATTATTAAATTCAAAAAAGGTAGAGGATTTCTGTTATAATATGAAAGTGAGCCAATGTATATAAAATTATTCTTTATAATTCCTTTGTCATTATCTTTTGGTGGTTTTAAAATCGGATGTTCAATTTTCGTAAACATCGCATTATATGAAGAAAAATATGTATTAAGATGGTCTTCCCACGATTCGGTAAAAAAGACTCTATTGGAATATTTCAACATCTTCTCTTCAAGCTGAATGTGATTACTTTTGCATAAGTAATAAAAGATTTTATTTCTATATAACCCCACTGAACTGGCAAATTGATCAAATAAAAAAGGCATTATTCTTACATCATCATTATAATTCTTATACTCAACTGATGCTAAAATACTTTCAAAAGGGGCACATGTTGGAATAATAACGTCAATATCAGTTATTTCGTTTAATGCCTTTAAGTAACAATTGATTAAATCCTTATCTATTATTGTTCTCGACAATAAAAAAGACATTGTTTTTTCAAAAATGAATAAATACTTTAATAGATTTCTTTGCTTTTCTACAGATTGTATTTTACATTCCTTTTTATGCCATTTTGATTGAATTCTTATTATTTTATGATTTTTATATTCACATTTTTGTGGTAATTCGTTTTTATAATCAATAGCTATAACAATTATCTCATATTCAGAATCTAACTCTTCGATTATATTACCTAAACATACTCCACCGGCACCATATACTGGATAGTATCCACCCATCAAAAATACAATTTTCTTCATATTTGCATTTCCTTTAACCATTTTTCGAGGTGTTTTTTTGACATATTAATATGTGGAGATAATTTCTTATCAACCTGATCATAATCAATTAAATGATTGTCAATTGCTTCATCTTTATCTACAAGTTGTGAAAGATCAATAAGGTCTAAAATATTAGTTAATCTTAGTGAATTTGCTGTAGGCAAATAAATTCGAAATTCTTTATGATAGATGATTGACAATGCCATTCCGTGAAATGAGGTAACAACTACACCATCTGAATGACTCAACAAATAGAGAAATTCCTGAGGTCCTATATTTCTCATAAATATATCACATTCAACCTTTTTTCTTAATCCTCCTACTGCAATTATCTTTCTTCCGTTAGCTATTTTTCTAATTGCATCATTTGGGATTTCATTTTTTCCAACAGCATATACTAAAATATATGAAGAACAGATATTAACAGAGGGTTTCTTTTCAATTCCCAAATAATAGTTTCTGTCATACAAAAACACTGGATCAATGCAAAAAGCAACATCATTTCTTCCAGCATGAAAAAGTTGTTCTCTACTTTTTGTTTCTCTTACTGAAATGAATTTATAATCAGAAGCGAGTTTAATGATTCTTTTTATCTGTTGGTCACTTAACACAGTTCCCAAACTTGCAGCATAAGAAAACTTATGACTTGATTTTGTAAACTTAAGAAAATATGCTAAATCCCTGCCTCTAGGCATTGTTACATTCCATAACTGATCACTTCCAGTTATAAAAACATCATTACTATCGTAAAAGTCATTCTTTAGCTGAATTATATTACTATACTTTTTAGTCATAACCGAGTAATTATAAAAAAATGATTTGTATGATTTACTTCTTTCGCAAACTGATTTTATGAATATTATATCTTTTATATAATCATATATCATAAAAAGAAGTTTTCTATCATTTGGCTTATAATCTATTATTTTAACGTCATATCCCAGCCCTTTAATGTATTGATATAAAGATGTACTTTGAATTGCTGAACCAACATTATTGCCAACATCATGAATAGTTATGATATAAACTTTTCTCATATTTTTCATTCACCTTTTTATTCCCAGATAGTATTACAAAAAAGTATATTAAAAAATATACTCCCATAAACGTTGTTCCCAAAAACGAACTAATAATGTTTATTAGAACTATTATTTTAATCTCTTTTCTATATGCATCTTTAAAACAAAAAAAATATAAAAATAAGATTATTAAGGAACCAACTATCCCCAAACACCATATATTAAATATCCAACTTGTCATATACTTATTCTCTATTACGTTTCCATAACAATTTCCAAATAATAAAGACCAAAAATCCATTTGGACTATATCTTCAAAAGAGCCTGTTCTAGCATCAAATGCTGACAGACCTGTATTTTTGCCTATGAGTCTAGAAGTGACTTTATTACCATAATCAGATACAACAAAAAGATATGAAACTGATATAATAATCGTTGCCAAAATGATTTTTTTTACATTCAAAGTACGGTTAATAATGTTTGACTCAGTCATCATCCATATAATCCATACCAAACCAGCTAAAAATATACCCATTCCTGAAGTTGATGCTATTATACTTAAAGTCACAATAATAGCATACCAATACTTGCGTTTATCTGTTTCACCGTATTTAAATAATATAATTGGCAATGCCATTCCACAATACTGTGAAAAATGTGATGGTTCATAAAAAAATGAAGTTGGTCTATAAAGTGTTCCAATTCCAACTGTTAATTGTGATTCGTAAGTTTCTGCATAAAGAAAAAAAGGAAGATAACCATGTATTATTCGTCCAAATAAATAGAATGCAATAGTTTGAACTAAGATAAACATACACGCTAATAACGATAACTTAATATAGACAGATATCACATATTCATATTCAAAGAAATCATTTTTAATAGAAAATAGTAATATTAAAATCAATAATATGTACTTTCCAGCTCTTGTAATAATACTTGTCGAACTGACAAAAGAAGGAATAATATTAATTTCATATAATACAATACCTAAAAGCAAATATACAATATATACTCCCCATAAATCAAATTTTGGAAAATTAATTGCTAGTTTTTTCTTTATACACATAACCATAAAAGCGATAATTAGAGATAATGTTCCAAAATCTAACCCCAATGACTTTAATCCATAAACAGAAAGGAAAGGGGTTAGAAAAACAATCCAAATATATAATCGACTCTTTGAATCATATAGTTTCTTCATTTTCACATTTTCACTATGTTTTTCCATATTATCAAACGGATGAATATTGTTACATTCTTCCACCTTTGTAAAATCCTCTTAAACAATTATACAGTTTATTAAATTTATTATTTTCAAAGAAAACTATGCTAATCAAATATTTTACTAAATTCACCCTATATCTTTTATATGGTTTTCCCCACTTTTTTCTTAAATATCTTTCATTTCTGAAAATATAATAATATCTAAAAGCTGTAAGATTTGGGATATGAATTTCTTTTATCCATAAATTCTTTTTTTTAGTTTGACCTGGTTCTTGATAAATATAGGCATCATCAATCAGTTTTATGTATCCAAAATGTTTATATAATCTATAACAAAAATCCTGATCTACTTGGCTTATAAACAATTTATTATCAAAGCCGCCAATCTTGAGATATGTTTCTTTTGAAAAGGTACTACCAGACGTAATAACCCATATAGGTTTTTTATCGCTCTTAACGATTTCATTGGAAAAGATCCGATTATTTGTATGACTATCCCGATATATGATTTTAATACGCGGAGAAGATATTAACAGCTCATTTGTATTATCTATACAATGAATAAGTGATTTCACTGCTTCTTCTGTGGGAACCGTGTCTTGATCAAATGTAGTAATTATCTTAGCACCTTTTGATATAGCCTTTTTACATCCGAAATTTAATGCAAACGCTATTCCGTGGTTTTTCATTAATGGATAATATTTTATATTTTCACACGAAAAAATACAACTATTATCATACGATGAATTATCTACACATATAACGAAATCATATAATTCATTATATCGTTTTATATTTCCTATTACCTCATCACATGGATTATACAGTACTATAACTGCTGCACTTTTCCGCTTATTTTTTTTCATCATGTACACCTTAATTCAATATCATCGATAATAATTCATTCCACGACTTTGTATATGGCTCGGGAATAACAATTGGATGATGTTTCCGAATTATCCTCTTTTCATTATCATTGATTATATATAACATTTTTTTTGCTAGATTCCTATAATCATACGGGTCAAAAAACACAGTTTTATCGTAATCGCCCACTGTTTCATGTGCATATGGCAACTCAGCTAAAAGTATCGGTTTTCCTGTTGATTTATACTCTGAAATCGGCAACCCCCATGTTTCCAAAACTGAGGGAAATATGAGATAATCAGATTCATAATACTTTCTCATCATCATTTCTCGCTCAATTAATCCAAGCCATTTAATGCTTTTTACGTCTTTAAAACTATCTCTAATGTATTTTGAGTATTTATTCTCTGTACCATCTATTGTCAGCCATACTTCAAATTTATCATTATATTTTTGCAGAGCTTTACAAGCTTTTCCTATTATCTCAAAATTTTTAAATGGTCTTGGAAATGCAGAATAGATAAATATTTTTTTATCTTTTAGTAGAAGATCATTCATTTGTATTTGTTCTACGTTAAAATTCGGCTGAGCAACAATTATGTTATTCAGATTATACATTTTCTGAAATTCTTTTCTTATCCACTCTTGCTGAACAATAACATTAGTATTCTTTTTTATATTAATCTTGTATATATATTTATAGAATAAAGACATATAGTATACTGTACTGTTCATCTTTTTTATGATTTTCGATTTCTTTAGGAAAGGAGTTGGATTATGACAATAAACATATCTTTTTTTTGCTATAACGTTTGGTGTCATATCATGAATCGAAAACCAAACATCTATGCTTTTATTTTTCGAATAAAAATAAAAGTATATGTATTCATAATATAGCCTAAATATGTAGTTTTTTCTCGAAAGTGGTAATTCAACCAACTTAATATACTTTTTATATTCCTCAAATAATTCCTTTTTATATACAAACGCTATAACATCATATAAATCACAATAATGATTCTCAATAATAGAAGAAAGAAAATCTTTATATATCGATAGCGTTCCTCCACTATATAGATTGATGCCAGAAATTACCAGAGTCTTTTTTTTCAATTTATATCACCTATTCTATGATTCCTTTAACTTTTCTCTCAAAGCTTTCTGTAGTCAACATTCCTTTGAAGAACATAGTTACTGTTTCTCTTCCAATTGAATTGAGATCTAAATCCTTACCGACTTTGTAATTTATTCCAACATTATACTTATTTACAAAATCCCATGTATCACCATGGATATTATTTATGATAGGGAGACCCATTTCAAAATAATCCATACTTTTCATCGTAAGACCAACACATACAGTGTCTTTCATAATATTTAGACCATAATGACATCCATCAAGAATCTGCTGTTTTTCAGTTCGATCATACACTTTTCCATGATAGATTACTTCCGCACCTGCTGCTTTAACACCTGAGATCAGCTTTTCTCTGTTTTCTCCGTCTCCGATAATATGCAGTGAAACAGGCTTATGCATCTGAATCTGTTTAACAATCTTCACTATCGTATCGATATCAATAATGTTATTAATCGACCCTAAATAACATAAAGCAATTTTGTCCTCCGGCAAATGCAAATGAGGTGTATACTCTATAAAAGGTCTAGCAAGGTATAAGGTCTCAACTTTCATTCCGCTCAACACGTTTTTAAGTTTTTTCCTATACAAGTTGCATTCTGTAACAATACAATCTGCTGATCTTAAATGCCTATCTCGTAAATTTTTCCAGTATGTAAATGGGAATATAGCTTTCACGTTACCCACAGGCATTGTTTCCGGCCAAAGATCAATCAAATCATAAATCAGCTTAACTCTCGGATGTGCATTCTTTATTTTTGAAATGTCTTTAACCAATGAATTAGGTGGTATCAAAGCCCATATCAAATCAATCTTATTTATATGTCGTTCAATATATCTTGAAACATCTTTAGAAAAACAATTATGTGATCTCATTCGCGTTACTGATAAATTCTTAGTATATGGTATAGCAGCAAAGAATTTATAGCCGCTCTTTTTTTCGGTTCTTTTGACTTTATCAATATGTCTGAAATCCGATGAAAGCACAATAACTTTATGTCCCTGTGCTTTAAATGTATCAAAAAGGAGGTCTACTCGATGCTCATATGTGTCAAAGCAGTTAACTATACATATGTTCAATTTTCTCCCTCCGTAGCTTTTATACTTTCACATAGAGAATATTTTCTATAATCCTGCTGATAAACACTTAAAGACTTATCATAATAAAGATTCCCAAATGCCTTATCTACAAGCCCTGTGAACAGCCCCACTAATTTCAATGTCCACTCAAATCCGTGAATCAAATGCACATTTTTTCCATGAGCCTCGCCAATCATCTTGACCATTTCGGAAGTATTGCTGTACTCCTTATTCTGTGGCCAGAAAGTGCCCTGCTCGCCGTTTATGATCATCAGTCTGATAAATTCACAGAGATTCTCAATGTACAGCATCGAGCGTCTGTTTTTGACATAAGGGAATATCGGCAGTTTCTGTGCCATTTTTGACATCAGCGGGTAGTTGCCCTTACTCCCCTTGCCGTAGATCATCGGTGGGCGCAGGATAACGATTTTAAAGTTGTCATCATTTAGAGGTCTTAAACCGTTCTCTGCCTGAACTTTGCTGTCACCATAGCAATTTGCAGGTCTGACAGGAGTATCCTTTGTTATACGCTTACCTTTACCGATTGGAGCACTGTTACCGTAAACAATAGCACTACTCATGAAGATAAACTGTTTCACAACTTCGGCTTTAGCTTTCTTCGCAGTTTCAACAGTAAGGTCGGTATTCACAGCATAGTACAGCTTTTCCTTCTCCTTGCTGATTTTACCGTTATCGGAATGTGCAATACCCGCCACATGAAAAACAGTATCATACCCAGAGAAATCCTTACTCTTCCAAGCATCACCGATCATGTCCACAGTATCGA
Source organism: Ruminococcus sp. YE71 (assembly GCF_900119155.1). Taxonomy (GTDB): domain Bacteria; phylum Bacillota; class Clostridia; order Oscillospirales; family Ruminococcaceae; genus YE71. The sequence goes on along the minus strand of NZ_FPIR01000023.1, from coordinate 10,320 downwards.
TCTGATACTCATCGCCGAATTGCGCCATGTATTTTTCAAACGAAGTGCCTATGTAGCTGTTTGCACCCGTTATGAGAATCTTCTTCATTTACGACACCTTTTCCTGCTTGTGCATCTCACCGGTTCCGCCCTCAACAACACCATCGCTCTTGAGAACAGCCTTGACCGAATCGACAAACACCTTAACATCCATCATAAATCCCGACCAGCTCGACTTCTTGAGTGCGGTCGCATACTCGCCGTCCAGCTTTGCCTTGTCGGGAATTTCAAGCTCGTCTCTGCCGTGTGCCTGAGCAAGACCTGTAAGACCGGGCTTTATATCATTTGCTCCGTACTTGTCACGCTCGGCGGTGAGGTAATCCTGATTCCACAGCGCGGGACGGGGTCCTATCACGCTCATGTTGCCGACGAAGATGTTCCACAGCTGGGGCAGCTCGTCGATCGAGAGCTTTCGGAACAGCTTGCCGCTTTTCAGCAGGTACTGCTCGGGGTTGTCGAGCATATGGGTCGGTACGTTTTTGGGCGTGTTCAGCTTCATGGAACGGAACTTCATAAGCTCGAAGTAGCCCTTCGACTGAGCAACTCGCTTCTGCTTGAACAGTGCGGGACCCGGGTCGTCGCGTTTTATCGCTATCGTTGCGAAAGCGTACAGCGGGGAAAGTACGACCATTCCGCCGAAAGAAAGAATAACGTCGAACCCGCGCTTGATGTATCTATCGTAAAAAGTGGGCGTGTAGGTGCTTTTACCGACGGCTTCAAGATGCCCCTGCTTGCCGTCCGCATTCATGGGATCGTTCTCATTCTCGACGAAAACGACCTTTTTGCCCTTCATGGGGTTCTGCTCCTCAGGGCGGTCGGCGTATTCGGACTTCGGCTTCTGTTTCTTTGCAATAGCTCGCATAATAACGAAAGCCGCACCAAGCGCAACACCCGAATATGTAGCTGTCTTTATCAGTTTCTTTTTGAAATCGGACATTTCTCCACCCACTTTTCAGAAAATCTTGCCGTAATCGACCTTTGTTTTCGGCGGTACCGTCTGATTCGAGCGAACCGTTGCGTTGCAATCGATGTGGCACCCCTCGCCGACAACCGAATTGTGATTGACCACAGCTCCGCTCGAAATGATACAGCACCGATCAACCTTTACCGCTGTGCTTATCACCGACATTGGCTCAATGACGCAACCCTCGGCTATTTTTGCAGATGGGCTAACATAAGCCTTCGGACTGATGAACGACACGATCTCGTACCCCGCGGCTTTCAGCTTGTCCGTGACCGCAAGGCGGATATCGGCGTCGCCTATCGCCACAATTGCGCACTGGTACCTGTCGGTGAACTTTGCGCAGTCCGCAAGTGTACCGATTGCCTCTTCACTGTGGTCGTCGAGGAAATCTATCTTGTCATACATATTCAGCGCACGAGCAGACTCTTTCAGCATTGCGCCGTATTGTCCTGCGCCTATTATAAGTAAATTATTCATCAGAAAAAGTCCGCCTGTTCTTCGCCCGTCCAATTCGTATCGTTCAGGCGATCATTTTCAACAAGATTCACATACACCTTACTGCCCCTCGCAGCCAATGACTCAATGCAAAACAGCTTAGAAAACGTAGTTTCAGCTAACGCCTTTCCATCAGCGAATTCCATCTGCTTATCTTCAATCACCGCCACAACCGGTGACTCGATCTTCGCCACAAACTGCTCGACCCTATAAGTCATAATGATCTCACCAATTATTTTCCCAAAGTAATAAAATTTGTCAAAAGCCCCCAAAAAGCACTATATAAGCAACTTTTCAGTCACCATTGACGAATACCTGACGTTAGCTTTAAAGATCTTTGCAAATATTCATCAGCAGTTCAGCCAACTCATCTGTCAGCTTACCCTGCCGTTTCTTCTGCATCTGAGTACAGCGCCACTTAACAAGGTCAAGGTCATTATAGCGATCCTTACTCGCTGGGTGTCTGCCGAACTTTTGCAGGTACTCCATGTAACTGTCGTAGTATTTCATAAAGACTTCGTTTTTGCGTCTCTGACGCAGATTTTCAAGCGGTATGCCAGCCTCTTTAAACCGCTCGACGCGGTGCGCCTGCATATTTCCGGCTAAATACAAAACGACCTGACTTTTATACCATTTTCCCAGCTTGTATCCATCAACAACCTCATTGATGCCCGGCAGGCTGCCAAACTCTTTGAAATAGCTTCTAAGCCTATTGAAAGCGTTCAACCACTCTTCTTCATGTTTGTCCCAGGTAAAACCAATCGAATCAAGCATCGCAATACGTTCTTCCGACAGCTGCCCGCGATACCTTGCGGTACGCTGAGAGTTCGCCCAAACGTATAGAACCTTTAATTCCGGGTCTGACTTTACATCGGCATAATTCGGGAAACGTCCATGCTGCTTCACGAATTCTCCGAGCCTATCACAGTTTTCCTGCCAATACTCTGCCATACCCTTAGTGATCTCGCAACCAATCGCAATAAGCTTTTGGGCTTTGTCTTCCTCAAGCGTACCATTGCGGTACTTGTTTTTTTGCGTTGTGACCCATCTGTACAGGCTTGTCTTGTCTGAACCGAACTCCGATTTTTTCGGGAAATGCCCCAGCGACTCTACGGTGGACTTTAGTTCTTCATAAAATGTCTGCCAGCTTGCTTCATTGACATCCCAAGGAAAATCAATGCTGTTGAGCTTGTCAACACGATTCTTTGACAGCTTGCCCTGATTGTTCAGAGTTCGCTGCTGATTAGCCCATTTGCCGATCAGAACTCCCTCATAAGAGGTATTTCCGTCCGGGAAAGCATGATACTTCTCGGCGTACTCTTTGAGCAGCTCGAAGTTGAAATCCCAACTGTTGGCGAAAGTGTCATTCAACTCATTGAGTATCTCTCTGATGTCACGAACGTAGTCGTAAAGCTCAAATTCGATCTCATCATCGTAATCGCCCTCGCCTCGGGCTATTTCCATGAAACCTGCGTACTGCTGTGCTGTATCGCCTGTCTCATAGTTGTTTACAATATCAAAGATCACAGGCTTCTTCTTTGAATCGGAACAAGCCAGCGCACGTCCAAGCTGCTGATAGAAAACATTTGCTGATTGGGTAGCGCGAAGCATTATAACTCCGTCCACGTCATCAAAGTGAACGCCTTCGTTCAGCATATCAATGCAGAACAACAGCTTCAAAGCGCTGTCACTCTTGTCATTCCTGAAATCCTCGAATTGTTTGTCTGATGCGCTGTTCTGCGCGTAGACTGTATATTTATGTATATCGCGGTTGACCTTTTCAAACCACGAATCGCACTCGTTGACCATTCGCCGAAGCTGCTCAACGTTCGGGCAGAAAACAATGAACTTGCCCGCCTTGTTGCGGATATGCTTTTCGAATATTTTTTCGATGCCGACATCAAGCTCCGCTATCATCGACTTCGCTTTTCTGATCTTGCCCAGCAAAGCATTTTTCAGTCTCGGATTGCCCGATTGCTCGGCTTTCATTTCAAGCTGTTCTATGTCACCCCGAAAGCTATACCACGAAGTAACGTAAACAGGCAGCGGTAGTATTTTGCGCCTTATCGCTTCGGCAAGACTCATGTTCACGGCATAGACACCGTTAAACAGTTCGTCCGCCATATTGCGCCCGCTGTCTAGGTAGCGTATCGGAGTTGCCGACGTTCCGAATACCTTAGCGTTCGGGTTGCTGTCAAGCAATCTCTGTACACCCTGCCCCCACTCATCAGCACCGCAGCGGTGAAACTCGTCCAGTACGATGTAGTTGTACTCAGAGAACGCTTCGGTCTGCGACAGCTTGGTATATGTGAGAAAATCGGTGTTATCAAGTGAAATCCTGTTCTCGTCAGCAAGCGACTTCATCTGCTCAAATATGTAAGTCGATGGAGAGCAGACCGCAAAGCGTTTATCAGCATTATCCTCGATGAGCTGCATAATGAGATAACTCTTGCCCGTGCCCGTCGGCTGTACCGCCGCGACCCTCTGCTCCGTCTGAAAAAGGCTCACCATGTTCGCATAAGTTTCACTGTTGTGTTTATGCAGGATCATAGCCTCACCTTCTCAGTTTATGGGTCAATGGGTGGAGAATTATTCTCGCGAAATATGTTAATTTACAACAAACCCGCAGAAAATGCCGAAATATCAGCATTCCCGAACTTTAACCGACCAACTCTTGACTGACATCTGACGTTAAACTGCCCACCCCAGCTTGTCCATCAGCTTGCGTTTTCTGTCCATGTCGGAATGCACATAAAGATTCATTGTCAGCTCAATGCGGCTGTGTCCTAATATCTCCGAAAGTGTCTTGACATCGAACCCTGCTGCGATCGCATTCGATGCTGCCGCGTGCCGCAGGCTGTGGAATCTCACTGACGGCAGATCTACGTTTTTCAGGATCTTTGCAAAATGATACTGCATCGTTCGCGGCTCGGCAGGCTTGGTGCTGTCGCTCACAATGTAGTGACTGCTGTCGCTTTTCAGACTTTCGAGCACAGAAAAAACGCCCGTAGGGATAGGAATCTCGCGGGCAGAAGTCTGGCTTTTGGGCGATGAAATGATAACCTTGGTCTTGTGTTCTCCATCATTTACCGAGATGCGCTGAACGGTTCGCCTGACCGTCAGCGTGCGGTTCCTGAAATCAATATCCTCCCACATCAGACCGCAGACCTCGCCCACGCGCAGTCCCATAGCGAGCGCAAGCGTGATCCCGAGCGTTATCGGATTATTATGATTTTTCAAATATGCTTTCAGCTTTTTCTGCTCGCTCTCAGTCAGTATTTTTACTTCTGGTTTTGTGCTTTTGGGCATAATGATATTATTGAACGGATTTAACACACTGTACTCCCTCTGAACATACTTGAACACCGTTTTCAGCAGCACCATGATGTCGGCAACATAGCGCGGAGAAAGACCGCTGTTCAGCTTTTCCTGCATGAAGCCATACGCCGATTTAGAGCTGATCTCACAGCACATTGTATCGCCAAAATGCGGTATAATGTGCTTTTCTATTTTCATACGGTAGTTTGCCAGCGTAGACTCCTTGACCCTGTGACTGCTGACCGACAGCCATTCGGCGCACAGTTCCTTGACGGTCATTTCCGTTAATTTGACCTCTACCGAAGCCATGACCGACGCTATCAGTTTGCTCTCCGCTTCTTCTTTCGTACTCCCGTAAAATGACTTTGAGCGACGTTTTCCGTTAAACACCCCAAGCGACAGCCGTGACTCCCAGCGACCGTCTCTGCGCAAATATGTACTTCCTACACCCATCTCGTTTTCCTCCAAACTAAAAAATTATCAAATTATGGCGCGATTCCCATGTAAATTCTATCATATTCACAAAATCATCACTATTCGCTTGACAATGATTAATATAAATGATATAATAATATACTGTAAAAAGCATTAAATAGGCTGTTCTTGCAACACCTATTATACTACATCAATTCGCGATATAACATATTTCGCGACAAACCGAGATAGCCGAATCAGCGCTATTTCGGCGTTTTTATTTTGCAAGCAGATTTATGATATCCTTACCTTTTTTCTCAGCATAATTCACCGCCTTGTACGCTCCGCCGCTATTATGCTCAACAGCACAGATCACAAGGTCACTTCTGTCGATCATGCTCTTGTTTCTCTCAAAGATAGCCGCTTTCGGGTGTGCCTTTGAGGATTCCTCGCAAATTTGTATTTCATCATAATAGGCTTCGTAGCTTTCACGGTTATCGCGGTACTCTGCCCGTTCATACGGCAGCACAAGTATCAGCAACGCATTTCCGCAAGCGTAGTCACCGATCGCCTTTCGTACAGTTGAAGCCGCCAGTTGATCGAAATCGCCGTCCCTGCCTACAAGAAATTCGACGTACTCTTTTGAGTTTATCAATTCCCGCAGGATCGTGGTCAAAGGTTCCTCCAGCGCAAACATATTCGGCAGTTCCCTATGCCCGAAAAACGTCACCGTGTAAATATTCATACCGCACCGCCTCAGAATCCGCTTAGGAAATCCGACGAAATTTTTACCGTCAACTTGCTTTTTGAAAGTCGATAAAGTATAATAAATACGTGGGGTTTATGACTTTTCGCAAAGTCTGTGATTTCAGGGCGAAACTGTTCAGAAGCCTGATTTTACAGGCTTTTTGTATTTTCCTTGACGGCAAATTACGTTAAGCTCCCATCGTCATGAGGTCCATGCAGGACTTTTTGTGGCTCATAGACGAATGCACATAACGATCAAGAGTTATCTGAGATGAAGAGTGTCCGAGTATCTCGGAAAGTGTTTTTACGTCAAATCCGATCTCTATGGCTTCTGAAGCCATTTTGTGACGAAGGCTATGGTAGGTGAAGCTGCCGAGCCCGAGCCTGTTAAGTATGCTCTTAAATCGGTATTGCAGCGTTCTCGGCTCAATAGGCGTTCCCGTTCCCGTCAGCACATAGCTGTCGGGCTTTCTTTTTAACTCCGTAAGCATCGGCACAAGGCACTCGGGAATGGGTATCTCACGCTTGGATGACTGGCTTTTAGGCTCTGTTATGATGATTTTTGTCTTGCTGCTGCCGTCATAATTCTGTATGCGCTGCATAGTGTGTCTGACGTAAAGCACACGCTTTTCTATGTCAATATCCTGCCAGCGAAGCGCGCAGACCTCGCCTATTCTCATGCCCGTAAAAAGCGACAGCGCCACGGCGAGAGTCGTTTCGTTATGGTTCGTATTTATGTAGTACACGAGCTTTCGCTTTTCCTCGGCAGTCATAATATTTATCTCGGGCTTCGCTTTCTTGGGTAGCACTACACCCTCGATAACGTTTGTAATGTTGTATTCGTTCGCTGCATAGCGATACATCGCCTTCATCACCGTTATAATATCGCCCACATACCTTGCGGAAAGCCCCTGGTTCAGCTTTTTCTGAATGAACTCGGAGATCATCCTTGTCTTGATCGAAGCGCATACTTTAGCCCCAAATTCGGGCAGTATATGGCGTTCTATTTTCATGCGGTAGTTGGAAGCGGTTGAGTCCTTTATCCTGTTTTTCATAACAAAAAGCCATTCCCACGCAAGCTCTCTGACGGTCATTACCGTTATACTTTCACCGCTGGTTATCCTGCCGCCCGTTTCCTCCATCATCTTGTATTCCGCTTCTTCCTGCGTTTTACCGTAGAAAGAGCGGTATTTTTTATGCCCGTTCTTATCTTCAACACGAATGCGGCACTCCCAGCGCCCGTCCTTTCGTTTGTAAGTTGTTCCCTTATTCATATATTCCTCCGTAAAAAATCTCTGTAAAATCTTGCTTTTCACACATTTTTCATTGACAAACACCGCAAAATCGTGTATAATATAAGTGTTGAGATAGTGCTCTGACGGCATTTCTCAAAATCACAGACTTTGCGAAAGCTTGTATATGTGAGACCATTTTCGTCATTTCCAAAGAACCGTATATCGCTGCATAATTGATATTCGATTGGTAATCTCTCCGATATCCTTTTCGACGGTAAATCTATCGTCAGATTTACCTATCTCTTTTGGCAGGATAAACTCAAACTGCCCGGCAGCCGGGCTGACGAGGCAAGGTTTTAGAAAAATCATTTCTTCCGAGTTAGTCTCAAAAACTAAGATATTTCAACAAGTTCGTCAGTCCTTGGCTTGACGAACTTTTCCGCTATTATAAGCTACCGTGTGCATCGGTAAACAGGAGAATGAGTGATGATGGAATGGAAACGCAATTTTGAGAAGGTTATTCTCGACCGCGGCAAAGAATATTTTGAAAGCGGACTTGTCGAGGACATGGAGACAGACACTGATGAGATAACTGCAATCGTGATCGGCAGCGACGAATATGAGGTCACTATCGAGCTTGACAATAATGAAGTCGGCGAAATGTACTGCACCTGTCCTTATGCCGACGAGGGCTATTATTGCAAGCACATGGCTGCGGTGATGTATGCCTATGAAGCTGCGCCGAAAGCAAACTACCAGACTAAAAAACACAAAACAAACGCCGAGGAGCTTGTTTCCAATGCCGATGAAAAGACCATCCGCGAGTTTCTGATAAACGCTCTGAAAAAAGACAAAAAGCTGCTGGACAGCTTTGCACTTACTGTCAGCAGCAGTTCGGATGATATTGATATTTCTTCATACAAGCAGCGGATAAACAGCCTTATCAACAAGCACACCGACCGCTACGGATTTATTGATTACTACGCTGCCGACGATTTTATTGACGACGCTGTTGATTTTATTAACAACGAGATAAACGGGCTTATCGACAAGGGCTACACAACAGCGGCTTTTGAGGTAAGCTGCTGCCTTTTTAAAAAGGTCTCTGACGTTGATATGGACGATTCAGACGGCGGACTCAGTTACTTCGGCAGTGAAATGCTTGATACATGGCTGAATATACTCGAATATGCCGACGGGAATGAGAAACGGGATATGTTCAGTTTCTTTCTCTCACATCTCAGCGACTGGGTCATCGATTACATGGAGGACTATGTCGAAAATATAATTTTTGATTCTTTCAACGAACCCGAATACCTCGATTGCAAGCTGAAATTTGTTGACGACAGAATATCCGTATCCGATGATTGGCACAAAAAGCACTGGATAATCCGCCGCGTCCACCTGATGGAACAAATGAATTTCACCGAAAACGAATATTTAGCATACTGCAAAGAATATTACGACGAGCGTTCTGTTCGTGAGGTGCTTGTGAACTACTATCTCAATCGGGAAAGAAAAGAAGAAGCTATAGCTATTCTTGAAGATTCTCTTGCAAACTATACTACAAATCCCATGACAGCAGGCGAGCTTCACTGTCAGCTCAAAGAGCTGTACAAAGATATTGGCAATGAGGAAAAATATCGTGAGCACTTGTGGGTGCTTGTGACCGGGCATTGTATCCTCAATCATTTCTGTGAAATGAAAACGCTGTACCCTGCCGATGAATGGCAGTCGGTTCGGGAAAGAGTATTTCAGGCAAACACTTCATATACGCTCATGCAGCTTTACAACGAAGAAAAACTGTACGACAGACTAATGGCAGAGCTTGAAAGGGAAGGCACCACGTCATACACAAAAGAATACGAAAATGTGCTGAACAAGCTCTACCCCGATAGAATGTTGAAGCTGTATGCCGATCATCTGAACCGTGAAGCAAGAACCACTGCCAAACGCACTACCTATGCTTACTGGGCAGGTGAACTGAAGCATATGCTGACGATCAAGGGCGGCAAAAAAGTGGTGGCAGAAATCATTGCAGACTGGCGTGTTCGGTACAGAAATCGACCTGCGATGATGCAGGAACTTAAAAGTGTGAATATATGAAAAAAGCGCTGTGCCTCCGAGCAGGAAGTACAGCGCTGAAATATTGTCATTCAAAGAAGCCAATTATCATCTATCTCGTTTTTCAGTTTCTCAAAAACCGAGACGAAATCAGCCTTTATCTTTCTAATTGAATCGAGAGTCTGCTCATCGCTATAAGTATGTGCAAGCAGATTCCGCACCTCGAGAAGCTCAAGCCAAGCATCCTCATCGGTTATCATTCCCGACTGAAAAGCAATCTTTATTATCTGCCTCGGAGATCCGCTCGATGCCTCGTGCCTGCCATGAAGCTCCAACAATTCCTTCATCAGCTTCCAAGACTGTTCAAAGCAAATCTCGAAAAGTCCGACTATTCCCGTCTGCTCAACTATGGTGTAGGGCGGTTCAAGCTGTGTGCCGATTTTCAGATTGCCAAGCGCCTTGCAAAAATTTTCATATTTTTTCATAGATGACAACCCCATATTTTTCTATTTCAGACCTGAGCTCAGCAGAGACTACCCTGTTCATATCGACAACGTCAAACATAAGCAGCGTCCTGACTTCTTCCTCTATGTCCAGAGAAAACATGGCAACGTTACCCCCATAAACAGCAAGGTCGATGTCGCTGGTCTTTGAGTTAGTTCCCTTAGCCCGTGATCCAAAAAGAACGATTTTCTCAACGTCATACCTACAAGCGATGGCACTGATTTCATTAATAATGCTTTCAGATAAATTATACATTATTTTTCGTCCCCAAGCAATATGAAAATATTACACTCGAATTTGCGGTTAACTGAAATTGAGTGACAAGCGAGTGATTTGTAACAATCTACAAATATCAGACAATCAAATTGTAGAAAATCACAACGGTTTCATATTCATCTTGAGAAGATTCATATATGTGAAAAGCCCGCAAACCGTGTGTTTGCGGGCTTTTTGTAACTCCCCCTGTTGGACTCGAACCAACGACCCTGCGGTTAACAGCCGCATGCTCTACCGACTGAGCTAAGGAGGAATATATGAAAG
>NZ_FPIR01000004.1:90221-277262 GCF_900119155.1 Ruminococcus sp. YE71 | reverse complement strand
AGGGTCAACAAGGGCTACGACAAGAGCGGCAAAAAGCTCAAGCCCTACGAAATGACCTTCAAGCCCGACCCGAAAAAGACCGAGCGGCAGAACATGAAAGCGCTCAACGAAACGGCGGTCGATTTCGAGAAAAAGTGCAGACAGGGTTATGACGTTGACAACAAGCAGACGTTCTCCGAGTATGCCGAGTACGTCATCGCGCTGAAAGAGCGCACGGGTGTCAAGCAGCGCACGATCGAGGGCTACCGAAAGCTGATGCCGCGAGTGGACGAGGCGATCGGTCACATGAAGCTGACCGCAATTCGCCCTCAGCAGGAGAGCATGGATCTGCTCCGTGAGTACCAGAAATGGTATGAAGATATGAAATCCTGCATCAAAGGCAACTCCGCCGAAAGTCAAGCATCCGAAGATCAATTTCTTCGAGCTTGATGAACTTGACGAGATCATGCGTGAGGTCGAGACTCTGCCGATAAAGTGGCGGACAATTATTCATCTGCTCATGGTCGCCGGTGCGAGACGTGCCGAGATCTGCGGTCTGAAATGGGATGCGGTTGACTGGGAGAACTGCCGAATCTACATTCACATCAACCTGCTTTACTCGCCTGAAATTGGTGTTTATGAGGACACGCCCAAGACGGAATACTCCGAACGCTACATCAAACTCCCGCAGGAGAGCATGGAGCTGCTCCATGAGTACCAGAAGTGGTATGAAGATATGAAATCGGCATACGGCGACCGCTGGCACGATACAAACTTTCTGTTCTTCCAGGAAAAAGTGGGTAACGAGGGCAAGCCGATGAACCCCGATACGGTCACGAGGTTTCTCGATGAGTTCTCCGAAAAGCATAATCTGCCGCACATCAACCCTCATGCGTTCAGACACACGATGGCTTCGGTCATGTGCTATAACCGCATCGACCCGGTGAGCATCAGCAGGCGCTTAGGACACAGCAAGGTCAGCACTACGACCGATTATTATTCCCATATGCTCAAAGATGCCGACGATATATCCGCCGAAACGATAGCAGACGTAATGCTACGACGAAAGCCGCCGGACAAGACAGGCTGACCAAACAATATAAGTATATGAAACACAAAAGCGGCACTCCGGTGCCGTTTACATATTCCGGAGTGAAAAATAGTGCCCTGTAAGTGCCCTGAGAACCAGATCTTGACAAAAACAAGCGTTCCGACCGAAGCCGGAACGCAAAACAAATCCGAAAATCAAAGCCTGATTATATATGGATATGAACCTCAGTGAACACGCAAAAACCACGCTAAATCAGCACATTCCCGAAATCTATGCAAAAAAACACACGCCCCGACTATTGCCGAAACGTGCGATTTTCGTAATGCGCTGCGAGGGACTCGAACCCCCGACCTACTGGTTCGTAGCCAGTCACTCTATCCAGCTGAGCTAGCAACGCATTCAACTATGATATTATAACACATAAAAATGAGCCTGTCAATACTGTTCGCAAAATGTTTACAATTTTGGCAGGCTCACACTGTCAGCCTTCGAGAACGAAAACGTAGGTCTCGGGCTTGTCGCCGTTCTGCACCATGACCTGTTTTTCGAGAGCCTTGGTGCGCATATTCTTCGCCCAGTCCTTCTGGGTGCGCATTTTGAGCCCGTGACCCTCGCACCAGGCGCGGACGTAGGCGTTGCAGTCGCGGCGTGCGAAGGGCAGGCTGTCAGCCTCAAAACTGCCGTCGGGGGAGACGTTGGTGCAGGGCTCAGCCGCGCCGAACTCGACGTTCGAGAGCTTCTTTTTTACAGTGAGAGTAAATTTCATGATGAACCTCCTTTGACCGTTCGGGACGGTTTATTTACTGATATTGTACCACATTTTGCCTTGGATTGCAAGGGGGCGGGCGACATTTTCGATGTAGTTTCAAGAGACTTGTGAACTGTTACACAGGATCGGTTTTTTCTTTGTGCATTAAGTCAAAAGAAACGATGGATGACCCCAAAAAGGAACGAACCCCCACGGCTCGTTCCTTTTTCTATCTCTTATCTCTAATCTGATTTCACACCGCGACCTTGCCCATCGAGCGCGAAACGCTCAGCTCCCCGTCTGCCGCCGTCAGCGAAAACGCGCCCTTGCCCTGCCGCAGTATCAGCTCGCCCAGCTTATCCTCCGCGTGACGGCGGATGAGCCGACGCAGTTCACGCGCCTGACCGCTCCCCGAGAGTCCGCACATCTCCGCCAGGGCTTCCGCACAGCCCTCACCGACTTCCAGCGTGCATCCGATACTGCCGAGCCTTTCGCACAAGCCCTCCAGTTCCTTCGCCGCCGCACGGGTCAGCGCGTCCCTGTCCAGCCGTCCGAACACCACTATCTCGTCGATGCGCCCCAGCAGCTCGGGGGAGAGCAGACGTTTCAGCTCCGCCATGCCCGTCTCCGCAAGAGTGTCGCCGCGCCGCTCCCCGAAACCGACATTCTTTCGGCTGTCGTGCTCCTTCACGCCGCAGTTGGTGGTCATGACGATGAAGGTGTTCGCAAAGCTGACGCTCCGCCCCGAACTGTCGGTCAGACAGCCCTCCTCAAGTATCTGCAACAGCAGGTTGAACACGTCGGGGTGGGCTTTCTCTATCTCGTCGAAAAGCACTACCGAGTATGGTCTTCGGCGGACGCGCTCGGTCAGCCTGCCGCCGTCCTCGTACCCCACATACCCCGCAGGCGCACCTATCAGCCCCGAGACACTGTGCCGCTCCATGTACTCGCTCATGTCCAGCCGTATCAGCGAATCGGGACGCAGGAAAAGCCGCTCGGCAAGGGTCTTCGCCAGCAGTGTCTTGCCCGTGCCGCTCTCCCCCATGAAGATGAAACTGCCCGAAGGTCTGCCGCCGCCGCTGAGCCCCAGCCGCATACGCCGCACCGCCGCACTCACCCTCGCGACGGCTTCCTCCTGCCCGAAGACCTCTCTGCCCAGCTCTTCCTCCAGCCGAAGCAGACGTTCGCCCTCGTCCTCCGACAGCGCTCCGCAGGGGATGCCCGTGCGCCGCGCCGCCGTCTCGCAAAGGGTCTCGGCACGGAGCGGCGGATACTTGCCAGCCGAAGCCAGATAACTCTCGCGGTCGAGCCGCCCCGAAAGATAATCCTCCAGCGACTGCGCCGCCGAACTCCCCCTGCGCTTTGCCGCCTGCGACGCACACGCTTCGTCCAGCAGGTCTATCGCCTTGTCGGGAAAATGCAGGTCGGTGATGTACCTGTCCGCCAGTCTTACCGCCAGCGAAAGCTCCTTCTCCCCGATGGCGATGTGGTGATGCTCCGCGTACCGTCCGCTCAGCCCCCTGAGAATGCCCACCGTCTGCTCGGGGGTCGGCTCGCATATCTCCACACGCTGAAAGCGGCGATCGGCGGCGCTGTCCTTTTCGATGGTGGTGCGGTACTCTTCGGGAGTGGTCGCCCCGATGACGCGGAGCGTTCCCCTCGCCAGCGGCGGCTTCAAGATGTTCGCCGCATCTATCGCACCCTCGGCCGCGCCTGCGCCCATGATGTTGTGTATCTCGTCGATGAAGAGGATGACGTTGCCTGCCTCGGCGGTCTCCTCGATACAGCCTTTGAGACGTTCCTCAAAGTCGCCGCGGTACTTCGCTCCTGCGAGCAGGGAAGTGATGTCCAGCTCGAAGATGCGCTTCCCCGACAGCTGTTCGGGAACGTCGCCGAGCATGATCCTGCACGCCAGCCCCTCGACTATCGCGGTCTTGCCGACCCCTGCTTCGCCCACGAGACATGGGTTGTTCTTGCGGCGGCGGCAGAGTATCTCCTCGACGTGCCGAAGCTCCTCATCCCGACCGATGAGGGGGTCGAAGGCGGAGCAGACGGAGCGTGAGGTCAGCTCTCTGCCGTACTGTTCGAGGTGTTTGAGCCGCGGCTGTTTTGACTGTTCGGCGATGAGTTCCGAGCCGCCCACGCAGTCGGAGTAGAGTCTGTTGAGGTTCACGCCCATACCGCGGAGCATCTTGACGGCGCTGCAATCCTGCTGACGGACGGCAGCCGCGAGGATATATTCCGTACCGCAGGGCAGGGTGTGTTCCGAGCGTGCGAGGGCGACGGCGTTCCCGAGGATAGCGGAGCAGGCGGGAGTCAATTCACTGCGGTCGGTGCGGCAGGGTGTGCCTTTGCCGACGAGGTATTCGAGCCATTCATCGGATTTACGGGGAGTAACGCCGTGTTTACGTAGGATATGAGCCGCCGTACAGCCCGAAAGTCTGAGCATTGACAGCAGGAGGTGTTCGCTGCCGATATAGGTATGTCCCCAGGCGCCCGCGCATTCAGCCGCGCCCGTAATGACCTCGCGTCCGCGAGAAGTAAATGAAGTCATATCATAGCCCATGATAAACTCTCCTTGAATAAAACTATGCAGTCATTATTGTCCGTAATAAACATTTTATGCAGCAAAGCCCGTACGGTATACCACAATCGAAGCGTGTACGCCAGGGAAGAAAAACGTTTAGGAGGGGTCCGGGGAGACCCTTTTCAAAGGGTCCCCCGGCCGCCGGAGGCACATAGGGAACCCTGCATTGTCCCGAAAGCGCACAAAAGAAGCTCCAAAACATAAGATCGGCAAATTCCCGAAAAAACATCCCGAAAGGCGCCTGCAAAAGAAGCCCGACACCAACTAACAAGAACAAACAGATTTGCCGATTTTATTTTGACGAGAGAGCGAAGCGATTCGAGTCAAACACCCCGATCGGTCGCAAGACCGATGCCCCCCACGCCTCACAAAAACCAAAAACCCTTGAAATCATCCCCGAAATATGCTATACTGAAACCACAGGACGATCAACCCCCATGTCCGAAACAGGACGCAATACAGGAGGAAAACATGAACATAGTAAAATCGACCCTTGCAGTGCTGACAGCCGCACTCTTACTTTCGGCGTGCGCGTCGGGCGAAAGCAAGGACAAGGAAAGCACCACCGAATCGGCGGAAAACACCGCATCGGAGACCGCTGAGAGCACACAGACCGCATCTTCCGAACCCGAAAAGCTCCCAGAGACAGACGAGGAATGGCATCAGGCGATGATAGACAGGTCGCTGACTTCTTTCGGCGACGTCAGCAAAATGCAGGAGAAACTCAAAGCCGCACAGAACGGCGAAAAACTCAATATCTCCTACCTCGGCGGCTCAATAACCGAAGGCATGACGGTCGCACCCGGCAACCCCGAACTTTGCTGGGCGAACCTGACTTACGAGCATATCCGCGATACCTTCGGCACGGGCGGGAACGTCACCTACAACAACGCGGGCATCGCAGGAACCCCCTCGAAACTCGGCGTGATACGCCTTCAGCGCGACGTGCTCAGCACCGACCCCGATATCTGCTTCGTGGAGTTCGCGGTCAACGACGGAAACGATAACGACTATCAGATGGCATACGAGTCCATACTCCGCGACCTTATCGAACGGGACGTGGCGGTGGTGCTGGTGTTCTCGGTCACCGAGTCGGGGCACAGCTGTCAGGAATATATGCAGGCACAGGGCGAATACTACGGCCTGCCCATGATATCCTACCGCGACGCACTGCAATTCATGTTCGATAACGGGAAGATGACATGGCGCGACTTCTCGGACGACCAGAGCCACCCCAACGAAGCAGGTCACGCCCTCGTCGCCGAGATGATAAACAACTACTTCGACAAGGTGATGGAACAGACCCCCGAAGAACATACTTATCCCGCCGAGCCCATGACCGAGCTGTGGTACGACGGCGTTGTGATGTACGACAATACTTCCGTTACGCCCGAAAGCCTCGGTTCGTGGGAAACGGGCAGCGAGACCGCGCACTTCACCGACGGCTGGACGCACTATTTCGACGCGAATTCCAACGAGCCTGCCGTGTTTAAATTCAGGGGCAAGTTCGTGTATATGCTCTACCACGAGGTCTCGACCGACACACGCGGCAGACTGCACATAAAGATCACCGCCGACGGCGAGGTCTACGACGAGATGGACTTCGACCCCGTTGACCCTTCGGGCTGGGGTAACTGTCAGGTAAAACTCCTCGCGCTCAACCCCGTCATGACCGACTACGAGATAGAGGTCAGCATGGCTGAGGGAGACGAGGGCAAGACCTTCAACATCCTCGGCTGGGGAGTGACGCAGAGTGAGTGAGTACGTACACGTAGTTCACGGCTTCGAGCCCGTGTTCGACGGGAACAGCAGGGTGCTGATACTGGGCTCGCTGCCGTCGGTGAAGTCGAGAGAACAGGGCTTCTACTACGGTCATCCGCAGAACCGCTTCTGGAAGGTGACCGCCGCGGCGGTCGGGTGCAGTACACCGCTGACCGTCGATGAAAAGCGGCGGATGCTCCTTGAACACGGCATAGCAGTCTGGGACGTGATAGCCGAGTGCGATATTATCGGGTCGGCGGACGCGTCTATCCGAAACGCCGTTCCGACCGACATCGGGATGATACTTTCGGCTGCGGATATACGTGCGGTGTTCGTCAACGGCGGCACCGCGGCGAGACTCTACAGAAAGCATCAGCAGAAGATAACGGGCAGGGAAGCGGTGACGCTGCCCTCCACAAGCCCCGCCAACGCCGCCTGGAACCTCGGACGGCTGACGGAAGAATGGGGCAGACAGCTCGGCAGATATCTGTGACAGAACGCCCGTGAGCGAAAAAAGCTTTCGGGCGTTCTTTTTCCGTTATATGGAAATACCCTGCCGAATTTATGCAAAACTTCGCATCAGTATTGACAATCGTGAGATTTTATAGTAAAATAATAAAATAGGGATACTATATGAGAAGGAGATGTTTGCTATGATGAATGGTGCTTTTTTCGTGAAAAGGATGACCGCGCTTGCGGCGGCGTGCGCTGCTGTGTCGGTATGTACCCTGAGCGTGTATGCTGAGGAAAAA
Organism: Ruminococcus sp. YE71; assembly: GCF_900119155.1. GTDB lineage: Bacteria > Bacillota > Clostridia > Oscillospirales > Ruminococcaceae > YE71. The sequence continues at coordinate 270,384 of NZ_FPIR01000004.1, read as the reverse complement.
GAACCTGATTTTGTTGTGACTGTGAAAGCTCCGCCTCATATCGTGTTCTTAGGAGATTCGATCGTCACAGGCTACGGACTTGAGGGCTACTCGTCTTCCGATAAGTCTGCCTGTGCCTCTTTCGCGAATATCCTGTCGAAGGTATACGGCTCCGAGCTTCCCCCGCAGGCGGATTTCACAATGGATAATTTTGCGGTGGACGGACTGACCTCGAAGGGACTGCTCGAAATGCTGCGTTCGGGCGAACTTGATGAGAAGCTGAAGAACGCAGACGCCGTTGTTGTTTCTATCGGCGGAAATGATATGCTGCATACCTTCATGCAGGTGTTCAAAAAGGACGATAGTATCGCGACCATGGTCGGGGGCATCCTCGACCTCGGAAAAGACCTCGACCGCGACCTCGACGGCTTTGCAGAGAATATGCCCGAGATCGCAGCCGAACTCGATGATCGTACCGAAGGCAGGATATTCGTTCAGACGCTTTACAACCCTCTTGAGGATACCCCTATCTCAAAGCTCAATTCCATGAGCGTGGAGAAGATAGGCAGACTCAATGATACTATCAGCGAATGCTCCGATAACGGAGAGAAGTATGTCGTTGCGGATGTTGCGGAACAGTTCGTGGGCAGATCAAAGGAACTGACCAATATCGAGGATTATGATATCCATCCCAACGCACAGGGTCACGCGCTCATAGCTGATATACTGTACTCCGCCACAACAGAGTACAGCTATACCTACTATGACGCTGAGGCAGCTATGCAGTATGAGCTGGATCAGACGGAAAAGCGTCTTAAAGAGGCAGAGGATAAGGAACGCCGCACCCGTAACATCGCGATAGGTTCGGGAGTCGGAGCGGCGGCACTCCTGTCCGTGGGAGCTGTTTTGGCGGTCCGCAGAAAAAAGAGCAGATAACGGGTCGGGACGCATCGGCGTGATGCACCGCATAGACCTTGTATGCTCCGAAAGGAAACGCTTATGAAAACATATCTTATCGACTTTGAGAACGTTAAGTCAAAAGGACTCGCAGGTATCGACAAGCTGACTGAGGATGACCACGTCATTATTTTCTACAGCGAGAATTCCGATACCATCAGCTTTGAGATGCACTGCCTTGTCATGCAGGCAAAGGCACAGGTGGACTATATAAAGGTAAGAGTCGGCGGCAAGAACGCCCTCGATTTCCAGCTGTCCACACTGCTGGGCTATCTGGTGGCGAAGGATGAGAATACTCACCTCTTCATCATCTCGAACGACAAGGGATTCGACAAGCTCCACGATTTCTGGGAGAATACTTTTGCCGACAGCCCCGACTGCAAGGTGTTCAGAACGGGCACTATCAACGCGGCTGTCAGCTACGCGAACTATGGCAAGAAGAACATCGTTCCCGAGTACGACCCCGAGCCCGACGAGCCCTATGACCTGCCCGAGGAACAGCCCGAAGATAGCTACACTGAATCGGAAGGTTCGGTCGAGATCGAGATCAGCAAGCCCGACGGCACTGCCGCTTCCATCGACGTTCCGCAGACGATGATCTACAGTATGATCGGCAGTTCCGACCTTACCGAGAACATCGCGCCCAAGAACAGGAAGCAGAACGAAAAGCCCGAGGCAAAGCCTGCAAAGCAGTCGAACATAAAGACTGCCGAGCTGAAAGAGAACATCGCTCCCAAGCAGAAGCAGGATAAGCGCGCCGATGACAGGAAGCCCGCGAAGAAGGCGGACAAGAAGCCTGCCAACGAGCCGAAGAAGGCGCTCGGTCTGTTCGAGCTGCTGCCGAAGATGACTCTGCCGGGCGCTCCCCAGCCGATGATAACCGCCGACGAGTCGCATATCGGTATGTATGAGCCGATGCTCGACGAGTTCCTCGCGAACCCCGAAGCCGCCGACAAGCACGCACTTCTCAAGACCTTCATGAACAAGGTCAGCGACCCCGACATCGACAAGGTGAGAGAGTGCATCATGACCGCGACGAGCAAGCTCGAACTGCACAATCTGCTGATGAAGCACTTCGATAATCAGACTTCCACGCGCTACTACACGATGGTGAAGAGACACTTCTACTTCCTCAAGAGAGTGCTCCCCGAGAACACCTCCGCAGAACCCGTGAAGAAGGCTGAACCCGAGAAGAAGCCCGAGCCTGCAAAGAAAGCAGAGCCCGAGAAGAAGTCCGAACCTGCAAAGAAGGCAGAGCCCGAGAAGAAGGCTGAACCTGCAAAGAAGGCAGAGCCCGAGAAGAAGGCTGAACCTGCAAAGAAGTCCGAGCCCGAGAAGAAACCCGAACCTGCAAAGAAGGCAGAGCCCGAGAAGAAACCCGAGCCCGTAAAGCAGGAGAACAAGCCCGAGCAGACACAGCCCGCCGCTCCCGTCAAGGAGGAGAAAAAGGCTGAGCCCGTCAAGACCGAAGTGCCCGAAAAGGCAGAGCCTGCCGAACAGTCGGAGGCTAAGAAGGTCGATAACGCCATGAAGAAAAAGCTCCACGAGCTGCTCGATGACAAGGCTACCGCCGACGAGTTCTCGGGAGTCATCTCGGTGATGAACGTTTCGGCGACCAGCCGTCAGCTCTACATCAATCTCATGCAGAGATACAGCCGCAACCGCGGCAGAGAGCTTTACGCTATCGTAAAGGAAGAGTTCGCAAAGTTCATCAAGCCCGAGGCTGAGGAGAAGAAGTCCGAGAAGAAGCCAAAGGCAGAGAAGAAACCGAAGGCTAAGGCTGAGACCAAGGCTAAGTCGGAGACAAAGGCTAAGGCTAAGGCAAAGACCGAACCGAAGGCTGAAACCAAGGCCGAGGAAAAGGCAGAGCCTGCTCCCGAAAAGCCCAAGCGCACACGCAAGAAGAAGGCTGAACCTGCTCCCGTTGCGGTCATCGACGACGGTGTCGGCAGACTTCACGAGCTTACCGACGGCATGACCGACGCTGACCGCTTCGACGAGATCGCAAAGGACATTATCGTTTCCGAATCGGCTCACAAGCTCTACCTGACCCTTATCAAGGATTTCGGCAAGTCCGCAGGCACGAACCTCTACTCGGTCATCAAGCCCGAGTACGACGCGCTCAAGGCGGCACTCGCTAACGAGGTGCAGGGCTGATGGGCATACTTATCGCATCCGATATCCACGGCTCGGCATTCTGGTGCGGAAAACTCGTCTCGAAGATAGGCGAGCTTTCCACCGAAAGGGTGCTTCTGCTGGGCGACATACTCTACCACGGCCCGAGAAACGACCTTCCCGACGGCTACGCCCCGAAGGAAGTCATAGCAATGCTAAATCCCCTTGCAGACAAAATGATCTGCGTAAGGGGCAACTGCGACACCGAAGTTGACCAGATGGTGCTTGATTTCCCCGTGCTGAGTGACAGCGCGTATATCTGCGCCTACGGTGAAAGGGTGTTCGCCACTCACGGACATATTTTCAATCCCGATTCGCTGCCGAAGCTGGCGGACGGGGACATCCTCCTCTACGGTCACACCCATGTGCCGCAGGACGAGAAGATAACTACAGCAGACGGGAAGACTGTCCGCTGCATAAATCCTGGTTCGGTATCCATACCGAAAAACGGTTCGGCACACCGCTGCCTGTTCTGGGACGAAAGCGGATTCGCCGAAATTATACTGTAAATACACCGCTTTGCGGGAGAACGGCAGCCGTGTGACAGCGTCTGCCGTGCTTTCGTGAGTTGGTATAAAATGTTCCAAAAAAGTTCCCGCATCATTTGGATTAAATGATAATTTGATGAATTTTGCCGATATGTCTTGCAATCTGTCGGGAAATGTGATATTATATTACTATGAGTATTTATGCCGCGACGGACAAAAATGCCGTCTTTTGTTTTTTGGAGAAATAAAAACGTTTTCGGCACGTTTTTGGCGCGGCGTTTACATATTGAAGTTTAGATGTGAAAGGATATGATCTCTTTGAAGACAAAAAACTGCCCTTTCTGCGGCAAGGAAATATCTGATGAAGCAATTATCTGCAAATTCTGCCACCGCCTTCTTATCGACGAGAACGGCAGAGATATAGAGCCCGACGACGCAGCCGATGAGACTGCTGAGGAAGAGGTTTACGAAGAGCCCGAGACCGCTGCCGAGACTTATGACGAGCCCGAAGAGGAAGAAGAAGGCTCCGATGAGGACAAGACCAGAGTTTTCAGTCCCGAAGATGTGAAGAAGGCTATGGCTCAGCAGAAGGCTGAGGATGACGCTCAGTACGACGATTACTATGATAATGAGAGCCCCGCTTCCGAGGAAGGCTATTACGCTGAGGACAGCGAGGAATACTACGACGACAAGCAGCAGGACTACTACGGCGGCGAACCGCAGGGCGCGGCTCCGCTTTCCGAAGATGAGTTCTTCCAGGAATTCGGCTTCAAGCCCAAGAAAACTTCGAGAAGCGCCGACATCGCTGCCGATGAGTACGACCCCAAGCGTACCTTTATGATAACTGCTATCATCACGGTGGGTATCCTGCTGGTCATCATCGCGGCAATATTTGTGGGCTACAAGCTGTTCGGCTTCGGCAACGAGGAAAAGACTTCCTCTACCGCTCCGATCAACAACAAGCCTGCGGCTTCCCAGACCGTGAGCGCTGCCGACCCGCAGACCGCTTCGGATGGAACTGCGGATGCTTCCGCTGCCGATGACTCGGGCTACGCTCCCGCAGTTACCGATGATACCATTTCCGAAAATCCCGAGGAGATCTCGAACAGCTCGCTGTCGGATCCCGTGACCTACACCGATTCGGCTCTGAGCAACGGCTCCGCTGCCGATTCTTCTAGCATCGCTGACAACTCTGCTGCTGATACTACAAGCAGTGATTCAAGCCTCTCCACCGACGACAGCAGCTCTGTTTCCGACGCTACCGACAGCTACGACGCAGGCTTCGAGCCCGCAGGCGCTTACTACAGCTGGGATGAGGCAATGACCATCATGAGCACCTACGCTTCCAACAACGGTATCGACTCCTACAGCTACTACGGCGGTACCGACGGCGTTGAGATGCTGTTCATCGACGGCAACGGACAGATCTACAGAGTTGATCTCCAGAGCGGTGCAGTTTCGCTTTATTGATTTTTCTGACTTATTGACGGAGGGAAAGGATGCAGACCAGAGCTTGTCCTAACTGCGGCAAGGAAGTACCCGTTGATGCAATATCCTGTAAGCACTGCGGTGCGCTGCTCTTCATAACAAAGAAGGGTTTTGATGGCAACGAACAAAGGGCACAGACAAAGAATACGCCCCGCGAAATGCCTGCCGAACCAAAAACTCCCGTACAGCCCGAGCGCAGACAGGCAGAACGACCTGCTCCACCTGCATCGGTCGAGCCTGTTATCAGACCCGCACAGACAGACGAAGAAAAAGACCCGTTTGACCTGTCGAGGATCTCTGAGGACAGCTTCGGATATGAGGAGGAAGAGCCTGCCCCCAGACCACGCCCCGAGGAGGAAATGTTAGACCTTTCAAAGATAAGGATGGATGACGAGACTCCCGACGACGGATATTACGAGGATTCAGCGGACTATCCGCAGGATGACGACTACTATTACGACGATAACTATTACTACGGCGATGAGGACTTTGAAGAACTCGCCGCCGCAAAGTTCAAAAAGACTGTCATAATCGTGCTCTCGATTATCTTTACGCTGCTGGTGGCACTTATCGTGCTGCTGCTCATCGTGAAGGACGACATCGCAGGATTCGCACGAAAGGGCGACAGCAGTACAGGCAGCCGCGTTACTCTGACCCTGAAAGAGGAAGAGTCGCTGCCTGAGATCACTATCGACACCGAAACTATGTCCGATCCCGAAGCGGATACCAAGGTGGACTCCGAAGAGGATTCAAGCTCGGATGAAGATTCGAGTTCCGAAGAGGACAGCTCCGAAGAGGATTCCAGCTCCGAGGACGACAGCTCCAAGGAGAATTCGCTCCCCGATGAGCTGATACCCGATCAGACTGAGCCCGAGACCGAGCCTCCGCAGACCGATCCGCCTCAGACTGAGCCTCCTCAGACGGAACCGCCTCAGACCGATCCTCCCCAGACAGACCCGCCCGAGACCGAGCCGCCTGTCACCGATCCCCCCGAGACCCAGTCGAGTGAGTTCGACCCGGGTACTCCCGATGTGACCGAGTAGGCTGGAAAAGACACAAAAATTCTATCATCTCCCGACAGGTTAACAAATTGTGAGCCTGTCGGGAATATTTTTTTACCCGTTGGCTATTATCCACAAATGAGAGAGGGTAAAAGCGCACAATTTGTAGGTGCGAAATTATTGCATTCTGCCGAAAAATGTGATATAATAATATTTTGGAAAACAGCGTTATTGCGTAATTATCGAAAGGAAGTAAGAGGTATGATAAGAGAGGATCTGAGAAACGTTGCTATCATCGCACACGTCGATCACGGTAAGACCACGCTCGTAGATGAGATGCTCAAGCAGAGCGGAACTTTCAGAGAGAATCAGTCGGTAGAGGAGCGAGTAATGGACTCGGGCGACATCGAGCGCGAAAGAGGTATCACCATCCTCGCAAAGAACACCTCTATCAAATACAAGGACGTTAAGATAAACATTATCGACACCCCGGGACACGCTGACTTCGGCGGCGAGGTAGAGCGCGTGCTCAAGATGGTAAACGGCGTTATCCTGCTGGTCGATGCGGCTGAGGGTCCCATGCCCCAGACCAGATTCGTGCTCCAGAAGGCGCTCGAACTCGGCCACAAGGTCATCGTCGTTGTCAACAAGATCGACCGCCCCGACGCACGTCTCGGTGAGGTCGGCGACGAAGTGCTTGAGCTTCTCATGGATCTCGACGCTTCCGACGAACAGCTCGACAGCCCGATCCTCTACTGCTCGGGCCGTGATGGTACCGCTTCTATGGATCCGAACGTTCCCGGCGAGGATCTTATCCCCCTGCTGGACGAGATCCTGACCTATATCCCTGCCCCCGAAGTTGAGGAAGAGGGCGAGATGCAGTACCTCGTTTCTTCCATCGACTACAACGAGTATGTCGGCCGTATCGCTATCGGACGTATCGAGCGCGGCGAGATCAAGGTAAATCAGGAAGTTACCGTCGGCGACTTCCACCAGACCAAGAAGGAGTACCGCGGAAAGATCGTTACCGTTTATCAGATCGAGGGTCTGAACCGCGTTCCCTGCGACAGCGCAAAGGCGGGCGACATCGTCTGCATCAGCGGTCTGGAGAACATCACTATCGGTGATACCATCTGCGCATTCGGTCACTTCGAGCCGCTGCCCTTCGTGAAGATCAGCGAGCCGACCGTTGAAATGACCTTCTCGGTAAACGACTCGCCTTTCGCAGGCAGAGAGGGCAAGTTCGTCACCTCCCGTCAGCTGAGAGACAGACTCTTCAAGGAGCTTCTCAAGGACGTTTCGCTGAGAGTTTCCGAGACCGACACTACCGACAGCTTCCGCGTTGCGGGCAGAGGCGAGATGCATCTGTCCATCCTCATCGAGAATATGCGCCGTGAGGGTTACGAGCTTGCGGTATCGACCCCGAGAGTTCTGTACAAGGAAGTCGAGGGCAAGCTCTGCGAGCCTATCGAGCGTCTGGTTATCGACGTTCCCGAGAACTGTGTCGGCTCTGTAATGGAGAAGCTGGGATCGCGCAAGGGCGAGCTCCAGCAGATGACTCCTGTAGGCAGCCGCATGAGAATAGAGTTCCTTATCCCTTCGAGAGGTCTGTTCGGTTACAGGTCTGAGTTCCTGACCGACACCAAGGGCGAGGGCATCATGTCCAGCGTGTTCCACAGCTACCAGCCGCACAAGGGCGACATTGAGCGTCGTTCGAGCGGTTCGCTGGTCGCTTTCGAGACTGGCGAAGCTGTTACCTATGGTCTGTACAATGCGCAGGAGCGCGGCGAGCTGTTCATCGGCGCAGGCACACCTGTTTACGAGGGAATGATCGTGGGCGCATCGCCGAAGTCGGATGATCTTGTGGTAAATGTCTGCAAGAAGAAGCATTTGACCAACACTCGTGCGAGCGGTTCGGATGACGCGCTGAGGCTTATCCCGCCGAGAAATCTGAGTCTTGAGGATTGTCTGGAGTTCCTTGCGGATGATGAGCTGCTTGAAGTAACACCGAAGAGCATGAGAATCAGAAAGCGCACCCTTTCCAACTCACTGAGAATGAAGGAAAGAGCAAAGATGTAATAAAAAAAGAACAACCAAACGAAGCGGGTTCGCCAGAGACTAAAAAGTTTAGGAGGGGTCTGGGGAGACCCTTTTCAAAGGGTCCCCCAGCAGGGGCTCGGGGACAGCGTCACCGCCCCGAGAGGTCGCTTTGAAGAAAAGAGCGCCAACATCCCTCACCAAACATAAAATCGGCAAATCCCGAAAACCCGTCACGAAAGACATCAAAAGAAAAGCCCCCACAATCTATCAAGAACAACCCGATTTGCCGATTTTTTTTTCGCGAGAGAGCGTAAGCGATTCGAGTGAAACACCCCATCGCACCGAAGGTGCGACAAGAAATCACGAGGGACAATGTAAAAAACACTAGGTTTGTGCAGGGCTGGTGAATCGCTGACGCGATTTGGGGACTTTGCCAAAAATCACTTCGCTCTTTTGGCAAAATAAAATCGGCAAATCGAGGGTTCTTGTTATGTTGGTTTGGTTTTTCATTTTGCGCCTTTTTGGACGTTATTCTTGGGATTTGCCGATTTTATGCTTGGTGGGGACGTTTGCGTGTTTTTTTTCAGAGCGACCTCTCGGGGCGGGGACACCGTCCCCGAGCCCCTGCCGGGGGACCCTTTGAAAAGGGTCTCCCCAGACCCCTCCTAAACTTTTTTCTGCCCTGGCGAACACGCTTCGTTTGAAAAAGAAGCCCCGAAGTTTTGCTTCGGGGCTTCTTATTATAGCTTCTTAACTGCTATTGTTACCTTTTCACCGTTGATGTCCCACTCCTTGCCGCCGTCGGCAGTGTAGGTCATCTCCTCGGCAAGAACATCATGACAGATGCTCTCCTTATTGCGCTCGCAAAGCGCGGCCAGCTTCTCGCTTCCCGCAATGGCAACACTGATGTGATCCATTACCTCAAAACCGCTCTCCTTACGCATCGTCTGGATCTTCGAGATGATCTCGCGCACAAAACCTTCCTCGATCAGCTCTTCGGTCAGGTTCGTGTCCAGAACTACCGTCACACCATTGTCGGTCAGACTGTAGAATCCTTCCTTCTGCTCGGTCTCGATCAGCAGATCTTCCTTCGCAAGCGCGATCTCGCCCGAAGAAATGTTCAGCTTCAGACTGCCTGTGCTCTCAAGCTCGGCATAAGCCGCACTGCCGTCAAGCTCCGAAAGCAGCGTCCTGATCTCGTTCAGATAACGTCCGTACTTCGGTCCCAGTGTCTTCAGCTGCGGCTTGAACTTGTAGCTTACGAAGCCCGCAGTGTCGTCCCTGAACTCAACGCCCTTGAGGTTCAGCTCGTCGCGGATGATGTCCACATAGAAGCTGTCAAGAACGTGGTCTGCCTTCACGTACATAACGCTAAGTGGCTGACGGTTCTTTCTGTTGGAGCCGTTTCTTGCCGAACGTCCCAGAACAACGATGTCGAGAACTTCGTCCATGTCGCTTTCGAGCTTCGCGTCGATGTGCGCTTCCTCGGAAGTCGGGTAATCGCACAGGTGGATGCTCTCGGGAGCGGTGGGGTCAACACTTCTCACGATGTTCTGATAGATCTCCTCGGTGATGAACGGAACCATCGGAGCCGCACACTTGCAGACGTTCACAAGCGCAGTCCACAGTGTCATGTAAGCGTTGATCTTGTCCTGAGTCATCTCGGGCGACCAGTAACGCTCTCTGCCGCGGCGGACGTACCAGTTCGAGAGGTCGTCCACGAAGTCCTGCATAGCCTTTGCAGCTTCGGGGATGCGGTAGTTTGCAAGGTTGTCGTCGGCAAGGCGGATCATGGTGTTCATCTTCGAGAGGATCCACTTGTCCATTACCGACAGCTTGTCGTAGTCGAGTGTGTACTTTGTCGGGTCGAAACCGTCGATGTCGGCGTAGAGCACATAGAATGCGTAGGTGTTCCACAGGGTGCCCATGAACTTGCGCTGACCTTCGGTAACGATCTTGCCGTTGAACTTGTTCGGCAGCCAGGGCGCGGAGTTGGTGTAGAAGTACCATCTGATAGCGTCCGAACCGTAGGTCGAGAGCGCCTCGAACGGGTCAACTGCGTTGCCCTTGGACTTGGACATCTTCTGACCGTTCTCGTCCTGAACGAGACCCAGCACGATAACGTTCTTGTAAGGTGCCTTGTCGAACAGCAGGGTGCTTATCGCCATCAGCGAGTAGAACCAGCCTCTTGTCTGGTCAACAGCCTCGGAAATGAAGTCAGCCGGGAACTGGCTCTCGAAGAGTTCCTTGTTCTCGAACGGATAGTGGTGCTGTGCGAAGGGCATAGCGCCCGAGTCGAACCAGCAGTCGATAACCTCGGGAACGCGCTTCATCTGCTTGCCGCAGTCGGGGCACTTGATGGTGACAGCGTCGATGTACGGGCGGTGCAGCTCGATATCGTCGGGGCAGTTGTCGGACATGGACTTCAGCTCCTCGATGGAGCCGATGGAATGACGGCAGCCGCACTCGCACTCCCAGATGTTGAGCGGAGTACCCCAGTAACGGTTACGGGAGATGCCCCAGTCCTGAACGTTTTTCAGCCAGTCGCCGAAGCGTCCCTCACCGATGCTGGGCGGTATCCAGTTAACGGTAGCGTTGTTTGCGATGAGTCTGTCCTTAACGTCGGTCATCTTGATGAACCAGGTGTCTCTCGCGTAGTATATCAGCGGAGAATTACATCTCCAGCAGTGAGGATATTCATGCTCGAACTTCGGGGCGGAGAAGAGCTTGCCTTCCTTGTCGAGGTCTTTGAGCACCTCGGGGTCAGCCTTCTTCACGAACAGACCTGCATAGGGGGTCTCCTCGGTCATGCAGCCCTTGCCGTCAACGAACTGAACGAAGGGCAGGTCGTACTTTCTGCCGACATTTGCGTCGTCCTCACCGAATGCAGGTGCGATGTGAACGATACCCGTACCGTCGGACATGGTAACGTAGGTGTCGCAAACGATGTAGTGACCCTTCTTGCCCTGCTTTGCAACGAAGTCGCCTGTGCATTTGAACAGCGGCTCATACTCCATGCGCTCAAGGTCGGTGCCCTTATAGGTCTCGATGACCTCATATGCGGGCTTGCCGTCCTCGGCGAGCGGAGACAGAACAGCGTCCAGCAGAGCCTCAGCCATGATGTATACCTTGCCGTCAGCAGCCTTTACGCGGCAGTAAGTCTCGTTCGGGTTAACGCAGAGCGCAACGTTCGAGGGAAGAGTCCACGGTGTGGTCGTCCATGCGAGGAAGTAAGCGTTCTCCTCGCCCACGATCTTGAAGCGAACGACAGCCGAGCGCTCCTTAACGAGCTTGTAGCCCTGTGCAACTTCGTGAGAGGAAAGGGGAGTTCCGCATCTCGGGCAGTAGGGCACGATCTTGAAGCCCTTGTACAGCAGACCCTTGTCGTAGATCTGCTTTAAAGCCCACCATTCCGACTCGATGAAGCTGTTGTGATAGGTAACGTAGGGGTTCTCCATATCAGCCCAGAAGCCGACAGTACCCGAGAAATCCTCCCACATACCCTTGTATTTCCATACCGATTCCTTGCACTTTGTGATGAACGGCTCAAGACCGTACTCCTCGATCTGCTCCTTGCCGTCGAGACCGAGCATCTTCTCGACCTCCAGCTCAACGGGCAGTCCGTGAGTATCCCAGCCCGCCTTTCTCGGCACCATAGCGCCTTTCATGGTGTGGTATCTGGGTATCATGTCCTTGATCGCACGGGTCAGAACGTGTCCGATGTGCGGCTTGCCGTTAGCAGTCGGGGGGCCGTCGTAGAAAACGTAGCTCTCACCCTGCTTTCTGGTCTCGATGCTCTTTTCAAAGATCTTATTCTCGTCCCAGAACTTCTCGACCTGCTTTTCTCTCTCAACGAAGTTGAGATTCGTATCGACTTTCTTGTACAAAGCGATCATTCCTTTCGGTATATATAGATTATAATTGTTCCCTTGATTTATCCCAGCCTGTTCAGCAGGACAGCCGAAGCTATCGTCCCCGCGATGAAGAACCCTGCCATTATCCAGAGTATAGTTGTCGCGAGAGTGAATGCGCGGCTCTTTACCAGCACGAATCTCGTGGGGTCTGCGGAGCTGACCTTTATCGGCACTTTCTGCCCGACCTCAAAGGTCTTTTCGGTCATACCCACATGGCTCTTGTGGACGAACTTATGTCCGCCGCAGCTGTAAGTGAAGGTCGGCACCCACATCCTCGTCTGAGGACCTACATGAGGTTTTGCCTCCATCGACTGAAGATCCATACTTGTGACCTCAGCGTCGGTCTCGTAATCATATTCTTCGAGCTTTTTCCTGCGGCTGACGGTCATAAGCGTCGGCACCAGCACCAGCACCAGATCGACCGTAGACATTAAAAGCAAAATAATAGCATTGATCGGCATATCGTTTCTCCAAAATCGAAAATCTAAAAAAGCCCCCGTCCTCGTAAAAAGGACGGGAGCGTAAAATAATGCTCTCGTTATACCACCGTTTTACAATGTACCGACATACACGCTCCCGATAACGCAGGAAATGCGGCGCAGCCTACTTTCTTTCGGTGCGCAGCTCGGGAGTGATCTTCGAGAAGCTCCTACTCACGCCGCGCTCACACTCTCCGCAGCTCGCTGTAGCTTTCAAAAGCAGCCTACTCTCTCCGTCATAGCCATTATACCATATACCACAATTATATCACCGACATTTCAGTTTGTCAAGCGATACCGAAAAAAATTCACATTCTCCCGTTATATCCTGCGGACAGCCCTGACAATCCGCGCCTCGGGCTTGTAGAAGTGCTGGTAGTCAACATCGTCCGTCCAGTCGCCGCCCCACTTCCAGCCGTACTTCGCGAAGGTCTTGAATGCAAGGTCGTCGTGGTCAATCTTGAAGGGGAACGGCTTCGTGCGGTCGGCGTAAGGCTCGCCGTTCGGCGGCATTATCACCCCTTTCTGGATGTAGGGGTTGTACAGCGGATTGATGTCCACCGCCCGACCCAGCGCATGAAGCGACAGCGTATCGGTGTTCGCAACGGTGCGGTAGTTGAAGCACGAACTGATATTTCCCGCCATAAGCCTGTCGTCATCGCCGTCAAACTCGCTCGAAAGCGCTATCCGCTCTATCGGATAAGCCGCCTGCGCAAGCTCCCTGAAAATGAGCGTCAGCTCCGCAGCAAGCGACTTCGCACATATCATCCTGCCTTCGTGCGCCGCCCCGTCAAACCCGACGTACGTCACGTTTATCAGCCTGAGCCCCGCCGGCGAAACCTTCGCCCCACGAGGCAGCGCCGCCAGCGCCTCGTCTTCGATCCTCTCAATCTCAAAAGCCATATCTAAAACTCCAGATCTAAACGTAATTTTGGGGGAGAAAATTGGGGGAGACCCTTTTGAAAAAGGGTCTTCCCCCAAACCCCCTCACTAAAACTTTTAATACTTTTTGGCTTGTGGTGCTTCTGCCTTACTTTGTATAGGTCGGGAAGATTGTAGTTCTTCTACTATATAGCACGTCCCTTGCCAAAAAGACGTTCAATGGTGGGTAACGCACAATTTGAGCGTATTTTCAGTTGGCATCTCATGTCACAACAAACGTCCAACATATTAAAAGTCTTTGGAAGGGGGCTGGGGGAGAATCTTTCTTCTAGCCGTAGGCGGCCGTGCGAAGCTAAGGCGGGTTTCCCCGGAAAAATCAAAGCCGTTTGTAGACAGCGCAGCTGATGGGCGGGACGTGGACGCCGCCCTCGAAGCGTTTGTATTCGGGCTTGCCGTCTTCGCCGAGGCGTTTGTAGAAGCGTCCGTGGGGCAGGTTCACGTAGCGTTCTTCGCGGCGGTGGTTGAACACCACGAAGTAACATTCTTCGGTGCCGATGAGCTCGAACGCGATTATGTCGGTGTTGTTGTGGAAGTGCAGGTGAGCGTCGAGTTCCTCGCAGGTGCGCAGCCTGAACAGCGGCGACGAGCGGCGGAGTGCGATGAGCGCCCTGTACCACAGGAACACGTCGTAGTTTTTCTTCTTTTCCTCCCAGCGCACCATGTTGGTCTCGTCGGGGGCGTTGTAGCTGTTTTCATCGAAGGTGTTGAACTCGTTGCGTTCCACGCCTTCGGGGAGTATCTTCGGTTTCGAGCGCAGGAAATCCTGACCCAGCTGAATGAACGGCACGCCCTGTGAGAGAATCACGATAGCCGCCGCCAGCTTATCCATCTTTCGTCGTTCTTCGGGGGTGCGGTCGGCGGCGCTGATGGAGAGCTTGTCCCAGAGGGTGTTGTTGTCGTGAGCTTCGCAGTAGTTTATCGCCTGTGCGGGTGTGAACGCCCAGCAAAGGTCGTCGGCTATGCCCTGCAAAGCGCGGTAGCGGCTGTTTGCGGCGATACCTCTCTTCACCGAGATTATCGCGTGGTCGCTGCCGCTGACGAAGCCCGTGGAGCGCAGCTCAAAAGTGCTGCCCTTGATGCCGTCGCGGAGGTTGTCGTTGAAAAGTCCCACGCGTCCGAAGCTGTAGCTGTTCCACTTGTACGCGAGCCTGTCGGTGGGGTAAGGCGATTCGCCGCCCGTCCAGCCCTCGCCGTACATCAGCAGGGGCGGATATATCTTGTCCAGCTCGTCGCGGATGATGTTGACCGTGTCGATGTCATGCAGACCCATCAGATCGAAGCGGAAGCCGTCTATTTTGTACTCGGTCGCCCAGAATTTCAGCGCGTCGATCATATACTTGCGGTACATGGCGTGGTCGGAAGCAGTCTCGTTTCCGCATCCCGAACCGTTCGAGAACACGCCGTCGCGGTTCAGACGGTGGTAGTAGTAAGGCACGGTCTTGTGGAACGCGCTGTCCTCGGTGAAGTAGGTGTGGTTGAACACCACGTCGAGGATGACGCCGATGCCTGCCTTATGCAGAGCCGTCACCAGCTCGCGGAATTCGAGGATGCGCTTTTCGCCCTCTTCCGCGTCGGAACAGTAGTAGCCTTCAAGGCACATATAGTTCTTCGGGTCGTAGCCCCAGTTGTACTTGCCTGCGTAGGGCTTCGACTCGTCAACGGTGGCGTAGTCGTTGACAGGCTGGAGCTGAACGTGCGTAACTCCGAGTTCTTTGAGGTGGTCGAGACAGGTCTTTATGTCCTCGTATCTCGTCCCCTCGACGGTAAATCCCTCGAAGCGTCCGCGCTTTTCAAAAGGCACACCGCTGTTTTCGGAGATGGAGAAGTCGCGGACATGACATTCGTAGATAACGGCGTCCACCGCGTTCTCACAGACGGGACGGGGAGTCTCGTTCCAGTCCTTCGGTTCAAGCTCCGAAAAATCGGGGATGAAACCTCTGTCGCCGTTGACACCGCAGCCCTTTGCGTAGATGTCGATGGTCTCCACGTACTCCCTGTGCTCGTATTCGAGGGTGTAGGTGTAGTAATACCCGTAGCAGGTGTGCATGAGCTCCACCGACCACACGCCCCTGTCCTGTCTGCGCATGACCAGTGTCTCTATCTTGTTATTGCCTGTGCCGCCTGTGTAGAGGTTGAGGTACACTCCCGTGCAGAACGGCGCCCACACGCGGAAAGTCGTTATCTCGCCTATGGTAACTGCGCCGAGGTCGTCGCCGTAATATGCATTTTCCCTGTCGAACCGACCGAAGTCGGATATGTATCGCTTCATCTTTTTCTTTCCTTTTTTATCGGGATTTCATGGTTCCTGTTTGCAGACCGCGATGGCTTCGCCGAGTTTCAGCTTCATCTCGCAGCCGTTCTTCGTGGCGTCAAGTATGTCCTCGCAGACCTTTACCTTCCCGCCCAGCAGCAGTATTATCGTCGAACCGCCGAACTCGAACCTGCCCTTCTCCCTGCCCTTCGACACGGGTGAAGCGCCCTGCTCGTAGTTGGTTATCCTGCCGACCATCGTGGCGCCGACTTCTATCATCGCCACGTCCCCGAACACTTCACTGCGGATCAGGCAGTACTCGCGGGAATTCTCCTTGTAAACGGGCACGCACTCGTTTATCAGCGGTCTCACCGCGTGGAGCGAGCCTTCTATCTTTCGCTGACGGCTCTTGAGTCCCGAACACGGATAGATGTAGCGGTGATAGTCGTCGGGAGTGAGGCGGATGATGACAGCCGTCCCCCCTGCGAACCTGTCCGCGAGCTTGCGGTCGCGCAGCAGCGAATGCACACTGTAAACGCTGTTCTTCACCACGAACATATCTGATTTCGCTATCTCGTAAGCCGTGACCTTGCCGTCCGACGGGCAGACCAGAACGCTCGGGTCGGAGTCGATGAGCCTTCTGCCTCTCTTTATCTTTCTCGTGAAAAAGTCGTTGAAACTCTTGTATTCGGCCGTTTCGTAGTCGAACAGGTCGATGCCGTTCTTCTCCGCATAGTAGTCAACAGCCGCCGCCGAGATGCCCGTGCTGAGCGCCCATCCGCCGATCTTGCTGACTATCGGGTTGGTGACAGCCTTCATAACGGCTCTGCCGCAAGCCGAGCCGTACATCTTCCCGAGCTTGTCCTGCAACTTGTCGGCGCTGTCGTATTCGTTGCCCTGTCTGTCGATTATACGCATAAGTAGACCTCCTGTTGTGGTGTACTGCGGGTATTCTTGGGGGAGACCCCTTCACTAAATCTTTTAATACTTTTTGGCAAGGGGAGAACCTTTCTTCAGAAAGGTTTCCCACAGGAAAGACTCCCCCGGTGATCAAAGCGCTCAGTGATGGAACTTGATGTAGCTGAGGACGATGAGGGCTGCCATCATGAACATGAGCACTATGGTTTTTACCGAGAATTTTTTTACGTTTATGTTCAGGACGAACAGAACCGAAATAATTATCATGAGGAGCTGGAAAACGTATGGGAATGCCTCACGGGGGATGTTTTGTCTGCCGAGGTAGAGGAGGGGCAGGAACATGGCGACAGTTGTAACGGGGAGACCCTGATATTTGTCGCGGGGTTCTGCGCAGACGCGCTGGCGTTCCTCTTCGGTAACGTTGAAGTAGCCGAGTCTGATGACCGCGGCCTGTACGATCATATACGATGAAATAAGACCGAGACCGTGATTAAAGCCGTAGCTGTATCCGATGATCGCGGGGAACACGCCGAAGCACACCAGGTCGCAGAGCGAGTCTATCTGTATGCCGAAAACTTTTTCATCGGGGGTGCGGTTTTTCATGGCGCGGGCTATTTTTCCGTCGAACATATCGCACACGCCCGACACCAGCAGGCAAATGAAAGCGAGCGACGGATGATGCTCGAAAATGCAGGTGATGCCGAACACCGACGAAAATAATCCGACATATGTCAGCACGACCGACCAGTTATAAAATCCTATCATTTTGTTTACGACCTCTTCTTTTCGTTATATCAGATGAAATAAACTGCCGCGAGACCTATCGCGAGCTGGATTATAGTAAAGCGGATGACGACCTGAGTGTCGCTCACGCCGAGATTTTTCCGCCAGTGGTCATGGATAGGAGTGCGGATGCCGTCCATGAAATCGGTGACTTTCAGGAAGCGTCTTACCGAGAGTTTCAGCAGTCCGAGTCCGCCGTCCACGATTATCACGCTGGAGAAGAAGATGAACAGGAACGGGTCGCCGCTGTTGAGTGCGAGCAGAGCCAGGTATACGCCCAGCGCTCTCGAACCCGCGTCGCCCATGAGTATCTTGCTGGGCGAGCAGTTGTACCACAGGTACGCGAGGAGCACCATAAGGAGCACGTCCGACTGCAAGCGCATGGAGTTTGACAGTCCGTGCAGCATGAACAGCGCAACGGATGAAGCCGTGAGCATTCCGCAGAGGCCGTCAACGCCGTCACAGCAGTTGGTGACGTTGATGCTTGCCCACACGAGCACCATGCAGAGCACCGCGAACACTGCCGCAGGCACATGGAAGCTGTTTCCGAACATCGTGATATTAGTCGAGTGATGGCACATGAAGTTCGCGGTAACGCCGATGGTTATCACCAGGTCGAGCAGACCTTTTTTCAGTTCGCCCCAGGGGTTCTTTGCCGCGTCGTCGAAGAAGCCTGTCAGCATGGCGGCGTAAATCAGCACCATATTGATGGCAGTCTCGGCATTGAACGGCACGAACAGCGCCGCGCACAGCACGAAGGATGTGAACATGATGATACCCGCGCCTCTCGGCTTGCCCTCGCTGAGCTTGCCGTTGACAGCGAATTCTCTGCCCTGGTCTTTCGGCAGAAATCTCATGCCGTATTTAAAAGCGAAGAACGGCAGCAGGAAACTGACGCCGAACAACAGTATCGAATAGACCCTTGAACTTGAACCTGAAATTAAAGAATAAAGCATATAGGCACTTTCCCGTCTTTTGAGTTTAGGATAACTGCGTCTGCTCACAGTATGTCCATTATATAATTATACACTATAACGCTTAAAAATGCAAATGGGATAAAGTGTAATTTTGCACAAACTTTTCACCCAATATCGTCCGATTATTCAACTGCGACCTATTTGGTGAAGATTGTGTAAACTTTGTGTAAATGAAGAACAGCTGAGCTGACCGCACACAAAAGCACTCCTGTCAGAGCCTGACAGAAGTGCCTGAAAATACTTGTTTGTCCGATGTTATCTTTTGTCCAGCTGGTCGTAGAGGTTCACATGACCCTTGCTTTCGATGCGTCTGCCTGTAACGCAGCGGTTGATGCCTGCCATGTCGCGGCGCACGCGCACGTCTTTCAGTCCCGACTGTATCATTATCTCCATGACCTCGTCTTCCTGACCTGCGCCTATCTCGAACATCATGACGCCGCCGTCCTTGAGCTTATCCTTCCACAGGCGCACGATAGCCCTGTAGAAATCGAAGCCGTCCTCGCCGCCTGCAAGGGCTTCCTTCGGCTCGAATGTGACCTCGCGCTGAAGATGCTTCATGTCCTCGGCGTTGATGTAGGGCGGATTCGACACGATAAGGTCAGCCTTCGGGAACTGCTTTACGCTTGCGGGGTCGGTAACGTCAGCGTTGACCGCCTTGACTGCCGAGCCGTGCTTTTCGATATTGCGGTTCAGGAAGTACATCGCCGTTTCGTACTTCTCCACGCAGTACACCTCTTTGCAGTCGAGTTTTTCGCCGAGGGTGATGCCGATGCATCCCGTGCCTGCGCACAGGTCGATAACTGTGATGCCGCTCTCGTCCTTGAACTGTTTCAGAGCCGTATCAATGAGCGTTTCTGTGTCCGAGCGCGGTATCAGCACACCGTGACCCACCTCGAAGGTGCTTCCGCAGAAGTCCCACTCGCCGAGGATGTACTGCAACGGTTCGCCCGTCAGTCTCCGTGCGAGGAGCAGGGCGCACTGCTTTATCTGCGACTCATCCGCGAGGGTCTTGCTGTCGAATCTTCCGCGGCAGTTGAAGCCGCAGGCAAAACCTGCCAGCTCTCTTGCTTCCCAGTGTGCATTCGTGATGCCTGCCGAAGCAAGCTTGTCGGTCAGGCTGAGTATCATATCGTTGTAAGAATAGTTTACCATTTGTCTGCTTCACCGTCCTCGGGTATTACCGCTTTCATCGCGGCTATGGCGCATTCTACCTCGCTCTCGTTCGGCTCGGACGTGGTTATCCTCTGTATCCAGAGACCGGGAGCGGAGAATATTCTTGTGAAAATGTTGTCGTGCTTTCCTGCGAGCATTATCGCCTCGTATGCGATGCCCGTTACAACGGGTATCAGCAGAAGTTTGAAGCCGACTCTCAGCAGGTAGTTATCCCAGGTGACATGGAACACCGATGTCACGAGTATGCTGATGAAGAGTACCAGAAAAATGAAGCTCGTTCCGCATCTCGGGTGGAAACGGGTGTGCTTCATCACGTTTGCGGGGGTGAGCTCGTCGCCGCTCTCGTAGCAGGCGATGGTCTTGTGCTCGGCGCCGTGATACTCGTAGGTCTTTGCGATGTCGGGCATCAGCGAAGTCAGCGCTGTGTAGCCGATGAATATCGCTATCTTGATAAGACCCTCGATGACGTTCTTGAGTACGGCGTTCAGTTCGCCCGTCAGCTTCTCGATGAGCTTGACTATCGCCGCAGGACAGAACACGAACAGCACGATCGCGAGACCCACGCCGAATATCATCGAAACGGTGGTCAGCACAGGCATTATCTTCTCGCCGAACTTGTCGTCCAGCCATTTCTCGAACTTGGTCATTTCCTCTTCGCCGTCGTCGGTCATCTGCTTGTCGGCGGCACGCGAAAGACACTTGTAGCCGTCGATCATCGACACCACAAAGTTGAAGATCCCCCTTACAAAAGGCGTTTTCCTGTACCAGGGAATCTGCTTTCCGGACTTCATGTCCCATTCGTCTATATCGATCGAACCGTCGGGCATACGGTTTGCCATCGCCATCTTGTAAGGGCCTTTCATCATTACGCCCTCGATGACCGCCTGACCGCCGATCTTGGTCTTAAAACACTTCTTTTCGGTATCTGACATCATGCTTTCCTTTCTGAAAGAAATATCATTCTTATTGTACCACAAAAAAACGCAAATGTCCAGTACTTTTTAAAGATAATATTAAGATATCGGTATAAAATTTTTAACCCGTCTGTTGGTATTTCTGACATAAAGAGTGCGGCAGGCATTGGGGGAGACCCTTTTGAAAAAGGGTCTTCCCCAAACCCCCCTCACTAAAACTTTTAATACTTTTTGGCAAGGGGTGATTTTCTTCTGAAATATGGTGTTGGTCGGGAAGTTTGAGATCCTTCCATTACATGGCTTGCCCCTTGCCAAAAAGACGTTCAAGAGTGGTGAAACACTTCGTTGAGCTGTTCAATATATGAGAGCAAAAAAAAGCGGCGGGAGCAAGCCCCCGCCATACATATCCAAATTACCAAAAATAAAAGAATACACCTCTTAAAACGGTGATAGTCTATCTTCCCAACCACAACCCCCTTCCAACATATTAAAAGTCTTTGGAAGGGGGGCTGGGGGAGAACCTTTCTTCTAGCCGTGCGAAGCTAAGGCGGACGTGCGAAGCTAAGGCGGACGTGCGAAGCTAAGGCGGACGTGCGAAGCTAAGGCGGGTTTCCCCCCAGTCAAGACCCGCACTCTGAAAAGTTATCGCGTCATCCAGTCGTACATCTCCTGGTACTTCTTTGCGGAAGCCTGCCATGAGAAGTCCATTTTCATGCCGCGTCTGACTATTTCGTTCCAGTCGGCGCGGTTCTTTACGTAGATCGAGTGGGCGTACATTATCGTGTTGTACATTTCGTGGGCGTTGTAGTTCATGAAGCTGAAGCCCGTGCCCGAGTGGTTGTACTCGTCGTAAGCCCAGACCGTGTCGCGCAGACCGCCAGTTTCACGGACGATAGGCACTGTGCCGTAGCGCAGGCTCATCAGCTGTGAAAGTCCGCAGGGCTCGAACAGCGACGGCATCAGGAAAGCGTCGCAGGAAGCGTATATCCTGTGGGACATAGCCTCGCTGTAGTAGATATTCGCGGAGACCTTGTCGGGGAATCTCCACGCGAAGTGGCGGAACATATCCTCATACCTGCCCTCGCCCGTACCCAGCACCACGAGCTGGATGTCCTGATAGCAGAGCTGTTCCATCATGTACGCGATGAGGTCGAAGCCCTTCTGGTCGGTCAGGCGGCTGACGATACCTATCATGAACTTGTTGTCGTCGTGTGCGAGCCCGAGCTCTTCCTGCAAAGCGCGTTTGTTTTCGAGCTTTTTCTCGATAGCGTCGTTCACGTTGTAGTTGACGGTTATCTGCTTGTCGGTCACGGGGTCGTACTCGTTGTAGTCGATACCGTTGACGATGCCGCGCAGGTCGTTGCTCCTTGCCCTCATGAGACCGTCAAGACCCTCGCCGTAGAACGCGGTCTTTATCTCCTCGGCGTAGGAATTGGAAACGGTGGTGATGGCGTCCGCATACACAAGTCCGCCCTTGAGCATATTGCCGTCGATGCCGACTCTGAGCTTGTCGATGGTCATGTAGTAAGCCGACAGACCCGACAGGTACATGAAACGCTTGGCGTTGTCGTTGCCCTGGAATTTCAGGTTGTGGATGGTCATGACCGTCTTGATGCCGCGGAAGAAATCGCCGCCCTGGAAACTGTCGTGCAGATACACGGGGATGAGTCCCGTCTGCCAATCGTGGCAGTGGATGATGTCGGGACGGAATTCGAGCAGAGGCAGCGCCGACAGCACCGCACGGTCAAAGTACATGAACTTCTCAACGTCCCAGTGGTGGTCGGTGTAGGGCTTGTCCCCCGTGAAGTAGTGCTCGTTGTCGATGAAGTAGAAGTGTACGCCCTCGTATTCGCACTCAAGCACGCCGACATACTGGCTCTGACCCGCAAAATCCATGTAGAAATGTGTGACATATTGCATCATGTCTTTCCATTTCTGCGCTATGCAGGAATATTTCGGCAGGATAACGCGGCAGTCAAAATGCTCTTTGTCGAAGTATTTCGGAAGCGAGCCAACAACATCAGCAAGCCCTCCCGTTTTTATAAAGGGTACAACTTCGGAAGAAGCGAAAAGTATTTTTTTCATGCAAGTACCTCCTGAATCAATTGCAGAATTTACACAAACCTGTTATACAAATTATAACATATTTTGTCACAATCGTCAATACATATTTAAACTTTTTTGACGATTTTTTTCGCTTCACGAGTGCGGGGATTCTTGTGGGAACCCCTTTCCTAAAACTTTTAATATTGTCATCCGATAGATGTGATTCAGAAGACAGGCTCTCGACATTTAAGGCAATACCGCACGACCATTGTGCGTCAGATGCGCCGCACCAGCGAAGCTGGTGCCACAGATTTTTCGTCAGATTGTCTAAATTCGACGCAGGCTTGCTGACGCAAGTCAAGGAGAATTTGGGCAATCTGACGGAATAATATGTGTATCAAGCTTATGCTTGATACGGCATATGACGTGCAAAGGCGCGAGCCGGTTGTTGTGCGGTGTTGCCTTAAAGAGACGGATATCTTTTGGATAGGTGTGATGTGCGTTTTCAAGGCATAAAAAAACGGCGGGAGCAAGCCCCCGCCCTACATAGCCATCTTGGAAAAATAGAACATATCTCTTGAAGCGGTGAAAGTCAGACGTTCCCTCCACATCCGACAAATGATATATTAAAAGTCTTTGGAATGGGGTCTGGGGGAGAACTTTTCTTCTAGCCGTGGACGTGCGAAGCTAAGGCGGCTTTCCCGCAGTCAAGACCCGCACTCTCTATGCGTCACTTGGGTTTTGAGCGTTTCTGGGTGTACATACGTTCGTCGCTTTCGTGGATAAGTTCGTCGATGTTTTTGGTTGTGCCGTCGTTGTAGCTTATGCCGATGCTCACGGACGTCCCCTGGTCGTACTCTGCGAAGGAGTTTTCGACATCGTCTCTGAAACGTTCGCACTGGACTGTCAGGTAGTCTGCCGAGTGAAGGTCATCCACCAGCGCGAATTCATCGCCGCCGAGACGGGCGGAGATAGCGTCGGGGAAATGTTCGTGTATCAGCTCGGCGGTCTTGACGAGCACCTCATCGCCGACTGTGTGACCGTAGTTGTCGTTTATCTGCTTGAAGTGGTCGAGGTCGAGATATATGAGGTGATATCTCAGTCCGCGTCTTGTGCCGAGCAGCTGATAGAAATACCTGCGGTTGTACATACCCGTCAGTATGTCGGTATTCGCCGCCTTGATTATCGAATTCTCGTAGGCGCGCTGATAGGTCACGTCCTGCATCGTGCAGAGATAGCCCGTGATATTGTCGAAGAAGTCGTGTATCTCAAGCTCCGTGAAGATATACGAGCGCAGTTCGCCGCCGACTTCCACGCGGTATTCGCGGGTCACCGAATGTTTTTTCGGGTCGGCGTGCTGAGTGCCTGCGGGTATCGGCTTTGTGAGTTTCCAGCTCTTGTAGTCGAAATCGTCGGTGTAGTCATCCCCGAGTATTTCCCTGAAAAGGGAGTTCATCCTCAGTATCTTCCAGTCGGAATAGAATATCGTCATCGGGAACGGCATATTCTCGATGAGTATCGACAGTTCGATGCCCATCCTGCTGAAATTGGTGACATCGTGACCCACGCCCACCGTACCGAAAACCGTGCCGAACTTATCGTACAGCGGCGTTTTGTAGGTGACGAGCTGCATCATGCCGTCGCGGGTCTTGACGGGTTCGTCGCAGATATAGGTCTGACCCGTGCTGATGGCTATCTCCTCGCTCTCGGCGCAGGTGAATTCGTTGCCTTCGGTGGGTCGGGGAGCGTCCCAGATGTAGAAATGGTCTTTGCCCGCCACGTCCTCCTTTGATTTGTGGACGATGTTTGTGAAGGCGTCGTTAACCATCATGTGTATGCCGTCGAGACGCTTGTACCAGAGCATATCGGGAACGGTGTCGATGGTGGTCTCGAGGGTGTGTCTGTAGAACCACAGGTCGAGCTCGCTGCGTATCTTTCCGACGGCGTTTGAAACGCTTATCGCCAGCAGTTCCGCGGGTTCGTCGGGGTGGCGGATGTCGAGCAGTTTGCCTGCTATATCCTTAACGTCGGCATACGCCTCGACGAAAATGGTATAGACCTTTCCCGTTTCGTCGGAAACGGCTTTGCGTGCGGTCTCGTGGTCGTTGGTCACGACGAGAAGCACGCCGTCGTCGGGCGGTGTGAGCGTTTTCGTGTCAGCGAAAGCCGCACCCGAGAGCCCGCCTGCCTGCCCGAGCAGGCTGTTTATATCGGAAATGATGATCTTATGCTGTATCATCGGTCTGCCCTCCTTGGGAGTGTAGAGATTGTCAGTCATATACAATTATATAACAAGCGGAGCAATTTGTCAACATAGTATCATATTTTCCGCGTTTTTTATCTGATGCGTTCTTCGAGAGCGCGGCAGATGGTCTTCAGCGCCTTGACTCTCGCGTACTTCTTGTCGTTGCCCTCGATAACCGTCCAGGGCGCGAAATCTGTGGAAGTCAGCTCTATCATCTTATCGACAGCCTTTTCGTATTCGTCCCACTTCTCGCGGTTGCGCCAGTCCTCGTCGGTTATCTTCCACTGTTTCGAGGGGGTGTTCTGACGTTCGGTGAAGCGCCGCAGCTGTTCGTCCTTGTCGATGTTTATCCAGAACTTGATAACGACCGCGCCCCACTCGGTGAGCATCTTCTCGAACTCGTTTATCTCCTGATAGGCCATCTCGGTGCGTGTTTCGGGGGTGAGGTGTTCGAGCACTTCGACCATCACCCTGCCGTACCATGTGCGGTCGAAGATGGTGAAATGGCCGTCCTTCTCCAGCCTGTTCCAGAAACGCCACAGGTAGTGCCTCGCCAGCTCGCTCGGTTCGGGAGCGGCTATCGGCTTCACTTCGTAGCCTCTCGGGTCGAGTGCCGCCGCAACGCGCTTGATGTTGCCGCCCTTGCCGCCCGCGTCCCAGCCCTCGTAGCAGATGACCACGGGTATCTTGCGCTGATAGCAGATGTTCTGCAACTCAAAGAGCCTGTCCTGATACTTGTTGAGCTTTTCGCCGTACTCCTTGTCGGTCAGCGACTTGTCCATGTCCGTATCTGCGAGCTTCTTGGTCTTGACGAGCCTGAACTTCTCGGGCTTGACATCGCAGGGCGTAAATTCGGGGGTCTCGGCGTACTTTGTGCCTGCCGCCTTTGCGGTGACCGCCCCCTTGACCGCATTGGTCACGATGCGCATTATCTCGAACTGAGCGGTAGTCTTGTCGTTCGAGGGGATGATGTGCCAGGGCGCATATTCGGTGTTTGTGCGGGTCAGGGTCTTGTCGTACCGCTTGAAGAACTTGTCGTATATCTTGTTGTCCGCGAAGTCCTGTTCATCGACACGCCAGGCGGTGTAGGGATTAGCCGCCAGCCGTTCGATGCGCTTTTTCTGCTCGTCGCAGGTGATGTGCAGGAACAGCTTTATCAGCAGGTAACCGTCGTCGGTCAGCTGACGCTCCAGCACGTTTATATCGTCAAGGCGTTCCTTGTAGGTATCCTTGTCGATGTCGCCGTAGACAAGGGGCTTGACGGTGTCGTGATACCAGCTGCCGTCCAGAATGAGGAACTCGCCCTGTTTCGGCAGCCTGCGCCAGTAGCGGTGCAGCCAGGGCATACGCTTTTCCTCGGCAGACGGGGTGCGTATCGACTCAACGTCATAGAATCTCGGGTCCATATACTTTATGAGCTTTGCTATCTGCGAGCCCTTTCCTGCCGCAGACCAGCCGTCTATGGTGATTATAACGGGCAGCTTTGAAGCCTTAGCCGCATTCGCAAGGTCGATAAGTTCCTCGCGCATGGCGTTCAGTTCGTCAGCCGCCTCGGTCTTTTTGGTTTTGCGCTGTTCTATCTGTTCAAGCATTGCCCTGACCTCCTTTGCAGTTGTATCATGATGCGGCGTTTATGTTACGGGTCACAGTTCCTCTCCGTATATCACGCAGCATCCGCCGCCGTAGGATTTCGCTTCGGAGAGTGCCGATGCGCTGTCCTTCATCAGGCGGTCGATGTCGTAGCCGTCGGTCTTTAACGCTGTTGCAGCGCCTGCGCTGCACGAAAGACCGCTGAGACGTTCGTGAGCCGCGAAGCTGCGGCGTGCGTTCTCAAGTGCTTTTTCTATGCGCTGTCTGAGCTCGGTATCGGTGAACTCCGTGGTACAGACCACGATGAACTTGTCGCCGCCCGAACGCAGCACCGTCTCGCCCCAGAAACAGGAGCGCAGAGTCTGCGCCGCGATGACGAGAGCCTCGTCACCGAGGAAGAAGCCGTACTTATCGTTGACATCCGTCAGCCTGTCGATGTCGAAGGCGATGAATGTCAGGCGGTCTGCCTGCCGCAGTTCGCCGATGTGTGCGGTAAGGCACCGCATATTGTCAAGTCCCGTAAGGAAATCGGTGTTGTTCAGTTCTCTTGTCTGGCGTTCGAGGTGGCGCTCGTCGGTCACGTCGCGGTACATACAGATAGTGCCTATCTGCTCGCTGAACACGTCGGTCAGGGGTTCTTCGCCGTAGATCAGCACTCTTTCCTCGCCGCCGACGTTCACACGCGTCTCTTCTCTGCCGCCCGAAGTCGTCACCGAGTAGCCGAGACATCTCTTCTTCCACTCGTTGAAATTCTTGCCCAGCACTGGTTCGTATCCGCCGAAATACTTGTTGAAGTAGGCGTTGACGCTTATGACCGTGCCGTTCGAGTCCTTGATGAACACCGCATAGGGCAGGCTTTCGAGGATTCCTGCCATCTCGCCCTTGACGTTCTTCGATTCGGTAACATCGTGTGCCACGCCGCAGGTGCCGAATACGGTGCCGTCGCGGTCGATGAGGGGGGATTTATAGGTGCGGAACATCCGCAGACCGCTCTTGGTCTTTATCTTCTCGTCGAAAAGGCAGGTTTTTTTCGCTTCGATCACGACCTCTTCCGATTCGAGACAGACGTACTCGCCCTTTTCGTACTCTTCCTCGGGGATGTCCCAGATGTAGTAGTGGCCGCGCTTGTATATCTGCTCCTTGGTCTTTTCCACCGCGCGGCAGAAGGAGTCGTTGACCATCATGTGCGCACCCTCCGTGTCCTTGAACCACATGAGGTCGGGGATGGAGTCGGCCATCGTCTCAAAGCAGATGGTCTGCTTGCGGAGATCGGATTCCGTTTTCATCTGAGACGCAAGAGCGCTGAAATATGCCGACAGAAGTCTGCGGTCGGGGATGACATCGGGCATGACCCACAGCGCATCCGCACGGAAAAGCAGGGCATCGTCGGCGTATTCAAGGCTCGGTGCGTCGGACAGCAGAACGAGCTTTTTGTCGTATGAGAACAGCGTGTCTGCGGCACTGTCGATGCCATCGACGATGACCGCCGAGTCGGGCGGCAGTGTGCCGAGGTCGTATGCCGAGCTTACTGTTGTGAATTCAAATCCGCAGTCCTCGGGCGGTTCGGTGCGGCTGAGCATCTGTTCAAGCTCTTGATCGTTACTTATGATATAGATATGGAGCATATCAAAGTACAAGGAAACCATCTCCTCAATATTTGCTATAATATAATTATATCACCTTTATCAGCGGATGTCCAGCCTTTGTGCAATAATTTTTAAAATAAACACAGATTTTTGTACATCTTAAACAGTTTTGTTGAAATAATGCTGACACATAAACCCACCCCACCCGCTCCTGCGACCCCAAACCCAATGCACTTTTGTCATATCCTGACAAGAAACGGTTTGCTGAGTGCGGGTTTTCTTTTTTGGAAACCCGCCTTAGCTTCGCACGTCCGCCTTAGCTTCGCACGTCCGCCTTAGCTTCGCACGGCTGGAAAAAGGTTTCTCCCCAAAACCCCTTTCCAAAGACGGTCGTGAGTGGGGGACGCTTCGTTTTGCGGGTCGGACAATGGTTTTGTCCTCGTGAAAAAAACCGACAGCTTCCGTGGAAACTGTCGGTCTTTATACTATTGAACATAGTATATTCTTTTGAGGAGGCTTTACTTGATGACTACCTTTACGGCTCTGTTGTTGAGGCCGTTCGTGTCGATCTTGCCGTTTACATACGCGCCGACTGCGAGGTAGTAGGTGCCGTTCGGGATATTCTTGCAGGTGAACGAAGTGGTGTTCGCGTCAACTGCCTTCAATACCTTCCAGGTCTTGCCGTTGGTGGTGTATGCGATAACGTACTTCTGTGCGTTGGGAACGGTCGTCCAGCTGAGTCTGAACGCGTTGCCCTGAACTTCTGCCTTGGCTTCGGGATATACCTCAGCCTTCGGAGCTACGATGATCGCGTTGGAAACATCGTAATACCACTTTCCGCCGACCTGTGCGATGACAGCGACCTTATACTTTACGCCAGCCTTCAGGTCTTTGATGGTATAGGTATTGGTGTTGCCCTCAGCGAGCTTTGTCCAGGTGCCGTTCACATATGCGATGACTGCATACTTATCAGCGCCCTCGACTCCTGTCCAGCTGAGCTTTACAGCGTTGGCGCCGTTTTCAGCTGTGATCTCGGGAGCGGTATAGTCTTCTGTCTCGTTGACGGTGAGAGTATCGGTATACTGCTTACCTGCTACGGTAACAACAGCGGTATAGGTGATCTTGCCGTCAGCGGTCTCGGAAGTAACGTCAGCGTCATAGCTGATGATCTCGCCGCAGTCCTTGCAGGTGAAGTTGAATTTTGCGGTATATGTGTTGCCGTTCTTCTCCCATTTGCACTCGGGTTCATCGAAGTAGTGATGCTTAGCGGGGATGATCTCTGTCTTTGTCTCGCCGCATACGGTGCAGGTGTAAGTGATCTCGCCGTCCTCGTCGAGAGTAGCTTCCTTAGTCACAACGCCCTCATCCCAGGAGTGGCCGAGTGCGGGGATCACTGTTTCGTCCTTGGTCTCATCGCAGCGCTTGCAGTGGTGGGACTTGATACCGGGCTCTGTGCAGGTCGGCTCAAGGTCGATAGTCCACTTGTCGCTGAAATCGTGGCCGAGCGCGGGGATAACTTCGGTATAGGAATCGCCGCAGTCGCAGGAATAGGTGATGATACCGTCCTCGGTACAGGTAGCAGGCTTTGTTACCTTGTCGTGATAGATGTGAACGTGAGTCTTGTCAAATACCGCTGATACGGTAGGATCGGTGTCGGGCATGGTGAGCTTGTAGGAGCTTCCCGAGCCTTCGAGTTCGCCGATGTTTACGGTGTAGCCTGTGCAGGTCATGCCATCGGGAGCGGTGCTGCCGAGCTTGAGCGAAACGGTCTCGCCCTTGCCTGCGTACTTCTTGCCGTTGTAGAGAAGGCCTGTGCCGTAGGAAGTGATTCCGCTGACATTGTATTCCTTGCCTTCGTTCTCGAATTCAACTTCGGTGTTCTTGCCTGTCAGGATGGTGTGACCTGCGAGCCACTGCTTGCCTGTATCGAAACCGAAAGCAGAGAGGTAGTAGCTGTTGTCGGTATCTACCTTGTTGCGTCCGAACATAGCGCAGTCAGACTGGTTGGAGGTTATCTCGGAAGGATCGAAGATACTGTCTCTGATAACTGCCGCCTTGTTTCTCCAACCGATGAAGCCGCCGCACTTGATGGTCTTGCTGCCGTGGAACTTGCCGTCGAAGAGGCATCCGATGATGTCGAGGGTGTCTTCCGCATCCTTTCCTGCAACTGCCACCAGACCGCCGTGGGAACCGTCGCCGTCAACAGTGCTCTCGATGGTAACGCTGGAACGGCAGTTCTCGATCTTGGTGTTCTTGAAGCTGTGTGCGATCACGCCTGCGCCGTACTTGCTGCTTGTCTTGACA
Organism: Ruminococcus sp. YE71; assembly: GCF_900119155.1. Taxonomy (GTDB): domain Bacteria; phylum Bacillota; class Clostridia; order Oscillospirales; family Ruminococcaceae; genus YE71. The sequence goes on along the minus strand of NZ_FPIR01000004.1, from coordinate 240,134 downwards.
GTACCTGCGGTATGCAGATTCTTGATAACAGCGTCGCTTGTGTAGCGGAACGGAGCAGTGAATTCTTCGGAGGTGTCATAATTCAGGGTCAGGGTATTGCCTGCGCCGTCGAAAATGCCCTTGAACGGGAAGTCGGGATTGCCGACCATGGTATCAACTGTCAGATCCTTTGCCAGCTTGAAATAGGTTTTGCTGGTGTCGACCGACTTGCAGTATTCGCTCATCTGTTCCCACTGGAGGGGGCTTTCGATGCGATAAGGATCATTTTCGGTACCGCTTCCGCTGAAGAACGGAGAGCAGTAATAGTAATCTGCATCGACATCGCAGATCTTTTTTGCATACGTCAGATTTTTGTAAGAACCGTTCCAGTAGGAGAACTTCCAGAATGAGTTGCCTTTGCGAATGTATTTGGGCACGCTCGGAGGAGTTGAAGATCCGCCGTAGTCTACGACTTCGGACTTTAAGGTCTTGCCGTATCCGTCTATGAAGTTTACGGTATAATCAAAAGTATGCACTTTGAAGGATTTTGTTGCCTTATATTCTGAGTTGCTGAAACCGTAGTGCATGGTCTTGGTGACAGTTACCGTGTAATCCTCTTTGGCATTTGCGTCACCTGTAAGGAAGAACGATCCGTTCTGATAGTAAACGCCCTTGTGGTCTGTAGTGTATACACCTGTCTGATCCACATATTCTGCACCATACTGGTCGTATGATACACCGCCGGTAACTTCATAAGTCTGATGTGTTCCGGGGTAGTCGGGCACGTAAACGTCGGTATATTCTGATTCAAGCGCGGTGACACCGTCGATATAGGGACCGTCAGTGACACCGAGTTTGATCTTGTCGAAATACTTGTCGGTCTTGAGTTCGATGCCTTCCCACGATTTCAGCTCGGGAACTCCGTAGTCATTGATTATCATATGGGAGGACATTGCCTTTCCGCCGATGCCTTTGGTCTTTGTACCAAACGTACCTTCCCAGAAAACAACTGATTTCGGCTTGCCGCTTCCCGCAACAATATTAACGGGCTCAACGGTTATCTTTGTGATATACCATTCGCTGACATCTTTGGTTTTTCCGTAACTGCAGTATCCGACTTCATACGGAACGCCCTTTGCTGTAAAGGACCAGCTATGCTTGCCCGTTGTTTTTGCAGCATTCTTGAGAGACTGCGAATCGTATTCCGGACCTCCGCAATACTGATTTTTGAAATTATCTATTTCGGGATATCGTGTTCTTATGTAGATAACATTACCGGACTTAGTGCCGTCATCATAGTCATTGACAACATTGTAATCGACTGTGATTTTATATTCGGGCACAGGGGCTTTGTCTTCGGGCGGTGCGGGCGGATTGGCCGAGGCAGAAGCGTTTATTACAGGCATTCCGCTGACTAACATTGCTCCTGCCAGAGCAGATGCGGCAGTACGCTTTATCGCGAGCGACAGTTTCCCTCCTCTATTTAGTGAACTGGTCACGTTCATTCAAGATTCCTCCTAATACTGTATTCTGATGATCATCGAACTTTTACAATATATCAAAGTAAATCCGAAAAGTCAACACGAACTGCGTGAGTTGACAGAAAATTGCGTGAATTGACAAATCGGTGTCATTCAAAGGATCATACGGAGGGTGAGCCGCCGCCCGCCTTCGGAAAAAAATATGACCAAAGCTTTGGAATGCTTCGGTCATATGATGTAAGTTATTCTGTTACCGAAAGGGTGTTGGGGTCTAACTTGAATTCCTTTTCAAGTGTGGTGCCGTCAGCCGCCTGGAAGGTGAGCCAGAATGTGAAGTCGCCCAGATATTCGGCGCTGAATGTTATCTCGCCGTGAGCGTCCAGCTTCTGACCGTCCTCAAAGGTGGTGTAGTCGAACAGGGAAGGATTGTCTACCTCGTCTATGACCGTGCCGCCTGTGTAGGACAGGAGCGCTGCGTGCGGATACGGCTCGCAGGCTGCGGTATTGTAGTAGAACTTGATTATCTTGCCGTTGTCGAGGGCGATGAAGGTGTTGTTGCCGTTGAGCGCCTGATAGTCGCCTGCCTCAGCCCACTCGCCTGTAGCCTCGGTGCTCCATACCTTGTAGAAAGCATGACCTGCGCCGCCGCCGTTGGAAACGAGGGCGTAGTACACTCCGTCAGCGGTCGTGTTTGCAAGACCTGAGGCACAGAGCTGCTGATAGGAGAAATCGCCGTTCGGGGTCTCGAATACGAAATTCGTCAGCTCGTTGTTGCCGGTGACCTCACCCGTGCTCTCTGTCTCGGGAGCGATGCTTTCCTCGGCAGAGACCGTTCCCTCTTCGTTCGAAGCGGTATCCTCGGTGCTTTCAGCCTCGGCATTCTCGGAGGTCTGTTCCTCGGTCTGTTCCTCGGTCTGTTCCTCCTCGGCTGCGGATGCGGCAGGGGCGTTCTGAGCTGCCTGCTCGTTCGAGCTGCTGCTGTCGGCGTTTATCTCGCCGCAGGATGCCATAGTCAGCGCCGCCATGAGCGCAATGATAAATGCAGTCTTTCTCGTTTTCATATTTTTTATCTCCTGTTAATTTGTATATATATCGGTCTTTTCCCGACCCGTATATATTTTAGCACCGTCCCCGCAGATTGTCAATAGCTTTAGCAAACTGTCATCTAACTGTATCCGTTTTTTCGCCTGTCGGACACAAATCTGTCTCATTTCCCAAAGATTAGTTACGGAAAATAAACATTTTTACAGTCGCTGTTTGTGCGTGGGGCGTTTTTTCTTCTTGGGGGAGACCCCTTTCCTAAAACTTTTAATGCTTTTTGGCAAGGGGAAGTGGTTCTTATGTAAATAGTGTTGGTCGGGAAGTTTGTGATCTTACTCGCAGATAGTTTGCCTCTTGCCAAAAAGACGGTCAAGATTGATACTTACGTTATATTGCGGTATACGTTACGTTCGTCTGCGTGTGGAACAGCGAAAAAAAAGCGGTGGGGGCAAGCCCCCACCCTAAAAGAATATTCAGATCACGTCTTTTGAAATGGTTACAGTCAAACGTCCCCGACTTCTCAAAGTTCCCACGGCCGGGTTCCGCACTCACAACCCCTCAAAGGTACTTGACAAGCTCTCCGATGACGGGCTTCATGCGCTCGTCGCTCAGACCGAAGTCTTTTTCCTTGTAGTTCCATGCCGACCTGCCGATGCCGTACTTCTCGAACACGGGGTTGATGCACTTGTACCAGTGGAGTATCTGTTCGGGGTCAGCGCGGTCGATGACGCCGTATTCGCCGCAGTAGAGGCAAACTCCTCTGTCCTCGCAGAGCTTGACGGCGTTTCTGAATCTTCCTTCAAAATAATTCACATCGAAGCCCGAATCGGGGACGTCGAGGTAATCCTGGATGCGTGTAAGACCTGTCTCGACCATTTTCTGTCTGTAGACCTTGATGTCGCCGGGGAAGTCAACGCGCAGATCCTGCGGCATCTCGTCTACCCAGTAAGCGCCCTGATGGGTGAACAGGAAGGGGTCGTAGCAGTGGAAGTTGTACACGATGTTCTCGTCTGCGGGCAGGTCGAGGTCGTGGAGCGCATCCACCGAGTTGTTCCAGTAGCTGCCGAGGAATATCTTGATATCCTTCGAGTAACCTCTTATCATCGCGATGGTTCTTGCGGCGATGGCGTTCCAGCTGTCCTTGTACTTGGGGTCGTTGACCTCGTTGAGAAGCTCGAATGCGAGCCTGTCTGCGTATTTTGCGTAGCGCACCGCAAGCCTTTCCCACAGCTTGCAGAATCTGTCCTGAAGCTCCGCGCTGTCGAAGAAGCCGACCTCACCGTCGCCCGAATAGAACGAGTAGCCGTAGCACTTGTGCAGGTCGAGCACCATGTTGAGGTTGTATTTCGCACACCATTCCAGTGCGCTGTCTATGTATCCGAAGCCTGTTCCGATGGGCGTGCCGTCATCCTTCTCGAAGATGTTGTAGTCGATGGGCAGACGAACATGGTCGAGCCCCCAGGATGCGATGGTCTTTATATCATTCTCTCCGATGAAGCTGTCGAGATGTTCCTTGGTGTACTCTCCCTGCGAGAGCCATCCGCCTAAGTTTACGCCCTTCATGAAGCCGTTGAGTCTTTTCATGGTATTATCCTCCCTGTATCTCGAAATATATATGTCCTGTACGTCAATTGTAGCATACAAGGCTGACTACATATATCAAAAATGTGTCAATAATGTCAAAATAGTATTCTTTATATCTGCGCTGCTTTATTGTACGGTATTTTGTACTATTAGTTAAAACAAAAAAATTATTCGAGAGACGCTTTAATGTATTGAAATGTACAAAAAAATGTGCTATAATGTTTTCAAGCAACGGAAAAGACCGTGCAGATGTTAAAGAAAGGGTGATACGCTGTGACAAAAAAGTTTTACGTTTCCAAAAGCACCGAGGGCAATCCTGCTCCTGAGCTGGACAGATTCCAGCGTATCGAGAAGCTCAATCTCCTGCTCTCGAACGGCTGGACGATAAAGGACTATCACGAGACCTCCGAGGAAAGCTGGTTCCTTCTCGAAAAACCTAACTGACCCCGCATAGTATTATCAAGGCACTTTTGTCAAATCTCTGACAAAAGTGCCCTTTTTTGTTAGTGAGTGCTGTTTTTCTTTGGGAAGACCCTTTTGAAAAAAAGGTCTTCCCAAAGGAAAAAACTCAGTACGCTATCCTGTTACGCCCGTTTTGTTTTGCGATGTAGAGGCGGGCATCGGCGGCTGAGATGTTGCCTTCGGCGGAGAGGGCGGGGTCGTAGCGGCAGCAGCCGAAGCTCAGGGTCAGTTTTATTTCTTTGCCGCCCACGACGAAGACGCGTTCCTGGATCATGATGCGGAGGCGTTCGGCGACGGCGGCGCATTCTTTGAGCTTGGTCGAGGGCATGACCACGGCGAACTCTTCGCCGCCGAGCCTGTAGACGGTATCTTCGGGGCGGCAGAATTCCGAGAGGGTGTCCGCCACCGAACGCAGCAGGGAGTCGCCTGCCGCCATTCCGTAGACCTCGTTGATGCTGCAAAACTTGTCGATGTCGCAGATGAAGAGCGAGAGGGGGTCGCCGCCGTCGGTGAGCATACTGCCGTACCTGCCGTCGGGGGACAGGTCGTTCATCAGTGCGCCGAGACTGCGCAGTCCCGTCAGCTTGTCAATGCACGCCGAGCTGTTCAGTCCTGCCCTGACGACTGCCGTGCCGCAAAGCATCGCCGCCGAGGAAAGTCGTCGGATGTCCCAGTCGGTGAAGCCGTCTGCGGAGGTCTTGTTTATAAGCCGCACCGCCCCCGAAGTCTCGCCGCTGTCGCTGAAAACGGGCAGAACGAGCACCGAGCGTATGACGGGCACAGCTGTCCTCGGCTCGTCGGAAGTGCCCGTTATCGGCTGTCTTGAAGCGACGGCTCTCCCGAGAAGTCCCGTGCTGTCGGGCACGGTCATGCCCGAGGGCGACAGTCTGCGGAGTTCGCGCCTGCTTTTGTCCAGCAGCCACAGTTCGGCGTATTCGCACTCGGCTACAGTGCGGCAAAGTTCGGTCAGGAGCGAGGGCATATCGCCCGTGCCTGCCGAGTTCATGCAGAGTTCCCTGTATAATCTGATGCTGACTTCTGATATCTGTGAAAAAATATGCTCGTTATTGGCTGTCATATACAAGCCCCCCCTTGTTTTTGCGTAAATTTTAAGTATTTGTTCTGCAAAGTGGTTCCGCAAATATAATTATAACATATAAGACAAAAAAAATCAACACTTTTTGCAAGATTTGACGCGCATTTTACTAAAATCTACTTGATTATGGGAGAAAAATGTAGTATTATATAATAGGTAAAGTATTATCCCGACGCGGATAAAGTTTTTTTGATAAGGACAGAGAGTATGAAAAAAAGGAAAATGGTATGTGTGCTTGCGGCAGTCCTGCTGCTTGCGGGCTGCGGAAAAACGGAAAAAGAGGCTGCTTCGGCTTCGGCGGAGGATACGGCTCAGGCTTCGGCTGATGCTGCTGACGGCGATGTTGTTTCGCAGGAAAGCGCCGCAGAGCCCGCTCCCGAAAACGCGGACAGTTCTTCGGTCACCGACAGCACTTCCGACTACAAGATCAAGTCTCACGGCTCACGCGAGTATAACGGGGCGGCGGCAAACGACGACTTCGCCGACGCGCTGTTCATCGGCGATTCGCGCACGGTGGGTCTGATGCTCAACGGCGACAAGCCGAAAGCCGACTACTTCGCCACAGCAGGTCTTAACGTCATGACCGCGCAATCGACCCCCGTCGTGCCGAAGAGGGATTTCGAGGGGCTTATAGTTCAGCAGGCATATACCGATTACGGCTGGGGCGACAATGCCTGGGATGATACCACCTGGGACGACACTACCTGGGACGACGGCGGCTGGACGGGCGGCGACAGCACCGAGTGGGACTGGGGCTATTCCGAGCCCGACAGCAGTGAGGAGACTTCCTCGGTGGATGAGGACCTCATGACCATTCCCGAAGCGCTCGCCCTCAAACAGTATAAGCGCATCTTCATCAACTTCGGCGTCAACGAGCTGGGATGGCCTTACCCCGACGTGTTCGTCGAGAGGTACAAACTGCTGATACTTCAGGTGCGTGCGGCTCAGCCCGACGCGCAGATATACATAGAGTCGATGCTTCCCGTTTCGCCCCTCGCACTGTCCATAGACAAGTGCTACACCACCGAGAATGTCGATAACTTCAACGAGAATTACGTCAGACGCGCCGCTCAGGAGACAAACTGCACCTATCTGGACGTCAACCAGTTCTTTCGCGACGCTGACGGCGGACTTTTCGCCGATGCTTCCACCGACGGCATACATCTTAACCGCGACTACTGCATGGAGTGGATGGATATACTCTCCTACTACACCGTGGGCGGCGGCGACATCAGCATCCTCTCACGCCGTCACGAGACCGAGAGCGCTCCCGACGGCAGTATCGAGCCTTACTCCGACGGCGGCGACGGCTACAGCGAGGACGGCGGTACCGATTGGACTGACGGCGGCGATAACGGCTGGGGCGGCGACGGCTACTCCGACTGGAACGATGAAGGCGGCTACGGCGACTACAACTACGGCTACGAAGACTATACCTACGATAACGAATACGATTACGATTACGGCTATTAAGGAGCGATTGGCATGAGCAAGGAACTGCTGATGAAGATAAACGTCACGACGGGGGAGCCCGTGACTGTTACGGACGGTCAGACGACCGTCAGCATGGTGCCTTTTTCGGGCGCGGCCGAGTCCGAACTGTTCACGGGGGCTGTGCTTGACGGCGCCTGCGACACTCAGCGTTCCGACAGCGGCGACAGATGTCACCTGTCGGCGAGGTATATGCTGGAGGGCAGGGACATCTCGGGTGAGAGATGCCGAATGTTCATCGAGAACAACGGCGTTTTCGGCGAGGGCGATACCGCCCCCGTGATAGTCTCCGACGGCAGGATGACGGGCTGGCTCAGCCGCGCAAGGCTCTCGGGTTCCGTGGCGGATACCGATGAGGGCGTGACCGTCAGCATCTTCGAGGAGGTCTGCGGCTTTGAGCGCAGGGAACACAGCTTCACCGCTGAGGACGGCAGGATCATTTGCGGCGAGCTCTATCTGCCCGACACCGGTGCGGAGCGTCATCCGCTGGTGATAGCTTCTCACGGTCTGAACAGCAGTGCCGAGGATATGCGCGAACAGCTGGGCGAGATCGCAAAGAGGGGAGTCGCCTGCTACGCCTACGATTTCTGCGGCGGCGGTAACCGCACGAAAAGCACGGGCGAGACCACCGAAATGAGCATCCGCACCGAACAGCGCGACCTGCGTGAGGTATTCCGACACATCACGGCTCTGCCTGAGATAGATCCCGAAAGGGTGTACCTCTTCGGCGAAAGTCAGGGCGGCTTCGTGTCGGCACTGACCGCTCCCGAGCTGAACGGCAGGGTCAGGGAGCTGTTTCTTGTGTACCCCGCCTTCTGCATCCCCCACGACTGGCTCGGCAGGCTTGAGGAATTCCCCGACGGCCCCATCGAGTTCGCAAACGTCATGCTCAGCAGGAAGTACGCCGAGGAAGTGCCCGACTACGATGTTTTCGCGCACACGGCGAAGTTTCAGGGGCACATCACCGTGTTTCACGGCGACAAAGACCCGATGGTGGACATCGGCTATTCGCGGAAGCTGACGGAGACCTGTCCCGACGCGGAGCTGTTCGTGTGCCCCGAACAGGGACACTGGCTCAGCAGTCCCTTCAAGAAGGCGGCGGCAGGCATCATCGCGGACAGGATAAACGGCAATACCTGACTCGGTATCGCTCATAAAGACAGAAACGGAGACAAAAAATGAAAAACGGCATCTGCAACATGGAACTTGAACAGCTCGGCGAGTACGCGGAACTGTTCACCGAGGTGTTCAACGCCGAGCCTTGGAACGACTCGTGGACAAAGGAACTCTCGGCGGCGAGGATAAAGGGCTTCATGACTACAAGCACTTTCCTCGGGAAGGCGATCTACGCGGACGGCGAGCTGAAGGGCATCATCTTCGGGCAGAAGGAACAGTACTTCAACGGTATACATTTCCAGATACAGGAATTCTGCGTCAGGACGGATGAACAGAAAAAAGGCTACGGCAGCGCACTCCTCGAAGCCCTCGAAAGGGAACTCGATGAGATAGGCGCGGTGAACATCTTCCTCATCACCTCGAAAGGGGAGCGGACTGAGGGCTACTACAGCAAAAAAGGTTTTCAGACATCGGATTTCATGGTGCTGATGACCAACGGCGATTTCAAGAAAAACGAACCAAAGGAGTGATTTTATGGCTTCGATCATGGACGGCGAGAGACAGTTCCATATCCGTGCGGCGAAGGGTGAGGTGGGCAGATACGTTATACTGCCCGGCGACCCCGGACGTGTGCCGAAGATAGCGGCGCTTCTCGACAATGCGGTGCAGATAGCACAGAACCGCGAGTACAACCTCTACACGGGCGAGCTGAACGGTGTTAAGGTATCGGTGTGCTCGACGGGCATCGGAGGCCCTTCGGCGGCGATAGCGGTGGAGGAGCTGATAAAGTGCGGCGCCGACACATTCATCCGCATCGGCACATCGGGCGGCATCAGGATGGACGTTGTGGGCGGCGACCTGTGTATCGCGTCGGCGGCGGTGAGAGCCGAGGGCACCACGAGGGAGTATCTGCCCGATGGGTATCCTGCGGCGGCTGATTTTGAGGTCGTGAGAGCGCTGGCGGACACAGCGGCGGAGCTTTGCGACGGCAGTTTCGGCAACAATTATCATGTAGGCGTAGTGCATTCTAAGGACAGTTTTTACGGCGAGGTCGAGCCCGAGGGTTCGGCGGTGTCGGGGAAGATACTTTCCGAGTGGGAAGGGTATGTGAAGTGCGGCTGTCTGACCAGTGAGATGGAATGTGCGGCGGTATTCGGAGTCGGTATAGTGCGCGGAGTGAGATGCGGCGCGGTATTGACGGCGATATGGAATGTGGAGCGCAGTAAGCAAGGCTTACCCGACAATATAACCGAGGATTCAAGCAGAGCGATAAAATGCGCAGTAGGTGCAATAAAGCGCCTGATAGAATCAGATAAGTAACCAACAAACAAACGTCCCGTTCATGCAAGAGACTAAAAAGTTTAGGAGGGGATCTGGGGGAGACCCTTTTCAAAGGGTTCCCCCAGTCGCCGAAGGCACATTGGGAACAACGCTTTACCCCGAAAGAGAACCAAATGAACAACCCACACATAAAATCGGCAAATCCAAGCAAACTGTCCCAAAAGGCGCAAAATGAAAGACCATCACGATCTATCAAGAACACAGGATTTGCCGATTTTATTTTCGTGAGAGAGCGAAGCGATTCGAGCGCCCCCCCCAAGATCGCGCCAGCGATCCAATCACACGACCAGCAAACAATAGACGCAAAAAAACCGCCGTACACTACATATAGTGTACGGCGGTACTGTTATATGATATATTGCCTCACGAAACGTTGTGCTTAACTCTGTCCTCGACCTCGCTGCGCTTTGCGTTGTTGAAACGGTCCAGGGTACCAACAAGGTAGCCCGTGATACGTCTGATGCGCTGGAAAGGCACGTCAGCAAAATGATATTCAACGTCAACATAGTCGCCGTCGAGCTTTATATCCATCGACTCGATGCACTTTTCGGGGTACTGCTCCTTTGCATGAGCGATATATGCGTTGATCTCAGCCTGTGAAAGCTTTCCGTTTGTTACATTTACGTTTACCATTTCATTTTCCTCCCAATATATTACTTTACATATCTACATTCGCACTCAACATATTGTTGTGGTGTATTATGTATTATACCACAATATGTTGTGTTTGTCAAGAGAGAAGGCTGTGCTATTAATATAAAAAGGAGGTTCACATTCTTGTGCATACCTGACAATTAGTTAACCGTGATGTGAAATTTCACAAATGGGATGAGCCGAAATTGTAAATATTCACAAACATCCGTTCGCTTACATCTCGAACTTTATCTTGTCGATGCCGCGCTTTCCCGCAAGATATACCGCGCTGTCCGCATAGATGAAGTTCACATACTCCCTGCCGACATCGGCTTCCGCCGCAAGCGTGCCGCTGAATGCGTAGGAAAGCACCTTGCTGTCGGTGAGCATCAGCACCCTGTCGTCCGCGATGGAGAGCTTCTTGACCGAGCTGTCTATCGTCGCAGTCCTGAAGGCTTCTGTGTCCTCGGCACCCGACGCCGCGATGACAAGCGTCGAGTCGTTGTCGGTGGCGTTCGCGACTATCGCCGCCGAACATCCCCTGCCGAGCGCCGCGTAGCTGAGCGTGCCGTCAAACTCGTAGCTCGACACCAGCTTGCCCTCGGGCGAGACCGTGTAAAGCCCCGTGTCGCCTGCCACCAGTATGTCTCCCGCATCGTTGCAGATGCAGTCGATGGCGAGGGTGCGGATGTCCTCGCTGACCATCTGCTCGCCGTCCTGAGAGAAGTCGAGCCTGCGGACCTGCGAGAATATCTCGCCGTCCTGAGAACAGAAGGTGCAGACGTATGCGCTCTTGCCGTCCTCGGTGACCGATACCGCCATCACTCGGGATGTGCAGCCGTAGCGGTAGACGAGCTTTCCGTCCTTGTCGTAGAACAGCACCAGCGAAGCGTACTTGCTGCTCTCGGTAAGGATGGCAGCCGTGCCGTTTTCGGACAGGGAGCCCGAGAGGATTATGTCGTCGGTGGTCTTTGAATATATCTCGCCCTTTTTGCTGTAGAGCTTGAAGCCGTAGGCGCCGCTGTCGAACACCAGTGCGCGTTTTCCGCAGACCCTTTCGACAGGCTTCGAGAAGGCGTGCGCGAAGGAGTCGGTCTTTTCGCCGTCCGAGCTGTAGAGGGTCAGGCTGTGAGCGTCGGCGGTCATCAGCTGGTTGCCGAGCGCCAGGATGTTAGTTGTCTTTTCGGTGGGCTCGATGGGGAAGTTGCCGCCCTCGGCCTTGCCGTCGTTGTGGATGGTGGTGACGGGCTTGTCGAAGATGCCCTCAAGCTTCGGCATCCACATGGGGTAGGTCATGTATATGGCGAGACCGATGAGTATCACCATCAGCAGAGCGAGCAGCCTTTTCATTCGGCGTATAGAGCGTTCGTTGCGCCGCACTGTGTTTATGTCGGTGTGGACGGCGTGGTGTTTATCGGGCGCATCGGGCTTTTTCTTTTTTTCGTCGCTCATATATCTGTTTCTCCTTTCCCTGATATTTCTTTTTCATCGTAGAACACGCGTTTGAGGTACAGACCCTGCGGAGGCGCGGTGCGTCCTGCGAGGGTGCGGTCGCGTTTTTCTATAAGGTCGGGGATGCAGCCCTGCGGCAGCTTGCCCTCGGCTACCGAGAGCAGAGTACCGACCATTATCCGCACCATATTGTACAGAAATCCGTTACCCGAGACGGTAAAGATAACGAGCTCACCCTCGCGGCGGACATCGAATCTGTAGATTGTGCGGACGGTATTTTCCTTAGTGCAGTCAGCGGAGCAGAAACCGCGGAAGTCATGCTCACCGATAAAAGCCTTCGCCTCGCGGTCGAGCATCACGGCGTCGATATGTTTGCCCGAGCGGTAAGCGGTATCCACGTAGAACGGGTCTTTTATCTCGCTGTTGTGGACGATATACTGATACTCCTTGCCCTTCGAGCAGTATCTGGCGTGAAAATCGTCATCCGCCTGTTCGCAGGAGAGGACAGCTATATCGTCGGGCAGCTGCGAATTGCAGCCGTAGATTATTCCCCGTATCGGGATGGGGTTGTCTGTCCTGAAGCTGAAGTAGAATTCCCGTGCGTGAACGCCTGCGTCTGTGCGCGAGCAGCCGTAGATGGTGACAGTCTCGCCCAGCAGCCGTCCGAGGGCTTCCTCCACCGCCTGCTGAACGGTATAAGCGTTACCCTGCCGCTGGAAACCGTGGTAAGCTGTGCCTTTATACGCAAGGCGGACTTTATAGTTTTTCATGTTTGTTAATACTTTCCTTTTATCTGTGAGAGGTGCTTTTTGTTTCGCCCGCGGCGAACACGCTTCGTTTGTCTGGATATCGCTAAGCTATGCTCACTTTATTACTATATTCAGGGTTATTATGGCTGCGAAAAATATCGTTGTGTATATCATCGCTATTACGTCCAGATAGCTTGTGTGGAGCTGCTTCATTCTCGTTCTGCCTTCGCCGCCATGATAACAACGGCACTCCATCGCGGTCGCAAGCTCCTCGGCTCGCCTGAATGACGATACGAACAACGGGATGAATATCGGTATCATTCCCCTTACTTTGTCCTTGAAACTGCCCGTGTCAAGCTCCGAACCGCGCGCTTTCTGCGCGTTCATTATCTTGTCCGTCTCCTCGATCAGCGTCGGGATGAAACGCAGAGCTATCGTCATCATCATCGCCAGCTCGTGAACAGGAACTTTTATCTTCTTCAGCGGCGAGAGCAGATGCTCGATAGCATCCGTCAGGTCGATGGGCGAGGTCGTGTACGTCAGCAGCGACGAGCCGATGATGAGCAGGATTATCCTCGCTACCATGAAAAGTGCCGTGTCTCTGCCTTCGGTGGTTATCCGGAGTATCTTCCACTTCCAGAGGGTGTCCCCCGTCTTGATAAAGAACAGGTTCAGCACCGAGGTTATCAGGATGAGGGGGATGATGGGCTTTAAGCTCTTCACCATCAGCGTCGCGGGTACTTTCGACATCGCGAAGCTGATGAGGCAGAAGAGTGCGCCCACGCCGATGCCCCACATACTTTTCGCCGCGAACAGCATCACGATGAATTCCACCGTCAGCACGAGTTTTATGCGGGGGTCGAGTTTATGTACGGGTGAATCACCCGGGAAAAATTGTCCAAGTGTAATATCCTTCAGCAAAATACTTTCCTTCTATCATTATGTCCTGCCGTCAGAAGCAGGCTTTCGGCAGTGAGCTTACTGTACCTTCTCGCCGAGACGTGCCCGTATCAGCTTTTCGGCATATCCTATCGTGTAAACATCGCTGCCGAGGTCGAATCCCATGTCGTTCAGTCTGCCGATGACCCGAGTTACCTGCGGCACGGCAAGTCCTATCTGTTCAAGTTCGCGGCTCCTGCCGAACACCTTCGGCGGCGTGTCGAAACAAAATACACTGCCCTCGTTCATCACAAGTATCCTGTCCGCGAATTTTGCTATATCCTCCATCGAGTGCGAGACTACGATGACTGTGTTCTTCTTTTCGGTGTGGTAGCGTTTGAGCATATCGAAAATGCGGTCGCGTCCCTGCGGGTCAAGACCCGACGCAGGCTCGTCCAGTATGAGTGCTTTCGGCTCCATCGCCATCACTCCCGCGATAGCGGCGCGGCGTTTCTGACCGCCCGAAAGCTCGAAGGGCGATTTTTGCAGCTGTTCCGCCGTCAGTCCCACAAGCTCGGCGGCGTCATGTACGCGCCTGTTTATCTCGGCTTCGTCGAGCCCCATGTTCTTCGGACCGTATGCGATGTCCTTCGCCACCGTCTCCTCGAAGAGCTGATACTCGGGATACTGGAACACCAGCCCCACCTTGAACCGCACTTCGCGGAGTTTCTTCTTATCGGCGAAGAAATCCTCGCCGTCAACGAGCACCTTGCCCGAGGTCGGCTTCATCAGTCCGTTGAAATGCTGTATCAGCGTGGACTTGCCCGAACCCGTGTGTCCGATGAGTCCTATCATCTCGCCTTCGTTTATCTCGATGCTCACCTTGTCGAGCGCGACCTTTCTGAACGGTGTATTCTCGCCGTAGACGTAGGTCAGCTCTTTAGTTTCAATTATTGCCATTTTACTTTCCTTTTGGTAAATGTGTCTCCCGAAAGCACATCTCTTCCGTGCTCAGTCATCTGCATTTCTTCCGCAGATATATCATCGGGAAAATGCTCCATACAGGCAGGAGCGACAGCAGTCCGCAAATGACCGCTTCGGCTTTTTCAGCTCTGTGCGAACGGTACGCCCTCACCGATGCCGCTATCCCGAATACTGCCGAGAAGGCGTACAGTGCGGTCAGCGCCGTAGTCGCCACGGAGAATATGATTATCAGCGGAGCGTTCCCCAGCACCGCGAGAGCGATAAGGGGGATGAACGCCAGTCCGAACGTGACGAGAATCAAGAACAGCACCGTTACTGGGTTGAGTATTATCACCATCGCGATAAACTGCGACCAGAACGGTATCGTAGCCAGTATCGACGCGACAAACGTCACGCCTGTCACCTCTGCCGCGATCATCGCCATGTGTGCGTGGCGTTCGGCACAGCGCGACTCAAAGACCGCATCGTTTTCAGCGCCCTCCCGTTCGAGGGGGCGGCGAACCATCGTCACCAGTATGTATATCGCGGCGATAGCGAGCGGTATCATCAGTATCGAGGATATGGCAAGGTTTATGCCCGAAAATACTTTCGAGCTGAATACCAGTACGCCGAGGTTCCCGAACATATCATCGACCTTGAAGAACGAATTGAGTATGGACAGCAGTGAACGGATAAAGTCGAACACCGCTATGCCCACAGCCGCTGATGATATCAGCATCATCGCCGCAGAGCTATTCACGCCCGAGAGCGTGAGCTTTTTGTTCTTCTCTTTCAGTATCAGCACGGCGAGTATCACCGCCGAGATAAGTGTGAGCATACCGTCAGCCCCCTTTTTTCAGAAGAGCGGCGATAGCTTCGGCACATTCCTCCTCGGTTATGATGTCTTCGGGTATGTCATACCCCGCTTTCCTCAGCCGCCATGCCAGCTCTGTCACCTGCGGAACGTCGAGCCCGAGGTTCTTCATCGTCTCCACCTGTGAGAATATCTTTCTCGGCGTGCCGTCCAGCAGTAACTCGCCGCCGTCGATAACGACGATGCGGTCAGCCTGCGCTGCCTCTTCCATGTAGTGGGTTATCAGCACGATGGTCACGCCCTGTTCGCGGTTGAGCCGCTTGATGGTGTCCATGACTTCCTTGCGTCCGCGGGGGTCGAGCATGGCGGTGGGCTCGTCGAGAAGTATGCAGTCGGGATTCATCGCAAGTATCCCCGCGATGGCGACCCTCTGCTTCTGTCCGCCCGACAGCTTGTGGGGGGCGTGCATACGGTACTTGTACATTCCGACCGTTTTCAGCGCTTCATCAACGCGGCGGCGTATCTCCGAAGGTTCAACGCCTAAGTTTTCGAGCGCAAAGGCTACGTCCTCCTCGACAATGGTGGCGACTATCTGGTTGTCGGGATTCTGAAAAACCATTCCTGCCGACTTGCGTATCGGCAGGAGATTGTTTTCATCGTCGGTGCGAAGCCCCGCTACCGTCACCGTGCCGCTGTCGGGCAGATTGATGGCGTTGAAACACTTCGCAAGGGTGGATTTGCCCGAACCGTTGTGCCCGAGCACCGCCGTGAACTCGCCCTTTTTCACACGCAGGGTAACGTCTTTCAGCACCTCGGTGCGAACGGGCGGTTCTTCGGCTTCGTTTACGTAGGAAAAACGGACGTTTTCAGCGTCAAGAAAAAATTCCATTACTTCTTGACCTTGTCGATAAGACCGCCTGCAACGTCCTTGACCTTTTCAAGGTTCTCCTTGGTGGCCAGCTTTTCGATGTTCTCGGCAGTCGCCGCCTTCTTGACTTCCTTGACAACTTCGCTCTTCACAGAGTCGGGCACGGGTACTTTTACCTTGTCCGCAACAGCGTCAACAGCCTTGTCAACTGCTTTCGCGATGCCGTCTCCGCCTACTGCCTTCGTGATGTCCTTAACGTCGAGTCCCATGATGTGTTACCTCCTGATTTTATTTATCCTAAGAAATCCCACCGATCCGCTCGGTCGGCGTTTCTTGCTTATTATGTTAATGAGTGCGGGTTTCCACAGGTAATATCCGCACTCTCCCCCCCTCAGACAGTCCATATGGCGGTCGAGCCGCAGGGGAGTGCGCTGCCGGCGAGTTCAACGGGGAGACCTATCTCGTCGGCGGTGACGTGACCTCCGAACTTCGGCACTATGACCTCGTTCAGGATGTACGCCATTACCGAGGGTGAGAGACCTGTGGTGTAGCTGTTGAGCAGGAAGAAGCAGGGCGAATCGGAGAGCACCTGAGCGCAGGTGTTGACCAGTTCGTAGACGCAGTCTTCGAGTTTCCAGACTTCACCGCCGGGACCTCTGCCGTAGCTGGGTGGATCCATAACGATGCCGTCGTAGCGGCTTCCACGGCGTATCTCACGCCTTACGAACTTCTCGCAGTCGTCCACCAGCCAGCGGACGGGGCGGTCGGAGAGACCGCTTGCGGCGGCGTTGTCTCTTGCCCAGCTGACCATACCCTTTGAAGCGTCAACGTGAGTGACCGAAGCGCCTGCTTCGGCGCAGGCGAGGGTAGCGCCGCCCGTGTAGGCGAAGAGGTTGAGCATTTTGAACTCCTTCCCCTGCGAGGTCACTTCGCGGATCTTATCGCCCATGAAGTCCCAGTTCACCGCCTGTTCGGGGAACAGACCCGTGTGCTTGAACCCTGTCGGACGGATAATGAATGTGAGAGCGCCGTAGCTGACAGTCCAGCTTTCGGGGAGACGTTTTCTCAGCTCCCATTCGCCGCCGCCCTTTTTCGAGCGGTGGTAAACGGCGTCCGCTTTTTCCCAGAGGTCGGTCTTGTGCTCGGTCTTCCAGATCACCTGCGGATCGGGGCGGGAGAGTATCTTGCCGCCCCAGCTTTCAAGCTTCATGCCGTCCGAGGTGTCGATTATCTTGTAGTCCTGCCATTTATCGGCTATTCTCATATATTTTCTTCCTTATCTGTAATTTATGCTTGATATATCTAAGACATTGGTATATCCGAAATACTTGCGTAGTATGCCGTTAGCATTTTTTCGCAGTCGGCGGTGTACTCGCCCTCTGCTATCTTCTTGTCTTTATCGTTTAAAAGTATCACTCTGCCGCCGTTTACCGCATATCGTATCTCGACAGGTTCAAGGTGATGATATTCGTAGTACACCCCGTCCGGAAGTATGCAGACCAGGGGTTTCTTTTTGAGCCAAAAAAGTTCGTTTAAAAGCACCGCGACATAGAAAACAAGGACGAACACACAGCATATCCTGTGCAAGGAATACCGTGAGAGCGATTCGGCGATTTCCGTCCGCATATGATACGACAGGTCTGTTTCGAGGTATTCTTTTGCGCGGCTGATTTTTTCAGCGGTAATGCTAAGGTCGAGTATTTCGATGATGATCCACGCTGCCGACATTCTCAGTCTGAATTTTCCGCCGACGCGCTTATACGGAACAAACGCTTTTTCGTGTGAATTTTTTATAAGCCTGCCGAACTTTATCTGCCTTACGATTCTTGATATCTCGATGATGATTCCGGTAAATACTGTTAAAAATAGTAATCCATTCATAGCTTTTTATTACGTTTTATTTCATCCGTATACGGCTCATAATATGTCATGAGTATCCTGTCACACTCGTCCGCATCCGATGTTATCAGCGGCACGGGCTTGTCATATCCCGTTATCCTTATCATCGCGGCGTGACTGCCCGAAAACTCATATCGGATATACTCGGGCTTGATGAATCTGTCGCCGAATATCAGCCCCACGCTTGACAGATAGTAGAACCTGTCCGCGAATATCAGCAGTATCTGCATTACCAGCACGGTGATGAAAAATATCACCGCTATCTTCCCGATGAGAAGTTCCTTGTCAAGCGCTGCCTGACTTTTAGCGAGCATCTGCGCTTTCTGCTCTTCGGTGAGGTAGTCGGGGAAATGCACGTCAAGCGTCTTTTCCGACAGCTTCCGATAAGCACCTGACAGCTTGCAGATATGTGCCGTCAGCAGAGTGCCCTCGAACGCCATCGGCTTCAGCTTATGGGCTATGCCTGTTTTTACGGCGACCTTTTCGGGCAGTTTTGCGACGATGCGCCTGCATTTGACCATCCCGAAAAAGCTCTTTATCACCGCGAAAAGCATGACCGCCGCTATCGCTATCACGATATAGCTGAATACCGTGTTCATTCGTCGAGTATTTCCAGCGCACGGCGGTACTTCTCCATGCGCTTCACGACCTTTTCGGGCAGCTTCCCCTGCGGGAGCCGTCCCTTGTCGCTGTTGTGTATCAGGTCGGCACGCTTGACCGCCGCCGCAACAGGGTTCGCTTTCAGCCTGCGGACGTACTCGAAGTAGTCCTCGTCCTTGTCATATCGGGTCAGCAGCTTCACCGCTTCGACAACTTCGGGCGAGATACCCTCGTCAAGCAGCTGCTCTGCGGTAACATCCGTGTCCTCGATGACGTCGTGCAGCAGCGCGGCACAGCATGAGACCTCATCGGTCATCTGCTCCGCCAGATGGTAGGGGTGGAAAATGTACGGCACGCCGCTTTTGTCTATCTGCCCGTGATGCGCTTTGTAGGCTATCCGCATCGCGAGCGTTGTCTGTTCGGTGTATATCATTTTAACCTTTCTTCCGCTGTGATGATGAGCTGCTGGATGATGCTGCCCTGACGGACGGTTGCCGCCGCGTCTTTCGGCGGGAACCACCTTGCGCTCTTCACCTCGCCCGAAAGCGAAGTCTCGGCGTGCTTTACCCTCGCGAGGAATCCCACCATGAGCATCTGTTTGCTCTCATACCATATGCTTTCGAGGAACTCGGCGCTCTCGGCGGCGAGCCCTGTTTCTTCGGTTATCTCGCGGACGGCTGCCTGTTCGGCGCTCTCGCCGGGCTTTATGTAGCCTGCCACGCCCACGAATTTCGAGGTGTCGCCGTAGCTCTGCTGTATCAGCAGTATCTCGCCGTTCTCGTCCGCGACCACGCTGAGCACGCAGGTGGGGAACATATCGAACAGCGGCATATTGCAGTTCTCGCAGAAGGGAACTTCGCCCTCGTCGCCTATCCTGCGGGGAACAGCCTTTGTTCCGCAGTGAGGGCAGTATGTGAACTTCATGAGTTTACCATCATCCTTTCGGCCGAAGCGGCATCACATCTTCTCGACAAGTGCCGCTATCTCGTTGGCGTATGCGGTTATCTCCTCGGTGTTCCTGCCTTCGAGCATCACGCGCACCAGCGGCTCCGTACCGCTCTCACGCACGAGGACTCTGCCCTCGTCGCCCAGCTTGCCTTCTACCTCGGCTATCTTGTCGGTGACAGACTTGGTCTTGTCCCACAGACCCTTCTTTTCGGCGGTGATGCGGACGTTGACCAGCACCTGCGGGAACACTTCCATGCAGGAAGCCAGCTCGGAAGCCTTCTTACCCGTGTTTGCGAGTATCTCAAGGAGCTTTGCGCCCGTAAGCTCGCCGTCGCCCGTGTTTGCGTAGTCGAGCATGATGATGTGACCCGACTGCTCGCCGCCGATGTTGTAGCCGTTAGCCAGCATATTTTCCAGAACGTAGCGGTCGCCTACAGCTGTTATCTCGGCGTGCAGGCTGTTCTTCTCGCAGAAGCGGAAGAAACCGATGTTCGACATGACGGTGACAACGCAGGTGTCCTTTTTGAGCTGACCCTTGTCACGCATATACTGCGAGAAGATGGCGAGCAGCTTGTCGCCGTCGATGAGCTCGCCGTTCTCGTCCACCGCGAGGCATCTGTCAGCGTCGCCGTCGAATGCGAGACCGACGTCCGCGCCGACTTCCTTCACCTTAGCCTGCAAAGCCTCGATGTGGGTGGAGCCGCAGTTCTTGTTGATGTTGGTGCCGTCGGGCTCGTGGCTGATGAATGTACACTGAGCGCCGAGACCCTCAAATATCTGGTGTGCGGTGGCGCTTGCCGAACCGTTCGCGCAGTCGAGAACGACCTTGAGGCCGTTCACATCGGCGTCGATAGCCGACTTGATGAACTCGATATAGTCATTTGCAGCGGTATCGCAGCGGTATATCCTGCCGATGTCGCAGTGGTCTTTGAGGGCTATCTTCTCGGGGGTGTCGAGGATGAGCGCTTCGATCTCTTCCTCAACAGCATCGGGCAGCTTGAAGCCCGTGGAGGAGAACAGCTTGATGCCGTTGAACTCCACCGAGTTGTGCGATGCCGATATCATAACGCCTGCGTCGGCGTTGTACTTCTTGACGAGCAGAGCCACCGCAGGGGTCGGCACTACGCCGAGGATGTGTGTGTCAGCACCCACCGAGCAGATACCTGCCGCGAGAGCCGCTTCGAGCACGTCGCCCGAGATACGTGTGTCCTTGCCGATGATTATCTTCGGGGTATGGTCGCATTCCTTTGCGAGCACCATAGCCGCCGCTCTGCCGATATTCATAGCTGTCTCACAGGTGAGTTCCGTGATGGCTACACCCCTTGCACCGTCAGTACCAAATAATCTTCCCATAATAATTCTCCTTAAATATAAAATGTTTATTTTTTGCGTTTGAAATATATCATTTCAAGGTCGGTCATGCCGTTTTCGCAGAGTTCCTTTCCCGTGAACTCAAAGCCCATCGCCTTGTAGAACCATGCTGCATTATCGTTGCCTTTCAGGACGAAGAGGGTTATCTTGTCCCTGCCGAGAGCGTCCGCCGCGGCTTTCACGAGGGCTTTTCCCACGCCCTGCCGCTGAAATCTTTTCAGCACGTAGAGCGCGACTATCTCGCCGCTGTCGGCGTGAGTGCAGAACTCCCGCGCCTGCGGAAGAACAGCGACCGTCCCAGCGGCTTCACCGTCGGCAAATGCGAGCCTGTAGTTACCGCAGTTCTCCCGCGCTCTGCCGACGCACCGTTCGAGCGAACGCCCGTCGAGCACATCATCGGGCATCAGCCCTCTGTAAGTCTCGCCCCAGGCATCGTAAATTATCCGTCCCGCGATCTCGGCGTTTTCCGCTGTCACAGGTGTTATCGTAATATCCATATTTCTTGTTTATTATCTGAAGTCAAAGGTGGGTCTGCCCGTCCTTCAGTATCCCGAGGTGGTCGTAGGCAAGCTGAGTCGCCACGCGTCCGCGTGGGGTCTTTGCCACGAAGCCCAGCTGCATCAGATACGGCTCGCACACATCCTCTAAGGTCACGGCTTCCTCGCCGATCGCCGACGCTAACGTCTGCAATCCCACGGGACCGCCGCCGTAGCCCTTTATCATCATGCTGAGGAAACGCCTGTCGAGCTTGTCGAGCCCGAGACTGTCGATGTCCAGTTTGCTGAGCGTGAACGCGGCTATTTCCTTGGTTATCTTTCCGTCGCCCACCACCTGTGCGTAGTCTCTCGCACGGCGAAGCAGTCTGTTCGCGATTCGCGGCGTTCCCCTCGAACGCGAAGCCAGCTCGAATGCGCCATCGCGGTCGCAGTAAACGCCCAGTATCATCGCCGACCGCAGAACTATCTCGGTCAGCTGTTCGGGCTTGTATAGCTCCAGACGTTCGATGATGCCGAAACGGTCGCGGAGCGGCGCGGAAAGCTGTCCCGAGCGTGTGGTCGCACCCACCAGCGTGAATTTCTCCAGCTCGATGCGTATCGACCTCGCCGCAGGTCCCTTGCCCATGATGATGTCGAGGGCGTAGTCCTCCAGCGCAGGGTAGAGTATCTCCTCCACCTGCCGCGACAGACGGTGTATCTCGTCGATGAACAGTACATCGCCCTTTTTAAGGTTGGTGAGTATAGCCGCCAGGTCGCCCGGCTTTTCTATGGCAGGCCCCGAGGTCGTGCGGATGTCCACACCCATCTCGTGCGCGATTATCATCGAAAGGGTCGTCTTGCCCAGCCCGGGAGGGCCGTACAGCAGTACATGGTCAAGCGCATCGCCGCGCTGCTTTGCCGCTTCGATGCATATCTTTACGTTCTCTTTTACGTCGTCCTGCCCGATGTAGTCCGCAAGGGTCATTGGTCGGACGCTTATGTCAAAATCGTCGGTGGTATCAGGCGGCTGCTCCCTCGGAGACACCGCCCGACCCTCAAATTCAAGGTCGCCTTGTTCTATCATCTGTATTCTCCAATATCAGTTGGTCAGGTTCTTTTTGTAGAATGTGTCTATCTTTTCGAAAAGCTCGTCGTTCAGCGTGCTGTTCCACTCGTGCTTATCCATGACATTGCTCATGTAATAAGCCTTGTCCTCCTTCAGACGCTCTGCGTTTTCGGGAGCCTCGTAGTCGTAGCCGCGGGCTTTCAGCCATTCCTCGAACTTGCCGTTGAGTATCTCGCGCTTTTCGTTGCTGTCGTAAACGTGATTGTGCCCCGCGTCCTCGAAGCGGATAAACTCAAAGCGTGGGTCGCTGCCGAAGCTCTTGTATATCTTGTCGTAGCCGTAAGCTATAGGCACCACGTCGTCGTCAGCGCTGTGTATTATCATGGCGGGGGTGTCGCTTTGCGCAAAGCCGTCGAGCGCGCCGTTTGCCGCGTACTTGCCGAACTTGATGCGGTCGTAGAGCTTCACGTAGGGGAGCATGGCGTATATAAACGCTCCCGCCTGATTTTTGCCCTCGATCTCGAACATATCCGAAGCGGCGGCGAAGCCCGAGCATTCTGCGACAGCCTTTACCTCGGGGTGATATTTCAGAACGCTCATGACGCTGTAGCCGCCCCAGCTGTGCCCGAAGAGAGCTATGGGCATATCGGGGTATTTTTCTTCGACGAAGCTGATTGCGTGGTCGAGGTCGATAACGCCCTGGGGCAGACCGCCCACGGCGTCGCCCCCGCTCTCGTCGTTGCCCGTGGCGTCGTAGGCGAAAACGAGGTAATCGTGAGCCGCGAACCAGTCGGCAATGTTCATATAGCTTTTATGTCCGCCGCCGAAGCCGTGAGCCATAACGATGATACCGTGAGGGGGCTGATGTTCGTTTCTCTCGGGGTAGCGGTACATATAGCCCGTGAGCATCTGTCCCTTATCCGAGGGAAAGGTATATTTTGTAGCGCCGAGCTCCGCGAATTCCTCGATATGGGGGAAGGGCTCGGGCGTAGTGAAGCGCTTGTCGAAATTCTCCTTGTATATCACCACCGACATGACGCAGTCCGCGATGTTGAGTACAAACAGCACTATGAGGATTATCAGGATTATCTTTTTCTTCTTTGAGGTCGTTTTTGTTTTCATTGTCGTTATCTTCGTTTTCTTTTTTATATGTCTATGTCGGTCTTTGCGGGAATGTTCGTCTAAAATCTCGCGAGCCCGATCAGTGCTTTCTTTATAAGCTCCTCGACGGGCAGCGACGGGTCGAGTTTGCCGAGGACGGACAGAGCCTCGCCCTCGGTGTAGCCGAGGACTTCGAGGGCGGTGACTGCTTCGGCGATGTTCGATCCTGCGACTGCGGCAGTCGGGACTGTGCCGCCCTGACCGCGCACCGAGATAGTCTCGCCTGCGAGTTTGTCTTTAAGTTCAAGGATTATTCTCTGAGCGGTCTTGGCGCCGATACCTTTTATCTTGGTGAGCGACTTTGAGTCGGCAGTCGCGACGCAGAGTGCGAACTGCTGAGTGCTCATCCCCGACAGTATCGAGAGCGCCGCCTTCGGGCCCACGCCGCTTACCGATATGAGCAGTTTGAAGCATTTTAGCTCCTCGCGCTCGGCGAAACCGAACAGCTCCACCGCGTCCTCTCTCACGCTCATGTATGTGTAGAGGAACACCTCATCGCTGCCCGTTATCTTTTGCAGCGTTGACATGGTAGTCTTGCAGGCGTATCCAACGCCGCCGCATTCCACCACCGCAAGCTCGGCTTCGGTGTGTGCGAGCCTGCCCCTTAAAGAATATATCATCTGTCTGCTCCTTAGTATCTGCGTTTCTGACCCTCAACGAGACGCCGCGAATTCACCGAGTAGGCGTGGCACATCGCCATCGCCACCGCGTCGGCGGTATCGTCGGGCTTGGGTACGTTCTTGAGGTGAAGTATCACACGGGTCATCTCCTGCACCTGCTGTTTTTCGGCGTTGCCGTAGCCTGTGATGCCGCTCTTGACCTGTGAGGGGGTGTATTCGTATATCGGCAGCCCGAACTGTGTCGCCGCGAGGAGGATGACCCCTCTTGCCTCGCCGACCCCGATGCCCGTGGTCTTGTTGTTGCCGAAGTAGAGTTTTTCGATGCTGAGCTCATCGGGCTTGTAGTTTTGCAGGAGAACGCGCATATCGCTATAGATGGCGAGCAGGCGTTTTTCAAAAGGCGTGCCTGCTTCGGTAGTGATGGCGCCCATGCCTATCAGCTGCATATCCGAGCCGTCGTAGTCGATGACGCCGTAGCCCACAATTGCGTATCCTGGGTCTATCCCGAGTATCCTCAAACCCTCACTCCTCTCCGTGTTCGTACAATCTATACTATTATATCACATCACGAAAAGGATTTCAAGCCCCAAAATATCAAATTATTTAGGCATAAGCGCCCGTAAATTGTACGTCGGATGCACCGGGGGCTCCGAGGGGGTATGTTCCTGTCACATTTGTCACTAAGGCAGCACCGCACGACCGCCGACTTCGCCTGCTTGCATATTTTCCGTCATGTTGTCCAAATTCCCCTTGACTTGCGTCAGAAAGCCTGCGTCGGATTTAGGGCAACACCGCGCAACCACCGGCTCGCGCCTTTGCACGTCATATGCTTGCATAAATTCCGTCATATTACCCAAATTCGGCTTGATGGGCGCCAGCCCATCTGCGCCTCATTTAGGTAATCTGACGAAATTTCTGACTTCGCATCTGACGCACAATGGTCGTGCGGTGTTGCCTTAGACGATCTGACGAAAAACGGTTGTGCGGTATTGCCCTAAAATTTCTCTTGCAAATTTTTGCGGAATGTGTTATAATAAAATAGATTATAATGAGCAGACTGTTGTCTGCTGAACCCTCGGAGGTGTGTACAGACGTTTGACCGCATAAAGCTCGCTGCCGTTTCGATGGCGGCGGCGATGATACTTTCGGGCTGCACAGGTGTAAATCTTACGGTAGACAGTCTGCTGGCAGCACCAAAACTTACCGATGAACAGTCGCAGATACACGCGGCGCTCATCGCTGCCGTCGGCAGGAACATCACGCTGAAATATCCGCGGGGCGGTGCGAACCGCTCGGCTTACGTCATCGCGAACGTTGACGGCGAGCCTACGGAGGAAGCGCTGGTATTCTACGAATATACGGGCGCGGAGAATGAGGGCGTGCGCGTCAACCTGCTTGACAGGCGCGAGGATGGCAGCTGGTACTCGGTGAGAGAGATAGCAGGCGCAGGCACGGAGATAGACAAGGTGGTGATCTCGGCGATGGGTTCGGGCAGTGACCAGGACATCCTCGTCGGCTACCAGAACATCACTGGCGAGAACGCCCTTGAGATATACAGCTACTCGGGAGAGACCTTCCAGCGCATCGGCGCGGACAGCTACTCGCTCCTCGAAACGGTGGACATCAATTCCGACGGCAAGGAGGAGATAGTCACCATTCAGCGCATACAGGATTCCGAGACGGGCACGGCTTTCACCAAAGCCTACCTGCTGAGGATAAGCGACGGTGAGATAGTCAAGGACGACGGCATCGACATGATGCCGAGCGTTCAGAGCTACGTGAAGGCGTACAAGGGCAGGCTGAAAAGCGGCGACCCCGCGGTGTACATAGACGAGCTCGACCCCGACGGTCAGCTTCGGACGGAGCTGGTGTTCTACCGCTATTCGGGACTTCAGAACCCCGTACGGCTCAGAGCCGAGAAGATGGCGGCGATGGTCACGAGACCTGCGGGCTACAACTGCGCAGACCTTGACGGCGACGGCGTTTACGAGATACCTTCCTGCAAGCCGATGCTCGGTTACGAGGACGCGGTGGCGGAGGAACAGGTGCTGAAAACGACCTGGAGCGTTTATGAGGATTTCTATAAGCTGACCCCGAAGATATCGGGCTACCACAGCGTTGCCGACGGATACACGCTGGAGTTCCCCCAGAGATGGACGGATACGGTGACGGTCAAGACAGACGCCGATACGGGCGAAGCCGTGTTCTACAAGTACGAGGGCGATATCAACGCCGAGATGCAGGAGCTCATGCGCATCAAGACCGTCCGCAAGGACGAGGCGGAAGAGCTGCTCTACAACGGCTACAGGCTCATCGTTTCGTCGGGACAGATAGACTATCTGGTGAAGCTGCCCACAAACAAGCGCGAAAAACTTATACTGACGATAGACGAGGTACAGAACAACTTCTATCCGATAACGAACTGAACCCCTGAGTGAACGGCTGAGATACGTGCATGCGTTCGGAAAAAATTACAGAAAAACCAAAGAAAGGACTGGGATATAATGAAAAAAGTACTGGTATGTGAGGACGAGGAGTCCATAAGAGATTTTGTGGTGATAAACCTTAAAAGAAGCGGCTACGACGTGGTGGATGTCTGCTGCGGCGAGGACGCGATAAAGGCATACGATAACGAGGACGGCGGATTCGACGTGGCTCTGCTGGACATCATGATGCCCGGTATGGACGGTATGCAGGTATGCAAGAAGTTCCGCGAGAGAAGCGAGACTATGGGCATCATCATGCTGTCGGCTAAGTCGCAGGAGATGGACAAGATATCCTCGCTTATGATGGGCGCGGACGACTATATCACAAAGCCCTTCTCCATCTCGGAGCTTATCGCGAGAGTCGATGCGGTATGCCGCCGCGTAAGCATGGTACACTCGAAGGCAGAGACTGCTTCGGTCATCACGAGCGGCCCCTTCACTCTTAACCTCAAGAGCCGTACCGTGTTCAAGAACGGCACGCAGATAGACCTGACACAGGTGGAGTACCAGATAATGGAGTACTTCTTCAAAAACCAGAACACCGCTCTCGACCGTTCCAGCATACTCAACCATATCTGGGGCGAGAGCTACTACGGCGACGACAAGATAGTGGACGTTAACATCCGCCGTATCCGCATGAAGATCGAGGACGAGCCCTCCAACCCGAAGTACATCCTCACCATCTGGGGCTTCGGCTACAAGTGGAGCGCCAGCTGAAGCGGAGACGGGAAATAAGTGATAAAAGATATGGGTGTGACCTTATTCAAATTTAAGGCAAAGCCGAAAAACAAGGCAAAGAAGGCAAAGTCCGAACGCAGGGCAAGGAACCCCTTCGGCAGGCGAAGCATCGTCACCCACTGGCAGACGACCTCGATGGGCATGGTCGTGGCTCTGCTGGTGATAACGGGTGTGCTCATAGGCGTGCTGCTGAGGAGCTACTACTACGGCTCGGCAAGGCAGTACCTCACCAGCCGAATGAACATAATCACGGGCTCGCTTGAGAACTACTCGGGCGACACCGCCATCAACTACTCGGCACAGATACGCTCGATAGTCGAGGGGTATGAGGACAAGGACAAGATAGAGCTTATGGCGATAACCGCCGACGACAGGGTGGACATCACCTCGTCGGGCTTCTCACCGGGAGAGGATATGAGCTTCTCCGACTATGAGGCCGCAAAGATCGCCGACAACGGCATGGCTTACGACATCTTCGAGCTGCCGAGCGGCGAGAAGGTCATAGCCGTGACCTCGATGATATCGCTGGCGGGCTGCGAATACAAGGCTCTGCGTATGGTCAGCTCCATGAAGAACGTTGACCATCAGCTTCTGATACTCATGCTCGGAGTGGTCATGCTGTTCCTGCTGATAACGCTGCTGATATACCTGTCGGGCAGGTTTTTCATCCGCTCGATAGTGTACCCCGTTATCAGGATAGGCGAGATAGCGCGAAAGATAGCGAAGGGCGACTTCTCGGAGCGCATCGACAAGACCTCGGACGACGAGCTGGGCGACCTCTGCGACTCGATAAACTACATGGCTCAGGAGCTTTCGCGAACCGAGTCCATGAAGAACGAGTTCATATCGTCCATCTCCCATGAGCTGAGAACGCCGCTCACCGCCATCAAGGGCTGGAGCGAGACGCTGACGGCGATAGACGACAGGGATACCTTCGTCAAGGGTATGCGCGTGATCACATCCGAGACCGAGAGACTTTCGCAGATGGTGGAAGAGCTTCTCGACTTCTCACGCATACAGGACAACCGCCTGACGCTCATCATGGACAAGATAGACATACTCGCCGAGATAGGCGAGACGGTGCTCATCTATCAGGAGCGTGCGAGGGCGCTTGGCATCACCCTCAACTACTACGAGCCCACTATGCTGCCCTTCGTTTACGGCGACAAGAACAGGCTCAGACAGGTGTTCATAAACATCGTGGACAACGCCATCAAGTACTCCGACAAGGGCGATACCGTGTCGGTGGAGGCGTATGAGGAAAAGGGCGACATCTGCATACTCGTGAGCGACACGGGCATCGGCATCAAGAAAGAAGACCTTCCGAAGGTCAAGACGAAGTTCTTCAAGGCGAACCATACGCGCCGCGGTTCGGGCATCGGACTTGCGGTGGCGAACGAGATAATCACCCGTCACAACGGCACGCTGAACATCAACAGCGAAGAGGGCGTGGGCACGACCGTGCTGATAACCCTCCCTGCGATAAACGACGGCAAACAGCAGACCGAGAACAAGCCGACGGTAGACGCTCAGCTCATTTCGTCGGACAGGACCAAGACGGAGGGATAACGGAATGAGACCGAACGGCGGAAAGATAATCATAAGAGTGATAGCGGCTTTTTTCGGTGTCATTCTTATACTGGTGGGACTGGTATTCGGAGGCGTGTCGCTGGCGTTCCGCATCTCGCAGGACAAGCTCCGCGACAAGTGCAGCGGTACTGCCGAAGCTGAGGTCATAAAGCTCGTTTCCGACAGCGATAAGGCTTCGGCGCCGATCTTCCTGTTCAGCGTTGACGGCAAGAAATATCAGGTCACCTACTCGAACTACTCGGATCCGCCGCGCTATTCGGTGGGTGAGAAAGTGCAGCTGAACTACGACCCCGACGCCCCGACGACGATATTCGTGCCTGGCGACAAGACTCTCCGCACCATCATCACGGTGTTCATCGCGGTGGGCGGAGGACTGGTGCTTATGGGGCTTGTTGTGATAATACTCGGCTTTGTGCTGACGAGAAAGCTCGGGCGCACACCGCCGCCGCAGTATCAGTATCAGCAGTACGGTATGTAAGGAGCAGATAAAATGGATCGTTCGGCAGGAACAAAAAAAGTCACGGCGTTTTTGACAATAATCTCGGTGGTATTCATAGCCATCGGAGTGATAATAGGTGCGTTGGGCGGCATCATGTATTTTGCCGACAAGCAGGAAAGCGACAGATGCACCGAGATCGTCACCGCGGTAGTCACGGATATGCGTCAGAGCAGTTCTTCCCACGCGCAGGCGCCTGTGTTCAGCTTCACGGCGGACGGGAAGGTGTACACGGTAAAGATGAACACCTACAGCTCGCCCCCGAAGTACAGCGTCGGCGACACCGCCGAACTGCGCTACGACCCCACCGACCCGAACAGCGTCTACGTCGATTCGGACAACTTCCTGCGCTACATGGCGATAGGATTCGGCGGCGGCGGAGTGCTTGAGATAGCCGTCGGCATCATCACGATGTTCGCGAAAAAACGCTACAAAAAGAACCGTGAATCGATAATGTATCAGTGATAAGAAATACGAGATGAGAAATAGGGAATAAGAATTATGAAGTCCGCCGTGCGGACAATTAAAAAAGATACTGCACAAACCGCTGGAATAACGTCGCCGAAGGCGATACCGCATCTCCTGTCTCTCATTTCTTATCTGATAAAGAAGGTGTGATGTTATGAACGCATTCTTCCCTCAGCGACTCGCCCCGATGACGGACGAGGATTTTCTAAGGCTTGCTGACTGCATCAAGACCCGATACGGGCTGAATCTCGACGATAAGAAAAAGCTTGTCGAGAGTCGGCTTTATAACTATGTCCTTGACAGAGGCTTCTCATCGTTCGCGGAGTTCACCTCGGTTGCGCTCGCCGCGGATAATGAGACGGAGATGGCGAACATCATCAACCGCCTGACGACAAATTATACATACTTCATGCGCGAACAGGAGCATTACGACCATTTCAGGAAGGTCTTTCTGCCGAACGCGGAAAAGACCCTCAGGGGCGACCAGCTCTGTATCTGGAGCGCGGGCTGTTCCTTCGGGCATGAGGCTTACACCTTCGCCGCCTGCATGGAGGACTACTTCGAGGGGCGGAACAACAACTGGGACAGGCGCATCCTTGCGACCGATATATCCCACAACGCCCTGCTGACTGCAAAGCGCGGCAGCTACAGTGAGGCGACTCTCGATGCGCTCCCGAAGATCTGGAAACGCAAGTATTTCACCGAGAAGAACGGCATCTACACCGTTAATGAACGGCTGCGCTCACAGGTGGTGTTCAAGTGCCATAATCTTATGGATCCTATCACCTTCAAGAAGAAATTCGACCTGATAGTCTGCCGAAACGTAATGATATATTTCGAGAGAGATACCATCTCACAGCTGATACGCCGCTTCTACGACGCTACCAATGAGGGCGGCTATCTCTACATCGGTCACGCCGAATCGCTGCCAGACGACTGCCCGTATGTCCGCGAACAGGCGGCGGTCTACCGCAAACTGAGGAGGGATGAAAGATGAAAAGACGCATACTTATCCTTGATGATTCCCCCCTGTACACACAGCTGGTGAAAAGCATAGTGAACGGCACCGACGGCTTCGAGATATGCGGCTGCGCCACCGACCCGTATGAGGCGGTCACCCTTATCGAAAAGCTGAAACCCGATATGCTCATCCTCGACGTTGAACTGCCCGTGCTGGGCGGCGCAAAATTCCTGCGCAAGCTCATCCCTCAGTACGCTATCCCCGTCATCGCCTGCACCACCCACAAGGGTATGGCTTCGACGATGCTGACGGCAGGAGCGGCGGATTTCGTGCTCAAACCCGACGGCAGCGCGATAGAGGAATTCCGCGGTGCGCTCAGGTCGGCGATGGCAAACGCCGCGAATCTCCGCGAGATAACCTGCGAGGGCAAGGTCTACAAGCTCAGACGCACAGCCGAGAAGATAGCCGCAGCCGACCGCAGACTCATTCTCATCGGGGGTTCGGCAGGCAGTACCGAGGCTCTGCCCGTGGTGCTCAAAGGCTTTGACAGCTCGATGCCGCCCACAGCCGTGACGCTGCATCTTCCGCCGGGATATACCTCGCTTTTCGTGGAGCGGCTGAAAAAAGAGTGCAGTCTGAAAGTGTGTCAGGCGGTAGACGGCATGGCTCTCGAAAAGGGCATGGTGGTCATCGCCGAGGGCGCGAAGCATATGCGCATAGTACAGTCGGTGACTGGCTACGCCATAAGCTCGAAAGAGGGCGAGAAGATATCGGGGCACTGTCCTTCGGTGGACGCGCTGTTCACGTCGGCGGCGGAGCTGAGAGCTGACCGTTTCATCGCGGTGCTGCTGACGGGAATGGGCTACGACGGCGCCGACGGTATGCTGAAGCTCAGGAAAGCAGGGGCATACACAATAGGGCAGGACGAAAAGACCTCGATGGTATACGGTATGCCGAGAGCGGCTTTTGAAGCGGGCGCGGTGGAGAAGCAGAGTGCGCTGGGCAGCATCAGCTTCAACGTCCGCAAGAAACTTGGGGAGTGGAAATAAGATATGAAAAGCTACCTGACCTTTAAGACAGCAGGCGTGGATTTCGCCTGTGATTTTGACGACATCATCCGCATCGAGGCTGCCGCGGACAAGACGGTGACAGCGGCGCCCTCATTTCCCGAGTATATGCCCGGGACGTATGTTTCGGAGGGCGAAGTAGTGCCTGTCATCGACACTGCGCGGCGATTTGGCTTGGGCAGGCGAGTGAGGGGCGAGTACAGCTGTTTCATCGTTGCGAAGCTGACAGAAGGGCTTGACGGCAGGTACGACCGCTGTGCCGCGCTGACCGATGAAGTATGCGGTTCGGTGAAGCTGGAAGAGGAGCTGAGTCCGCCGCCCGCGGTGAATTCGGAGAGTTTTGCGAAGTATGTATCGGGCACATTCGTGCATGACGGGAAGATATACTACGTAATAACCCCCGGACTGTTATGCGGAGAATAAACAGGAAAGAGAGAATGACTATTCATTCTCTCTTTTTTTATCAAATGAAAAGCCAAGACACCCCCCTCGTGTTCGCCGGAGACTAAAAAGTTTAGGAGGGAGGGAGACCCCCGCCTTAGCTGCGCACGGCTACAAAGGGTCCCCCAGCAGGGGCTCGGGGACAGCGTCCCCGCCCTCGGAACACCGTTCTGCCCCGAAAGCGCACAAACGACCCCACCAAACATAAAATCGGCAAATCCCAAGAACAACGTCCAAAAAGGCGCAAAATGAAAAAACCAATCCAACATAACAGGAACACACGATTTGCCGATTTTATTTTCGCGAGAGAGTGAAGCGATTCGAGTGAAACACCCCCTCGCACCAATAGGTGCGACAAGTCATGACTCAAAAGAACTTGTAATGCACAAGCGGTACAACACCCCAACCAGCACACCCCACAGGGTGAATTTACAAAATATTATAGAATAGCGCGTGGTTTTATGATATAATAAACTTTGTATGATTTGACGGCGCACAGACTTCGCGCTGCGAAAAGGAAAAAGGAAAGAAAAAGGAGAAGAAAAATGATACAGGTAAATGACTTGACAATGCAGTTCGGCGGACAGATGCTGTTCAAGGACGCGGAACTGAAATTTGTGGGCGGTAACTGCTACGGTATCATCGGCGCGAACGGTGCAGGCAAATCCACATTCCTGCGCATTCTCTGCGGCGAGCTTGAACCTACAAAGGGCGAGATCGTCATCGACAAGGGCACACGTATGTCCGTTCTGAGACAGGATCACTTCGCGTTCGATGAGTATACCGTGCTCGATACCGTTATCATGGGCAATAAGCGCCTTTACGATATCATGCAGGAAAAGGACGAGCTCTACGCTAAGCCCGATTTCTCAGACGAGGACGGCGAAAGAGCTGCGGAGCTCGAAGGCGAGTTCGCTGAGCTCAACGGCTGGGAGGCTGAGAGCGAGGCTTCTAAACTTATACAGGGTCTCGGTCTCGACGAGGGAATACTCTATCAGCAGATGAGCGAACTCGACGGTAACCAGAAGGTCAAGGTTCTGCTTGCACAGGCACTCTTCGGAAGCCCCGACATCATCCTGCTGGACGAGCCGACTAACCACCTCGATATCTACGCTATCCGCTGGCTGGAGGACTTCCTCGCGGAATACTTCGGCACCGTGCTCGTGGTATCACACGACAGACACTTCCTCAATAACGTCTGCACCCACATCGTCGATTTCGACTACGGCAAGGTCAAGATGTACGTCGGCAACTACGAGTTCTGGTATGAGTCCTCGCAGCTGATGCAGAGACTTATCAAACAGCAGAACAAGAAGACCGAGGAGAAGATAAAGGAATTGCAGGAGTTCATCTCGCGGTTCTCCGCGAACAAGTCCAAGTCCAAGCAGGCGACCAGCCGCCGCAAACTGCTCGATAAGCTGACCGTTGAGGAAATGCCTGCTTCTTCGAGAAAATATCCCTACATCGGCTTCACACCCGACCGCGAACTCGGCAAGGATATCCTCAAACTCGACGGTATCTGCAAGAAGGGCGAGAACGGTGAACAGCTGCTCAACAACGTGACCTTCACTCTCGGACGCACCGACAAGGTCGCTATCATCGGCAAGAGCGAACAGGCTATCACCATGCTGTTCAAGATAATGGCTGAAGAAGTCGAGCCCGACAGCGGCACGATGAAGTGGGGCGTTTCGACATCGCGCTCTTACTTCCCGAAGGACAACAGCGAGTACTTCAACGGCTGCGAAATGACCATCGTCGAGTGGATACGTCAGTACTCGACGGGCGAGGACACCGATACGTTCCTGCGCGGATTCCTCGGCAAGATGCTGTTCTCGGGGGACGATATCTACAAGAAGGTGGACGTTCTCTCGGGCGGCGAGAAGGTGAGATGTATGTTCTCGCGCATGATGCTGTTCGGCTCGAACGTTATACTGCTCGACCAGCCCACCAACCACCTCGACCTTGAATCCATCACGGCGGTGAACAATGCGCTGACCGACTTCAAGGGCGTGGCGATCTTCACGACTCACGACCACGAGATAATGCAGACCGCCGCTAACCGCATCATCGAGATAACCGAGGACGGCTGTATCGATAAGGTTGGCACGTATGAGGAATATCTCGACTGGAAGAAAGAACGCGAAGCAAACGCAGAATAAGAAGAATGCGATGATCGTTAAACCGCGCAAATGACCTATCCGAGCTCCAAGATCCGCCGCAGGCGAATAAAAAGCACAAACTGATCCATAACGATATAAAATCGGCAGATCCTGAAAACACGTTCAAAAAGCCGTCCAAACAGGGACAAAGACGATTGAACGTGAACAGACGGATTTGCCGATTTTATTTTGGCGAGAGAACGCAAGCGATTCGAGCCAAAGACCCGAGCCGCTCGCCCGAATAACCCCCAAAAACGCCCACCCATACTGTAACAAATCAACAACTAAAAATCCAAAAGCTGTGCAAATTTTTCATGCGGCAGACTTGATTTAACACGGAAAATGTGGTATAATATCTTATATATCGCTTTTCGTGAAAGGAATGGTAAGCATGAAAGACGAAAGACAGCAAAGAGTAAGACTGCAATCGGGAATAATCTCTGTGGTGTCGGCGGCACTCATAGTGTTCGTGGTTGCATGGCTCATAAATACTGCGGTAACAGGCAGAAAGTACGGACTTACACTGCTGACCGCAAAGAAGGCCGAGACTTCGGCTTCGCAGAGCGAGACGGGCAAGAAGAAAAGCTCGAAAAAGAAGAAGGACAGCTCGGCAGTGACCGACACCGAGAGTAAGGCAGACTCCCTGCCCGAACAGGTGATACCTTCCGACAGCTCCGATCCGAGCTCACAGGCGGCTGTGTATGAGGGCGCCGCTATGAAGGATGACTTTTCCGATGCCTGCTTCATCGGCGATTCGAGAACTGTGGGTCTTGAACTCAACAGCGATAAGGCAAAGGCGGATTTCTACGCTTCGCAGGGTCTGAATATCAGCTCCGCACTGACCGATCAGGTCGTAACGCTCGATAACGGCAATATGGGTACTGTTATCGAAGGCGCTGCTCAGAAACCTTACAGCCGTATCTTCATCATGTTCGGCATCAACGAACTCGGCTGGCCTTCGCCCGAGACTTTCGTGGCGGATTACGTCGATCTCATCACACAGGTCAAGGCTGTTCAGCCCGACGCTCAGATCTATATCCAGTCGGTGCTGCCCGTGAGCGCTGCCGCAGTGAACGAGAACGAGGTGTTCACAAACGATAATATCGACTCGTTCAATGAGAACTTCGTAAAGCAGGTGGCTGCACAGACGGGTACAACTTACCTCGACATCAACTCCTACTTCAAGGACGCGTCAGGTATGCTCCCCGAGGACGCGGCTGCCGACGGCATACACTTCACAAGGGATTACTGCTTAAAGTGGATAGACCTGCTCGCATATCTTGTCCCGACAGGCGAGAACGTGTGAGCTGATATAAATAACGGAAAGGAAAAATGAAAATGAAAAAGAGTATTTGCGTACTTGCCGCAGTTATCATGGCGGCTTCGATGATGACCGCCTGCGGCGGCAGTGATGACAGCAGCGAGGAGAGCAAGGCTGCTCCCGCTCAGGCTCAGACCGCTGACAGCACCGCAGAAGGCGGAAACGAAGGCAACGAGCACACTGATGAAACAAGAAAGAACGCAAGCGCATATGCCGATGACCTGTTCAACGGAATCGAGTATGTGGATCAGCTCAACCCCATCTCGCCCGAAATGGTGGAGAAGGTGTACGGTATCCCCGCGGACAAGTATTCCGACGGCAAGGTTTACGTAGGCGGCGTTTCCACCGCTGAGGAGATCGCCTGCTTCGACGCTGTTGACGAGGCGGCGGCGGCAGACATCAAGGCTGCCTGTGAGGCAAGGATAGCCGCACAGATCAAGGCGGTCGAGGGCTACAACCCCGACGAGCTGACTAAGCTCAACGACCCCGTTCTCGTTGTGAACGGCAACTCGGTATATATGTGCCTCAGCAACGACAATGCAAAGGCAAAAGAGGTAATCGGATAAGTAACAGATAACGATATGTGCTGCTGTGGGATCTCACTGCGGCGATAACGGATCGTTTAAAAATCACGGCGGAGGTTCTTGAAACGGTGCTTCCGCTGTTTTTTCGGAGAAATATTTATGGTCTTTTCAAGCATGGTATTCCTGTTCGCGTTCGTGCCTGTGGTGTTCGCGCTGTACTTCGCTGTCCCGAGATTTCTGAAAAACGCTGTGCTGTTTATCGTCAGCCTGTTTTTCTACGCATGGGGCGAGCCGAGGTACATACTGCTGATGCTGACTTCCATCGGCGCGGCATACGTTACGGGTCTCTTCGCAGACAAGGAAAAATACGGTAAAAAAACCGCGCTCATATCCACCGTCTTTGCGGTCGTGTGGAATATGGGACTGCTTTTGTTCTTCAAGTACTCGGGCTTCTTCGTGATGAACACGAACTCGCTGTTCCATACGGCGTTCAAGGTCCCCGAGATAGCGCTGCCGATAGGCATCTCCTTCTACAGCTTCCAGTCGCTGTCCTACGTCATCGACGTGTACAGGGGCGAGGTCAAGCCGCAGAAGAACTTCATCACGCTGGGCACCTATGTGGCGCTGTTCCCGCAGCTGGTGGCAGGCCCTATCGTGCGCTACATCGACATCGAGAAACAGCTGAACGCCGAGAGGAAATTCTCGCCCGAACAGTTCGCTTCGGGTGCGAAGAGGTTCGCGGTGGGTCTTGCGAAAAAGTCGCTGCTTGCCAACAACATCTACATCCTCTTCGACGAGGTCAGCCACGCGGACGCTTCACAGCTGAGCGTGGGCGCGGCATGGCTCGGAACTATAGCCTACACCTTCCAGATATACTTCGATTTCAGCGGCTATTCGGATATGGCTATCGGCATGGGACGTATGCTGGGCTTCGATTTCCTTGAGAACTTCGACTACCCCTACATCTCGAAGTCGGTCACCGAGTTCTGGAGAAGATGGCATATGTCGCTGTCCTCATGGTTCAGGGATTACGTTTACATCCCTCTGGGCGGCAACCGCAAGGGCAAGGTCAGACAGTGCGTGAACATCATGATAGTGTGGTGCCTGACGGGCTTCTGGCACGGCGCGAACTGGAACTTCCTGCTGTGGGGTCTCTACTTCGGCGTGCTGCTGCTTATCGAGAAGCTGGTGCTGCTGAAACGGCTGGAGAAACTGCCTGCCGTGGTGCAGCATATCTACGCGCTGTTCATCATCGTTATCGGCTGGGGCATATTCGCGTTTGAGGATACCGCACAGCTGAAAGCGAACTTCGCGAATATGTTCGGCTTCGGCGGTCTGGAACTCTGGAACGACCAGACCACGCTCTGGTTCACGGAGTTCCTGCCGCTGATGATAGTGCTCATCATCGGCTCGACCCCCGTTGTGGAAAAGCTCAGGATAAAGATGAACAACACCTTCCCGAAGCACTATCAGCTCATCGCGGAGCCTGTCCTGACGGCGGCGATGCTGGTGCTCTCGACCGCGTATCTTGCGTCGAGCGCGTTCAACCCGTTCCTTTATTTCCGATTCTGATGAAGGGAGTTCTTTGCTATGAGAAAAGAAGATATCAAGCGCGATAAGCTCCCGAGCATCATAATGACGGGCGTTTTCATCGGCTATCTGGCGGTGTTCTCGCTGGGTACGCTGCTTATAAAAGACCGTGAGTTCTCCGAGATGGAGAACCGCCCCCTCGCACAGAAGCCCGAACTCACGACCGAGGCGGTCATGAACGGCGAGTTCGGCAACGGCACGGAAAAGTATATGTCCGACCAGATATTCCTCAAGGACAAGATGATGTCGCTGAAGACCAGCTTCGACCTCATGTCGGGACGGACTTATCAGAACGGTGTGTACTTTGGAAAAGGCGGCTACCTGATGCAGAGATTCACTTTCAGCGACCAGCTCGAAACGAACATGAAGCTCATCACCGATTTCGC
Source organism: Ruminococcus sp. YE71 (assembly GCF_900119155.1). Lineage (GTDB taxonomy): Bacteria > Bacillota > Clostridia > Oscillospirales > Ruminococcaceae > YE71. The sequence continues at coordinate 201,817 of NZ_FPIR01000004.1, read as the reverse complement.
CGACAGCTGCACCGTCCCCGTGAGCATGATACTCGCGCCGAATTCCATCTGCGTCAACGCCGACAGACTGCCGAAGGACGCCGTCACCGATAATCAGGTGGACATCCACAGGGTATCGCAGTTCGAGAAATTCGCGGGGCATTTCCACAACTACGTCATGCCCTACAGCCGACTCGTCGAGCTTCAGGAACAGGGGATACAGACCTACTTCCGCACCGACCACCACTGGACGGTCTCGGGCGCAAGGGCGACCCTCGATATGTGGCTGGACAAGGAGGGGATAGGCGGTACGGACGCGCCATACGAGTACCTCGACGGGTATAAGTTCTACGGCACCCTCTACTCGAAAGTGCCTGCATTCGGGGCAAAGTCGGATAACTTCGGGTACTTTTTCAACCCCGAGGGTCAGTATACCATCGAGTACGTGATGGAGGGCAGGACGACCGACCGCTTCGTTGACGAGGCTGACCTTGAGAAAAAAGACAAGTACGGCGCACTCCTCGGCGGAAACTTTGCGCTCCTGCATATCACCTCGAACGCGGCGGGCGGCAGAAAGCTCGTGGTCGTAAAGGACAGCTACGCCAACGCTATGCTCCCCATGCTCGCGGACAAGTTCTCCGAGATGTGGGTCGTTGACCTGAGATACTACCACACGGGAACGGTCAGCGAGCTTATCGAACAGAACGGCGCGGACGAAGTGCTGTTCATCCACAACATGGATTTCCTCAATGAGGACAGGAATTTCGTGTGGCTGGGCTGAGTTAAGACGTGATTTACAATATGTTTATATAGTTTAGAGTTTTATGTGTTAGAATAAATACCGTATTGTTCGTTTTCTGTGCGAAAAGACTGTAAAAGGAGGAACGTTCATGCGGAAAGATAAGGCTTTTGCCGTGATACTGGCGGCGGCGATGCTGTCTGCCTGCGGTCAGCAGGAAACATCGTCAGAAGCGGCGGTGGTCACCGTTACTGCACTGCCTGCCGAAACTACCGTGACCGAAACTGCCGCGGGGACATCGTCCGCAGAGACAGAGACTGCACCTTCCGAGACGCAGACTGCTGCACAGACGACCACCACCCGAAAACCCGACGAAACGACTGCGACCACCACCGTCACCGACCACGAGGCGAACCTCATCGACTATTTCGAGGTCACGCTTCCCGAGACGGTCATCCCCGACACTGAGGTGGAGGAACTTCTGCCGACGAGCCATTCGTTCACGCAGATAAACGGCATGACCTACATAGACGACATACTCATCGTCAACAAGACCTATTCGGTGCCTGCCTCCTACGACCCGCAGGGGCTTCTGCCCGAAGCGCAGAACGCCTTCAACGAGATGCAGTCGGCGGCTTCGATGGAAGGGATAATGCTGTACATAGTTTCGGGCTACCGTTCATACGCGGAGCAGGAGGGGCTGTACAACAACTACTATTACTACAACGGCGCGGAGACCGACCGTTTTTCGGCGAGACCGGGACATTCGGAGCACCAGACGGGGCTTGCGATGGACGTCAATAACGCGAGCCGATATTTTGCAGGCACGCCCGAAGCGCAGTGGATAGAGAAGCACTGCGCGGAGTACGGTTTCATCGTGAGGTATCCTTACGGCAAGGAGGAAGTCACGGGGTTCATGTATGAGCCGTGGCATATCAGGTATGTGGGGAAGGATCTTGCAAAGCTGCTGACCGATCACAGACTGACGCTGGAGGAGTATTTCTGTATTGATTCGGAGTACAGTGCCAGTGAAGAAGTATCGCAGGCAGAAGAAAGCAATACGGATAACGCCTACACCGAAAACAGCGACAACTACACCTATAACGACACCTACACCGACGAAACATGGTGGTAACAACAAACACCACAAAAATGTCACACATCCAAATAAAAAAAGACTTGCATTTTGAGACCTCGTGTGATATAATAACATAAGTGAGGTCGAAAGACCGCACAGACATTTACAAAGGGGAGCCTGTAAACAGGCTGAGAGTAGCACGTCCGAGTGCCTGACCCTTGAACCTGATTTGGGTAATGCCAACGTAGGGACATATCTGACCGATAACGGGAACTGTCTCTAAGAGCAGTTCCCGTTTTTTACTTTAGGAGGGGATGTTAATGGTAAAAGTCAACGGACAGCCGATGGAAGCGGCAGGTCAGACGGTGACTCAGCTGGTGACCGCTCAGGGCTATGACCCTGTCCGCATCGCAGTTGAACGAAACGAGGAGATCGTTCCGAAATCCGCTTACGACAGCACTGTGGTACAGGACGGCGACACGGTGGAGATCGTGAGCTTTGTCGGAGGCGGCTGAAATGATAACCGAGGAGGAACTGTACCGCAGCCTTGCCGAAAAACAGGGCGGGACCGCGCAGGAAAGATTTGCGGCGGCTTCGGTCGTCATATGCGGACTCGGCGGTCTCGGCTCGAATGTGGCTCTTGCTCTCGCACGGGCAGGGGTCGGGCGCATACATATGATAGACTTCGACCGCGTCGAGACTACGAACCTCGGCCGTCAGCAGTATTTCCCCGATCAGGTCGGGATGAACAAGGCGGACGCTCTGCTTGAAAACGTCCGCAGAGCTGCGCCCTACAGCAATATCACCGCTCAGACCGAGAAGATAACCGCGGAAAATATCCCTCAGCTGCTTTCGGGCTTCGACGTGGTCTGCGAATGCTTCGACAGCGCCGATCAGAAGGCGATGCTCGTCAACGCCGTGCTCGAACAGTTCCCGAAGGCGTGGCTCGTTTCCGCTTCGGGGATGGCAGGGATAGATTCGGCAAACAGCATACAGACACGCCGCGTTTCAAAGCGCTTTTTCCTCAGCGGCGACGGTGTGAGCGACGTCGAAAGCACAGAGGGGCTCTTCGGCACGAGGGTCGCGGTCTGCGCGGCTCATCAGGCACATACCGTCCTCCGCATACTCGCAGGGGAATATGACAGCTGATACTTTATTTTTGAAAGGAACTTTACAATGAAAGATCTTGCTAAAGACGACCGCCTTGTTATCGGCGGAAAATCATTCGGCTCGCGCTTTATTCTCGGCTCGGGCAAATATTCGCTCTCGCTGATACAGGCGGCAGTCGAGCACGCGGGCGCGGAGATAATCACCTGCGCCGTCAGACGCGCAAACACAAAGGAACACGAGAATATCCTCGACTTCATCCCGAAGGGCATCACACTTCTGCCGAACACTTCGGGCGCACGCAACGCCGAGGAAGCTGTGCGCATCGCACGCCTTGCACGTGAACTCGGCTGCGGCGATTTCGTCAAGATAGAGATCATGCGCGACACAAAGTACCTTCTCCCCGATAACTCCGAGACCGTCCGCGCTACCGAGATACTCGCGAAAGAGGGCTTCGTGGTGATGCCCTATATGTACCCCGACCTCAACACCGCCCGCGACCTCGTGAACGCAGGCGCCGCCGCAGTTATGCCGCTGGCTTCGCCTATCGGTTCAAACAAGGGTCTTGCTACCCGCGACTTCATACAGATACTCATCGACGAGATAGACCTGCCCATCATCGTTGACGCAGGCATCGGCCGTCCCTCGCAGGCTTGCGAGGCTATGGAGATGGGTGCTGCCGCAGTCATGTCCAACACCGCTCTTGCCACCGCAGGCGACCTGCCGATGATGGCGGCGGCTTTCCGTCAGGCGGTCGAGGCAGGCAGACGCGCTCACCTCGCAGGTCTCGGACGCGTGCTGACACGCGGCGCGGCTCCCTCGGATACCCTCACGGGCTTCCTGCATGACTGAGGAGGCACAGTATGGATGACCGTTTTTTAGTCGGGGACGAGGGTCTTTCCCCGAAAGCGCTTGAGAAAAAACACCGCCTTGAAAATGACCCCTCATCCCGCACCGACCATATGGCGTATCTGCCCGGTCAGGAGCAGATAGACTCGGATATCCGCGAGAGGGTGATGGCGGAGGTGGAGTCCTACGACCCGTCGCGCTACACGGCGGCGGACGTTGTGCGCACCCTTGCGCAGGACAATATCGGCATCGAGGGGCTGAAAGCGCTCCTTTCGCCTGCCGCGGCGCCCCTTCTTGAGAAGATGGCGCAGCGTGCTACCGTCGAGACACAGTGCCATTTCGGCAACACCGTCTATCTTTTCACGCCGCTCTACATCGCAAATCACTGTGAGAATTACTGCGTTTACTGCGGCTTCAACTGCTACAACCACATCCGCCGTATGCGCCTGACGCCCGAGCAGATCGAGCACGAGATGAAGGTCATCTCCGAGAGCGGAATGGAGGAGATACTCCTGCTGACGGGAGAGAGCCCCACAATGAGCGACATCAAGTATATCGGTGAAGCCTGCAAGCTGGCGCGGAAGTACTTCCGCATGGTGGGTATCGAGATTTACCCCGTCAACACCGAGGACTACCGCTATCTGCACGAGTGCGGAGTGGACTACGTGACCGTCTTTCAGGAGACCTACGACACGGAGAAGTACGAGACACTGCATCTTGCAGGCCACAAGCGCGTATGGCCCTACCGCTTTGAAGCGCAGGAGCGTGCGCTGATGGCAGGCATGAGGGGAGTGGCAGGCTCGGCTCTGCTGGGACTTTCGGACTTCCGCCGCGACGCGCTGGCATCGGCTCTGCATATGTACTTCCTTCAGCGCAAGTATCCCCATGCGGAGATATCGCTCTCATGTCCGCGTCTGCGCCCTATAATCAACAACAACAAGATAAATCCCCAGGACGTGGGCGAAAAGGAGCTTTGCCAGATACTCTGTGCGTACCGCATCTTCATGCCGTTTGCAGGCATCACGGTATCCTCGCGCGAGAGCAAGTCCTTCCGCGACGGCATCGTGAAGATAGCGGCGACGAAGATCTCGGCAGGCGTTTCCACGGGCATCGGCGACCACGAGAGCAAGTACGCAGGTCATGACGACGGCGAGGGCGGCGACGAGCAGTTCGAGATCAACGACGACCGCAGCCTCGGGCAGATGTACCGCGATATGGCGGACGAAGGTATGCAGCCCGTGCTGAACGACTACCTCTATGTGTAAGATAATATGCGTGACCGACATCGCGTCCTGCCGCGGAGACTTCCTGACTCAGCTGGGCAGGATATGCGAGGGCAGACCCGACGCGGTGATACTCCGCGCAAAGACCCTCGGTGCGGACGCTTACCTTGAACTGTACCTTTCCGCGAAGGAGGTCTGCGGAGATGTGCTGCTCGTGCCGCATTTTTACGGTATCGAGGGTGCGGAGGTGCGGCATATGCCGCTGCCGCTGCTGAGCGAAGAGAGACCGAGCGGCAGGTTCGGCGTATCAGTTCATTCTGTTTCGGATGCCGAGCAGGCGTTCGGGATGGGCGCGGAGTACCTTGTGGCAGGTCACATTTTCGAGACCGACTGCAAGAAAGGGCTCAAAGGCCGCGGAACGGGATTCCTGCATGAGGTCTGCTCGGCGGTGCCGATACCCGTGTATGCCATCGGCGGCATCACCCCCGAAAATATCGGGGAAGTGACAGAAGCGGGCGCGGCAGGGGTCTGCGTGATGAGCGGTCTGATGAAAAGCGAAGACCCTGCTGCATATATAGAAGCGTTAAGGCAGGGATGCCGCAAAAAGTGAGCGTCCTGCCGTCATATGTGCGAAAAAAAGCGCATTCGGAACAAACCCGAATGCGCTTTTGCTGTCATATCATTCTTTAGATGCGATATACGACGAGATCGCGGCGTTTATCGTCTTTAACTCACTTTCGACCGTCGGTCCCCATGTCTCTCTCAACTCAGCCCATGTGTACCTGTGACCCGAATCGTCGGTGTTGTTCGTGTACTCGTACAGCTTTCTTGTTACGCAGCTGCCGTCCTCGTTGGAGTTGTCGTCCGACAGCGTGCCCGAGATGCCGTAGCCGTAGTCGAATATCTGCTTGTAGTCGGTGGAGGATGCGTCAACTATTACCTGGTACATCTCCTCTGTCCAGTGGGGATTGGCGTTGAGGAACTTCTCCTTGCCGTTCTCCTTGTACTCGTCGCTGGTGGCAGCCATGCGGCAGCACTCGTACCATGTCTTTACAGCTTCCTTCTTGGTGCTGCCCTTTACCCACATATATGCGGTCATTGCGGAGGACATATACTTCTCGTCGGTGTTCGGGTCGGAAGGCATGGGCACAATGCGCCAGTCGTCGCCGTCCTTGGGACCTGCGTTGCCCGTCATTGCCCATGTGCCCATTACGTAGAAGAGCACGTTGCCGCCCTTGAGGGTGGCGCTGGCGCTGCCCGTCCACTCGTTCAGGATGTAGCCGTTCTTTGCCAGGTCGTAGAGCATATTCTCGGCACGCTCGATGTCGGGGTCGTTCAGGTTGGAGGTGAACTGGTTGTTCGCCTTGTCGTAGTTTATCATCGTCTTGCCCGTCTGCTGGATTATCTGGGTGTTGAACCAGCCGTTCACGCCGTAGCGGATATCGTCGCCCGTAGCGTTGGAGCAGAAGGTGTCGATGATGTCCACCCAGTTGTTCCAGTTCCACTCGCCGTTCTTGTACAGCTCGTAGGGGTCGTCGAGACCCTCGCTCTGGATGAGGTCATAGTCGTACATCATGAAGGTGGTGGGCTCGAAGGAGATAGGCGCAACGTAGTGCTCGCCCGCCATCTCGAACTGGTCGGCGGTCTCCTTTGTGTCAGCCCACAGCGGATCGTCGAAGCTGACGATGCTGTCAACGGGCTGGTACATATCCTTTACCACCTGGCAGGGGAATGCCAGCCACTCGTACTTGAAGATGTCGGGAACGTTCTGCTTGGACATGATAGCCGCCGCCAGCTTGTCAAACTTCTGGCTGTCGATTACCTGATCCCATACGACCGTACCGCCCTTGTTGTTGAAGAGGGACATCTCTACCGATTTGTCCTTGCCCTTTGCGGGGTTGAGGTCGTAAGTGCCCATCCAGCGTATCTCGGTCTCTGCGCCCTCGGGGATAGCGTCTATCTCGCTGGTGTCGTTTACCACAACGGTCTCGACCTGCGAAACGTCCTCGCCCGAGGAAGTTTTAGAGGAGCTTCCGCAGCCTGCCGCACCGCTCACCGAGAGGATAGCCGTGAGGAACGCCGCTGTTCTCTTGATGTTTCTTTTTATCATATGATTACCTGACCTTTCCAAAGCCGTCGCGAGCCTGTGTAAAATACTTATAAATCACCATTTTATCGGCTCTGATCACTATACCATAGTTAAATTATAGACTAATTTACTCGGGATGTCAATATACATAAAAGACAAATTCCACACCGATATTTATGCACCATGCAACAAAAATCGATTAAGTTTTGTGCATAAACCATCAAATGTGATTATTTTATTAAATGTAAAAATAATCGCTGTCACATAGTTTCAAATATTTACAAGCGCGGCGGTTTCTGCGGAATATTTGTCGGTTTTCTGAAAATTGGATGCAGAGACTTGAAAAAAAGACGGCGGTGTGGTATAATAATACCGTACACGCATTTTTGACCAAAAAGGGACACAGACGATATGAGTATAAACAGACATCTGACCGCCTTCACTCTCCGCTCTCACGGGTCGAGACTCACGGCGGCGCTGGCGTCGGCGGCCTGCACGATAGCGGTCGGCGCAGGTTTCATGTACTATTTTGATTACAGTCTCAACCGCTCACCGGGATGGCACACGGGTGAGGACGGCACTTACTACATCGTCCGCACCACCCACGAACGGGCAGTGGGGCTCAAACTCATCAATAACGCTTCCTACCTCTTTGACAGCGACGGCTACATCCTCAAAGGCTGGCAGGAGTATGAGGGCAATACCTACTACTTCGACGATATGGGCGTTATGCAGAAGGGCATAATCAAGATAGACGGCGAGGAATACTACCTCTCGGACGAGTCGGGCATCTTCAAGACGGGATTGCAGGACTTCAACGGCGAGGAATACTTCTTCAACGACCACGGTTTTCCCGACGCGGGCTTCGACAGCGACGGCAAGTATTACTACGACGCTTACGGCAAGCGTCTGCTGGGTCTGCGCGAGATAAACGGCATGACCTACTACTTCTTCGAGTCGGGGAAGAAAAAGGGTCAGCGTGCCACGGGATTTACCGAGATAGACGGCAATATGCACTATTTCGCTTCGGACGGTCACATGGTCACGGGAAAGGTCGTTATCAACGGCACTATGTACGACTTGCAGGATAACGGCGTACTGTTCACGGGCTGGGCAAAGGACGAGACGGGTAAGTTTATTTACGCCGATGAGGAAACGGGCGCGTTCGCACAGGGCTTCAGCGAGATAGACGGCAAGAAATACTACTTCGACCAGGAATACCACATGGTCAAGGGCTGGCAGCATATTGGCGACAACAGCTACCACTTCAACGAGGTGGGCGAGATGACCATAGGCTGGTTCGAGGACAACGGTAATAAATACTACTTCCTGTCGGACGGCAGGGCGGCGAAGGGCTTCATCAAGGTCGGCTACGAGTACTACTACTTCGGCGACAACAACAAGCTCTGCTACGGCTGGCACCAGTTCGACGGCGGTACTTACTATTTCGGCGAGGACGGCAAGGTTTGGCAGGGATTCCTGAACACGGGCGACAGCGTCTACTACTTCGACCAGAAGACCCACCGCGCGGCGACGGGTCTGACCCACACCCTGCCCTACAACGACGAGCTGAGGGCTGACATCAAGCAGTTCCGCAAGGACTACAAGCTGATGCAGAAGTATCAGCAGATGGAGACCGACCCCGACGTTAAGCTGACCGACTCCGAAGCCGCACGCATCCGCGAGCTGAACAGGACTTACCTGCGCGAGGGCTCGTATGAGGCGAACGTCATCACGGCGTACAACAAGCTGGGGGACAAGCTGTTCTATCAGCACCTGTTCGGCACAGACCATCTCATCAAGGTCGGCTGGCAGACGGTCTCGGGCTTCAAGTTCTATTTCGACCCCGTTACTGGCGAGAAGCTGACAGGCTGGCAGACTATCGGGGGCAAGAAGTACTACCTCGGTCAGTTCGGTCTGTGCGTTTCGGGAAATGTCACGATAGACGGTAATCAGTACGAGTTCACAAAGGACGGTTCTCTGCCCGCAGGCATCACCAAGACCGACGACGGTATACGCTGTGCCGAAGGCGACGGCTGGGTCATCAACGATTTCCGAAGCGACAAGAACAAGACTTATTATTTTGACGGAAGCGGATATGCGGTGACAGGCTGGCACGAGATAAACGGCGCGATGTATTACTTCAATTCCAACGGCGTTTTGCAGACGGGCATCCAGAAGAACGGAAGCGCGATATATTATATCACGGCAGGCGGCTCTGTGAAGAACAGATGGGTCAGCACCGACAGCGATACGACCTATTATTTCGGAAGCGACGGCGTTGCGGTGGCAGGCTGGAACGAGATAGATGGTATCTTCTATTATTTCGGTTCCGACGCGAAGCTGAAAAACGGCTGGCAGACCATCGACGGCAAGACCTATTATCTCGAAAAGGGCGCACAGCTGCGCGGTCCGTTCTCCATCGGCGGCATCAAGTACCTGATAGGCGACGTGGGCTACGTCAAGGAAGGCTGGGCAACATGGAACACCCAGCGCTACTACACCACCGAATCGGGCGTAAGATACACCGACACCGACATGGAAATAGAAGGCGTTACCTACCACTTCGACACCGACGGCGTAGCAACGGAAGTGCCTTGACGGGCAGAATTTACCTGGTGAAGACCCTTCGCCTTAGCTTCGCATGGCAGGAAAAAATGGTTCTCCCAAAAATATTTGAGTAAGATGGTAATATAGGGTCGGACTTGCTCCGCCGTTTCAATTACGGTTTACGTGTTAGGCTAAGATGAAACATGATAAAAGCCCGGGAGGTCATCCTCTCGGGCTTCGTTTTATCTGTTATCCGGTTTATTTGTATGCGTAGTGACGCACTGTGAAGGTTCCTGCGAAGATGTTTGCTTTGAAGTAGATTACGGAGAGTTTTCCGTCCTCGGGCTTCAGTTTAACGGTCTCGCTGAGGATGGGGTTGCCCTCGCAGTTCTGGTCGGCGTAGCCGAAGGTCTCGGCGGTGATGGTCTTGATATCCTTGTTGAAAACAGCAGGGATGACAGCGTGGCGGTTCTTGTAGTAGTAGACGGTGTGCTGTTTTCCCGACGTGAGTCGGAACGGGGTATCGTCGGCGTAGCTGACAAGGACGTTTGCCTTTGCTATCTCAAGGGGCACGACCTTCATGGAGTATTTGCCGAGAAGCTGTTCCGCGAAATTTCCGAACTCGTAGAACTTAGCCTCGTCGAAGTCGCTGCCGAGTTCTTCGATCTTATCGAAGAGCTCGTTTTCGAGCATTTTTCTGACCCTTGCGGTGCAGATGGTGGACAGCTTTTTTGCAGACATGACGTTGTCGGTTTCCGAGAATTTCTTCGATGCGCTGAAAAGGCTGTCGAGGGTATTTTCGTCCATCAGGTTAACAGCTTCAAGGTACAGCCTGCATCTGTTGCGGGTCTTGTTGAATATCTCCGCAAAATCTCCCACGGCGATACCTTTTCCGAGGTGTGCCAGAACGTTCTCGACGCTCTCTGCAAGAGTCTTTGTATCGGGTTCGTCGCCCGAGTCGTTGACGGTCTTGCCTATCTTCTGCATCAGTTCCTGAGCCTTATCGATGCGTTCCTGACAGCTTGTGGCGCTTTCGGCGATGCTTTCGGGTGAGATGTCGGGGATGATGGTCTGGATAGAATCGCAGTACTTGCATTTTACGATAGCTGACGTGTCGGAAGCGTTAAGGTCGGCACCGCATACGGAACATTTGAACAACAACATAAATAATTACTCTCCTTAAATGCGAATGTGGAAAACAAGAAGTGCTATATTGAAGAATACGAGGGTGGTGGAAGCATCCACTATCGTCGAGATGAAAGGCGCTGCCATGAGGGCGGGGTCTATCTTGACCGCCTTCGCAGCCATAGGCAGTATGCAGCCGATGAGCTTCGACATGATGACCGCCGCGACTATCGCAAGGCTGACGCATATCGCCAGCTTTGTCACCTGCGGGTCGCTGTGGTACTGTATGCAGATACGTGCAAAGTTCACCGCGCCGAGTATTATAGCGACTATGACCGAGATGCGGAACTCCTTGAAGATGACCTTGAAGAAGTCTTTCAGCTCTATCTCGCCGAGGCTCATTCCGCGGATGACCATAGTCGAGGTCTGCGAACCGCAGTTACCGCCCGTACCCGTCAGCGTCGGTATCGACGCTACCAGCAGCGGCACCGTCGCGAACGCCGCCTCGTAATGCCCGATGATGACGCTCGAAATGGTCGAGGACAGCATCAGCACGAGAAGCCACATGATACGGTTCTTGGCGTGGATGAACACGGGGGTCTTGAAGTAGCTCTCTTCCGAAGGCTCTACCGCAGCCATGTGCGCGAAGTCCTCGGTGACCTCTTCTTCGATAACGTCCATCGCGTCGTCGAAGGTCACGATCCCGACTATGCGGTTCTCGTTGTCAACCACGGGCAGCGCTACGTAGTCGTACTTCGCAAACTGTGAAGCCACGACCTCTCGGTCCTCGGTGGTCTCGACGGTGATGACGTTCGGATCCATGATGTTGCCGAGCTCTTCGTCGTCATCGGAGGTCAGCAGGTCGAGTATCGAGAGAACGCCGATGAGCTTGCGGTCGGCTTCGGTGATGTAGATGGTGTATACCGTCTCCTTCACCATACCGAGGGAGCGTATCTTCTGAAGCGTCTCCCCGACGGACATATGCCGTTTCATGTATATGAACTCGGTGGTCATCATCGAACCCGCGCTGTCCTCGGGGTATTTGAGTATCATGTTTATCTGCCTGCGCGACTGCGGGTCGGAAGCGTCGAGGATACGCTGAACTACGTTTGCGGGCATCTCCTCGATAAGGTCTACGGTATCGTCGATGAAGAGGTTGTCGATGACCTCTTCGAGCTCGGTATCGGTGAAGCTGTTGATGAGCAGCTCCTTCATATCCGACTCCATGTAGGTGAAAACCTCGGCGGCGGTGTCCTTCGGCAGCAGCCTGAACAGCAACGTGATATCCTTGGTGTCCACCTCTTTGTTATCGTGGAAGCCCTGCATGAGGTCTGCGATATCCGCTTCCTCAAGCTTTGAGAATATTTCCTTTACCTTGCGGAAGTCTCTCGCCTCCACCGCGTCTTTTACGATGTCGTACATTCTTAGCACCTTCTTGTCAGATTGTTTTTTCTATAAGCTATTCTCCTTTTTGATAAGAAAAATAAAAGTGTCTTTGATTAAGCGTCAGATAAATGCTGATATTGTAACTGTCACACGATCAGATCGGCCGACCGTATCGGTATCAGCCCGAACAGGTCATCAGGGGCAAGCTCCACCTGAAAGCCTATCCGTCCGCCGCTGAAAAATATGGTATCATAGGTCTGTGCGGTCTCGTGTATTACCGTCTCGAACTGCTTTTTCATGCCGATGGGGGAGCATCCGCCGTGGATGTAGCCCGTCAGTGGGAGCAGTTCCTTTGACTTTATCATCGCTATCGACTTCTCGCCGACGGCTTTTGCGGCTTTTTTGAGGTCGAGTTCCTCTGCCACGGGCACCATGAACACGAAGTTCCGACCCGATTTTCCCGCCGTCACCAGCGTCTTGAACACACGCTCGACGGGCTGACCCATAGCCTCGGCGATCTCAACGCCGTTGGTGTACTCACCCTCAAAGGTGTATTCGTTATATGAGATCTTCGCCGCGTCAAGCACTCGCATGACGTTGGTTTTCTGCTGTTTTTTAGCCATATAAAAAACTCCGTTTTTAAAAAGATCAGAAAGATGAGCCGCAGTCTGCCGCTCTTTTTCTTATTTCACACGGGCAGTCCGTTGACCGAAACGCTGTCGTCAAGCGCAATAACGAGGCATTTTCTGCCGCCTATCTCCTGAGTCTTGACCTTGTCAACGCTGTCCTTGCCGATGTTGACCGTGATGCCCTCGACCTCGACAACCGTCTTGCGCTCCACGAGGTTCGCGGCGGTCAGCGGCTTGTTCTCGGTGGCGGACTCGAACACCTTCGGGATGTTCTCCAGCTTCTCCTGTGAGATGCCGCAGTCCCACAGTATCGAGTTGAGCTTTGCCGCGTCTACCTGTGCAGGCTCGGTCTCGTGGGTGGACGAATCGACGAAATCGGCTATCTTTTCGTTGACGGTGGTAATGAGGTCGTAGTCAAGCTCCTCGCCCACAACGTTCGAGAGTATCTTCTGGAAAGTCTCCTTCTCCGAAGGCGCGGTCATCACGAACTCGCACCCGAGGAATTCCTCAACCACCGAGATGTTCGGCTTCTTGAAGTTCTTCGCGTAGCACATGACCGCGTTGACGTCGGGAGCGCGCTCGGAGAACACGGGGAAGAGGAAGCCGTCGGTAGGCTTGCCCACGATGCGGTCGCAGGTGGATTTTTTCTCTATCTTCTGGTTCTCGTCGCTGAAAATGAGCCCGTCGAAACGCAGGTCTACGGGGCATATCGCCGTGAGGATGAAGTTGTAGTCGAGGGAGTTGCTGTCCTCTTCAAGGTCATCCATCTTGTTCTTTTTGAGCACCGAGTAGGTGCAGTGCGCCGCGAACACGGCGAAAGTCGATACGTACTCGACCTTCTCGGCGATGCGCTTCAGGAACGCCTCGTTGAGCTCGTCGTCAGCCAGCTTCGAGCCGAGGAGGGTGTAGAGGAATTTCTGCGAGCCGTCCTCTTCGTACTGTTCGTTTGGGAACGGGTATTCGCGCAGGTTCTTTCCCAGCGTTCCCGAGAGAGCCTTTTTGAGGTTCTCCATGATGAGCTCGGCTTCTTCGCTGTCCATCAGGTTGTAAAGCGTGGTGTCCTTATAAACTATGTTCTTTTCCACATCGATGAAGGCTCTGAGCACCTTGCCGATGGTGAAGAAATTGCTCTGGTCGGAGAAGTTCTTCTTTATTTCCGCTATCTCTTTTTTGTTCATGATATGCACCCTTTCGTAAATTGTCAATACCTTATTATTATAACACATTCCCCCGCGGATTTCAATAGCGCAAAGCGTGAAATTTATGCAAAAAAATCCCCCGAAGCAGGTGCGGCGCTTCGGGGGAACGGCTTTACAGTGCGGTACGTTTGGTGAGTGCGGCCTTCGTACATTTTGCGGCTATCTTTTCCTCGATGCCGCTCGGGATGTCCTTCCTCATCATGTAGATGCCCTTGTCGTGTCCGTCCATGAGGACGAAGACGTCGTCCGTCCTGAGCATTTTTCTTATGGCGGTGTAGGGAATGACCTCGATGCCCTTTTTGGTGAACGCCCAGTTGTTCAGGCGGTCATGGCAGGTCAGACAGTCGGAATAGAAAGCGATGTCGCATGACTTGTCCCATTTCTTTTCTGCCTTTGCACCCAGATTTGAGAGAAAGGCGGCGCTTTTCAGGTAGGATTTCAGCGCCAGCGTCAGAGCCGTTCCGATGGGTATCGCGGCGAGCAGGGTGATGAAGTAGGCAGTGTTCTCGTCCTGCCATTTGTCAGCCCCGAGCATCGCGGCGGCTATCATGAGTACGCCCGTCACCGGAAGAAGGATGACAGGCAGGACGTATTTTCTTCTGAGGGCGGAATAACTGCTCAGAAAGGTCTTTTCGCTTATGTTGGTATGCACCTCGGCGAAGGGAGTCTCGCTTGTCTCCGCGAGAAAGACTTCCTCATCAACCACTCTGTACCTCGAATTGTAAATATAAGTTCTTTCGTTCTGCTGCATTTTCATCCCTCACAAACGATGTTTTTGATATTATACCACACATCTGTCGGAAATGCAAGCAAAAAAAGACCTCACAGAAAACTGTGAGGCCATGTTGGCTGCCGCGGAAGGATTCGAACCTACGGAATGGCGGAGTCAGAGTCCGCTGCCTTACCACTTGGCGACGCGGCATTATATATAATGCTTTTCGCTGAATGTCATGGTTGGGATAACTGGATTCGAACCAGCGAGTGAGGGAGTCAAAGTCCCTTGCCTTACCCCTTGGCTATATCCCAGTATCTCAATTGCTCGATTCAGCTTTATTATTATATCACAAGATTTTGAGTTTGGCAAGAGGTAAAAATGATGTTTTACAAAATGTTCACAAATTTCTTTTTGAGGGATATTCCGTCAGCTTTTAAAGGGGAGCCCGACATACGCAAAACGTCGCTCTCACATAGAAAAAACGGCATTTTGTTTCTTCGGCGCTTTTTATGGTAAGATTTTTAATGAAATAATGAGCTGTAATGTGTTGACTTTTTGTGTAAGGTGTGATATAATCTGTTTTGTATGAAAATGGCAGCTGAAATTGCTGCCGTTACACTATTTTTTATTATTTGGGAAGGACGTGTTTTTCATGTTTAAGAAGTTTATGACCGAGTTCAAGGAGTTCGCTCTCAAGGGCAACGTAATGGATATGGCTATCGGTGTTATCATCGGTGCTGCTTTCGGTAATATCGTTACCTCGCTCACCGATAACTTCATCAATCCGCTCATCGCAGTTGTAACGGGCGGCGCGAAGAAGGACGAGAACGGCGTTATGCAGGTAGTCGGCGGTTCGTTCAAGATCAAGGGCGTTGCATTCAATTACGGCTCTTTCATCTCGGCTGTTATCAATTTCGTCGTTATCGCTCTTATCCTGTTCATCATGCTGAAGGCTGTGAACACCGCTATGGAAAAGGCTGCTGCTCTTGCAAAGAAGGAAGAGGAAGAGGCTGCTCCCACCACCAAGGAGTGCCCGTTCTGCTTCAGCGAGATCAACGTTGCGGCTACCAGATGCCCGCACTGCACTTCCGAGCTTGAAAAGGTCGAAGTCAAGGTCTGACGGATCTCTACAGAATAGTACACAGGTCGGCATCGTTTTCGGACGATGCCGCTTTTTTGTCTGAAATCACTTGAAATTCTCTCTGAAATGTGATATAATTGTATAAAAGCAACAAGCACAGAACGGAGGGATGATCTATGAAAGTTTTACAGCTTATCGCAACGGGGGATTATATGGAGTTCCTGCTCTCGGATGAGCGAGCGGTCAGAGTGCCCGGCAAGCTCGTGGAAGGCGGCTTTGTCGGGAAAATGAACGCCAACTGGCTGCTGGTCAGCGGTCTGACTTATTACTATAAACCCATCGGTATTCAGGACATTCAGGGCAGAGTGCGCGAGGAGGAAAAGCCGCAGATCATCGGGGCGGTGTCGGCTTACCTCCGCGAAAACAGCAGCGGCGTCAGCGTGACCTTTGAGTAATGGTCGAATTGTACAAGTTTGATTTATAAAGGTTGTGCAAGCCTACAAAGAATAAATCTGCGGTTGACAAAGTTTTTGCTATATATTATAATTAAATTATGGTGTTTGTGAACGCGGTATCAATTGACGCTCACGAATATGAATCTTCAGACGGAGAGGAAGTAGTATATGAATATTAAAGAAGCCAAGGAGCAGATCGAGTACGCGATCAAGTCGTACCTGCTCAAAGACGAATACGGCGACTATCAGATCTCACTGGAGAAACAGCGTCCGCTGTTCCTGATGGGACCTCCGGGTATCGGTAAGACCGCTATCATGGACCAGATCGCTCAGGACCTCCAGATCAACCTCGTTTCCTACGCTATGACCCACCAGACCCGTGAGTCTGCTATCGGTCAGCCGATGATCGTTAACAAGAACTTCATCGGACGTGAGGTAAAGGTATCCGAGTCCACCATGTCCGAAGTTATCGCGAATATGTACGAGACCATGGAGGAAACGGGCATCCGTGAGGGCATCCTCTTCCTCGATGAGATCAACTGCGTTGACAGATCCATCGCTCCTATGATGCTCCAGTTCTTACAGTACAAGATCTTCGGTAAGCATCAGATCCCCGAGGGCTGGGTAGTTACTACCGCAGGTAACCCTCCCGAGTATAACCACGCTGTTACAGAGTTCGATATCGCGACTCTCGACCGTCTGAAAAAGGTTGACTGCGTAGCCGAGTTCGGCTGCTGGAAAGAGTTCGCGCTCAAGGCTCAGATCCATACTTCGATCATTTCCTACCTCACCATGAACCCCGATAACTTCTACGGTGTTGACCCTGAGGACGACATGATCGAGAAGAAGAAGCTCAACCCCAACGCTACACCTGACTTCGTTACTTCCCGTGCATGGGAAGATATGTCCGCTATGATCGATCTTTACGAGCAGGGCGGTATCCCCGTAGACCTCATCCTTATCGAGCAGTATATCCAGGATCACGATATCGCTGTTGACTATGAGGACTTCTACAACTTCTACAACGAGATCAAGGACGGCTTCGCTATCGACAGCATCCTTCAGGGTCAGGCAAGCGCTGAACTGATGCAGAGAGCAAGAGATATGGACTGGGAGGGCAAGGCTGTTCTCCTCGACATCCTCACCGCAGAGTGCGCAGGCGCTATGCAGTACAGCCGTGAGACTACACGACTCCTTACCGAGATGCTTCCTATCCTCCAGGATGCCTGCGAGAGAATGGGTGAGGGCTTCTCGAACCGTGACGTATTCTCCAACAAGATCATGCAGAGACAGCGTGACCTCGAAAGAATGATAATCGCACGCGTTATCTCCAGCTCCAACAAGAAGGTCGAGCGCTGGATCATCCACCACCTTGAAAATTACCTCGACGTTACTACCGACTGCCGTACCAACAACGCTGCTATCACCAAGGTAATGCAGATGTACGACGAGAAGGTAAGAGAGGTCAAGGGCGTAACTCAGGCGGCTGTTGCGGTATTCTTCAACGTTACCAAGTTCGTTCTGTCCGCTTTCGGCGCAGGCGACGAGCTGAGATCGGTATTCACCAACCTCGGTATGAACGGCAACGCTGTTAAGTTTATCACAAAGTTCGGTCTGGCAGACTTCTGCTCTAACCCGACAGGTCCTCTGCCCGCAGTTGATTACAGTATGTTCGACGGACTCAAGATCAACTACACCGTTGAAGACCCCAGAGAGAGATTCAGAAGAAATCCTCAGCCGTACTAATTTTCAGACTAAAATTCACAAAAAATTTACGACTGCCCCCGTTGACACGGGGGCAGTTTTGTTGTATAATGATTAAGTGGCAAAAGAAGAACACTTCCGTTCTCACCCTCCAGCGCAGTTTGGCAGCGAAAGGGTCGGCACCTCAATAGATTTCACATATTTTTTGGAAATTGTTGCGGACGCGGAAGTTTATTCTGTGTCCGTTTATTTTGTTTTGGAGGTGTACTGTTATTAACAACAAGGATTACAAGATCAATGAGGATATCCGCGACAAAGAGGTCAGAGTCGTAGGCTCGGACGGAAGTCAGCTTGGGATCATGTCCGCAAAGGACGCTCTCGAAAAAGCATACAGCGAGGATAAGGATCTCGTGAAGATCGCGCCTAACGCAAATCCCCCCGTGTGCAAGATCATGGACTTCGGAAAATTCCTTTTTGAACAGTCCAAGCGCGAAAAGGAAGCAAAGAAGAATCAGAAGGTCATGGACGTCAAGGAAGTAAGACTTTCCCCGACGATCGACACCCACGATTTCGAGACTAAGGTCAATCAGGCTATGAAGTTCCTGAAAAACGGCGACAGACTCAAGGTCGAGGTAAGATTCCGCAAGAAGAGAACTCTGGCACATCCACAGTTCGGTGAGGAACTTCTCAAGAAGTTCGCGGAATGCGTATCCGAGGTCGGCGTTGTTGATAAGCAGCCCAAAATGGAAGGCAGAAGCTACGTAATGTTCGTTTCGCCTAAATCGACCAAGTAAAATAATTAAGGAGGATAAATATTATGCCTAAGATCAAGACACACAGCGGTGCTAAGAAGCGTTTTTCCGTAACCGGAAGCGGCAAGGTAAAGTTCCAGCACATCAACAAGAGACACAGACTTACTCAGAAGGATCACAAGAGAAAGAGAATTCTGAGAGGCTCGGCTTACGCTGACGAATCCAATCTCAAGAACGTTAAGGCACTCATCCCTTACAAGTAAGATAGGGCTGTAGTAATCGGTACTTTTAGTAAAGATGTAAGAGGAAATAACAGGAGGTAATTAACTATGGCTCGTATCAAGGGCGCAATGATGACTCGTAAGAGAAGAAATAAGACCTTAAAGCTCGCAAAGGGTTACTTCGGTGCTAAGAGCAAGCACTTCAAGATGGCTAAGCAGGCTGTCATGAAGAGCGGTCAGTACGCATACATCGGCAGAAGACAGAAGAAGAGAGACTTCAGAAGACTCTGGATCACCAGAATCTCCGCAGCTGCAAAGCTCAACGGCATGAACTACTCGACCTTTATGAACGGCTGCAAGAAGGCAGGCATCGCACTCAACAGAAAGATGCTTTCCGAGATCGCTATCAGCGACCCCGCAGGCTTCACAGCTATTGCAGAGCAGGCTAAGGCTGCTCTTTGATCGCAAATACAACGCACAGGCTTTCACGGGCTCTGTGCGTTTTTGCTTATTGAGGTGTAACAGATGCTTATCTCCGCAAAGGATAATCCGAAGATAAAACATTACAAAAAACTCTGCTCCGGCAGGAAATACCGCGCTGAGCAGGGGCTTTTCGCAGCCGAGGGGCTGAGGAACGTGCTCGACCTTATCGCACTTGACGGCATCGAGGTCGAGAGCGTGTTCGTGACCGAAGAGGCTATCGAAAAGTACAGGGGCAGACTGCCCGTCGAGCGGATAGAACAGCTTGGCGAGGGCAGGGTGTTCCGCGTGACCGAGGCGGTGGCTGAAAAGATGTCGGAGGTCGGGCAGACGCAGGGCGCGTTCGCGGTCGTGAAGGCTTTTCACCGCGAGCTGACTGCCGAAGCCGTCAGAGCCGACGGAAAATATCTCGTGCTCGACGACTTGCAGGACCCCGGAAATCTCGGTACTCTGCTGAGGACTTCGGCGGCAGTCGGCATGGATGGGGTCATACTCTCCAACAATACGGTCGATCTCTACAACCCGAAGGTCGTCAGGTCGGCGATGGCGAGTATGTCCTGCGTGAAGGTGTTCATCGAGAACGATTTTTCGAGGGTGACCGACATCCTGCACAGCGTCGGGGTCAGGACCTGCGCGGCAGTTGTGCGCGGCGGCAAAGACCTGAGGTCTGCCGATTTCTCGGGCGGATGCGCCGTCGTTATCGGCAACGAGGGCAGAGGTCTGCCCGATGAACACGCGGATATGTGCAGCGAAAAACTGACGATACACATGAACGGCAGCATGGATTCCCTGAATGCCGCGATAGCAGGCACGATCTTTTTGTGGGAAATGGGGAAGCGATAGAGTGCGGGAACTCTTGGGGAAAGACCCTTCGCCTTAGCTTCGCACGGCTAAAAAAAGGGTTCTTTCCCCAACCCCCCTTCCTGAAATTTTTAATGCTTTTTTGCAAGGGGAGAATATCTATTATAAGTAGTATAGGGCAGGGAGTTTGTTATTCTTCTGTTATTGGGTGGGAACCCTTGCCGAAAAGATGTTCGAGGGACACTTTATATTTGATGAAAAGGAGGGGAGAGTAGTGGAAGAAAAGAATTATAGCGACAGGCGCGTGTACTGGGTTTGGCTCACGATGGTGCTCGGGGCGGCGAATGAGAGCTTCTGGCGGTTGTGCAGAGGTTATCGCTCCATAAGCGACTTTGCCGAGAATGTCAGGGAATGCAGGTTCTCGGACATGAGCGAGGCTCAGTGCGAAAGGGCGCAGTCACTGACTTATGACGACGCCGAAGCACTGATAGAACGCTGCGCAGACGAGAAGGTGCAGGTCGTCATCTTCCGCGACGAATGCTACCCTCAGCGGCTGAAACACACCCCGAATCCGCCGCCCGTGCTGTTCGCAAAGGGCGACATCGGGATACTCGGCGGCAGACGGAACGTTTCGGTGGTGGGTACGCGGACTCCCTGCGACTACTCGCTGAAAGCCGCACGGACGCTCTGCGCCGACCTTGCGCGTAAGGGCGCGGTCATAATCACGGGCGGAGAGGCAGGAATAGATACTGCCGCCGTCGAGGGAGTGCTCGCGGAAAACGGCAGACCTGCCGTACTGCTCGGAAAGGGGATATTCGAGCAGCGCACAAGGGAGGATACCCTCCTTCAGACCGCCGAAAAAGGCGTTCTGCTCTCGGAATACACCGACAGCGTGACCTTCAGGAAGGTCAGCTACGACAGCAGGAACCGCATACTCTGCGGTCTGTGCGATATGGTGCTGTTCATCGAAGCGAGAGCCGACAGCCGCGGACTCAACAACGTAAAACACGCCGAACGGCTCAACCGTCCCGTGTTCTGCGTGCCGCCTGCCGATATTTTCGACACGCGGTTCAAAGGTCAGGAACGTCTGCTGAGACACGGCGCACAGCCTGCATTCGGCGCGGAACAGATACTTTCGCGCTACGGAGAGCTTACGGGCGAGACGGTCCGCAGTGTGAAATTCGCGGATATAAAGACAAATAAGCACAATGAACGGGAAAAAACCGCAGATATGTCTGTTAAAAACGTGAAAAAAGTTGACGAAAGTACGCCCGAGGGCTTGCATAACAGCGAAAAGTCTGCTAAAATAGATATGAGCGGCTTGTCGCAGACGCAGAAATGCATCTGTGAACTGCTCAGCGAAAAGGGTACGCTCCACCTTAATCAGATAGCCGAATCGACGGAAATACCCGTCAGTGAGGTCATGACAGAGCTTACCATGCTTACATTGAAGGGAATGGTCACAGAGCTTCCGGGAAAAAGCTACAGACTGTGACATCGGTGACGGGAAGTCACGGCATTGAGAAAGTATGAGGAGAGGATAGTTTGTCAAATCTCATTATAGTTGAGTCGCCGACAAAGGTAAAGACCATCAAGAGATATCTCAGCGATGATTTCGAGGTCATGGCTTCGAGAGGACATCTTCGCGACCTGCCGAAGTCGAAGCTCGGCGTCGATATCGAAAACAACTTTGAACCCCATTATATAAATATTAAAGATAAGGAACAGATCATAAAAGAGATCAAGAAAAAGGCGAAGAAATGCGACCACGTATATCTTGCAGGAGACCCTGACCGCGAGGGAGAAGCTATCTCGTGGCATCTTGCGCAGATACTGGGTCTTGACCTTTCGGACAAGAACCGCGTTACTTTCAAGGAGCTGACCGCCGCAGGCATCAAGGCGGGCATGAGCGCTCCGAGACAGATAGACATGAACCTTGTGGACGCACAGCAGGCAAGAAGAGTGCTTGACCGAATCGTGGGCTACAAGCTGTCGCCGTTTCTCTGGAGAAAGATACGCAGAGGTCTGTCCGCAGGACGAGTGCAGTCGGTCGCCGTGAAGATGATATGCGACCGCGAGGAGGAGATACGCAAGTTCGTGTCCTCTGAGTACTGGTCTATCGACGCGAAGTTCGCGGCAAAGGGTTCGCGCAGGGCGTTCTCGGCAAAGCTCGAAACGGTAGACGGCGTAAAGCCCGAACTGAATTCGCATGCGGACGCCGACGTTATCTTAAAGCGTCTCGAAGGCGCGGAGTTCACCGTCGCGAACGTGAAAAAGAGCGTGCGCAGGAAATCGCCTGCCGCACCGTTTACTACCTCGACGCTCCAGCAGGAGGCTTCGAGGAGACTTTCGTTTCAGGCAAGGCGCACCATGAAGGTTGCGCAGGAGCTGTACGAAGGTGTTGACATCACGGACATGGGTCCCGTGGGTCTTATCACCTATATGCGTACCGACAGCCAGCGAATCTCCGACGAGGCGAGAGCGCAGGCATACGACTTCATCCGCGGGAAGTACGGCGATGATTACATCCCCGACACCCCGAACAAATACAAGACAAAGGGCAACGCTCAGGACGCGCACGAGGCTATCCGCCCCACTCATCCCGAGCTTACCCCCGACAAGGTAAAGGCGAGCGGCGTCACCGCCGACCAGTACAAGCTGTACAAGCTCATCTGGGAGCGCTTCATGGCGAGCCAGATGTCGAAGTGCGTGATGAACACTATCTCGGCTGACATCGAAGCCAACGGATGCGTGTTCAAGTCGTCGGGTTACTCGGTAAAGTTCGACGGTTTTACCGTGCTTTACGAGGAGACCAAGGAGGACGACGAGCCGAAGAACGACCTTTCGGACATCAAGAAGGGCGACGATGTGCGCCTGAAAGAGCTGACGGGAAATCAGCATTTCACACAGCCGCCCCCGCGCTACACCGAAGCAACGCTGGTAAAGGCGTTCGAGGAGACGGGTATAGGCAGACCTTCGACCTACGTGCCGACCATCACGACGATACTCGCGAGAAACTACGTGGAGCGTGACGGAAAGCAGCTGAAGCCCACTTCGCTGGGCGAGGTCACGAACAGCCTTATGAGCGAGCATTTTGACAAGATAGTTGACGTGAAGTTCACGGCAAACATGGAGACCGACCTCGATAAAGTCGAGAGCGGCGATATGCAGTGGACAGATACACTGCGCGAGTTCTACGGCGAGTTCGAGAAGGAGCTGTCCGAAGCGGAAGAAGCGATGGAGGGCAAGCGCGTGAAAGTCCCCGACGAGGAGACCAATCAGGTCTGCGAAGTCTGCGGAAAGCCGATGGTCATCAAGATAGGCAGGTTCGGAAAGTTCATGGCGTGTACGGGATTCCCCGACTGCACGAACACGAAGCCCGTAGTGCATGAAACAGGCGGTACCTGTCCGTACTGCGGAAAGAAAGTCCTGCTGAAAAAGTCCAAGAAGGGCAAGCAGTATTACGGCTGTGAAGCAAATCCCGAGTGCCGTTTCATGACGTGGGACGTACCGATGGAGGACAAGTGTCCGAAGTGCGGCTCGACGCTGTTCAGAAAAGGCGGCAAGAGCGGCAAACTGGTATGCCATAAAGAAGGCTGCGGCTACGAAAAAGACCTGTCAGGCAGCGACAGCGGAGAAACGAACTAAATAAGAAAAAAGGCGTCCCCTGCACAACTGAGCGGAGACCGCCAGAGAATCAAAAGTCTTTGGAAGGGGTCAAGGGGAGAACCTTTCTTCAGAAAGGTTTCCCCTTGTCGCCGAAGGCACACAGGGAACACCGCTTTGACCCGAAAGAGAGCAAGCGATTCGAGCGAAAGACCCCATAGCCGCAAGGCGAGGATCAAACACAACTCAACCCATAGAAAACAAACAATAACAATGAATGAAACAATAAAAGTAATAGGCGCAGGACTTGCAGGCTGCGAAGCCGCATGGCAGCTGGCAGAAGCAGGCTTGCAGACAGAGCTTATCGAGATGAAACCGCAGAAATTCACCCCTGCGCATAAGTACAAGGGCTTCGCGGAACTGGTCTGCTCAAACTCGCTGAAAGCCGACCGCATAGGTTCGGCGGCGGGTATGCTCAAAGAAGAGATGCGCCGACTGGGTTCGCTGACCATGCGCTGCGCCGAGAAGGCAAGAGTCTCGGCAGGCGGTGCGCTGGCGGTGGACAGACAGGTCTTTTCGGACGAGGTGACCGCACGGATACGCTCGCACCCGAACATCACTGTGACCGAACGCGAGGTGACAGACATCCCCGACGGCCGCGTGATAATCGCAACGGGTCCTCTGACCTCGGACGCGCTGTCCGAGAGCATACGGCGCTTCATCGGTGAGGAGTATCTGCATTTCCACGACGCGGCCGCACCTATCGTCACGAGAGAGAGCATCGACATGGAAAAGGCGTTCTTCGCTTCGCGCTACGGCAGGGGCGACGCCGATTACATAAACTGCCCGATGGAAAAGGACGAGTATGAACGCTTCTATGAGGCGCTGGTACACGCCGAGAGCGCACCTCTGCACGATTTCGACGGACAGGAAAGTGACGGCTTCAAGGTCTATGAGGGCTGTATGCCTGTGGAAGTGCTGGCAAAACGCGGCGCGGACACCATGCGCTACGGGCCGCTGAAACCCGTGGGGATATACCACCCCGTCACGAATAAACGGTATTACGCGGTCGTTCAGCTGAGAGCGGAGAACTCGCAGGGGACGATGTATAACCTGGTGGGATTCCAGACGAACCTGAAATTCGGCGAGCAGAAGCGCGTGTTCTCGATGATACCGGGGCTTGAAAACGCGGAGTTCGTGAGGTACGGCGTGATGCACCGAAATACGTTCCTGAATTCGCCGAAGCTGCTGGACGGACGTTTTTGCCTGAGAGCGGAGCCGAGGATATATTTCGCGGGTCAGATGACTGGCGTTGAGGGATATATCGAGTCGGCGGCGAGCGGTATTTTCGCAGGGCTGAGCATGGCGAGGGACGTTAAGGGACTGCCGCCCGTGACCCTGCCCGAGACGACGATGCTCGGGGCATTGTCTGGGTATATAAGCGACCCGACGGTGACGGATTTTCAGCCGATGGGCAGTAATATGGGCATATTGCCGCCCATGGGAATAAGGATAAAGGGCAAGCAGGAGAGATATGAAGCGCTTGCGCTGAGGGGTCTGAACGACCTGAGCGAAACGATAGCGACTCTGTAACATCAAAAGAAGCGGGCACGCCGGAGACAAGCCGGGTCCAGCGCCGGCATCGCGCTGGTCAGAGTCCAGAGGCGGAAGCCTTTGGTCAAGAGCCCGAGAGTGAAACTCTCGGTTTCGCCGAAGGCGAAAATAAAATCGGCAATCCAAAAGAAACGTCCCAAAAGGCGCACCCAAAAAAATCCAAATCAACCTAAAAAGAACAAACAATTTGCCGATTTTATTTTGGCGAGAGAGCGAAGCGATTCGAGCCAAACACCCCCTCGCTCGCTCAAAAAATACCAAAAACAAACAATAACGAACTAAAGAACACCAACCGCATGGAGGAAAACATCATGAACATAGTAATGGACGCATTCGGAGGAGACAACGCCCCCCTCGAAGTCATCAAAGGCGCGATAGACGCACATAACGATTTCGGTGTTGACATCACCCTCGTGGGCGACGAGCAGAAGATAAAGGACTGCGCAAAGAACAACAGCCTTGACATCTCGGCACTGAAAATACGCCACGCGGATACCGTGATAGATGTCTGCGAAGAACCTACGGAGATACTCAAGGGCAGAAAGGACTGCTCTATGGCAGTGGGAATGCAGATGCTCGCGGATAACGAGGGCGACGCTTTTCTGTCGGCAGGCTCGACAGGTGCGCTCGTTGTCGGCGCGACCATGATAGCAAAGCGCATCAAGGGCATCAAGCGCCCCGCTATCGCTACCATCATCCCGACCGCAGGCAACCCGACTATGCTCCTCGACGCGGGCGCGAACGCTGAATGCCGCCCCGAAATGCTCGTGCAGTTCGCTATCATGGGCAGCGCTTACATGAACAAGATAATGGGCGTTGCGACCCCGAAGGTTGCGCTCGTGAATATCGGCTCCGAGGAGTCGAAGGGCAGACCGCTCGATGTTGAGACTTATCAGCAGCTCATAAATGCACCCGTCAACTTCATCGGCAATATCGAGCCGAGACAGGTGCCGCTCGGAGACGCTGACGTTGTCGTAACAGACGGCTTCACGGGTAATGTAATGCTCAAACTCTACGAGGGTATGGGCAAATTCTTCGGCGGCGAGCTCAAGGGTATGCTCCAGAAGAACAAGATCGCGGCTGCTATGCTGATGCCGCAGGTAAAGGAATTCAAGAAGAAGATAGATTACAGCGAGTGGGGCGGCGCTCCGCTTCTCGGTGCTGCAAAGCCCGTTATCAAGGCTCACGGAGCTTCGGACGCAAAGGCGTTCTACAACGCAGTACGTCAGGCTAAGCTGTTCACAGAGACAGGCGTTATCGGTGAGATAACCGCGGCACTTGCTGAGATGAAAGCAAATGAAAAGAAGGCTGAGACAGAATGACCGAAACTGAGAAAATGGAGGAGCTGCAAAAGCTCATCGGCTACCGCTTCCACGACGAGAAGCTGCTGTATGAGGCACTGTCGCACTCCTCGTTCGCAAATGAGAACAAGAAGTCACGGCGCAGCAACGAGAGACTTGAATTTCTGGGTGACTCGGTGCTGTCGGTCATCGTGTCCGACTATATCTTCAAGCACTTCAAGCAGATACCCGAGGGCGAGCTGACAAAGCTCCGCGCTTCGCTGGTGTGCGAGACTGCGCTGTATGAATTCTCCAAGCGCATACGCCTCGGCGAGATGCTGTTTCTCGGCAGGGGCGAGGAGATGACGGGCGGCAGAGAACGCCCCTCGATAGTCTCCGACGCGTTTGAGGCGGTCATCGCGGCGATATACCTCGACGGCGGCATGGATGCGGTGCGCCCCTACGTGCTGTCCTTCATCCCGAAGGATATTACTCCACAGGGCGGAAAGAGCTTCCACGATTACAAGACGGAATTGCAGGAGGTCATCCAGCGCAATCCCGAAGAGAAGATAGAATACAAGCTCAGCGGCGAGTCGGGCCCCGACCACGACAAGCATTTCCGCGTGAGCGTGATGCTCAACTCCAACGTGATAGGCGAGGGCGAGGGCAGGTCGAAAAAGGCTGCCGAGCAGGCTGCCGCACGGGAAGCACTCAGGCTCATGGGTCTTGAAAAGTGAGCCACTCGAACATCGCGATATTCGTGCCACATATGGGCTGCCCGCACTGCTGTTCCTTCTGCGACCAGCATACCATCACGGGAAGCGTCAGCGTCCCTCATGCGGAGGACGTAAGACGCGCCTGTGAACAGGCGTGGGACGAGGTCAGCGACCGCTCCGAGACCGAGATAGCCTTCTTCGGGGGGAGCTTTACGGCGATACCGAGGGACTATATGACCGAACTGCTCGACGCGGCAAAGCCTTTTGTGGGCGGCGAAGGGTTCCGCGGGATACGCATATCCACCCGCCCCGACTGCATCGACGGCGAGGTGCTCGGACTGCTGAAAAGCTGCGGCGTGACTGCGATAGAACTCGGCGCACAGTCGATGAGCGACAGGGTGCTTGAACAAAACGAACGCGGACATTCGGCGCAGGCGGTGTACAGCGCGTCAAAGCTGATACGTCAGTACGGCTTCGAGCTGGGATTGCAGATAATGGTGGGGCTGTACAAGTCGGATATTGCCGACGAGAGAGCCACGGCACAGGCGGTGCTCGATATCGCGCCCGACACGGTGCGTATCTACCCCGTGTGTGTCCTTGAGGGCACGAAGCTCGCCGAGCTCTACCGAAAGGGCGAGTACAGGCTCATGGACTTTGATACCGTCATCGGCATCGCGGCTGAGGAAGCGGCGGCGTTTTCGGCGGCTGGGATACGGATACTGCGGATAGGTCTGCACGCTTCGGAAGAGGTCGGTTCGGGGCTTGTGGCGGGGTATTATCATCCCGCACTGGGCGAGATAGTCCGCTCGCGAATGATTAGGGACATTATCGAGAAAAACATCCCCGACGGCTGTTCGCGGGTCGAGGTGCGTGTAGGCAAAAGCCTTGTGAGCGCGGCGGCGGGGCATAAGAAATGTAACAGGGAATATTTTGAAAAGCGTGGCATCGGGCTTGAGATCATCCCCGACAGCACGCTTGACAGCAGGCAGATAAGTCTCGGCGGCGAGGTATTTGACTGCGTATAACAGAATTGTCCGTTGACCGCCCTACACTTGTGTTGCCCTAGGTTAACGGACTTATATCATAACGTAAGCAATCAATTCGGGGATTAGTATAAAAGTGGAAAAAAGATGAGAGTTGTCTGGGATTTTCTGAAATACCGTCTTTTTTTGGCGGCTCTTATATTTGTGTTCATATTTTCGCCGCTTGCCGCGCTGTACTGGTTTTTCTGGGGGACGGCGTGGAAGTGCCTGCTTTTTTCGGGCATATTCGCGGCGGGGATAGCGGCGGGTGTGGTCTTTCACATCAAGGCGCAGAAAAAGAACGCGGCGCTTTTCGCGGCGATGCTTTCCGAGCGCGGCAATACGGCTTTACACAGCGAGGAAACTCCGCATGAGGGCAAGCCCGAGAGTTCACCCGACGAGCAAAAGAAAAGACCGCTGTTCAGGGCGGATGTCGTGATAAGCACGGTGCTTGTCTACGGCGCACTTCTTGTTCTTATGGCGGTCATGTCGGCGCATCAGTAACGGCAAAAAGGCAGGGGAGACCATGAAAGACCTGAGTTGTCTGCTGGCAGGGCTGATATGGCTCGCGGAGCCGACTGTCCTGCTGTACCTCTGGCGCAGGAAAACGGGGGCGCTGATCTACCCCGCGTTTATAGCGTTCGGGGTGTGCATACCCGTGTTCATGTTCGCGGCGGCGGTAAGGCTGGGCTTCGAGGGCGAGGTGTCGCTCGGGTATTTTATCAAAAGAGGGCTGCTCTACGGCGTGCTTGAGGAGGGCGCGAAGTTTCTCGCGCTGAAATTTCTCTCCGACCGGTTCGGGAGCCGCCGCGACGCGGTGAGCTATTCGATCGGGCACGGCGCATTCGAGGGTCTGACCGCAGGTCTGACCTGTCTTGGACTGATCGGCACGGGCAGAGCCGCCGGAGATATCCTGCCGGTGAACATATGGTCGGCGGCAGAGGGCGCGGCTTCGTGTGCGGCGCTGACCATCGTGATATGGTACGGGATCGCCGCAGGCAGGTCGCGGCTGACATTGCCGTCGGTGATGCTGATGCACGCCGTCAGCAATATGGCGGGGCATATTTTGCAGTACACCGTCTGGGGGATACCGGTGAGGACGCTTCTCACCGCCGGCGAATGTGCCGCAGCAGTCTGGTGCTGGAAAAGGCTCGCGCCGGATGAGGACGGCTGACATAAAACTAAAGCAAGGACGTTTTTTAATGTATTTACGATCGCTTGAGCTGCAAGGCTTCAAGTCCTTTCCCGACAAGACGAGACTGGACTTCACAAAAGGAATATCTGCGGTAGTCGGGCCCAACGGCAGCGGCAAGTCGAACATCGGCGACGCCATGCGCTGGGTAATGGGCGAGAGCTCCTCGAAAAGCCTGCGCGGAAAGACGATGGAGGACGTCATCTTTTCGGGCACGGCGAACCGCTCGAAGTCGGGATTCGCACAGGTGACCATCACTATCGACAATACCGACAGGGCGCTTGCCGAGGACAGCGACATCGTCAGCGTTTCAAGAAAGATATACCGCAGCGGCGACAGCGAATATCAGATAAACGGCAAGGCGGTCAGAAGAAAAGACCTTGACGAGCTTTTCATGGATACGGGTCTCGGACGCGACGGCTACTCGATAATCGGGCAGGGACGCATCGGCGAGATAGTTTCGAGCAAGGCGAGCGACCGCAGACAGATATTCGACGAGGCGGCAGGCATCTCGAAATTCCGCAGCAAAAAGCGCGAGACCGAAGAACAGCTGGCGAAGGCGGAGGATAACCTTTCGAGACTCACCGACATCATGGGCGAGCTTGAAAGCCGCATCGGGCCTTTGCAGAAACAGTGCGAAAAGGCGAAGCAGTTCCGCATACTCGACGAGGAGAAGTGCAAGCTGGAGATCTCGCTGTGGGTAAGGCGGCTCAACGAGCTGACCTCACAGCAGAAGGAGCTTGACGAAAAACTCGCGGAGCTGAGAAGAGAATACACCGAAAAGACAGAATATTTAGACGAACTCGACGATAAGATAGAAGAGGGATTCGCCAAGTCCGCAGAGTGCGGCGACAGGGCGAACAGCTTCCGCGAGGACATACGCGCCATCGAGTCGGAGCGTTCGCAGAGCGAGCAGAGGACAGCCGTCCTCGGCAACGACATAGAACACCTCGAACAGCGCATAAACCAGATAAACGAGCAGATAGAACAGGCGCGTTCGAGCGGCTACTTCCTCGGCACACAGCTTGAGGATAAGAAAAAGGAACTTGAGAACATCATCGCCGCAGGCAAGGCGAAGCAGACCGAGATAACCGAAGCGGAGGCTTCGCTCTCGGGTGCGCAGAGCGAGCTGGACGGCGTTTCAAATGAGATAGAGCGCATGGGCGCACATATCAGCGAGCTGTACCTGAAAAAGTCAAACGCGGCTTTCAGGCTTGAGACCGCGAAGAACAGCTCCGACTCGGCGGCGGAGACTCTCGAAGAGCTGACAGCCGAGCAGGAGGAACGCGCCGAACGCAGGAAACTCTACGAGGGCGAGCTGAAAAAGCTCACCGACAAGGCAGATAAGCTGGGCGCGAAGAAGAACGAACTTTCAAATAAGATATCGGGCTTCGAGAAACTGCACAGCTCCAAGTCCAACAAGCTGAAAGCGGCGCAGGAGGAATTCTCGGCGAACGACAACGCGCTCCGCGGCATCGAACAGCGCCTCGGCATACTCCGCGACTTGGAGAACGCGATGGAGGGCTTCGCAGGGAGCGTAAAGTTCATCATGAAGGCGTCGAAACAGGGACGCATCAAGGGCGTTTTCGGGTCGGTGGCACAGCTCATTTCCACCGCCCCCGAGTACTCGACAGCTATCGAGACCGCACTGGGCGGCGCCATGCAGAACATCGCAGTCGAGAACGAGGACAGCGCAAAGCGCGGCATCAGACTGCTCAAAGAGAGCAGGGCAGGCAGAGCGACCTTCCTGCCGCTGACTTCGGTAAAGGGCAGGACGCTGGACGATACCCCCGACGGCGAGGACGGCTACGTTGCGCTGGCGTGCGAGCTCGTGGATTTCGACCCGAAATTCACGGGACTGATAAACAATCTCCTCGGCAGGGTCGCGGTGGCGGAGGACATCGACGCGGCTTCGGTCATCGCAAAGAGACACGGGTATAAGTTCAAGATAGTGACTCTTGACGGTCAGGTCGTCAACGCGGGCGGTTCGTATACGGGCGGTACCGTGAACAAGAGCGCGGGCATACTGACCAGAAAGAACGAGATAAACGAGCTTGAAGCGCAGTCGGAAAAGCTCTCCGAACAGAACGGCACCCTCAGACAGAGCTGTGTGAAGCTTTCGCAGGAGGTGCAGAATCTGGCGGCAGAGCTGGAGGGTCAGCGCTCGGAGCTTTCGGAGTGCGAGAGCGGCATCAGGGAAAACAGCCTCGAACAGAAGAGAGTCGGGGAACTGATGGAACAGCTCGACTCGGGCGGCGAGAAGCTGGATGAGAACGTTGCAAGATGCATGGCTCAGATGGAAGACGCCGAGAAGCAGGCGGACGAAGCCGCGGCAGAGCTGTCAAAGCTCGGGAGCGAGATAGAGACCGCCGAAAAGGAGCTCGCCGACAAGAAGGGCGAGAGCGAGGACGCCGCCGAAAAGCGCAGGGAACTCGCCGACAGCCTGTCGGAGCTGAAGATATCCCTCGCGGAGAACTCGAAGGACGAGGAAAACTGCCGCGCCGAGATAGACCGCCTGAACGAGGCGATTGGCGCAGGTCAGGACAGCGAGGAACGCTTCGAGGGGGACATCGGGCAGTGCAGGAAGGATATAGAGGATAAGCGTGCCGAGATAGAACGCATAGCAGAGAGCATAAGCGGCTCGGGCGAGCGGATAGCGGCACTTGAAAAGAAGATAGCGGAAGAGAGCGCCGAACAGGTGCGTCTTTCAAATGAAGCCGAAAAGCTCAGGAGCGAACAGAGGAACAAATCGAACGAGCGCGAGACTTTGGCGGCGGAGCTGACGAGAGTCACCGAGCGCGGAAACAGCGTGAGGGCTGAGTTCGACAAGCTGGTGGGACAGCTGCTCGATGAGCACGGTCTGACACGGAGCGAAGCCGCGGCACAGTACAATGAGCCCGAGGACGTTTCGGCGGCGAACAAGCGCCTTGCGGAACTGAGGAGCAAGATAAAATCCCTCGGAAGCGTGAACCTCGGGGCTATCGAAGAGTACGCCGAGGTCAGCGAGAGGTATGAGTTCTTCAAGGAACAGATAGGCGACGTGAACAAGTCGAAGGCGGAACTCGAAAAGCTGGCAGAGAACCTGACCGAGAACATGAAGTCCATGTTCACCGAGAACTTCGAGAAGATAGCCAGACGCTTTTCGGCGATATTCACCGAGCTGTTCGGCGGCGGCAAGGCGAGCCTTACGCTCACCGACCCCGACGACGTGCTCGAATGCGGCATCGACATAAACGTACAGCCCCCCGGCAAGATGGTGAAGAACCTGATGAGTATGTCGGGCGGCGAGACGGCGTTCGTGGCGGTGTGCATATACTTTGCGATACTTACGGTGAGACCTTCGCCGTTCTGCCTGCTCGATGAGATCGAAGCGGCGCTCGACGACGTGAACGTGGCGAAATACGCCGCGTATCTGCACCGTTTCACCGACAAGACGCAGTTCATCACGATCACCCACCGCCGCGGTACGATGGAGGAGGCTGACGTGATCTACGGCGTGACCATGATCGACGGCATATCGAGACTTCTGAAGATGCCGTCGGAGGAAGCGGATAAAATGGAGCTGGACTGAAAGGGAGATGACCAATGGGATTTTTTGAAAAGCTGAAAGCAGGTCTGAAAAAGACGAAAGATTCGATGATGAGCAAGATCGAACGTCTGCTGGGGTCGTTCACGAAGATCGACGAGGATCTGTTCGAGGAGCTGGAAGAGACGCTCATCATGTGCGACATAGGTGTGAACACATCTGTGGCGATCTGCGACAAGCTGAGAGATCAGGTGAAGATAAAGGGCATCACAGACCC
The DNA here is from genome assembly GCF_900119155.1 of Ruminococcus sp. YE71. GTDB lineage: Bacteria > Bacillota > Clostridia > Oscillospirales > Ruminococcaceae > YE71. The sequence continues at coordinate 168,422 of NZ_FPIR01000004.1, read as the reverse complement.
GATGGAGATCAAGGATCTGCTGAAAGAGATCATCATCGAGATGCTGGGCGAGGACACACCGCTGGACGTTTCGACGACCCCGAGCGTAGTGCTGGTCATTGGCGTGAACGGTGCAGGCAAGACCACGACCATCGGCAAGCTGGCGTATTCGCTGCACTTACAGGGCAAGAACGTACTGGTAGCGGCAGGCGACACCTTCCGTGCGGCTGCGATAGATCAGCTTGAGGTATGGACAAACCGTGCAGGATGTGATATAATAAAGCATAAAGAGGGCAGCGACCCTGCGGCAGTAGTATTTGACGCGCTGACCGCCGCGAAAGCGAGGGGCATGGACGTTGTTCTGTGCGACACTGCGGGAAGGCTGCACAACAAGAAGAACCTTATGAACGAGCTGAAAAAGATAAGCCGAATAGTTCACGAGCAGGCTGAGGGCTGTTCGCTGGAGGTACTGCTTGCGCTGGATGCGACGACGGGGCAGAATGCGGTAAGTCAGGCGAAGCTGTTCAACGAGGCGTGTGACATCACGGGCATCATTTTAACGAAGCTGGACGGCACAGCCAAGGGCGGAATAGTCATCACGATATCGGAGGAGCTGGGCATCCCCGTAAAGCTGATAACAGTAGGTGAAAAGATAGACGATATGCAGCCATTTGTAGCAAGAGATTTTGTGAACGCGCTGTTCGATTAATCACCATCGTCCCGTGTTCGCCGGAGGCAAAAAAAGTCTTAGGGGAGAGTCCTCAATTGCGCCGCAGGCGCAACAAAACGAGGGACATTCTCCGCCAACGCGCAAGAGCACACCCCCCTCAAAAAACACACGATCAGGACAACCATCAAGCCAAAAGAAAAAGAATATGAAAAGCAAAGAGGTAATCCAATATGGACAGAGTTTTGTTTATAATCAATTTACAGGAATATTACGTAGGCAGAACGCGCGATATGGAGAAGTTCCCCTTTGACGCGGAGCAGCTCATAAAAGGCATAAAGAAGCGTATCGCGGAGTATAAGCCCGAAGAGGTGTTCGCGCTGAATATTGTCGGCAAGGGGCTTTTGCAGAAAAGCAACGTGCCGAAAGCAGGTTCTTCCGAGGCGGACGTCGTAAAGGACATCAAGATAGACAAGAAGAATATCTACGAGCGCACAAAGTCCGACGTGTTCTCGAACAACGCACTGCTGGACTTTATCCGTGCGAGAAACGTGAAGGAGATAGAATTCGTGGGTGTTGACCTGGGCGAGGATATCGGAAAGAGCGCTATGACCGCTACCGAGGACTACAAGCTCCACGTATATTTCAATGAGGCGTGCATAAAACTGATGCAGCCCGAAAAGACCAAGAAGCTGCGCGAGAAACTCCGCAAGACCCGTGTGACTTACATGGAGGAGTGGTAAAAAAGTGAAGCTCATAATCGCAAGCGGCAACGCAGGCAAGGTGCGCGAGTATAAGGAAATGCTCGCAGAATGCGGGTTCGATGAGGTGCTCAGCCTTAAAGACGCAGGCATAGTCTGCGACCCTGAGGAAACAGGTACGACTTTTGAAGAGAATGCCGCTATCAAGGCAAGGGCACTGTTCGGGCTGGTGAAGGGCACGGGCGCGGCAGCACTCGCGGACGACAGCGGACTGTCGGTGGACGCGCTGAACGGCGAACCCGGCGTCTACTCGGCAAGATGGCTCGGACTGGGCGACGATAAGGCAAAGAATGATGAGCTTATCCGCAGGCTCGAAGGCAAAACAGGCAGCGAACGCTCCGCAAGATTCGTCTGCGTGATACACTTCATCAAGGCTGACGGTACGGAGATCTCCGTGCGCGGCGAGTGCGAGGGACGCATAGGCTTTGAACCGCTCGGTGAGAACGGCTTCGGCTACGACCCGATTTTCATGTACGGCGACAGGTCTTTCGCACAGATAGGCGCGGAAGAAAAGAACGCCGTTTCACACAGGGGTACGGCACTGAGGAAACTCGTGAACGAACTGAAAGGATAAAATATGATAACACCAAAACAGAGAGCCGAACTCAAGGCTCTGGCAAATTCGATAGAGCCGTCTTTCCAGATCGGAAAGGGCGGCGTGAACGACGCTCAGGCACAGCAGATAGACGACTACCTCAGAGTGCATGAGATAATCAAGATAAAGGTGCTGGACAACTCTCTCCTGACCGCACGCGAGGCCGCAGAGGACATCGCGGAACGCATCGGGGCAGAGGTCGTGCAGTGCATCGGTTCAAAGGCGGTGCTGTTCAAGCGCAACGAAAAAGAGCCGAAGATAAGGCTGAAAGCCAAGTGAGCACCGCGATATTCGGCGGCACCTTCGACCCCGTACACATGGGGCATATCCGTCTGCTGAAAACCGTGCTCGAAGCCGTGGATATAGACAGGACGTTCGTTATCCCGACGAAAACGCCGCCGCATAAGCAGGCAAAGGGTCTGTCGGGCGGAGAGGACAGGCTGGAGATGCTGAAACTCGCAGTCGGGGATATGAACGGCGTGACGGTCAGCGGATGGGAGCTTGAACGTGAGGGTAAGAGCTATTCCTACTACACGGTCAGGCACTTTCGGGAGCTGTATCCCGAGGGTGAGCTGTACTTCATCATGGGCAGCGATATGCTGCTGACCTTCGACCAATGGTACAGAGCGGACGAACTGATGAAAATGTGTACGCCGCTGTGCATCACACGCTGCGCCGAGGACACACAGGCCTGCCGCGAAAAAGCGAAGCGGTACCCGAAGGCGGTATTTGTCGAGGCGGAACCCTTCGAGGTCAGCTCGACGCAGATACGTGCGCTGGCGAGGGAACGCCGCTACGGCGAGCTTGAAAAGCTGCTGGACGAAAGGGTGCTCGGATACATCACGGCGCATAAGCTTTACACTAACGAGGAATGATAGATATTGGCGAAAGAACTGAATAAATACAAGGACTTTCTGAAAGCGAACCTTTCAAAGAAGCGGTACGTACACTCGCTGAACGTAGCCGCGATGTCGAGAGAGCTTGCCGAGCTGTACGGCGAGGACAAGGAGAGGGCATATTTTGCAGGACTGATACACGACATCGCGAAGGAGCTTCCGAGGGAGCGGCAATTCGAGCTTGCGTCGAGGTGCAAGATAGCGGTCTCACAGATAGAGCTGAAGAGCACACCGCTGCTGCACGCGGTAGCGGGGGCGCAGCTGCTGATGGAGGAATTCGGGCTGACGCTTGAAGAGGACAGGGACATACTCGAAGCCGTGAGGTACCACACGGTAGGAGCGGCGGGGATGTCGAAGCTGGCTCAGATAGTATATCTTGCGGACCTGACCTCGGAGGACAGGGAGTACAAGGATGTAAAGAAGTACCGCAAATACGCGCATACGAGTCTTGACAAGGGAATGTATGAAGCGTTAAGATATTCGATAGCGGACAGTGCGCTGAAAGGCAATACGATACCCATCTCGACACTCGAAGCCTACAATGAAATACTAAGTAAGAAATAAAAAAATAAACAAGGGGCATGGGGGACGAAGTTCCCCACAGGAAAACCCGCACTTTATGACCAAAAATAAAACAAAGACCCAAGGAGGAAAGCTAATGGCTTCACAGAAGGAAACCCTGATAACCATAATCAAGGCACTCGACTCGAAGAGGGCAGAGGACATACAGGCAGTCGGCATCCGCGACCTGACGATACTCGCGGACTACTTCGTGATCGCGAACGGTACATCGTCCACCCAGACGAAGGCGCTGGCGGACGTGGTGGAGTACGAGCTGAAAAAGCTCGGTCTGGAGCCTGTGCGCACCGAGGGCTACTCGGAAGCGAACTGGATAATTCTCGACTACACCGACATCATGGTACACGTTTTCAATAAAGAGACCCGCGACTTCTACAAGCTCGAAAAGCTGTGGCAGGACGGCGAGTTCATGGACATCAGCGAGTACGTGAAGGAAGGCTGACGGAAGATGGGTAATTCATCGAACGGACACAGTATCTCCACAGGCATCGCCCTGTATATGGTGGTAAAGAGCGTGGTGAACCTGCTGCTGGGCTTCTCGCTGACGAACATCGTGATGATAGTGGTGAATGCGGCGCTGGGATACACGCTGCGCCGGGGCAGAAAGCCCTTTAACCTGCTGACAGCAGTGTTTCTCGGCGCGATAGCGCTGATGCACCTGAAAGCCAACATCGAAGGCAGACAGGCGCTCTACCTCGCTGAGGGTATAGCAGATATCCTCTGCGCGGCAATGCTGGTCATCAATAAAGATGTACGCGCATTCTTTTCCTGATATGTATGCAGGGCAGGGGCACCCACCCTACATATTAACCAAGTCAAAATTTTTTAATGTAAAAGAGGACTGATAAAATGAAAAGCTACGATTTTGCCTCGATAGAGGAAAAATGGCAGAAGTACTGGGACGAGCACGGCACGTTCAAGGCTTCGGACGATCACAGCAAGAAAAAGTTCTACGGACTGGTTGAGTTCCCCTATCCGTCGGGACACGGTATGCACGTGGGACACATCAAGGCTTATTCGGGTCTTGAAGTAGTCAGCCGCAAGAGACGTATGCAGGGCTACAACGTTCTGTTCCCCATCGGCTTCGACGCTTACGGTCTGCCCACCGAGAACACCGCCATCAAGGAGAACATCCACCCGAGACTCGTTACCGACCGCAACATCGTCAAGTTCACGGGTCAGCTCAAAAAGGTCGGCTTCTCCTTCGACTGGTCGAGAGTCGTTGACACCACCGATGAGGGCTACTACAAGTGGACCCAGTGGATATTCCTCAAGATGTTCGAGAACGGTCTCGTGTTCCGCGACAAGACCCTCGTTAACTACTGCCCCAGCTGTAAGGTGGTTCTCTCCAATGAGGATTCCCAGGGCGGCAAGTGCGATATCTGCCACAGCGACATCGTTCAGAAGACCAAGGAAGTATGGTACCTGCGCATCACCGAGTACGCAGACAAGCTGCTCCAGGGTCTCGAAGAGGTAGACTACCTGCCCAACGTCCGTCTCCAGCAGGAGAACTGGATAGGCAAGTCCACGGGCGCATTCGTTGACTTCGCGGTAAAGGTAGGCGGCGCTGACGAAAAGCTCCGCATCTACACCACACGCCCCGATACCCTCTACGGCGTAACATTCATGGTAATCGCTCCCGAACACCCCATCATCGAGAAGTACCGTGATTCCATCACCAACATAGACGCCCTCGACGCTTACAAGGCTGAGTGCGCAAAGAAGAGCGAGTTCGAGAGAACACAGCTCGTAAAGGACAAGACAGGCGTGAAGATCGAAGGTCTGACCGCTATCAACCCCATCAACGGCAAGGAGATACCCGTATTCATCTCCGACTACGTAATGATGGGCTACGGCACGGGCGCTATCATGGCTGTTCCCGCACACGATACCCGTGACTACGACTTCGCTAAGAAGTTCGGCATCGACATCATCGAGGTCATCAAGGGCGGCGACATCTCCAAGGAAGCCTACACGGGCGACGGTGAGATGGTCAACTCCGACATCCTCAACGGCATCAAGACCAAGAAGGAAGCTATCGCAAAGATACTCGGCGTGCTTGCCGAAAAAGGCTGCGGCGAGGCAGGCGTTCAGTACAAGATGAAGGACTGGGCGTTCAACCGTCAGCGCTACTGGGGCGAACCTATCCCGATAGTTCACTGCCCGAAGTGCGGCATGGTGGCTGTTCCTTACGAAGAGCTCCCGCTGAGACTGCCCCCCGTTGAGAACTTCGAGCCCGGTACCGACGGCGAGAGCCCTCTGGCAAAGATCGAGAGCTTCGTGAACTGCACCTGCCCTAAGTGCGGCAGCGCTGCTAAGCGCGAGACCGATACCATGCCTCAGTGGGCAGGTTCGAGCTGGTACTTCCTGCGCTACTGCGACCCCCACAACGACAGCGAGTTCGCATCGCAGGAGGCTCTGAAATACTGGATGCCCGTTGACTGGTACAACGGCGGTATGGAGCACGTTACACGCCACATGATCTACTCCCGCTTCTGGCACAAGTTCCTCTACGACCTCGGCCTCGTTCCGACTTCCGAGCCGTATGCAAAGAGAACTGCTCAGGGACTCATCCTCGGACCCGACGGCGAGAAGATGTCCAAGTCGAGAGGAAACGTCGTTGACCCTAACGACGTTGTCAAGGAGTTCGGCGCTGACGTTCTCAGACTCTACGTTCTGTTCATGGGCGACTACGAGAAGGCTGCACCGTGGAGCGACAGCAGCGTTAAGGGCTGCAAGCGTTTTGCGGACAGAGTATGGGCGCTTCAGGAGAAGGTCGTTGACAGCGACGACTACAGCGACGCTCTCAGAAGCAATATGCACAAGACTATCAAGAAGGTCACCGAGGACATCGAGGCGATGAAGTTCAACACCGCTATCGCCGCTATGATGACCCTGCTGAACGACATCTATGCAGTCGGCAGCATCACAAAGCGCGAGTTCAGGGACTTCCTCATCATCCTCTATCCGTTCGCACCCCACATCACCGAGGAACTGTATCAGGCTATCGGCTGCGAGGGCGTGCTCGACGAGCAGGAGTGGGTGAGCTTCGATCCCGCACTCTGCATCGACGCGACCGTTGAGATCGTTTGCCAGATCAACGGCAAGATCAAGTGCAAGCTGAACATCCCGAAGGACAGCACCAAGGACGAGATGCTGGCGCTCGCAAAGGAACAGCCCGATATTGCCGCTGCTATCGAGGGCAAGAACATCGTCAAGGAGATCGCTGTACCTGCTAAGCTGGTCAATATCGTAGTGAAGTGATGACTGACAGATATTTACGGGTCTGACATTTTTCGGACCCGTGAAGATCTTCAAAAAAATAAATACAAAAAAAATCTCAAAAAGCTATTGACAAATGAGAAGAAATGTGATATAATGATGTCTGTAGTTATGTAAGTAAAGCCTGACGGTAAAGAACGGCAGAGAGGGAGCGCGGTAATACCGCACTTTCAAGGACTGCGCTGTTGATGCGCAAGCCTCCTTTACTATAACCGCAAAGAAGATGCGTCGGGACACATAACTATTCTCTGTCAGCAGCGGCAAAGGGAGGGAAACATTTTGGCAGAAATTCGCGTAGGCAAGAACGAGAGCCTTGATACCGCTCTTAAGCGCTTCAAGAGAAGCTGCGCAAAGGACGGCGTTATCGCTGAGGTTCGTAAGAGAGAGCACTACGAAAAGCCTTCGGTAAAGCGTAAGAAGAAGTCCGAAGCTGCTCGTAAGCGCAAGTATTGATGATAATAAAGGCGGGTATTTTTGCAAAAAATGCCCGTTTTTTTTTCTTGAAAGGAGAGACAGATATGAAACTTGCAGAGGCACTTGGCGAAAGAGCCGATCTTCAGAAGCGGATCGAACAGCTCAGAACAAGACTTGAGAACAATGCAAAGGTGCAGGAGGGCGAAAAGCCGAATGAAGACCCCGCCGAACTGCTGGCAGAACTCGATTCCTGCTGTGAAAGGCTCGAAGAGCTCATTATCCGCATAAATCACACAAACTCGGTGGCTGTCACAGACGGCGAGACGCTCTCCGCGATAATCGCAAAACGCGATGTGCTGACGATGAAGATAGCAGCCATCCGCGCACTGCTCGCATCGGCAAATATGAATATTCGCAGGATGTCGGGCAGCGAGGTGAAGATACTCCCGACCGTGAACGTCCGCGCTATGCAGAAGGATCTCGACAAGCTGTCGAAACAGCTTCGTGAGACCGACACGAAACTTCAGGGCGCGAACTGGAACACCGATCTTATCTGATAATATTTGCTGGTAGTTCCCGTGATGAGAGTGTATCTCCTGAGGCTGAGAATGAGCCTCGCTTCAAGGTTGTGTCCCGGGGCGGGCACAGAGGTTCGACTCCTCTTTTTACTTTTACGCTCAGCAATGTAACAAATGCACGGCGTACAACTTATTATTACTACCTGCACTGTCACGGGGATGAGGGTGAGGACAGGGGACTTTTTTCAGATAACAGTTCGGAGATAAGAGATCAGAGATATTTATGTTTAAGCCTACTTATGTATTCAATGACGTGACCGAGATAACGCCGCAGTTCCTGAAACAGAAGCATATCAGGGGACTGCTGCTCGACCTCGACAACACGCTTACCACACACAATAACCCCGTGCCGCCGCAGTCTTCTCTGGACTGGCTGGACACCATGAAGGCGGCAGGGATAAAACTTATGATCGTGTCGAACAACAAGCCTGAGAGGGTCACGCCGTTCGCACGTCAGCTGGGGCTCGACTTCGTGCCGAACGGCGCGAAACCCCTGCCCATCGGCTACATCAGGGCGAGAAAGCTCATGGGTCTGCCGAAGCGCGAGATAGCGGCGGTGGGCGACCAGATATTCACCGACGTGATGGGCTGCCACGCGATGGGTATACGCTCGATATTCGTGTTCCCCATCGAGCCCGAAACCAGCCTTCCGTTCAGGTTCAAAAGACGCATCGAAAGGGTGTTTCTGCCCGAAAGACCAAAGAGGTGAGCTGCTATGCTGCTTTTTTCATCGAAGATAATCGGCAGGGAATGCGATCTTATGACCGAAGACGCAACGTTCTGCGGCGTGGTCAGGGCGGTTCATGACGAGTGGGTCGAGGTGGAGTCGGCGGGGGAAGTGATGTTCCTCAACGGCAGACATATCGTCAGCATCACCATCGACAAAGACCCCAACGATAACAACAGACCGCGCAAACGCCTGTTCGGAAAGAACAAGACGGAGGAGGGCTGCTGATGGGCGCACGTTTCGGAGTGGCGGGAAACAGCGACGCTTTCTCGGAAAAGTACAGAACGACTGCGGCGGCGCCGAAGTATCTGCACGAAATGGGACTCGACCACTACGAGTATCAGTGCGGCAGGGGAGTGCGCGTCAGCGACAAGACGGCGGCTGAGATACGCGCCAACGCCGAGCGCGAGGGGATCACCCTGTCGGTACACGCGCCGTATTTTATTTCGCTGTCGTCGGTGGAGCCCGAGAAGCGCGACAATTCGATAAACTACATTTTACAGACCTGCGACGCGGCGAAAAGACTGGGTGCGGAACGCATCGTCATCCACAGCGGCAGCTGTGCGAAAATGAGCCGTGAGGAAGCTCTGGAGCTTGCTAAGGATACGCTCATGAGGGCGAGAAGGCAGGCGGCGGAGCTGGGCTTTGAGGACATCGTGTTCTGTCCCGAGACGATGGGCAAGGTCAATCAGCTGGGCGACCTGCGGGAAGTTCTGGAGCTGTGTAAGCCGGACGAAAGCTTTCTGCCGACGGTGGACTGGGGACATCTGTATGCGAGGACGTTCGGGGAGCTGAACGGCGCGGAGGTGTTCGGGAAGATGCTGGACGAGATGGAGAATGCGCTCGGACATGACAGACTCGCGCGTTTTCACAGCCATTTCTCGAAGATAATGTATACCGTGCCCGGCGGCGAGAAGAAGCATCTGACGTTTGCGGAGAATGAGGGTTACGGCCCCGATTTCGAGCCGCTGATGGAGCTCGTAGCGAGGAAAAACCTGTCGCCCGTATTCGTCTGCGAAAGCGCAGGAACACAAGACATCGACGCCCTCGCAATGAAAAACAGCTACCTGAAAGAATTAGGAAAACAGAAATAAAAAAGAAAAAAGATCACCACCGTCCCGTGATCGCCAGGGAATCAGGTTTAGGGCATGGGGGTCAAGGGGGATGACCCTTTTTAAAGGGGCTGCCCCCTTGCGGGAGCGCGAGGGCAGAGCCCTCGTTCACGCCGAAGGCGCGACAGAAAAAACCAATCCAACCCCAAAAAAGCCATCCCTCCCCGACCACCCAATAAAATCGGCATCCCAAAATCAAATCAGGAGTAGTACACCTCATGAGAGAACATCTCCATAAAGCGAAGAATCACCAAAAATGCCGATTTTATTTTCGCGAGACAGCGAAGCGCTTCGAGCGAAACCCCTCATCGCAGCAAAGCTGCGACCGAACCTGAACCACCCCCAAAAAAAGTCAGTACACACAAGAAACACCACATCGCCAAACATATTACAAGGAGCATATCCACATGAGCAGGAAAATATTAGTAGTTCACGGTCCGAACCTGAACCTTCTGGGCGAACGTGAACCGGGATACTACGGCAGCGACAGCTTCGCTTCCGTCAACGAGGAAATAAAGGCAAAGGCGAAAGAGCTCGACTTCGAGTGCGAGATATTCCAGTCCAACAGCGAGGGCGCACTTATCGACAAGCTCCACGCAGCAAGACTCGACTGCGTGGGCGTGGTCATCAACGCCGGCGCTTATACCCACTACAGCTACGCTATCCGCGACGCTATCGCCGCGATAAAGATACCCGTGGTCGAGGTGCATATGTCGAATATTCACGCAAGGGATGAGTTCAGACATACTTCTGTTATCGCACCCGTGTGCGCAGGACAGATAGCAGGCTTCGGAAAATACAGTTACCTGCTGGGCGTCGAAGCACTTAAAAATATTCTGGAGGCATAAGAAAATGACTGCAATAGACAGACTGAAAAATAAACTCGCGGAGGAAAACCTCGGCGGTGCTATCATCTGCTCGGACGTGAACAGACGCTACTTCACAGGCATGAAGTCCAGCGCGGGCACACTGCTGGTCTTCCCCGAAGCAGCATACCTCATCATTGATTTCCGCTATATCGAAAAGGCACGCAATACCGTGAAAAACTGCGAGGTCATCCTGCAAAAGCCCTCGAAAGGCATCTACGGACAGATACAGGAACTCTGCGATAAGTACGGCGTGACACAGCTCGCGGTCGAGGCTGACCGCATGACCCTCGCAGAAGCCGATAAGCTCGCTGAGGAACTGGACGTCACTCTCGAAATGAGCGATAAGCTCACCGACATCGTGACCTCTATCCGCCTTGTCAAGACTCCCGACGAGCTCGAAAAGATGATAGCCGCACAGCGTATCGCCGAAGAGGGTCTGAAGCATATGTACGAGTTCATCCGCGAGGGCGTGACCGAACGCGAGATACAGCTGGAGCTGGATTACTATATGCTGAGCCACGGCGCCGAAGCGCTGTCCTTCGATACCATTGCGCTGAGCGGCGTGAACACTTCCATGCCTCACGGCGTGCCTTCCGACAAGAAAGTGCAGAAGGGCGAGTTCGTGCTGCTGGATTTCGGCGCGGTAGTTGACGGCTATCACAGCGATATGACGAGAACTATGTGCGTCGGCGAACCGACCGACGAGATGCGCCGCGTCTACAACATCGTGCTCGAAGCACAGCTCAAGGGCATCGCGGCGGTGAAGGCAGGCATGAAGGGCTGTGAGCTCGACGCGGTGGCAAGAGACTACATTAAGTCGCAGGGCTACGGCGAGGAGTTCGGCCATTCGCTCGGCCACGGAGTCGGCGTTGAGATACACGAGAACCCCTATGCGGCATCTTCGAGCGATGAAGTCCTGCCCGAGAATTCGGTGGTGACCGTCGAGCCGGGCATCTATCTTGCAGGCAAATTCGGTGTGCGCATCGAGGACTTCGTGATAGTGAAAAAGGACGGCTGCGTGAATATGACCGAGGCTGACAAGAGCCTTATCGTACTCTGAGCAGACCACCGATAATACCGACAATATTACCGCAGACAGCCGCCTTCGGCAGACAGTGTTTTGTAAAAAAAGTATTAATACGGTAAAAAATCCTTAAAAGCCCTTGAAATGTACGCCAAGATTTGATATAATAGTTCTAAGGAGTGTTCTGCCGCAAGGTGCGGACATTCGTTCACACAAAAAACGGAGGTATATAAAATATGATTACAGCAGGCGATTTCAGAAATGGTATGACTTTTGAAGAGGACGGCAACGTAATGCAGATCGTTGAGTTCCAGCACGTAAAACCCGGTAAGGGCGCTGCTTTCGTAAGAACTAAGGTAAGAAACGTTATCACAGGTTCCGTAGTTGAAAAGACATACAACCCGACCGCTAAGTTCCCGACCGCTTTCGTTGAGAGAAAGGATATGGAATACAGCTACTCCGACGGCGATCTCTACTACTTCATGGATCCCGAGACCTATGATATGGTACCGATCAACTCCGCAGAGCTTTCCGATAACTTCAAGTTCGTTAAGGAGAACATGGTATGTAAGGTACTGTCCTACAAGGGCAAGGTATTCGGCGTTGAGCCTCCTACATTCGTAGAGCTCGAAGTTACCGACACCGAACCCGGCATCAAGGGCGATACCGCTACCAACGCTACCAAGCCCGCAACCGTTGAGACCGGCGCTGAGATCAAGGTTCCGCTGTTCATCAACACAGGCGACCGCATCAGGATCGACACCAGAACCTGCGAGTACATGGAGCGCGCTTAAATCAGATAATAACAAAGAGATAAGAGAGACCGTGCCGCCTGCGGCGATGTTGTTTCAACAGGGTCATCTCATCTTTAAAAAAAAGGAGCGAAGCATTATGGAGCTTTCAAAGAAGGTTGGCTACATCAAGGGTCTTATGGCAGGGCTGAATATCAGCGATACCACACCCGAGGGTAAGGTACTTCACGCTATGAGCGATCTGCTCGAAGAAATGGCCGATGAGATCGAGACTAACGCTCAGCTTATCGACGAGCTGGGTATGTTCATCGACGACCTCGATGAATACGCGGATGTCCTTGACGATGATCTTGAAGATCTCGACGATATCCCCGTTGAAGTTTTCGACAGCGACCCTACTGAGGGCGGCGCTACCGCAGATAATGCTTTCGCAGCAGAGGATATGCCCGCAAATACCGATGAACTGGTAGAGGGCGACCGCCTCGAAGATCTTACGGGTCTTGATGAGCTCGAACAGACCGAGCTCGCTCCCGAGACTCCCGCTGAGGAGACTGCCGAAGCACCTGCTCCCGAGCCGTCTGCATCCGAGCCTGAGCCTGCACCTGCACCTGCACCCTCTGCTGAGGAACGCTACGAGTGCCAGTGCCCCGAGTGCGGAGCTGTTATCGGTATCTCTGCGGCAGATATGGCAAGAGGTATCATCTTCTGCGGAAACTGCGGCATCAAGCTTCAGTTAGGCTGACAACACCGCGCCGCGGTGATGTTATAGAACTCATATCGGGCAGGATATGAGCACATCCACAATATGTTTCAAGGGGTGGTGAAATTCCACACCGGCGGTAAAAGTCCGCAAACTCGAAGCAGTGCCGAACACGGCGCTGTGACAGAGCCGAATCGGTGAAATTCCGATACCGACGGTTGGGTCTGATCTTTTCGGTCGGATCCAGATAGTCCGGATGGAAGAAACGACAGACTATTTTTTAAGATAGCTATCGTCCCCGTGTGTTTGTACGGGGACTTTTTTCTGCTGTTTCTCCCTAAAAAACCCGATTTTTTAGGAGGAATGAATTATGACAAAATCAAAATTAAACACAAGAACGATCACAGTCATCGGTATGATGAGCGCGCTGTCTTTCATCGTATTCATGCTTGAGATACCCGCACCGCTGATGCCCAGCTTCATCAAGCTCGACCTCTCGAACGTTATCTCGCTTCTGACAGCGTTCGCACTCGGTCCCGTTGAGGGCGTTATCGTGTGCTTCATCAAGAACCTTATCCACCTGATGGTAAGGGGCTACGCTTCCACGATGGGCGTCGGCAACCTGTTCGACTTCGTGACTTCGTCGGTGTTCTGCTTCACCGCAGGCCTTATCTACAAGCACAACAGAACTATCAAGGGCGCAATGATCGCGACCGTTGTCGGCTCGCTGGTGTTCACTCTTGTCAGCCTGCCGCTCAACTACTTCATCGTTTACCCGTTCTACTTCAAGCTGTTCGCTAAGTACGGCGGTGAAGCTGGCGTGCTCGGTATGTATCAGGCTATCCTGCCCAGCGTGAAGAACACCCTCTCCGCACTGCTGATCTTCAACGTGCCTTTCACTTTTGTCAAGGGCGTTATCTGCGCAATGATAACCGCAGTGGTCTACAAGCCCCTGTCCCCCGTAATAAAGGGCACAAGGTCGCTCAAGAAAAAAGAAGCAGCCGCCCACTAACAAAACCCATCCTGCCCGATAAAAAGAGCTTCTGTACGAACCTGTACAGAAGCTCTTTTGCGTGGGTTTAACTGGGGGAAACCTTTCTGAAGAAAGGTTCTCCCCCAGACCCCCTTCCAAAGACTTTTAATATTGTCGTTCGTTTGTTGTGGTTTAGAATATAGACTCTCGACATTTCATGAGAGACCGTCTGATGACTTCCGCAAATGATGCGTTAATCACCATAGAACGTCTTTTTGGCAAGGGACGTACAATCGAAGAGAAGAGCGCCGTTCTTCCCGTCCAACACAAAGTAAAGAAGAAGCGCCACCAAGCCAAAAAGTATTAAAAGTTTTAGGAAAGGGGTTTGGGGGATAACCCTTTTTCAAAAGGGTTTCCCCCAATAATTCAGCACTGTTCGCTGAGCCAGCGGAGGCAGTGGTCTACCCAGGTGGCGGCGGCGGGAACTATGTGCCAGTCGCCTGTTGCGGTCGTGCCGTCGCAGAGGGAGAGGCCGTGGCCGCCGTAGGGGTAGATGTGGCTCTCGAAGGGCACCTTGTTTTTGGAGAGCGCCGCGGTGTAGAAGAGCGTGTTTTCAACGGGGACGCAGCCGTCGTCGGCACAGTGCCAGATGAAAGTCGGGGGTGTCTGTTCGCCCACGCGCTTGTCCATTGAGACGAGATCTCTGAGCTCGGGGTCGTCCTTGTGGGTCAGGAGGTTCGAGATAGTGCCTTCGTGGGTCAGTTCGGGGTCGGAGAGGATGACGGGATAGCAGAGTATCGAGCCATTGACTTTCAGCAGTTCGCTGTCACAGCCGAGGGTCTCGCTGAGCACGGAGCTGTTCCACAGATTCGCCATCGAAGCCGCCAGATGACCGCCTGCGGAGAAGCCCATCACAAAGACCCTGTCGGGGTCGATGTCGAAACGCTCGGCGTTCTCGCGGACGTACTTCAAAGCCGCCGCACATTCCAGCAGGGCGGTGGGGAACTTCTTGTCCACGCAGGAATACCTCAGCACGAAGCACGCGTACCCTGCCCCCATGAAGCGGAACGCCACAGGCTCGGCTTCGCGCTCGCTGCACCAGTCGTAGCCGCCGCCGGGGCAGATAACGACCGCGCCTCTGCTGCGTCTGCCTGTCTCCTCAAAAATGGTAGGCACGTAGCAGTCGAGAAGCGGCTGTGTGCAGGGGTCGGGGAGACCTGCCTTTGCGTAATCGACCTTTATCTCAAATCTTTCCATAGTATCACTCTTTCTCCTGATATGACGTATCTTCAGTTTGCGTTTCAGCTCGATGGGTATGTCCGCAGGTTCGCGCACGACCCCTGCGAGCCGTTCTTTGGCCTTTTTCGCGGCGGCGTTTATCCTGACCGCGCTGACTGTGTATCTTTCCATGTCTCAGTCCTCAGTGTTGACGTCGGCTGTTGTACTCGTGTCCGAAGCGGTGTCGGTGGCGGCACTCTCGATGAGGGGCGTGTATTGCAGCTCCGCGCAGATGAGGTAATGTCCGCCGCAGGTGTACGCGGTGAAAGGCGCGGGATTGCCCTCAGGGTCGGCAGGCAGACGTATCTGTGCCGAGCCGTTCTCGTCGGCGGCGATGGCGTAGACCATCACAGCCCTGCCGTTGATCTCGATTATCTCGGCGGTGTCGAAGCTGAGCTGTGAGATGCAGCTTTCGAGCTCTTCAAAGCAGGCGCCGTTTTCGTGCAGGATGTATGCGGCTTCCTTGCCGACGTAGCGGAACCGCGTGAGGTCGGCGTCGCGTCCCGTGATGCTCTCCTTGCCCTCGGGGGAGTACAGCATGAAGCCATATTTGTAGCAGTTCTCGGTGAACCAGTCGTACACGCCCTTGCCCGTGAATTCCCGCGAGCCCTTGTATTCCTCGTATAGCGAGAACCCGATGATGAGTCCCGAGGATTCGGCGGTGGGGGTCGCTTCGCTGTAGCTGTATTCGCCGTAGTCGTTATATGCGAAGCTGTTCTGCGGCGGTTCTTCGTAGGCGGAGCTGACCATAACGGTGCGCATCCCCGTTTCCTGATAGAAGCCCGTCAGCATCTGCGAGAGCGGATAGACTACCTCTGCGGCGCAGAGCAGTTTCGTGTCCTCAAGTGACGCGACCTGCAAACCGTCGGGGGAGAATACCGCGTTGTATACGGGCTGCAAGCAGCGTTTCGGAGCCGCGTATTCGTGTGCGAACAGCATATCGTCCGCCGAGCCCTGACTGACCTCGCCGTAGGTGAACTGAGCGATGACGGCAGCTTTGTCTATTTTTTCTATCTCGCTGGGTTCGATATACTGAGATGAGCTTTCGGGCAACGAGGACTTCATTTCTATTTTTGTCCTGTCACTTCTGATGACACCTCTGACCGCGAGCGCCGCCGCTATGATAACAAGAGCGGAGACAGCCGCCAGCCGAAGTTTCCGAAGCTGTGTCTCGTTTGTGTTTGCGTCCATTCTGTAATATTGCCTCTCTTTCGTTTCTGTACACAGATATACATATTGATTATATCATATCGGCGGCGTATTGTCATTACTTTTTCATTAAAATTTAAATGAAGTTGGAAAATCCTGTGAGAAACATTTGTGTTTTCTGCGAAAGTGTGCTATAATGTATAGGCAATCGGTTTTGCACATTTCCCGAGAGGAGCTCCCCGACCTATGTCACAATTCTCAGACAAACTGAAAAAATACACCGAACGCCGCGGTATCACCGTCGTTTCCTTTGCCCGTCAGCTGGGCATCGACCGTGCGACCCTGCATAAGATGATAAGCGGTGAACGCCGCCCGACTTCCGCTGAACAGGTGACGGCTATCTGCCGCCTGCTGATGCTCAGCGCCGACGAAGCCGCCGAACTCAAAGAGCTGTATAAGATAACCGTCATGGGCGAGAACGTCTACAGCCGCAGACTCCGTGTGAAACGCATGATACAGCGCTTCTCCGAGCTGGAGGACGGCAACGGCTTCGGCGACCTGGTGCAGCGGTCCATCGCCAAAATTCCGCCTTCCGTACCGCCTGTCATGGTCTGCCGCACCTTCGATGAGCTTGCCGAGACCGCACGCCCCATGCTCGGACGGTCTTTCATGAAAGGCTCGGGCATGAAGACCATCTGCCAGCCCGACCGGAAGCTGAAAGAACTTCTCGGCTCCTGCGCTTTCGGCCGCGGCATAAAGGAGCATATCATCTGCTTCGACAACACCGCCGACAGCGAGCATAACCTCAATCTCTTCCCCGAGATATGCGCCTACGCGTTCATAGACAACAACTACCGACCCCTCTGCTACTACGGCAACGTCAGGGAGCATATCAACTCCATGACCCTCATGCCCGTTCTTTTCGTGACCGATGACCTGGCTATCTGCGCCGAAATCGACCTCGGCACGAGTATCATCTATACCGACCCCGAAACGGTGGACTTCTACCGAAGAGTGTTCGACAGGATGAAAGCCGAGTGTTTCCCCTTCGTGGAGGTGGACGACAGTCTGTCGGATATGCTGAGACGTCTGGACAACTACCCCAGCTATACCCTGACCTTCGACCGTCAGCCCAGCGTGGTGCTGACGCTGGATGACAATGACATAAAGCGTATGCTGGCTCTCGACAAAGAATACCTGAACGCCGCTCTGGAAAAAGCAGGGTATCTGCGCAAGATGTTCCTTGATACGGGCTATATCAGCATTTTCAGTGAGGAAGGTCTGCGTGAGCTGGTGCTGAAGGGCATCTGCGAAGAGCTGCCTTCACCTGACGGCGGCTGTCTCGAAGCGGATACCCGCCGTCAGATACTCACCCGCATGATAGAGTTCTCCGAGTCGGGACGCTACGATTACCGCATCGTGGACAGCGAACACGCGTCCATGGGGCTCCGCGTGAACCTCGTAGAGGGCAGGCACATAAAGCTCGTCTCCCGCCGCCCCGACCGCGGGATGCACTTCGTTGACGTGAGCGAACAGAGCATCGTCAGCGCGTTCAACGACTACATCGAATACCTGATGGCGGACGGCATGGTCTACAGCCGCGAAAAGACCCTTGAGATAATGCGCGGCTACCTTGAAATGCTGTGACGGAGGTCTGTCTGACCCGCTTCTGCGGCAGCTGACGGGCTTGTGAAAGATACACAAAAGATATACGAATTTACTTGACGATACAGTGGTAATATGGTATAATATACACGGATGCTTTACATTGTCAAAGCACTGTGAGAGCTTGTTCTCTCATGCAGGGACGCCGCACAGCTCAGCGGTCGGATGACCTGTATTATCGTTACGGAGGAAAGGATAATAATGAACACACAAATTGAAGCGCTTGTGAACAATATAGAGAAGATAATCGTCGGAAAACGCACTTCCATCGTGAAGGTCATCTGCGCGATGCTGTCGGAGGGCCATATCCTTATCGAGGACGTGCCGGGCGTCGGCAAGACGAGGCTCGTGTCCGCGCTGGCAAGCTCGGTGGACGGCAAGTTCAACCGTATACAGCTCACCCCCGACATCATGCCTTCCGACATCGTCGGTTTCTCGATGATAAACCCTCAGACCCGAGAGCTTGAGTACAAGACGGGTGCGGCGATGTGCAACTTCCTGCTCGCCGACGAGATAAACCGTGCCTCACCGAAGGCGCAGTCCTCGCTTCTGGAGGTCATGGAGGAACACCAGATTTCCCTCGACGGCGTGACCATGCGCCTGCCTGCACCTTTCATGGTAATGGCGACCCAGAACCCTGTCGAGACCTACGGTACCTACCACCTGCCCGAAGCGCAGATGGACAGATTCATCATGAAGATCTCCATGGGCTACCCCACCCCCGAGGAGGAGCTCGACATCATAAGCCGCTCCGAGACCAACGAGTTCACCGAGAAGCTCGCGGCGGTGATGACCGTTGACGACGTTATGCAGCATATCGCAAGCGTAAAGCAGGTGCGCTGCACCGACAGCGTCAAGAAGTACATCGTAGACCTGCTGAACGCTTCGCGCTCTTCCGACCTCATCAAGCTCGGAGCGTCGCCGAGAGCAGGCATCGCACTGCTCAAAGCCGCGAAAGCCTACGCCTACATCGACAGCCGCGACTACGTCGTTCCCGATGACGTCAAGGCGGTCATGAGCGCGGTGCTGTCTCACCGACTGATGCTCTCTCCTAAGGGTAAGAGCGCCTTCGGTACGGCGGAGGAGGTAATGGAGCAGGTGGCTCTTACCGTGCCTGCGCCTGTTGAATGACGCGGGTGACGATATGACAAGCGAAGAAAAGAAGAAACTCGTACTGAAGGGCGAGCTGCCGTCGGGCGTGACCCAGACCCGCACCTACCGCGCCGTGGCAGGCGTCGCGTCCTATATCGGGTGTATCGCGGTGGCTTTCGGGGTGACCTATTACCTCGACGGTACGGCAGGCGTGATACTCATAGCCGCGCTGGTGTGCGCGTTCCTGCTGTCGCTGGTGACGACGCTGGTGCTGGTGCGCAGCATAAACGTGACGGTCGCGGCTGACAAGACGGTACTGACGAAGGGCGAGGACATGGTGCTAAAGGTCAGACTGTCCAAGTCGATACTGCTGCCGTCCCCCGTCATCGAGATACGCGTGGACTGCACCCCTCACCTCGAACTTACGGGAGGCAGCCTGTTCAAGGGCGCGGTGGCAGGAAACGAGACCAACAGGATAAAGATACCCGTCCGCTCGAAACACTCGGGCGCAGCGGGTCTGATGGTGCAGAGCGTGCTGCTGACGGATTATCTCGGGATATTCACCTTCGCGGTGAAGGTGCCCGAGGATCAGAAAAGCATCCGCGTCGCGGTCTACCCCGACATCCCCGATGCCGCTCCGCAGACCGAACTGCTGAAAACCACCAGCCGCTTCAACAACGATGACGACGAGGAGGAGAGCGACGAGAATTCGCTGACCCCAACAGGTCTCCCCGGCTACGACCACCGTCAGTACGTCCCCGGCGACCCAATAAAACGCATAAACTGGAAGATGTCCTCGAAACGCGATATCTACATGATACGACTCGACGAACAGATACGCGGCTCGGGACAGATGTTCTTCCTCGACTGTCCGCCCTACATCCCCGACGACTACCTGCTGTCGGTGAGAGACAATGTCATAGAAGGTGCGCTCGCCATGTTCACCATGCTGCTGCGTGAGGGCAGGGAAGCGACTTTCTACTATTGCAGCGAGGGCTTGTGGCTCAGCGAGGAGATACACAACATGGCGGACGTCTTTCGTTTGCAGGAGGAGCTCTCGGGTCTTGAACCCTGCGAGCCCCCTGCACTCATACCGCCCGAACTGACCGCTTCGGCAAAAACGCCTATCTGCTTCACAAGCGCGGTCTCGGGCAAGGATTCTTCGGCTGTGCAGATAGCGGCACAGTCCCCCGATGCCCTCATAATATGCTCGGCAGGCGCGAACCTGCCCATGATAAGCCCTAACCTCTGGACTATCTCAAACGAATTCGAGTTCAGCCGTGTGCAGGGGTGACCCCCATCCGAAGACTTTTGATATTGGGGGCGTTTGATCTGGAGGCTGCGTTTGACTAGAGATACTGCCTGAATGGCTTCTGCACTTTTGAAGAACAGGAGCACAAACAGCGGTGAGGGACAATACCCGTATAGGGAGTTATATAGATGTTTAAAAAAGAGAAGAAAACCAAGACAAAGCAGGAAAAGCCGAAGCGTCCGTTAGCGGAGACTGTGAGCAGTTACTTCTGCCCGATGCTGCTCGGGGGAGTGCTGTGTTTTTCCGTATACTATGCGCTGTACAGACCGTTCGTACCATTCATGACGGTGATGTTCATGCTGGTACAGCTGGGGCTGTTCCTGTTTTTTGACAAGATAAAGGACAAGAAGATAATAGGCGGCATCATCTACTGCGCAATACTGTTTCTGGTAGTGAACGCATCGGTGATGCTGATGTGGTCGGGCATCGTGAGCGACTACACCGAGCCTGTGAGCTGGTTCTACGGTGAGGACGGTTCGTATAGTTACCGCCCCGAGTTCATATGGGCGGTATTTCTGGGCGGAGGATTCTTCCTCATCTCGGTGCTGTACTATTTCACGCAGATACGCTACCGAAGTCTCGGTTCGATGCTGTGTCTGATGTTCCCCTTCGTCATCTATGCGAAGCGGGCGGAAGAAATGCCCGAGATAGTCGTGACGCTCATCATCACGTCGTTCCTTGCGGTCATGGTACACAACCGCCGTGTTGACCCTGCCATCCCGCCGAAGGACAGGGGCAGGATAAAGATAGACCGTTCCTACCTCATCAGCATCGCGATATTCGTTTCGGTAACGGGCGCTGTCACGATGATGATAAAGAAGCCGACCTACCGCTCGAAGCTTGAGCAGGATTCAAACTTCTTCAACTACGTGGACACGCAGGCGACGGGAAGCGGCGACGACAACAGCATCTCCCCCGAGTCCTCTGCACGTTCGACGCCGCCCGCTTACACGGGAAGGCAGATATTCAGCTTCAAGACCGAGGGCGACAGAGAGGAGTATTTCCTGCGCATACAGCCCTTCGACAACTTCGACGGCGACAAGTGGAAGTACACCATGAACGACTCGGATTTTGCCCTCGCGTACTCGTCGGTAGTTCCCGAATACGGGGTAGACGACATCCTGAAGGATGCGGCGGCACTGGGGCTGTCGGTGCCTGACGGTCTGCCCCACAGAACTACGGGCATCGTCTATGATGAGACTTTCGCCCCCGAATATCTGCCTGCCCCCCTCAACACGATAACCGATGATGAGGATTTCACGGGGCTCGATTACTACAAGTTCCCGAAGTCGGTCATCATACGCCGCGCTTCGAGAAATGCCGAGCCGAATCCGCCCCTCAACGACACCTTCGTGTATAACGATACCGACGCGGATATGTATATGTACGTCAGCTCCCTCGGTCTGAGCGCCGCCGACCTCTACGACCCGAAGTACGACGGCGAGGCGGCAGACCGCCTGCGTGCCGACTACGAGACCGCCTGTGACAGCTACATGGCGCTGTCGGGCGTGTCCGACAGGCTGGCAGAGCTTTCGTTTGAGCTCACCAAGGACGCGAAGAGCGACTATCAGAAAGCAAAGATACTGGAAACGTGGTTCGAGGAGACGGGCTTTGAGTACTCCCTTGAGTACGTTCCCGAGGACACCTCGATAGACTACTTCGTTTTCGAGAGCAAGACGGGCTACTGCACCAACTTCGCCACCGCCATGACGCTGATGGCGAGAGCCGCAGGACTGCCTGCACGCTATGTGGAGGGCTTCGCCGCCTTCGAGAGAGCGGATGACGGTTCGTTCATCATCAGGGACAGCTGTGCCCATGCCTTCGTGGAAGTCTACATCGCAGGCGCAGGCTGGATGACCTTCGACCCCACCGTGCCGGGCTATATGCAGATACCGAAGCAGGACGATAATTTCAGTGCTGCGGCATTCCTGCGCATACTCAGCAGGTTCCTCATCGTTATCATCGTGGCGTTCGTAGTCATCTTCGTACTTCTGCTCGACCGCATCGTGGAGCTGATACTCCGCATACGTCTGCGAATGAAGAGCCCTGCGGAGCGCACGCTGATGCTCTACCGCAACATCATCAAGCTGGTGAACCTCTCCACTGGTTCGGACTACAGCGCCTATACCGTGAAGATGCTCAGGACCTACCTGAACGAGACGAGAGCGGCAGTCCCCGAAAAGCTGCTGCGGCTGTTCGAGAGGGTATGCTTCGGCGGTCACACGCCCACCGAGGAGGAATTCGCGGAGGCGTATGATGAGTACAAGCGGTGCTACAAGTACCTGCGCAAGATCCCCAAACCGAAAACACTGGAAAAGCTCAGAGCTGTTCAGTGAGAGAAATACGGACAGAAAGTTAGGAGTGACAACAAATGAGTCTGCTGACCCTTATAACCCTCGGCATCGCCCTTCTGCCCACCATCGTCATAATGCTGGTGGTAATCAATAACGCGCGTGCCGAAAAAGAGCCTTTCAAGAAGCTCGCATCGGTATTTACGATTAGTGCGCTCTCGACCATCCCCGCGATAATCCTTGAAGTGGTAGGCGGCATGGTGCTCGGGTTTGTGCTGGGCATCTTCGACATCGAAAACGGCGCAAGCACGAACGAGTCCGTCATCTATCAGGTGCTGGAATTCTTTGTAGTCGTCGGATTGTTTGAGGAAGCCTGCAAGTACTTCACCTTCAAGTGGATAATCTTCAACGACCGCGATTTCGACAACACCTACGACGGCGTCATCTACGGCGCCTGTTCGGCGCTCGGCTTTGCGACGCTTGAAAATCTCGGCTACATATTCCTGAACGGCGGCGGACTGAGCGTTGCGATAATGCGTGCGGTGCTGTCGATACCGATGCACGCGGTAACGGGCATCGTGATGGGCTATCACTTCGGCGTGACGAAATACCGCCGCTACAACAACTTGCAGGACACTCATCCCGAGCGCAAGGCTTTCATGTTCTCGGTGATCCTGCACGGCATCTACGACTCGCTGGCGACCCTTCCGGGGCTTCTGAACGAGAACTGGCCGTTCCTTGTGCTGCTGTTTGTGATGGTGTTCATCTACGTCACCATCGGCAAGACGGTCAAGCGTGCGAAGGCCGAGAGCCACAACATCTACAATCGTTATTACTACGAAGTGCTCGGCGGTGAGTATCAGGACATGAAGGGCGGAAAGACCACCTCGAAGAAGGTGTTCGGAATGCCGCTTCCCCCGATGGGTGCAGCCCGTCAGGAGTTCAATCCCTACCAGCCGTATCAGAACGGTGCCCCGATGGGAATGCCCCCGATGGGTATGCCGCCCTCTATGACAAACGACATGGGTCTGAACATGGGTCAGCAGCCGAATTTCGGACAGCCTCAGCAAGGCTACCAGCAGCCCGTACAGCAGCCTGTTTACACGGGTGCTGAAAGATATAGCTCGCAGCCCCAGAGCCCCGTACAGCCCGCACAGAGCCCCGTACAGCCGATGGTAGTCGCAGTGTCGGCAGTCCGCGCAGCAGAACCTGCCCCCACACCCGCCACGGCACCCGCAAAGTACTGCGCCCACTGCGGCGCGTCCATGCCCGCCGAAGCAAGATTCTGCCCCATCTGCGGCAGCAAGGGGTGAGCGCAGAGTGCGGGATTATCCGGGGGCAACCCGCCTTAGCTTCGCACGGCCGGAAGAAAGGTTCTCTCCCAGCCCCCCTTCCAAAGACTTTTGATATTGGGGTGCATGGGCGTTCTCCTCGAAATGGTTAGATAAAAAAGTTTTGTGATTCTCCCCCCCCTGATTTATGGGGGAAGAAATTTTTTTTTTAGATTTTTTTGGGAGAAAAATCAGCTTTTTTGAGGGTTTTTTGGGTTGATTTTTGTGTGTTATGAATATCTACGTGTGCAAATTATCACTCGAATTTGTGTAAGTCTACAAAGTTAAAAAAAGGGGTTGACAGAACCGAAATTGTGTGCTATAATAATTAAGCTGTCGGACGTAAGGAAAACGAAAAACCGAAACCGAACACCGAACAGAACGCTGGATTAGCTCAGTTGGTAGAGCAGCTGATTTGTAATCAGCAGGTCGGGGGTTCGAGTCCGTCATCCAGCTCTCAAAATTAAATATGGGGGAATTCCCGAGTGGCCAAAGGGGGCAGACTGTAAATCTGTTGTTCTTTAACTTCGATGGTTCGAATCCATCTTCCCCCACCAGAAACGCCCCTCAGCTTATTGCTGAGGGGTCATTTTTTTATTTGTGCGGCAAAACGAGACCCTGACAACTGTTGAAGCAGGCGTTTCTGTATTATTCATTATTCTCTATTCTTTATTCTTTTTTGCACACGGATCAATGTATCGGAAAGCTCCTTAAAAAAATACAAAAACAGGTTCATCTTCAGAACCTCACAGCAGACCGAACTGTTATAGATGCGGCCGCAAAAAATAAGCTCCCGAACGTTCGGGAGCTTTTGTGTCGTTATCTGTCAGCCGAAATACTTTTTCAGCTTTTCGGGCGGGATGATGCGGCTGTGGGTGTTCAGCGCGTGTCTGTAGGGGCGCTGATCGTGTATCAGGCTCATCATCGCGGAATTCGACCACTCGGATGTGAAGTCGATGACCTCGAACAGCAGCTGCGCGTCCGACTTGGTCGCTTCGAGCAGGTGGTCGGGGTTCTTCGGCAGCGGTATCGGGTCGATGCCGTACTGTGAGTACTTGGTGTACACCGCAGGCACGACGGGGCCGTACTCACGGGCGATAATATCGTCGATGAAGCACACCTCGTCTATCTGCATCAGGAAATACGCCTGAATGAAGTACAGCACGCTGTTCAGTCTGTTGTTGTTGATAGGTTTCTCGATCTTGTGGTAGAATTTGATAATATAGTCTGAAAGATCGAAAACGTCGATCTTGATGTGAGCGTTAGGATCAGAAGTTTTCATAGTGTTAGTCCTCCATATTGTCGGCTGCGAGCTGCGCTGCCATTTTGCGTACAGCGTCACGTCCCTCGCGCATAGGATATGCCGCCCATACGTGGGTCATACCCTCGCCGACTGTGATGTCAAGTGCTGTGCCGCTCCCTTCGAGCAGCTTTTCGAGCCTTGTGACTTCGGGATAGAATATCTCATGCGTGCCTACGTAGACGTACAACTGACGTATGCCCTCGAAGCTGCCGTAGATGGGGCTGACCATCGGGTCGCGGACGTCGAGGCTGCCTGCCCAGAGCTTGCCCATGCGTTTCAGCCCGTAGATACCGAGCATAGGGTCGAGCTCCTCGTACTGTCTCATCTCCTCGTTTTCCATGGAGATATCGAGCCAGGGGGAGAGCAGGATGAGTTTATCGGGGCAGTGTCTGCCGTCTGCGATAAGGGTCTGAGCCAGACCGAGCGCGAGACCGCCGCCTGCCGAGTCGCCCATGAGCGCTTCAAAGTGGTATTCGGAGCAGAGCTCGGTCAGCAGGGAATAAGCCGCCGCACAGGTATGGACGGGGGCTCTCGGGTACAGGGGTGCGACCACGCGCACCTGAGCGAGCTGACTGAGTCTTACGAGCATATCCCAGTGAAAGATATTAGGCGGAGCGAAATAAGAACCGCCGTGCAGGTACAACACGGTCTTTTCAAACTCATCGCCTATGGTAAAGACCTGCATCCCCGACTGAAAAGTTTCGGAGAGCTTACCTGTCCGAAGGGCAGGGGTCTTATAAGGAAGGCGGTTTTGTTTTTCCATATACGCGATATATTCGGTACAGGCTTCGGACTCAATGAATTTTCGTTTGCCGTCATAGAGTCTTATTACAGGTTCAGCCGCACCTGCGAGGAAGGATCTGTCGGGCATATTATGCTCCTTTCCGTACAATATCCCATTAATATTATATCACAATCAAAACTGATTTCCAATAGTTTTGCTGAAAAACTTAGGTGAAAACGATTTTTTTGTTAATTTGCTCCAAAAAATCCCCCGATGATTTTTTATATTTCACAAACAAAATTTAAAAAGATTTAACAAATAAAACCGCGATAACTGTTTCGTCCCATGCAAAAAAGCCGCACAGGAAAATTCTGTACGGCTTTGCTTTTTTACGAAATACCGAGGAACTCCCAGTAGTTCTTCTTCGGCATATTCTCTTCGGTGACCTTTGCTTCCTTCCAGGAATCGGTCGGTGCGAGCTTGTAGCAGAGGTACAGCACCTGTTTGCCCTGCTTGTCTTTCTTGACCGTCCAGCCGACGTCGGGGACGATACCTCTCGTGCCCTTGGTGGTCACGACGCGCTTGATGCCCTTCTGCTTCAGCGAGAAGAACTTCAGCGTGATGTCCTCACTTGCGGGAACGACGTATATCTTAACTCGTCCGTCCGAGTCCTTAACGTCGGTCATGTAGAAGCGGAACTTTCCGTCGGGGGAATAGGTGTTGTCGTCATTCGTCACCTTCGACAGGTGAACGAGGTCGGTCTTGTAGTAGGAGTACGCTGCCGAGTCGGGGTCAAGGGACATATCCAGCGGAGTCTCGATAGCCGAGCCCTGGAACAGCATATTGCAGATGATGTATGCCACGATTCCGAGCACATACAGCAGAAGGTATATCGTGCCCATGATGACTTTTAGCGATTCTGATGTGCTCGCCGCGAAGAATATCACCAGCGCCACCACGAAGGGAGGTATTATGAGCGTCCAGTTGCCGTTGCCGAGATTGAACAGCAGCAAGAAGAATACAATGGGCAGCATCAGTATGCTCAGCAGTTTCGTCATAAAAATGTCCCGCGTGTACAGCATCAGCAGCAGGAACACTATCGAAGCTATCGCGTAGATGATTAGGAACGTCGCCTGCTTGCCCGAGGCGAACACAAGGTTGTACTGAAAGGTCGCATAAGTGAACAGCGCAATCATCGCAGCGTAAGCCGCCGTGAATATCGAGACGCATCTTTTCACCCATGTGTTTTCAAGGATCTCTTTCATGGGGTCATCTCCTCCGGATTTTCTTTTTCATATTTTCGTATATTAGTTGACTATGACCTGTTCTCCGCCTGCAAGACCGCTTACTATCTCGGTCTGTTTGCCGTCGGCGAGCCCTGTTTCAACGTCCTGTTCGATCTTTGTGCCGTCGATCAGGAGATTTACGTAGGTGCGGTCTTTCGAGGTCTTTATCGCTTCGGTCGGCACCAGCACGGTATCGAGCTTCGAGTAAACATCGAACACGCACTGCACGGGCAGGTCGCTAAGATCCGCGTCCTTGTCAAGGTCGATGACGTAGGTGTAGATCACCATTCCGCCGCCCTCCGACTTGAGTATATCCACGACCTTGCCCTGAGCCTGCGAAGCGCCCTGCTCAAGGTTCACCCTTGTGCCGAAATTGACGTTTTCGAGGGGGTTGTCGTAGACCTCACAGATGAGGTACTGCTTCGAGTGGTCGGAGATCTTGCCGAGAGTCTGCGAAGCCTTGACCGAGCCGCCGACGATTATGATGCTGTCCGCGCCCCTCTGTTCGGCGATGCCGTGTCCGAAAGCGGTCTTGCCGTCAGTCCTGAACACGCCGTCGCAGGGAGCGTAAACGTTATAGTCGTCGTAGGAAGCCGTCATGTGGTCGTACTCAAGCTGGAGCACTTCGAGCTGAACGTTCGCCATCTCGATCTCTTTCTTCGAGCCGCCGTCCTGAGCGAGCTTACTGACGGTCTTTTTCGCCTGTTCGAGGTAGACCTTCTTCTCTTCGAGCTGCTGATCGAGCTCCTCGGAGTCGAGAGTGCAGAGGATATCGCCTGCCTTGACGGTATCGTTTTCCTCAACGTTTATCGACTTGATTATGCCTGCCTTTTTGAACTTGACCTTTTCGGAGTAGGGGTAATCGAACCTGCCCTCGACGTAATACTTCTGTGTAATATCGCCGATGACAGCCTCCTCGGTCTTGTAGTTTATATCCTTGGTCTTATATATAGGCACGACGATCTTATCGTCGGTCTGTTTTGAGCCGCATCCGACAGCCGTAATGAGCATTACGGCGGCTGCCGCAAGAGCGGTGAGCTTTGTCCTCATGTTTTCTCCTCCGTAGACAGGGAAACAGAACGTATATAGTTATTATATCATTTTTTATCGCCGCGTGCAATAGCGAACATATTAATTGTAGGGTTGCACAATTCTCCTTGCTCTTTTTTGTGGAGAATCAACACGGCTATCGTTCCGCGGTCAGCCCTCCGCCAGTCTGAGTATCACGGCGTTCGACACCAGTGCGCCCTCGTCGGTCAGAGCTATCCTGCCGTCCTGCACGGTGACGAGCCCTGCCTTTTCGAGCTCTGCGGCTCTCTCAAAGACCGTCTCCGCGAACTCTTCGTTCCCGAGTTCTGCCAGACGTTCCTTCGTTATCCCGTCGGAGATGCGCAGACCCAGCATTATGTACTCCCTGAGCCTGTCGGGGCAGTCGTCCTCGGTCTCGTTCCGCTGGATGCCTGCGCGTATGAAGCCGCCGATGTCGTCGGGACAGAAGTATCTTCTACCGCCGAAGTCGGAGTGCGCCGACGGCCCGATGCCGATGTACGGTTCAAGCGTCCAGTACTTCATGTTGTGCCGCGAGCGTCTGTCGTCCTTCGCCCAGTTTGATATTTCGTACCGCTCAAAGCCTGCCGCCCTCATGCGTTCGCAGAGCCGCAGGTACAGGTCGCTGACCGTGTCGTCATCGGGCAGTGAAGCGCGGACAGCGTCGCTGTCGAACGCCGTGCCTTCCTCCACCGCCAGCATATACGCCGACAGATGGCTTATCGGCAGAGCGAGCATTCTGTCGATGGTGCGGTCAAGCGAACCTCTGTCCTGACCCTTCAACCCAAGCATCAGGTCGCATGAAATGTTGCCGAACCCGACCTCATGAGCGGTGCGGACGGCTTTTTCAGCGCGTGCGAAGTCGTGCAGTCTGCCGAGAAAGCGAAGTTCCTCGTCGTCCGCGCTCTGCACCCCGAAGGACAGCCTGTTCACGCCTGCCTGCCGCCACCCGATGAGCTTTTCACGGGTGACGCTTGACGGGTTGGCTTCGAGGGTTATCTCGGGGTCGTGCAGGTGAACGTTCGCACGCACCGCCGAGAGTATGTCCTCAACGGCTTCGGGCGGCAGGAGCGAGGGCGTGCCGCCGCCGAAATAGACGGTATCCGCGTCGATATTCCGTTCGCCCAGCACCGAAAGGTTGCGCATGACGGCGGCGGTGAAGTCGGGGATGTCCGCAGGCCGAAGGGGTTTCGAGCAGAACTTGCAGTAGGGGCATTTCCGTATGCAGAACGGCACATGGATGTAGATGCCCGTCATGGTTCGTCGTCCTCAAAAGCGTTCTCGATGGCGGCGGAAGTCTCCGAGCTGTTCTTCTCGAACTTGCCCACAGCCGCCCTGAACCCGAGCCGTCCGAAGTAGATGAGATACGAGCAGGCGAGCAGTGCGAAGGCCTTAGCCCAGTAGCCTGCCAGCTCCACCAGCGAAAGCTCAAAGTAGGTCGAGTTGGCTTCGAGCCAGCTTTTCACGGCAGGGTGGATGACAACGTACCCGATAAGGCTCAGCACCACCGCCGAAAAGACGTAAGCCGATACCCCGAGCATGGCGTTCCTGAAGGGCAGGGAAGAGAATTTCACCCCTGCGAGGACAGCCCATACCGCGACCATCCCTATCCCGAAGCCGTGTGATATATTGGCGAATACCTCTCCGCCGACAGGCAGCACGACAGCCGCCCCCAGCGCAAAGATAATGAAGTATTTCATAGATTTTTCGCTGTCGTTCATTGTCCTCTCCTAACCATATTATAATAGATAACGGATGAGATCTGTTATTTCTTTAGTCTTCGTCGAGCTTGAGGACGCTCATGAACGCTTCCTGCGGTACCTCAACAGTGCCGAGCTGTCTCATGCGCTTCTTGCCCTCTTTCTGCTTTTCGAGGAGCTTTTTCTTTCGGGTGATGTCGCCGCCGTAGCACTTGGCGAGTACGTCCTTGCGCATCGCCTTGACGGTCTCGCGTGCGATTATCTTGCCGCCGATAGCCGCCTGGATAGGCACCTCGAACAGCTGACGGGGGATGTTGTCCTTCAGGCGTTCGCAGATCTTGCGTCCGCGTGCGTAAGCCTTGTCTGTGTGGACGATGAAGGAAAGCGCGTCCACCACCTCGCCGTTGAGCATGATGTCCAGCTTGACGAGCTTCGAGGGCTGGTAGCCCAGCATCTCGTAGTCGAAGGACGCGTAGCCCCTTGTACGGCTTTTCAGCGCGTCGAAGAAGTCGTATACTATCTCTCCCAGCGGCAGCTCATAGTGCAGGTCAACGCGGTTCTCGTCGAGGTACTCCATGTTCTTGAAGGTGCCGCGTCTGTCCTGACACAGCTCCATGATATTCCCGACGAACTCGGGCGGAGTGTAGATGTCCGCTTTCACCATCGGCTCTTCCGCCGAAGCGATGACCGCAGGGTCGGGGTAGTTGGTGGGGTTGTCTATCATGACGGTGGAGCCGTCGGTGAAGTTGACCTTATACACAACGCTCGGTGCGGTGGTGATGAGGTCGAGGTTATACTCACGTTCAAGACGTTCCTGGATTATCTCCATGTGCAGAAGTCCGAGGAATCCGCATCTGAAACCGAAGCCCAGCGCCGCGGAAGTCTCCGCCTCGAAGGACAGGGAAGCGTCGTTGAGCGCCAGCTTGTCGAGAGCGTCGCGCAGGTCGGGGTACTTGGCGCTGTCGGCAGGGTACACGCCCGAGAAGACCATCGGGTTGACCTTCTTGTAGCCCGGGAGCGGTTCTGCGCAGGGGTTGTCGGTGAGGGTGACGGTGTCGCCAACCTGTGTGTCACCGATGTACTTGATGGAAGCCGCGATGTAGCCGACTTCGCCTGCGTGCAGTTCGCCCACGGGCACAAGGTCGGTCGCGCCCATGAAGCCGACTTCGGTGGTCTGGAATTCCGCGCCCGTCGCCATCAGCTTGATGGTGTCGCCTGCTTTCAGACAGCCCTCCATCACGCGGACGTAGATGATAACGCCCTTGTACTGGTCGTAGTAGCTGTCGAAAATGAGTGCCTGCAAGGGCTTGTCGTCGCTGCCCTTTGGTGCGGGGATGTCGGTGATGATGCGTTCGAGCACCTCACGGATGTTCTCGCCCGTTTTTGCCGAGATGCGCGGCGCGTCGAGTGCAGGGATGCCGATAACGTTTTCGACTTCCTTGCAGACGCGGTCGGGGTCGGCAGAGGGCAGGTCGATCTTGTTCACGACGGGGAGCACTTCAAGGTCGTGCTCGATGGCGAGGTAGGTGTTCGCCAGCGTCTGCGCCTCGATGCCCTGCGAAGCGTCAACGATGAGCACAGCGCCCTCGCAAGCCGCCAGCGATCTCGATACCTCGTAGTTGAAGTCAACGTGTCCGGGCGTGTCGATGAGGTTGAAGATGTAGTCCTCACCGTCGTCGGCGTGGTATTTCAGACGGACGGCACGCGCCTTGATGGTGATGCCGCGCTCGCGCTCGATGTCCATGTTGTCGAGCAGCTGATCCTCCATGTCGCGGAGCGCGACGGTGTCGGTCAGCTCAAGTATGCGGTCGGCAAGCGTTGACTTTCCGTGATCTATGTGCGCGATAATGCAGAAATTGCGTATGTTTTCCTTGTTGGTAAGCTCAGCCATTTCCATATCTCCTTTCAAAACGTATACTTTATTATTATACCACATCCCGCCCCGTTTGTCTACAGCTATTTTGAAACTTTTTCTCCGCCGGGGGAGTGCGGCTCTCTCCATTTACAAAGATGTGTTTTTTTTGCACCGGGAACGCAGAGGGCAGGTTCTTATTTTGATAACGTTTCGATTTGTGCGAAAAGTTGAAAACAATATGTAAAAAAACATTATCCCGCCTTGACAAAAAATGTATAAAATGCTATGATTAAAAACATAACATATATATTACGGTATATGATACTGTCTGTGGGGATTATGTATTGTTTTGTTGGGGAAGAGGGGAACTCTTGTTGAGAAAATATGCTGTCTATAAGGCGGACACGGGTTATTATTGCTGTGAATACTATGATACCCTTGAGTCGCTGGAAGCGTGTGCATCTCCGCTGAAGAATGTCATCACCGAGGAACAGCTCCCCGTTGTTTTTGACGGAAAGGGCGGTTATCGGAGCTTTGATCCCGAAAACGATTTTGCTTTCGTTGAGATCATTGAGTCGGACGAAAAATATCCTCTGCCTCTTGAACAGATGTTCTTCAAGAACCATGAGGGCTTTCAGCTGGGCTGGATATCTCCCGATGGCGACACCT
The DNA here is from genome assembly GCF_900119155.1 of Ruminococcus sp. YE71. Lineage (GTDB taxonomy): Bacteria > Bacillota > Clostridia > Oscillospirales > Ruminococcaceae > YE71. Next base: position 135,812 of record NZ_FPIR01000004.1, on the reverse strand, counting down.
ACTCCTGCGATTTCACGGGTCACGCAAAGTGCGCGGTCATGCTCGCCGATAAGTTCTACCCCGACGCAAAATATCCCGAACGCACCCTCGGCAGAAAAGGCTGGATCAAGGTCATAGACTCCTGGGACGGCGTTCAGCGTCAGCACGGTCAGTTCGTTTACTCCATGACAGGAAAGATGACCAACCGCCAGGCGGATAAGCTATACGATCTCGGTCTTTACGATAACCCCGAGGTCAGACAGATGCTCAAGGACAGTGAAGATTTCTGGTAAAAAGAGGAAATATTTGATTCACGCCTGCGGACAGATCGGTTCTTCGCAGGCTTTTTTGATGCAGTATTTGATTTTGGTCAGATGTGTTTTTGCTATAAATTGCCATTTTGCACCGAAAACGAAGTGGGAAAATCTGCCATGAGTTTATAATGTACAAATTCAATAGCATTTGCTGTGTAAAACTCATAATTTTGTAAAAAATGTATTGACATTTATTAAGAAATGATGTATAATAGAAAATGATATATAGGCATTTCGGCTACGTGCGCCTTTTTGGCGCTGAAATGGGTCAGAAAGCCTTTTTTCGCAGCATATTTACTTAGGAGGATCTTCACAAATGGCTGAATCCAGATTTATCAAAACGGTGACCTTCGGCGGTTACGACAAGAATGACGTTGACAAAAAGCTCGAATTCCTGTTCACTCAGGTCTATGAGCTGAAAAATGAGCTGAGAGTGTCGAAGCTCAGACTCGATGAGTACAAAAAGGGCACCGACGAGGAAAAGGCTCACGAATCGATCCTCGCTGCCGAGCGTGCAAAACTCACGCAGGTGCAGGTACAGAACGAAACTCTCTCCGAGAAGTTCAAGGCTGTAGACGACGATAATAAACAGAAAGACAATCAGATAGCAGAGCTCAAGGCTCAGATCGAGAAGCTTAACGGCGAAAAGGCCGATCTTGAGGACAAGCTCAAGGCTGCGAACGCAGGCTCCGATGCGGCTGCACTCAGCACCGTTTTCATCGAGGCTCAGAAGTCCGCAAAGCTCATCGAGGATACCGCTTCGGGCAAGGCTAAACAGATCGAGGCTGACTCGAAGAAGCTGGCTGAGGATACCATTGATGAGGCAAACAATAAGGCTAAGAAGATAATCTTCGACGCTGAGACACGCGCTGCCGAGATCGACGCTGAGGCAAAGAACAAGTCCGAGAAGATGGATGCGGCTTCCGATAACCTCAGAGCCAGCCTGCTCTCCGACGTTGAGCGCTTCACCGCTGAGGTCGAGAAGCTCAAGAACGTGTTCGAGACCTTCCAGAAGGACGGTATCGCCAAGCTCGGCGAGAGCGAGGAGATGCTCAAAAAGGCGGACAAGACTCTCAAGCAGGGCGGAGTTCCCCAGTTCAGAGAGCCGAAGAAGTTCGAGCCCGAATATCCCGAAGCTCCCGAATATAAGAAGGTCACCGCTGTATACGCATCGGCTGTTTCCGAGGCTGACAAGAAGAAAAAGGAAGAGCTCGAAAAGCTCGCGGCTCTTGCGGCTTCCCTCGACGGCGGCTCTGCACCTGCGGCTGAGACCGCAGCAGCTCCCGCAGGCGGCGTAGACCTTGCGGCTCTCGCAGCTCAGGCGGCAGCACTCGGCGGAGATGACGCCAAGGAAGAGAAGAAGGACGCTGCTCCCGCAGGCGGACTTGACCTTGCAGCTCTCGCGGCTCAGGCAGCAGCTCTCGACAGCTGAGCCTGCATTTCCCTTTAGGACGAACGCATGAATGGGTGCGGCAGCCATTCCGCACCCGGGCGTGCCCGATATAGATATGATCTGCAAATTAGTATTAAAAGGAGTTGTTTTATAAATGGCTGATCTGATAATCGTTAGACCCGACAAGTGCGTCGGCTGTAATGCCTGCGTCAGAGTATGTCCCGCTACGGAGGCTAACATCACAAAAATATTAGAGGACGGAAGATTTGTTACCACAGTCAACAACGACCGCTGCATCGCCTGCGGTGAGTGCGTAAAGGCGTGCAACCACGGCGCAAGAGACTATCTTGATGATACCGAGGCTGCTATGAGCCGCATGAACAGCGATAAGCTCATAATCCTTGCCGCACCTTCGATAAAATCTGCGTTCCCGACCCAGTGGAAGGGTATCCTTGACTGGTTCAAGAAGAAGGGATGCATCATCTATGACGTATCCTTCGGTGCGGATATCTGCTCGTGGGCACACCTGAGAGCTATCCAGAACAAGAAGGTAGGCAACATCATCACACAGCCCTGCGCGGCTATAGTAAAGTACATAGAGATGTATCAGCCCAAGCTTTTACAGAACCTCTCGCCTATCCACAGCCCCGTTATGTGTGAAGCGACCTATGTAAGAAAGTACCTCAGACGCAATAATCCTATCGCTATGCTGTCTCCGTGTATCGCTAAGAAGAATGAGTTCATTGATACCGGACTTATCGACTACAACATCACCTTCAAGAAGCTGAAGGAATACTTCGACAAGAACGATATAAGAATACCTACCAACTCCGCACAGGAGCTTGACTACTCGTTCGATGACCAGCAGGGTCAGATGGGCAGCGTTTACTCCCGTCCGGGCGGTCTCAGAGACAACCTCTGGCTGTTCGACCCCGATATCAATATCACTACTTCCGAGGGCGCTCACAAGGTCTACCCCGAGCTCGATATGTACGCTCAGATGCCCGAGTTCAAGCACCCAGAAGTTTTCGACGTTCTCTCCTGCGAGTTCGGCTGCAACGTAGGTCCCGGTACAGGCACCGCTCAGAGCGTGTTCGACGTTATGGCTACCATGCGTGAGGTCGAGAAGGACGCTAAGGCAAGACGTAAGACCAGCGGCGCCTTCAACAGAGGTGAGGATAAGCTCTACAAGAAGTTCGATGACGAGCTCAGACTCGCGGACTTCATGAGAAACTACCGTCCTCAGAAGCCTACCCCCGTGCCTACCGACAAGCAGCTCGAAAGCGTTTACGAGCTCATGGGCAAGCACAACGAAGACGAGCGCAGCTACGACTGCCACGCCTGCGGTTACAACAGCTGCCGCGATATGGCTATCTCTATCTACAGAGGCCTCAATACTCCCGAGAACTGTATCGTTCACGCTAAGAGCGTACTGCTCGCAAGACACAGCGCTTTACAGGAGCAGCATGAAAAGCTTGAGGAGATCACCAACGAGTGTCTCGCTCTGTCCGACAAGCTCAAGGCCGACGTTGACATGATAACCGAGAACGTTACCAATATCGGCGATGCAAACACCAAGACTCACGAGAGAGCAGGCGTCGTAAACAACCTCCTCCAGAACGTTGTTGCGTTCTGCAAGGGCAACTCGACCATGGACGCAGGCAGCGTTCAGCAGCTCATCGGTATCCTTGAAACGACCATCAAGGCGTTTGGCGCACTTGACGAGAACGTTACAAAGACCAGCGAAAGCTCGAAGCTCATCACCGAGTCGATCGAACAGATCACTCAGCTCGTTGATGAACTCAACGACACTCTGCACAAGACCGCAGGCGAACTCTGAGCAAAACCATAAAAGTCTTTTAAAGCCCGTGAACCGCTCGGCTCACGGGCTTTGTCTTTAGAGAGAATTAGAGAGAACAGAGAAAGTTGGTTTGGTATGCATTTTGAGATACTTGTGAATCCGACGGGCGCGTCGGGAAAGGCGTGGAAAAAATGGCTGGCGGTCGAGCCGCTATTCAGGTCGGGCGACTGCACCTACACCCTGCGGCGCTCGGAGAAGGAATACGGCATCGAGGAGATGTGCCGCGAACTGACCTCCCGCGGGGAAGAGACCGCGCTGGTCGTCATCGGCGGCGACGGTACGCAGAACGAGGCTGTGAACGGCATCGTCGATTTTGAGAGGACAAAGTACGGGTTCATCCCCTGCGGCACGGGCAACGATATGGTGCGCGATATGGGTCTTCCCTCAGACACTGAGGAACTTGTCCGCAGGATGCTCGACGGCACCGTGAAGCGCGAAGCCGACGTCGGTGAGCTGACATTCCGCTGCGAGGACGGCAGCGTGATAAAGCGGCGATTCAATATCAGCAGCGACGTTGGTTTCGGGGCTGCGACCTGCGAGCTCGTGAACCGTTCGCGGCTCAAACCCATCCTGAACCGTTTCGGGCTGGGACGGCTGATATATATCATCAAGGCGATACGTGTGTGCTTCACGGCACGGCCGTCGGCGGTGACGATAACCTGCGGCGGAAAAACCAAACGGTACAAAAAGTGCCTGTGCGCGGTCGCGATGAACCACTGTCACGAAGGCGGCGGACTGAAATTCTGCCCCGACGCCGACTATGCCGACGGTCAGCTCGACCTCTGCATCGGAAACGGACTGTCACATCCTGAGTTTGTCATGATGCTGCCGAAAGCGCTGAAAGGCAAACACCTGTCCATGCGCGGTGTGTACAGCGAACGCGCCGAACACATAGCGATGCGGTCGGACGAACCCCTGTGGGTCCACACCGACGGCGAGGTCATCGGCAGATCCCGCAGCGTCGAAATGCGCATCCTCGGTTCCAAACTCAAAATGCTGGTATGACCAACACCCCCCGAAGCAGCTTCGACCTGCTTCGGGGGGTGTTGCGCTTTACGCTTAATGAGTGCGGGATTGTCTTGGGGGAAACCCTTTTGAAAAAAGGGTTTCCCCCAAACCCCTTTCCTAAAACTTTTAATACTTTTTGGCTTTGGGGTGCTTCTGCATTATTTTGTGTTGGGCGGGAAGAGTGGCGCTCTTCTCTTCAATTGTGCGCTCTTGCCAAAAAAACGTTCGATGGTGGATAACGCTTCAATTGCAGTATTTTTCAGATTGTCACTCTTGAAGCGGTGATAGGCTATCTTCCAAACCACAACCAACAGACGACAATATTAAAAGTCTTTGGAAGGGGGGTGGGGGAAACCTTTCTTCTAGCCGTGCGAAGCTAAGGCGGACGTGCGAAGCTAAGGCGGACGTGCGAAGCTAAGGCGGACGTGCGAAGCTAAGGCGGACGTGCGAAGCTAAGGCGAAACGTGCGAAGCTAAGGCGGGTTGCCCCCAGTCAGACCCGCACTCGTCATTTAAAGGTGACGGTGATGCTTCCTGCGCTGCAATTTATGGTTACGGGGATGGTGCCTGTGGTCGAGGTCTGTTCCTCGCCGTTTATGCGGACATCGCCGAGGTCTGTGGTTGCCATGATGGCGTAGTCGGTGCCGAGGAGGTCTATATTGCAGCTGCCGAGGTCGTTTTGGAACGCGGACGCTGCTGTGAAGGTTGTCTGGCTGACGTCAATATCTCCGCAGTTGTCGGTGACGCTGACTGCCTTGAATGTGCATTCGTTCACCTTGATGTCGCCGAGGTCGTCGGTAACGGTCATCTGACCCTCACAGGTCGTGCCCGACAGCTCGATGCTGCCGCAGTGGTCGATGACCTTCGCGTCGGTGAAAGTGCAGCTTTCGATCTTGTTTTCGCCGAGGTCGTTGTTGAGGTCAAGATCGGCGGCTTTGCATCCGCTCAGTTCGACCTCGCCGCAGTTGCATTCGATATTCATCTCGGTCGCCGTGATGCCCGAGAGCTTTATATTTCCGAGGGAAGCGGAGACCTTGATCTTCGAGGTCTGACCTTCGGGCAGATAAAGGGTGAATTTCGGCGTAGTCTTTTCGGCGTACTTGTTTATTGAACCGAAGCCGAATTTAGGGCTCAGCGGCGAGCTCTTCATGAGATCGTAGTTGTATCTGATCTTCATTCTGCCGTCCGATTCGATCTTGAGGTATTCTCTGTGAACGTTCTCGCACAGCAGTTTTGCCTTGCCGTCGGTGGAGGGCAGTACGGTTATGCTGCCGATCTTTGCGTTGATGGAGAGGTTGTCGGTGGGACCGCTGAGACTCTGCTCGAAGGTCTCAAGATCCATCTTCTGGATGTAAGCGTCCATGCGCTTGTTGTTGTTGTACTCGCTGAATATCGCGCCCGAAGTTCCGAGAACGAGCAGTGCCGCGCCGACGATGACTGCCAGCTTGTTTATCGGCGCCATACCTCTGCGCTTCTGTCTGATGTGACCCGGTGCGAACAGGAAATAGCTGTAGTCTGCGATGAGTCCTGCCGCGCCGCGGAACAGTGCCTTCACAGGTCTGAAAAGAAGAACTGTCAGACCGAGCATCATCAGTGCCACAAAGAACATCTCGATGGTGAAGGGTACGAACTGCTTGATGTACTTGAACGCCGCCACGAAGCTTGCTGCCGAAGCCGCCGCGCAGGCAAAGTATACCGCCGCTATCACGATGAAGAGCGCCGCCATGAGTGAGTAGCCCGCAGTCCAGAAAGGCATGGTGAGCACCAGCGCGATTATGCGGAATGCGCTCCAGCCAGAAGCCTTTGGGGGAGGCGGGAAGCCGTTCTGCGGAGGGGGCGGGAAGCCGTTCATGCCCTGCGAATACTGCTGTTCTTCCTCGGGCTTTACCCAGCCGTTCTCCTGGATTATCTTTGTTGCGAGCTGTTCGGGGCTGCCGAGGCTCATCATCTGTTCTTCCTGATTGTCTGCGTCCTCGATGAGTTCGGTGTAGTAATCCACCACGCTCGCTACCTCATCCTGGTCGAACGCCGACAGCGCCATTACCAGTCTGTCTCTGTACTCGTTTACCGTCATGATGTCTCCATATCCTTTCGTTCATTTCTCTCGTTCAAAAAATAACCGATCTGTCTTGAAAAATCCGTCCACTCATGTCTGAGCTCGTAAAGCTGTTCCTTGCCGCATTCTGTTATGCGGTAGTAGCGGCGGTTACGCCCAAGATACGGCATATCGTAGACTTCGAGCATCCCGTTTTTCTGCAATCGTCTGAGCACGGGGTAGAGCGTCGATTCGCTGACGCTGACCTTCTCCTGGATGTCTTTGGTTATCTTGTAGCCGTAGCTGTCCTCATTTTCCGTAACGGCAAGCACCATAGCGTCAAGAAGTGCCGCGCTTATCGGGAATACACTCATGTTCTCACCCCGTTCCCACGAACGTCAAAGCTGTTCAGTACTGTTTTTTTCATATCAGTATCCTCGTCTCTTTCCGATTATAATTATATCACACAATTTCTTAAATAGTCTTTAAAATCCAAAGAAATATCTTATTTTCTCTGATGATCCGTCCTCGGCTCTGCAACCGCCGCAGATAATCGGACATTTGTTTTGCGCCCGAGGTGGGGGGCAAGCCCCCACCCTACGAATTATAGATAACCGCCAAATATTCAGATACGCGGCGCAGCCGCTCATTTCAGCATCATACTTGATGCGGTTATCTGTTATCTTTCATCTGTTATCTTTCTTCAAAGTTTTGCTATGAACGCTTTCATCTCTCCGCTTATCCTTTCGTACTCGAAATCGTGAACGTAGTGACCGCAGTCAAGCTGTATCAGTTTTCCGTCTAAGGACGCATCGACCATAGCCTGCATACCGCCGACCCACAGTTCATCGCCCGAATTATCGGCGGAAACGTACATCAGCACGGGAACGGTCGGCAGGGGCGCGGAGTTCAGCTCGGCAGTCGCGTTGATACGGCAGTCGATGTCGCCCTCGTTGATTATCGTATCGTTTGCGGTGATATGGCAGGCTATCTCGGTGAATATTTTTTCCTCGTCTTCGGTGAGCGTCCCCGACTGATCGTAATCCACAAGCCTTATCAGCCCCGTGTTCTTTCCCGCCCTGTTGATAAGCTTTACAAGCCCCAGCTGTTTCGACTCGTTTTTCTGCGTTTCCTCACTCTCGCAGTTGGGCGTACACATATCAAGCCCCACGATACCCTCGACTTCATCGGGGTATTTCTGCGCCCAGAGCGTCGCCTCGTAGCCCGAAAAAGAGTGCGCACACAGCACATACGGCGCTTCGATACCTGCCTTTTGCAGAGCCTCTCTGTCCTGACGGAGCAGAGTGTCCATATCGCGCTCGCCGTCCACGATGTCGGAAAAACCGTAGCCGAATTTCTCCACAACGACGCATCTGTACTCGTCCGAGAGCCGTGAATACAGCGGCTTGAAGTCCAGTATCGGCGAGGAAGTCCCCCACCCCGACATGAACACGATAGTGTGCTGACCCTCGCCCTCGGTGTAGATGCTCATGTTGTGCCCGTCCACCTCGACAAGCTGACCGAGCGGCTTTTCGTACAAGTCCTTGTTCTTTTTGAGCATTATCTGATTGTATACCGTCATGATGATAAGGAATACCGTAAGCAGTATCAGCAGTCCGAGAAGTATTTTCCCGATTATTTTCAGTGCTTTTTTCATGGTTGTATCCTCGCTTTATTTGTTGAGTCCCGAAATGAATTCTTTCATTTCCTCAGCTATGCGCTCGGATTCATACTGATGAACGTAGTGACCGCAGTCAAGCTCGATCATTTTGCCGTCTTTGGAAGCCGCAACTATCTCGTCGCAGGCTTTGAGCACGGACTCATCATCCTTGCGGTCGGCAGAAATGTACTGTATGGTCGGAGTGTCAGGCAGGGCAGCCCCTGTTATCTCGCCGAATACCGCCGTGACAGCGTCATTCTCGCGGCAGGTGGTGTCGTTCGCCTGGTTCTTGCTGACAAGCGCGATATACTGCTTCGTCTCCTCGTCGGAAAGTCCCTCGTTGTCGCTGATCGTCAGCAGAAAACGGTTGATGCCCGAGATCCTGACGACCTTGTTGAGCTTCATGATCGCTTTCTGCGCCTTGCTTTCCTTTGCTGTTACGAGGTTCGGGTTGTTGCCGAAAGACATATCGAGCCCCACGATGCCCTCGACCTCGTCGGGGTACTTCTGCGCCCAGAGGGTCGCTTCAAGTCCCGACAGCGAGTGGGGACACAGCACGAAGGGACCGTTGATGCCGAGCTTTTCGAGGGCTTCTCTGTCCTCGCGGAGTATGGTGTCGAAATCGCGTTCACCGTCGATCTCGTCGCTGAACCCATAGCCGAACTTCTCGATGACCACGCATTTGTAGTCGCCGCTGAGCTTCGAGTAGAGGGGCTTGAAGTCGTAGTAGGGCGATTCAGTTCCCCAGCCCGACAGGAACAGTATGGTGTGGTCGCCGTCTCCCTCTGTGTAAATGTGCATATTGTGACCGTCGATCTCAACGAGCTGTCCGGGATATTCCTTGAGGATCTCCTTTTCGCCATGCATCGCGATAGCATTCCAAATGCCCGTGATGACAAGGAACGCGACTATCAGTATCAGCAGTATGAGTATAAATTTTCCGAATAATTTGAGTGCTTTTTTCATGATTGTCTCCTTTATTGGTCTTTATTTGCCGAGCCCTGCGGTGAGTCCTTTCATTCCGCGGCTGAAACGCTCGTTCACGAAACCATGACCGCAGTCGGGCAGAACCTGATCTTAAATGCTCGTGATGATGAGAAGTGCCGCAATAAGTGTCAGTATCACGAAGAAAATATTACTAAAGATCATCAATGCTTTTTTCATATCGCAGCCCTCCTGTGGTATATGTCTTGTTGTTTGCTATAATATTATACGCCGTATAGTATCCTTCTGTATGATATTATACGACATATAATATTGTTTGTCAATAAGGTAAGCGTTATTTCATTAAAAAAGACGAAAGCCCTTGCAAACTTTCGTCTTAATTTGGTAATATTGACTATTATACGCGTTCGGAGACAGAGCGTCGGGAGGTTTTCACTACCGAGATGCTTCCGCTCACCGCCGAACACATCGGCGCGGCAAGTGCTGTCACGGCGCAAATGACAAGACCTTTCGTGTCGGGCATGGTCAGCGAGAAGATGTCTGCCAGCTTCGGCAGTACACAGCAGACCGCCGTACACGCCGCCGACACCGCCACCGCGCCCACCGCAGGCAGACAGCCCTTCAGCGGTATCGAGAAGAGCGGCTTATCCTCGCTTCGGCACTCGAAAACGTGTATCAGCTGCGAAGCCACCAGCGTGAGCATCGCCCCCGTCCTCGCCGCCGCGAGCCCCTGCGGGAGCAGCAGCGAGAAGCACCCCAGTGCCGCCGCCGCGATGAGTGCGCCGCGGATCAGCATCTTGCCCAGCAGTCCACCCGAGAAAAAGCTGTCGTCGGCGGAGCGCGGCGGACGGCGCATGATGTCGCGCTCGGGCGGCTCTGCGGAAAGCGCCGCCGCAGGCAGCCCGTCGGTCACGAGGTTCACCAGCAGTATCTGGGTGGGCAGCAGCGGAATCGGCATCCCGATGACCATCGCGCCGAACATGGTGAGCACCTCGCCGATGTTGCAGGCGATGAGGTACCGCACGAACTTGCGGATGTTGGCGTAGATAGTCCGCCCCTCGCGCACAGCCGACACCAGCGTCGCGAAGTTGTCGTCGAGCAGCACGGTGTCCGCCGCCTGCTTGGTGACGTCGCTGCCGCTGATGCCCATGCTCACGCCGATGGAGGCTTCCTTGACGGCAGGCGCGTCGTTCACGCCGTCACCCGTCATCGCCACCACCTTGCCGCGGCTCTTGAAAGCGCGGACGATGCGCAGCTTGTGAGCAGGCGTCACCCTCGCGAACACGGCGATGTTTTCGATTTCCTCGGCGAGCTGTTCGTCGGTCATGCGGTCGAGCTCCTCGCCCGTGACGACGCGCTTTGAGGGGGTGAGGATGCCCGCCTGTTTCGCGGCGGCGGAGGCGGTGAGCTTGTGGTCGCCCGTTATCATGACAGTGGCGATGCCTGCGCGGCGGCACTCGCGGACGGCTTCGGCGGCCTGGGGCCGCAGAGGGTCTTCGAGGGCGGCGAACCCGAGGAACACCGTCTGTCCCCCGACCGTCTCAGCCAGTCCGATGAGCCGCAGACCTTCGGCGGCGAGCTCGTCACAGCGGCTGCGGACAGCCGAGACCTGCTCCTCGCCGAGGGGTTCGAGACCGCGCTGTGTGCGCCGCGAACGGCACATTTTCAGCAGGACTTCGGGCGCACCCTTCGTGAACACCGCCGTTCCCTCGCGGCTTCGGCAGGTCACGGACATATACTTGCTCTCGCTGTCGAAGGGCTTCTCGTCGATGCGTTTGTAGAGCAGAAGTTCGCGCTCGATGCCTGCCGACGCGCACAGCTCGGCGAGTGCGGCTTCGGTGGGGTCGCCCTCGAAGTGCGGACGGCGCAGGCGGTTGCGTTCACCCGTCGGCGGCTCATGCACCCTTCTCGCGTTGGAGCAGACCGCCGCACAAATCAGCGCTTCGGTGAGAGCCGCGCCGTCCCATGCGGTGAAGCTCTGGGAGGTGTCCTGTTCGGTGAGCGTGTCGGACAGCACGCACAGACGGCTGACCCTCATGCGGTTCTGGGTCAGCGTGCCCGTCTTGTCGGTGCAGATGACGTTGGCACAGCCGAGGGTCTCCACCGAGTGCAGCTTATGTACGAGGGCGTTCTGTCTGAGCATACGTCTTACCGCCAGCGCGAGGGCGATTGTCACCGCCGCAGGCAGACCTTCGGGGATGGCCGCGATAGCCACCGACACCGCCGTGAAGAACATCTCGCCCACCGCTTCGCCGCGTATCACTCCTGCCGCGAACACCAGCACGCACACCGCAAGACAGATGAGAGCCAGCACTTTTCCAAGCTCGCCGAGCTTTTTTTGCAGGGGAGTCTGTTCGTTTTCGATGCCGCCCAGCATCCCCGACACCTGCCCCATCTGCGAAGCCGTGCCGACCGCCGCTGCCTCGCACACCGCCGAGCCGCGCACTGCCGAAGTCCCCATGTAGCCCATGTATGGCAAGTTGATGGACTTGCGGTCTTCCTCGCCCGACCATGCGGTCTTTTCGGCGGGGAGAGTTTCGCCCGTGAGTGCGCTTTCGTCGCAGGCGAGACGGTTCTGAGAGAGGATGATGCAGTCGGCAGGGAAGCGGTCGCCTGCTTCGACCTCGAAGACGTCCCCCGTCACCACCTGCGAGGCAGGTATCGTCACAAGCTCGCCGTCGCGGCGGACTCTGGCTTCGGGGGCGGCGAGCTCTTCCATGCGCTCAAGGGTCTTCTCGCAGCGGTACTCCTGAAAGAACCCGAGGGCGGCGTTCATCACGACGATTATCATGATGGGCAGAGCATCCTGCCACCCGCTGACGAACACCGACACCGCTGCTGAGATGAGCAGTATCATGACCATCACGTCCCTGAACTGCCCTGCGAAGATCCTTGCCGCACTGACTTTTTTCTTCCGCGCAAATCGGTTCTCGCCCTGTTCGGCAAGGCGCAGTTCTGCTTCGGCAGAGGTGAGCCCGATGTGCTTTTCTTCTGTTAATGTTGACATTTTATCAGCTCCGTTTCGGTTGATGAGGGTTTGTACTCATTATATAAATATGCTTGTACATTCAGGATATGCCTGCAAATGTTAATATATTGTAAACATACATTTCGGACGATATTCCGCACTTGAAGAATCACGCAAAAATTGGTATAATAAAATAAATAATGGTTTGTGGTGACTGGGTGCGGGTAGTATTGGTCGTGAAGAGTGTCACTCTTCTCTTCAATTGTGCGTCCCCTGCCAAAAAGACGTTCGATAGGGCGTAACGCATCATTTGCGGAATTTTTTAGATTGTCACTCATGAAACGGTGAGAGTCTGTCTTTTAGACCACAACTAACGAACGACATATTAAAAGTCTTTGGAATGGGGGCCGCCTTAGCTTCGCACGGCAAGGGGAGAACCTTTCTTCAGAAAGGTTTCCCCGGTTAAAACCCGCACTCACCCCCCTGCAAGTACTGATTTATAACACATGAAAGCGTGATAATATGAAGATATTAGGAATAGAGAGTTCGTGCGACGAGACTGCTGCATCCGTTGTTGAGGACGGCAGGGTCGTTCTTTCGGACGTGGTGGCGAGCCAGATCGACGAGCACAGGCTTTACGGCGGCGTCGTGCCCGAGATAGCTTCGCGGCGCCATGCCGAGAACATCGGATGGGTGGTGCGTGAGGCGCTTCTCAAAGCCGACTGCACCCTCTCCGACATCGACGCGGTGGCGGTCACCTACGCGCCGGGACTTATCGGCGCACTGCTTGTGGGCATCAGTTTCGCGAAGGGTCTTGCCATGTCAGCGAACAAGCCGCTGATACCCGTTCACCACATCGCGGGGCATATCGCCGCGAATTACCTGACCCATCCCGACCTTGAACCGCCCTACCTCTGCCTTGTCATTTCGGGCGGTCACAGCCACATCATCGAAGTCCGCGACCACACCCACTACCACGTCATCGGGCGCACCCGTGACGACGCTGCAGGCGAGTGCTTCGACAAGGCGGCGAGGGTGCTGGGGTACGAGTATCCGGGCGGAAAGTTCATCGACGCGGCGGCAAAGCTGGGCGACCCGACTGCCTACAAGCTTCCGAAGCCGAAGATACCGGGCAGCGAGTTCGACCTGAGCTTCTCGGGGCTGAAAACGGCGGTCATCAATACCGTCCATAACGCCGAGCAGAAGGGCGAGCCTGTGCGCCGTGAGGATATGGCGGCTTCCTTCCAGAAAACAGTCGCCGACACGCTCGTTGAAAGGACGATGGCGGCGGCGAAGATGCTGGGGAGCAAGCGGCTTGCGATAGCAGGCGGTGTTTCGGCGAATTCTGGCGTGCGAGGTGCGTTCGAGACCGCGTGTAAGAACCGTCATATCGAGCTGTTCATGCCCGAGCTGAAATACTGCGGAGACAATGCCGCTATGATAGCCTGTCAGGGCTACTATGATTATATGGCAGGCAAGCGTGCGGATATGAGTCTGAACGGCATAGCGACGCTGTCACTTGACAAAATATCGGAATAAGAGCTCCAAGCAAGCTCCGCACTCCACCCAAACAAAGATCACACCCTTTCTCAAAATAAATAATACCACTCCCAAAAAGCGAAAAAACTCGAAAACAGGAGACAAGATGGACTACACAATAAGAGACATGACCCCGCAGGAATACAGCAGGCTCGACGACTTCCTGTACGAGGCGATATTCATCCCCGAGGGTATCGAGCCGCCGCCGAGAAGCATCATCGAACAGCCCGAACTCAGGGTCTATACCGAGGATTTCGGAACGCGCAGGGGCGACTTCGCACTCGCGGCAGAAGTCGGCGGACGGATAGTCGGGGCGGTGTGGACGCGCATCATGAACGACTACGGACATATCGACGATGAAACTCCGTCTTTCGCTATATCGCTGTACAAGGAGTACCGCGGTCACGGGATAGGGACGGCGCTGATGAAAGAGATGCTCGGAAAACTCGGGCAGGCAGGCTTTGAGCAGGCTTCGCTCGCGGTGCAGAAGGCAAACTACGCCGTCAGGATGTACAGAAAGGTCGGCTTTGTGACGGTGGGCGAGAACGCCGAGGAATACATAATGCTGTGCAGATTGTGAATCGTGCAGGTCAATAATCCGAAGAGGTGAAATTATGCAGAGGATAAGAGGACGCGCCGCATCGGGCGGCATCGTGTTCGGGAAGATAAAATTCTACCGCCGCGACGATATCGTGGTCAACAGGCATAAGGTCGGCAACCCCGAGCTTGAACTTCAGCGCTACGAGTACGCGAAAAAACTCTCGCTCAAGGAACTTGACGAGCTTTACGAGCGCGAAGTCCGCAAGATAGGCAAAGACCACGCCGAGATCTTCATGATACACCGTATGCTCATCGAGGACTACGGCTTCGTGAACAAGATAGAACAGATGATACGCGAGGAGAGCGTGACTGCCGACTACGCCGTTCACCGCGCCGCCGCTGAGGTCGCAAGCTCGCTGGGACGCGCAGAGGACGACTATATCCGCGCCCGTACCGCCGACGTACTCGACATCTCGGGCAGACTTATCAGACATATCCAGAACAAGTCGGAACAGAAGCTCGAATTTGAACGCAATACCATTCTCTGCACCTACGACCTTGAACCTTCCGAGACTATACGGCTCGACACACATCTTGTGCGTGCGGTCTGCACCTGCTACGGCTCGGTGACTTCGCACACCTCGATACTGGCGAGGACCATGGGCATCCCCTCGATAGCGGCTCTCGGCAAGGCGCTGTCGGATGACTACGACGGCTGTGAGGCGATAGTTGACGGCTTCGCGGGCATCCTCTATATCGACCCCGACAACGCCACAAAACGCCGCATGATAGAAAAGCGCGAGGAAGAGGGCAGAAAACGCGAACTGCTCATGAGGCTCCGCGGAAGAAAGAACGTCACCCTCGACGGCCGCGAGATAGAGATATACGCCAACATCAGCGGCCTTACGGATGTTAAGTACGTTGAGGACAACGATGCGGAGGGCATCGGACTTCTGCGCTCGGAGTTCATGTACCTGCAAAATGATGACTTCCCCGACGAGGAACTGCAATTCTATACCTACCGCCGCGTGCTCGAACGAATGAACGGCAAGCGCGTCGTGGTGCGGACCCTCGACATCGGCGAGGACAAGAACCCCGACTTCATCTACGGCGGTTCGGACAACCCTGCCATGGGCGTGCGCTCGATACGCCTGTTCTTTGAGAAGCCCGAGGTGTTCCGTACACAGCTGAGGGCGCTTTACCGTGCTTCGATGTACGGCAGGCTGGCGATAATGTTCCCCCTCATCGTTGACCCCGAGGAGATAATCGCGATAAAGGCGATAATCTCAAACGTCTGGGAAGAGCTGGACGAGGAAGGCATACCCTACTCGAAGGACGTTGAGATAGGCATCATGATAGAAACGCCCGCCGCGGTAATGCTGTCGGAAGAGCTGGCGAGGGAGGTCGATTTCTTCAACGTCGGCACCAACGATCTTGAACAGTACGCGCTGGCGATAGACAGGACGGATTCGCGGCTTGAAAAGTACTGCCGTTCGCATCATCTGGCGGTAATGCGCATGATAAAGATGGCAGCGGACAGCATCCACCGCTACGGCAAGTGGATAGGCATCTGCGGCGAGCTGGCAGGTGAGCCCGAACTGCTCGAAGCGTTCATCGCGATGGGTGTGGATATGCTGTCGGTGTCGCCGACGAAGATACTGCCGATGCGCCGCAGAGTGCGTTCGCTGAGGATAGACGAGCCGAAGGATATGCTTGTGAGAAAGGGCATAGTGCGCCCCGACGCCCCCGAGTACTACGGGGTGTATCTCGACTACAGCAAGAACCGCAGATACGAGTAAACGGCTTGACGGCTCGAAAAAAATACGTTTTCCCACGGAAATACTCTGATTTTTATAGTAAAAAAAGTCTCCCACGATTTATGCAAAATGCACATTTCGGGGGATATTTTTAAGAAAATGTGGATAAATGCTTGCTTTTTTTGACGGGATATGGTATAATACACGTATATACGCTTTAAAACACCAAAGGAGTAATGCAATATGTTTTTCCAGAAAGAAGCTCAGACTATGAGCCGAAGCGAGATCGAGGCAGACCAGCTCACAAAGCTCAAAAAGCTCGTGAAGTACTGCTACGATAATTCGCCTTTCTACCACAAGAGATTTGACGAGATAGGTCTTGACCCCGACAGCATCAAGGAACTCAAGGATATCGAGAGGATACCGTTCACGACCAAAGCCGACCTGCGCGATAACTATCCCTTCGGCGTGTTCTCCGTTCCGCAGAGCAAGATCGTGAGACTGCACGCTTCGTCGGGAACAACTGGCAAGCCTACCGTCGTAGGCTACACCGCAAACGACCTCGACGCATGGAGCGACTGCATGGCTCGTATAGTTACCGCCGCAGGCGCGGACGAGAACAGCCTTGTGCAGATATGCTTCGGCTACGGACTGTTCACGGGTGCGCTGGGTCTGCACTACGGCCTTGAAAAGATCGGTGCGACGGTTGTTCCGTCTTCGAGCGGCAACACCGACAAGCAGATCATGCTGATGCAGGACTTCGGTACCGATACCCTCGTTGCCACCCCGAGCTACGCACAGTACATCGGCGAGCTGGCGAAGGAAAAGGGCGTTCTGGACAAGATACACCTGAAACTCGGTCTGCTGGGCTCTGAGGGCTGCACCATAGAGATGAGAAACGCTATCGAGCAGACTACGGGTATGTTCGTCACCGATAACTATGGCATGAGCGAGCTCGGCGGCCCCGGCGTTTCGGGCGAGTGCCGCGAGAGAAACGGTATGCACATCAACGAGGATCACTTCTACTGCGAGATCATCGACCCTGCTACGGGCGAGGTGCTCCCCGCAGGAAGCGAGGGCGAGCTGGTAGTCACCACCCTGACCAAGGAGGGTATGCCGATACTCCGCTACAGGACCCGCGACATCACTTCCATCAACTACGAGAAGTGCGCCTGCGGAAGAACTACCGCGAGAATGGGCAAGCCCAAGGGCAGATCGGACGATATGCTGAAGATCCGCGGCGTAAACGTGTTCCCGTCGCAGATCGAGAGCGTGCTGATGACCTTTGACGAGATCGCACCCCACTATCAGCTGGTACTGACCCGTGAGAACTTCGCGGATCATCTGGAGATCAAGGTGGAGCTGAACGAGAACTACAGCAGTATGCTCGACAACTACGCACAGCTTGAGGAGCTCCACAGAAGAGTTACTCACGAGCTGAAGGTAGTCCTCGGTATCGCGACCAAGCTGACCATCGTTGACTGCAAGACTCTGGAAAGATTCCAGGGCAAGGCAAAGCGCATCGTTGACCTCAGAAATCAGGATAAGTAAAAAAATAAGGTATCGCTCACATACGGGCTATGCTAATATAGTAGTTTTATGCCATAGTATTTCTGATTTACAGTCAGAAGTACTATGGCGTTTCTATTGACAGTGCAGCGATGCTATGTTATAATTGCTATTAATATATATCGGGATTGATTTATATTCGATGAATAGGGGAAAAGCTATGAAAATAGAAACAGGTTCAACAATAGGCGTTTTCAGCCCGTCGTGGTGCATCACAAATGAAGCGCCGGAAGCTGCTGCTCGTGCAGAGAAATTTATTCGCTCCCAGGGTTTTAATGTAAAGCACGGCAAGCTATGGGGAAAGGCAGACGCGTACGTTTCAGGCTCACCAGAAGAAAGAGCTGATGAATTCAATGCGTTGCTTCACGATCCCGAGATCCGTATACTTATGGCGAGTGTCGGCGGTCAGGTGACGAACGGTATGCTCCCGTACATTGATTATGAATACTACGCGGAAAACCCGAAACCCGTTGTAGGTATGTCAGATGTGACAGCGCTGCTGATGGCAATTTATACGAAAACAGGCGTACCCACATATTACGGCTCGAACTTTGTAACAAGCTATGCAAGGCTCAATCCGTATCGGGATATTGCCTTAAAAAGCCTTTGCGATGTGCTGAACTTTGAAGAATGCTACAAATATATTTTCCCCGAATACTATTCTGACGACGTTATAGAATGGTCGCAGGAATTAACCGAGGAAAAGTGTATTCCAAATGAGATTATAACTCTGAGCGGCGGAAAGGTATCGGGCAGACTTATCGGCGGGAACCTGTATACTATCGGAAATATATGGGGTACCCCATATATGCCGGAAATACGCAAGGGTGATATTCTGTTCATTGAAGATACCGAGGAGTGGGCGTGCAGCGTGGAACGAACATTGGCTCAGTTGAAAATCTGCGGTGTTTTCGACATGATTGGTGGGCTTATCATCGGGAAATGTAGGCAATTTCAGCATTACGGGACAGAGAAAACGTATTATGAGTTTATATACGATTATCTGAACGGACCGAATTATCCCGTGCTTGCCGAGTGTGATTTTAGCCATTGTGCACCCATGCTGACGCTGCCTATCGGAATCACGGCTAAGCTGGATGCCGATGCCCAGACGATAGAATTGGTAAGATAAATTATGAATTGTTTTAGCAGCCGTATAAAAACGAATGCTCCGAAGCATTTTGAAATGCTTCGGAGCAAAACTTCTATATGGGTATCCATCTTACGGGCGATACCTTTTTTACAGCAGTCCTATTTTATTTTCCAGCCCTGCTTCATCTCGCGCAGCGCTTCGCCCGAACGGCGTACTATCGCTTTTATCATTTCGAGCTTCAACGGCTCGTAGACGTATATCAGCTGACCCTTCGCGTCGATGTCGAAATGGACGCCTATCATCACGATGACCGCCAGCTGTGCGAAGATGAAAAAGCTGAACGTGTCGAACTTCACCGCGTGGGAGCCGTACTTCGCGATCGAGCGTATCTCGTCACTGCACCGCGACGGCTTTTCGAGCATATAGCCCCAGTTCTTCGCACGGAGCCCTCTGTAATCGAAGGTGAAATCGTATGCGTTCATCGTCCGCGCTGCCCTCAGTGACGCATCCACCTCGTCGGCGGACTTGCCTAAGATGTGGCTGTAGTCGAAATAGTCCCATAACGACTCGCTGTTTATGGTCTCCAGCTGTTCGGCTGTCAGCGCACGTAGCTTGCCCTCGCTCATGCTCTCCAGCACGATGGAGGCGGGCGCCTGCTGCATCTGAATCATGAAATCCGCGGCGTCGGCGTAGTCGGCGTGCAGGTCTTCATATCCGCCGAAATAGTAGACATCGGCATCGGTTGCGCGCATATAGCGGTATACGCTCAGTTCGTAGTCGTGGCTGACGTAGAACGCGAAGGACGCCCACAGCGATGCCAGATACCCCAGCGTCAGAAGCAGGGTAGTCAGCCTGCGTTCCCTGAAACCGATGAACACGCAGAGCGTCTTGACCGCGAATGCAGGCATCAGCACGAGCACCGCCGTGCTCAGCACCACGATGACGGTATTGATGGGCGCACTTGCGATCAGTATGAAAAGAATTCCCGAGACCGCTGATACCACCGCAGACAGCAGGGCTGTGAGCAGTATACACGACCACACGGGCAGCCTCGGTACGGTTGCTTGTCTGAGCTTCATATTTTCCCTCTTTTTCGGAATTGCGGCTTACATTATTTTCTATATATTATATCACATTTTCCACGGCGAATCAAGGAAAAAACGCGCTATATCGCTGCCGTATCAGGTAAACTATTTGTAAACCATCTTTTAAGCCTTTTTCGGCGATTTAAGGTATATTTAAAGTAGATTTCAGGATAATGTTCACATAGTATATCTATGTTAATATTAGATAAATCTTTTATGTAAAAAACCGTCGATTTAGGCGAACCGCACAAAACGATTTTGTGCATAATGCTGAAAAAAAATAGTTAAAAATAAAAATCAGCCGAAACTCTTGACTTATCGCCGAAATTAGTATATAATATAGATGATGTTAAGTAACTCATTCAGTAATGTTTGAAACTAACATCCGTTTTGTTGTCTCCTTTCTTTTGTTCTACACATAGTTTTATTTTGTTTCATCTACCGCCTCACATCGTGTGGGGCTTATTTTTTTGCATTTTTATTAAAATGCGTCTGTGCTCTTGACAAACGGGATTTGCTACTGTATAATGGATATATATGTGCAAAATGCCGTGACGGAGATTGATCGGGCAGGTGACATTCACAGAGAGCGGAGCGTATCGCTGAAAGCCCCGTACTGCCGCACCCGAGTGCTGCTCCCGAGCACCGCCGAAAACGGCGGCGTTTTCCCGCGTTAAGGGGTTTGAGTGACCGCGTGGTCCAGCCGTGCGGTAATTTGGGTGGTAACACGGAGTTCGCTTCGTCCCATGTTTCAGGGGCGAAGCGGCTTTTATTATGAAAGGATGTCATATGGAAAAAAAACAATGTCCGTGCTGCGGCTGCCTGACGCTCGATGAGCTCGGCGCCTGGGAGATCTGCCCCGTCTGCTTCTGGGAGGACGAAAGCGGCATTTACAGAAACGGTTCGCCCGACCCTCAGCTGGCGAGCGTGCCCAACGGCGACCTGTCCATCGTGAAGGCGCGCCGCATACTTCGCAGGTGCGGAGCCTGTCAGGAAAGCATGGCGGGCAAGACCCGCAAGCCGACTCCCGAAGAGGTCACCGTCATGTATACGAACCTGATGAACGACCCCGACGGCTGGCTCCACGATCTGGCTCATGATCTGTGCATCGACGCCTTCTTCCTTGTGCTCATCGCGTCGAGGAACTCACGTCAGGCGAATATCTACACGGTCAGGGACGGTTCGGTGGTCACCTACACCGACTGGTTCGGCGGCGCAGATTCTATCCACGACCGCTACATGAAACAGTTCAGCGAGCAGGGGAAACAGCCGGGTATCCACCTCTGGCGGTTCGAGTACGGCACCCCCGTCATCCAGCGCTTCTACCCCGAGTCGGAGTACAATTCGGTGCTGTACGACGGCTACAGCAGCTACGTCATGTTCTGGATAGAGTACGGTCTGACCCCTCCGGGTGAGGAAGGCAGGGCGAAGCTCGAAGCCGTGATGGACGACGCCGAAAGGATACGTAAGAGCCTTGTCTATGCGTGCTACATCGGCGATACCGAGCAGATAATCGCCCGTGCGAAAAAGGCGAGCCCTGCTCAGCTCAACAAGGCTATCCCCTACATGAACACCCCCCTCGGTTTCTGCGCTCAGCACGGCGACCTTGAAGGATTCAGGGCGGTGATGGCGGCAGGCGCAGACCTCGGCAAGAGCGTGGCATCCATGTCGCCCCTCGGGTGGGCGATGCATTGTTCGCCCGATATCGCGCTGTACATCCGCAAGAATTACCGCGCACAGTTCGACGCCGAGCTGAAAAAACAGGGCGTGCGCCTGTTCTCACAGACGAACGACCCGCGGCTGTTCGCAGTCGCCGACGAGAGCGGTCTCGACCTTGCGCCGCTGGCGTTCGATTTCGCAAAGTCGGGCAACGCCGCAGGCATCAACTACCTTCTGAAAAAGGGCACTGACCTGAACGTCACCGACAGCTGCGGCTGTACGCCCGTTTTTTACGCCGAGCGCGGCGGCGAAAAGACCCGCGCAGTCAGGGAACTGCTGGCAAAGGCATAAAATAGTTTATCATTTACAATTATCAACTATATATTTCGGAGGAAACTAAAATGGAATGGACAAGCTTAAACGACCTCAGAGAATCCTATCTGAAATTCTTTGAGAGCAAGAACTGCCTGCGCAAGAAGAGCTATTCGCTCGTACCGCAGAACGACAACTCGCTGCTGCTCATCGTGGCAGGCATGGCACCGCTGAAGCCTTACTTCACGGGTCAGGAAGTTCCGCCCCGCACACGTATGACCACCTGTCAGAAGTGCATCCGTACAGGCGACATCGAGAACGTGGGCAAGACCGCACGTCACGGTACATACTTCGAGATGCTGGGCAACTTCTCCTTCGGCGACTACTTCAAGAAGGAAGCTATCACCTGGGCATGGGAATACGTTACCGAAGTGCTGAAGCTCCCCAAGGACAGACTGTGGATCTCCGTATACGAGGACGACGACGAGGCTGAACAGCTCTGGCAGTCGGAAGCAGGCGTTCCTGCTGACCGCATCGTCCGCATGGGCAAGGAGGACAACTTCTGGGAGGCAGGTACCGACGGTCCCTGCGGTCCCTGCTCGGAGATATATTTCGACCGCGGCGTTGAGTACGGCTGCGGCAAGCCCGACTGCAAGGTAGGCTGCGACTGCGACCGCTTCATGGAGTTCTGGAACCTTGTGTTCACACAGTTCGAGCGCCACGAGGACGGCACCTACACCCCCCTCGCACAGAAGAACATCGACACGGGCATGGGTCTTGAAAGACTTGCTGCTCTCATGCAGGGCGTTGACTCCATCTTCGATGTTGATACCGTCAAGGCTATCCGCGACCACATCTGCCGCATCGCAGGCTGCGAGTACGGCAAGGAATACAAGAAGGACGTTTCCGTCCGCGTTATCACCGACCATATCCGCGCTGTGACCTTCCTCGCAAGCGACGGCGTTCTGCCTTCCAACGAGGGTGCAGGCTACGTTATGCGCCGCCTTGTCCGCAGAGCTGTACGTCACGGCAAGCTGCTGGGCATCGAGGGTATGTTCCTCAAGGACATCGTGCGCACCGTCGTTGACTGCAATAAGTGCGAGTACAACGAGCTTGAGGAGAAGTACGACTACATCGTCAAGGTACTCACCAACGAGGAGCTGAACTTCAACCGCACCATCGACCGCGGCATGAAGCTGCTGGACGACCTTATCGCAGATATGCAGGCTAACGGCAAGACCGTTCTCGGCGGCGAGGACTGCTTCAAGCTGTCCGACACCTACGGCTTCCCGCTCGACCTCACACGCGAGATACTCGAAGAAAAGGGCTTCACCGCTGACGAAGAGGGCTACGAGAAGTGCATGGAAGTTCAGCGCACCACCGCCCGTGAAGCTCGCGGCGGCTCCAAGTACATGGGCGCTGACGAGACCGTTTTCCACCGCATCGACAAGGAATTCCACAGCGATTTCCTCGGCTACGGACAGCTCGAAGCTGATTCCACCGTTGACTTCATAGCAAACGATGACGAGCTCATCATGAGAGCCGACGAGGGTCAGACCGCTTACATCGTGTCGAAGGCTACCCCGTTCTACGCTGAGAGCGGCGGACAGGTAGGCGACACAGGTATCATCACCACCGCTACGGGCAAGGCGGAAGTCACCGACACCCAGAAGGCTGTTGCAGGCAAGATCGCTCACACAGTAAAGGTAGTCGAGGGTCACATCGAAGCAGGTCAGGCTGCACACTTCGCAGTTGACGCAAAGAGAAGAATGGCTATCGCAAGAAACCACACCTCGGCACATCTGCTCCAGGCGGCTCTGAGAGAAGTGCTCGGCGACCACGTTCACCAGAAGGGTCAGCTCGTTGACGCGGACAGAGTTCGTTTCGACTTCTCCCACTTCGAGGCTATCACTCCCGACGAGCTCGCAAAGGTCGAGGCTCTCGTGAACGAGAAGATCATGGACTGCCTGCCCGTTGACACCCGCGAGATGCCCATCGAAGAGGCGCAGAAGCTGGGCGCTATGGCACTGTTCGGCGAGAAGTACGGCGAGACTGTGCGCGTTGTTTCCATCGGCGATTTCTCGCTGGAGTTCTGCGGCGGTACCCACCTCACCAACGCTTCTCAGGCAGGTCTGTTCCGCATCATTTCCGAGAGCTCTGTCGCAAGCGGCGTAAGACGTATCGAAGCTGTTACGGGCGCAAACGTGCTCAAGCTCCTCGCTGAGCTCGACGGCAAGCTGGCAAACGCTGCAAAGACCCTCAAGGTCAACGACGTTAACCTTATCGGCGACAGGATCGCTGCCGTTCTCGAAGAGAACAAGGAGCTTTCGCGCAGCGTTGACAGCCTGAAGGGCAAGATCGCAGGCGCTATGTTCGGCAGCGTTGTAAGCGCGGCACAGGACGTAAAGGGCGTGAAGCTCGCGGCTGTCAAGCTCGACAGCGTGGGAGCTGATATGTACGACAGCTTTGCCGACGGCGTAAAGAGCATGGACGAAGCATTCGTTCTGCTGCTGGCAGGCACCGCCGACGAGAAGCCGAAGCTGCTCTGCGTATGCTCGAAGGCTGCTGTTTCGGCAGGCGCTCACGCAGGCAAGCTCGTCAAGGAAGCGGCTGCCATCACAGGCGGCAAGGGCGGCGGACGTCCCGACCAGGCTATGGCAGGCGTCGGCGACGCGGCTAAGATCGACGAGGCTATGGCTAAGGCGGCAGAGCTGCTGGGCGGCTTCATCAAGTAACGGAATCATATCACGGAGGATCGTAATGAAGAGTATCACAAGAGTGATCGCAGGACTGTCGTCGGCGGCTGTGCTGCTGTCGCTGACGGGCTGCGGCAATAAGGAAAAGGAAAGCAATTCCGACTACACCTTTGAACAGCAGACTACAGCAGAACTGGTGATGCCCGAACTGACTATGGAGGACGCAGGCGAAGATGAGTCTCTGACTGAGGATACACAGCCTGCCGAGACCGAAGCTCCCGATACCACCCCGGGCGAGACCATCATCGAGGAACACTCCGATCTTGCCGCAAACACAGTGGAGTTCGGTACGGCTGAACCTGTGCCTTTCAGGGACAGCACGACGGGCGAACTGCTCTCGCTCAAAATGAACGGTCAGATAGAGTATCTGCCGTTCTTCGACGGTGAGGAAGTCACCGACACCAAAGAGTTCGAGGCTAAACTCGCCCAGAAGGCAATCTCTGCGTTCGGCGTGAAGGCGGCGGAGCTTGCGGCAAGCGGCGTGAGCTTTGAGGAGATCAGCGCTTATACCCCGCAGATCGCGCAGGGGATGACAGATATCCTGCTGAGTAAGGGCTACGCTGTGACAAGCGTTATGTTGAACAGCATTTCCGCAAAATAAAGTACGTCTGCGGAAAAGGTTTATATAGAAGGAGGAAATCACAATGAACGACTGCTTATTCTGCAAAATAATCGCAGGGGAGATACCCTCGACCAAGATATTCGAGGACGAGCAGGTGTATGTCTTTGCCGACATCGCACCTACCGCGCCTATCCACTGGCTGGTCATCCCCAAGACCCACATCGCAAAGCTCAGCGACATCACCCCCGAGAACAGCGCGGTCATCGCACATATCTACGAGGTAATCTCGAAGCTGGCGGCGGAGCACGAGGAGTTCAGGGACGGCTTCCGCGTAGTTACGAACTGCGGCGAAAGAGCGGGACAGAGCGTGTTCCACATCCACTTCCATGTGCTGGCAGGACGCGACCTTGCGTGGCCCGCAGGCTGACAGTTGACAGCGGAAGATAAGTAAAGAACAATGCAGAGATACGGAAAAATCATGTGATAAAGGCGACCTTTGAGCCCTTATGCCGCAGATCGGCGGCAGGGGGCGGGGGATGCCCGAAGTGCTTTTTCCGTATTTCTTGTCTGTTGATGTGTGTGACAAGAGGTGAACATCATGGCGGCTCCGAAACAGAAGGGCTACAAACAGAAATTCGCGCCGACCTCGCCCTCCGAGTGCGGCAAGGCGATACGCGCAAAGGAATACTCGAACCTGTACCTGTTCTACGGCAGGGATACGGGCGCACTCGACCCGTTCGTGAAAAAGCTCACCGAACGGCTCTGCCCGAAGGAAGCTCAGGTAATGAACCTGCATACCTTCGACGCAGGCGACCAGCTTGATATGGAAGCGCTCGCCGACGCGGTGCAGGTACTGCCGATGTTCGCCGAGAGGGTGGTGGTGACCCTCAGCGGTCTCGACATGGATTCGCTCCCGCCCACGAAAGCGGACATCCTGCGAAAGCTCATCGAGGACATCCCCGAAACTACGGTGCTGATGCTCATCGCAGGCGGCGAAAAGCCCTACAAGAACCGCCGCTCCCTCTCGGACAAGAACCAGAGGTTCTTTGAGAAGTGCCAGAAGTTCGGCACGGTGGTGGAGTTCGCCTTCAAGTCGGTGTACGAGCAGGGCAAGATGATAACGGCGGCGGTGAAGAACAACGGCTGTTCCATCTCACAGCGCGACGCGGAGTATATCGCACAGCTCTGCCTGTGTGACACCGCGAGCATCGCTATGGAGACCGAAAAGCTCTGCGCCTACGCAAACGGCGGCACCATCGAGCGTGAGGCGATCGACGCGCTCGTCATCCGAAAGGTCGAGAGCGACGGCTTTACCCTCGCGGTCAACATCCTTCGCGGAAACGCCGCATTCGTGTTCGCGAGACTGACCGAGCTCAGAGCGCAGAACTACGAGCCGATGCAGATACTCTCGGTCATAAATATGTCCCTTGCGGACATCTACCGCGCAAGGCTCGCAAGGTCGGCAGGACGGACGGATTCCGACTGTGCGAAGGACTTCGGCTACCCGAAGAACCGCGAGTTTGCCGTGAGAAAGGCGTATGACGACTGCATGAGCATCGACCCCGACCGCCTGCGCCGCACGCTCACTCTGCTGTCGGACACCGAGCTTCGCATGAAGACCTCTTCGATGAACGATGCGGCGGCTTATCTTGCGGTGGAGCAGTTTGCCGCAAGCTCGATGGCGTGAGGTGCGCATGGAAAAACTGCACATCTCAAGGGCGATAGTCGTCGAGGGACGGTACGACAAGATAAAGCTCAGCTCGATCGTTGACGGCGTTATCATCGTGACGGGCGGCTTCGGCATCTACAAGAGCCGCGAGACCTGCCGACTTATCAGGCGCTACGCCGAAACGACGGGGCTCATCGTGCTGACCGACTCGGACAGGGCAGGCAGACAGATACGCGCCCACATAAAAAGCATCCTGCCCAAAGAACTTCATACGCGCATAGCCGAACTGCACATCCCCCAGATAAAAGGCAAGGAACGCCGCAAGGCCGAACCCTCGAAGGAGGGCACTCTCGGGGTGGAGGGGATAGACGCGGATATCCTTCGCAGACTGCTGGAACCCTTTGCCGACGAGAAGCCGAAGCAGGGGGAGCCTGTCACGAAGAACGATCTTTTCATGCTCGGTCTGTCGGGAACGCCCGACGCGTCCGAGCGCCGCGCTGCGCTATGTCAGCGGCTAAATCTGCCGTCGGGGCTGTCTCCGTCGGCACTGCTCGACCTGCTCAACACCCTCTACACCCGTGAAGAGCTCACAGACCTGATGAACGAAGAATGACCCGAACGAAAGGCGGTGGACACCCTTGACACTGTACAGCCTGATATATCTGTTTTTCTTTCTGCCCGTGTTCATGGGTGTGTACAGGCTCACACCTGCGAAACACCGCCGATGGCTCATCGCGGCGGCGAACCTTGCGGTCATAGCATCGCAGGGGATATGGGGACTTGCCGTCTACGGCGCAGATCTGGCGGCGGTCTACGTCTCGGGCAGGGTGATAGCCGACAGCCGCGCCCGTCCCGACAGGATAAAGCTCTGCCGTATCCTATTCGCTTCGGATATGGTGTTGCAGGCGGCTATGTTCGTGTTCTTTGCGAAGGGCAGGGGAGCGGACCTTGCGCCGCTGTCGGGGATAGCGGTGGCAGGCGGTGCGGTCATCGCTCTGCATTTCGTGTCCTATCTGGCAGACGTATGGCGCGGCCACGAACCTGCGGACATCGGCACACTGACGGCATATTCCGCCTTCTTCCCTGTGACGGGGGTGGGACCCGTACTGCGCTACAGGCGCACCGTGAAGATATTCGCCGCCCCGAAGGTCAGCTTCCGCAAGCTGGGCAGGGGGATATGGCTGTATGTTTTCGGACTGGCGGAGTTCCTGCTGATATCGTGCAGGCTCTCAGATGTGTGGCAAGAATACGCATCGCTCCCCGTGAAAAGCAGGGGCGGCGCGGCGGCGTGGCTCTCTCTGCTGATATGGTACGGAGCGTTCATGAGCGGTATCTCGGGTCTGCTGTACATGGGGCAGGGAACCGCCATGATGATGGGACTGAGGGTGAGACAGCCCGTCCGCAGGCGGCTGTTCGACAGCTCCCTCCGAAGCAGGCTCGGCGGTGTATGCGTTCATCTGACCATGTGGATACGCGACTACATCTGCTCACCGATAATTCGTCTGACGGGGAGGAAACTGCTCGCGTCGGCGGCAGGTACGATGTTCGCTCTGCTGTGGTTCTCCTTCGGCTGGGAAGGGATGGCGGCAGGAGCGGCTGCGGCGGCTGTGATGGTCTTGCAGCTGAAGTTCACTAGCGGACTGAAAGAACCGCGGCCGATAACGGGGGCGGTGTTCACGAAGCTGGCGGCGGCATCTGTAGGCGGCGTGCTGGCGGCGCTTTCTCTGCTGCCTTACGGGATGCCCGCCTTCGGGCTGTCGCTGGCGGACATCGACAACGAAGTGTTCAACTATCTGCTCGAAGCGTCGTGGCTGCCGCTGCTGACGGCGCTGTTCGTGACGGGTTCGGTACTGCCGACGGCTCTGAGGCGGATGAACACACGCTGGCTGATATTCATTCTGCCCGTGCTCGAAGTCATCGCGCTGGTGCTCTGCTCGGCGTATATGCTCAACAGATGATATGATGTGTTCACGCAGGAAGGAGGAAGCTCTGTGCGCAGGCTCATTGAAGTTATAACAGTGGTACTTTTCTTCGGGTTTGCCGCGGTGGGAGGGGTCATGACCGTTCTCGGCGGCAGAGGAGAACTCGCAGCGTCGGCGGAGTCGGACGAATCTGCGGCGGCGTTTCAGCAGGCAGCTTCGGAGAGTTTCCCCATGTCGGACAAGATGCTTGTCCTCTATGCGAGGTGTGCGCATCTTTTCGGGCAGCGGAGTTTCGGCGGAGTCTACCACGACGCGGACGGTGAGCGGCTCATCGACGTTCACAGCGGTCTCGACACGGATGCGGCATACGCTTCCTGCGAAGCGATAGGGCGTTTTCACAGACTTGCCCCCACGCTGCCTGCCTACGTGATGCTTGTGCCGACGGCTTCGGGGATATACCGTGAGCATCTGCCCGACACCCTCGGGGCTGACGACCAGCAGAAGATTATAGACGAGCTGTACTACGCCATCGACCCCGACGTGACCCCGCTGGACGTGTTCGGTTCGTTATACAAGGTGCGTGACAACTACATCTACTACCGCACCGACGACCGCTGGACGCCGCAGGGTGCGTATGCCGCCTATGCTGCTTCGATACAGAAGCTGGGTGGAACGCTTTACAGTGTGCAGAACTACGATGTCGAGTACACTCATGTGGAGTTCCTCGGGAGTCTTGCCGACAGGAGCGGAGTGCGTAGCGTACCCTCCGACAGGATAAACGCCTACCGCTGCAAGTTCGGCAGTTATGTGAAGTCCTGTGATGTGACGCATGACGGTGTCACGGACAACCGCACGTCGGTATACAGCCGAAGCGGACTGACGAAGGCTGACAAGTACAGTTTCTTCCTTGGCGCGTCTGATCTGAGCACAGCGAAGATCGTGACGACGGCGGAGAGTATGCCTAAGTTATTGCTGATTGGGTCGGACTATGCGCATTGTTTTGTACCGTTTTTACTGCCGCATTATTCGGAGATAATGCTGATCGATCCCGACGACCTGCCCGAGGGTAAGAATGTAACGGACATCATCGACCCGAAGGATTATGATCAGGTGTTATTCCTGTGTGATCTGGAATCGTTCAGCAAGAGCAAGTGGGAGGGGAAGTAAAAGCCTTACACGTCTTGTCGCACCTTTGGTGCGATGGGATGTTTGTGCGCTTACGGGTCAAAGCCACATTCCCTGGGCGGGGACGCCGTCCCCGAGCCCCTGCTGGGGGACCCTTTGAAAAGGGTCTCCCCAGACCCCTCCTAAACTTTTTGATTCTCTGGCGAGTACGGGACGTTTTGCGGTTTTGCCAATGGAAAAGCCATAGTATCGTTTTTTGATACTATGGCTTATTTTTAATATTCGTTATCTTCCTGCTCCTGAATGGTGATGGTGCTTTCGTTTCCATCATTCATCGTGACATTCGTCTTTCCGTCGGATAATAACTGCTCGCCAAGGATCCTCGATCCGTTGTCGGCGATAACTCCAAGCTCCACCGCAGTCTTGATGATGCCGCTCGCGATCGCTTCCGCATACGCCTGCTTGTTCGCCGCGAAATTGTCGTTGTCATCACTTACAAGCATACTGCCTAACTCTATCTGACAACTCGGCATTACCGTGTTCGTGTTTATCTCGTAGTTCGAGTCGGCTGAACCGTCGTAACCGTAGTAAACTCCCATGTCCTGCGATACTCCAACCGCATCCAGCGCACGGAGTATGTTCTGCGCTAACGCCGTGTCGTAGCTCGGGTGCATATTGTTCACCCACGCGATGATGCCCGGTGTGCCGTAGTAGTAAACACTGTCCGAACCGCCCCTGTGTATCGAAACGAAAAAGTCGGCACCCGATGTGTTCGCAAGCGTGCATCTGTCGGTGCGCGAAATGTTCGAGTCGGTCTCTCGCGTCATAACTACCGTTACGCCCTTCTTCTGAAGACAGTCGCGCACCAGCAGTGCCATCTCAAGGTTCTCGTCCTTCTCGAACGAACCGTTCCCGTCGGAGTTTCCGAGGTCGATGTCGCCGTGACCTGCGTCGATGCAGACCTTCAGCTCTCGTCCCTGAGCTTCGGCAGTGCCTTCGGTAACGCTCGCCGTACCCGAGGGAGCGTCAGCCTTGACCTGCTCGGTGTACTTCGTCGTTTCGGAAGTTTCTGCCTCGGCAGTTTCCGTGCTGTCGAATACGAAGGTGTTCGCCTTCGCAGTGACGTTCTTGTTCTTCGCACTTTCCGAGAAATGCTTCACGACCCTGCTCATGCCGTATATCATCAGCAGGAGCATGAACACCGCAACGGCTATCCTGTTCCAGTATATCTTCTTCTTTTTCTTGTATTTGGTTATCTTTACCACGCCGTCGTTGTAGTAGGTGTACTTCATGCACCC
Organism: Ruminococcus sp. YE71; assembly: GCF_900119155.1. GTDB lineage: Bacteria > Bacillota > Clostridia > Oscillospirales > Ruminococcaceae > YE71. Next base: position 104,764 of record NZ_FPIR01000004.1, on the reverse strand, counting down.
CTGTCTCTCGACGTTTACGACGTAGCGCTCGCCCTCGGGCGGCATCGATACATTGACCATTTCTATATCAATCCTCCGTCTGTCAGACCAGTGTCCTGTTGTCACAGTATTCGCAGGTGAGAATGTCGCCGCTTCCCTCGAACAGGTGCGGCAGATAGGTCTCGGCATGAGTGATGCACTTGGGGTTTGAGCAGAGAACGGTCGGGTGCGCTCTGCCCTTGACTATCTTCGCGGGAACTCCGTCGCCGCGGATAACGGTGTAGATGAGAGCCATACGGATGTACATACCGTACTTCGCCTGTTCAAAGTACATGGCGCGTTTGTCGTCATCCACTTCGATGGCTATCTCATCGACTCTCGGCAGGGGGTGGAGCACTATCATGTCATCCTTCGCGAGCTTCATCTTCGCCTTGTCGAGTATGTACGAGCCTTTCTGCGCGAGGTATTCCTCACGGCTCGCGAAGCGTTCCTGCTGGATGCGCGTCATGTACAGCACGTCCAGCTCGCCGATGACCTCCTCCAGCGAGGAAGCCTCCTTGAAGGGTACGCCGCCTGCCGACAGCATATCCTTTATATAAGAGGGCAGGGAGAGCGCAGGTGTCGAGATGAGCACGAAGCGTGTTCCCTTGTAGCAGAGCATCGCCTTGATGAGCGAGTGTACCGTCCTGCCGTTTTTGAGGTCGCCGCAGAAGCCGATGGTCAGCCCTTCCAGCGAGCCTTTCTCTTCTTTCAGTGTGAAGAGGTCGGTAAGGGTCTGGGTCGGGTGGAGATGTCCGCCGTCGCCCGCGTTGATGACGGGGCATTCGGCAGTCAGAGCCGCCGCCTTGACCGAGCCCTCGGTAGGGTGACGCATGACGAGTATATCCGCGTAGCCCGAGACTATCTTGGTAGTGTCCTTGAGGTTCTCGCCCTTTGCCACCGAAGAAGTGGCAGGGTTGTCGAAGCCGATTATGGTCCCGCCGAGCCTGAGCATCGCGGTCTGGAAAGACATCTGCGTTCTTGTGGACGGCTCGTAGAACAGCGTTCCCATTATCCTGCCCTCACACGCCTTTGAATAGAGCGTGGGGTTGCCGCGAATCTCGTGAGCGAGGGACAGCAGTTTGTTCCACCAGGACACGGGGTAGTCGTTCAGGTCGATAAGGTTGAGATGCTGAGTATAATCGGACATTTTCATTCACTCTGCCTTTCAGGTGCTATCATTCCATTTGCCTATTCCAACATATTATATCACATCGTGCCAAAAAAATCAATAGGGTTACAAAATGTTTACATACTTTGTAACTTTTTCGTTCGGAGAGCATATCTACGGAGCGTGGATTGACGGGACAGGTCGCAGATGTTATAATATCATCAGGGGGATGATATTCATGGATCAGATCAAAACGGGGGCGCTGATACGCGCTCTGAGACTCAGAAACAATATGACCCAGAAACAGCTCGCCGAACGCCTGAACGTCAGCGACAAGGCGGTATCAAAGTGGGAGTGCGCAAACGGCTGTCCCGATATTTCCATGCTGACCGAGCTTGCGGAAGTTTTCGGCACGGACGTTCAGACTCTTCTCTCGGGCGGGGCGGACTGTAATGAAAGTGAGGTGGGAAACATGAACAAGCTGAGATTCTACATCTGCAAGGACTGCGGAAATATCATAACCGCATCTTCCGACGCGAGCATCACCTGCTGCGGCAACAGGCTCACCGCCGCCGAACCGCGCAGGGCTGAGGACGGCGAAAAGCTCAGGGTCGAGAACATCGGCGGCGAACTGTACGTCACTTCCGATCACGAGATGACGAAGGAGCATTACATCTCGTTCGTCGCGTATCAGAGCGACAGCTGTCTGATGATGTTCAGGCAGTACCCCGAGTGGGCTATGCAGGCGAGACTTCCGCTGTTCCGCACGGGACGGCTGGTGTGGTACTGCAACAGGTGCGGACTTCTTTACGGCGACCTCAGACGGCTGATGACCGACGCCTGACGTACACAAAAAATTAACTTGCAATCGGAACATTTGTGTGCTATAATGTATGAACAGGATAACTGATGAACAGGGCGAATGCCGCATTTTGTCGGCATACGCCCCTTTAGTGTTTGCATGAAAAAGGAGTCGGGAGTATGAGCATCTGGGACGCATTCGACAGGATATCAAAGGGAAGAGAGCCGCAGGGCGGGAAGATCGAGTTCATTATCGCAGGACTCGGCAACCCGGGGATACAGTACGAGAACAGCCGCCACAACGCAGGATTTATGGCAGTCGCGGCACTTGAGAAGAAGTTCGGCTTCGAGGTGAAGCAGCATAAGTTCAAGGCGGTCATCGGTGAAGCGAACATCGGCGGCAAGCGCGTTCTTGTCATGAAGCCCGAGACTTACATGAACAATTCGGGGGAAGCGATAGAACAGGCGATGGGCTTCTACAAGATACCCATCGAGAACGTGCTGGTCATCTTCGACGACATCTCCCTCGAACCCGGGCATATCCGCGTCAGACGCAAGGGCAGCGCAGGCGGTCACAACGGTCTGAAAAGCATAATCGCACTCTGCGGCGGCGACGGTTTCCCGCGCATCAAGCTGGGGGTGGGTGCGAAGCCACACCCCGATTACGACCTTGCGGACTGGGTGCTGGGCAAGTTTGACGATGACCAGCAGAAGGCGTTCGATTCGCGGCTGGACGACGCCTGCAAAGCCGCCGAATACATAGTCGGCGGAAGCATCGACAAGGCGATGAACGAATGCAACAAGTGAACGGATGAAACGCACCGCATTACAGCATTATAGGGTATTGCTATGAATATTTTTGACCGTATTTTACATAAGACCGAATTTTATAATGACCTGTATAACACCGCGGCAGGCGGATACACACCCATCTCGGTCACGGGCGTGGCAGGCATACACAAGGCGCATATCGCGGCGGCGCTGGCTGCCGATACTTCGGTGCTGCTGGTCTGTGCCGATGAGGCGGCGGCTGTCCGTGCGGCGCAGGATATAAACACCCTCGCCGACAGGCGCCTTGCCTGCGTCTTCCCCGAGAAGGAGTTCGTGTTCGTGCCGATGGAGGGCGTGTCGAACGAGTACGTCCACAGACGTATCGAGGCGCTTTCCCTCATACTCACGGGCGAGTGCAGGGTGCTCTGCTGTTCGGCGGCGGCGGCTTGTCAGGCGACAGTGCCCCCCGACGTGCTGGAGGAGTATTCTTTCAGGCTCGAAGTGGGCGGTGAGATAAACACCGATACCCTCATCCGCAGGCTCACCGCCGCAGGCTACAGCCGATGCGAGATGGTCGAGGGTCAGGCGCAGTTCTCGGTGAGGGGTTCGGTGGTGGATATTTTCCCTGTGTCGGACTCCGAGCCCGTGCGTATCGAGCTGTGGGGCGATGAGATAGACAGTGCCGCCCGTTTCGATACCGAGACTCAGCGCCGCACCGAGCCTGTTGACTGCGTGACCGTGTTCCCCGCGCTGGAGGTCATCTTCGGTTCGCAGGAGGAATTCTGCGAGAGGATAGATAAGCTCTCGCAGTCCCTTCGCATGAAGAACGCCGACGCTGTCCGCGCCTATCTCATGCGCGACCGCGAGATGGTGGAGACAGGGCTCTCACTCACGAACCCCGATAAGTACTACTCCCTCGCCTACGAAACGTCCGCGTTCGTCACCGACTATTTCTCGAAGGGCGTCTGTCTCGTGTCCGAGTACACCTCTGCCTGCGAGAACCTGCGCGGCTTCTCCGACCAGCTCTCCGAGGACTTGAAGCTCATGTACGAGAGCGGCATCATGTTCAAGCGGCTGGAGGGCTACATGGCGGACTCGGGTCTGCTGGAAGCGAAAATGCTGGCTCTGCCCTGCATCTTCCTCGATACCTTCATGCGGCAGAACGGCAGTATCCGCTTCAAGAAGCTCATCAACACCGACTGCCGTCAGACCGCAGGCTGGGGCGGCAGCATGACCGCCCTCACCGAGGAGCTGAACGAGTATATCGGGCAGGGCTACTCGGTGGTGCTGCTGGCAGGCTCGGAGAAAACCCTCCCGATAATCGTCAGCGACCTCTGCGAGGACGGTTTCAGAGCCGAGATACTGACCGAGGATTCGGAGCCCGAAGCAGGCAGGGTCTACGTCCGCACGGGTTCGCTGTCGTCGGGCGTTGACTACCCGACAGCAGGCTGCGCCGTCATCACCCAGATGAAGTCGGCGAACATCGTAAAGAAAAAGAAGAAGCGCAAGAACGACGACGTTATCCGCGCCCTCACCGAGCTGCACCCCGGCGACCTTGTGGTACATTCTATACACGGCATCGGACGTTTCCGCGGTATCGAGAGCATCGCCGCCAACGGCGTGAAAAAGGATTACATCACGATAAAATACTCGGGCACGGATGTGCTGTACGTTCCCGTCACCCAGCTCGACCTTGTGTCGAGGTACGTGGGCGCGTCGGACGACACCACCGTAAAGCTCAGCAGGCTCGGTTCGATAGAGTGGCAGAAGACCCGCTCGCGCGTAAAAAAGGCGGTCAGGGACATGGCAGAGGAGCTGACAAAGCTCTACGCCCAGCGTCAGACCGTGTTCGGTCACGCTTTCTCCCCCGACAACGACTGGCAGCGCGATTTCGAGGACAGATTCGACTATCAGGAGACCGACGACCAGCTGCGCTGCATAAACGAGATAAAAGAGGACATGGAAAAAGTCCAGCCGATGGACAGACTTCTCTGCGGAGACGTGGGCTTCGGCAAGACCGAGGTGGCGCTCCGTGCGGCGTTCAAGTGCGTGCTCGACTCGAAGCAGGCGGCGATACTCGTGCCGACAACGGTGCTCGCGTGGCAGCACTATCAGACGGCTATCAAGCGTTTCGAGCACTTCCCGATAAAGGTGGAGCTTCTCAGCCGTTTCCGCACTCCGCAGCAGCAGGCACAGATAGTCCGAGAGCTCAAACGCGGCACTATCGACGTGATAATCGGCACTCACCGCCTTGTCTCGAAGGACGTGGGGTTCAAGGACCTGGGACTTGTCATAATCGACGAGGAGCAGCGCTTCGGCGTGGCGGCGAAGGAGAAGCTCAAGGAGCTGTTCACGGGAGTGGACGTGCTGACCCTTTCTGCGACCCCCATCCCAAGAACACTGAACATGGCGCTGTCGGGAATCCGCGATATGTCGGTCATCGAAGAACCGCCCCAGGACAGGCGACCCATCCAGACCTACGTGACCGAGCACAGCCCTGCCGTTATCGGGCAGGCGATCTCGAAGGAGCTTCGCCGCGGCGGTCAGGTCTACTACATCCACAACCGCATCGACACCATCTACCGCACCGCCGACGAGATAGCGAAGCTCGTCCCGGGGGCGAGGGTCGGCGTGGCGCACGGCAGGCTCAGCGAGCACGAGCTCAGCGAGATATGGCGCCAGCTCATCGAAGGCGAGATAGACGTTCTTGTCTGCACTACCCTTATCGAAACGGGCGTTGACGTCCCGAATGTTAACACCCTCATCATCGAGGACGCGGACTATCTCGGGCTGTCCCAGATGCACCAGCTGAGAGGCCGCGTGGGGCGTTCCAGCAGGAGAGCGTATGCGTACCTGACATTCAGGCGCGGCAAGGTGCTTTCCGAGGTCGCCACCAAGCGCCTTGAAGCGATAAAGGAGTTCACGAAGTTCGGTTCGGGCTTCCACATCGCCATGCGCGACCTTGAGATACGCGGCGCGGGCTCGATACTCAGCGGCAGACAGCACGGCCATATGGAAGCGGTCGGCTACGACCTGTACTTGCAGCTTCTCAACGAAGCGATAGCCGAGCAGAAGGGCGAGGCTCCGCCCCCGTCCCCCGAGGACTGCCTTATCGACATCATGATAGACGCGTTCATCCCCGAGACCTACATCGAGAGCGATATGCTGCGTATCGACGCTTACCGCCGCATAGCTTCGATAGTCAGCGTCGAGGACAGCCGCGACGTTATCGACGAGTTCATCGACCGTTTCGGCGACCCGCCCAAGCCCGTCATGGGTCTGATAAACGTTGCCCTCGTGAGAAATTCCGCGGCGGCACTGGGCATCAGGGAGATCTCACAGAAGGGCGCGAAGGCGGTGTTCACCATGCGTGAGTTCAAGCCCGAATACGCCCCGAAACTGCTGGAAAAGTACGGCAAACGGCTGCGTTTCATACAGGGCGACGCCCCGGGATTCTCCATCGACATCAGCGCAAAACAGCCCACTGCCGAGCTTATCACAGAGGTGGTGGCGGTAATGCGCGGTCAGGACGGCAAGCCCGATAATGTAAAAAAAAAATGAAACTGTGAAGAATCATCTTGAAAAAAGATGAGGATTGTAATATAATAGGTTTAGATATTTTTTTTGTGAAAATTTTTTTGGAGATGTTTATTCGGAAGGAGTAAAAAAATATGGGCGGATTTTTTGGAGCGGCTACAAAGAACGATAACTGCGCTTTCGATGTGTTCTACGGCACCGACTACCACTCGCACCTCGGCACGAGAAGAGCGGGTATGGTCATGTACAGCAAGGATAAGGGCTTTGACAGGTCTATCCACAACATCGAGAACTCGCCGTTTCGCACCAAGTTCGACAGCGACGTGAACTCTATGAAGGGTCACCTCGGCATCGGATGTATCTCCGACTACGAGGCTCAGCCCCTGCTGATACGCTCGAAGGTCGGCACCTACGCCATCACCACCGTCGGCAAGATAAACAATACCGAGGAACTGCTGGACAGAGTGTTCGAGAAGAGCCATCTGCACTTCTTTGAGATGAGCGGCGGCGAGGTCAACGCGACCGAGCTCGTGGCGGCTATCATCAATCAGGAAGAGAGCATCCTTGAGGGCATCAAGCTGGCACAGGAAGTCATCGACGGTTCGATGACCATGCTCGTTATGACCAAGGACGGCATCTACGCCGCAAGAGACAGGCTCGGCAGAACACCTGTTGCTATCGGTCAGCGCGAGGACGGCTTCTGCGCCGCTTTCGAGAGCTTTTCCTACCTGAACCTCGGCTACACACATTATAAAGAGCTGGGTCCCTGCGAGATAGACTTCATCACACCAGACGGCGTCGAGGTACTTTCCGTGCCGCGCCAGCAGATGAAGATATGCACGTTCCTGTGGGTATACTACGGTTATCCCGCATCGAGCTACGAGGGCGTGGGCGTTGAGGAGATGCGCTACAACTGCGGCAGACTGCTCGCACAGCGCGACGACGCGAAGCCCGACATCGTAGCAGGCGTTCCCGATTCGGGTATCGCGCACGCTATCGGATACTCCAACGAGTCGAAGATACCTTTCGCAAGACCCTTCATCAAGTACACCCCCACATGGCCGCGCTCCTTTATGCCGACCAACCAGAACCAGCGCAACCGCGTTGCGAAGATGAAGCTGCTCCCCGTTGAGAGCCTTATCAAGAACAAGAGCCTGCTGCTCATCGACGACTCGATAGTACGCGGCACTCAGATGAGAGAGACCACCGAGTATCTGTTCAGGAGCGGTGCAAAGGAAGTTCATATCCGTCCTGCCTGTCCGCCGCTGCTGTACGGCTGCAAGTACCTGAACTTCTCGCGCTCGAACAGCGAGATGGATCTTATCACCCGCCGTATAATCGCAGACCGTGAGGGCGCGGATGTCACCCCTGCAAAGCTGCTCGACTACGCGAACCCGCTCAGCACCAACTACGCCGAGATGGTCGAAGAGATACGCCGTCAGCTGACCTTCACCAGCCTGAGATTCCACCGCCTCGACGATATGCTCAACTCCGTTCCGATAGAAAACTGCAAACTCTGCACATACTGCTGGGACGGCAGAGAATAAAAAAACACAAGGAGTTGGTCTGACCCAAAAACAGACCAACTCCATTTTTATTGAAAGAACCACACTCTCCCCAAAATAAAAAGTTTAGGGAAAGGGGTCAGAGGCAAAGCCCCTGCGTTTGTCAGGCACACACCAAAATTTGAAATTCACGTTTTTGCTCCGTCAGGCGTTGACTTTTTGAACAAAATGTTGTATAATATTAATAATGTTATGCATACTATGAAACGGAGGTCATGACTTATGGAAAAATGGGCACTTATTACGGGAGCGAGCTCGGGCATCGGCGCGGAGCTTGCCAAGTTGTACGCAAAGCGCGGTTACGGTGTCGTGCTGGTGGCGCGGCGCACCGAAAAACTGACCGAACTTGCTCTGAAACTGGAGACTCCGACGCGTATAATCTCCTGCGACCTGCGCGACAGAGAGTCGGCTAAGGAACTTTACGACATGGTCTATGACCTGAACGTCGAGATCGTCGTGAACAACGCGGGCTTCGGCGCGGTCGGCAGGTTCGAGCAGATCGACCTCGACCGTCAGCTCGACATGATCGACCTGAACTGCACCGCGGTCGCCGCGATAACCTATATGTTCCTGAAGGATTTCCGCTACCGAGACTGCGGCGCGATACTCAACGTCGCTTCGTCCGCGGGTCTTATGCCCGGCGGTCCGAACATGGCGATGTACTACGCCACAAAGGCTTTCGTGGTCTCGCTGACGAACGCTATCAACGACGAGCTCAAGACCTCGAACAGTAACGTGAAGATCTCCGCACTCTGCCCGGGTCCCGTCGATACCGAATTCAATGACGTGGCAGGCGTGAGCTTCGGGCTCAAGGGCATTTCCGCGAAATACTGTGCGATGTGCGCGGCTTACGGACTCGATCACGGCGAGCGCATCATCATCCCCGAGCGCAGCATAAAACTGCTTCGCACGGCGGCAAAACTCTCCCCCGAAAGAGCGGCTCTGCGCATCACGGGCTACGCTCAGAAGCATAAATCGGGCGATCTCGGCGGCTGACGCACGGTTTCATATCCTCACAAACAAATGAAACTATCATGTGATATTATCGGAAGTTACAAAAAATTGGACGGTTTTTATGATAACTGCACATATCAATTGTGAAAAGTTTGTGTAAAAGTACGATTGAAAATTGTAACGAAATAAAGTAAAATATATTATATAGAGTTTTGCTCACTTTAGGGCAGTAAAACGAAATATAACTATCTGACAGTAAAATTTTGGAAAGGAAGTCATTTGTTATGAAAATCAGAAAGATCCTTGCAGGCATGGCTGCTTCTGCGATCGCTATGACTACACTTGCAATGGTAAGCGCACCTACTGCTGCTTCCGCTGCAACCACCGCTACCGGTCACGCCGGTATCTCCTTCCAGGCTAACGATACCTGGAACTACAGAAACACCTTCGGCTCTGATGATACTACCGCTGCATTCCCCGACAAGAAGGTCGGCGTTCAGGGCGGCGCTTACGGTATCGACACCGACGCTAACTTCGGCGATGTTGAGATCAACGGCGACGGTACTTATACCGTAACTATGGCTACCAGCGGTACTCTCAAGGAAGAGAACGCTGCGGCAGTTGCTGAGGATAAGTCCAGCTGGTTCGCTGATGAGGCTAAGACCATCACCAGAGAGGGCAGCAAGTGGTCCATTCTCCACAACTTTGAGCCTAAGACCAACGACGGCAGTGAGACTCTCACCAAGGATAACCTTACCTGGGAAGCAGGCAAGGACGCAGGCGTGTTCAACATCCTGTCCGTATCCACCGACATCATCGTTACCTACAACGCTGACGGCGACAATACCGCTGAGGATCTGCTCGACAAGCCTACCTACAACGGCAAGCTCGTTGAGATCTCCGACCTCGTTGTAGACATCCAGGGTCAGCAGTTCTCTCCCGAGGACGTTGTTAAGTTCAGCTGGGATCCTAAGAAGGACCTCGACGAGTCTACCCCCGGCGTTCAGAACTACCTCACCATCATGCTGATCGACAAGTGGAACAAGAACAACACCATCGATCCTAAGGCTTTCGTTACCGCTGAGGACGGCGACATCTCCGTTACCTTCACTGTTAAGGGTCTGACTGTTGAGAACACCGATTCTTCCAGCTCGAATGCTGACTCCAGCTCTAACGCTGACAGCTCTTCGACTTCTTCCACTACTTCCAGCAAGTCTACTACTTCCACTACCAGCAAGGCAGCAGGCGGCACTGCAAGCACCACAGGCGGTTCTACCACTTCTTCCGCTGCTGCATCCGACAACACTGAGAACGCTCCCGCAGGTGCTCCCGCAGGTATCGCTCTCGCACTCGCTGCTGTTGCAGGCGCTGCTGTAGTTGTTTCCCGCAAGAAGTAATTTCTTGAAGAACAGTTTATAAAACGGTTTATCCGTTTCGTGAAGAGACCTCATGTATGTGAGGTCTCTTTTTGTTTAATGTGTACAAAAATCCCCGTCCGCCAAAATTCGTCAAAAAAAATCTGAAAAGCCTATGGACAAACGCTTTAAATTATTGTATAATATTTATATATGAAATTCAGACCAAGAGGTTTTACGATATGAGAGTTATTACAGGTTCGGCAAGGGGAAGAAAGCTCAAAACGCTCGATTCTCTCGATATTCGCCCGACTCCCGACGCAGTCAAGGAAGCTATTTTCTCGGTGGTGCAGTTCGACCTGCCGACGGCAAGCGTTCTTGACCTGTTCGCAGGAAGCGGACAGCTCGGCATCGAGGCGCTCAGCAGGGGAGCGGCACACTGCGTTTTCGTCGATCAGAATCCCGACGCTGTCGCCGTTATCAAGGAAAATCTGAACGCCTGCAAGCTGATGAGCAGCGCGAGAGTCCTGAATATGGACAGCATCGAATACATAAAAGTGGCAAAAACGGGTCTGGATATGGCGTTCCTCGATCCGCCTTACCGCCACGGACTGCTCGAAAAGGTGCTTCCGCTCATCTCGAAAAAGCTGAATGAGGGCGCGTTCGTCATCTGCGAACATGAGGCTGAACTGACTCTGCCCGACGAGTATGAGGGGCTGTATCTCCACAAGAGGTACCGCTACGGCAAGGTCGCTGTGACCGTTTACCGCACACCGCAGTCGGAGGATGAGCTATGAGAAAGATAGCTGTCTGCCCCGGCAGCTTCGACCCCGTGACCAAGGGTCACCTGGACATCATCGAACGCGCGTCAAAGCTGTTCGATAAGGTGATAGTGCTCGTGTCCTTCAATCCGCGGAAGGCGGGTTCGGGCGCGTTCCCGATCGAGGAGCGCATGAGGCTCATCATCGAATGCACGAAGGGCATGGAGAACGTGATAGTTGACTGCCATTCGGGACTGCTGGCGGAATACCTGGCAAGGACGCACGCCTGCGCGATAGTCAAGGGTCTGCGTGCTGTGACCGACTTCGAGTACGAGTTCCAGATGGCGCTCGCAAACAAGAAACTCTACCCCGACGCCGAAACGGTGTTTCTGACCACCAGCGCGGAGAATATGTACCTGTCGTCCAGCGTGGTCAAGGAGATCGCAGCACTCGGCGGCGATATTTCCGACTTCGTGCCGCCTGAGATCCTCGACGACATCAACTCCAAACTGTTCGTTCCGAGGGACGGGCTGGAGATCTGACGGGATATGCTTGCTTTTAGGGTTTTTACTGGGGGAAACCTTTCTGAAGAAAGGTTCTCCCCCAGACCCCCTTCCAAAGACTTTTGATATGTTGGCAGTTGGATGTGGTTTGAAAGACAGACTCTCTCCATTTCATGAGAGATCATCTGATAACTTCCGCAAATGATGCGTTAACCGCTATCGAACGTCTTTTTGGCAAGTGGCAACTATATAAAAGAAGAGCTCCGAACTATCCGACCTGCACAAATTAAGTCAGAACCACCCACAGCCAAAAAGTATTAAAAGTTTTAGGAAAGGGGTTTGGGGGATAACCCTTTTTCAAAAGGGTTTCCCCCAATAAGCCCCCACAAGCCGGCAGCGCAAAATTTTAACGGGATATTATATACAGAAAGGACGTTTAAATATGAACTATGATGAAATACTCGAAATGATGGAGGAGCTTATCGACAATTCTTCTGCCGTTCCGTTCTCGGGCAAGAAGATGATCGACTGCGACCAGATGCGTACCTATATCGACACTCTCCGTCTGAATATGCCCGGCGAGATCAAGAAGGCAAAGGAGCTCCAGACCCAGAAGGAGACCATCCTTGCGGAAGCGAATGCCGAGGCGAAGAAGATCCGCGCTCAGGCTGACGAGTACGTTGAGGAGACCAAGGTCAAGATCGAGGAGATGGTCAAGGAGACCGAGATCACCCGTCAGGCTAAGGAGTATGCTGTTGAGCTGATCCAGCAGGCGCGTCAGGAGGCTGACGACATCGTTGCGAAGGCGAATGCAGACGCTGACAAGACCATTTCGGACGCCGAGGAGAAGGATGCGGCCATCAGACGTATGCTTTCCGACGATCTGAACAGTTCGCTTGCTGAGGCTAAGGCTGTGCTCCAGAAGAATCTCGACAAGGTCGTTGACACCATGGACGCTTTCGAGAAGCTGAACGCCGCTCCGAAGGAGACCGAGGAGGAAGAAGAAGCCGAGGACGTTTTCGCATCCAAGAAGAAGTGATGACCCCTTCACAAACGCGTATTTTGCGGTAAAGAAAACAACAGGAGATGGCATCTCGCGTGAGAGACCATCTCCGTTTTTCGTGTCGGTAAAAAGTGCAAAAAAATAAGACCGTCCGAACAGACGGTCTTGAAGTAGCTTTAGTGAAAGACTTATGCTCTCTCTACCTTACCGGAACGAAGGCATCTGGAGCAAGCGTATACGTGACAAGGAGTACCGTTGACAATTGCCTTTACTCTTTTTACGTTGGGCTTCCAGCTTCTGTTAGTCCTTCTGTGCGAGTGCGATACCTTTATACCGTAAACGATCTGCTTTCCGCAAAACTGACACTTTGCCATGACAAAGCACCCCCTTTGAATAATGATGGGTAAATATGATCTTTTTCATACTTAGGTCAATAACCAAAATATATTATATCACAACCTCAGATGAAATGCAAGTGTTTTTTGAAAAAATATATTAATTTTCAGTAAATTCGTTACCTACGGCAAATTATAGTGAAATAGCTGTAAAAAAATCCGATGCCACTTGAAATCCTCGCCGAAATGGTGTATAATATACAGTGTATATGTTTTTGTGGAGAGAAAGCTGAACGTTAGGAAAAGAGGAAAAGAAATGATCTCAGCACTACAGACAAAGGACAAGGAAACGATAATCATATCGCTTTTCGTGTATCTTATGATAATACTTCTGATAACGCCGATACATGAGTTCGCACACGCGTGGGCGGCCTACAAGCTCGGCGACGATACTGCAAAGCTCAAGGGCAGACTGACCCTCAATCCGATAGCATCCATCGACCCGTTCGGTACGCTGGGTATGCTCCTGTTCGGGTTCGGATGGGGCAAGCCCGTACCTGTCAACCCTCTGCACTTCAAGAATTACCGCAAGGGCATGGCGCTGACCGCGGCTGCGGGACCTATATCCAACCTCATCGTTGCGTTTGTGGGAATGATCGCCATGAAATTCTCGCTGGCGGCGTGGTATGTTCACCCTTCGGATGGGATGAGCTACCTTTATACGATACTCAACCTTTTCACAAGGATAAATATCGGACTTGCGGTGTTCAACCTCATCCCCGTTTTCCCGCTGGACGGTCAGAAGATACTCGCGTACTTCACCCCGAAGGGATTCGATGAGTTCATGGCACGCAATCAGATGTTCATGACGCTGGCGCTGTTCGCGCTGATGATGTCGCCTGTTCTGGGCAAGGTGAGAGAGGTCGTGTATTTCGGCCTTGACAAGCTGACCTTCTTCATCGACCCCATCGCGAATGCGGTGTTCGGTATATCATGAGTATCCCCGAATTCAAGCTGGATGCTTTCGAGGGGCCGCTTGATCTTCTGCTGCACCTCATCGCAAAGCACAAGCTGAACATTTACGACATAGAGATCTCCCTGCTTCTCGACCAGTACCTTGAGTACATCGAGGGGCTTGAGGAGCAGGACTTCGATGCCGCGGGCGATTTCCTCGCGATGGCGGCAAGGCTGGTCTACATCAAGACCTGTTCTCTGCTCCCTCAGCCCGAGGAAGCAGAGGAGATGAAAAAAGAGCTCCAGGGTGAGCTGCTCGATTATTCCGAGTGCAAAGCCGCGGCTGCGCGTCTGCTGAGACTCAGCGTCTACGGCGACGTGTTCGTCCGTCCGCCCGAAAAGCTCCCCGTGAACAAGGTCTTCACGGGAACGATAAGCCCCGACAAGCTGGTCGAGGCGTACCTCGGCATGAACGCGAAAACGCGCAATCTGAAGCCCGTCCGCGCGGAGCAGTTCTCGCCCCTCGTGAGATCGCGGTTCGTGACCGTCACTTCAAAGATCATCCATGTGCTGAAGCGTCTGCTGAAAACGGGCGAATGCACGGTGGCGGAGCTGTACGTGGGGGTCGAGGACAAATCCTCACGCGTGGCGACCTTTCTGGCGGTGCTGGAGCTTGCAAAGTCGGGTCGCATCTCGCTCAACGACGACAACACGGTCATCAGCTTCAACCGTTCCGCGCCGCGAAGGCACGATCCGAATGCAAAGCCTGCCGAGACTAAGCCGAAGGAGCAGTACACAGTCCCGACCGTGACGATCGAGCGTGCCGTTCCGAAGGAGCAGTACACTGTCCCGACCGTGACGATCGAGCGTGCCGC
>NZ_FPIR01000004.1:0-89936 GCF_900119155.1 Ruminococcus sp. YE71 | reverse complement strand
TCCCGACCGTGACGATCGAGCGAACCGCCCCGAAGGAGCAGTACACCGCTCCGACCGTGACAGTCGAGCAGGCGGAGGAGAAAAAGCCTGCGGTCAAGAACATCGCTCTCGAAGCGGTGAGCAGCCGCCATTCGCTGGCGATACCTGCATTCTCGCTTTTCATCGACGAGCAGCCCGAAATGCCTGCCGCCGCTGAAAAAGCCATGAACATAAAGCAAAACCGCTTCGGCAGACGCTGCCGCTGGGGTCACCCTGCGGAAGGCAACTGCTGGAGCTATCGGAGGGAGAGATTATGATCGATCTGAAACAGCTTGCCGCTCATGTTGAGGCAGTATTGTTTTCGAGCGGCGACCCTCTCACTGCCGAAAAAATATGCGCGGCACTCGGCGTGACGAAGCGCGAGCTGAACGAGGCTGTGGAATACCTCTCGGAGCGTTACTCGCAGGAGGACAGCGGCATCGAGCTGCTGCGCCTGAACGACGCTTACCAGCTCGCGGTAAAGAAACAGTTCGCGTCGGATGTCAAGGCGGTGCTCGAAATAAAAAAGGGCGCGACCCTTTCGCCCGCGGCGATGGAGGTGCTGACGATAGCGGCTTACAATCAGCCCGTCACGAAAGCCTTCGTCGAGCACGTCCGCGGAGTCGATTCGTCGAGCGTGGTAAACTCCCTCGTGGAAAAAGACCTGCTTTGCGAAACGGGCAGGCTCAACCTTCCGGGCAGACCTGTCGCGTACAAGACTACCGATAATTTTCTCAGAGCCTTCGGGCTCTCCTCGCTGGACGAGCTGCCGCCTCTCCCCGACAGGAGAGAACAGCTCAGCTTCGATGACGCCGTTGTAGAACAGGCAGAGGAGCCGAGCGAAGAATAACCCAGGAGATGATGGCTGTTGCCGAACAAAAAAATACTGATAGCGATCGCGGCGGCTGTCGTCCTGATACTCTCGATAGCGTTCAAGCCCGTGCGGATAGCGCTTCTCGTGCTTCTGCTGCTCATCATCGCGGCACTCGCGGTGGATGTGGTGGTGTACGTCAACGCTTCCCGCAGCGGCGTTGAGATATCCGCGAAATACTTCGGGATAAAGGTCTATCCGCGAAAGAAAAAAGGCGGAGAAGACGAGCTGCCCGAGCCCGAGAACGACAGCTTCGATGAGGAGCCTGACGACGATTTCGACGATCTGGATGACACGTCCCATATCCCCGAGCCGAAGCCCGAGACGGTATCCGAACCTCAGCAGACGGCGCAGGAGACCGAGCCCGAAGAGGACTACAAGCCCGATGAGCCCGAACCTGACGGCGAACAGTGGGACGGCGAGCCCGATGACGACGAGCCTGCCCCGAAGAAAAGCAAGAAGAAAAAGGGCGAAAATCCCCTTGTGGCAAAGGTGAAGGGGCTCAGAGCCAAGTACGAGAAGTACAAGCCCTACATCCCGATGGCGTGGAAGGGCTTCCGACAGCTCTGCAAGACCATTCGGTTCTACATCGACGACGCGTGGGTGGAGGTCGGCAGGTTCGACGCGCATGAGGCGGCGATATATTACGGCTCCATACAGGCGGTCATATCCGAGACGCTGAAGGACATCGCGGTGATGTTCACCCTTAAACCCAAGAACGTCAAGCGGTGCGATGTGAACGTGAAATGGGCGGAAAACACCATCGACGGCGCGGTGAAGCTGCGCGTGAAGGTACGGCTGCTCACCATCATCGGCATACTTATCTGTATGGCGGTCAAATATCTTATCATAAAAATACAGACCAAACGTGCGAAAAAAGCGCTGACGGCTGAAAATACAGACATATCGGCGTAAGACCGCATGACGGTCCGCCGCAGAAAGGAACGAAATTCTATGGCTACAAATCTTGAAGCTCTTGTGACCTCGGCTATGGCTAAGGTAAAGGAGATATCCGACTCGGAGACCGTGATAGGAAAGCCTGTCACCACACCCGACGGCACTACCATCATCCCCGTATCGAAGGTCTCCTTCGGACTTGCTTCGGGCGGTACCGACTGGGGCTCTAAGGACAGCTTCGGCGGCGGCTCGGGCGCCGGCGTGACCATCTCTCCGCTGGCGTTCATCGTTGTGAGAAACGGCGAGACCAAGCTGCTCCAGCTGACAAACAACACCCCGTATCAGAACGCTCTCGTTAACGTTGTTCCCGAGGTCGTTGACAAGATCATCGATTTTGTTGACAAGAAGACCGCTCCCGACGGCGAAGGCGAGGACGGCGAGGAATAATTTCTCATAATATTTTGTGACTTTGATGCGCATTCTAACTTAAAAGGAGGAGTGCGCAATGAAGATAAACAGGCAGATATTTCTGTTCGTGCTGCTTTGCAGTCTGGTGATATGTATGCTCGCGCTGCCGATATCGGCACACGGCACGGGGCTCGACAGCGCAAGGGCGGCGGTCGTTATCGACACGCGGACGGGTGAGATACTCTACGCCCACGACGAACATGAACGCCTTCCGATGGCGAGCACCACGAAGATAATGTCCGCGCTCATAGCTCTTGAGAGCGGCAGTCCCGACGAGGAATTCACCGTTGACAGTGAGGCTGTCAGGGTCGAGGGTTCGTCGATGGGTCTGCGCGAGGGCGACACCGTGACCATGCGTGCGCTGGTCTGCGGTATGCTGCTTCCGAGCGGCAACGACGCGGCAAATGCCGCCGCGGTCAGAGTGTCGGGGAGCGTGGAAAAGTTCGTCGGGGAGATGAACGCACGCGCCGTGCAGATGGGGCTGAAAGATACCCATTTCGTCACCCCGTCGGGACTCGATGACGACACCGACGAACACTATTCGTCGGCATATGACATGGCTGTGCTTGCCGCTAACGCTCTTGAAAACGCTGACTTTGCCGCCATATGCTCGCAGAAGTATATAAAGGTGCGGTTCGGTCAGCCGCCTTACGACAGATGGCTCACCAACACGAACCGTCTGCTGGGCAGCTGCGAGGGCGTGGTGGGGGTAAAGACAGGCTTCACCGACAAGGCGAAAAGATGTCTTGTCTCGGCGTGCGAACGCGACGGCGCAAGGCTCGTCTGCGTGACGCTGGGGGACCCCGACGACTGGAAAGATCACTCGGCACTGTACGACAGATGCTTTGCGAAAATGCGGCTGACCCACATGGAGGGCTCGGGACGGGAATACAGCGTGGCTGTTGCAGGCGGTGAGAAAAAGACCGTCACAGCGGTTGCGGCGCCTCTTGACCTCATGCTCCCCGAAAGCGCCGCGGACAAGGTGCAGGCGAAGGTACGCATGAAGAGGTTCATTTTCGCGCCCGTGGAAAGCGGCGAACAGGTGGGCAGCGTGACTTACTATGTGGGTGAGCGGTCCATATGCGAGCTGCCGATACGCACGGTGGAGGGCACGCAGGTCGTAAAGACCGAGAAGAGCGAATGGAAAAAACTGCTGAAAAACATCGACACCATCCTCGGGAAGAGGAATGGCGGATAAGTGTCTACCGACGGGAGTCGGAGGAGGTTTATTATGGAAAAAGTAAGACTGCAAAAGATCATTTCGGACAACGGCATCTGCTCGCGCAGGAAGGCTGAGGAGCTTATCGCACAGGGTCGCGTCAAGGTAAACGGCAGACCTGTCAAGGTCGGCGACAAGGCAGACCCCTCGAAGGATCTCATCAGCATCGACGGCGAACCGATACGCATCGAGCGCAGGCGTACCCTGCGCTACATAATGCTCAACAAGCCCCGCGGCTACGTCACCACCATGAGCGACGAGCTTGACAGAAAGAACGTTACCGAACTGCTTACGGGCGTGGGCGACAGGGTCTACCCCATCGGCAGACTCGACAAGAACTCCGAGGGACTGCTGCTGTTCACAAACGACGGCAAGCTCGCAAACGACATCATGCACCCCTCAAAGCATATCACCAAGACATACCGCGTCACCGTCCGCCCCGATATCGACGACGAGACGCTGGTGAAACTCGCCGAGGGTGTTGTCATCGACGGCAGAAAGACGCTGCCGTGTACCGTGATCGTGCTGGAAAAACAGCAGGGCAGAGTTGTGCTTCAGATGACCATCAGCGAGGGCAGGAACAGACAGATACGCAAGATGTGCGAGGCTGTGGGACTGGAGGTCGCAAGACTCAAGCGCACCTCGGTTGGACCTGTAAGGCTCGGTATGCTCAAACCCGGCGAGTGGAGAGACCTCAAACCCGATGAACTCAGGGCGCTCCGCACCGCAATTGAAAAAGGAAATTCTTCAAAGGGCAACAGCTGAGGCAGTTCTGTAGTTTGTGAATTTTTTTTACAGTTATCGTAAAAGAAATTCATATTTTTGCAAAACTGCTTGAAATTTCAACAGTGTTGTATTATAATAGATTTGTATGTTATTTTTCCGCAGTGTGCGGATATGAAACGAATGGAGGAAAAGATATGGCTGAAACAAAGTCAAACCCTGCGGAGCTGAAAATGGCAGCTGCTGCTCAGAGCACCGCAAAAGAAAGACTTACATATCTCTACGATGAGGGCAGATATACCGAGCTCGACGCTTTTGCCGCAAACGGCGCAAAGCTCTGCGGAGTTGTAACTGCTTTCGGCTACGTTGGCGGAAATGCGTGCTACGCTTTCTCGCAGGATGTAAGCGTGAACGGCGGTGCGCTCAACCGCGCACAGGCTGAGAAGATAGCTAAGGTCTACGATCTTGCCGCTAAGACGGGCGTTCCCGTTGTCGGCATCTATGACAGCTTCGGCGCTGACCTGAACGACGGTCACGAGGCTCTTAACGCTTACGGTGAGCTCATGCTCGCTATGTCGAACCTGTCGGGCGTTGTTCCGCAGATCGCTGTAGTAGCAGGCGTTTGCTCGGGTACTTCGGCACTGCTGGCTGAGTCGGCAGATTTCACCGTTGTCGCTGAGGGCGCAGAGCTCTACGTTACCCCGAACACGGGCGCATCGGCTGAGAACGCAGCCGCAAACGGTACAGCCGCTCTGGTGGCTTCCGATGATAAGGCAGCTGTTGAAGCCGCAAAGACTCTCATCGAAAAGCTCCCGATGAACAACCTCTCCCCCGTGCCGATGTACGAGTACGACCTCCCCTCTGCTGCGGCAGGCAAGGACGCAAAGTCCCTTGCTGAGGGCATCCTCGACGCAAACAGCATCACCGAGCTGTACGCAGACTTCGGCAAGGCTTCCTACACCGCGCTGGCAACACTCGGCGGCGCAGCAGTAGGCTTCGTTGCGACCAACAAGACAGCTTCGGCTCTCACCGCCGATGACTGCTCCAAGATAGCAAGATTTGTACGCACCTGCGACGCTTTCGCAGTTCCCGTTATCACAGTTGTCGATACCGAGGGCTTCGAGGGCGGCAGCGAGACTGAGGCAGCAGGCGCAGTAAAGAATATGGCTAAGCTCGCACACGCTTACGCCGAGGCTACCACCATCAAGGTATCGGTAGTTACAGGCAGAGCTTACGGCGCTGCATTCATCGCACTGGCAGGAAAGGGCGCGAACGCCGACCTGACCTACGCGACCGAGGACGCTGTCATCACTCCTCTCGCTCCCATCACCGCAGCAGAGTTCTTCTATCACGACGAGCTCGCAGGCGCTGAGAACGTAAAGGACAAGAGACTCCAGCTGGCTGCACGCTACTCCGCTGAGGAGGGTTCGCCCGTTGCGGCTGCCGCTAAGGGCTGCATCGACGGCGTGACAACTTCCGCACAGCTCAGAGATACGCTCATCACAGCAGTTGAGATACTCGCAGGCAAGCGCATTTCGAGACTTCCCAAGAAGCACAGCAACATCCAGCTCTGATGAACGAAGGCGGCTCAGAACTCCGCAGTAAATCAGACAGACCAACGTGAACTAAAATCCGAAAAGGTGGAAATACTTATGAAAAGATATAATATCACAGTAAACGGAAAAGCATACGACGTAGCTGTTGAAGAGCTTGACGCAGGCGCTGCTCCTGCTGCTCCCGTAGCTGCTGCTCCTGCGGCTGCTGCACCCGCTGCGGCTGCTCCTGCCGCTGCACCTGTTGCTGACGGCACCAAGGTAAGCGCTCCGATGCCCGGAACTATCCTCGACGTTAAGGTATCCGTAGGCGACACCGTAGCTGAGGGTCAGGCACTCGCTATCCTCGAGGCTATGAAGATGGAGAACGACATCAACGCTCCCTGCGCAGGCAAGGTGCTCAGCGTGAACGTACAGAAGGGCGCTGCTGTTGAGACAGGTACGCTCGTCTGCGTGATCGGCTGAGATAACGAAAGGAACTGATAACAATGGCTAAGAAACTCGGTATTACCGAAACAGTCCTGCGTGACGCTCATCAGTCGCTCATCGCTACAAGAATGTCGATCGACGAGATGAAGCCCATCATGCAGGAGATGGATAAGATAGGCTTCCACTCCGCTGAGGTCTGGGGCGGCGCTACCTTCGATTCCTGCATCCGCTTCCTGAACGAAGACCCCTGGGAGAGACTTCGCACAATCAGACGCGAGATGCCCAACACCAAGCTCCAGATGCTCTTCAGAGGTCAGAATATGCTCGGTTACCGTCACTACGCTGACGACTGCGTTGAGTACTTCGTACAGAAGTCCATCGCAAACGGTATCGACATCATCAGAATATTCGACGCTCTCAACGACATCCGCAACCTTGAGACTGCTGTAAAGGCGGCCAAGAAGGAGCAGGGTCACGCTCAGATCGCTATCAGCTACACACTGGGCGACGTGTTCACTCACGAATATTATGTTAACTACGCTAAGCAGATCGAGTCGCTGGGCGCTGATTCCATCTGCATCAAGGATATGGCTGCTCTGCTCACTCCCTACGAGGCAAGCGCTCTCGTAGCCGAGCTGAAAAAGGCTGTCAAGATCCCGATCCAGCTGCACACCCACTACACCACAGGTCTCGCTTCCATGTGCATCATCAAGGCTGCCGAGGCAGGCGTTGACGTTGTTGACACCGCTATGTCTCCGCTGGCACTGGGTACTTCCCACGCTCCGACCGAGTCCATCGTTGCAGCTTTCCAGGGCACCGAGTACGACACAGGTCTCGACCTCGTGAAGCTCGGCGAGATCAGAGAGTACTTCATGGGTCTCAGAAAGAAGTACATAGACAGCGGTCTGCTCGACCCCAAGATGCTCGCTACCGACGCAAAGACCCTTATCTATCAGGTTCCCGGCGGTATGCTCTCCAACCTGCTCTCGCAGCTCAAGCAGGCAGGCAAGGAGGACAAGTTCAACGAGGTACTTGAGGAAGTGCCGAGAGTTCGTAAGGACGCAGGCTCGCCTCCGCTGGTAACTCCGTCCTCGCAGATAGTTGGTACACAGGCCGTGTTCAACGTTATCACAGGCGAGAGATACAAGACCGTCACCAAGGAATTCAAGGAGATGGTAAGAGGCGGCTACGGCAAGACTCCCGAACCCATCGATCCCGCATTCTCGAAGAAGATACTCGGCGATGAGCAGCCTATTACCTGCCGTCCCGCTGACCTGCTTGAGCCCGAGCTGGATAAGCTCCGCGAAGAGTGCAAGGAGTGGACAGAGCAGGAGGAGGACGTTCTCACCTACGCTATGTTCCCGAAGGTCGCTCCTAAGTTCTTCAAGGCAAGACGCGACAAGAAGTACAATATCGACAGCGCTCACGGCGACGCTGCCAACAAGGTACACCCCGTATAAAAACTTCAACAGACGCTCTCCGATGTCGGAGAGCGTTTTTTTGTGATAGAAAGGTGAGATTTTGGGCAGGGAGTTGATTTACATCCTAAGATATGATATAATATTGTTGTATATGCCGATGATGGAGGTGGTATGTTGGAGACGGAAAAGACTAAGGACGCCGAGACTAAAGACTACTCGCAGGAACTGACCTATAACAGACGCAGAGCCTGCATTTTCGCGGTGCTGAAATGGCTTGAGTGCGAGTTTTTCGGGGTGTTCATATTCCTGTCGCTGTTCGCCATGCGCATCGTGATGAAGGGCGCCGGAGACATTGCGTTCGCTCTGCTCGGTATGGTCTGCTATGCCGTCGTGCTTGCCGACTTCGGACTGAAAGAGGGCTCGAAAGCGAGGGTCAAGAACACCCTCCGCGGCGACAGTGTGAAGCCTGCGTTCGGGCTTCTGCTGGGACTGCTGAGCGTCGCGCCCGCTATGGTCAGCTTTGCCGTTCTGGCGCTCTCCTACGGAAAAACAGGCTCGATGCTGTGGTTCAAGGCGCTCAACGCGGGTCTGTGGGGGCTGATAAACCTGTTCGCCCCGACGCTGGAACTCGCCGACGCAAAGCAGGGACTCCTTGCGGCGTTCCCTGTCTCGCAGGCGGTGCTGATGCTGACGGTGTTCATCACCTTCCGCATGGCGCTTTATAACGACGATATCAAAACCAAGATAATGTATAAATGAGTGTGAAAACAGATGAGAAAAAACACATTGACGGCTGTCGCACTGTCCGCCGTGCTGCTTCTCGGCGGCTGCGGAAAGGTTGAGGACAACTCCGCGGATACGGAAAAGACTCTCGCGGCAGAACTCAGCGACAGGCTCGACAACGGCGACTACGACATTTCGTTCAACATCAGCGGTGCCGCCGCAGAGGACGGTCTGAGCCTGCGCATCAGACGCTTCGGCAGTGACAGCTTCATGTCCATGGATAACAAGGGCGTGTATACCGAATTCGTGAATGTCGATAACAAGACCTACATGATATTCCCCGAGGTGCGCTGCTACAGGATAACCGACAACAGCGGCGGCTTCGGCAGCACTTTCGTGAAGATGGAGAAGGATGACAAGCTAACAGACCTGTCCGAGGAAAACGGCAGGACTACCGAGGTCTACACTTCCTCCGACAGCGGCGGGAACTCGACCTTCACTTTCGTGTTCGATACCGCAAAGGGCGCTGAGGGCATCGAGAAGATAACAGAGGACAACGGCGGTGAACTGACCGAGACAGATGTGACTTCGGTCAGCTTTTCGAGCGAACCCATAACCCTGCCTGATTTTTCGGACTACGATAATATCACCGACGGCGAACCCGTTACCGACGTGGCGCAGGTGAAGTTCTACATATACTACACGTTCGGACTGAACGAGGAGGAAGCCGCCGCACAGGGGCTCGATTACAACGAGATAGCTCACATGAAGCTCGATGAACAGAAACGGTTCTACAAGGAGCTTGAAGAAAAGCTGAAGGGAAGTGAAAGCAGTGAGTGAACATCAGTTCAGCGTTGACTTGGGGGGCATGATAAGCATACTCTCAGACCACCTGTACTCCAGTCCCGATGTTTTTCTGCGTGAGCTGCTGCAAAATGCCGCCGACGCTATCGGCATGAGGAAACGCTCCGACAAGACCTTCAAAGACCCCGAGATAAACGTCACCGCCGACGGAAAGAGCATAGTCTTCCGCGACAACGGCACGGGTCTTACCGAGGAAGAGGTACACAAGTTCGTGTCGGTCATCGGCAAGTCCTCGAAGCGCGGCTCGGGCAGCTTCATCGGGCGGTTCGGCATCGGACTGCTCAGCTGCTTCATCGTCACCGACGAGATAGTGCTTCGCTCGCGCTCGGTGAAAGCCCCCGACTGCGCGGTGGAATGGCACGGCTTTGCCGACGGCAGGTACTCCATACGGCAGATACCGCCCGATATGCCCATTGGCAGCTCCATCAGCTTCTCCCCGTCGGAAGGCAAGGAGAGCTTCTTTGAGGCGGAACTCTGTGAGGAAAGGCTGCGCTATTTCGGACTGCCGCTGCCGTACCCGATATACGTGTCGGCCGACGGCATCACCAAGACCCGTGCGAACGTGCTGTACATCGGCGAAGAGGGCGGCAGGAACGAACGCAGGTTCGTGCTGGACACGGGAAAGCGCATCTTCGGCGCCGACACCGAGTTTCTCGACTACATCCCCCTCGACTCGCCCAGCGGACTGTTCAGTGGCGCGGCTTACATACTGCCTTTCACCGTTTCGGCGGCAGGCAGCCCAAAACGCCACCGCATCTACCTGAAAAGTATGCTGCTGACCGAGGACGGAACGGGTCTGCTGCCCGAGTGGGCGTTCTTCGTCAGGTGCTTCATCAACACCGATAAGCTCAGACCCACCGCCTCCCGTGAGGGGTTCTATCAGGACGAACTGCTCGATAAGGCGCGGCAGGAGATAGCCGAATGCATCTCGGGCTATCTGGAACTTCTGTCCGTGAAGGACCCTACGCTCCTGCAGCGGATAGGCAGGCTCCACGGAACGGCGCTCAGGTCTATCGCCTGCGAGAACGAACAGCTGCTTCGGACGTTCCTTCCGTACTTCATGTTTGAGACGAGCTTCGGGAGCGTCAGCGGCGAAACGCTGACCGACAGCCGAAAGGACATCTTCTACATCTCGGACATCGAGGTGTTCAGACAGCTGAAACCGATATTCGCCGAGGCGGACAGACTGCTGGTCAACACCGCCTACGTACACGAGAAGGATCTGCTCCTGTTCGCGGAAAGACTCGGCATCATGAAGGTGCAGCAGCTTTCCGACAACGTGCTCTCGGATACCCTTGGCGAGTGCCCGAACGAAGAGGACTTCGACGGGCTCGTGAAGATATTCGACAGCGCACTGAAAAAATTCGACTGTCGGGCGGTCATGCGCTCCTTCAAGCCCGAACAGCTCAGCGCTATCTACAGCCGAAGCGCGGACGCCGACATCAAGCGCGACATACAGCACTCGAAAGAGAACGGCGACGCGGTGTTCGGCAGTATGCTGGGCGTGTTTGAAGAGGAGTACAAGGACGTCACCGCGAGCCTTTACCTCAACTGCCGCAGTGAGCTGATACAGCGGCTTTCATCGGTCAGCGACCGTGTGAAGCTCACGACATTTGCAAAGATACTCTATGTTCAGGCACTTATCTCGGGCGGATACCCCGTCCATGCAAAGGAAATGAACATAATGAACGAAAACCTTATAAAACTCATAGAATGGGGGATATGAACCATGTACGATTTTAATTACTACGACAGCCTTGCAGACGGCGCAGAGAAGATGGAATATCTCAAAAAGTGCATCGCCGAAGCCGACGCCGAGCAGGATATGGAGCACGCGCTGCACCTGCGCTACGACTACATAAAGCAGAGCGTTTTCCACGATGACGGTTTCAAGGCACTGCTGATGTTTCCCGAGCTGATGAAGCTGTTCGATGAGAACCCCGGCATACTTTCGCCGAGGAATTTCATGTTCGCGTTCAAGTGGATAATCGCAAGAACGGACAGATACTACCAGATAAGCCTTGAGCAGATCGACGAGTACTTCAAGCGTTTCCGCGAATATATCGATCAGTTCGGCTATACACTGCGAACCTACTACAAGGAGCAGTACGACGTTTACAGCAGAATCGATCCCGACCCGCAGTCGATGCTCGACCTCATGGAGCTTTCCGAGACCTTCGAGCGCACCGAGATGAGCGACTGTGAGACCTGCGAGCTTTCCGAGCGCATCAGGTGCGAGCTCCAGTTCGGTTCGTTTGAAAAGGGTATGTCACTTCTCCGCGAGATGATAGAGCGCGGTATGCGCTGTGCCGAGCAGCCCTTCGCGACCTACGGCACTGTTGCCCGCGAGCTTGCGAAAAAAGGTATGTACAAGGAAGCTGTTCACTACGCCGAGCTGTTCCTGAAGGGTGCGGCAGGCGACGAGCTCAACTTCATCAACAAGGTCGCCGATGTTATCGAGATCTACACGATGGTAGACCTCAACAAGGCATACGAGCTGTTCAGACGCACCGTACACCACTTTACGGGTTCAAAGGAACCTTACGACCGCTTCTGCTATGCGGACGCCTGCCGCCGCTTCTTCGGAAAGCTCAAAGAGGAGGGTCAGGAGGAGCTCCACACCAACCTCAATTCTTCCTTCGAGTGGTACAATGACGAGGGCGTGTACAATGTCGATGAGATGTATGAGAATTTCAAGGAGGTAGCAGAAGACCTTGCCGAGAAGTTCGACGAGCGCAACCATACCGACCTGTACAAGGAGACTATGGCGTTCGAGTACCCCGACAACCCGACCATCGAGCTTGAACTGCCTGCCCACGGCCGCATCCCCAATGAGGCATACGCGCTGGTGGTGCCCTTCAAGTCCGCGGACAACTTCCCGAAGTTTGAGCAGATAGAGCAGATACTGAAGGACATGGACGAGTTCGAGACTTCGTCGGCTTCGGTGGACGCTGAAAGAGGCGTGATCTTTGCAGGCGGCAGAGATAACGACGGCAAAGCCACAAACTACACCCTCCTCTTCGACGAGCTCCCCGACATCGGGCACATGGAGCAGGTACACTACCTCGGCGAGAACGCTCAGGAACTGATGAGCGAATTCAGCGTGGCGATGGTCATCCTCACCCAGTTCGGCAGCAACAATTTTGTGGATATGCGCCGACTGGTGAAGTTCGCAAACGCGCTCAATACCGATGGTTCTCCGATCATCATCGACGCGGTGAACAACCGCCTGCTCTCCGCAAAGTGGGCTGAGATAGAGGCATCGGGGACCGCTGCGCCTTTCGAGAAGTACCTTTTCAGGATACAGCTCTTTGCCTCGGCATTCGAGGAGGGCAAGTTCGACGTTGCGACTGTCGGTCTGCGTCAGAGCGGTTCGATAAACCTCATCGTTCCCGCCGTTGACGAGGAAGATGTAGAGTTCGTGTCGGAAGTCGTTCGCCAGATCGCGGTCAGCTGCATCTCGGTAGATCCGCTGCCCGACGAGGGTATCTGGTTCAACGCGGGCATCTTCTACGACGACAAGGAGTTCACCCGCATCAAGTGGGAGCCCGTGACCATCCCCGGGCTTGACGACGATGATGAGGAGCCCGAGATCTACGCTGAGCCGATCATCCGCCTTCCCGACGGCAGAGAGCTCAAAGTCTCCGAGATACCCGAGGAGGACCGCGACAATCTCCAGATGCGCGCTTCCAACCGTATGAGTTTTATCCGTGAGGCGAAGGCGAGATGCAGCTTCGAGGCGGCGAAGAGCTTCCTTTCCCGCAACGCCGAGGTCTTCGGGATGCTCGCAGGCGCCGAGTTCACCGTTTACGATGAGGATGAGGACGAGGAGTACGACGAGATAATCTATCTCCAGATCCACGAGGACGGAACGGCGACCGTGCTGAGCGACGACTTCGAGGAAGAGGGCAAGCGCAAGGGCGACGTATACGACCTCGACCCGTCACGCATTTTCACATGGCAGCTCCAGGTGGATGAAGATTCCCGCTTCGACCCCGACGATCTGTACTTCCTGCTGACCAAGGAAAAAGAGCTCCTCGAAAGATCCGAGGACACCGAAGAATAAAAAACAGGGACGTGCCCGATGAGGACACGTCCCTGCGCTGTTTTATGGATGTTATTTTATCAGCTTCGAGAATTCGAGAGCCTTTCCGACGTCGCCGTCAACTTTGAGTTTGCCGCCGAAGAAAGCCTTCACGGGATCGAGCTCGCCGTCGATCAGCTTGTTGAAATCCTCGTTGGTCATGGTGATGGCACAGCTGCGGTCGTTGTACTCGTAAGGCTCTGCCGAGACCTTTCCGTCCTTGACCTCTACGTAGAAAACGCCTCCGTTCTCACCCTTGATGTTCACCTGAACAGCCAGAAAACCGACACCTTCGGCGTTGACTCTGCTGCTCATACCCTTGACTTTCGTCATGAGTTCGTCAAATGTCATGATATGATCCCCCTTGTAAATGATCTTTGACAAATATCGTACCGCTTTCTCCGCGGTGATGCCTTAATTATATCCGATTTTTGCTGTTTTGTCAATAATTAGAAGTTGTATGGCCCTGAAAATGATACAATTTGAACAATTCTGCACAAAATGACATTTAATTGCTGCTTAATTTGTAAGATATGTGCATTGACATATGTGTTAAAATAGTGTAAAATAAATGATGGATATTAATATCCAAAATTGTATATTTGGGAGGATATGAAAGTGAATACCAAGAGAATTATTGCATCCGCTACCGCGCTCACACTCGCTCTTTCTATGGCTGCCATGACCGCGACCGCTGATGCTGCTGACAGCTTTATCGACGAGACTTCGGGCGCATCCACTGAGTCTGTAGAGTCTGTTGATTCCACAGAGAGCACCTCTTCTGACGATACATCTTCTGATGATGCTTCCGACGATGAGGCTTCTTCTGAAGCTACCTCTTCCGAGGATACTTCTTCTGAGGATACTTCTTCTGAGGATACCAGCTCGCAGGATACCGGCACAGTTCAGAACCCCGACAGTACCTATCCTATCAAGATAGTTACCTACGCAGATCTTGAGAGCTATGTAAAGACCCTTCTTTATGATGGCGTTGAGATCGTTCCCGGTTCTGTAAAGTTCACCGCAAGCGACCCGTCTCAGCAGCTGACTGCTTTCCAGGGTGCTGCTTCCGTAACAGGCTATGACGCAGGTCTTGCTATCTGCAACGGCAGCGTTCAGAAGAGCTTCGACTCTACTGTTTCCAACTACAAGGGCACAAACCACACAGACGTTGAGATCGATCCCGACCTCGCTGCTCTGTTCCCGAACTATCCGCTCCACGACTGCGCTACTCTTGAGTTCAAGATCATCGCTAACGGCGAGGACCTGAACTTCAACTATAACGTATTCTCGAACGAGTGGGATCAGTCCGCACAGTATCAGGATGCTTTCGGTCTGTTCGTAAACGGCGAGAACATCGCTTACCTGCCTAACGGCGAGACCGTAAACATCGACTCCATCAGAAACTACAAGGACGAGAACGGCCAGCCCAGCCTCTACATCTCCAAGTCTCAGAATGACCAGATCGGTAACTTTAAGGGCGTTTCCAAGACCCTCAAGTGCTCCACCAAGGTCACTAAGGGCGAAGAGGTGACCATCAAGATCGCTGTTGCAGATACTTCTGACCACGCTCTTGATACTCTCGTTGCTATCCAGGGTCAGTCCATCGCATTCATCCCTGAGGCTATCAACGGTTCTTACGGCACCAACGGTATCATTTCCGAGCTTCCGTACCCCGATGTAGTTCCCGACAGCGATATCAACAAGGCTCCGTTCGACATCTATCCGCTCGGCGACTATGTTGAGATCTCTACTGACGGCGTTAACTGGTCCAAGACCATCAACATCAGCACTCCCGGCCACAACGTTCCGTTCAGCTTCTACCTGAGAACTGCTGACGGCGTTGAGACCCAGAAGAAGACCATCTACTACAACCTCGAACTGCCCCAGAGCTCGTCTTCTACCATCAGCGGCGACGCTGTTGCTAAGACCGGTGCTTCCAGCACTCCGCTCCAGGCTATCGCAGGCATCGCAGCACTTCTTGCAGGTGCAGCTATCGTAGTTAAGAAGAGAAAGTGATCTCCTCTGACCGCGTAAAATGAAAATTATACCGACCGAGCTGTTTACAGCCCGGTCGGTTTTTTATGCGTTATAGGTCTTGCCGCGGCAGATGTCCGCCCAGCAGCAGTCGCCGCAGACTTCGCCGAGCCTGCCGCTCAGTATGGTGCGCTCCCTCGTTTTGTCGAACAGCTCGCGAGCCGTATAGACCTCGCCCTCGCGCAGGCCGCAGAGGTCCATCACCGCGCTGTCGTACCTGCGGACTTTGTCGGTCGAGGTGCAGCAGCCGTTCAGGTCGTTGGGACAGGCGGCACAGATGAGGTCGGCTGAACGGGTCAGCTCGACTTCCGAACCGTCCTCGGCAAGCAGCCCGACGACCCTCGCCATGTTCGCCGTAAAACCGTCATCGTAGCCCTTCCCCTCGAAGAATCCGATGCAGAGCAGGTGATGCGGCCGCAGCTTATAAACGGACATACTTTTTCAGACGTCCCGAGATCACCGTCGCCAGCGCGAGCTTGCCGAGATCGGGCAGGATGAACGGCAGAACGCACCATTTCAGCGCAGTCCCGACGGTCACGGCCGCTTTCTCGGAGTAGACCTTGATGAACCACGCCGTGCCGAAGGTGTAGCACAGCACCAGCCCGAGGATCAGCACGCCGATCTGTATCGGCAGGTTCAGCTTCTCGCCGAGCAGTTTTTCGGTCAGAAGGACCAGCGCAGGGATTATCAGGAACCCGATCAGGTAGCCGCCCGTAGTGCCCGCCAGTATGCCGATCCCGCTTGTAAACTGCGCGAAAACGGGCACGCCCAGCGCTCCGAGCAGCAGGTAGACCAGCACCGCGAGTGTTCCGCGCTTGCCGCCCAGCAGCATCGCGGCGCAGAAAATACCGAAGGTTTGCAGGGTGAACGGCACGCTTCCGATCGGCAGCGAGATCCACGAACATACCGCGATGAGCACTGTCATTATTGCTGTGAAGGTCATATCCTTGACGGACATGAAGCTTTTTGCTGATGTTTCTTCCATTACGATCATCTCCGATTGATTTTGTTGATGTTATTATATCACGCTTGCGGGATTATATCAACCTCTGACAGCTGACAGGTTGACGAAGTTTCCGAAAAATATATGTGAATTATTCTGCTATGACCGAAATGTTAATCGTGAGGGCGAAAATTTGTAACATTTGCCCGTTTCGCAGAACGCCTGCGGTGTGGTATAATAGACTCGTAAACATTTCATTTCATCGGAGGGACTGCAAAATGACCGCAGATATGCACACTCACACTTCCTATTCGCCCGACGCTTCATCCTCGCCCGAGGAGATGTGCCGCCGAGCCGCCGAGCTCGGGCTGAAAGCGCTCGCCGTGACCGACCACTGCGACTGCAATT
Source organism: Ruminococcus sp. YE71 (assembly GCF_900119155.1). GTDB lineage: Bacteria > Bacillota > Clostridia > Oscillospirales > Ruminococcaceae > YE71. Next base: position 73,278 of record NZ_FPIR01000004.1, on the reverse strand, counting down.
TGTGGCTGCCGCTCGACGAACTCGGCAGGGAAGTGACCGTCGATAAGGAGATGTACGGCTCCCGCGACTATGCGCAGGCGAGCATCACGCGCATCGCCGAGCTGAAAGAGCGTTATCCGTTCCTGCTCTGCGGGACCGAGCTGGGGCAGCCGCTGCAAAACCGCACCGCCGCCGAGACGATACTTTCCCGACCCGAGCTTGATTTCGTGATCGGGTCGCACCATATGAACGCCGACCGCGATGATTTCTACTGGCTCGACTACCGCAAAATGGAGCTGGCCGAGATATACTCCCTGATGGACGACTGCTTCGCCGAGACGCTCGAAATGTGCCGACAGGTGAGTTTCGACGTGCTTGGACACCTGACCTATCCGCTGCGGTACATCACGGGCGAGTGCGGCATCGTGCTCGACATGAAGCGCTATGACGAGGTCATCCGAGCGATTTTCCGAACCCTCGCGGAAAACGGACGCGGCATCGAGATCAACACTTCGGGACTGCGTCAGCGCTTTGGCAGGACGCTCCCCGACCTCGAATACGTTCGGCTCTACCGCGAGTGCGGCGGCGAGATAATCACGGTCGGTTCGGACGCTCACAAGGCGGCAGACCTGGGCGCAGGGATAGACGACGGCGAACAGCTGGCGCAGGAGGCAGGCTTTAAATACATCGCCGTCTACCGCGGACGCAAGCCGCAGTTTGAGAAGCTGTGACAAAATATAACGGAATATTTGCTGTTGACTGCGGGTTTAACTGGGGGAGAACCTCCTTCCAAAGACTTTTAATATGTCGTCTGTTGGATGGGTGGGGGGACGTTTGAATTTCACCGCCTAAAAAAGAAAGAAATGAAAAGCTCTGCGACCGAACGCCGATCGCAGAGCTGAATTATCGAATTAAGCCATTGGAATAAACACCTTTCACAGATTTTAAAAGGTACCCTATCTCATTGGACTCGTTCCTTTCGCTGTGTAATAAATCCTAATGTCAAGCTGAATTAGTCTTTGGACTCACCCTTTCCTGCTAAATATTCATCCTCATTACCGTGAGCACTTTCATTATGCATCACTCCTTGTCGATAAAATATCGCATACACTCCGTGTGCCCCGCGGACTTCGGGTGGCGACGACCGTGACATTAGCGGTCTGAACCCTGATCTGCGTTCTGCGCACCGTGCGCTTGGTGAGAGCCGACGTTCGGCTCAATCTAAGATCCTAATGCCAAACTAAAGTAACCTTTGGACTCACTCCTTACATCTAAATATTCCGTCTCGTACAGGTACTCATTTTGATCATCAAGCACCACTCCAGTCGTAATATTTTAGCAAGCCTCTCGCTGCCCGATCCCCCGTACTCCGGTCGCCGTGACATTAGCGGCATCCGTTTCCGAGCCCGATCTGCTGCTCGAAGCAATTGGATTCTAAGTTAAGGTGCCTTGGTTAAAGGCTATCGGCGATCTGATTGCCTTACCGATAGGTACATGGGAATCACTCCTGACTTTCTAAGGGATCGTAAACTTTCTTGAAGTTTTCATAGAGCAACAACTCCTTTGACGATCTTGTTGTCGGGGGAAATTCTGCTTAGTACATGGGAAACACTCCTGACTTATTTAATATCCGTTAGTTTAAAGAGGACTTTCATAAGACCTCAACTCCCTTACGAATAGATTCGTCTGAAAAAGTTTCTACCTGTGCATCGGAAACACTCCTTTGTCATGATATATCAAGTCTGTAGAGCCTTTCGATCATGACAACCACGTCCTTTTATATCGGATTTACGGTACTGATCGACCGTACAGATTTTCTGTTTTATAAAGTCCCGCGGTCTGTGCCGTGGATTCAGTTTTAAGGTGATGTTTTATAGCAGAGTACAAGCTGCATAAACGTTGTGGTAGTTACATCGTAACCGAGCCTTACCGAGTCATCGTACAACTTACTTAAAAGGGGAGTGGACTGTTCGCTTCCCGGAATTCGGGTCACTGTCCTCACATCTTCGCCCTCACTTATGATCAGACTTCGGCGAGCCTCGGAGAACTCTGCTTAATTTCTGATACATCCATTGGACTCGCTCCTTTCGCTAAAATTTGCAGCACCTGCGGTACACCCCGAACATTGGTACGTCTGGCAGGGATTTGTCCGGACCGTAGCCTCCGCCTGCTGCGGATATGTTATGAAAAGCTCCGAAACCTTTTCGCTTCCGTTAAGCGCCCCGATCGGCTCCCGCCTCCTGAGCTTTCTTTTCGTTTGCTTTAGGTGTTCTGCTTTTCTATGTTCTTAGTATATCACAAATCTTGTAGCTTGTCAATAGAAATTCTCAAAAAAATTAGAATTATTTTGTGCAAATTTTGGGACGGTTTTTTGGTTATTTTTTTGCTTGACAACTTTTTATAAGTGTGATATAATATCTTTGAGCGGTATGGAGTACCGCGGGAAAGGAGATAATGCCCATGTCAGAAGAGATCAAAGACGGGATGAATGATTACACCCCCGATATATATACCCTTGAAGACGAGGACGGCAATGAACAGGCGTTTGAGCTGCTCGACGTGATGGAGTACGAGGGCGAAAAATATTTCGCTCTGACACCTTATTTCGATGATCCCGAAAAACTGCTGGAGTACGACGGCGAGGTCGTGATACTCAAGAGTGAGTATGAGGGCGACGACGAAATGATGGTCACCATCGAGGACGATGCCGAGTATGAGCGCGTGGGAGCTGTGTTCATCGAAAGGCTCAGAGAAATGTATGACTTTGAGGATGACGGAGAGGTTTGATCCCTCAGGTCGTCCGCTGAACTAAATATGCAAATACAGACTGCGGTGTACGTTAGTAAGGGTTCAATTTAATCCAACACTTATGTAATCAGGGATTCGCACTCCGTGAGATAATGCAGACCTCCCGTTCGGCACCCCGTGCAAACGGCCGTGTTAACCGAGATACGGACGAAGGGAGCGTGATTCTCATGGGTCGTCTTACCCGTCCTGCTTTAGCGGGTTTTATTTTCCCTTACGACGGCACAGCGGTCTTTTTGTATTTACGGGAGTTTTCGGAGGTGGATGCGTGGAAGCGGTAGTCGTTATCGCGATAATTGCAGTGCTGATAGTGCTGCTCGGCGTGAGTTTATTATATGTTGCGAAGGCTATGCTCATCGGCTCGGCTGTCGTGCTGGGTCTGATGTTCGTGTTCTTCTCTGTGATGACCGTGCTGCTCCTCTTGTCGAAAAAGGCTAAGGGCAGGTTCGACGGTTTCGAGAAAAAAGAAGGACGGAGCTTCGAGACTGCATGGTACAGCATCGGCGGCGAACGCCTTCCGAACATTTTCCCTGCCGAAAACGTGCTTCGCAGCAAAATATATCAGGACGGCGAACACAAAATGCGCAGGCTGAAACTCGGCAGCAGAGAGTTCGCAATAGACGGTCACAGCATTATAATAATCCTGCTGGGTCTGTGGCTGACGACGATCAGCATGGCACTTGTGATCTTCGTGATGAGTATCGAATAATATTGAACCCTTTTACTTTTGTGGTGCTGACTGCGGGTTTTACCGGGGGAAACCCGCCTTAGCTTCGCACGGCTTGAAGAAAGGTTCTCACCTTGCCGTGCGTAGCTAAGGCGGCCCCCATTCCAAAGACTTTTAATATGTTTGCAGTTTGTTGTGGTCGGGAAGATAGTCCCTTGACATTTCAAGAGATGACATCTGATGAATACGCTCAAATGGCGCGTTACGCTCTATCGAACGTCTTTTTGGCAAGGGGCAAGCTACCTAAGAGTAGAATCACAATTTTCCCGACCTGTACAAACTAAGGAAGAAGCACCACAAGCCAAAAAGTATTAAAAGTTTTAGTGAGGGGGTTTGGGGGAAGACCCTTTTTCAAAAGGGTCTCCCCAAAGAAACCCGCACTCACCCCTGCAAATAATGATTTATCGCGGGAGCGCTTTTGTAAAAGGGAGTAATGCTAATATAGAATGGAGATAGGAATCAAAGGAGGCGGCGATATGCCTGCGGAGAACAACACTGCCGTTATTATAGAAGGGGATACCCTCGTGCATTACGAAGGCAGTGACAGAGAATTTGTAATTCCCGACGGTGTGCGGGTCATTGGTGAACGGGCTTTTGCGGACAACATGAAGCTGGCGTCAATCACCGTTCCGCCGAGCGTGGTCGTTATCGAGAACGAGGCGTTCGCGGAGTGCAGAGCCCTCAACGAGATACACCTGCCGAACACCGTCGATAAGATAGGCGACAGAGCGTTCATGCGCTGTCAGAGCCTTATCAGCATAGAACTTCCGATGAGCGTCAGCGACTTCGGAGAGGGCGTGTTCGCATACTGCACGCGTCTGCTCCGCGTTGAACTGCCCGTCAATATAAAGGAACTTAAATCGCTTACGTTCGAGATGTGTACCTGCCTTGAAGAGATCGAGGTGCCCGACCGCATCAAGCTGATCGGCGAAGGCGCGTTCAGAGGATGCACCGCCCTCAGTAAGGTCGCACTCTCCATCAAGCTGGAGAAGATCGGCAAGGAAGCGTTCAAGGACTGCGTGTCTTTGACGGTGATTCAGCTCCCGCACTCCCTCGGCTTCATGGGCTACGACTCGCAGGGCGCGTTCGAGGGGTGCGAGAATCTTGAGATGATAACCATCGGCGATGATACATATTTCGACCCCGACTGCGGCGTGTTCGTCAACTGCCCCAAACTGCTCGACATCCGCTACTCCCACCTCAACGAGGACGACGTTATCCGCGTGTTCCCCGCATACCTCAAAAAACTCCGCGACCGCCAGATAGAATGGCAGGCACACAAAAAATGCACCTACTGCGGCGGCGACTTCTCGGGCGTGATAAAAAAAGTCTGCAAAAACTGCGGCAAACAAAAAGCATACTGACCCTAAAGGCACTCTAGTCCCTCCGACGTGAGTGCCTTTGCTTCTTTGGTGAGTGCGGATCTTGCTGGGGGAAACCCTTTTAAAAAAGGGTTCTCCCCCAGATCCCCTTCCTAAAATTTTTAATACTTTTTGGCTTTTGGGTGATTCTTTCTAAACTTGTGCAGGTCGGGGAGTTAGTGGTTCTATTCTTCAATAGTCTGCCGCTTGCCAAAAAGACGGTCGATGGTGGTCTGCGCTTCAATTGCGGTATTCGTCAGATTGTCTCTCTTGAAATGTCAAGGGACTGTCTTCCCGACCACAGATTTTTTTGCACTTTCTCTTTACAATTGCTTAAAAATATAGTATAATATAACTATGTATAGCCGCTTACAGAAGAGGTCTGACAAGAAGCGGCAAAAAAGGACGGAGGTCTGATGTAAAATGAAAAATAATGTAACTGTCAATATCTACGGAAGAAGCTATCCGATGGTGACCGAGGAGACGCCCGAGTACACCGAGAAGCTGGCTGCGACGCTGAACGACAGATTCTCAAGGCTCAGGGAGATGAAGCCTTCGCTGTCGATACAGGATGCCGCCGCGATAATCTCGCTCGAATGCCTTGACGAGCTCATCAAGAACAAGCAGACGGAGCAGAATATCCGCACCCAGATCAGCGCTTACGCCGACGACGCGAACGAGTCGCGTGCCGAGGTGGAGAAGCTCCACAAGGAGATAGAGCGTCTGAACGAGCGCATCCGTCAGCTTGAGAGCGAGATAAAGCTCAGGACTGCGTTTGCCGAGGAAACGACTGCCGATCAGATAGTCCGCGGCAGCATCGGACGCGCACTCGGTCAGCCGCCTGTGAACGGCGTCAACAAGAAGTAATGCCCGAGATACTTTCGCCTGCGGGCGGCAAGGAACAGGCATTCGCCGCGGTCAGGAGCGGCGCGGATGCGGTCTACCTCGGGCTGGAGCGTTTCAGCGCGAGGGCGAACGCGACCAACTTCAATGAAGCCGATCTGCGCGAAACGGTGAAGTACTGTCACGAGCGCGGCGTCAAGGTCTACGCGGCGGTGAACACCATGCTGTTCGACAGCGAGCTTGACGAGCTGGACGACACGCTCCGCCTGCTCTGCGAGGTGGGCATCGACGCGGTCATCTCGCAGGATCTGGCGGTCGTCGCGGCGGTGCGCAGGTCGTGTCCGCAGCTTGAACTTCACGCTTCTACGCAGATGACCCTGCACACGAAGGCTGGCTGTGAATTCGCCGAAAAGCTCGGTTTCACGCGGACGGTGCTTTCACGCGAACTGCCCGAAGCCGTTATCGCTGAGCTTTCGGGCGGCGATATGGAGACCGAGGTGTTCGTTCACGGGGCGCTTTGTATGTCCGTTTCGGGACAGTGCCTTATGAGTGCGATGGTGGGCGGACGAAGTGCCAACAGGGGAGCCTGCGCACAGCCCTGCCGTCTGCCGTGTACCGCGGTCAGGGGCAAGGAATACTATGCGCTGTCGCTGAAGGATATGAGCGTTCTGCGCGATCTGCCGCACCTCGCCGAACTCGGCGTTGATTCGATGAAGATAGAGGGCAGGATGAAGCGTCCCGAATACGCGGCTCTCTCCGCGAACTGTGCGGCAAAGGCGCTCGCAGGGGAGAAGTACGACGAAGCTCTGCTGAGGACGGTGTTCTCACGCGGGGGCTTCACCGACGGCTACTTGAAAGGCAAGCTGGGCTTCAATATGTTCGGCAGACGCACTGCCGACGACAGCAAAGCCGCAAACGCCGCCTACCCGAAGATACACGAGCTCTACCGACGCGAACGCAAGTGCTCGGAGCTGGATATTTTCGTGACGGTGAGGGAAGGCGAGCCCGTGACCGTGTCCGCTCTCGACGAGAACGGTCTGTACGCCGAGTACAAGGGCGGCGCCCCCGAAGCGGCTGTCAACCGCCCCTGTGATGAGGAACTTGTAAGACGTCAGCTCTCGAAGCTGGGCGACACGTTTTTTGAAGCGGGAAGTTTCACCTGCGAGATAGGCGAGGGGCTGAGCGTGCCGAACTCGTTCTGGGGCGAAGCGCGCCGAAGCATCTGCGCGGCTATCACGGCTCAGCGTGAGGAACATTATTCGCGTACCGTGCCTTTTGAAGATGTTCCGCGTCAGCCGATACAGCGTCACGACGTTCGGGAGCAGAGCATCCGCATCAGTGCGCAGAGGGCCGAACAGCTCTCGAAGCTCGACCCCGACGAGATAGAGACAGCGTGGCTGCCGCTCGACACGGCGGAGCTGAAAAAAGCGGCAGGGCTTTTCCCGACGGAGAAGCTCGGAGCCGTCATGCCGCGATTCACGTTCAACGAGGGGCGCGACGTACAGCGGCTGACCGAAGCGAAGAAACTCGGCATCGGGAAGGTGCTCTGCACGAACTTCGCGCACATCGTCATCGCGGAGAAGCTCGGGCTCGAAGCGCACGCGGCACACGGGCTGAACACCGCCAACACCGACGCGCTGGGAATGCTGAGCGAGCTGGGTGTGAAGTCGGCGGTAGTCTCTCCCGAGATGAAAACGGGTCAGATAAACGCGCTGGGCGGAACACTGCCGCGAGGTATCATCGTATACGGCAGACTGCCGCTGATGCTGACCGCGAACTGTCCGATATCGGCGCAGGTGGGGTGCAAAAACTGCACGCACACGCTGTTCGACCGCACGGGCAGGTCATTCCTTGTGAGGTGTTCAAAAGCGCAGGGGTATGTTGAGATACTGAATTCCGACATTTTATCCATGTCCGACAAGCGCGAGGATATACGCGGCGCGGACTTTTTGCAGATAGAGCTTGACAGCGAGAACCCGTCGCGGACGGCGGAGGTAGTTTCGCTGATACGTAAATGCCGCCCCCTGACCGACTGCGGACATATCACCCGCGGTCTATACTACAGGGGAGTGAATTCGGAAAAGAAATAACACAAGTGGGCGTGGAGGACGAAGTCCCACACAAAAGACCACCCCACCACCCCACAGCACAAACAACAATCCACCATCCAAGGAGAATCCGGACAAATGCACCTTAAAATAAAACGCCTGCGAGAAAACGCAGTACTTCCGCAGAGGATGACCGCACAAAGCGCAGGCATGGACTTGTCGGCGTGCCTTGAAGCACCGCTGACCATCGCACCGAACGAGACCGCGAAAGTCCCGACAGGTATAGCCGTTCAGCTTGAAGCGGAGAGCGGATATGTTCTGCTGACCTACGCCCGAAGCTCGCTTGCGACCAAGCACGGGCTCGCACCTGCAAACTGCGTCGGGGTCATAGACCTCGACTACCGCGGCGAGATCTTCATACCGCTGCATAACAGCTCGGATACGGCGTACACTATCTCAGACGGCGAACGCATCGCTCAGCTGGTCGTTACGCCTATCGTAATGCCCGATGTTGTCGAAGCCGACACCCTCGACAACACCGAACGCGGCGAAGGCGGCTTCGGCTCTACCAACTGATTTTTGTGCTGACTGACTGCGGGTGCTCTTGGGGGAGACCCTTTTGAAAAAGGGTCTTCCCCCACCCCCCCTCACTAAAACTTTTAATATGTCGTTTGTTGGTCGTGGTTTGGGAGATAGACTCTCACCGTTTTAAGAGATAAGGTATAACTTGCTTCCGCCGAATGAAGCGTAACGCACCATTTGAGGTATTCTTCAGATGCCATCTCATGAAATGTCAAGGGACTATCTTCCCGACCATAACAAACGAACAACATATTAAAAGTCTTTGGAATGGGGGCCGCCTTAGCTACGCACGGCAAGGGGAGAACCTTTCTTCAAGCCGTGCGAAGCTAAGGCGGGTTTCCCCCGAAAAAAACATCCCGCAGGAGCACTATTGTTAGACGGAAGGCAAGACCAAATCAGACATGAGGTTTTTACATGGTAATATATAATGCAAAAATACATACGATGAACGCCGAGCGCGAGGTGTTCACGGGGAGCGTCACCTTTAAGGACGGCATCATCACCGAGGTCAGCAGAGAGCCTGCAAGGGCGGTAAAGGCTGACTGGATAGACGCTCACGGTGCTGACCTTTATCCCGGGTTCATCGACGCGCATACTCACGTCGGACTGACGACGAACGGCGTCGGGGTCGAGAGTGAGGACTTCAACGAGGAGAGCGAGCCCTGCGCTCCGCACCTGCGCATCACCGACGCTATCAACCCGTTCGACGCGTCCTTTGAGAAGGCGCTGAGGGCAGGCATCACCACCGTGGTCATCTCCCCCGGCTCGATGAACCCTATCTCGGGCAGCATCGCGGCGGTCTCGACCTCGGGCAAGCGCATCGACAAGATGGTGCTTCGGGACGTGGGCATGAAATTCGCAATGGGCGAGAACCCGAAAATGACCTACATGAACCGCGACGAATCGCCTTTCACACGCATGGCGATAGCCTCTATCATCCGTGAGGAGCTGGCGAAGGCGAAACGCTACATGGAGGACAAGGAGAACGCCGAGGAGGGCGAGCTCCCCGAGCTGGACATGAAGCACGAAGCGCTGATACCGCTTCTCAGGCGCGAGATAAAGGCACATTTTCACTGCCACCGCGCCGATGACATCTTCACGGCGGTGCGCATCGCGAAGGAGTTCGGGCTGGATTATGTGCTGATCCACTGCACCGACGGGCATCTCATAGCCGACGAACTCGCCGAGGAGAACGCCTGTGCGGTGGTGGGACCGATAATCACTGACCCGTGCAAGCCCGAAATGGCGAACGTCACCCCTGCGAACGCAGGGATACTGGCGGCTCACGGCATCAAGACCGCTATCTGTACCGACCACAGCGAGACACCGATAGAGTATCTTCTGCTGACGGCGGGGATATGCATCAGGAACGGCATGACGTATGAGCAGGCGCTTGAAGCGGTCACGATAAATGCTGCGGAGATCGCAGGGATAGCAGATCTTGCAGGAAGTATCGAAGTCGGAAAGAGAGCGGATATGGTGCTGTTTGAGGGCGATCCGTTCGAGGTCATGAGCGAACCGAAAACGGTAATAATCGGCGGAAAAATAGTATAAACCCGACGAAACAAACGCCACGTCCACGCCAGAGACAAGGCACGGCTACACGCTGGCAGGGGTACGGGAACAGCGTCCCCGATGAGCGAACACCGCACACCCCCAAAAAAACCACAAATCCACCCTGAAAACCCATCCGAAAGGAATTGAATAAAATGAGAGAATTAAACGTAGCAGAAATATCATCAGCAATAAAAGAGCTCTGTATCAAAGCAAACCGCGTTCTGCCCGATGATATGTGCGAGTGCATAAAATGCGGCGCCGCAGCCGAGAAGTCGCCTGTAGGCAAGGGCGTGTTCGACGATATGATAGCGAACCTCGAAGCCGCGAAAAAAGAGGAACTGCCTATCTGTCAGGATACGGGCATGGCGGTCGTGTTCATCGAGCTGGGACAGGACGTTCACCTTACGGGCGGCGACCTGAACGAGGCCGTGAACAAGGGCGTCCACGACGGCTACGTTGACGGACTGCTGAGAAAATCCGTGGTTGGCGACCCCCTCGAAAGAGTCAATACCGACGATAATACCCCCGCTGTGCTCCACCTTTCCATCGTCTCGGGCGAGAAGGTGAAGATAACCGTCGCTCCGAAGGGCTTCGGAAGCGAGAATATGTCGCAGCTGAAAATGATGACTCCCGCAGTTACGAAGGAAGAGATAGTTGACTGGGTGGTCGGCGTCTGTGCGCAGGCAGGCTCGAACCCCTGCCCTCCGATGGTGGTTGGCGTAGGTATCGGAGGCGACTTCGAGCAGTGCGCGTACCTCGCTAAAAAGGCGCTCTGCCGCAGCGTTTCAAAGCGCAACCCCAAGCCCCTCTACGCCGAGCTCGAAGCGCAGATGCTCGAAAAGATCAACAAACTCGGCATCGGACCGCAGGGCTTCGGCGGCACACAGACCTGCCTTGCAGTCAACATCGAACAGTCCGCGACCCACATCGCAGGTCTGCCTGTCTCCGTAAATATGGGCTGCCACGTAACCAGACACGCCTCCTGCGAACTGTGAAACACTTCGCAGATAACAGATGAGAGATAAGGTGTCCGCTTCTCTTGTCTGAATCAAATCCATCCGAGGGAGTAGAGGAGCTTTGAGAAAGTACCTGCCTGCCAAACGGGCGATGCTCACGTTTTACGTGCTGCTGTGTATCGTCGGGGCTGCTTTGAATTACATCATTTACAGGTATGTCACCTTTATCCCCGAGGAGTACCTGAAGATAGTTTCGATGATAATGTGGTCGATAGTGATACTCACGGCGGCTGTCATCGTGCCGCATTACTTTATCTGCGCGAAGGTCGTGCTGACTGGCAGCGAGATAGCGGCGGCAGGCGGCTTTGTCAACACGCGCAGCGACTATATGCCCGTAAGCTCGGTCAAGTCGGTGTCGGTGCTGGTCACGCCCCTCGGAGTGCTCACAGGCTTCAACTTCGTGATGATAAATGCGCTGGGGGCACGGCTCGTGCTGAGCTTCCTGAAAAAAAGCGACGCTCTCGACATCGCGGCACGCATCAACGGCATGATAAGCAGCGCTGAGGAGGTCACCCGATGAACGCAAAAAGAGGGCTTGACGCTGTGCGGCGCTTTTTCAGGCACAGACAGCACCCGATAAAGCTGCTGGACTACTCCTCGCGAAACCTGTGGCTGCTGCTGATACCGCTTTCAAAACGCCTTATCGCGATGCAGTTCCACTTTCAGGAGTGGCTCCGTACCAGCTGGCTGGATATACTGACCATCACGGTCATCTTCGCTGTTGCGATACTGCGCTGGCTGTTCGTCAGCTTCGATATCGAGCCTGACGGCATCTCCGCGAAGACGGGACTCTTCGGTATGATACGCACGAAGGTCTACTTCACACAGTTCACTACCGTGTCTTTCTGTCAGAGCTGGTATAACCGTCCCTTCGGCGCAAACAAGATATATATTGAGACCAACGCGAAATCGGTGGGCAGACAGGACATAAAGCTCGTGCTGTCACAGCGCAATTCCGACGCGCTCTACAGTTTCGTCAGCAGCCTTTCAAAGGAGAAGCCGCGGATAAGCTACTCGCCGAAAAAGACGCATCTGTTCATCTTCTCGCTGCTGTTCTCGTCGGCGCTGACGGGTATGCTGCTGTACGGCACCTTCATGTATGAGGTGAGCAAGATAGTCGGCATCGAGGGCGAGAGGGCAGTGTTCGAGCGCGTGAACGGCGAGGTCACGAAGATAGACAGCCGTTTCCTGCGGCTGACCGAGACCATACCGCAGGTGATACTCGCACTGGCGGCACTCGTTATCGGCGGCTGGTTCGTGTCGTTCCTCGCGACGCTGGCAAGGCACTGGTCGTTCACGGTGGGACGCTCCGACAGACAGTTCTTCATCAAGAGCGGCGTGCTGATAAAGCGCCGCCATATCATCAGCCGCGACAAGATAAACTACTACGACCTCACCCAGACGCTGCTGATGAAGCTGTTCCACATCTGCTCGGTGACCCTTGACTGCGCGGGCTATGGCCAGTCAAGGCGCGAGATAAGCGCACTCATCCCCATCACCACCTACGACCAGATGAACGCTTCGCTGAAGCTGCTCGTCCCCGAACTTCCGCGCCCGAAGCCCGAGATAGACACCGTCGGAGCAAACGGCGTGCGGCGCTTCGTGACGATGCCCGCGATGCTCTGTGCGCTGCCGCCCCTCGCCATAAAGCTGCTGGACAGCTACTTCCCGAACCACAACCCCGACCTTAACGCGCTGATAGCGATCGTCACCGTGCCGCTGATATGGCTGGTGATAGTCAAGACGGCTGCTGCGTTCAACACCTCGGTGGGATTCGATGATACGGGTGCGGTACTCAACTACTGCAAAGGCTATCAGTTCCACAAGGTGTTCCTGCCAAAGAAAAATATAAGCATGATACGCATCATCCGCAACCCCTTCCAGCTGACTAACAACACCTGCACCCTTGTGGTCTGCACGGTGGGTCTGAAACGCAAATCCCATGTCATCCGCTTCGTGCGGTATGATCTGGTGAAGGAGATGTGTACCCGAGAGGGCTACTCGCTGTTCTGAAAGGAGACCGTATGAACAATATCGCCATTGCAAAAGAGACAATCGAGATAACCAACAAAGGCAGCTACACGCTGGACGACAGGGAAGTGAAGCTGCCGAAGCACGACTTCGCGGCGGTGGTGGTCTACTCCCCCGAAAAAGGCGCCGAACTGCTGAATCTCAGGATCCCCGACGAGGAGATTTGCCGCGTGACCGTTACTGCCGAGGATTCATTTCAGGCGGCGCAGAGGTTCAAAAAGCCGTTCGTCATGAACTTCGCAAACGCCCATCACCCGGGCGGCGGATTCATGCTGGGCGCGAACGCGCAGGAGGAGGCGCTCTGTAGGTGCAGCACCCTCTACGCCTCGATTAATTCAAGAGCCGCGTCGGAGATGTACCGATACAATAATTCCCACGTAAGCGCGGTCGAGTCGGACTATATGCTCTATTCCCCCGACGTATGCGTTTTCCGCGACAACAAGTGCCAGCTGCTGGAAAAGCCCTTCATGGCGTCTGTCATGACTCTCCCCGCACCTAACCGTCACGGAGCCGCGATGCTCACTTCGGGAAAGACCATCCGCGAGACCATGATGCGCCGCATCAGGATAATGCTCGCTGCCGCCGCTGTACGCGGTCACAACGCGCTGGTGCTCGGTGCGTGGGGCTGCGGAGCCTTCGGCAACAAGCCCGAGGACGTTTCGGGATATTTCCGCGAGGTGCTCGTTGACGAGGGCTTCGGCAGGCTGTTCGACGAGGTCTGCTTTGCGATCTACGGCAGACCCGACGGCAGGAACATATCGGCGTTTCGCCGCACTTTTTCAGAGGGATAAGCTCCCTGCATAATCCACCGTAAGACAAGGAGGTCGGTCATAATGCCGAAATACGAAGCAGGCATGGAAGCCATGCTGGATATGTTCGTGTTCGAGACCAGCGAGCTGCTCGAAAAGCTCGACGAGATACTTATGCGCACCGAGAGCGATGTGCTGACTCCCGATGATGTGGGCGAGATATTCCGCATAATGCACACCGTCAAGGGCTCGGCGGCGATGATGGGTCTTACGAATATGTCGGGGCTCGCACACTCGCTGGAGGATCTTTTCTCCCTCATCCGCGAGGATCCGAACATCAGCTACGACAAGCCGCGCCTTTACGAGCTGCTCTATGAGGGCTCCGACGGGCTCAAGTACGAGACGGAAAATCTCGGCGATGACAGCGTTCCCCTGACCGACTTCTCCGACCTGACTGCAAGGTGCCGTTCATTCGCGGCGGAGATGCAGGGCAAGTCCGCCGAGGTGCAGACCGCACAGAAGAGCGGCGGCACGGGAGGCTCCGACTACTACGCGCCCGACGACGGCGAGGACGTTTTCGCGTTCAGGGTCAGCTATGAGTCCACCTGCATGATGCCCGATATCCGCGCTATGGTGCTGCTCAATCAGGTCAAGGCTCAGTGCGAGGTGCTCATGACCGACCCCGCCGACCTGGACGACGACAACGCAGGCGACCGCATCTCGGCGAACGGCTTCATCGTCAAGGTAAAGACCGACAAGCCCGACACCATCGAGGATCACCTCAACTCGGGCATCAATGTCTGCGACGTTCTGCGGCTCGAACGCAAGGCCGCCGAAGCCCCGAAGCCCGAACCCGTTCAGGCGGCGCCTGCCCCCGAACAGCCTGCCGCCCCCGCCCCGTCGGCGGAGGAGAAAAAGCCTGCGAAAAAGCAGGAGGAGAAGGGCGGCGCGATGATCTCGGTGCGCATCGAGAAGCTGGACAGGCTCATGCGTCTCGTGCAGGAGCTGGTCATCTCCGAGTCGGGAGTACTGCACTCGTCCGACCTTGCGCCGTACAAAACGGGTATGCCGAACTTCGAGAAGAGCGCGAGAGAGCTGAAAAAGCTCACCGATGAATTGCAGGACCTCGTAATGTCGGTGCGAATGGTGCCGATAAGCGGCGCCTTCAACCGCATGAACCGCGTTATGCGCGACATGAACAAGACCCTCGGCAAGGGGGTCGAGCTCGTGACCGTCGGCGAGGACACCGAGGTGGACAAGTCGGTGGCGGATTTGCTGGGTGACCCCCTCATGCACCTGGTCAGGAACGCCGTTGACCACGGTATCGAGACCCCCGAGGTACGCGCCGCGGCAGGCAAGACCGAAAAGCCCACCGTTACGCTCTCGGCGTTCTATGAGGGCAACGACGTGCTTGTGACCGTCACCGACAACGGCGCAGGCATGGACCCGAACGTACTGCTGGAAAAAGCCCGTCAGAAGGGCATCCTCACAAAGCCCATGGGCGAGTATACCGACGAGGAATGCTTCGCCCTCATCATGGCGGCAGGCTTCTCCACCAACACCGCCGTCACCCAGTATTCGGGACGCGGCGTTGGCATGGACGTGGTCAAGCAGAACCTCGAAAAGGTCGGCGGCACGCTGAAAGTCGATTCCGAGCTTGGCAAGGGCTCGACCTTCACGATACGTGTGCCGATGTCGCTGTCCATAAGCTCCTGCATGGGCATCAGGCTGTGCGGTCAGGAATACGCCCTGCCGATAACTGTCCTGAGCGAGGTGTTCCGCCCCGAAGCCGACGAGCTCATCGTCACCCCCGACGGCAAGGAGTCGGTGCTGAGACACGGCAGCGGCAAGGTGCTGAAAGTCATCCGTCTCGACGACCATTTCGGGCTGACGGGGGGCAAGCGCGACCTCACTGACGGCATCATGCTGGTGTGCAGCACGCCGCAGGGCGAAGCCGCCCTCTTCACCGACGAGATAGTCGAGGAGATGCAGATAGTCATCAAGCCCTTCTCGCCGTACCTTTCGGGCTTCGGTCTGAAGGAGAGGGGGCTTTCGGGCACGAGCGTGCTGGGCGACGGTTCGATACTTCTCGTCATGGACGCAGGCGAGATAATGAAAGGCAGGGTGTAAAGCATGGCTGAACAGGACATTCAGAACGAGAAAATGGAGACTGCGGTCATCTTCCGTTCGGAGGGCGGTCTTTACGCTTTCCGCATCGATGTGCTGCTGGAGATAATCACGCGCAGTGAGTTCACGAGCGTGCCCTGCCTGCCCGACTGCATCATCGGTGTGATAAACCGCATGGGCGATGTCATCCCCGTCATCGACCTTCGGCTTCGGCTGGGTTTTCCCGCCCCCGAGGAGTACGGCGGCAGGAGCTGTCTTATGGTGATAAACAGCCGCAACACGGTGGCGGCGGTCAGGGTGGATGAAGCGGTGACCTCGGTGAGCCTTGAGAACAACTTCATCCCCCTCGACGACGACAGCGTCATCGAAGGCATAACCCACGGCGAAAACGGCGAGCGCATCTCGGTCATCGACGCCGACAAACTGCTGTCGATCTGAGGAGAAAAGGTATCTGTGGGCAAGCTGAGATCCGTCTGCGAAGCGGACAACGTATCTCTTATCTCTAATTTCTTATCTAAAATCAAAGGTGTGTGGTGAGTGAAGTGAAGTTCAGATATGTGGCGGGGTTTGTGATGCTGACGGCGGCGGCGGTGGCTCTTTTTCTGCTGTCGCTGACGGTGGGAAGTTCGAGCGTGACCGCAGGCGAAGCTCTGCGTCAGCTGTTCTCGCCCTCGTCGGGGCTTGCGAACACCATCGTGTATCAGGTGAGACTGCCCCGTGCGGCAGCGGCGATGCTGCTGGGCGGTGCGCTGTCGGTGTCGGGATTCTTGCTGCAAAGCTTCTTCGGGAACCCCATCGCAGGACCGTTCGTGCTGGGCGTTTCCTCGGGCGCGAAGCTGACGGTCGCACTGACCATGATAGCCGCCCTGCAAAACGGCTTCCTGCTGAACTCGGGGATGCTCGTGACGGCTGCGTTCGTGGGTTCGCTGCTCTCGATGGGAGCGGTGCTGCTGCTTTCGGGACGGGTGAAGAGCATGGCTCAGCTCATCATCGCAGGCGTTATGATCGGCTACATATGCTCTGCCGTGACCGAGCTTGCCGTGACCTTCGCAAGCGACGCCGACATCGTGAACCTGCACAACTGGTCGCAGGGCAGCTTCTCGGGCACGGACATGGGGGACGTCAAGGTGATGTCAGCCGTTGTGGCATTCGGCACGGCGGCGGCTTTCATGCTGTCTAAGCCGATGGACGCCTACCGCCTCGGCGAGGGCTACGCCGCGAGTCTCGGCGTGAACATACGGCTTTTCCGCGCCGCGCTGATACTGCTGTCCAGCGTGCTCTCGGCGTGCGTGACGGCGTTTGCGGGGCCTGTGTCCTTCGTGGGCGTTGCAGTCCCGCACCTGACAAAGAGCATCTTCGGGACGGCGAAGCCCATCATCATCATCCCTGCGGCATTCATCGGCGGCGGAGCCTTCTGTCTCGCCTGCGACCTCATCGCACGAAGCCTTTTCGCCCCCACCGAGCTGAGCGTCAGCACGGTGACGGCGGTGTTCGGCGCACCTGTGGTCATATTCATCATGCTGCGCCGCGAACGCGAGAGGAGGGCAGGCTGATGGAGCTGCTTTCCGCAAAAGGGCTCTCGGCAGGCTACGGAAAGACCGTCATTGTCGAGGGTCTGAGCTTTGAGCTCCGCGAGGGCGAGGTGCTGACCGTCATCGGGCGCAACGGTTCGGGAAAATCCACGCTGCTGAAGACCGTCACGGGTCAGCTGAGCATCATCTCGGGTGAGGTGTACATCGGCGAGCGCGGTCTCGGCAGCATGACGGCGGCGGAGACTGCGCGGATAATGTCGCTGATGCTGACCGACCGCATCACCGCTGAGCGCATGACCTGCCGCGCCATCGTCGAGTCGGGGCGCTACCCCTACACTGGCAGGCTCGGACTGCTGTCGAAGTCGGACAGCGAGGTGGTCGAGGACGCGATGCGGCTCACCGACGTGACCGATCTCGCCGACCGCGATTTCCGTTTCATAAGCGACGGTCAGCGGCAGCGCGTGATGCTCGCCCGCGCCATCGCCCAGCAGCCGAAGATAATGCTGCTCGACGAGCCGACTTCATACCTCGACATCGGCGCGAAGCTACGCCTGCTGACCCTGCTGAGACAGCTTGTGCGCGAACGCGGCATAGCCGTCATGATGACCCTGCACGAGCTGGAACTTGCCCAGCGCTTCTCCGACAGGGTGCTCTGCCTTGCGGACAAGCCGCTGCTCGGCACCCCCGAAGAGATATTCTCGGGCGGCAGGATAGCCGAGCTTTACGGTGTTCCCGAGGGCAGTTTCTGTGAGCTTTACGGCAGCGCAGAACCGCAGCGCATCGGCGGCGAACCGCAGGTGTTCGTCATCGGCGGCGGCGGAACGGGTGTGTCGGTCTACCGCAGGCTGTGGCGTGAGGGCGTGCCCTTCGCGGCAGGTGTGCTGCACGAAAACGACGCCGAACTGCCCGTGGCAAAGGCGCTCGCGGCAGAGGTCGTGACTGAACGAGCCTTCGAGCCTATCAGCGACAGCGCCTACGCGAAAGCTTCGGCACTGCTCGCCAAATGCCCCCGCGCCGTCTGTACCCTCACCACTTTCGGCACCACCAACGCCGCCAACGCCCGCCTTCTCGAACAGGCATCAGCCTTGGGAAAACTCGAAAACTGACCGCAGGCACTTTTGTCGTTTGGGTGACGAAAGTGCCTGCGGGTTTTCAAAAAGTAAAATTATCTCCCCGTATACTGCCGAGCGATGCGGCGTTCGGGCTGGGGGTCGAAGAGGTAGAGGACTGCGAGGAAGACCCATTCGAGGGGTTTCATCAGCAGGTAGGTGATGTCGGCTCGGAGAGGGGTGGTGATGAAGCGGCAGATGGGGTAGCCGTGTCGGTCGTAAAAGCCGCGGACCGCCTTGTGGAAACGGGGCGTGCGCTCTGCGATCAGATCCTCGAAGGCGTTCGCGATGCACAGCTGACGGTTGACGATTATGCGTTCGCCGCGGCGCACCCCGTACCTGGTCGGTTTCACGAGCTTGTGGTGCCCGCCTGCCGCGACGGTGCAGAGGTAGTGTCCCTCGTAGTATTCGGGCGGCGGCGGAGTCTGCTGTGAGAACGTCCAGTCGGCGGTGTCGGTGAAGGTCTTGACGAAGGCGTCCGCGCCCTGACCTGCGAGTATCTGTATGATGAAGACGACCGCCGCGATCGGTACAAGGCTTGTGAATATCACGCCAAACCGTCCGCCGTTCGACGTGAACAGTTTGCACAAAAAAGCGTTTAATCCTGTCGGTTCGCCGTTCTCGCGCATCAGCTTCACCTGCGATGCAAACTCGTCTGCGAGGGTGCGCAGGGTGATGAGCAGCCAGTTCACGGGAAGGACGTACAGCACCAGGATATTGGCCTCTTTTTCGAGGTTTTTGCTCAGCTGTATGCAGTAGAGCAGGCTCACCACGTTCGCCGATGCCGCAAGCCCGATGAGCAGAACGCTCACCAGCGGCGGCTTACGCGTGTCGTAACGGACGTTCATGAACCACACCGCCAGCACCGAAAGCAGCAGGAGCGTGTACATCCACCAGTCAAGACCGCTCGCGGTCAGGCTGTGAAAGTTCTCGTCGGAAGCGCCGCCTGTGATGATCGGTTCGTTCCATTGTTTCATCGAAACGCCGACGAACATACTGATCCACAACCCCTGACAAAGCTCTCCTAATATCGGCGTTGCGAGATAGCACAAAAACCTCGTCCTCTGTTTTTTCGGGGTCAGCGTGCCGAACGGCTTCACAAAAAAATAAAAGTTGTAGCCCGTCAGCACGATGGGCAGCGCGACGAACGCCGCGATTATCATAAAAGCAATGACCTCTCCGATACCTGCTGTTGCCACTTTCATGTTCTCCTCCTAACCCACGTCATGCACTCGGCTGCAAACCTGCCGCCTGCCGTTTCCGAGCCTGAAATAATATGACTTTTCCTTGCCGACCTCTCCGACACGGAGCCCTCCTGCAAGGACGAACACGCTGCCGTCGGCGAAATAAGCCCAGTCCGTCCCGAAGTGTTCGGTGATGCGATCCATCGCACGGGTCGTTTCCGCGTCCGCCGCGACTATTTTTGCAGCGTCGATCTCGAAGCTGCCGCCGCTGTAAACAAGCCTGTACTGCGAACCCTCTTTCACCGCGTCGAACCCTCGCTCTATCGCCGCGAAGTCCTCCGCGTGGGTGAGCATATACCACGTCATTTGCAGCTCCGTGAGATGGGTCAGGCAGAGCACCGCCGTTATCAGCAGAAGCACAGCCGAGAGTTTCAGAGCAGTCTTTTTTATCTGTGTCATTTCGGCTGTCTCCTTTCCTTTGTCCGATATGATTATAGCACAAAGAAAATCGTTTGTCAATAGGTTTTTATCGTAAAACAATATTTTTATCATGAAATACAAAAATAGCGCGAACTTTTTCACACAATGGTGATAATAAACAAAAAACACTAAAAAAAATGTTTACAATGCCAAAATATTGCCGCACTTCAAGGGATTTTGCCGCAGCCTGTTGAAATATGCAGAAAAGTGTGTTATAATATTAACAAGCTAAAGATTTAATGTGACAAAACATGAAAGGAAGGGATGCAAATGGTATCAAAAACTGTAATTGTGCTCAACGACGAGGGCCTTCACATGAGACCCGCAGGCGTTTTTTCAAAGGCGGCACAGTCGTATAAGGACTGCGAGATAACGCTGGTCTACAACGGAAAACGCACCAACGCCAAGTCCGTTATGGCTGTCATGATGGCAGGCATCGACTGCGGCGCAAGACCGACCCTCGAAGTCAGCGGCGAGAACGAACAGCAGGTCCTCGACGAACTCGCAGCAATGTTTGAAAACCGATTCAACTGAACCAAAAAGGCACTCCTGTTCTTTCGACAGAAGTGCCTTTTTTTGTTTTCTTGGGGGAAACCTTTCTGAAGAAAGGTTATCCCCAAACCCATTTCCAAAGACTTTTAATGCTTTTTGGCTTTTGGGTTATTCTTCTTTAATTTGTGTTGGTCGGGAAGTTTGGTGTTCTTCTCCTATATGGTTGCCCCTTGCCAAAAAGACGTTCGTGAGTGCGTAACACTTCATTCTGCGGAGCGGATATATATAGGATAGCAAAGAAAAAGGCGGGTTTCCCCGGTTAAGACCTGCACTCTACAGGCGTTTAACCACCCAGTCCATGAGGACGTCGGTGATGTAGGCGCACTCGCGGTCGGTGAGGGTCTTGCCCGAGGGGATGTTGTGCCATTTTTCGAGGCAGCCGCGGCAGCAGCAGGCGGTGGCGTGCTGTGCCTTGAAGATGGGGTGACCGCGCATGGGGGTCTGCCTGCCGTCCTTGGGGGGATTTTCGGGGGCGAGTTTTTTCGCCACGAAATCGGCGGCGTGGGCGCGTATCACATCGAGCCCCTTGTCGGCGATGTACTGCCTGTCCTCGTCCGAGAGGCGGAAACGGCTGCGGAAAGTTGACTTTGCGAGCCTTGCGAACAGGTCGGCGCGGGTCGGGAGCGTGTAGCGGATGCGGTCGGCGCAGCCCGTGTTCGGGGTGTAGCTGTAGCCCGATTTTTCCGCCTGCGCCATCTGAAATCGCCGTTCGATGCGGTAATCCTTGCCGTTCATGCGGAAAAGCGCACCCGTCTGCTTGAAGTAAAACGGCACTCCGCTGCGAACGCACTGACGGCGAAGCTCCTTCACCCAGTCGAAGCTGCACAGCCGCGCATTTTCGCCCGACTCGCCGCCGCAGGTCACCTGTTCGATAAGCCCGTCCGCGAGGTATTTCTCGATGTTTATCTCTTCAAGCATGGGTTCGGAGACGATGCGGCGGTGCTTTATCGGCAGCCCGATGAAGACGGGCAGTCGGAAGTCGGCGCGTTCCTGATCCTCGCAGGTACAGGAGATCGTGACGTTCTCCCAGCCGTCGCCCCAGTCGTCAGGGATGCACTCTGCAAAGCGGTCGATGCGCTTGGTGATGATGTGGAAGTGCAGGTCGCTCCGCTGCCTGATGATGTCCCAGCAGCCCTCGCGCCAGCCGTCGGCTTCGGGCAGGAAGAAATCCGAGGTCATGCAGGTGAACACGACGCCGCTCTCGGGCGTGAGCTTGAACCTGCCCTGACGGTCTTTTTTCAGCGGCAGGTCGTAGCTCCCCGTTTTTGTGATCTCCGAAGCGTCCTTGCCGATGCTGCTGTCACGCCTGTAGACGTAGCAGTTCTGACAGCCGGGGCTGAGCTTCTTGCAGCCGTGCCACGGATTCCAGACAGGCATGAGCTCACATCAGCCCGCGCATCTGACCGATAAGCTCTCCGAACAGTTTCAGCGCGTCGGCAACAGGCTTCGGGCTTGCCATATCCACGCCTGCACCTCTCAGCAGGGAGATGGGGTCAGCCGAGCAGCCGCCCTTCAGGAAGTTGTCGATGTAGTCGCGGACTGCGGGCTCGCCTTCGTTCAGGATGCGCTGTGAGAGCGCGATAGCTGCCGAGTAGCCCGTCGCGTACTGGTAAACGTAGAAATCGTAGTAGAAATGCGGTATCCTTGCCCATTCCAGGTCTATCTCGCTGTCGATGACGACGTTCTCGCCGAAGTACAGCTCGTTCAGTTCGCGGTAGAGCTTGCAGAGGCTTTCGGCAGTCAGTGCTTCGCCTGCCGCGTCCATCTCGCTTATTTTCAGCTCGAACTCCGCAAACATGGTCTGGCGGTAGAGGGTCGTGCGGAACTGTTCGAGGAAGTAGTTGATGAGGTACGCCTTTTCCTTCTTGTCGGTGGTGTTTTTCAGCAGGTACTGCATCAGAAGAGCTTCGTTGCAGGTGGAAGCGACCTCAGCCACGAAAATTTTGTAGTCGGAATAAGCCACGGGCTGGAACTTGTTGGAGTAGTAGCTGTGTATCGCGTGACCCATCTCGTGCGCCAGCGTGAACATACAGTTGAGGGTGTCCTTGTGGTTGAGCAGCACGTAGGGGTGAACTCTCGCGCCCGCCGAGTAAGCGCCGCTGGTCTTGCCCTCGTTCTCGTAAACGTCTATCCAGCGGTTCTCAAAGCCCTCTTTCAGGATGGAAACGTACTCCTCGCCCATGATCGACAGCGCTTTAAGCACGGTCTCCTTGGCTTCCTCGAAGGTTATCTTCATGTCGAAGTCGGAGACGATGGGCGTGTAGAGGTCGTACATATGCAGCTCGTCGAGCCCCATCAGCTCCTTGCGCAGAGCCGCGTAGTCGTACATATACTGCATATTGTCATGCACCGCCGAGATGAGGTTGTGGTAGACCTCGACGGGTATCTCGGTGCTGTCCAGCGCCGCTTCGAGGGCGGAGCCGTAGTGTCTCGCCTGCGAGTAGAAGTTCACCATCTTGACCTGCGCCGAAAGAGTCGCTGCGCAGGTGTTCTTGAAGCTGTCGTAGGTGTGGTAGAGCGCTTCAAAGGCGTTCTTGCGGAGTACCCTGTCGGAGGACTGCACCAGCGGGATGTAGCTGCCGTGGGTCAGCTGATGAAGCTTGCCGTCCTTGTCGGCAGCGTCGGGGAATTTGAGGTCGGCGTCGGAGAACATCGAGAAGATATTCTCGGGCGCCCTGCCCATCTCGAAGGAAAGGGCGAGGATGCGCTCCTCAGCTTCCGAGAGGATATGAGCCTTCTGGCGGCGGATGTTGTCCAGCGCCCTGCGGTAAAGTTCGAGGTCGGGGCAGGTCTTGTAGAAGCCTTCGAGGGTGTCGTCGGGGATCGCGATGAGCTCGGGCGTGTCGAAGCTCGAAGCCGAGCTTAACGCCGCGTAAGCGCTCATCAGCCTTGCGACCATCGCCTGATACTCGGCGTTTGCAGTGTTCTCGTCGCTCTTGCGCATAGAGTAGTTCACAAGACTGTCGGAAAGCACCGCGAGCTCGTCGCGCAGGCGGAAGTATTCCAGCAGAGTCTCCGCGCTCTCCCCGAGCCTACCCTTGAACGCGGTGTACCTCTCGGTCATAGACTCGAATTTCTTGAAGTCGTTCTCCCAGTCCGCGTCAGTGGGGTAGATGTCCTCAAGTTTCCATGTATCCTTTACGTCAAGCTCTTCACGCTTGGGTATTCTTTCATCAGCCATGATAGTTCTCCTTTGTTAAAGTATTCAGGCAGTTTGCCCAGACTAATTATACCACTTTTTCACCGCCGTGTCAAACATATCTCGTCGATTGCTGGGGGAGTGAGTGCGGGTCATGCTGGGGGGAAACCTTTCTGGAGAAAGGTTCTCCCCCCAGACCCCCTTTCCAAAGACTTTTAATATGTCGTTCGTTGGGCGTGATTTGGAAGATAGACTATCACCATTTCAAGAGATGTATTCTGTTATTTTCGGGAATTTTGTTATGTAGGGCGGGGGCTTGCTTCCGCCTTTTTTCTTTGCTATCCTATATTTACGCTCGCCCATATCCTCTCCGCAGAATGAAGCGTAAACCACCCTCGCCCGTCTTTTTGGCAAGGAGCAGACCATTGAAAAAGAGAACTCCACATTTCCCGATCAGCACAAAGCAAGGAAGAATCACCCAAAAGCCAAAAAGCATTAAAAGTCTTTGGAAAGGGGTTTGGGGGAGAACCTTTCTTCAGAAAGGTTTCCCCCAAGAAAAAAACAAAGCCCGAGGACGACAAAAAACGCTCCCATCCATTCGGACGGGAGCGTAAAGCTTGCGTTATGTCAAGTGCAAGTGCAATTACAATTACTTGCCTCTCTTAACGTAGGTGGTGTGGAGCAGGTGGTGTGCCTTCTCCTTACCGGGAGCCTCGAAGTACTCATCGTAGAGGACCTTCATAACAGGGCTCTCGTGAGACATTCTGATCTTGCTGTCTACGTCGTAGTCGTAGAGTGCCTTAGCTCTGAGAGCCTTGAGGTCAACGTAGTTGCGTACAGAATCAGTCTGATAAGGCTGACCGCCGCCGTTGATGCAGCCACCGGGGCAAGCCATGATCTCAACGAAGGTGTAGTCCTTTTCGCCGCTGATGATAGAGTCAACTACCTTTCTTGCGTTAGCAAGACCGGAAGCAACTGCGACCTTGATCTCCTTGCCGGCTACGGTGTAGGTAGCCTCCTTGATGCCCTTAGTGCCGCGAACTTCTACGAAGTCAACAGCCTTGGAGGAACCGTCGAGGATGCAGGCAGCTGTTCTGAGAGCAGCCTCCATAACACCGCCTGTAGCACCGAAGATAGCGCCGCCGCCTGTAGCGATCTCGAACGGATCGTCGAACTTCTCATCCTCAAGATCGGTGAACTTGATAGCGGAGTTCTTGATCATTCTTGCGAGCTCTCTGGTGGTGAGTGCTACATCTACATCGTCAAAGTCGCCGCTTCTCTGCTCTTCGCGGGTTACCTCGAACTTCTTAGCGGTGCAGGGGATTACGCTGACAACGAACAGATCCTTAGGATCGATGCCGTTCTTCTCGCAGTAGTAGCTCTTGAGAACTGCGCCGAACATCTGCTGCGGGGACTTGCAGCTGGAGAGGTGCGGCAGGAAATCGGGGTAGTAGTGCTCGCAGAACTTTACCCAACCAGGACAGCAGGAAGTGAACATAGGCATTGTGCCGCCGTTGGAGATGCGCTCGATGAGCTCATTAGCCTCTTCCATGATGGTGAGGTCAGCGGTAACGTCCATGTTGAAGACCTTAACGTCGCCGAGTCTTCTGATAGCAGCTACCATCTTGCCTTCAGCGTTGGTTCCTACGGGCATACCGAAAGCTTCGCCAACGGTTGCACGAACGGAAGGAGCGGTGAAGAATACTACCTTCTTGTTGGGATCAGCGATAGCGTCCCAAACCTTGTCTGTGTTGCTCTTCTCGGTGAGAGCGCCTACAGGACAGGCAACGATACACTGACCGCAGCCTACGCAGGGAACATCAGCAAGCTCCATGTCGAAAGCGGAACCGATGTGCTTAGCGAAACCTCTTCTGATAGGTCCGATAACGCTTACGCCCTGAACGTCCTTACAAGCGGCAACGCAGCGCATACAGTGGATACACTTGTTGTTGTCGCGGACAACGTAAGCCGAGCTGTCGTCGATGGGGAACTGTTCATCGTTCTCGCCGCTGAACTTATCCTCGTCAACGCCGTACTCACGAGCAAGTCTCTGGAGCTCGCAGATCTCGCTGCGCTCGCAGGAGAGACACTTTTTCTTGTGATTGGAGAGCAGCAGCTCAAGCGTGGTCTTGCGGGAGTGACGTACAGCAGGAGTATTTGTGAGTACTTCCATGCCTTCCTCAGCAGGGTATACGCAGGCAGCGAGCAGACCTCTTCTGCCTACAGCCTCAACAACGCAGACACGGCAAGCGCCGATGCAGTTTATATCCTTAAGATAGCAAAGAGTGGGGACCTCAACGTTTACAGCCTTAGCAGCGTCGAGCAGAGTAGCTCCCTTCGGTACCTCAACAGGTATGCCATTGACCTTAAGGTGGATCATTTCTGTAGTTTCATTAGCCATGATTGTTCCTCCCTTACTTCCTGATGATCGCGCCGAACTTACAATTGTTCATGCAGACGCCGCACTTGATGCACTTAGCGGAATCAATAACGTGGGGCTGCTTAACAGTACCGCTGATAGCACCAACGGGGCAGTTTCTTGCGCAGAGCGTGCAGCCCTTGCACTTATCGGCGATGATCTCATAGCTGAGCAGGTTCTTGCAGACACCTGCGGTGCAGTGCTTGTTCTCGATGTGGTCGATGTACTCGTCCTTGAAGTACTTGATAGTAGAAAGTACAGGGTTAGGAGCGGACTGACCGAGTGCGCAGAGCGACGAGCTCTTCATGTGGTTGGAAAGCTCTTCGATCTTGTCGAGGTCTTCCATAGTGCCGTTGCCTTCGGTGATCTTCTCAAGGTACTCGCAGAGTCTCTTGGTACCGATACGGCAGGGAGTACACTTACCGCAGCTCTCATCAACGGTGAAGTTGAGGTAGAACTTAGCAACGTCTACCATGCAGTTGTCCTCATCCATGATGATAAGTCCGCCGGAGCCCATCATAGAGCCGATAGCAGACAGGGACTCATAGTCGATAGGAGTATCGATGTGCTGGGGAGGGATGCATCCGCCGGAAGGACCACCTGTCTGAGCAGCCTTGAATGCCTTGCCGTTGGGGATGCCGCCGCCGATCTCTTCGATGATCTCACGGAGAGTAGTTCCCATCGGAACCTCAACGAGACCAACGTTAGTGATCTTACCGCCGAGAGCGAATACCTTGGTGCCCTTGGAGGTTGCGGTACCCATGGAAGCGTACCAGTCAGCACCCTTGCGGATGATCTGAGGAATGTTGGAGTAAGTCTCAACGTTGTTGAGCAGAGTAGGCTTGCCGAACAGACCCTTTACAGCAGGGAACGGAGGACGGGGTCTCGGCTCACCGCGGTTACCCTCGATAGAGGTCATAAGAGCAGTTTCCTCACCGCAAACGAATGCGCCTGCGCCGAGTCTGATCTCGATATCGAAGTCGAATCCGGTGTCAAGGATATTCTTGCCGAGGAGGCCGTACTCTCTTGCCTGCTTGAGAGCGATCTCAAGACGCTGTACAGCAACAGGATACTCAGCACGAACATAGATGAAGCCCTGGTGAGCGCCGATGGTGTGACCAGCGATGGTCATAGCCTCGATGATAGCGTGGGGGTCGCCCTCAAGGATGGAACGATCCATGAATGCACCGGGGTCGCCCTCGTCAGCGTTACAAGCAACGTACTTAACGTCTCCGGGAGCGCCCTTAGCGAACATCCACTTTCTGCCGGTGGGGAAGCCCGCACCGCCGCGTCCGCGGAGTCCGGAATCGAGCAGGCACTGAACAACGTCGTCCTCGCTCATCTCGGTAAGTACCTTAGCGAGAGCCTGATAGCCCTTGGTTGCGATGTACTCGTTGATGTTCTCGGGGTCGATAACGCCGCAGTTTCTGAGGGAGATTCTCTTCTGCTTCTTATAGAAAGCAGTCTCGGACAGAGGATTGATGGAGCCGTCCTCGTGAACAGTCTCCTTATAGAGCAGATCCTTAACGATGTTGCCGTTCTTGATGTGCTCGTCAACAACTCTTCTTACGCCCTCGGGAGTAGCCTGAGAATAGAAAGCACCCTCGGGGTATACGATCATGATAGGACCAAGTGCGCAGAGACCGAAGCAGCCCGTCTTTACAACGAGAACTTCCTTCTCAAGGCCCTGCTTCTTGAGTTCGTCCTCAAGAGCTTCTACGACCTTCTTGCTTCCCGACGAAGTACAGCCTGTACCGCCGCAAACAAGGATCTGCTTTCTGTAGCCGGTCTTCTCGGCGAGCTTAGCGCCTTCCTCGGCAACGAGTCTTCTGACCTTTACGAGATCGGAGTACTCGTCATAGATCTTATTGAGTTCTGCAATAGTCATTATTCGTTACCTCCTTTATTTTCAAGGTAGGAATCGAGTATCTTGCCCACCTGATCGGGTGTGAGCTTGCCGTAAACGTCTTCATCAACGAGCATTACGGGAGCAAGTCCGCACGCACCTACGCAGCGGCAGGAATCTATTGAGAACATTCCGTCCTGTGTGCATTCGCCCGACTTGATACCGAGACGGTTCTCAACAGCCTCAAGCACCTTGTCCGAGCCCTTAACGTAGCACGCTGTACCGAGACAGACGCTGATACGATGCTTGCCCTTCGGGGTAAGCGAGAACTGGGAGTAGAACGTAGCTACACCGTACACCTCGGAAAGGGAAATTCCCAGACCGTCGGCGATCATCTTCTGCACCTCGATAGGCAGATAGCCGTAGATGCCCTGTGCTTTCTGGAGCGTAGGCATAAGTCCGCCCGGCTGATCGCGATGCTCTGCGATCACCTTTTTCAGCTCCTGTTCCTGAGCTTCCGTTCCGTTAAACGGAATCAGGTTTTTTTCCTTCATAGCACCAACCTCCTGTTAGTTAAGTTACTTATGCTAAGTAAGACATACTTATATAGAATATAGCATATAACTAATTATACAACACAAATCTTTATAATTCAAGTGGAAAAATACATTTTTTCATTTATATCCAAATTTTTTTAAAAAAACGTCGATTTGAACAATAATTCCGCATTCACCTTGTAGATAATGCGAAAAACAGTACTATTCCCATAGGATATAACGTATCATGAAGGGCGATATAAGCGGGTTTTGGGCAGTCAATTTTTGCGAATTTTCCTGCCAGATGCTGAATATATTTCTCTTCTGTGTCCATACTATTTCCGAAAGCACTTAAACGTGTGACATGAAAGGAACGGTGACTGAAATGAGATCACTCAAGGACACAAAAATGGCAAAACTTATCGGCAGTAAGGGCGCGTACATCGCCTTATCGGCTGCGCTCGTGGCGACGGTCGGGGCAGGCGTGACAGCCTATTCCAAGGCGGTGAAGACTGCGGGGGAAAGCTACGATCTGAACATCGGTTCAGCCGAACCGCTCGATGTCAGCATCCCCGACACGCTGCCTACCGACCTGAAACAGACGGGGGTCGCGAAGGACAAGCCTTCCGACAGCAGTTCGCAGGAGGATTCGAGCTCCGAGCCGCCTCTTGAGGTCAAAACACAGCCCAACGTCATGCCCGTGAACGGCGAGATCTTACAGCCTTTTTCGGGCGGCGAGCTGGTCAAGAGCGAGACTCTCGGCATCTGGAAGACTCATGATGGCGTTGACATCGCAGCCGAGCGCGGAACTCCCGTCCGTGCCATGAACCGCGGCGAGGTGACAGCCGTCGCCGAAGACCCGCTGTGGGGCAACACGGTCATCATCGACCACGGCAGCGGACTGATGGGGTATTACTACAACCTCTCGTCGGGGGTCGCGGTCAAAGAGGGCGACAGCGTTCAGGCAGGGCAGACGATAGGCGCGGTGGGTGACAGCGCCGAGATCGAAGCTGCTATGGCGTCGCACCTGCACTTCGGGCTGAAAAAGAACGGCGAGTGGATCGACCCCGTAAACTATATCAACCCGTCCTCGAAGTAACAGAAAGGCACTTTCGGAAATACCGGAAGTGCCTTTTTTGGAATCAGCAGGACTGCGGATCACACATATAGCGGCGAGAGTCTGTCTTCCCGAATACATCTATCTGTCAACATATTAAAAGTCTTCGGAAGGT
The DNA here is from genome assembly GCF_900119155.1 of Ruminococcus sp. YE71. Lineage (GTDB taxonomy): Bacteria > Bacillota > Clostridia > Oscillospirales > Ruminococcaceae > YE71. The sequence goes on along the minus strand of NZ_FPIR01000004.1, from coordinate 43,424 downwards.
TCTCCCACGGCAATTCCGCAGACAGCAGCAAAAAATCCCGACTTGTATTGCAGGCAACACAAATCGGGATGATCATAGTCAGATCACATCTGCGCCGAGTAGTTCGGAGCTTCCTTGGTGATGTAGATGTCGTGGGGGTGCGACTCCTTGAGTCCTGCGCCTGTGATGCGCACGAACTGGGAAGTCTGGTGCAGGGTCGGGATGTCCTTAGCGCCGCAGTAGCCCATGCCTGCGCGGATACCGCCTGTCAGCTGGAAGATGGTGTCGGAAACGGCTCCCTTGTAAGGAACGCGTCCCTCAACGCCTTCGGGAACGAGCTTCTTGCTGCCTGTCTGGAAGTATCTGTCCTTGGAACCCTTCTGCATAGCTGCGATAGAGCCCATGCCGCGGTATACCTTGAAGGATCTGCCCTGATAGATCTCCATCTCTCCGGGAGCTTCCTCACAGCCTGCCAGCAGGCTTCCGAGCATTACAACGTTTGCGCCTGCCGCAAGAGCCTTCACGATGTCGCCAGAGTACTTGATGCCGCCGTCAGCGATAACGGGAACGCCGTACTTCTGAGCAACGCAGGCAACGTCATAAACAGCGGTGATCTGCGGAACGCCGATACCTGCAACGATTCTTGTGGTGCAGATGGAGCCTGGGCCGATGCCGACCTTTACACAGTCAGCGCCTGCCTGGATAAGAGCCTCGGCAGCAGCTGCTGTAGCGATATTTCCTGCGATAACGGGGATGTCGGGGAATGCAGCCTTGACCTTCTTCACGCAGTTGATGATGTTCTGCGAGTGGCCGTGAGCCGAGTCGAGCACGAGCACGTCTACCTGAGCGTCAACCAGCGCCTTCGCTCTTTCGAGAACGTCCTCGGTAACGCCGATAGCAGCGCCGCAGAGGAGTCTGCCCTTTGCGTCTCTTGCGGAGTTCGGGTACTGAACTGCCTTTTCGATGTCCTTGATGGTGATAAGACCCTTGAGCATACCGTCGTCGTCAACGATGGGCAGCTTTTCGATCTTGTGGTTCATGAGGATCTTCTGTGCGTCCTCAAGAGTGGTGCCTACGGGAGCGGTAACGAGATTGTCTCTTGTCATAACGCTCTCGATGGATATGCTGAAATCAGTGATGAATCTGAGGTCACGGTTGGTGAGGATACCGATGAGCTTGCCGTTGTCGTCAACTATCGGCACGCCCGAGATCTTGTATTTGCCCATGAGCTGGTCTGCTTCTTCAACAGACTTGTCAGCCGTGAGCGAGAAAGGATTTGCGATAACGCCGTTTTCCGAGCGCTTTACCTTGTCAACTTCTTCTGCCTGCTGTTCGATGGTCATATTCTTGTGGATGATGCCCATGCCGCCCTCACGAGCGATAGCGATCGCCATCTTCGATTCGGTAACGGTGTCCATAGCGGAGGTGATGATAGGTGTGTTGAGTGTGATACCTGCGGTCAGCTTTGTTTTAAGGTCGATCATGTTAGGGGTCACGTTTGATTCTGCCGGTATGAGCAGCACATCGTCAAAGGTAAGTCCCTGCTTTCCGAACTTTTCGTCAAAATTGGTATTCAGCATATCAAGATCCTTCCTCTCTTTTCATTTTTCGCCGTATGATTAATTGATACCTATTATATTTTAAAAATTATACTCTCTTATGGGGAAAATGTCAATTAATAAATTTTGAAGATTCTGTATATTTCCGAAAATATGAATATGCTTTCATCCAAGGTGTTTTCCACCTATTTTATGAAGATGAGGTATGCCGTCAGAGCCGCCGCCGCTATCATCGCAAACGCGAGCAGAAGCGCCCACATCGGCGGTGCTCCCGAGCCGTGTTCGCGCCTGTAGTCGGCATATGCCGATATGAACGCCGCGGAAGTCACAGCCGCCGCCAGAAGTATCAGCGGCTCGAACCATATCTTCTTCCAGTCGATGTCGAAGGTGCGGTCGCCGCATACCGAGCATTCGCGGACCGTCAGTCCCACGACCTTTATGTTCTTCACCACGCCTGTGATGCGGTATTTATGCGGATCTTTCGGGATGTGGATGACCTCAAGGGTCTCGCCGCAGTCCTTGCAGACCACCGAGATCTTTCCCTCGGTGATGCAGTTCGGCCTCTCGGTGGCGGTCCTTTCGGTGCTGCCGTGAAAGTACCGCTCGCCGCCGCAGACCGGTTCCCATTCGCAGACGAAACCGTAGCAGGCGCTCGATTCCTTCAGGTCGCTGCCCACGAAGCCGTCATTGAACTCGGCCACCCATTTGTATTTGTCGAACAGCCCCACGCTGCGGTTGATGACGGTGAAATTCGCGCCGTTCAGGTAGTTTGTGGGTTCCCCCGAGCTCCAGTCGGTGTAATCGGACGGGGTACCGTCGGGGGCGCACCATTTGCCGATCGAGCCGTCGTAGCGCGTGCCTATCCAGAACATCGACCTGCTGCTGTCGTCATCCTTGATGAGCTTGGTGACGAACTTGTTCTCTTCCTCGCTGTCTATCGAAACGAGGTGACCGCCGATGGCGTGGCAGAACAGCGCAGCGTCCGAATATGAGAGCCCGTAGCCGAATACCTTGTACTGACTGCTGCCGAAGCTCTTTGTCTTGTCGGGAATGAGCTTTTTGCCGAAGTCTGTCTTGAATTCCGAGGACTTGTTTCCCTCGTCCCATTCGCAGACGTAGATGAAGTATTCGCCCATCGTCTTGACGTCGTAATTGCTGAACGCCCTGTCTTTATCATCGTACTTTATCGTCAGGTCGTTCAGTTCGGCGTACATCGGCTCGAACTCCAGGCACACATCGCCGTTTATCCCGCTGTTGGCTATCATATTCAGTACAAGCTGATGTTCCGAAGCATCCTCTATATAAGCGATGTGTCCGCCGCGCTGTTTGCACAGCTCCAGAGCCTTGCCTTTTGGCGAAGAATCTGCGGGGACATCGCTGTATATCTTGTACCAGTGAGAACCGATACGGGTTGCAGAATCGGGGACTACCGTCAGCGCGGAAGCCGTGATATTCCCCGTGAACAGCACCGAGAGCCCGATAAGGACCGTCAGCACTGCTGTCCGCAAATACCTGTTCATCCTACCCCTTCCTTCCGAAGCGTGAGAACAGATTACCGAGCACGCTTCCGCTCTGTTTTGCTTTTTCACAGCCCGACGCAAGGTCCGAAGCCGTCCTTTGCAGTTCCTTTTCGCTGCCGCCGCAGTCCTTTATGAACCGCAAGATGTCACTGTCTTCAAAGCAGCGGATCACATCTGCCGATTTTATCTTGTTTGCGTACAGCTCCTCCCCCATTTTCACGAAGTCCACGCTGCAATCAACGTGCATTATCGCGAGTATGTGAGCCGTAAGTCTCACGCGGCAGTCTTTCGGTGCGGCTTTCATTATCTCTCTCAGCCACAGTACTGCCACGCGCTCTATTATCCCCGGATGGGGCTGTGCGTGTACATCTATGAACAGGTCGTAGCGCACATCCACTGCCGAACCCGTCGCGATGCTCCTCCGTGCGAAGGCGTGGGCTATCTCTTTCACCACGTCGTCGTATTCATCCTCGTGTATCAGCGACAGATCGAGGAATCCCACTTTGTCGGCCGGGAAGGGTATCAGGCTCTCGTCGGCAGTCTCGGCGAACTTCGTTATATAGTACATCACGAAGATGTTGTGAGCCGCGCTGTCCGCCACGAAATGGTCGCTGCCGCTGCCCTCTATGAGTTCACGCAGTATCGCCGCCGAGTCGTCGCTTATCCTGTACCAGCAGCCCTTGTTGTACAGCGTGTTGCAGAACTCGATGCAGAGGTCTGTGCCGCACACGCCGAAGGCGTCGCTGCTCTCGGCGAAGAGGAACACGCGGTAGATGCCGTTTATCTGTGTCTCGCAGTCGTCGTTCTCGGTCAGGTCGAGAAGTCTGCCGCACATCTCCCTCAGGTAGTAAGCGTAGTTCTCCGAAGTCTCCAGCATATCGTTGAACATCTCCAGCGCAGAGTCAAGGCTGTCTGCCAGATCGGAGCAGGCGGTGAAAAACTGATCGCGGAAGGGGCTTTCGGACATGAAGCCGTATATCTCCCTGAATCCGCCGAGGTCGGAACTAACGGCAAGCTCGGCAAGAGAGTACATCAGGTCGTCCGTGACCTCGCTGTCGTTTGCGGACTTGGCAAGCAGCAAGTCGTAGAGTTTCAGCGAATCGGAGAGCGAACCGAACATCTTCGCGAAGGTGCTTATCAGTGCAGCGCGTTCAGCGGTCTCGGAGAGCACTGCGCGGTACACTGCCGACAGCATGAGTGCGCAGTCGCGGCTGTAGAGGTCTTTCCCCGAAGCGGCGGCGTCGCGGCAGAGAAGTTCCGCAAGGTGCATCAGCACCCATTTTTTCGTGATGGTCTTTAGCTGTTCACTTATCACTTCGCTGTCGAGGGAGCCTATGAACGCCTGTTCAAAGCTGTCGCGGTGTTCCTCGAATATCGACTTTATGCTGTCGCTTGCGGAGAGATATTCCTCCCGCGAGAGGGTCTGTGACAGGAATGCCTCACGGATAAAGTGCAGGCAGTGTGCGTACACGAACTTTCTGTCCTCGCTGCTGCCGTCGGCGCAGCTTCTCGACAGCTCGATGATGTCGTCGAAGTATCGTGACATCTCGCCCTTGTCGAGGGAGCAGGAGTAGGCTATCCCCGTGATGGTGCGGATGGCGTCCGCGCCCATGTATTTCTTCGCAAAGTAGTGAGCGTCGGCGAGGTAAGCAAGGCTCTGCTGGCGGCGCATCTTCGCGATGAGGAAGCAGCCGCATCCCCGTGCGTAGTCGTTGCCGATGGTGCGGCAGTCGGTCTTTTCCATAATGAACCGCTTGAACTCGTCGAGCTGTTCAAAGTTGCCCGACATAGCGCTGCGGACTATCATCATGAAGGCGTTGTTATGCATATCGGCTTCGGTGAAGAAGTCGTGCTCGAAGTCGAAGAGTGCGGATTCTATCCTTTCGGCTTCAAATTCGTAGTCGTAGTTTGTGGAGCGCGGGTCGGGTTCGTCGCCGTTGACAGCTGACGAGTAGACGCCGCAGAGCATCACATCCTCAAGGCTGACCGAGCTTGAATCGGCGCTGCCGAGGAACGAGTAGGTGGAGAACGAGAACTGCTTTGCGATCTCAAGAGGGAACACGAGGGAGACTGCGGCTGCCCAGTAGATGATATTCTCCATACGGTCGCAGATCATGACCTGTCTCGAAGTCTTGTCGGGGTCGGAGCGGTCGAGGACGAACTGCACCATCGACAGCATGAGGTCTGTCCTGCGCTCGTCCTCGTTCATGAATCTGACCACGTCGTCCTGTGTTATCCTGCCGCCCGTGTGTAGGGTCTCGGGTCTGTCGAGCAGGTCGGCGGGGGTATCGGGCGCGTTCACGAAGAAGCTGCGGTCGTAGTCGGTGAATATCTCGGGGCTGCCGAAGTATTCAAAGGGGTAAGCTGTCACGTCGCCGAGGTCGGCTGCCACGGTATTGACCATGATGTTGCCGGGTCGGAAGCCCTCGATATCTCTGCCGAGGTTCTTTCCGTAGGTGAACACAGCCTTTTTCACGCCTTCGGTCTCGATGACGCGGTAGCCGAAGGAAACGGGGTGATGTTTTTTTATCGCCTCGGTCTCTTCGGCGTCGCGCTGAGTCTCGTCGCTTTCCTGCGACCACCAGAGTTCCTGATTTCTCGGTGCGGAGTAGTTGTTCGAGAGCATGGAGAGCTCGGGGCTGTTGCGGCGAAGCTCGTCCATTCCCTCGGTCACGGAGTAGTAACCGAAGCCTGTTGTACCCGTTTCGCGTCGGGCACGGCAGCAAGTGAAAATAGACTGTTCGATAGACATAGTTACCATCCTTTCTTTTCTGGGGGAGTTCTGTTGGTGTGTGGTTTTTTGTGTTTTGATTTTTTGGTTTGTGTGGGTCTTGTTGTGGTGGACGTTGTCCCACACTGCCCGCTTTTCGACTTTCTTCAGAGGTGTGTCTGCGGCTTTTGGTGAGGTAATGTTTGTCGGAGATGACTTCTCATTTTGAGGGGTCAGCTTCATTTGTTTTTGGGCTGCCGTCCCATATCCTGCCAAGCGCGTAGCCGTGCGAAGCTAAGGCGGGGCGCATTGACCCGCCTGATCTCCGGCGAGGACGAGGGGTATGCTTATATATCTATGCGTTTTCTGTTCATTATCGTTATTCCTGCGAGTACTGATATTGCTGCCATTCCTGCTGCGGCTATCACATCACCGATATTCGGCAATAACATTCCGCTTTGCAGCATCCTCACAAAACTTATCACCTTCGGCAGCCCGAAGTCCGTTCCGTACATGATCCTCATGTACCCGAACGCCGTCGGCAGTACAAGCACCGCCCCCAGCAGCGTCATCGCCGCCCTCAAAGGCTTCCCGTATGCCGCCGCGACCGCCGTACACATGACCGAAAACGCCGTCAGTTCGACCAGCTGACGCAGTATTATCCCCACGTCCTCAAGGTCCGCGATGCCGCCGCCCTTAAAGCCTGCCGTTATCCGCGACGCCGCCGTGAAGGCAGCAAGTGTCACCAGCGCGATGCCGAGCACAGCGATGATGTTCGTTACGCACATCGCCCCGAACACCTGCCGACGCTTCGCACCGCGGCTGACCGCGTTTGCCGCGCCGCCGTACCGAAGCACATCGGTGACGTTCTTCACGCAGACCACCGCCGCCACCGAAAGCAGACCCTCGGTACACAGCAGCCCCGTGATGAAGTCCTTCGTGCGCATCATCCTCAGCTGCATCACCGAGCCGAAACGCACGACCCCGAGTGTGTAGCCGCCGCCCGTGCGGAAGCTCGCAAGCGTTCCCTGCGGCAGTTCCCCCGAAAGCATCAGCTTCGAGAGCTGTCCTGCCAGCACCGCCCCGAACACCGCCATCAGAGCCGCGAATATCAGCTGCTCTGCATACCGCAGGCTGAACAAAGCCCGATAAATATACGTTTTCGTGAGCTTTTTCATGTGGCGTCCTTTCCGCTGATATACCATATGAGCATCTCTTCGCTGTCGGCGGTGTGCTGTGTGACTTCCGTGCAGCCCTCGATGAGGCTGTCGGGAACGTCCTTGTTCTTTGGCACGATAACGTCAACGTAGCTCCCCCTCGCGATACCGCAGAAGTCGGGATAGCGCTCGGCGAAAGTCTCGTCGTTCATGGCGCGGCTGCCGAGCGTGAAGCGCTTTACGGGCAGGGGGTCGCGTGCGAGGTCGGCGCAGGTGAGGGTGTGTGTCAGTCTGCCGCCGTTCAGCACGAGGAATTCGCAGCCCAGCTGTATCAGCGTGTGCAGTATATGGTCGGTAACGACTATGGTGACGCCCTCTCTTGCCAGTGCCGAGACTGTCATTTGCAGCTGTCCCGACGCTTCGGGGTCAAGCCCCTTGAAAGGTTCGTCGAGGAACACCGCGTCTGGACTTCCGACGAGTGCCCCTGCCAGCGAGAGCCGCTGTTTCATCCCGTAGGAGTAGCCGCCTGTCTTCTGCCCGAGAAAGCTGTCCGTCCCCGCAAGCGCCGAGACCCGTGACATCTCCGTGCCGCAGTCGCAGCCGCAGAGCATACACATTTCCCTCAGATAGCGCTCACCAGTCTGTTTCGGCGGCAGCTTGTCCCCCGAGAGCATCGCGCCCACGCGTTTTCTGCCTGCGGAAAGATCCTCCGAGCCGAAGAGCGTGATACTTCCGCCGTATTTCGGTTCGAGCCCGAGAAGGGTGCGTATCAGCGTTGATTTTCCTGCGCCGTTGTGACCGACCACCGCGTAGATGCCGCCCTTTTTCAGCTCGAAGCCGATATCGTCCAGCACCCGCTTTTTCCCGATGTCGAGGGTCAGCCCCGACGCCCTGAGCACGGTCTCGCCCGTCATATGATTATCTTCTTCTTATGCAGCAGCCACAGGAACGGGTCTTCCACGCGCTTTGAAACGATGTTCGGCACGCTCCTGCCCGTCTCTATGTCCGCGCCTATCGCCGAGAAACCGAAGAACTTCACCGTCTTGAACTGCTGTCTTGCCAGCATCACGAAGTTCTGGCACTCCCAGTGTGCCAGAAGACCCTCGACCTCGCTGCTCACGTTGTCGCAGTCCTCTTCCGAGAAGCCGCGCATGAAGTGGGGGCTCGGGTTGGTGATAACGCCGTCGGGGCGCAGGGTAGGGGAGTTCTCGATAAGGTCCCACTTCGAGAAGCCCACCGCCAGAGGGATGTCTATCTGACCCTTCGATTTCAGGTGGGAGTGGATGACCTCGACGGTGTTGTTCAGCACCTGTTCGTAGCTGACCGTGTTCACCGACCTGCGTCCCGAAACGCCGTTGGGGTTCTCGGAAACGAGGGTGTTGGCGACGGCAGGTATCTGTGTCGGGTCGAGCAGCAGTATTATCGCCGCCGAGTGGCTGATGTAAGGCGCGACATAGCGCATTATCGCCTCGTTCTCGAAGTTCTCGCCTGCCGCGTCGAAGAAGGTGAATGTTCTTGTTTTCAGCCTGTCGTCGGTGATGTCGCAGAGTATCGGCAGATTCGCGCCGACTATGTTTGCGTTCTCGTCGGGCTGCTTTGTTTTTGGCAGCACGATGCGCTTGCTGAACGGCGTCTCGAACCTGTCCTCGTACATCCTGCGCGATTCATCGGTGGTGAATTTTATCGAGCAGCCGAAAGCGCTCATGTACTGCCTCAGCTGTCTTATCAGCGTGCCGACATAGTAGCTCTTGCCCGAGCCGGGAACGCCGATGACCGAAATGACGATATTCTCGTCGGTCTTCGGCAGAACGCTGTGGCAGACAGGGCATATCTGCATATTGGTGTCGTCGCCGCACTTGTCGCACTTTACAAAGCCTTTTTTTGGCTTCGGGTCGGGGATGATATGCGGCTTGCGCTTCTCGGCAGGGTTCGTGATGTTGTGGTATTCCGCGTAGACGCTGTCTTCCTCAAGCGCAGCGGGACGGATGCACTTGCCCGAATTGCAGCGCCACATTATCTGCGACTTCGGGAATTTGTTGTAGCAGTATGGACAGATGACCTTGTCAAAATCGAACAGGCCCATTGTGGGATTCTCCTTGTAGTATCGCGAATGAGAGAAAAACGAAAAAGGACGTCCCTTTCGCGCTTTTCTCTCACTCTGTTTGTCTTCTTGAGTGCTGTTGAGTGCGGGTCTTACCGTGGTAGAACACCCTTCCAAAGACTTTTAATATTGTCGTCTGTTGGTTCTGGTCGGGAAGATAGACTCTCACCGTTTCATGAGAGACCGTCTGATCAATTCCTCAAATGAAGCGTAAACCACCCTTGAACGTCTTTTTGGCAAGGAGCAGACTAAGGCAACACCGCGCAACCTCCGGCTCGCGCCTTTGCACGTCATATGCTTGCATAAATTCCGTCATATTACCCAAATTCGGCTTGATGGGCGCTAATGAAAAATAGAATTACGATCTTTCCGACCTGCACAAAGTTGGGTAGAACTACCCAAAAGCCAAAAAGTATTAAAAGTTTTATGAAAGGGGTTTGGGGGATAACCCTTTTTCAAAAGGGTTTCCCCAAATATTACCCGCACTCACCCCTGAAAATACGCAGGCACAGGGGGAGCGTTTTTTACTTGGTGCTGTAAGCGTCGTTCTCGATGTTTGCGTTTACCTCGATATTGTTGGTGACGTCGATGCCCTTTACGTGGATAAGTCCGTCGTCGGAGATGGAGAGGGTAACGTCGATAGGTGCGCCCTGAGGCAGAGTGCCGTCAAGTTCGAGGACTGCCTGACCTATCTGGAGGTCGTCGTCAACATCGTAGTACTCATCGTAGTTGTTTGCCTGGAAGATGCGGATCGGGATACGGGTAGCGTTCGCTGTGTTGGTAGCGTAGGTAGCCGTTACCGAAGCGGGAAGCTGGGTATCCTTGAAGATAAGGTTGTTTATCTTCGGGGTGCCGTTGAAGAGGATGCGCACGCCGAGGCTCTTTGTGGCAACGGTCACGATGTTTATCTCGTTTTCGAGGGTGACGATGTTCTTGTAGGTGTCTATCTCCTCTTCGAGGCATACGAGAGCCTTTTCACCGCTGGAAGTGGTGCGCTCGGACTTCTCCTTCAGCTCCTCGGGGTCGGGGTTGACATACTTGTTGAACGCGAAGATAGCCGCGCCCTTGGATACCGAGTGGTTCGGCTCGTTGGAGTATATCTCAAGCTGGGGGAACTCTCTCTCGATTGCCTCGCGCACCTGCGGCATATAGGTGGAACCGCCCACCATGAGTATCTTTGTGATAGGCTCGCCGACTCTGTCGATGACAGTTCTTGTGAGGGAGATAGCTCGGTCGAGGAGTGCCGATGTAACGTCGTCGAACTCCTCGCGGGTGATCTCGATAGCGGCTCTGTATTCGCGGCTGATGGTAACTGCTACCGAAGCCTTCTGAGCCTGGGAGAGAACTATCTTGGCCTGCTCACAGCTGATGAGCAGATCCTGCTCGATGTCGGAATCGTAGCCGTCGCAGTAGCCTGTCTGATCCTCGAACTTCTGCTTTACGAGGTCGATGAGTGCGATGTCCCAGTTCTTACCGCCGAGGTCGTGGTCGCCTTCGGTGGTGAGGGTGGTGAAGTTGTTGCCCTCTATCTTCATCGCGGTGATATCGAAGGTACCGCCGCCGAGGTCGAACACGAGGATATTCTCGGGCTGTTCGGACTTGTTCATGCCGTAGTAGATAGCCGCAGCGGTAGGCTCCTCGATGATGCCGAGCACGTCAAAGCCCGCGTCGATACCTGCCTGAGCGGTAGCCTTTCTCTCGGGGTCGCCGAAGTATGCGGGCACGGTGATGACAACGCGCTTTACTTCCGAGTTGGTGTGGTTTGCGGCGTCCTCGCCGAGCTTCTTGAGTATCTCAGCCGAAACAGCGATAGGCGTGGTGGTCAGCTCGCCGTCGGCGCCGTAGTTGAAGGTAGCGTCCTTGCCGATACGGCTCTTAACGAACTGGATGGTATGGTCGGGATAGATGACAGCGGTGTTCTTTGCCGCCTGACCTACTACGGGGTCGCAGCCTGGTTCGAGCCTTACAACCGACGGTGTGGTGGTAGGTCCTTCCATGCTCGGGCAGGGGATGCACTGCATATTCTCATCAAAGTAGCTGATGCAGGAGTAGGTGGTGCCGAGGTCTATTCCGAATACATATTTTTCTGCCATTTTATTATCCTCCGTTTACTTGGATTTGTATACTGCGACCTTTGCGCGTAGCAGTATCTTGTTGTTGTAGGTGTATGTGCTGCTGCGGACGGACTCTATGACGCCGTTCATCTCGGGGTCGTCAGAGGGTATCGTCCGCACTATCTGATGCTTTAAGGGGTCCATCTTCTCGCCCTCTTCGGGACGTTCCATCTCAACGCCGCTGTTCACAAGCGAACCGCGTATCTTCTCCACGTAGTAGGAAAGGCTGCTGACCACATCCTCGTGACCCGTGGGTTCTTCGCTGGCGGCTATCTCATCGAGCAGTTCCTCCAGCTCCTTCGTCATCTCGATGCAGAGGGATATCATCTGCATGAGGAAAGGCGTGGCGAGCTTCCCGTAGAAGTCGTTCTTGTAGTTTTGCAGTTCCTTGTTGAGGTTGCCCTCGATAGTCTCATGCATGGTGACTGCGCGGTTGGTGTTTACCACCTGTGCGGTCAGCCTGTCGAGCCTTTCCCCCAGCGAATCAAGCTGTGCCTGTAAGCTCTCATTTGCGGCGAGGAGCGTATCGTTCTGTGCCGCGAGGGCTTCGTTCTTCGCTGTCAGCTCCGCGAACGCCGCGCGGTTCTCTTCGATCATGCTGTCGATGAGTTCGCGGCTGACGCTGTTCCCCGAAGTCTTTTTCAGTATCTCCTTTACCGACGGGGAAGGCGGATGATGGAGCGCAGGCCCGTTCGGGAAGGTGTCGAAGTAGCCGCCGTGACGTTCTTCCTCAGGTGCGCTGTTTTCTGTCTCTGTCTGTTCGGGGTATCCTGCGTTCTCCTCTTCGGGAGCGGTCACTTCTTCCGTCTCCGCGGGGGGAGCGATGACCTCGTCATCCGAGCAGAAATCCTGAACGTTTTTTTCTTCCGACATCTTATTACCTCCTTGTTTTGTCTGTTAATGAACGAGAGAATTCTCGATTATCTCGAAGTAATCCGACCTGTTCTGTGACAGGCGTTTTCTTGTGCTTTCGTCGATGTCATGGGGCACATCCGTACCCAGCAGCGGTGCGAGCTGGCTGTCGGAGCGTGCGGTTATCCAGTAGACTGCCGCCAGCACCTGTTCGGGCACGAATCTGACGGGTCCCTTTGGTATGCTGCCCGTAGCCGAGCAGGCGAAGAAATGCACATACTTGAAGTTCTGGTCAAGCAGCGTCACGGCGTTGGACTTGCCGTTCGCCGAAAGGAACTCGCGGCAGAGCATATCCATCGTATCGTAGCTGTCGCTGTAGACCTCGGGCTTTGCGTTCATGAGCTTTCTCGCGGCAGGCATACCGATGCGGTTCCTCAGCGAAGGAGTGTCCACCTTGTTTATGCAGATAGCCACGGGGATGGCGTATTTCTTGCCTTCGCGGGGCATATTCGGCAGCTTTTCGAGGGTCTCGCAGAACACCTCCACCAGCGTGTTGAAATCCATCTTTCCGACTCTCATGCCGCCGAGGTCGCTCTCGGAAGAGATTATCGACTGCAAGGTGTACGGGTCGATGACGAATATAACGCCCTCACTGAACGTGAAGTGTTTCAGGCTCTCCTGAGCGTTCGACTGCTCGAACACCTCACCGGGCATATCGTAGATGTGCATGAGTCTCGGCACCGAGAGCTTTTCGTGCTCGATGACGAAGTTGAAGGAAGTAACGTCGTACTCCTTGCCCGGGCGTGTCTCTGTTACCATACGCTTGCCGATGAAGCAGCTGCGTATCTCCTCGAACTCGTTCTCCATCGCCTTGTCGTTCAGCTTTATGGTGAGCCCGAGCTTTGTAGCTTCGTCGTTGAGGAAGCTGTAGAGGAACGCGGTCTTGAAGGTGGTCTTGCCCGCGTTCACGCCGCCGATGAGCGGTATGCCGAGAGGACGTGTCTCGGAGGATCTGTCCGACTTTCCGCATTTCGGGCAGGCGGCTGTGAGCTGACTGCGCTTTTTGCCGTCCGCACATTTGCCGCCTGCGGTAACGGGCAGCTTTTCAAGGCAGACGCAGGTGCGGTAGAAAATGCCGAACTTGCTCGGTCTGAGGTATCTGTGGGGAATGCCGCACTTCGGGCAGAAGTAGACGGGAAGGTCGTACTCCGCCTTGCAGAAGTCGCAGCGGTTTGTGATCTTCTTCGCCGAAAAGCTCGCTTTTTCCGCCGAGAGCACGGCAAAGAAGAATATCCTGTAGAATATGAGTATGATGACCGAAGAGACTACTATCATGACGCTCAGCACCGCCGAGACCACCATGCCGAACACAAGAAGCGAGATTATCGAGAAAACGTTCTTGATTATCGAGAAAGTCTTTCCGAAGAGGCCGCTTGAATCGGATATGTTGCTGCCGAATATCCTGAGTCTCTTCACACTGTTCGAGAATGTCTTTTTGAGGATGCTGCCGATGTCCTTGAGCATACCGCCGTTGAAATAGCTCGCCCGCGAGATGTCCTCGTAGAATTCGAACTTTCCGTCAGCCGTCCTCGGCAGGGTAAGGCGTGTGTACTGCGGCTTCGAGAACAGCGCCTTTCGGTCGTCGCTGACTTCCATCACAGCCGCGAAAAAGCTCTTGAATGCGTAGAATACGCCGATCACAGCGCCTACAAGACACATTGCCAGCAGCAATATGCCCACTATACTGATCGCCGCGACAAATACTTTCGACAGCAGTTTTACCAGCAGTTCGATGATGTATGCCACGACGCCGATGATTATCACAAGTCCGACGCATCCGCCGCCGTCTGAATTGCCCATTCTTTTCACCTCATACTTTCCGCATTTGTTTTAACTATGATTAAATTAAATGCGCTCAACAAAATTATTTTACCATATTTCAATAAAATTGTCAATATTATTTTACCATAATACAGGTTCAGCATTACCTCAGACAAGGTTCGGACTTATAACACCGATTTTGCGGAGAAATTTGAAAAACGTATTGAAAAAGCGATAATAATATGGTATAATGATAATGTTGACTATTGCAATAAACGGAGGAAAAATCATGAAAGCATTGACACAGATACTTACCGAAAAACTCTCGGCGGCGTTCGAGGCCTGCGGATACTCGGCCGACCTCGGCACAGTCGTCGTTTCCGACCGTCCCGACCTCTGCCAGTTCCAGTGCAACGGCGCGTTCTCGGGCGCTAAGCTCTACAAGAAGGCTCCGCGTGTTATCGCGCAGGAAGCTGCTGACAAGCTGACTGACGACGCCGACCTCGCAAAGATAGAGGTCGTAGGCGCAGGCTTCATAAACATAGACGTTTCTGACAAGCTGCTGCTGGGCTACGTTACCGAGATGCTCTCCGATGAAAATCTCGGCATCCCGCAGGCTGAAAAGCCCGAGACCATCGTCCTCGACTACGGCGGACCGAACGTTGCAAAGCCGCTCCACATCGGACATCTGCGTTCGGCAGTCATCGGCGAATCCCTCAAAAGGCTCGCACAGGCGACGGGCAGAAAGACCGTTTCGGACGTTCATCTGGGCGACTGGGGACTCCAGATAGGTCTTGTCATCGCGGAGCTGAGAGTGCGTCACCCCGAGTGGGAGTGCTTTAAGGAGGGCTTCGACCCTGCGAACTTCACCAGCCTGCCGCTGACCGCCGACGAGCTCAACGAGGTGTACCCCTTCGCAAGTGCAAAGAGCAAGGAGGACGAGGAGTTCAAGGCTGAGGCAAAGGCTGTCACCGCAGGTCTCCAGAAGGGCGATCCCGCGTTCATGGCACTGTGGAGAGAGATAATCAAGGTCAGCGTTGCTGACGTAAAGCGCAACTATGACACTCTGAACGTCAGCTTCGATTACTGGTACGGCGAGAGCGACGCGGAGAAGTTCGTGCCCCGTCTGCTGGAGACCCTCAACGCTCAGGGACTGCTCCACGAGAGCCAGGGCGCGATGGTCGTTGACGTTGAGGAGGAGACCGACAAGATCACCATCCCCCCCGTCATCATCAAGAAATCCGACGACTCGAACATCTACGCCACCACCGATCTCGCCACCCTCATCCAGCGTGTTGAGGACTGGAAGCCCGACAAGGTGTGGTACGTCGTTGACAGCCGTCAGAGCCTGCACTTCACGCAGGTGTTCCGCTGTGCGAAGAAGGCGGGCATCGTCCCAGAGGACTGCTCCCTCGAACATCTCGGCTTCGGCACGATGAACGGCAAGGACGGCAAGCCCTACAAGACCCGTGAGGGCGGCGTTATGCGTCTTGAAGCGCTCTACGCCCAGGTGTACGACTACGCACTCGACATCGTGGGCAAGTCCACCCACTCGGCTGAGGAGGACAAGGCGGACATCGCAAGGCGCGTGGCAGTCGCGGCTATCAAGTTCGGCGACCTCATCAACCACCGCATGAAGGACTACATCTTCGACCTCGACAAGTTCATGGCGGCTGAGGGCAAGACAGGTTCGTTCCTGCTCTACTCGGTAGCCCGCATCAATTCGATACTGAATAAGACCTTCACTCCCGCGGGCTTCGACTCCGCCGACGTTTACAGCGATTCCGAGAGGGCGCTGCTGCTGGGTCTCGCCATGAGCGGCGAAGCCTTCGGACTTGCGTTCCGCGACAGAGCGCCGAACATCGTCTGCGAGAACGCCTACAAGCTTGCCGAGCTGTTCGCGAAGTTCTACCACGAGAACCACATCGTTGACGAGCCCGACGAGAACAAGAAACGCGCATGGGTGAACCTCTGCTACGCTTCCAAGACGCTGCTTGAAAAGCACCTCGACATCCTCGGCATCGAGACGGTCGAACTGTTCTGATAAACAGGGGGACGGACGATGAGAGTTTACCATATCAGAAAACTGAATGACCCGCTGAGTCTGTTCGTGCTGGGAGTGCTGTTCATCGGAATAGGCGTTTTCTTCGGGATAATCTTATCAGGCAGGATAGCCGATATGAGAAAGCGCTGCACCGAGAGCGCGGAAGGCGTTGTCATCTCGGTCTCCGAAGGCAGGGACAGCGATGACAATGTGGAATACAGATACACCGTACAGTTTGAGGTGAACGGCAAGAAATACGAGAACGAGAAAAAGTCAAGCTCGTATGTGAACCAGGGCGAAAAAATGACCATCATGTACGACCCCGACGACCCCGAAAAAAACTATATCAAGGGGCACTACGTTGAGCCGAAAATGACAAGGATGGTCGGCGGCGTTTTCGGAGCCGCGGGCTTGATAGCCATACTTGTCGGAGCCAATAAGAAAAAGAGAGGGTACTGAACCCGAATAAATACGCAGAATGTAACTTTAGGATAATGGGGAAATAACTTATGAAGATATACAGAAGGATATTTTCGGCAATGCTGGCATCGGTGCTGACGCTGGGACTCGTGTCCTGCGGCTCAAAGACCGAAAGCACTGCCGACAGCAAGTCGGATAACAGCCCGAAGGCGGACAATGCCGACAGCACCGAAAGCACGGTCATCGACCTGAACGCAGCGCCCATCGACATCGACTATGCGACCGACGGCGCGGCAAAGGTCACGGTAGACGGCACAAAGTTCATGGTTGGGGACAAGGAGCTGTGGATAAACGGCGTCAACACCCCCTGGAACAACTGGAACGACTTCGGCTCGGATAAGTTCAGCTATGTGTTCTGGGATATGCACTTTGCGGAGCTTGAGGAAGCAGGCATCAACGCGAGCCGTGTGTGGATAAACTGCAACGACTGCGTGGGCGTTATACTGAACGAGGACGGCAGCTTCAGGGAGGTCACCGACAAGCACTGGCAGGACCTTGACGTGCTGTTCACTCTCGCGAAAAAGCATCATATCTACATCATGGCGACGCTGACTTCCTTCGACCACTTCAAGGATTCCAACAACTGCTACAAGAACTGGCGGAATATGATTACAAGCAGCGACAATATCGACAGCTTCGTGAACGGTTATGTCGTTCCCTTTGCCGAGAGATATGACAGCTGCGACTACCTCTGGAGCATCGACTTCATGAACGAGCCCGACTGGGTACACGAGAACGCCGAGAGCGGTCAGCTTTCCTGGGATGACATCTGCAACTACTTCGCGAGAGGTGCGGCGGCTGTCCACGAACACTCGGATATTCTCACGACGGTAGGTTTCGGCATCATCAAGTACAACTCCGACAACTACGAGGGCAACTACGGTGCCGACGATTACCTGAGCACCCTTTCGGGGAACGACAAGTCGTACCTCGACTTCTACTCGACCCATTACTACTACTGGGAGCACCGGTGGTTCGGATACCCCTTCGACAAGTCGCCGACAGAGTTCGGTCTCGACGGCACAAAGCCCTGCGTCATCGGCGAGGTTGCGGCAAACGACGTCTCCGAGTCGGGCGAGACCCTCGACACCAAGTACAAGGGCTGCTACGACAACGGCTGGAACGGCGTCATGGCGTGGACTTCAAACGGCGTGGACGCCTGCGGCGATATGAACGACATCAAGCCTGCGGCAGAAGCGATAGTCGGCGCTGCGAACGACAAAGTTCATCCGCTGGGCTGAGTCCGCAAGATGAAAATTTCGTGAACAGGCTTTACAAATCGGGATAATAGTAGTATAATAAAAATATATTTTCAGAAGAAAGGCGGCGTATATCCTATGATCGCTATCAGCAACCATCTGGGTAAGATAAATATTTCTAAGAGATACCTGCAAAAGCTCGTGACGAGTATCACCGAAAGCTGCTTCGGCGTTTCGGGGCTCGACAGTGTTGAGATAACCGCGGACGGAGACGCCGTGGATATCAGGCTCGGGATAAGGATCTCCGACAGCGTTAATCTGCCTGTCATATCGAACGCCGTTATCCATAAGGTCTCTTACGTGCTCACCCATGAAACGGGTATCGAAGTGAGGTCGGTCGTGATCCGCACTAACGATATTATGAGCTGGGAATAAATATTCGGGAGGAAAGTTACCTGTGAATTCTGTTATAGACGGAAAGACGTTCAGGGACGCGCTTATCAGTGCATCAAATGTTCTTTCCAACAAGAAAAAGTCCGTAGATGAGCTTAACGTGTTCCCCGTGCCCGACGGCGATACGGGAACGAATATGTCCATGACGATAGGAAATGCCGCACTGTCCTTGAAGACTCTGCCCGATGACGTTACCGTGGGTGAGGCTGCTGCCGAGACCGCTTCGGGAATGCTCAGGGGCGCAAGAGGCAACTCGGGCGTTATCCTTTCGCTGATATTCAGGGGTTTCGCAAAGGCTCTGAAGGATCAGAAGGCTATGACTGCCGAGCTCGTTGCAGAAAGCCTTGAAACTGCTGTAAAGGGCGCTTACAAGGCTGTCATGAAGCCTACAGAGGGCACTATCCTCACCGTTGCGCGTGAGGCGAGCGAAAAGGCAAGAGAGACTGCCAACTCCTCCAACGATCCGCTGATCGTGTGGGATGAGATGGTGAAGCAGGCAGAGGTCGCACTCGCGAACACCCCGAACCTTCTGCCCCAGCTTGCAAAAGCAGGCGTTGTTGACGCAGGCGGCAAGGGTCTCGTAATCGTGTTCAAGGAGATGCAGAGGATATTCGAGGGCGGCACTGTCACCGCTGCCGACCAGAAGAACTCTGCGGGCCCGACCGTCACCGTGGATTCCTTCTCGGATGTGGTCGGTATGTATGACACTGAGATACATTTCACCTACTGCACCGAAATGATAATCACCAAGTGCGAGGGCTGTGATTCCGCAGACGCGCTGAGAGCATACCTCGAAACTATCGGTGACTGCGTGCTGGTAGTTGAGGATGATGATATCATCAAGTTCCACGTCCACACCAACGACCCGGGACTTGCCATGCAGAAGGCTCTCGAATTCGGCTACATCAACCTGCCGAAGATAGAGAACATGAAGCTCCAGCACGAGACCAAGCGCAAGGACGTGGGCAACGGCTACGCCACCGCCAAGCCCGAGAAGAAGTACGGCTTCGTGGCAGTCGCGGCAGGAAGCGGCATCGAAGCCATGTTCACCGACGCAGGCGTTGACAGCATCGTCCGCGGCGGTCAGACCATGAACCCCTCCACCGAGGATATCCTCAGGGCTATCAATACCTGCCCCGCCGAGAACGTGTTCGTTCTCCCGAACAACAAGAACATCATCATGGCGGCTGAACAGGCTATGAAGCTCGTTGAGGGCAAGAAGGTCTGCGTGCTCCAGACAAGAAGCATCCCGCAGGGTATGAGCGCTATGCTGGCATTCGACCCTGACGCCGAACTCGCTGAGAACCGCGCAAACATGACAGCGGCTCTTGAGAGAGTGTCAACGGGTCAGGTGACCTTTGCCGCCCGCGACAGCGACTTTGAGGGTCACTCCATCAAGAAGGGTGAGATACTCTGTATGGAGAACGGAAAGCTCTGCTTTACCGAGAAGGACGTTACAAAGGCGGCTTACAAGCTGACCAAGCGTCTTGTCAAGAATGACACTTCGTTCGTAACGGTAATGTACGGCGCGGACGTTTCCGACGCTGCCGCAGAGGCACTCGACTCGCTGTTAAAGCGCAAGTTCTCGAACCTCGACATCGCGATGGTTCGCGGCGGTCAGCCCGTTTACTACTACATAATCTCGGCTGAATAAACAACAGACAGTATAAAGCAAGACCTGCGGGATCAGCTCCCGCAGGTCTTTTTTGTCAGTATCCGTAATTGTAGTCGTAGGTGTTGTAGTCCGCGTTGTAATCGGTGTAGCCGTTATCGTAGCCGTTGTCGTAGGTGTTGTAATCGGTATAGCTGTTGTCTGTTCCGTAGTCGTAGTTATTGTAGTCGGTGTAGCCGCCGTTGTCATAGTTGTTGTCGTCGGCGCTCTGGGTCTCCTCGGAGGAGGAGTCGGAGTACTGCTCGTACTTCTTCTTGAACAGCTCGTTATCGGGCGACAGCTCGTAGTCGGAAGTCACACCGAGGAATTCTTCAAGGCACTTGCCCGTAGCTTTTATCTTCTGCGCGTTCTCGACGCCCACGTAGCGGATGTGCCACGGCTCGTACTCGTAGCCCGTCAGTTTCTCCTTGCCCTTCGGGAAGCGGATGATGAAGCCGTACTCCGCGCAGTGCTCCTGGAGCCACTGAGATTCGGCGGTGTCGGCGAATGTGAAATCGGTGGTGTTGACGTCGATGCTGAGACCCGTCTGATGCTCCGAGTGTCCCGGGCGTGCGGAGACCTCATCGGCGCCTTCGAGTCCTCTCGCCGTAGCATAGCCGTCGAAAAGCTGATCCTGTTCGGTGTAGCTGCGGTAGCCCGAGCATATCCAGAGGGTGACGCCGTCGCTCCATGCCGCCGCCGCCATCTGATTGAATGCGGCCTCGCACTGGGGGTCGAGCCCGGGGTCGTAGGTCGAGGGCAGACCGTAGGTCTTGTTGACGATCATGATGCCGTCAACGTATGTAATGCCGCCCTGCTGGACTACCTCATGCTCACTTGCAGGGGTCGAGCCCTTGCCCTTTCCCTTGCCGCCTGCGTCGCTCATCGACTCGGGCAGATCTTTCAGCTCCTCGGCGGGTGCCGTGGGAGTGTTCGATGTGATGGTGAACGTATCACTGCGGTTCTTTTTCCTGTTGACGTGAACTATCAGCCCGATTATCAGCATCACGATGACGATAGCCGTCACAACGAGGAATATCTCGGCGTGCAGTCTGTCTCTTGCGAGCTGGTCGGCACGTTCGCGCTTTATCTTCGCGAGGCGTATCTGTTCGAGGGCGCGTTCGCGGTCGAACTCATATTCCTGCTGGTAGTCTTCCTGATACACGGGCTCCTGCACGTTGTAAACGGGCTCGGCGTATTCCTCCTGAACAGTTTCGTCCGACCATTCGGGGGTGCTGTTCCACTCGGGTTCGGCATCCTCGTTCCACTGTTGTTCGGGCTCCCGATATTCCTGCGGATCCTGATAGTCCTGCGGTTCGGGCGGGAAGTCATCCTCGTCGTCGCGGAAGGTCACGGTGTCAGCATTTTCGCGCTGATCGGCAGGTTCTGTATATCTACGCGAGTGTTCGCGCCAGTCTGTGTATCGCACAAAGTCAAAGTCATGACTGTATTCGTCTTTCATAAATAATTTCCTCAACTCTTTTCAGAAAACGTATATACATTATTATTATAGCACAATACGGTGAAAAAATCAAGTCCTCCCGTCAGACTTGTATTTTTTACCAAAAAAAGAGCCGAACTCTGCGTTCGGCTCTTAGTGTGTATCAGTCTTTTCCGGGGTTTCTGAGCTTCTTCTGTTCCTCTTCCATCAGCTTCATCAGCTCGTCGATGGTAGCGGCAGAATTCTTTCCGGTCTCTTCTCTTCTGGGTCTCTGGGGAGGTCTGCGTCTGGGCTGTGCGCCTGCGGGTCTCTGAGGCGGTCTGCGTCTCTGACCCTGAGCAGGTCTCTGCTGAGGTCTCTGAGGTCTGCGGACAGGCTCTTCGTAGCTTGTGTCCTCTGCGGAGGATACGGGAGCGGAAGCCTCGACTGCGTCGTGGGAATCCACCGCGTCGTCGATCATCTTCGATGCCTTCTCGTAGTAGGAAGGATCTACATAAGCGCCCGACTCGTCAACAGGCTCGGGCTCAGGCTCTGCAACAGGCTCAGGCTCGGGTGCGGACTTCTTGTGAGCGAACAGCTCGTGCGGGATGATGGGCGTATCGTCGTCCTCTTCCTCAGCTTCTTCAACAGGTTCGGGTTCGGGCTCTGCAACAGGCTCGGGCTCTTCAAAGAAGGGCTCTTCTTCCTGTACGGGCTCCTCGGGCTCTTCTTCGGCAGTCTCCTGACCGATGCCGAAGAACAGGTCAGCTTCCTTGGAAATGCTGTTCTCATCGGAAGCAGGCTCGGAGTAATTCTCGTCGAACTCTTCCTCGTAGTCAGCCGAAGGCTTTCCTGCGGAGGAATAAACTTCATCGCCCTCGCCGCCGTAAAGGAAGTCGTCGAGCGACATATTCGAGTTCTGCTGAGCGTCATGTAAGCGCTCCATCTCCTCGAAGTCCTCAAGGTCGTAGCCGTCGCCCGAGCGGTTAGCCATAGCGATGATGAGCAGGATGAGTATCATGAGCACGATAGGTGCCGCAAGACAAACAGCCATACCGAAAGGAGTTATCATGAATGAGATGATCTTGCCTGCGGTGAGGTAGTAGCTGGTAGCCTGACCGACGATGTCCGAGCTCTTGAGGTCGTACATCTTGTCGGGAGCTTTTTCCTGATAGATGGTGTATACAGCGTAGTCAACGGTATCGCCCTTCGAGCCGACCTCATACAGCCAGCCGACGGTAGTGCCGAAGCCTTCAACGTTCTTTGCGAGCATGGGCAGTCCGCATTTTTCGGACGAGGGCACGCCGTTAACGGCGATGACCAGCGAATCCTTGGGACAATCCTGCCCCATGTTGTCGGAATCCATTATAAAGAAGCTGTAGCCCGCGAGGGTAGCTACGCTGTCATCGTTCTTGAACACGCTTTTCAGACCGAATATCAGCAGTCCGACCAGCAGGGTGAACACAATGAAAAATATCGCTACATTTTTTGCGGCAGAGGATTTCTTCTTCCTCTTTCTGGACTTTGCCATTGTTTTTTACCATTCCTTCCTTGCCTGCCGGAGATAACGGCAGGACATAAAACGTATATTATATATTATAGCACATCTGTTTTCAAATTTCAACACCTTTTTGAAATTCTTACAAAAAATCATCATCTTTTCACAATTGACGACGTTGTGTATTTTCGGTATGTGCCGTTCATCCCTGAGCAAACTGCGAGTTGTACAGCTCGGCATAGGCGCCCTGTTTTGCCATCAGTTCGTCGTGGGTGCCCTGTTCGACGATGTGGCCGCTGTTCATGACGATAATGCAGTCCGCACTCCGCACGGTGGAAAGGCGGTGGGCGATGATGAAGCTCGTCCTGCCCTGCATCATCTTCCCGAAGGCTTCCTGTATCAGCAGTTCTGTTCGGGTGTCGATGGAGCTGGTCGCCTCGTCGAGTATGAGCATGGGCGGCAGGCTCAGCATTATCCTCGCGATGCAGAGCAGCTGTTTCTGACCTGCCGAGAGCGCACCCGTGTCGTCCGAGATGACAGTTTCGTAGCCCTGAGGCAGTCTGCGGATGAAGCTGTCACAGTGCGCCGCCTTTGCCGCGGCTTCTATCTCGCTGATGTCGGCGTCGGGCTTGCCGTATGCGATGTTTTCGCGCACCGTACCCGTCTTGAGCCATGTCTCCTGCAACACCATGCCGAATGAACGTCTCAGCGAGTTCCTCGTGACCTCGGCGGCAGGCGTCCCGCTGACGGTTATCACGCCGCTGTCGGGTTCATAGAAACGCATCAGCAGATTGATGAAGGTGGTCTTTCCGCAGCCCGTCGGACCGACGATGGCTATCCTCTGACCGCTTCTGACGTTCAGCGAGAAATCCTCGATAAGCGGCACTTTCGGGTCGTAGGAGAAGAATATATTCTCGGCGGTGAGCGCACCGTTGACCCTCTTTAGGTTGGGCGAGCGGCTGTCGTCGGTCTCCGCACGCTCGTCGATAAGCTCGAACACGCGCTTTGCGCAGGCGACCGCTCCCGTCAGCTCGGTGATAACGCCCGATATCTCGTTGAAGGGCTTGGTGTACTGGTTGGCGTAGGTCAGGAAGCAGGAAAGCTGTCCCACCGAGAAGCGTCCTGCGATGACCGACAGCGCACCGATGACGCCGACTGCCGCATACACCAGACCGTTGACAAAACGGGTGGCGGGGTTGGTCAGCGATGAGAAGAATATCGCACGGGTGCTGACCCTCTGGAGTTCCTCGTTCAGTCTGCCGAATCCCTCTTCGGCCTCGTCCTCGTGCGCGAACGCCTTGACGGTCTTCTGATTGCCCGTCATCTCCTCGACGAATGAAGTCACGTCGCCGCGGACGCTCGTCTGTTCCTGAAAGAACCTGAAGGTGTTCTTCGAGATGTAGCGTGCCACGAACAGCGAAACGGGTGTCAGCACCACGACGATGAGCGCTATCTTCACGTTGATGGTCAGCATGAAAACGAGCGTGCCGATGATGGTGACGATGCCCGTGAACAGCTGTGCGAACCCGAGGATAAGACCGTCGGATATCTGGTCAACGTCCGAGATAAGGCGGCTGATGATGTCGCCCTTCTGCCGCGAGTCTATCTTCGACAGGGGCAGACGGCTGAGGTTGTCGAACGCCGCGTCGCGCAGGTCTCTCAGCGCGGAGAAGGTGACCTTGTTGAGAAACAGCGTCATGAAATACTGTGACAGCGCAACGACCACGATGGTCACCGCGAACACGATGAGCAGCGGCACCAGCCCTTTAAAATCGACCTTGCCCTTCCCGACGATGAGGTCTATCGCCTGACCTGTCAGTATCGGCGCGTAGAGGGTCGCCGCAACGTTCAGCACTGCCAGCAGCAGCGCCGCCGCCAGCTGCATATTGTATGGTCTGAAGCTGCCGAGCAGTCTTTTGATGATGGACTTTGTGTCATTCACCGCGGCTCACCTCCTCTTCCGTGAGCTGTGAACGGCATATCTCGCGGTAAACGCGGCAGCTCTTCATGAGTTCTGCGTGAGTGCCCTGACCTGCGATGCTGCCGTCATCCAGCACGATTATCTTGTCCGCATTCCTGATGGACGAAACGCGCTGTGACACGATGAAAACGGTCATGCCGCAGGTCTTTTCCGCGATAGCCCGTCTGAGCGCCGCGTCGGTGGCGAGGTCGAGCGCCGAAGCCGAATCGTCGAGGATGAGTATCTCGGGGTCGCCCGTCAGCGCCCTTGCGATGGTCAGTCTCTGCCGCTGACCGCCCGAGAGGTTGCGGCCGTCCTGTTCTATCATATGCCTGAGCCCCTCGGGCTTTTCATGCACGAAATCCGCCGCCTGTGCCGTTTCGAGGGCGCGTTCTATCTCGCTGTCCGAAGCGTCTTTCTTGCGCCACTGCATATTCTCGCGCACCGTTCCCTTGAAAAGCACCGCCTTCTGCGGCACGATGCCGATAGCTCCGCGAAGCTGCGGGAAGGGGTATTTCTTTACGTTCACGCCGTTGACCAGCACTTCGCCGCCAGTCGCGTCGTAGAAACGCGGTATCAGGTTCACGAGGGTGGATTTTCCGCAGCCCGTACCGCCGATGATGCCGACGGTCTCGCCGCGCCCAGCCGTGAAGCTGATGCCCTCAAGAGCGCTCCGCTCCGAATCGCTGTAGCCGAAGGTGACGTCCCTGAACTCGACGGCAGGGGAGTCCTTCACCGCTTTCACGGGTTTGTTCCCTCTGTCGCTGAGGGTAGTGTGTATCGCAAACACCTCGCGTATACGCTCCGAGGAAGTCTGCGCCTTCGTCAGCGACTGTATCAGTTCGGCAAGGCGTATCAGCGACAGCAGTATCTGCGTCATGTAGTTGACCAGGGCTATGACATCGCCCTGAGTCATGCTGCCCGTGTTGACGTTCACACCGCCGAACCATATCAGCAACATGACCGCGATGTTCACGAACACGTAGGTCAGCGGCGACATCACCGCCGCCTCTCTTCCTGCTGCCAGCTGTCTGTCCTGCAATCTTCTTGTGGACTGCTTGAAACGCGCCCTTTCGTCCGACTGACGGGAGAAGGCGCGGATGACCCTTACGCCCGAGATGTTCTCGCCGACTATCATGGAGGTGCGGTCAAGACCCTTCTGTATCGCGCCGTACATGGGTACTGTTCGCTTGGTGATGACCCATATCACCGCCCATATAACGGGCGTGAACACGAGGAATATCAGGGTCAGCTTCACCGAGACGGTCAGCGCCATTATCAGCGCACCGACCACGATGAAGGGCGCACGAAGGAACAGTCTCAGCAGCATATTCACTCCCTGCTGAGCCGCGTTGATGTCAACGGTCATCCTTGTGACGAGGGTCGTGCTGCCGAGCCTGTCTATCTCGGAATGTGAGAGGGTGTTTATGTGCCTGAAAAGCGCCGACCTGAGCTCCGTACCGAAGCCCACCGCCGCCTTCGCCGCAAAGTACTGCGCCGTCAGCGAGGATGCGAGCCCCAGCACGCCCAGCATCAGCAGAAGTCCGCCCATCTTGTAGATGTAAGGCTTGTCCGCGCCGTGTATGCCTGTATCGATGATGCGTTTCATGACTATCGGCACTATGAGCTCGAATATCGCTTCGAGCAGCTTGCCGAGGGGCGCGAGCACGGCTTCAAGACGGTATTTTTTCAAATAACCGAACAGCTTCAGCATTTTTTTCTCCTTTTTGAAAAATGTCCTTGCAATTTTAAAAAAAGTGTGGTATAATAACTTTCACACTGTGAATGTTATATGGAGGTAACAAATGGAAAGCATCACAAATTTTGACTTTTCGGTACTCGACGCTTTACAGAAGATACATAGCCCGGTACTGAACGTCATCATGGCTGTGTTCACCTATCTCGGTGACGCAGGCATCCTGTGGATATTTCTCTCACTCGTGTTCCTGCGCGTAAAAAAGACGAGACAGATGGGTGCGGCAGGCGGTCTTTCGCTGGTGCTCGAAGTTTTTATAAGTGAGCTGATGATAAAACATCTGGTCAGACGGACGAGACCTTTCGTCGTACACGACTGGATAGACACCATCGTCCACAAACCGTCGAGCTACTCCTTCCCGTCGGGACACACCTGCACCTCGTTCTGCTTCTCGACCGCGGTATTCTGCTTCAACAGGAAACTCGGTCTGATATGCTACGCGGTCTCGGCAGTGATAGGTTTTTCGAGACTGTATTTCTACATCCACTACCCCACCGACGTGCTCTGCGGAGCGCTTGAGGGCGTGATACTCGGAGCGACGGCGGCGTTCATCGTAAAGAGATACGCGGCCGTCGCACCCGCATAAAGACCTTCCCGACAAGCAGGTCACTGCTTCGGAAGATCGATGATTATACCTACTTTAGCCAACGCCCTTGACACGGTACTGCTGTCAAGGGCGTATATTTCGCTCTGACCGCACTGCTTCTCGAAGGAGATGCGTTTCAGCTGAACGTAATTCTCCGAGTAGTCGGGCGAGGTGTAGACAAGCGCGAGTATGTACTCGTTCTTGACCGCGTAGTAGTTCACGGGGGTGAGCGAGAGTATCGCTTCGGGCGACTGCCGCATTTTCGCGCAGAGCTCGTCAAAGTCGCAGTCAACGTAGCTTATCTTGCGGCATTTCATGTCTCTGACGCGCTTTTTCAGCGGAGAGTCGTTCTCCGCCTTTTTTCTGAACAGACCGAACATGATAGTCTCCTTTGGTCAGCTGAACACGAACTCCCATACGTGTATGAGAAAATCGTACAGACCGTGCGCTATAATAAGGGACAGCAGTGTGCAGTGAGGTATCTTTTTGCGGCAGATGCACCATGCCGCGCCTAACAGACCCGTTAATATCATCTGCACGATATTGCCGCCGAACAGATGGAACAGCCCGAACAGCACCGACGAACCTGCGACAGCCGCCGTACTTCCGAAAATGCGCTCCAGTCTGCTGTAGAAATATCCGCGGAAGATGAACTCCTCTGTCAGTCCGATGCAGAAGATGCAGTTGATGAACTCGAATGCGAACTGCCACAGGTATTTGTAGCCGTATCCCGCGCTGACCGACTCGCCGAAGCCTGCAAGATGCGGTATCAGCGTCATCACTGCCGAGAACGCCGCACCCACCGCGGCGCCTGTGACTATCTGTCTGCCGAGCTTTTCTTTTTCGGGCAGGAACTCCCTGAAGCTCTCCTCGCGCAGTATCATTATCATGGCGGGCACGAGCATGAGCGCCCATCTCATCACGATGACCAGCGGCATACGCGCCGACACCGACAGCTTCATGGCGAAGGGCATACCGACAAAGAAAAGGGTCGCCAGTCCGCCCATCACACCGAAGAACGCCACAGCGAGCAGAAGGAGCTCGCTCGTTTTCTTTTTCTCCATTTGTTGTAATCTCCTGTCAAAAATATGAGGGCTGTGGCAGCCCTCACATTGGATATTTTTTAGCCGAGTCCCTTGCTGGTCTTTGCGTAGACGATAAGACCGATAGGAACGGTGATAAGCTGTGAGATAGTGAACCTCACAGTCAGTGAAAAGGACAGACTTATCACGTAGAGGTCGAAGGATAAACTGTCGAGCCCCAGTGTCTTGCCCCATGCGAGCCATCCGAGATACTTCACACCGTCGCAGAGATACGCCAAGAAAGCGCCAAGCACGACAGCTGCCAGCGTGAAGAATATAAATGCGATCGTCTTTTTCAAGTTAACCGACCTGCCTTATCTTCTGCGTGAAGAGCCGCGGCGCTTGTTCTCCATCACGTGCTTGAGATCGGAAAAACGCTCCTCGCTCGACGCTTTGAATTTTGCCATCATATCCTCGAAGTCCGCATTGCCGGATGTCGTCTGTTCGTAAACAGGCGGGGGATTCTTCGAGAAGTCCACAGGCTCGGGACGCTCTGTTCTGGGTGCTCTTCTTGCACCGTCGGGACGCTGACCGCCGTTTCTTCCGCCCTGCGGTCTTCTGTCGCCGTTCTGCTGTCTGTTGAAAGGTCTTCTCTCGCTTCTTTCGGGTGCAGGCTGAGCCTTCTTTATCGAAAGGCTGATCTTGCCGTCGCCCATCGAGAGTATCTTTACCTTTACTGTCTGACCCTCCTGGATGTGGTCTTTTATCTCGCTCACGTATGTATTTGCGATCTCCGAGATATGTACCATACCTGTAGTGCCCTTTTCAAGCTCGACGAATGCGCCGAACTTGGTGATGCCTGTTACTTTTCCCTCATAGATATTTCCTACTTCAAGCTGCATTGTTCTTTTCTTTACTCCGTTTCATTTTACTTCAGTGGTTTTTTACTTCATGTTTATGTATTCCGTCAGTTTACTTCCACGACGTAGAAGCGTCTTTCGTTGGGGTAAGCGTAGCCGAGTTTTTCAATGGCTATCTTCTCCATGTAAGCGCTCTCATCGTCGCTGGCGAGCAGACGGGTATACTCATCGTTGAGCATCCTTGCCTCGGTGATCTGTTCATTGATCTCCTGCTTCTGCTGTTTGTACTGTGCGATCTGTACCTGCTGAGTGATGATCGTTATCACCGAGTACACCACAAGACAGAACGCCGCAAAGCCGAATATCGGCTTGATGACAGGGGATCTTTCCTTTTTTCTCTTAGCCGCAGCCGCTGCTGCTTCGGAACGGTTCCTTTCATTCATGATTTTCACTCCAAGATTTTTTACACGATCCGCACGTTTTGTTTCCCGCTCCGTCCCGTGCGAAAACGGGCGGTACTTTTGATATATCTATACTATATTATTATAACTGTTTATTTTTTAACTTTCAAGTGCTTTCGGGCAATTTTTTTCTTGTTTGCAAATTTGTGTGAACTTTTACAAATATACCCTTCATAAAACGACACGATTTGTCTATTGCCACAATGACAGGCGAAGCCACGGTTTTTGCGGCTGCGCAGAATGCCGAAACCAGCAGCCGCCCGAGAGACGCGTGCCAGAGCGCCGCCCCGACCAGCATCCCAAGAAGCACGAACCACCTGTAATTATCGGTCTGCGAGAGGGTGAACAGGAAGAACACTGCTCCGAAAGCCAGCGAATACAGCAGGTCGCAGACGAATCCGACGGCGCGGTTCGGCAGCAGCCGTCTGACCGCTGCGAAAACGCCGTAGACCGCCCCGAGGAACACCCCCGTGACGACGGCGTTTTTCAGCACTTCGAGCTCGGCTGCCGTTCCGAGCTGCATGGGGGTCACGGGGTCACCTCAGCAGTCTGCCCAGCACGCCGAGGCGCTTTTTGGCAGACCTGTCGCCGTATACCAGCGCACGCACTTCGCCTTCGATGGTGACGCTGCCCGTATCGACGTTCATTTCGTTGACGTGCAGGTCGGCGCCGTAGACAGTCAGCTCGCCGCACTCGGTGAAAAGCCTTATCTGTCCCTCGTCGAAGCTGTCGGCATCGGTGACGCCGCTCAGGCTGAGCTTCATGCAGTCCTGCATCACGACGCTGTGCCTGCCTTTCGGACGCGGCTGGGTCTCGGGTCTCTTTTCGGGCATAAGATCAACTCCTTTGTTAGGAGTGTATGCGGCAGACCGCGGTTTCATGCTCAGCCGAGCAGCCTGTAGAGTATCCCGAAGATGACCCCTGCCGCAGTCCCGTAGAGGATGACGGGCCCCGCGATGGTGAATATCTTCGTGCCTACCCCCGTGACGAAACCCTCGGTCTTGTACTCGATTGCGGGCGCGGCAACGGCGTTGGCGAATCCAGTTATGGGAACGAGAGTGCCTGCACCGCCGTCCTTCGCGATCTTTTCGTATTTGCCGAGAGCGGTGAGCACCACCGAAGCGGCGATGAGCGTCACCGAACACCACGCCGCCGCCGATGTTTTGTCCGCACCCATGTAGCGGTACAGCTCGGTAACGGCCTGCCCGATAAGGCATATGGTGCCGCCCACCGCAAAGGCTTTCAGGGCGTTTGTCCGCCAGCGGCTGTCGCGGGACGCCTGTTCGGTCAGTTCGAGATATTCCTGCTTTGAAATGTTCATGCTCATGTCCTCCGTTTTTTAGGGTTAGTATTGTCGCAGAATGTGCTGAATATACCGAAAATGCGGAGTTTTTTGAAAAACGTGTGGTTAAAATTTACTGAAAGTTCATATTAGGGGTTGACAAAGGGCGCTGAGGTGTGGTATAATAGGTTTACCTCTTTATGAGGTATATTTTTTTGCGCCCGTTTTTGCGAAATGCGGTGCGCGGAAAATCGTAAGTTACCTCGATGGCGCAGGCATAAATGCGCCGCGGAGGGAGGCAGACCGCACCGTGCTTATGTTCTCGGCTCGGTGTAAAAATCGTCAGGAGGTGCCGACATGAGAGTAAAGATCACCCTCGCCTGCACAGAGTGCAAGCAGAGAAACTACAACACCAAGAAGAACAAGAAGAATGACCCTGACAGACTTGAGATGAAGAAATACTGCAAGTTCTGCAAGAAGCACACTCTTCACAAAGAGACTAAGTAATACGGAAGGAGCTTTTTGAATGGCAAAGAAAGCTGAATCCGCAGAAACAAAGTCTAAGAAGGACACCGCCAAGTCCGAGGGCAAGAAGGGCGCCGACAAGAAGGCAGCCGGCACCAAGGACGCTAAGAAGGGCGGAGCCAAGAAGTATTTCAAGGATCTCAGATCTGAGATCAAAAAAGTAGTATGGCCGTCAAGAGAGAAGGTAGTGAATAACACCGGCATAGTTATCGGCGTTATGCTCGTATGCGGACTTCTTCTGTTCGCTATCGACAGTTCTCTCAGCTTTGCGATAAACGCACTGCTCAACATCGGCGGTTAAAGGACACATCGCAGTTTCTGCAATGATTTTCGATATTTTGGGAGGAAAGTACAAATGGCTGACGGAGCAAAATGGTATGTGATCCACACCTATTCGGGTTATGAGAACAAGGTGAAACAGAATATTGAAAAGGTAGTAGAAAACCGCAAGCTGCATGACCTTATCCAGGAGATCAGGATACCTATGGAAAGCTATACCGAGGTAAAGGAATCCAAGAAGGTCGAGGCAGAAAGAAAGCTGTTCCCCAGCTACGTTATGGTGAAGATGGTGCTTACCGACGACTCATGGTACATCGTGCGCAACACCAGAGGCGTTACGGGATTCGTGGGAACTCCCACCGAACCCGTGCCCCTTTCGGATAAGGAGGTCGAGGCACTCGGCGTTGAGACCAGAACAGCCGCAGTTGAAGTCGATTATAAGATCGGCGACAGCGTGGTCGTTTCTACTGGCTCCTTCGAGGGCTTCACGGGTACTGTATCCGCTATCGACCTTGAGGCACAGACCGTTGAGGTAGTGGTATCCATGTTCGGCAGAGAAACACCCGTAACCCTGCCTATCACCGACGTAAAGGCGGAAGATTAAGGCTGTCCCGAAAGACGGGACGAATAAAGTGGGAGAGTTGATCGCACAGCTCGCATACCACGAAAGTTTTTTGGAGGTGCGAAAAATATGGCACAGAAAGTAGTAGGCTATATCAAGCTTCAGATCCCGGCAGGAAAGGCAACTCCTGCACCCCCTGTTGGCCCTGCACTCGGTCAGCATGGCGTTAACATCATGGCATTCACCAAGGATTTCAATGAGAGAACCAAGAATGACGCAGGTCTTATCATCCCTGTAGTTATCACTGTTTACGCAGACCGTTCTTTCACTTTCATAACCAAGACTCCGCCTGCAGCAGTTCTTATCAAGAAGGCGTGCAAGATCGAAAAGGCATCCGGCGAGCCTAACAAGAATAAGGTCGCTACTATCACCAAGGATCAGATCAAGGCGATCGCAGAGCAGAAAATGCCCGACCTCAATGCGGCTAACATCGAGTCCGCTATGAGCATGATCGCAGGCACCTGCCGCTCGATGGGCGTTGTTGTAAAGGACTAATAGGGATCACCCTAAGGTGGGAGGATCGGGCAAGGGCTCGACTTCCGTCATGACCACTTATAAGGAGGAAAATTAATGAAACACGGCAAGAAGTACGTTGACTCCCTCAAGGCAGTTGACAAGGCTAAGCTTTATGAGGCAAACGAGGCTCTCGAGCTCGCAGCTAACGGCGCAAAGGCTAAGTTTGACGAGACTATCGAGGCTCACATCCGTCTCGGCGTTGACTCCCGTCACGCAGATCAGCAGGTTAGAGGCGCAGTTGTTCTCCCCAACGGCACAGGCAAGAAGGTAAGAGTTCTTGTTTTCTGCAAGGAGGACAAGTATGAGGCAGCTAAGGCTGCAGGCGCTGAGTACTACGGCGGTATGGACTATGTTGACAAGATCGCTAAGGAAGGCTGGATGGATTTCGACGTTGTAATCGCATCCCCTGACATGATGGGCGTTGTTGGTAGACTCGGTAAGGTCCTCGGACCCCGCGGTCTTATGCCGAACCCCAAGGCTGGTACCGTTACCCCCGACGTAGCTAAGGCTGTAACCGAGGCTAAGGCAGGTAAGATCGAGTACCGTCTCGACAAGACCAACATCATCCACTGCCCCATCGGCAAGGCATCCTTCGGTGCTGCTAAGCTTGAGGAGAACTTCAACACTCTGCTTGAGGCTATCGTTAAGGCTAAGCCGGCAGCAGCTAAGGGTCAGTACCTCAAGAGCGTAGTAGTTGCTTCTACTATGGGCGTTGGTATCAAGGTAAATACTGCTAAGTATGGTGCTTGATAGCTGACTTTGTATCACTGAATTTTAAAACCCGAATCTCTGGGAGAGGTTCGGGTTTTTTGTGTTATGATAATCAGTTGTCGTTCATACCAAATTTAGTGCTTAAAAGTCGGCTTTTCCATTTGCTTTCTATTTTTATAACATCTTCTGGAATAAGTGTTTTGGGGAGAATTTGAAGTATTGAAAACTGGAAAGCGTGGTATCTTTCGGGATAATCGCAGATAAGTTCTTTCATCTTTTTGTTATGTCCGTGATGTGAGTTCACATAGCAGCACCACCTGCCGAAAAGACCATCTTCTCCATAAGCCGAACCGATATATTGCTTGCCTGTTTCGGTATCAACAATTAGATAGATAGCATTTACGGATTTCAGCGCAACGTGCCATGCTTCGTATATTTCTTTGTTATCAACTATCTCTTTCAACTGGTCATAGGAAAGTAATACTTCCTCATATCCCATAAATACTTTCTTTTCATCGGGCATTATTGAAATAATTGGTTTTTCTGTGGTTCCCTTGTGATGCCACATATGAGTTGATTTACCCCAATCAATGGTAAGTTTGCCTTCATATTCTTTCAAGAGGTCAAGTTGTGTCAAGTCAAATACTGCACCTTCACCAGTATAAAAAGTGGCTTCCTTTTCAGAACAGCCTTCTGGTATCATGTCAGGTGTATCAGGAACAGAGTCGCCTACTTTGTAAATTGTGTAAAATTTAGCCAAAGTGCCTTTGTCGCTTACAAAGACAACCCAGTAATCGTATCCCTTGCTAAAATTATTACGCTGATGACGAGTATATTCATAAATCAAATTATTATCTGCAAATTCCTTAAATACTTTGTCAGAATAAGCATGACGTATCAGCTTAACTTTCTGTGGGTCTAATCCAACTTTTCTCAGAATATCAGAAAAATATAAAATCGCCATAAAATCACACCTCTAATAATTATTTAGATTTATCAGACCTTCTGTGAATATATTATAACACGATTGCCGTAAAATGTCAACTAAAAATTCTCCCCCGTGCCGCAAAAGCACAGGGGAGAACCTTTTTTATAACGCTATATGTGAATTATCAACCAAGTGTTATCTCAACATTAACAGTAGCGCCCTTAGCAGCGGCGGGAACAACATTTCCCTCAACTGCCTTGCCGTCTACGGTCATAGCCTTTACGCCGTGGCAAACGTGGTCGGGGTTCTTTACGGTGATGTTGTAGGTAGCACCGCGGAAGAATCTCGAAGCGGTGAAGCCGTCCCACTCGTGCGGGATGGACGGATCCAGCTTCAGACCGTTGTAGTCGGGGATTACACCCAGAATGTACTGCGAGATAGCAACGAAGTTCCATGCAGCAGTACCGGTCAGCCAGCTGTTCTTAGCCTCGCCGTGACGCTTGGCGTCCTTACCTGCGATCATCTGAGCGTAAACATACGGCTCGGTGCGGTGCAGGTCGCTGATCTCCTCAAGGAATGCAGGAGCGATCTTGCTGTAGTACTCGAACGCTCTGTCGCCGTTGCCGATAGCAGCCTCAGCGCAGATGATCCATGCGTTGTTGTGGCAGAAGATACCTGCGTTCTCCTTGTAGCCACCCGGATAGGTCGAGATCTCGCCGTACTGCTTGTAGTACTTGGTGAATGCGGGCTGGTTGAGCACAAGACCGTACTTGGAGTCGAGCCACTTCTTGACGGAATCCATAGTCAGCTTGTCCTTGCCGTCTTCCTTGCCGAGACCTGCCATAACAGCGAAGCCCTGCGGCTCGATGAAGATCTTGCCCTCTTCGCACTCCTTGGAGCCGACCTTCTTGCCGAAGTCGTCGTAAGCGCGGAGGAACCACTCGCCGTCGAAACCGTACTCAAGGGTGTTCTTGTTCATCTTGTCGATCTCAGCCTGAGCCTTAGCAGCCTCGGCGTCGAGACCCTTGTACTTGCAGAGTGCAACGTACTCAGGTCCGATGAATGCCATCATAGCAGCAACCATGACGGATTCAGCTACCTTCGAGAACTTGTCAGCGCCGTACTTCGGGCTGGTGTATGTCTGGAAGCTCTCACCGGGGGTGTCGGAGTGGCAGGAGAGGTTGAGGCAGTCGTTCCAGTCAGCTCTCATAGCGAGCGGCAGACCGTGAGGACCAACGTTCTCAGCAACGTGCCAGAAGCTCTTCTCCAGGTGGTGCATCATGGGCTTAGCCTGAGCGGGATCGTTGTCATAAGGAACCATCTCGTCGAGGATTGCGTAGTCGCCTGTCTCCTTGATGTACTGAGCGGTGGAAAGGATCATCCACAGCGGGTCATCCGAGAAGTCGCCGCCGATAGCGTCGTTACCCTTCTTGGTGAGGGGCTGATACTGGTGATAGCAGCCGCCGTCGGGGAACTGAGTAGCAGCGAGGTCGAGGATCCTCTGGCGAGCTCTGTCGGGGATCTGGTGAACGAAGCCGAGCAGATCCTGGTTGGAGTCTCTGAAGCCCATACCTCTGCCGATACCGCTCTCGAAGTAGGAAGCGGAACGGGACATATTGAAGGTGACCATGCACTGATACTGGTTCCAGATGTTTACCATTCTGTTTACGCGCTCGTCGGAAGTGGTAACACTGTACTGGGACAGCAGGCTGTTCCAGTAAGCCTTGAGCTCTTCAAGAGCCTTGTCAGCCTTTTCGGGAGTACCCATCTGCTCGATCATAGCGTAAGCCTTGGACTTGTTCATGCTGCCGTCAGCGTTGAACTTCTCCTCGAACTTGTTCTCAACGTAGCCGAGCATGAATACCAGCTGCTTCTCCTCGCCTGCGCCGAGAGTGATGTCGAGGCAGTGGGAAGCGATCGGCGACCAGCCGTCAGCAACGGAATTGCGGGGCTTGCCTTCGAGAACGGTCTGCGGATTGCCGAAGCCGTTGTACAGACCCATGAAGGTCTCTCTGTCGGTATCGTAGCCTGCGAGCTTCTCATTTACGGTGTAGAATGCGAAGTGGTCGCGGCGCTCCTTGTACTCAGTCTTGTGGAAGATGGTCGAACCCTCGATCTCTACCTCACCTGTGTTGAAGTTTCTCTGGAAGTTCTCGCAGTCGTCGGAAGCGTTCCACAGACACCACTCCAGGAAGGAGAAGAGCTTGAAGGTCTTGGCTTCGCCCGAAGTGTTCTTGAGAACTACCTTCTGTACCTCGCCGTTGAAGTGCATCGGTACGAAGAAGGTAACTTCAGCCTCAAGGCCGTTCTTAGCGCCCTTGATAACTGTGTAGCCGAGACCGTGACGGCAGGTGTAGCTGTCAAGCTCGGTCTTTACAGGCGACCAGCCGGGATTCCAGACGGTCTCGCCGTCCTTGATGTAGAAATATCTGCCGCCCATATCAACGGGAACGTTGTTGTAGCGGTATCTCGTGATACGGCGCAGTCTTGCGTCCTTGAAGAAGGAGTAACCGCCTGCGGTATTGGAGATGAGCGAGAAGAACTCTTCAGTTCCGAGGTAGTTGATCCAGGGATAGGGAGTTCTGGGGTTTGTGATGACGTATTCCTTGTTCACGTCATCGAAGAAGCCGAATTTCATCTGAAAATTCCACCTTTCGTTTTTTTATATTATTTGCTTTTCCGCAATAATACTTACTTAGATCATTCTATCGTGTTCTCGATAGTGGACTCGTATGCGCTGCCGTTGGTACCGATCATCTTGACCCAGATCTTCTTGACCTGCTGATTTTGGAACTCGATGGTGAATTCCGCACCGTTAGCGTACTTCTCGAAGTACTCGTAGATGGTCTTGTCGGAGTTCTTGTCAACTACCATATCGGGAACAGTCTCGTTATTGAAGAGTGCTTCGAGCAGGTAGGTCTCAGCTCTTACGTTGAGTGCCGAAGCTGCTGCGTCTGCGACTGTCTGATTGTAGTCAGAGGGGTCAGTCTTGCTGGGGGTAACTTCGCCGTCATCGCCCCAAGGCTCAGCGTCCTCGAAGCCTTCGGGTACTTCGTAAGAAGAAGTATCGGTGCTCTCAGCCTTGCTTTCGGAAGCCTTGCTGTCGTCAGCCTTGGAGCTGTCATCAGCCTTCGAGCTGTCGTCAGCCTTGCTGCTCTCGTCTGCTGCCGAGCTATCCTCAGCTGCGGAGCTTTCCTCAGCGGAGCTTGCTTCCTCAGCCTTCGACTCTTCCTCAGAGCTCTCAGCGTCCTTGACTTCCTCGGAAGCGGTGCTGCTGGTCGTTGCCTTATCGTCCTTCTCGGACGACTTGCTGCCTGTGTCCTTCTTGCCGCAGCCTGTTACTGCTGCTGCGATAGTGACCGCCATCATTACTGCCAGAATTTTTTTCATTTTCATTATTTTGTCCTCCTTACTGCGGATAAACGGCTGTGATGCCGTCCACCGTGTATACAACTGATTCGACTCCCTCGGGACCTATCGTCACCATGTAGTGCCCCCCGGGGGTATATTCGGGAATGAGCCTGTCGAGCTCACTGCCGTCTCCTGTTTCATAGACGCCTGCCTGCAAGAGATCAATATAGATATTCGTGCAGTCATAGACGTATCTTGCGTACTGTGCGACCTGTTCCTGGGTCAGTCCGACCGTTTCTTCGCCGCCGTCAGCACGCTGGGTCTCGGAGATAAGGAAACTGTTACCGCTTATCACCACGAAGGTGCAGCAGTCGAATGCCTGATCTTCCTTGCCCTGAGGTGAGATGCTCACCGTTAATCTTATCCTGCTCCTGCCGAGCTCATCGGTATCGAACTTTTCCGAGCCGTCGTAGAAGCTGACGGTCACGGGAGAAGCGTTCTCGCCGTCTTTGAGTCCCTGCGGATAGTGTTTTTCAATGAAATCATCGGTGCAGAGTCTGAATGCATCGGTGTACTGTGCCGCGCTCATAAGCCCGAAGTAGGAGCTTATCACAGCCTTGGCGTTAGCCGTGAACCTGACCTCATCGACCTCGCCGATAGGTTCGGCACGGGAGTTGTTCTCCTGCGCAGCCGAGCTGCTTTCGTGCTTTGCCGAGCTCTGGGTATCGGGCTTTTTCTTGTCGCCGCCGCGTTCATCGGGTCTGTCGTCGGTGCTTTCGTCCGTTTCCGAGGAACTGTCGGCGTGGGACACCGATTCGAGCGCCGAGTCGAGCTGTCCGAGCATTTCATCAAAAGCGCAGCCGCTCATACTGAGCATGACCGCCGCCGCTGCCGCAGCTGTTATTAATTTCTTTTTCATGTTTCCCCGCCTTTCTTCGGCAAGACCGAGATCAATCTTTGGGGTATACAGCCTTGTAAGCTCTGCCGTCAAGAGTGTATTCAACAGTCACGGTTATATTTCCCCCGCTCACGGAAATGAGATACCTTACATTTTCCGACTTGAATATACCGGGGGCCTTTTCGTCCGCACGCTCCTGCGCAGAGGTAAGAGTCTGTTCTATAACTGGATTGTCAATGTTCTTGTATTCACCGTCCGAAAGCTGATCCTTGTAATAATCGGCAACGTTGTAGATGAGCTCAGCCGCCATATCGGCAAACTTTGTGCCGAGCATATCGAGGAGACTGCCCGCTCCCGATTCAAGGTCGATGACCTTAAAGCCGCTGCCGCTGTCCTTCACGGCAAAACGAAGGGATTTCGAGCTGTCCGCATTGACCACCTTGTAGATATACTCGCCGTTATCGACCATATCGAATTCGAGGGAGTACTTTACATCCTCATGGGACTCCCACGAATACGATGAAACGTTCATACACGCGATGAAAATATCGCTGCATAATTCGTAAGCTCCGTCTTTGTCGCCCGATCTCATGCACTCCATGAACTTTACCGCCACGGCGTGTGCGTCGGGGTCGTCATCGGGGTCTAAGATCTCTTCCTTGCTGCTTTCATCCGCAGCAGACTCATCGGACTTGCTGTCCTTCTTGTCTTTATTATCCTTAGGATCCTTCTTATCCTTGCTGTCCGACTCTTCCGAGCTGCTTTCGCTGTCCGCGGACGAGTCCTCAGCGCTCTCGCTGCTGTCCGCAGAACTGCTGTCAGACGACTGTGTCTGCGACACCGAAGCTGTGCTGTTAGCAGTGCTGCCGTTATCCGACGAACTGCTGTCATTTTTCTTTCCGCAGCCTGCCAGCATCAGCAGTGCCAGAGCAGCCGCAGCAAATCTTTTTCCGTTTTTCATTCTCTCTCCTCTATTTAACAAACAACAGCTCTGCTTTCTCTATCATCGCGCTGTTGAAATAGTATTCTATGCTTACCGCACTGTCATACTCGGCGGGTTCGACATAATTTCTCGACTCTATCGCTCGGTAAACCTCGCTGTGAGTCTTATCGGAGTCTATCACATGGCCTTTGCTGAGGTTGTCGAACGTCTCTTTCGTGACGGGTATGAGCGCCATTTCGCCCTTGTCCTCAAAGCCCACGAAATACCGCGAGTCATCGCTCGAACACAGCACGTAAGTCGAAGGGCGTGCTATGGTCGTGCTGCTGAGGTCGCTGTGGATATTCACCACGCTGTAGGTGAACGCCGCGCAGGTGAACACCGATATTATCAGTCCCACGGCACAGGCGGCGGGCTTTCGTAAGTCGGAATTGTTCTTGTTCACGCAGGCGACCGCGAACACGGCGATGTCTGCGATGACCGCCAGCAGCGTTATCACAAAGCAGATGAGGTTTATCTTGTAGAAATACTCTATCTCGGTGCGTCCGCCGAGAAAATCCGTTCCTGACGTAAGGCTTCGCCTTGCGGTGAAGCTGCCTATACAGGCGATCAATGAAACGGCGACGATAATGCCCCATCTTCCGAATATATCAAATACGGTCACTCGTCTTCTGTACATTTTTGTTTCTCATGTGTCTTTTTCTGTTTATACCGTGAAGAATCTCTGCCAGCACTCGTATGTCTTTCCGGGTGCGAGCTCGGAGTAGCCGCTGACATCGTTCGGAAGGCTGAGGTTCGGGCAGTTTATCATAGCCGTCATAGGCTCGGGGCAGAAGTAGCCGTTGCCGCCTCTGTCGTTCCACATATTCCAGAACTTGAATTCCTTTGACACCTCGTTGCAGATGCGGTTGCCGTTATCCTTGTCGGTGATGATGACGCCGTAGAAAGGCTTGCCGTCAAGCTCGTTGTCGCAGGCGGTGTACATATCGTTGGATATCTGGTGGAGAACAGGCACCATAGCACCTGTCTTGTAACGCTTGTCCTTTGTGCCGAGCGGCAGCAGCTTTTCGGTAGGCAGGCAGCGGTCGTCGAGCTCGCAGCGCTCAACTATCGGAACCGACAGGCGCAGGGTTTTCTGCTTGCCGCCGATGGTGATAGGCGCGTTGATGCAGGTGTGAGTGCAGATAGACACAGGCAGCTGCTTTTCGCTGAGATTTTCGAGACTGATAGTCTGTTTCAGACCCTCAGCCGAAAGCTCGAATGTATAGCTTATCTTGAATTTCAGGGGGAAGAAGCTGAACATCTCGTCCTTTTCGTCGTGAGTGTAGGAAGTAACGAGGACAGCCTTTTCGCCCTCGGTCTCACAGCGTTCAACGGTGTGTTCGCGCTTCTGCATCCAACCGTGGATATGGTTGTTGAATGCAGTCTCGTTGACGGGCAGATGATACTCGCCGTCGGAAGTTTTTACCAGACCCTTATCGAAGCGGTTCGGCAGGTAGAGGGTGGGGAGGCCCCATATCTCTCTTGCCTTATCTATCTCGGCGGCGGTAACGTCTTCCCTGTAGCGGAACACCTCGATACCGAGTTCTGTGTCGCGCATTCTCCAGACGCTTGCGCCGTACTTCGGCGAAATGACCGCCTCGTACTTATCCGCCTCAAGCTTTACGCAGGGGACGCCTTTCATTACGAAATCGTTTAATGCTTTTGCCATCTTTCCATTCTCCTATAATGTAGTCGAAAGTATGTTCGATGGGTTTATACAACCTCCGAACATACACCTAAAACAATTATAGCATATTATTACGAGTTGTGCAAGTGTTTTTGGTTGGCTTTTTTCACTTTTAGATGAAAATTTAGGGAAATTTAGGACAATGGGTCGTGTCAGTCTGCTGAACAGAGCGGATATGGTCTATTTTGAGCCTGTGCAGACCTGCGATACCGCCGTCGAACCAAGTGACATCGGCTGTTACGAGTGCGGGGGTGTCGATAGGGAGACCGATCTCATCAAACGTTTTCGTTAATTCGGGATGGCGCACCCACACGCTGACGAAGTACGGTTCATAATTGGAGTCGTAGCGGGTCTGACGTTCGCTGACAAAACAGTCGTTTTCCGTGCGAATAATGAAGAATCCGCAGTTTTTCTCCTGTGTGACCGTCATTTCGTCGGGGCAGGGAAGTCTGCTCAGGCTGCGGCTGCGTATCGCCGTCGTCATGATCACAGAAAACGTTATCGCAGCCATTATTACGCCTATACTAAGCCTTTTCTTCATGCGCATCACCTCCTTACATTTTATGACGCAAAAAGCACTTCGGATATTACAAAAGCCCGAAGTTTTTTCACCTTCGGGCTTTTTCGGATCATTCCGCTTTATTGCTCTTTTTGAGTTTAGCCTCGCCTATCGCGAACAGCACTATGCAGCCTGCCGCCGCACATTCGGAAACGATGCCTGCATTTTTGAGCTTCGGCACGTTCTCGTCGGCGTAGTCAAGGAACTCTTCCCTCGACATGGTGGTGTAACCCATGTCAATGGTCGCCGCCCATGAATCCTCGACCCTATCCTGTACGCCTGCAATATAGTTCGAGCCTATAAAGCAGCATACACCGAACACGATCAGCAGGATCGCCAGTATAAGAAAAAGCATTCTAAGTTTAGCCATGATGATCTCTCCTTACTTAAAGCTGTAGACGGGGATCTCTTTCGACTCGTCCTCGCCGTCAATGTATGTGCGCAGGAATATGCCGTACTCATCAATGAGCGCGTAGTATTCATCCGTCAGCATACGAATGTGGTCAAACGTAGCCGATTCCGAACCCATAGGTTCGCTGTTAGCCAGATCAAACTCGGACGTACCCGGAACAAGCGTTCTTACCCATGCGCCGTCAGACAGCTGAATATCAGTAAGACCGCCAAGATATTTTCCTAACTTACGCGATGATACCAGGCTGCCGTCATCGACTTTATAGATACCGGCTTCTGTCACTCTGAAATTGTCGTAAACAACATCCGGACTATATCTATCCCAGCTTCTTTCGCTGTCAGCAAGCTTAGACCAGCTGCCGCTGTCAAGATCGTAGCAGTAGAATTCGTTGTCAACAGTTGCGACCAGCTTGTTCTCATAGGTCAGAATGAAACTTCCCTCTTTCTGTTCGGTGTTGCCGTGAGCAGCTTCCACCTCTACCGGCGGCAGTTCAGTCACGTTTTTCAAGTCAGAATCCACGAGCAATTGCTTATCGTGGCTAATGACTGCGCACATACCGTTTTTGAACACGCCGACAGCCTGCAAACCAATCATACCGCTGTCATCGGCTAGATTGATGTTTGTCATCTTACCGTTTGCATCGTACTTTTCGATCCAGCAGTTGTTGAAGAACAGGTAGATATTGCCGTCAGCCACACACCAGTCCTTGATATAGCCCTCGGGCTTGTAGACCTCTACAGCACCCTTGTCGGGGTTGGCAGGGTCAAAGCACATCAGCTTAGTTGCGTAATAACCGTTGTATTCCGGGTGCTCAGCATCGGGGTTGGTGACTGTGAAGTACAGCTTGCCGTCATTTGCTGCCGTAATGTCCTTGCCGTTATCAGACTCGCCGCGAAGAGCAGCCTGAGATTGAACAATACGAGCACGGAACGATGAGTCATAAGCCTTTTTCAGCTCAGCATAGTAGCCGTATAACTCGGATTTTTCGATATTGCTGGGGTCAGCAAAGAGAAGCTGAGGATCGTTATAGTTGAGCGTATCAACTACCGGCTCAGCCTCAGAGCTTGATTCGTCAGCAGAAGAGGTCTCAGCTGACGAGGCAGTCTTGCCCTGCATCTCAGCATCAGCCTGTGCTGCCATGTCCTCCATTTCCTTCTGCTTGTCCTCAGAAGAAACAGAAGAGGTCTTTTCGTCGTCGTCATCGTCCTTGTCGCTGCTTCCGCAAGCCGCGAATGACAGGCAGATGCAGAGTGCAGCCGCGAAGGCTGTAAATTTCTTAAACTTTTCCATGTTATTATTCCCTTCACTTCTTATGCGGCACTCAAAAAAATATTCTTTTTTTCTAAAAAAGAATGCGGTCGCAAGATTTATCTTGCGACCGCTGTTTTTCGTATCGAGCGACCGCTGTTTTTCGTATCGAGCGACCGCTGTTTTTCGTATCGAGCGACCGCTGTTTTTCGTATCGAGCG
>NZ_FPIR01000022.1 GCF_900119155.1 Ruminococcus sp. YE71 | reverse complement strand
GTTCATGTAGCCGTAAATGAGTATTTTCATCATGATATCCTCGGGCACAGCGCCGTTCCACTTGCTCTGTATCGTGTAATCTTCTTTGGAATAGATCTCGTCTATCACATTGCCCAGTACTCTGACCGGTGAGCTTTCTTCGATGTAGATCTCATAATTTATGTTAAGACGTACTTGACAATTTCTCATTTTTATGGTACAATCCTTTCGTGGGTTATTTTTTTCGCAATTAAATTATACCACAAAACGAAGAGCTTAGCTATACCTTTCGGGGTTCGCTAAGCTCTTTTTCTTTCTTTTTGGGGTGCAACAGCCCCTTCCCCCAAACCCCCTCACTAAAACTTTTAATACTTTTTGGCTTTTGGGTGTTTCTTCATTAGTTTGTGCAGGTCGGGAAGTTTGTGATTCTATTTTTCAATAGTTCGACCCTTGCCAAAAAGACGTTCAAAAGCGTTTCACGCATCATTTGCGGTATTTTTCAGACGGTCTCTCTTGAAACGTCAAGAGCCTATCTACTAAAACACAACTATCGTCCAACATATTAAAAGTCTTTGGAAGGGGGTCTGGGGGAGAACCTTTCTTCAGAAAGGTTTCCCCCAGCAAAAACCCGCACTCAATGGAGTAAAAAAGCAAAGCCCGAAACGCGTCTCGGGCTTTGCTTTTTTCAGATTATTTTGTCTGCTATGAACTTTTGGAGTACTGCGTCGATGGGGCCGCTGACCTCGAATACGCGGACGTTTTTGGCTATGAGGTATGCAGCCGCGCCCT
Source organism: Ruminococcus sp. YE71 (assembly GCF_900119155.1). Classification (GTDB taxonomy): domain Bacteria; phylum Bacillota; class Clostridia; order Oscillospirales; family Ruminococcaceae; genus YE71. Next base: position 56,936 of record NZ_FPIR01000022.1, on the reverse strand, counting down.
CGCCGATCTTCTGGACGAGGAGAGCGTCACAGTCGGATAGAAGTTCGATTATCTTATCGAAGCGAGTGGTATCGTGACCGAGGCTTTGCTGGCAGACCGCCACAGCGTCGCGGACTTCGAGAAACTTAAAGTCGGTATCGGTAAGTTCGTACACGCGGAAGAATTTTGCGTGACCGAAATGTTCGTTAACGGTAAAGCCGTCGCCTGTTGCAATAGCAACTTTAGCCATAGTATCATTCCTTTCAAAAAGAGCTGTCGGACGTGCGACAGCTCTTTGGTCATTATTTATATGTTGCGAGTGCCGTGTTGTAGATATCCTCGATGACCCTGAGTCCGCCCGTGTAGCCGACGTAATTTGTGGTCAGCACGATACGGTAAGGAGTCGGACAAGCGATGGAGAGGAAGTCCGCATTGATCTCTGCGGCGAGTTCCTTATCCCAGCCGCTGCCGAGGATAAGACCTCTGCCCTTGTGTTCGAGACCTCTGATAACGTCCTGCATAGCGCCTGCGTCGGGGTCGAAGTAAACGGGTATCTCACGCTTGTCGGAGGTAGCCTTGATGTCTGCCTCGATCTGTTCCTGATACTTCTTCGGAACGTTGTCCACGATGAACTGTTCCTTCGGAACGACGCCTGTCTCGTGAAGCAGGAATCTTGTCAGACCCACAACATAGCCCGAGTCGTGCAGGATATGTACGTAGGAGGGAAGTCCGTAGCGGAACTCCAGCAGGAAGGTCGCGAGGTTGTCGAGCTCTTCGTAGTAAGCCTTCTCCTCTTCCTCGATGAACTTTCTTGCCTTCTTTTCGTCGATCTCGGCGCCCTGTTCGAGAGCGAAATCAACAACGCCGTTCAGGAAGCGTGTGGTCTCGTTGGCGCCGATGGGCAGATAGCCGAACTTGAAGTAGGGCTGACCGTAGCGTCTCTCCAGATTCTTGACGATGGGCTCGCCGTACCAGGGGGAAACGAACACGTTGAAGTTAGCCTTCGGGATGGTCTGCCATTCCTTTACGCCGCCCGAATGGGGTCCGAAGAGGATGTTTACCTTGAGTCCGAGACCTTCAAGAAGTCTCTTGTATTCTTTGAGGTTGCCCTTCCAGAACTGATCCTGATAGGGGATGGATGCGATGACGTTTACGAGGTTCTTCTCGCTGCGTGCGGGGTTGTCGTCCTCGAAACGGCTGACATACTGGTCTATGATAGCGTTGACAACAGCCGAGTGGGAAACATAGTTGTTCGACTTGAAGCCCGAGGTCTCAACGTGAACGATGGGTCTGTCCTCTTCATAGAGGAACTCATCGGTAACGCTTGCAATGTCGTCACCCACGATGCCTGCTGTACAGCCCGTAACTACGACCTGCAAGTCGGTGTCAAGCACCTTGTAGGTGTTTTTGATGATGTTGCGCAGTCTGTCGGTGCCGCCGAAAACAACTTCCTTCTCGCTGAAATTGGTGCAGGGTGCGGTCTCGCCGCCTGCATAGCCCGACGAACGCTCGAAGAAGCCCTTTATCATTACTCCGCAGCCCGGACCCGAATGAAGTATCGGCACGGCGCGGGGGATAGCTACTACCGTCTGTAAAGCGCCTATCGCGCAGGTGTAGCGTTCCTGTTCAATTAATCCTGCCATAAGTATTTTCTCCTTATTATTTAACAGATAAAAGATGAGAAACAAGAGATCAAAGTATATTTCTTATTTTTTATTTCTTATATCCTATTTAAAAAGTTATTTTCCGAGGAAGGTGTAGGGCTCCTGTTCAAGCCACCACTTTGTGTAGGGGTTGGACGAATGCTGAGCCAGATTCTTTACGAACTCATCGTTCTCGATGGTCTCAAGGATGCGCTCGCCGTAGTTTACTAAGCCTTCGTAGCCCATTCCGAAATGCTCGTCGCCGATAAGCAGCGAGGGGATTCCGAGCTTAGCGCCCCACAGGGTCATGCCGCCGTGACGTGCAAGCAGGATGTCGGGCTTGATGCGGTTGAGCACGTTCACCAGCTCAAACTCCTGCTTGTTGCAGACGTTGTAGTTGGGAACATCGCCGTAATCCTCAACGGTGTGTCTTAATGTATCGGCACGCTCGTCCTCGTTATCGTATTCGGGGTCGTGGTGGAATATCGCAGCACCCTGCGGCTCCATGCCGAGCTCCTTGAGCAGAGCCAGCAGCGAGTGTCCGTGGGAAGCGCCTGCGGTAACGTAAGCGGTCTTGCCCTTGAGCTTCTCACGCAGAGCCTCTATCTTCGGCAGGTATTCTTCCTTCTTGCGTGCGAGGAACTCCTCGACTTCCTTCTCCTTGCCGATGATCTGACCGAGCTCTCTGAACCAGCGGTCGGTCTGTGCGATGCCGTAAGGGGGCGAATTGCGGATCTCGGGCACGCCGAAGGACTGCTCCAGTGCCGCGCCGAGATAGCTTCCGAGTGTCGAGCAAGCCTGAATGGTCAGTGCCGCCTCGCTCGAATAGCTCAGGCTGTCAACAGTCGCGAAGGGAGTGATGTAGTTGGGCTCGTAGCCGAACTCCGCGAACCACTCTCTGAAAATATCGCTGCCCCAGAAGTTGATGACATTGATGATGTTTCTCTTCTGTCTTGCGGGCTTGATGATCTTTCTTGCGATGCCGTGATAGCCTGCATCGAAGCCCGATGTCCACATCTTCGAGCGGAAGCCTTCGCAGAATACCGCAACAACGGGTATACCCAGCTCCTTCTCGGCGTTGTTGGTAACGCTCTCAACGTCGTCGCCGATGATACCTGCCGCGCAGGTGGTGATAACGAATATCGCCTTCGGCTTAGCACGCTTGTAGACCTCGTGGATAGCAGCGTCGAGCTTCTTGCCGCCGCCGTAGATGGTGTCCTTTTCTTCAAGGTTTGTGGAGAAGATCTTTCTCTGGGTGGGGTGTTCGAGCTGTCTGAGATAAGCGTTCACGCGGTAGGTGAAAGCGAACTCATGCAGGCAGGTAGAACATCCTACAGGACCGTGGGAGATGATCGCCGCATCCTGTATCAGCGTCAGTGTGCAGGCAGCGTTGGAAGTACCGCAGCCTAAGCACTGGCTGAAGGAGCGGTTCTTGTCTTTCAGCTTTCCGCAGCCCGAGCAGGCACTGACAAGCTCCTTAGCCGTGCCCTGAAAGCCCGTGATCGAACCGAGACGTATCTCACGTATCTCGACCTCAGGAATATCCAAATTTACTTTACTCATAATAAACTCCTCTTTATTAAAGAAATAAGAAATCAGAAATCAGATAGCAGAGATCAGAAAGCAGGAATTATATTTATTATTTCTTATTTCTGATTTCTTATCTCAGATGCGGTAGTCGTTCTCAATGTTCTCCATCAGACCGTACTCGAAAAGGATCTCTTCAAGTCTCTCCTGAGTCATCGGCTTCGGGATAACGAACATATCGTTCTGCTCGATCTTCTCTGCGAGTGCTCTGTACTCGTCAGCCTGTCTGGACTTCGGGAAGTGCTGGATAACGGTCTTCTTTCTGATCTCGGCACGCTGAACGTCGTTGTCACGCGGTACGAAGTGGATCATCTGAGTGCCCAGCTCCTTAGCGAATGCTCTTACGAGCTCTGCCTCACGGTCAACGTTACGGCTGTTGCAGATGATGCCGCCGAGACGAACGCCGCCCTGACGAGCGTATCTTGCGATACCCTTCGAGATGTTGTTAGCAGCGTAGAGAGCCATCATCTCGCCCGAAGCTACGATGTAGATCTCCTTAGCCTTGCCCTCACGGATAGGCATCGCGAAACCGCCGCAGACAACGTCGCCGAGTACGTCGTAAAATACATAGTCAAGATCCTCGGTGTAAGCACCAAGTCTCTCCAGCAGACCGATCGAGGTGATGATGCCGCGTCCTGCGCATCCTACACCCGGCTCAGGGCCGCCCGACTCAACGCACTTTGTGCCCAGGAAGCCTTCCTTGAGGATAGCGTCGAGCTCGATATCGTCTTCGCCCTGATCTCTAAGAGTGTCGAGAACGGTCTTCTGATGCAGACCGCCGAGAAGCAGTCTGGTGGAGTCTGCCTTAGGGTCGCAGCCTACTACCATTACATTGTTTCCGCGCTCAACAAGTCCTGCTGTCAGGTTCTGAGTAGTTGTGGACTTACCGATACCGCCCTTACCGTAGATAGCGATCTGTCTTAATTCCTTAGCCATTTTACTTTACCTCATTTCATGTATTAAAAAAATTTTGATCATCCGTGTGAGAATGTATCTTTTCTCGAAAGTCTTTGCAGGTCGATGTAGATCTGCTCGCCGTAGTCCTTGCCGCCGGGGATACCCACCGCGTCGGCGCGGCATCTCTGACAGTGTCTGAACACGTCGATGTACTTTGAAGCCTTGAGTATCACCCTTTCCAGCTCCATGCAGTCTGGTTCGCGGCAGTCCTTCAGCTTGTGATTCGGTATCAGAGGGATGATGTTGTATATCGAAGCACCTGCCTCTGCGACCGTTCTCGCAACTTCCTCGATGTGGTCGCCGTTTATCTCGGGAACGAACACCGTGTTGACTTTGAGTGTAACGCCTGCCTCGCTCACGAGCCTTATGCCTTTGAGCTGCTGCTCGATGAGTATCTTTGCGGCTTCGATGCCCGTGTAGTGTTTTCCGTGCCAAACGATGCCGTCATTGAGCTGCGCCTCTATCTTCGGGTCAACGGCGTTTACCGTGACCGTCAGCGAATCGACGCCGACGTCTATGATCTCCTGTGCCTTCTCGGCAAGCAGCAGACCGTTCGTACTCATGCACTTGACAAGGTCGGGGAACTCTTTCTTTATCAGTCGGAACGTCTCCAGCGCGTAGGGGCTTGCCAGCGTGTCGCCGGGACCCGCTATGCCCGCAACGTGTATCTCGGGACAGACTTCCAGAGCCCTGCGGATAGCATCTATCGCTTCCTCGGGGGTGATGACCGTTCTGCTGACGCCCGGACGCACCTCGTAGTTGTTGAAACTGCGCTCGCAGAAGCGGCATTCTATATTGCAGCTCGGACTTATCGGAAGATGGATTCGTCCGCTGCCGTTCTTCTCGCCTCTGGCAAAGCAGGGGTGTTTAGTTGTCAGTTCTTCGTATGAGATAGCCATTTATCCACCTCCCATTGTTTTTCTTCTATGAGCAGACATATCGCCTGCTCGGTGCCGAGCGCTATCTGATACACAGCTATGCCGTGTTCCGAGATGTATTTCCGCGCTCCGGGACCAACGCGCTGTGCAACTATCGCCGACACGTCAGAGAGCGTATCAAGTATCGCCGCAAAAGCGTCGATCTCATGATAGCCGCCGTGACACGCCCTGTTGACATCGCGGAAGCCCGTTATCTCACAGTCCTCGGTCTCGGTGTCGAGCTCTGCGATGTAGAACCGCTCGGCCGCTCCGAAATGACTGTCGATGCTTGCTCCGTCAGAGCTTGCAAGTGCAATCTTGTAGATCATTATATCACCGTTACCCAAAAAGTCCAGTGCTGAAATATCTGTCTCCTCTGTCGGGGAGGACCACCACGATATTTCCGCTTTCGAGGGTACGTGCGAGCTTTATTGCCGCCGCCATAGCAGCGCCCGAAGATGAACCCGCGATGATGCCCTCGTTCTTCGCGAGGTCGCGCACTGTGGAGAATGCTTCCTCATCGTTTATCTTGATGACCTTATCCACAAGTGTGATGTCCATAGTATCGGGAATGAAGTCGTTGCCGATGCCCTCAATGTTGTAGTCGAAATGTTCTCCTCCGCCGATGGTCGAGCCCTCGGGATCGGCAAGCACGCCCTGAACCTTCGGGTCGTGTTCCTTCAAGTATCTCACGATGCCCGAGTAGGTTCCGCCGCTGCCTGCGCCTGCGACCAGATGTGTCACCTTGCCGCCGATGTCCTTCCATATCTCTCTGCCCGTTCCTTCGTAGTGAGCGAGCGGATTGTTCGGGTTCTTGAACTGTTCGAGGGATATGGAATCGGGTATCGTCGCTTTCAGCTCTTCAGCCTTGCGTACAGCCCCGAGCATACCCTCGGCACGCGGAGTGTTTATGACCTCCGCACCGAGCGCTCTCATAAGAGCCTGCTTTTCTGCGGAGAATTTTGTGGGCACTGTGAATATCACCCTGTAGCCTCTTCCGAGTGCTGCGAACGCTATTCCCAGTCCCGTGTTTCCTGCGGTAGCCTCGATTATCGTACCGCCCTTTTTAAGTTTGCCCTCTTTCTCGGCTGCCTTGACCATATACTCACCGATGCGGTCTTTGACGCTTCCCGAGGGGTTATACATTTCCAGCTTTGCGTAGATATTGACGTTGGGGGAGACCCCCATATTTTTCAGTCTCACGAGCGGGGTGTGCCCGATGAGCCCGTGCATATTTTCATACAGCATTTTATTTTACCTCGCTTTTCTCGATCGCCTGTTCAATATCGGCGAGAATATCGTCTATGCTCTCGATACCGATCGAAAGTCTTATCAGCCCGTCGGTGATACCTACCTTGCGGCGGATATCTTCGGGGATGGAAGCGTGGGTCATGCTCGAAGGATGGCATACGAGCGATTCAACACCGCCAAGGCTCTCAGCCAGCGTCACCAGCTGCAAGCTCTCGAAGAACACGTTAATATCGTAGTTGTCCTTGAGCTCGAAGGAGATCATCACGCCGCCGTTCTTAGCCTGACGCTTGTTGACCTCGTAGCCCTTGTCGGTCGGAAGTCCCGGGTAGTGAACGCTCTTGACCGCGCTGTGTGTGCTGAGGTATTTCGCAGCGGCTTCGGCGTTTGCAACGTGTCTGTCGAGACGAACGCCCAGCGTCTTGATGCCGCGTATCAGCAGGAAGCTGTCGAACGGAGGAAGAACGCCGCCTGTCGAGTTCTGGATGAAAGCGATGCGCTCTGCAAGTTCCTTCGTCTTTACCACCGCGAGACCTGCAACGACGTCGCTGTGTCCGCCGAGATACTTGGTAGCCGAGTGTACCACGATGTCTGCACCCAGTTCAAGCGGTCTCTGGATGTACGGTGTCATGAAGGTGTTGTCCACGATCACGAGCAGTCCGTGCTTGTGAGCCGTTTCCGCCACCGCTCTGATGTCGGTAATGGTCATCAGCGGATTTGCGGGGCTCTCGATAAGTACCGCCTTGACATCGGGAGTGATATCCTTTTCAAAGGACTCGATGTTCTCGGTGTCCGAGATGGTGTAGTTGATATTGAAGTGGTTGAATATCTTGTCGAGCAGTCTGAATGTGCCGCCGTAAACGTTTGAGGAGATAAGCACTCTGTCTCCCGAGTTCAGCAGGCTCAGCACTGCGGTCTCTGCCGCAAGTCCGCTTGCGAAAGCGAAGCCTGCGTAGCCGCCTTCAAGTTCTGCGATGAGTGCTTCGAGAGCTTCTCTTGTGGGGTTGCCCGTTCTCGAATACTCATAGCCCCTCATCTTTCCGAGACCGTCCTGCTTGAAGGTCGAGGTCTGATATATCGGGACGTTCACCGCACCTGTGCGCTCGTCAATGGATATACCGCCGTGTATGAGGGCTGTTTCAATATTTTTATAACTCATGTTCATACTTCCTTTCATATTTCTCATATCTGCTTAGTATGATTTATGTCGTGACTATATTGTAACTCATATCCGTCGGTTTGTCAACAGTAAAATGTGATAACGTTATCACGGCGTGTCTCAGATGTAGTATTCGGGTTCTGTAAGCTCCCTGAAGGTGCGGCAGCTTTCACGAATAATGAGCGTTCCCTCGACTTCAAGCCGCGAAACTATCTTGTGACCGCCCTTTATGCGGTCAAGAAGCAGCATCAGAGCGAACTTTACCATCTCATTTTTCGGCAGTGCGATCGTTGTCAGCATCGGCTTGGTATACTGGGCGGCATCGATATCATCGCTGGAGATTATCGAGGGGATATATCCTCGCGCCCTTCGCTTGCCCATAGCCTTTATCATACCGACCGCCAAGATATCGTTCGCACAGTAGATGCCTGTAGGCGGGTCTGCCAGCGAACTGAAGTACTCCATCGCGGCGATACCGTTGGCCTCATTCGGCGTTGTGTCGTAGATGTAGTCGATATCGGGAGCAAGATGCTGGGTCGCCAGCGCCGCCTGATATCCCGTGAAACGCGATTCGTTGTGACAGTCGCCGACGTAGCCTATCTTCGTGTGTCCGAGCTTTGCAAGGTGCGCCACAGCGTTCTGTGCTATCCTGCCGCCGTCGCAAAGCACCTCATCCACCTCGTAGTTGGTCGAGTTGCGGTTGATGGACACGATGTTCTTTTCCCTTGTTTTGAGCTGTTTGAGCGCCCTGCCCGTGACCTTCCCGATAATGATAAGTCCGTCCGAGCGTCTCTCACTGTCCGAGTAGAGACTGTCAGTCAGCTTTTGCAGCTTGTCGGTCTGGTTGTATTTCTCGTCCGAGAATTCGGCGCAGTGCCACACGTTCCCGACGATACATCCGCTGTTACGCAGTTCTTTTTCGAGTATCATCAGCAGCTCGTCGTAGAAGGGGTCGGCAGCTTCCTTCGCGAACCTTGTCAGCAGGATGTTGATGTGGAAGATCCTGTCGTCGGTCTTGCCGCCCGCCCTCAGCGAGCGTGCGCTGGCGTTGGGGATGTAGCTTATCTCCCTTGCCGCTTCGAGGACCCTCTGTCTAACCTCTTCATTCGAGCATTTATGATTCGGGTCACTGAGTATCCTGCCGACTGTGGATACCGATACACCTGTCATTTTTGCGATCTGTTTCAGCGACATGATATCACCTCTCATATTGAATCTATATTTCATACATGAATACTATGTTTTACTTTGATGATTATACCACTGTATCTCCTATCTGTCAAGTAGGGAATTGTAAACTTTTTTTATCCGCTCAGCCCTCCTGACCCCCGAAAATACACAAAAAAAGCCCCCTCACGCACTTTTTTTGAGCGTCAGGGGGTAAAAATATTTTTTATAACGTTATCACTTTAGCCCATTACCTTGACCATAACAGCCTTCTGAGCGTGGAGACGGTTCTCAGCCTCGTCGAAGATCTCGTCAGCGTGAGCCTCGAATACCTTCTCGGTGATCTCCTCCTCACGGTGAGCGGGCAGGCAGTGCTGAACCATAGCGTCGGGCTTTGCAACAGCCATCACGTCGTCGTTGATCTGGTAGCCTGCGAATGCCTTCTTGCGCTTCTCGGTCTCAGCCTCTTCGCCCATGGAAGTCCACACGTCGGTGTAGAGCACATCTGCGTCCTTAGCGGCAGCCTTGATGTCGCTCGTCATGATGAACTTGTCGCCGTACTCCTTCGCGAATTCGAGTACCTTGGGATCGGGCTGATAGTCGTCGGGGCAGGCGATAGCAACAGTCATGCCTACCTTCAGGCCGCCAACGATCAGGGAGTTAGCCATATTGTTTCCGTCGCCGATGTAGCAGAGCTTCATACCGTCGAGTCTGCCCTTGTGCTCGCGGATGGTCATGAGGTCAGCAAGCACCTGACAGGGGTGGCAGAAATCGGTCAGACCGTTGATGATCGGGATAGAGCCGTAGCCTGCCAGATCTTCAACTTCCTTCTGCTCGAAGGTACGGATCATGATGCCGTCGAGGTAGCGGGAGAGCACGCGTGCGGTGTCCTGAACAGGCTCGCCGCGTCCGATCTGAAGGTCGCGGTTGGAGAGGAACAGAGCCTGACCTCCGAGCTGGTACATACCTGTCTCAAAGCTCACGCGTGTACGGGTCGAGGACTTCTGGAAGATCATGCCGAGGGTCTTGCCCTTGAGTATCTTGTGCTCGATGCCGTTCTTGTTCTCATACTTGAGCTGATCTGCGAGGTTGAGTATCTCGATGATCTCCTCTTTCGAGAGGTCTAAAAGTTTCAGTAAATGCTTCATATCCATTCATCCTTTCGGGGTTTATTTCAGTATTTCTGCGAGGATAGCCAGACCCTTGTCGATCTCCTCATAGGAGATGTTCAGCGGCGGCAGGAAACGCAGCTTATCCTTTGCGGTGAGTATCAGCAGACCGTTGTCAAGGCACTTCTTTGCGATGTCGTGTGCGTCGCCGCTTTTGAGCTGCACGCCGATCATCAGACCCATGCCGTCAACGTGGTCTACTGCGTCCATCTCGCCCAGCTTCTGCCAGAAGTAGTAGCCCTTCTGAACCACGCTGTCGAGGAAGCCGTCGGACAGCACCGTTTCGAGCACAGCGTTGCCGCCTGCGCAGGCGATGGGGTTTCCGCCGAAGGTGGAGCCGTGAGTTCCGGGAGTGAGAACGTTTGCGCACTTCTCGCCCGCAAGGCACACGCCTATCGGCACGCCGCCCGCAAGACCCTTCGCGAGGGTGGTGATGTCGGGTTTCACGCCGTACTGTTCGCTGGTGAGCAGGCTGCCTGTTCTGCCGACGCCCGTCTGGACTTCATCGCAGACGGTGAGGATGTCATCCTTAGCGCACTCCTCGAAAATAGCGTTGACGAACTCCTTGGTCAGCGACACAACGCCGCCCTCGCCCTGTATCAGCTCGAACATTACCGCGCAGACCTTGCCCTTGTTCTCCGCGAGGACTTTCTTCAGGTCGTCGATATCGTTGGCTTCGGCGTTCACAAAGCCGGGCAGGAACGGGAAGAAGTAGTTGTGGAACACGTCCTGCCCCGTCGCCGAGAGGGTGCCCATCGTTCTTCCGTGGAAGCTGTTTTTGAGCGTCACGATGATGTTGCGCTCAGCGTCCTTGCCGTACTTGTCGAAGCTGTACTTTCTTGCGATCTTGATAGCGCACTCGTTAGCCTCAGCGCCGCTGTTGCCGAAGAACATCTTTGAGTAGCCTGCCGCCTCACAGAGTCTCTTCGCGAAGTCCGCCTGCACCTTTGTGTAGTAGTAGTTGGAAGTGTGCTGGATGCTGTGAGCCTGGTCGCAGACCGCTTTTACCCACAGTTCGTTGCAGTAGCCCAGACTGTTGGTGCCGATGCCCGACCCGAAGTCGATGTATTCCTTGCCGTCCTCAGCGACCGCAGTCCGTCCCTCGCCCTTTTCGAGCACGAGGTCGTACCTGCCGTAGCTGCCCATGACGTGTTCGTTGAATTGTTCTATGGTGTTCATTTTACTTTTCCTTTCGTTACGTCATTATATAATAGTTATCCTTACCGATCTTCTCTTTGATGAAGTCCGAAAAACCGTTTTCATCTCCGACCGAAAAGCCGCCCTTTCTGACTTTCGTAGGCGTTGTCAATAGCCTTTCCGAGCTGTCTCAGCATAATGAACGGCACAGCCGCCGCAAACAGCAGACCTGCCGCCATAAGTATCATCTTGTGTATCAGCAGCGCCGCAAGTCCGCAGACTAAGCACAGCGCGGTAACACTGAATAAGACGGCTTTTGTGTGCGAAGGTACTTCTTCTGCATCTCGGCGTATTCCTGCCTGCCCGATGTGGTGGTCTTGTTGACGAATACCGCTTCTGCCATTAAAAAGCCCCCCTTGAGATCATTCTTCCCTGCCTATCGAAAAACCTTTTCCGCGCATAAACTGTGCGAATTCCGTCTCGCGGCTGCCGAAACCGTTCCTGCCTATCTGATATTTTTTCTTAGCCGTATAAACGTAGTAGCTGTAGCCGTTGGCAGTGATCTTTATTATATCGGAAAAAGCCGCCGATTCGCAGATGCCGTTATGCTCGGCTTTTATCCCGTTTTCGTCTATCGTGTATTTGTACATGACGCGGTCATCGTTTTTATCCGCGCCGATACCCTCGTTTTTGCCGTGCTTCATGCGCATATATACGGCGGCGGTCAGATAGCTCAGCGGCAGACTTATCGCAAAGGTCACGCCGAACGCCCAGCGCGGATAGCCGATCGTCTTCACGGAATCCGCGGTTTTTACCGCAAACGCACCGCTCATGTAAAACAGCAGATTTACCAAAACCATGAAGATAAAAAACGAAACAGCCCAGACAAGCTCTTTCTCCCTGACCTTTTTTGCTCTCGACCTACTGCTTTCGTGCATGACATCATATGCCGTCTGTCCGTTTTCGCGGACGAGTGTAGTGTTTTCAAATCTCATGCGGTGTATATCCTTCAGATAAACTGTGTACCTGCGCCCTCATTTGACAGCAGTTCGATGAGTATCGAGTGAGGTATCCTTCCGTCGATGATGGAAGTCCTCTTCACGCCGCGTCGTACAGCCTCAACGCAGCAGTCGATCTTCGGTATCATGCCGCCGCTGATTATGCCTGTCTTTTTAAGGTAAGGCACATCGCTGACGTTGACCGACGGTATAAGCGTGGACGGGTCGTCCTTGTTCTCCAGCAGACCTGCGATATCGGTCATGAGTATCAGCGTTTCGGCTCTGAGGCAGGAAGCGATGCGTGCCGCAGCCGTGTCCGCGTTGATGTTGTAGCAGGTGCCGTCGGCAGAGGTAGCGACTGTGGAGATTATCGGAACATAGCCGCAGTTGAGCGCGTCGATGATAGGCTTTGTGGAAACGCTTTTGATCTGTCCCACGTAACCGAGATCGACTTCGCCCTCAAGCTTTTCAGCCATGAGTATCTGACCGTCGATGCCGCACAGACCCAGCGCTCTTGCGCCGTGCAGCTGCAAAGCGCTGACCAGTTCCTTGTTGACCTTACCTGCGAGCACCATCTTCACGATGTCGATAGTCTCGCTGTCGGTGTATCTCAGACCGCCGATAAATTTCGACTCGACGCCGACTCTTTTGAGCATCGCGTTGATCTCGGGGCCGCCGCCGTGTACCAGCACGACTCTGATGCCGACTTCGGTCAGCAGCACGATGTCTTCCATAACGGCTTCTTTGAGCTCGGCATTGGTCATAGCGTTGCCGCCGTACTTGACGACTACCACCTTGTCGTGGTATTTCTGAATGTAAGGAAGCGCGTCAACGAGTATCTGCGAGCGCATATCATTAGCGATTTTCATATTTCTTTCCTCTATTTCCTTATAAATGCCATGTCCGGCTCGGGAATGCCGCTGTCGGATATGTATCTTTCGATCCGCATATGCAGATCGTATTTTTCCCTTAATTTAGAGATGGTCTCCATCATGGGAGAAGCGTGGTGCGCGTCGATGGCCGCCTGATCGCGCCAGCTGTCGATGAGCAGCACCGTTTCGGGGTCGTTCATCGGCGTGAAGTATTCGTACCTCAGATTCCCGTCCTCAGCGCGTATCCGTGCGGCGGTTCCCAAGCGTTCCATTTCCTCGGCAAATGCAGCAGCGCTGCCGTTTTTGCCCGTATAGTATATGTTCACCGTAATACTCATGTCATCATCTCATTTCATCAGCTGGAACCCAACCACACCGCAGGCGATCACGACACCGCCTATCTTGCTCATGAGGGGCAGACTGCGTTTTTTGTCCGTCAGCGCCGCGATGAACAGCGAAATAAGTATCAGCGGCTGGATGAAGCTGTAATTCGCGAGGCTGCGTGAAGCGGTGTAATTCTCGCCCAGCAGACCCAGCGCGTTTGGCAGTTTTGCCGCTGCGACTATCAGCACGCCCTTCATCCCTTCGGGGCGTGAGATCATGTCTTTCGCCTTTATCCGAGCGAAGGATATGAACATCAGCACCGTCAGCGCAAGTATCAGTGTGATATTGTTCGGAAGGATGTCCTTCGTGGTGCGCATAGTCAGTCCGTAGCCGAATTTTGCCAGCAGATACAGTACAAGGAACATCCATATCTCCCTGTAGTTTATCTCGCTCCTGTCAGCCCTCGCCACCAGTGCCAGTCCTGCGAGAGTGACCAATATGAACATGATACCGAACAGACTCGGCGCCGTGCCGTAGAACACCACATCGGTGAAATAGCTCATGAACAGCGTCAGCCCGACCCAGCCTTTCAGCTCGAAAGGGGTCATGCAAAAGAGTATCTTCGGCAGCACCGAGAACTCAACGTATTTGCACAGGGTTATGAGCGCGACAGGTAGCAGCGCCATCGGCGTAATGTGAACTTCGGCCTTCATAAAGGGCATCAGTATCAGCAGGAAAAATATCGTTCCCGCCGACATGATGAAACTCAGCTCAGCGCCTGTCAGCTTCGCCTTGCTCACCGCGTACTTGTCGTTGAACGCGCACAGTGTGTAGCAAGCCACCACAGAGAGCATGACCGCGAAGGTCATTATGTCCTGTAATCTCCGTTGATCTTTACGTAATCGTAGGTGAGGTCGCAGCCGTAAGCGGTAGCCTTGCCCTCGCCCTCGCCGACGCTTACCTCAACGAGTATCTCATCGGCAGCAAGCACCTTTGAAGCCTCTTCTTCCGAGAAGGGGATGCCTGCACCGTTCTCGCAGACGTGTACCATGCCGCCGTCGGAAATGAACTTCACGTCAACTTTGTTTATATCGAACTCCGCGTCCGCATAGCCTACCGCGCAGAGAACTCTTCCCCAGTTTGCGTCCTCGCCGAACATCGCAGCCTTGAGCAGCGACGAGCAGACAACGCTCTTTGCGATAACGATCGCGGTGTCGAGATCCTTCGCGCCCGAAACGGTGCATTCGAGCAGCTTGGTCGCGCCCTCGCCGTCCTTCGCGAGCATCCTTGTCATGTTCACCATAACGATGTAGAGCGCCTGCTTGAACGCCTCGAAATCCGCGCCCTCAGCGGTGATCTCGGTGTTTTCTGCCATGCCGTTCGCCATCAGTGCGACCATGTCGTTGGTGGACTGGTCGCCGTCAACGGACAGGCAGTTGTAGGTGATCTTCACGACTTCGGAAAGCGCCTTTTGCAGCATCTCAGCCGAGACCGCGCAGTCGGTGGTCACGAAGTTGAGGGTGGTCGCCATGTTCGGGTGGATCATGCCGCTGCCCTTAGCCATGCCGCCGAGATGACACTCCTTGCCGCCGACGGTGAACTTTACAGCGCACTGCTTCGGGAAGGTGTCGGTGGTCATGATCGCCAGCGCCGCCTCGTCGTTGCCGTCCCTTGTCAGCGACTTCGCCAGCGAAGGAACGTTCTTCTCGAACGGCTCGATCGGCAGTACCTGACCGATAACGCCCGTCGAAGCCACGATGACTTCCTGCGGCTTGCAGCTAAGATTTTCAGCCGCGAGCTCACACATCCTCATAGCCTTCTGCTCGCCGTCGGCGTTGCAGGTGTTGGCGTTCTTCGAGTTGACGATGACTGCCTTAGCCTTGCCGCCCGTAGCCGCAAGGTTCGCCTTCGTAACGAGTATCGGCGCACCCTTGACCTTGTTCTGGGTGTAGACCGCAGCCGCGTTGCACTCGGTCTCGGACACGATCATGCCGAGATCGTTTTTCATCTTGATCTTGGTGTCATTTCCGTCATGAGTCGGGGACTTCTTTATCCCCGCATAGCAGCCGCCTGCCTTGAAGCCTTCGGCTGCGCAGACTCCGCCGTCGATATAGGCGTAGCCTTCGTAATCCTTGAATGTAATGTTTTTCATTTTACCCTACTCCTATAGTACACAAAATTGTACACTTGTGCGATCCTGACAGACCGCTGACTCTCTTACTTGTAGAATGCGCCCTTCGTGATGGCGATACCAACGTTGTAGAAGCTCTTTACTTCGTCCTCTTCGCCGTTGCACAGACGTCTGTAAACCTTCACAACGGGGTTGAGCTTTACGCCCGAAGCCAGTTCGAGGTCGATCATGGGGACCTTGGCGCCTTTCCACTCCCAGCCTGCTTCCGCCATGCCGTTTTTCAGCATGGTCTCGCCGAGATAAAAACCGAATTCTACTGCGATGCTTCGCCGTCTTCGCTCCGAAAGCGGCGTTTCCTGCGACGCAGCTTCGAGCATCTTGTCGAGCCTGTCGATGCTCTCGGGGGTATAGTCAAGGTCGGTGTCGTACAGTTCTTTAGCTTCCTTGACCGCGATCTCGCATATACGCTTTATATTCATAATACACTTATCCTTTCGTTTATGTTTCCGAACAGTGCTTTCTTTCTATTTCTTTTCCGGTTGTGTATTGCTTGTCCTGCCTTCCCGGATCCTTTGTGTGAGTGCCGGTTTTATTTGGGGAGACCTTTTTGCTTGGGGGAGACCCTTTTGAAAAAGGGTCTTCCCCCAAACCCCCTCACTAAAACTTTTAATACTTTTTGGCTTGTGGGTGGTTCTTCCGCAGGTAGTATTAGGTGGGAAGATTGTGATTCTTTTTCTCGTTAGTGCGCTCTTGCCAAAAAGACGTTCAATGGTGGTTTACACTTCAATTGCGGATTTTGTAAGATGGTATCTCTTGAAATGTCAAGGAGCTATCTATCCGACCGCATCAAACGAATAACATATTAAAAGTCTTTGGAAGGGGGTCTGGGGGAGAACCTTTCTTCTAGCCGTGCGAAACTAAGGTGGACGTGCGAAGCTAAGGTGGACGTGCGAAGCTAAGGCGGGTTTCCCCCAGCTAAACCCGCACTCATGTAATCCCAGGGAGCACAGGATAAGCAAAACACAACCGGACGGGGTTAGATCAGACTTGTTGTTTCATCGAGTCCGAGCATGATGTTCATGTTCTGGACAGCCGCTCCCGAAGCGCCTTTGCCCAGGTTGTCGAGGCGCGAGCAGAGGAGTATCTGTTCGTCACTGCCGAACACGAAGAGCTGCATATCGTTGGTGCCTTCGAGGGTATTTGCAGCGAGGAAACCGTCGGGCAGGGTGTCCTTGCCGCCGAGCTCCATTACCTTAACGAATCTCTGACCCTCGTAGTGAGCAGAGAGTATCTCGTGGATATCGGCAGGTGAGTAGGCTTTTCCGAGTGCCCTTGTTACCAGCGGCACGCTCACCACCATACCTGCGTAGTAATCGTCAACGATGGGGTTGAACATCGGCTTGTATTTCAGACCGCACACCTTCTGCATCTCGGGCAGGTGCTTGTGGGACTGAGTAAGCGCGTACTGTCTTGGTGAGTACATTTCTTTGGACTTGTCCGCGCCTTCAAGCGCAGCGATCATCTTTTTTCCGCCGCCGCTGTAGCCCGAGACCGCGTGTGCGGTGAGCGGATAATCCTCAGGCAGGACTCCTGCCTTCATCAGCGGGTAAACAAGGCTGATGAAACCGCTCGCGTAGCATCCTGGGTTTGCGACCCTCTTCGACTTTGCGATAGCCTCACGGTGAGCCGCGCTCAGCTCGGGGAAACCGTAGTCCCAGGCGGGGTTGGTCCTGTGAGCGGTGGAAGCGTCGATGATGCGTACCTTGTCACCTGCAAGCGAAACAGCCTCGACAGCCGCCGCGTCGGGCAGACACAGGAAGGTAACGTCCGATGCGTTT
Source organism: Ruminococcus sp. YE71 (assembly GCF_900119155.1). Classification (GTDB taxonomy): domain Bacteria; phylum Bacillota; class Clostridia; order Oscillospirales; family Ruminococcaceae; genus YE71. The sequence continues at coordinate 39,810 of NZ_FPIR01000022.1, read as the reverse complement.
ATCGCCTCGCGTCTTGCCTCGGTGTCCTTGCGCATCTCGTCCGAGAGTGTGATGATCTCGATGTCGTCCCTCTTTCCGAGACGCTCGAATATTTGCAGACCCGTAGTGCCTGCGCTTCCGTCGATGAATACTTTAGTCTTCATTTTATATCATTTCTTTCGTATATAACTTATTTTACACCGGAGCTTTTCCCGTTGTCATTTTTTCTTTTTTCCGTTGTCGATGATGGATCTGTAGTTCCTCTCGCGTTCTTCCTCCGCGAGCTTTTTCGCGTGGTCAACTGCGTACTGTGCCTTGTAAGCGCCCTCATCCCTGAACACGTTCCCCAGCGCGAAACCGAAGAATCCGCACACAAGGTTCGTGACGATGAAGTCGGGGCTCAGCGATCTGAACCCGAACCCGAAATACAGCACCAGCACCGCCGCCCCCATATAGCAGGGAAGCCACGGATTCAGTCCGCCGCGTTTCGAGTAGATGAAGCTGACCGTAAGGGTGACAGCGGGGAGCAGCATCATCGCGTAGGCGATGTGCAGTATCAGCGAGCCGAGAACGTTATCGAACAGCAGTTTCAGTCCCACAACGGGAATGAGCCAGACTGCCAGATATATCAGCGCCCTCTGATACGACTTCAGCGGTTTATCGTCTGTTTTATCCGATCTCACCGAGCTTCTCCTTCAGATGAGCAAGCTGTACCTTTACCGCGTCGGGAGCAGGTCCGCCCTCGCTCTTTCTCTGCATAACGCAGGTCTCAAGGCTTATCGCGTCGTAAACGTCGGTATCGAAGGTGTCGCAGACCGCCTTGTACTCTTCGATGGGAAGAGTTTCGAGGGTCACGCCCTTTTCGATGCATACGTGAACGAGCGTGCCTGTCGCCTTGTAAGCGTCCCTGAACGGCATACCCTTCTTTACGAGGTAATCCGCGCAGTCGGTAGCGTTGATGAAGCCCTTAGCCGCCGCCGCTCTCATGTTCTCGGGGAGAACGCGCATGGTAGCGAGCATCGGGATGAACGTTCTGAGGCAGAGCTTAACGGTGTCCACCGCGTCGAAGACAGCTTCCTTGTCCTCCTGCATATCCTTGTTGTATGCGAGGGGGATGCCCTTCATCATGGTGAGCAGGGTGTTGAGGTCGCCGTAAACGCGTCCCGTCTTGCCTCTGATAAGCTCGGTAACGTCGGGGTTTTTCTTCTGGGGCATGATGGACGAACCTGTAGCGTAAGCGTCGTCGAGCTCAACGAACTTGAACTCCCACGAGCACCACATGATTATCTCTTCCGAGAATCTCGAAAGGTGCATCATGAGGATGGATATCGCCGAAGCCAGCTCGATGCAGAAATCTCTGTCCGAAACGCCGTCGAGGGAATTTTCGCACACGCCGTCGAAACCGAGAAGTTCAGCTGTTCTCTGTCTGTCGATTGGGTAGGTCGTGCCTGCCAGCGCACAGCTTCCGAGAGGATTGTAGTTCATTCTCTTTGCCGTGTCGTCCAGTCTGCCGAGGTCGCGCATGAGCATCTGCGCGTAAGCAAGTACATGGTGAGCAAAAGTTATCGGCTGAGCCCTCTGCATATGAGTATAGCCCGGCATAACCGTTTCAAGGTTGCCTTCTGCAAGGGTGAGTATAGTCCCGATAAGCTCCTTTGTGAGCGCCTTTATCTCGCTGACTTCATCTCTGAGGTGGAGTCTGATGTCGAGTGCCACCTGATCGTTTCTCGAACGGGAGGTGTGAAGTCTCTTGCCCGTGTCGCCGAGACGCTTGGTAAGCTCGCTCTCGTTGAACATATGGATATCCTCAGCGGTCGGGTCGAATTCGAGCGCACCGCTTTCGATGTCTGCCAGTATGCCTTTGAGACCCTCGATTATCTTCTCGCTCTCGCTCTTGTCGATGATACCGCACTCGCCGAGCATGGTAGCATGAGCTATCGAGCCTTCGATATCGCTCTTATACATTCTCGAATCGAACTTGATCGAGGAGTTGAAATCGTTGACTCTCTCGTCTATCTGCTTTGTGAAGCGTCCTGCCCACATCATGTTTGCCATAATTTTTTCTCCTGTCAGAAAAACGCTAAGCGGCGGAAGTGCGTCCCCCGCCGCAGCGCAATTATTCTTTATCGCTCTTATGCTGTTCCAGCAGTTTTGCGATGTCTATCCCGTTGATCTTCATGCCGTCGATCTTGCAGTCGTTTATCTCGACGTTTGAAAGGTCGCAGTGAACGAACTGCGAGTTTTTCAGATCGGGGTTCTTGAATTCAACGTTGTTCATTATCGAACATCCGAAGCGCGAACCCGAAAGATTCACGCCGAGAAAGCCCGTGTTCACCATGTAGATGTCGGTGAACTTGCCGTTTTTCAGACTCACGTCGTTGAACTGTGTGTCGTCCATATTCACGTCGTTGAATACCGAGCGTTTCAGGCTTACGTTATTGAAACTTGCCCCTCCGAGGTTAACGTCCTCGAAGGTCGAATTAGGGAGGCTGTCATATGAGATCTCGACCTTTTTCTCCAGTGCAGGCTCGAAAATACCGTCATTCTTATCAGCCATATCAGCACCTCCTTGTGCGGAAAGCTCAGTTGCCGCGCTTCTGTTCGAGCTTGGCTCTTACCTTTATCGGCAGACCGAACAGATTGATGAATCCTGCGGAATCTGCCTGGTTGTATACGTTATCCTCGTCGAAGGTCGCTACCTCTTCATCGTACAGAGTGTACGGCGAAGTAACGCCTGCGTTGATGATGTTGCCCTTGTAGAGCTTGAGCTTAACGTCGCCGGTAACAGTCTTCTGGGTCTCGGTAACAAATGCGCTCATAGCCTCACGGAGGGGAGTGTACCACTGACCGTTGTAAACAACGTCTGCGAACTTGATGGAGAGGTACTGCTTGATGCGTGCGGTCTCCTTGTCGAGGGTGATGGTCTCAAGAACGTCGTGAGCGTGATAGAGGATAGTTCCGCCGGGAGTCTCATAAACGCCGCGGCTCTTCATGCCTACGAGTCTGTTCTCTACGAGGTCTGCGAGACCGATGCCGTTAGCGCCGCCCAGCTCGTTGAGCTTAGCTACGAGTGCGGGACCGTCCAGCTCAACGCCGTCAACGGAAGTGGGGATACCCTTCTCGAAGTGGATGGTAACGTAAGTGGGCTTGTCGGGAGCCTGGATCGGGGAAACGCCCAGCTCAAGGAAGCCCGGCTTCTCGTACTGCGGCTCGTTTGCGGGATCCTCAAGGTCGAGACCCTCGTGCGAGAGGTGCCACAGGTTCTTATCCTTCGAGTAGTTGGTCTCTCTGTTTATCTTCAGAGGAATGTTGTGAGCCTCAGCGTACTCGATCTCCTGCTCACGGCTCTTGAGATCCCAGATCCTCCAGGGAGCGATGATCTCCATATCGGGAGCGTATCTCTTGATAGCGAGCTCGAATCTTACCTGGTCGTTGCCCTTGCCTGTGCAGCCGTGGCAGATAGCGTCAGCGCCCTCAGCGATAGCGATCTCGGCGATCCTCTTAGCGATGATCGGACGAGCGAAGGAAGTGCCGAGCAGGTATCTGTTCTCGTAAACAGCGCCTGCCTGAACGGTAGGATAAACGTACTCCTCGATGAACTCCTTCTTGAGGTCCTCGATGTAGAGCTTGGAAGCGCCTGTCTTGATAGCCTTTTCCTCAAGACCGTCGAGCTCGGTGCCCTGTCCTACGTCGCCCGAAACAGCGATTACTTCGCAGTTATTGTAATTCTCCTTGAGCCACGGAATGATGATAGATGTATCAAGTCCGCCCGAATATGCCAAAACAACCTTTTTGATCTCCTTAGCCATTGGTGATTCCTCCAGTAAACAAGTAATAAGTTTTGCAGATAATGCGTTTATATAAACTATTATACACCGTTTTTTCGGTTTGTCAACCCTTTTTGCACAAAATTTAATAAAATATGCAAAAATTCCGTGCAAAACCTGCATAATCACCTGGAATATGCGCATATTCGGTGCAGAAACCGTATAATGGGTCTCCTGCAAATATCTGCATACTTCAATTATATCACTTTTTTTCACTAATTGCAAGGTTTTTCCGAGATTTTTTTTGTCAAAACCGCATATTTTCCGCATTTTCGGGCGTTATGCATCCGTATGCGAAAAAACGAGCCTGCTCGGGGTGAGCAGGCTCTGAAAACAAGCGTATTATTTAGCCGTGCAGGACTGTACTTCGGTGTAGGGACCGTAGCATCTTGCCCCGTCGATCATCTTGTACGCACGCAGTCTGAAATAGTAGGTCGTACCCGATTTGAGCTTTATGCACTGACGGGAGATGGTGTCGCTGGTCTGTGCGACGTGGGTGGTCACGCCCGTCTTGAAGGTCGGGTCTGCGGAGATCTGGAACTGATAGCCCGTAGCCCTCTTGTCCTTCTTCCATGTGATGACGATCTTCTGTGCCGTGAAGGATCTCAGGTCGGTGATGGTCTGTACTCCGGGAGCTATCTTGTAGTAGACCACCTGTCTGCCCGTGTAGTTCCCGATGCCCTTGACCGCGAAGTACGCCTTGCCTGTGGTGCTGTTGTTTCGGTAGGTGACGGTGTAGTCTGTACCCTTCGTGAGGGTCTTTCCGCCGAGCTTGACAATGGGTTCGGGCTCGACCGCCTTGCCCTCGTACCAATAGACCGACTTCGGATGGGTTATCTCTGCCTTTGCGATGTCGGTGGGCGGAGTGATGGTGAAGCTCTTTGAAACAACGTCATTGTAGTCGCCTTTTCCGCCGATGTAAACGTAAGCCGTGCCTGCGTTCACGTTGTTGACGTAGCTGACGCTGTAATCGGTGTTCTCCTTCAGCGTTTTGGTGCCGTCCTTGACGGTAACGGCAGGCTTTATCGGGCTGCCCGTGTATTCAAAGCTGGTGCCCGAGAGAGTCACGGTACACTTCGATATGCTCTTCTGCGGATTCCTGATGTTGAAGTTCGCCGACCTGGTGCCGAAGTAACCCTTGTAGTTTTCCGTACCCGTTATCGTGAGTGTCGCCGTGCCTGCGTTCACGTTGTTCTTGCAGGTGACGGTGTAGTCCGTGCCCTTCGTGAGGGTCTTTCCGCCGAGCTTTACAGTGATGTTCGGAACGATAGCCGAACCCGTTGCACTGTAGCTCGAACTGATGCCGCTTATCTCCGCGTCTGCCAGGTCGAGCAGGTACTTTATGCTGTACTTTTCGGCGTACTTATAAGCCGCCGAACCGTAGTTCGTGCAGATGGCCGCGCTGTAAACGTGGTCGCCGCTGCCTGTCCAGTACCAGCCTGTCCAGACGATGTCCTCGCCTATCGAGGTCACGCTCTTCGGGATGTAGACCCTTTCGAGGTCATGTATATTCGAGAACGCGCGCTTGCCGATGGTCTTTACCCCAGGCTCGATAACAACGGTCTTGAGCTCGGTCAGGTAAGCGAATTCGTATGCGGGGATGTCGGTGATGCCAGACTTTACCACAACTTTTGTCACCACATCCGCGAGCGGGCTGAACAGGGTGCCGCTCCAGTAGACATTCTCGGTGTCGCAGGCATAAAGGCTGCCCGTGCCCGAGATGGTCAGCACACCGTCCTTGCACTCCCACGTCGCGCTGTCGCCTGCGATGCGGTAGACCTTCTTCGAGGAAGCGCCGCTGTTCACGTCGATGCCGTAGAAATCGAGAGACGAGCCGTTCGATGTGTAGAACACAGCCTTTCCGCCGCTGACGGTCGGTCTGCAATCGGAGATCGACGCACGGGCGGTATATTCGCTGCTGAGCTTGTTGCCGCTGCCGTCAATGAACAGATAGTGCAGAACGTTCCCCGAGAGCGGGTCATTGACGTCGGCAGGGGTCTTGGAGGTGTTCTTTTCGCCCCATGTCACGAGGAAACGGTCGTCGCTTATCTTCGTGAGGAACACGCCCGTGAACTGCTTTGCGCCGCTGCTGTAGGAAGTCAGCCACTTTACGGAAGTCTTGCCCTTGCCCACCTCGTTTTTCGGGGTGACGGTAAGGTAGATGTTGTAAGGCGTGCTGTTGCTGTCATAGGATTCGTACTTCGACTGGTCGATTGAGGTGCCGATACCCAGCACGTTGTCCGCCGACAGCGCCATGTCGTTGACGGTCGCGTAGCAGGGGATAGCCCATGCGGAAGTTTGTACGCCGCCGTATTTGAATACCTGTTCGGTGTCGGAGATCTCGCTGTTGTAGAAGTAGCTTATCTTGCCGTTCTCGACGCACTTTATGAGCGTTTCGAGGTCGAAACGGTCGAGAGTCGTGCAGCGCGAACCCTCGCTCTGCTGATAGATGTACAGCCCCGTGCCGTCGTTTTTGATGTACTGGGCGAAGGAGTGCCACAGGTCGGCGTCGATTATCTTGCCCGTCATGCTGTCGGTGTCCACCATCATGAGCATGTAGCCCTGATGCCCCTGATTGTAGTTGGGGTCAACATACCCCTCATGCCCTGTTGTGATGAACAGCTTGCCGTTGTACTCGGTCATCTCGACGCAGCCGTAGTCGAAAGGATAACGCACATCAGAACCCCATATCTGATCTTTGTTGCCCGTTATCGAAGCCGCACCGAGCCTGTTCCAGCCAAAGTCGTACTTGATGACCCTGATGACTTCGGCATCGTCCTTCTCGTCGGTGTTTTCCTGACCCTCACAGAGATAGTAGGCATCGCTGCCCTTGAAGAAACCGCCCCACATCGGCAGTTCCATTTCGATGGTATCTCTGCTCATCAGCTTGAAGGACGGACTGTAGTACTCGACGTAAACCTTATGATCCGCGTAAAAGACCCTCATGTATCCGCCGTCGTCCATAGCTTCAAGAAACGAGTTCTTGATGAGCCACACGCTGCTGTTGTCCGCAGCCTTCGGATTTGTCTCCGCCGAAGCCTTCACGGGCTGCACCGCACAGATGATGAACACCGTCAGTGCGCACATGAATATGCTCAGCAGACTTCTCTTTGTCCTTGCCAATAAAATTACCCCCTATAATATAATTTAACGCACTGCTGCGCTGCCTATATTATATCACCACTCACCCACGATGTCAAGAAGTCTCCTGCGCTTATGGGGGGGCGGGTCACGCTTAATTCTGCGATTCGGGCATGGGCAAGCGTTTGCAAAAAATGAGTGTGCATAAAAAGCGGCGGGAGCAAGCCTGCGCCCTACATATCCAACCTGCCCCAAAGACGGTATCTCTTGAAGCGTTGATAGCCTATCTTCCCGACCACATCTAACAAACGACATATTAAAAGTCTTTGGAAGGTTCTCCCCAGGCAAAAAAACAGGACAAACTGCGCGGGGCAGTCTGTCCTGAGTTGTCAGTTTATGGTAGACATACCTGTGAAGATCTCTTCGACGTCGTTTTTGTCGGGTTTTGCGGTGAAGAGGCTCACTACGGGTACGATCATGATGCTGAACAGCATTGCGAAGGCGCCTGCGTTGATAGGCGAGTGGAGCGCGAGTCCGCCGAGAAAAGCGGTGCGGTGTCCGAAGGTGAAGTAGAACATATGTCCCACTGTGATGCCTACGCCGCAGATGAACGAAGTCCAGACTGCCGCCTTAGTCACCTTTTTCAGGTAAAGACCCCACATGAACGGTCCGATGAACGCGCCTGCGAGAGCGCCCCAGCTGATGGACATGAGCGTCGATATAACTGTAGTCGGGTTCTCAAGAGTCGCTATCGCGATACCGCACGAGATGGCAAGGAACACCGCCACGAACATTCTCATGACGAGCACTTCCTTCTTGCCTTCGAGCTTGCCTTTTGACATGGGCTTTATCATATCAAGGGTCAGTGTCGAGCTTGAAGTCAGTACCAGCGAGCTGAGGGTAGACATCGAAGCCGAGAGGACCAGCACGATGACCACGCCGAACAGTATCTCGGGCAGGGATTCCATCATGGTCGGAACGATGCCGTCGAAACCGCCTGTGGGAGTGCCGTCGGGCTGAACGGTCACGAACAGTCTGCCGAAACCGCCCTGGAAGTAGCATCCGCCAGCCACGATGAACGCGAAAATGGTCGAGATGACCGTGCCCTGCTTGATAGCCTGTTCGCTCTTGATGGTGTAGAACTTGGTGACCATCTGGGGCAGACCCCATGTGCCGAGAGAGGTAAGTATAACAACGCCCAGCAGGTTGATCGGGTCGGGTCCGAACAGCGAGTTGTATACGTTCTTATCGCCCTTGTACTCGATAGAGCCGAGCGCTCTGAGCGAAGCGGCAAGACCGCCGTTGTTGTCGAGGATGACCAGCACGCAGGCGAATATTCCTATCAGCATCACGATGCCCTGGATGAAGTCATTGAGAGCCGTAGCCTTGTATCCGCCGACGATAACGTAAGCCGCCGTGATGACGCCCATCACGATGATGCAGACTTCGTAGTTGACGTGGAACGCCTTCTCGAACAGTCTCGAAAGTCCGTTGAACGCCGAAGCGGTGTAGGGGATAAGGAATATGAAGATTATCACTGCCGAAGCGAGTTTGAGCCCTGTGCTTTTGTAGCGCTTCTCGAAGAATTCGGGCATCGTCCTTGCGTCGAGGAATTTCGACATCGAGCGTGTGCGTTTGCCGAGTACCAGCCACGCGATGAGCGAGCCGATGATGGCGTTTCCGATGCCGACCCACGTCGCCGAAACGCCGTAGTTCCATCCGAACTTGCCTGCGTATCCGACGAAAATTACCGCCGAGAAGTAGCTCGTTCCGTAAGCGAACGCCGTGAACCATGAGCCGAGCGACCTTCCGCCCAGCACGTAGTCAGACGTGTCGGAGTTTTTCTTTCGGTAATATGCGCCTATACCTATCATAAGTATAAGGTACATACCCAAAACGATCCACATTGTCATTATGCAATACCTCACTTTTATCCTTTTTGCTTTTTGCGCTTTACGCCGTTAAAGCAGAATGCAATAAATATTATACTACTTTTTCTCTGCTTTGTCAATAGTTTTTTGTTAAACACGGGAAAATTTATGTGGTTTTAACAAATATAATTTTTTTGGGCAAATACTATTGACAGACCTGAAATTTCGTGATATAATATTAAAGCAATCGGGAAACACAACGGTTCCTGAGAGATAAAAAATATCGCGGAGTGGAGCAGTTCGGTAGCTCGTCGGGCTCATAACCCGAAGGTCGTAGGTTCAAATCCTGCCTCCGCAACCAATAAAAAGACACGGTACAACGTTGCCTGACGTTGTACCGTGTCTTTTTATCTTTAATTCCCGCACCAAACGGGAAAACTCGCGGAATCTTATTCGTCCTCTTTGCAGTATTTCAGGAGCAGACCCGTCACAAGCCCTGCGTGTACTTCGGTGAGTATCGCCGCGTCCTGCTTCTCGAAATGCACTCTGTTTATGACCGTGTCCGCGCACACGCTTTGCTTTCCTATTGAGATGAACTTTCCGCAGGGCTTGATGTGAACGTCCCACCCCACTTCAAAGAATCCTGACGGCATAGCGGACATCTCGCTGTTCAGATGAGGGATCAGCTCGGCGGATCTTCCTTCTATAAGCTGCACGGCTTTCTCAGCGCTCGGGAGATCGTGATCCGCAGTCTCTTCGGCGCTGCCAGAGCGCTTCCGTTACAAAACCTTCATGGGAATATGATACAAATTTTGCAAAACCGCCTGAATGCCGAATCTGCCATTATACCCGCGTCCGCTCTTACATTATAAAATAAAAATCCCGCACGGTGCGAGCTCCTGTCCGCCTGCCCTCTGCGGAGGGATGCCCGTGTCTTTTTGCGGCTTCTCAAAAAAGAGATGGTACTATTGTTATAGCTATGTACTATCGTTTATTGACATTTCTGTCAATGTGTGTATAATGAGTGTTAAGTAAGGATACGCGGACAGGCATCTGTCACGCGTCAGCACACAGATCTGCACAGGGGGTAATTTTATGCTGTTTAAAAGAATAACTGCGGCGGTTTTCGCACTTTCTCTCGGGATGGCTGTGTCCGTTACGGCAAGCGCCGAGCGCGACCTCGAACCGACCGATCAGGTACATAAGTTCGACATCGGCTCCGATGCGGTCGGCGGCTCGGGCATCGAGACCGACGAGGAAACTGGGAGCGGACGCAACTGGATCAAGGTCATCCAGCCCTATAACACGCTCCAGCTGTTCAAGGACGTTCCCGATCAGGACGTTTCCGCCATCGCCGTCACCTTCGAGATCAGTGAGTGGTCGGGCAAGGAGTTCAACGTGGGCTGGGGCGCTCTGCTCACCTACTACGATGAGTCGGGCAACTGGTACGGTTTTGAGGATTTCAAGGGTATCTCCGACTACGTCATCAACAGCAACGGCGAATATACCGTTGTCTGCGATCTCGGAAAGCTCTGCCTGCGCGAGGAACAGCCCTACGGTCTCGCCATGATGCAGGCGCTCGAAATGGTCATCGACGGCGTTGATGAGGGCGACCCGACCACCATCGAGGTCAAGAGCGCACGCGTTTACTTCGCGGGCGAGCCTGTTGAGAGCGCCGTGATGCCCGACGGCACCGAGATACCCATCGAGACTGCTGCGATACTCACGGGCGAGGAGGACGAGACTTCGTCTGCCGACGAGTCCGCGGATTCTGCCGAAGCCGAAAGCTCCGCCGCCGATGTTTCTTCCGAAGCGGCAGGTTCTGAGGGGTCTGATGTATCGGCGGCATCTTCCGCAGCTGAGAGTACCGCTTCTGCCGCAAAGGACGAGGACAAGGACGAGGGCTCCTCGCTGAACTTCGGGGCTATAACTGCTGTATGCGGCGCGGTCATCGTTGCGGTGGCGGCAGTCATCGTTCTCCGCAAGAAGAAGTGAGCGGCGCATGATACTTGACGAACGACTGATAAAGACCGTCCCGAGCGAACGGCAGATAAAGCATCAGCAGCTCGAATTCTATGCCTTCATCCACTTCACGGTCAACACCTTCACCGACCGCGAGTGGGGCGACGGCAAAGAATCCCCCGACATCTTCGCTCCCTCGAAGCTCGACCCCGAACAGTGGGTGCTGTCGGTCAAATCCGCAGGGATGCGCGGTCTGATACTCACCTGCAAGCACCACGACGGCTTCTGCCTGTGGGACACGAAGCTGACGGCGCACAACGTCATGAACAGCCCCTGCGGCAGGGATATCGTCCGCGAGACCGCCGACGCCTGCAAAAAGCAAGGCATCAAGTTCGGTGTGTACCTCTCGCCCTGGGACAGGAATTCGCCCCTCTACGGGCGCGGCAGCGAGTACGATGACTTCTTCGTGGGTCAGCTGACCGAACTGCTGACGGGCTACGGCGAGGTTTTCTCCGTCTGGTTCGACGGAGCCTGCGGCGAGGGCGAGAACGGCAAGAAGCAGTACTACGACTGGGAACGCTACTACGCGGTCATCAGGCGGCTTCAGCCCGATGCCTGCATATCCGTCTGCGGGCCCGACGTCCGCTGGTGCGGCAACGAAGCAGGTCACACCCGCGCCGCTGAGTGGAGCGTCGTCCCCGAGCGTGCAAAGGACAGCGAGATCATATCCGAAAAGAGCCAGCACGAGGACAGTGAGGAGTTCCGTCAGCGTGAGGTCAACGCCCGCGATTCCGACCTCGGCAGCCGCGATATCCTTCGCGGCGAGGAACGGCTGATATGGTATCCTGCCGAAGTCAACACTTCCATCCGACCGGGATGGTTCTGGCACGAGAGCGAGAACGACAAGGTGCGCCCCCTCGCCGAGCTTGCCGACATCTACATGAAATCGGTCGGCGGCAACGCGACCTTTCTTCTGAACGTGCCCCCGACGAATGAGGGGCTCATCCACGAAAATGACGTGAAGCGGCTCTACGAGCTGGGCGGATTCCTGCGCAGGACTTTTGCCGAAAACATCCTGCCGTCCACCGCTCTCTCCTGTGAGAACGCCGCCGGCGGTCACGGCATCGAAAACGTTCTCGAAGACAGCTATGACAGCTTTTTCATGCCGACTTCGCCGCGCACAGAGGTGACGCTCACCTTCGGGAAGCCCGAAAAGCTCGGCTGTCTCGTGCTGAAAGAGAATATCCGCATGAGCCAGCGTATCGAGAGCTTTGCTGTTGAAGTCCGCGAAAACGGCGTTTTCCGCAGGGTATACAGCGGTACGGTGGTGGGCTACAAGCGCATCGTCCCGCTCGGAGGCGTCGTGACCGACTGCATCCGCATAAGCATAAGCGATTCACGAACCCAACCGACGCTCTCGTTTATCGGGGCCTATCGGCAGGGTCAATGATAAATTCTCCTCTCCCTGTGATGGTCTGACGATCATCAACTTTCCAAGCCGTATCCGATGTTTTCGCGAAAGCGATGGCATCGGATATTTTTTTCGGGAATAATTATCCTCTCGCCGTAATATGATAGACGGGGAGGGGATAGCCTATGTCGGTAACATCCTGCATTACGTCATGACCGAGTATCTGCTTGACAGGTCGGCTGAGGTCGCCTATGCGCGCCGATGGGCGTTTTCGCACGCTCCTGCGTTCTATGACTTTGAAGAACTCGGCGGCGACTGCACTAATTTCGTGTCCCAGTGTCTGTACGCAGGCGGCGCTGTGATGAATCTCACCCGCGATACGGGCTGGTACTACCTTTCGCTCCGCGACCGTGCGGCGGCGTGGACGGGGGTGGGATATTTCTACCGTTTCATCGTCGGCAACAAGGGGGTCGGGCCTTTCGGGCATACCGTGCCGCCCGACGAAGCCGAGGTCGGGGACGTTATCCAGCTGAGTACGAACGGCATTTTCCATCACAGCCTGCTGGTGGTCGATGTTCGGGGCGGTGTACCGTTCGTTGCGGCGCATTCGTCAGCCGCATTCAACCGACCGCTGACGACCTACCGTTACGGCGGCATCCGCTGCCTGAGGATCACGGGTGCGAGAAAATGAAAAACGCGCAGACGGTCTGCGCGTTCTATTGTTTCAGTTTTCAGCCGCGAGGACTTTGAGGTAACGCCACAGAGCATCCTGCCAGGTCGGCAGCGGCTCGAAACCGTTATCTACGAGCTTCGACTTGTCGAGCCGCGAGTTGAACGGACGTGCAGCCTTACTCAGCCCGTACTCCGCAGTAGTCACGGGTGTGACCTTCGTATCATACCCCGCCTGCCTGAATATCTCGCAGGTGAAGTCGTACCAGCTGATGTACCCGCCCTCGTTGGTGGCGTGATAGTAGCCGTACTTGTCGCTCTCCGCCATATCAACAAGCAGCCTTGCGAGGTCGTAAGTGTAGGTCGGCGTGCCGATCTGGTCGCTGACAACGCGTACTTCGGGGTACTTCTTGCCAACGTTCAGCATAGTCCTGACGAAATTATTCCCGTTCACGCCGAACGCCCAGGCAATGCGCACGATGAAATACTTTTCCAGTGTGTTCGCCACCGCAAGCTCACCCTCCAGCTTGGTCTGACCGTAAACGCCGAGCGGAGCGTAGTCCTTGCAGTCGGGCTGCCACGGTTCTGTACCCTTTCCGTCAAAAACGTAGTCGGTGGAGATCTGTATCATCTTGCAGCCGAGCTTCTTGCAGACGTTCGCGATGTTCTGCGGACCGTCAACATTGACAGCACGGACCTTCGGGATATTCTCCTCGTCCTCGGCAGCGTCAACTGCCGTCCATGCGGCAGGGTGAATGACCACATCGGGGTTGACTTCGGATATCACTTTTTCGACTGCCGCCGGATCGGTAATGTCCAGTTTTCTGTACTCGATATCCTGTTCAACGCTGTCGAGAATATCCGACCCGACCGCCTCATAACCGCGCTTTTTCAGCTCGTTCATCACGTCAAACCCCAGCTGTCCGCCGACACCCGTAACAAATGCCCTCATCACACCGTACCTCTGTTTCCGTACATTTTCTCGTAGTAGTTCTGATACTCGCCCGAGATAATGGTCTCCCACCACTCGCGGTTGTTCAGGTACCAGTCGATGGTCTTCTTGATGCCGTCCGCGAACTTGGTCTCGGGCAGCCAGCCGAGCTCGTTGTGTATCTTGGTCGGGTCGATAGCGTAGCGCATATCGTGACCCTTTCTGTCCTCGACGTGGGTGATTAGGCTCTCAGGCTTGCCGAGCTCCTTGCAGATCAGCTTCACGATGTCGATGTTCTTCATCTCGTTGTGACCGCCGACGTTGTACACTTCGCCCACGCGCCCCTTGTGGATTATCAGGTCGATTGCGCGGCAGTGATCCTCAACGTACAGCCAGTCGCGGACGTTCAGACCCTCACCGTAAACGGGCAGAGGCTTGTCAGCCAGCGCGTTTGCGATCATCAGCGGGATCAGCTTCTCTGGAAAGTGATAGGGTCCGTAGTTGTTGGAGCAGCGGCTGATAGTCACAGGCAGACCGTAGGTGCGGTGGTAAGCCATTACCAGCAGATCAGCGCCAGCCTTCGACGAAGAATAAGGCGAAGAGGTGTGTATCGGGGTCTCCTCCGTGAAGAACAGATCAGGACGGTCAAGCGGCAGGTCGCCGTATACCTCGTCGGTGGACACCTGATGATAACGCTGAATACCGTACTTTCTGCAAGCGTCCATCAGCACCTGTGTGCCGAGAATGTTGGTCTGCAAGAAGATCTCGGGGTTCTCGATGGAACGGTCAACGTGCGATTCAGCCGCGAAATTGACCACGATATCCGGCTTTTCCTCCTCGAAGAGCTTGTAGATCGCCTCGCGGTCGCAGATGTCGATCTTCACGAAGCGGAAGTTCGGATTCTGCATAACGGGTTCGAGGGTAGAAAGATTGCCCGCATAGGTCAGCTTGTCAAGGCACACGATGCGGTAGTCGGGGTAGGTGTCGAGCATATGGAACACGAAGTTCGAGCCGATGAAGCCTGCGCCGCCTGTTACAAAAATAGTCATGTTAATTCTCCTTAAAATTCGATCTTGGATTCTTTGAGCGAGGGGTGGACTTTGTCCTTTTCGCTGAGGATTATCTCGCCCGCGTCGGGCCATTCGATGCCGATGGCGGGGTCGTTCCACATTATACCGCCCTCGTCCTCGGGGTGGTAGACGTCGTCGCACTTGTAGGTGAACTCGGCGTAGTCGCTCAGCACGAGGAAGCCGTGGGCGAATCCGCGGGGAATCATGAACTGCCTGTGGTTCTCGTCCGAAAGCAGAGCGCCGACCCACTGTCCGTAGGTCTCGCTGCCCTTTCGCAGATCGACCGCCACGTCAAAGACCTCGCCTTTCAGCACCCGCACAAGCTTAGCCTGCGGGTGGGTCTTCTGGAAGTGAAGCCCGCGAAGAACGCCCTTTCGGGAGCTGGACTGGTTGTCCTGAACGAAGTTGTAGTCAAGTCCTGCCGCCTTGAAGTCAGACTCCTTGTAGGTCTCCATAAAGTAGCCGCGGTTGTCGCCGAAGGTCTTGACATCGATTATGTAAACGCCCTTTATCTTGGTCTCGTTGAATGTAAAATTGCCCATTTCACGCGCTCCTTAGTATTTTATCCTGCCCTCGGCAACCTTTTTCAGATGTGCGCCGTATGGGGATTTTCCGTATTTTTCGGCGGACTTCATCAGCCCGTCCTTGGTTATCCAGCCGTTGATGAAAGCTATCTCTTCGGGAGCGGAGATCTCGATGCCCTGACGGTTCTGAACCATCTGCACGAAGTTCGTCGCTTCCGCAAGGCTGTCCATCGTGCCGGTGTCGAGCCACGCAAAGCCACGCCCCAGAAGCTGAACGTCCAGCAGAGCGTCGTCTAAGTACATCTCGTTGAGGGTGGTTATCTCCAGTTCGCCGCGGGCGGAAGGCCTGACCTGATTCGCACGAGCGCTCACGCCCTGCGGGTAGAAGTAAAGCCCCGTCACCGCGTAATTCGACTTAGGCTCGGCAGGCTTTTCCTCGATGGAGATAGCCTGACCGTTCTCGTTGAACTCCACCACGCCGAAGCGCTCAGGGTCGGGAACGTAGTAGCCGAATACCGTCGCACGCTTGTTCTGCTCCGCGTCCTTTACAGCCGCACGGAGAAGCGTTCCAAAGCCGTTGCCGTAGAAGATGTTGTCGCCCAGCACCATAGCGCAGGCGTCGTCACCGATGAACTCCTCGCCGAGAATGAACGCCTGAGCCAGTCCGTCGGGGGAGGGCTGCACCTTGTACGAAAGATTCACACCGTACTCCGAGCCGTCGCCGAGAAGCCTCTCGAAGTTAGGCAGGTCGGTGGGGGTGGAGATTATGAGTATGTCCTTGATGCCCGCAAGCATGAGGGTCGAAAGCGGATAGTAGACCATCGGCTTGTCGTAAACGGGCAGGAGCTGCTTTGACGTAACCATCGTCAGCGGATAAAGTCTTGTGCCGGAACCGCCGGCTAAAATAATGCCTTTCATAAGAAAACCTTGATCTCCTCGTCTGTATATTGAAGTGTCCCTGAAAAACTCTTCGTTTCTTCTGTATAAAACAGATATTTTTGCCTATAAAACCTATTATACTATATTGTCTCTGCTTTTGTCAACCTATTTTTTATGGAATAGAATAGCATAAAAAATGAAGAAATACCGTATCAAAGCCGCATCAGCCCCGTGCCGCGATGCGGTGAACTTGGTCAAACCAGATATTCAAAAACCATAATTTGCATGAAAAATATGGTATAAATATCGCTGGTGGAAAATCATGGTAAAGCTCATATTGTACAATTAGGACGAAAACCTCAAATAAAGTTTGGCTATTTTTCCGATTGAAACCGTTCTGTATTCGTGATATAATTTAGTAGGTCGGTAAACAAGACCAAAGACAGCGGCGGTGGTATAGGCGCTGTCGCCTGAAAAAGCTAACCAGACACTCCATTTTAATAATCAATGTTAAATTGATGAAAGAACAGCAGTTTCTTCGGGGACTGCTGTTCTTTCATTTTGTGCGGAAAAAAACAGGGCGGTGAAGTGCCTGTGGATGAGTTTATTTATGGTGTATATATAATAAAATTAAATCACTGCCTAATGACCTGATAGCAATTATTGAACAATATTCGCTCATTTATCTTATTTGCGCATTCTGACGCTTTGCAAACGCAGGTGTAAAACTCTCCAATATACTGCAAGAATGATTTTTGCTAATATGAATATTTGGATAAGTTTTAAGATTTTAGCAAAAGACTATGGTACAATGTTAACATGATTATCTTATATAAATATAAATTATTTAATATCCACAAAATGAATATGTAAAGTTTGTTAAAAATTCCTGTTGCAAACGTTTAAGTTTGGTGCTATAATGTTGTCAACCGATTACGGATGAGACGGTAAATACAGCAAAAAACAGTACACGCCGCATCGCCCGTCATCGGTCTACGCATAATGTATCGGGGAACGCCCTCGGTAAAAACATTGTTTTTTAAATGGAGGTTTTGACAATGAAGATGGCAAAAATGGCAGGCAAGTGTGCAGCAGTTCTCAGCGCTATGGCGATCATCGGTTCCGCGACCGCAGTAGCAGCTCCCGCAGCTTTCGCAAAGCTCGACACGGGCATCGTTGCAAGCGCTATGGAGGATTTCCAGTACAAGGGTACTTATTTCACAGGTGACCTGTACTGCGCAGCAGGACAGAATTTCGAGATGGAAGTAACTCTCGGCTCTCAGGACAAGGAGTACGGCCTTGACGGTTTCACCTATGAGTGGTACTACAGCACTGATAAGGTTACAGGCACCAACATCATCAGCAAGTTCAACTGGACCAAGCTCCCTTACACCACCAAGAAGGTAAGCATAAAGATGAGCGAGTCCCTGAACGGCGCTCACATCTACGCTGTCAAGATCAACAAGGCTACAGGCGAGAGGACCGAGACCCCGATGAGAACCGTTTGCTGCAAGGCAGTAACTTCTCAGCTCGGCACCGCTTCCGTTGAGACCGTTGACGGAAAGACCTATGTTACCGTTCCTTTCAAGCTGAGCGGCCTTATCGATCAGCAGATCTCCGCTCTGACCATCTCCCTGACAGTTGACAAGGATGTATTCGAGGATGTTGAGTTCGATTCTGCTGTAAGCGGCTTCAGCGGTATTGACAACTATATCGCAAGCACAGGCGAGTACAGAAACTCGATCTTCAATGCTACCACTCCTGCTACCGTAGGTTCCGATAACCTTATCGGTGAGTTCGTTCTCACTGTAAAGGACGGCGCTAAGTATCAGGGTTCCAAGCTGAATCTCGACCTTGAGAGTGCAATACTGACAGGCGACGACATCAGCGGCAACCTCGTATACGGCACTACTCCCGTATCCGTGGCTATCAGCACCGCTTCTTCTGCTTCCAAGTATCCCGTAGTTACTGCTAAGACCGCTAAGAACGCATTCAAGCTCGACTGGACTGCTGTTGACGGCGCTGAGAAGTACTGCGTAGCATACTACACCGCAGGCAAGTGGAAGCTCCTCGCACAGGGCAACGTTCTCACCTACAGCAGAACAGGCGTTCCCGCAGGTACCTACAAGGTAGTCGTTGGCGCTAAGATCAACGGCGCATGGGATACCAGCAACATCAACGCAAGAGCTGTTACCCTGACTATCCCCGGCTAAAAGACTCTCCAATTTTTAATATTACGGAAGACCGACAGTTTCGTTTTGTAACTGTCGGTTTTTTGTGCAGATATATCAAAACTTATTGCTTATTCGAGTGATATATGATGTATTTTTGCAATAATTGATTACTGGAAAATAACTATATAATATTTTGTCTATCCGATAAGGTGAATTATCCGACCGAAGGTTTACAATTTAAAAATATTTTGTAGCAGACTCATAAAAATAATGCACAAAGTTTGTGGGATTTCCCGATTGAAACCGATTAAGATAAATGTTATAATGAATTCAATCCATACGAGGGGACGATACTATCATGTAGTGCGCCGCCCCGTATCGAGTCAGTTTGTATTATCGGCATGGCATTTGTCACGATAATAATGTTATAATATTAAAGATGGAGGTCATAATTAATGAGAATGACAAAAATGGCTGGTAAGACCGCCGCAGTTCTTAGCGCAATGGCTATCGTTGGTTCTGCTGCTGCAACAGTAGCTCCCGCTGCATTCGCTAATGTAACAAACGGCATCGTAGCAAGCGCTGCTGAAGATTTCCAGTACTCCGGTACTTATTTCACCGGCGATCTTTACTGCGCAGTAGGCGACACTTTCACAATGGAAGTTACTCTCGGCAAAGAGGATAAGCAGTACGGCACTGACGGCTTTACCTATGAGTGGTACTACAGCACCGATAAGGTAAAGGGCACCAATGATATCAGCAAGTTCAACTGGACCAAGATGAACTACACAACCAAGAAGGTAAGCATCAAGATGACTCAGAACCTCGATGGCGCTCACATCTACGCTGTAAAGGTAAACAAGTCCACCGGTGCAAAGACTTCTACCCCGATGAGAACTGTAAGCGCTACAGCTGTAAAGTCCAAGCTCGGTACTGCCACCGTTAAGACTTCCGGCAACACTACAAAGGTTTACGTTCCTTTCTATCTGACCGGCTGCATCAGCCAGCAGATCTCGGCTGTTACCCTTTCTTTGAAGGTTGACACCAACGTATTCAGCGGCGTTTCGTTCAACAACGCAGTAAGCGGTCTCAGCGGTCTTGACAACTTCATTGCAAGCAAGGGCGAGTACAAGAACGCTCTCTTCAATGCTAATACTCCCGCAGTGATCGGTTCTGACAACCTCTTCGGTACTTTCGTTCTGACCGTTAAGGACGGCGCTAAGTACGAAGGCTCCAAGGTTACCCTTGCTCTTGAGACTGCTTCCCTGACAGGCGACAACATCAGCGGCGATATCGTTTACGGTACCACCCCTGTAACTGCTGCTATCAGCACTTCTTCGTCCACTTCCAAGTACCCTGTAGCTACCGCTACCACTTCCAAGAATGCATTCAAGCTTGACTGGACTGCTGTTGACGGTGCTGATAAGTACTGCGTAGCTTACTACAGCGCAGGCAAGTGGAAGATCCTTGCTCAGGGCAACGTTCTGACCTACAGCAGAACAGGCGTTCCCGCAGGTACCTACAAGGTTGTTGTTGGCGCTAAGATCAACGGCAACTGGGATACCAGCAACATCAACGCAAGAGCTATCACCATGACTATCCCCGGCTGATAAAAGCTCTGCTCAATATTGGATATCACATCGGCAGTTCCTTCGGGAGCTGCCGATTTTTTTGCACAAAAAAGACATCCCCCACACAGGAGATGTCTTTAAAATCAAACATAGTATTCGTTTGTGTAAGGGCGCAGTCGAGCGATGCTCACCCCTACATAAGTGTCGAGAGCCTATCTTCCCCTTCCTATCAAAGTTCGCCATATTTAAAGGCTTTGGAAAGGGGGCCGCCTTAGCTGCGCACGGCAAGGGGAGAACTTTTCTTCAGAAAGGTTTCCCTCAGTTCAAACCCGCACTCACGAAAGCTCAAAGCGCCTCGATCATGTCGATGATGCGGGTGCGGAAACGGTCGTAGGTGAAGTTTTCGAGGACGCGCTCTCTGCCTGCGTTTCCGAGCTTTTCTCTCAGCTCGGGGTCGGACGCCAGCTTTTCGAGAGCCTTTGCGTAGGCGCGGCTGTCGGAGTTTGGGCACTCAAGACCCGTCACGTCCTTGACGTTGACGTAGTTCACGCCGCTTCCTTCGATGGTGAACGTTACCGCAGGCTTGCCGAAGTACATACCCTCAGCCAGCGCGATACCGAAAGCCTCGTTCTTCGTTATGGACGGGAAACAGAAAACATCGCACGCCAGCAGGCAGGCGATAAGCTCGGAATCGCTGATCTTTCCGAGAAAATGCACCTTGCTGTCGCCGGAAGCTTCCTTTATCAGCGAACCTGTCAGCTCGCCCTTGCCGCCGATGAGGATCGCGAACCTGTCGTCGAGATACCTGCTCGCCTCCACCAGCTTGATGAAGCCCTTGTAGGGGATGTGCCTGCCCAGTCCGAAGCAGATGATCTTGCCCTTGTACTTGTTGCGGATCTTATGCGCCAGTTTTTCGATCTCGGGTGTCACTTTCAGACGCTCGTTGTTGATGCAGTTGGGTATTACCGTACACTTGTCCCTGAAACGTGTGAGGAACGGGCTGCCCTTGATGTAATTCGGGCTGGTGGCGATGACCTTGTCCGCCCTTTTCAGCAGTTCGATATTCTGCATATAGAAGAATTTCGAGAGCACCTTCTGCTTTGTGATGTCAAGATGCCAGTAGACCACCAGCTTGAAGTCCATTTTTTTGTACATCAGAAGCATCTGCGACACAAAGGGATTCGGGTAGTGGAACACGACGATGTCGGGTCTGTAGCTCTCCATGACCTTTTTCAGCTCGTTGAAGTAGGTCACCGAAAGCGCCTGCGAAGCCAGCTTTACCGCCGTTCCGCAGCGTATCACCTCGACGCCGTCGATCATGTCGTGAACGGTCTCGCCCCTGTGGGTGGTGACGCCGTCGGTGGTCGAATCCTCGTTGAAGCAGATTATCTTCTGCTGATACTCTTCCCCTTTGAGTGCGGCTGTGATGTCCGCCGCGACCTCTTCGACGCCGCCGATGAACGGGAAATAGTACTTCGATATATGCAAGATCTTCTTCAATTCTATTGCCTCCAGAATGTTATTTGAGCTTTGACTCAATTCCCTTAGCCTTTTTTAGCATCGGCTCCTCGACGAATCTTGTCAGCAGATAAGCGAGAGCCAGACTTGCCGCGAATTTTATGATTATGAACACGATGAGCTTTGCAGCCGAATCGTTCGGGTCGAAAACCTTTTCGAGCAGGATGTGCGGGATGTCCGCCGCCAGAAAGAACGAGAACCCGACACTTCCGAGCCTGTTCATGGTTTCCACCGAAACGCTGGACCTGTCCGCCAGGATGAACAGCAGGATACCTGCGGCGTAGGCGGCGATGTAGCCCACAGCCTCGCTCCTGTAGGAGAGTATCACGCTCGGGATGAATGTCACCGCGAAAACGATAAGGTGCTTTGAAATGCCCCTGACATCGCCGCAGTCGCGGTACTGCAATCCGATGAGCGATAAGAGTATCAGCAGTCCGAAAGCCGTCGGCATATTCTTGTGTGTGACGAACCTCAGCACCGATAACGCGAGGGTAAAACCGCACCCTGCGAGAAACAGGACGTCAGCCCTGCGCAGCTTGTTCGTTCCGTCCCCGTCGAAGAAATCGGCGGGAAGCACCGTCAGCATCAGGAAAAAGCAGACCTGAATGGGCATCATCCAGCTCGTGCCGATGATGCAGTCGGTACCGAGAAACTCGTTGAACAGCGTCATGTTCAGCACAAGATCCCTGAGATAATTCATGAATCCTGCGTTCCAGGCGAGTATCTTCACCACGTAGGTCGCGATGAGTATCAGCCAGAAAACGGGATACATCCTCACGAAGCGGTTAAAAAGGTACTGCTTCCTCGAACGCCTTTTCCTCGACGAAACGGCGAGGTACCCCGTGATGAGGAAGAACAGCGCAACGCCCGTCCTTCCGATGGCGAAGCTCACCGTATGCGGGAAGGGTATCGGCAGATGCGCCGTGAAAACCAGCAGCGCCGCAAAGCCCCTCAGCGTCGAGATCCATTGGAAATTCTTATCTTTTGTGTTTTTTGTCTGTGCAGTCATTTCCCCTTATTCTCCTTGACCTGCGTCAGAATTAGGCGATCTGACGAAAAAAATTACCGCCCGTGAGTCAAAAAAAGCGCAATTTCCGAAAAGACGGCCGCACGTCATCAACAGGGCATAATATATACATTATCCTTAATATTTTACTACATTTAATAGAATATGTCAATTAAATCATGCTGAATATTGCTGCGATAACAATATCAATTCAAAAAGAGTATACATACTTAGGGAATATTCCGAAATCGTCAAATCGCCGAAAATTTCGGGTACAATATGCATATTTTTATCGATTAAGTTGCTTTTACCCTTATTCTTCCATGCGTTTTCAGTATTATTTTTATGAAATTGTGCACAAACCGTTTCAATGGGTTTACGAAAATATATAATATAGATATTATCGTCAAAATAAATCCCGACTTCTTATTTATAGTGATGAAATGGTGTAAAATCATTGACTTTTCTGTTCGGATGTGGTATAATATCTTTGATGAAGTATAATATTTAACAAATTATGTACTTCGTCGGGTTCTTTATGGAAATTGACTTGTGAACTTAGAGGATAAAAATGACTACTGTAAACGCACAAATCGACACAAACGTCCTGACAGGCAATATCGACCTGTTACCATTCGGCGAAAAATCACTGTCGGAGAGCAAAAAGGCTGTCCCTTCAAACAGTATTTACCGCAGTAAGCCCGCATATGAGGCAGTGAAGAGAATCAGCGATATCGTTTTCTCTCTGCTGGCTATCACCGTACTGTCACCGCTGATGCTGGTGGTGATGATACTTATCATGGTCGAGGATTTCGGCAGCCCTGTCTATACTCAGGACAGAGTCGGCAAGGACGGAAAGCTTTTCAAGATATATAAATTCCGCTCCATGTGCAAAAAAGCCGATAAAAAGCGCGAGGAACTGATGGATAAGGACGAATGCAACGGCGCTACCTTTAAAATTAAGGACGACCCCCGCATCACAAAGATCGGACATATCATCAGAAAGACCTCCATCGACGAACTGCCCCAGCTGATAAACATCCTCAAGGGCGAGATGTCGATCGTCGGACCGCGTCCCTTTATCCCCAGAGAACAGGCAAGGCTTCCCGAGGACAGGCTTCTCGTGAACCCGGGACTCTCCTGCTACTGGCAGGTGGGCGGCAAGAATACCCTTACAAAAGAACAGCAGATAGAACTTGACAGAAAATACATCAGGGAACGTTCTGTTACTGTCGATATTAAAATTATTATAAAAACTATTTTTTTCGTACTCAGGATCGGAAATTCCTGAGTCATTATCAAGATCCGGTGCGCAGGTCCGCTGAGATTGTGCACCGTTTTTTTATGTGATCGATGACCGCCCGAGAGACCATAAAAAGTCCGTCGGGATATACGATTTTTTGGGGATGAAGCTCGAAAATTTATGCAAAATGCTTGTTAGGAGAACCGCTATGAAAAAAGTAGCTGTGGTCGTTTGCCCGAATATAAGAAATTTCGGAAGCGTGTTGCAGTCATATGCGACCCAGAAGGCTGTTACAAAGCTCGGCTATGACAACGAATATATCAAATACGTGAAAACAAAAAAGACCGCGTATAAATACCTCATCCAGCTCCTCATCCCGTCCATCATGGCGGAACGCTGGTCTTTCGTCAAGAGAAAGATGTTCCAGAGGAAGAACAGGGAGCTGATAAGCAGGCGAAACAAGGCTTTCGACGCGTTCGTGGATAAGTATATGACAGCGTCGCCGAAAATAGTCGGCTACGATGCGCTGAAACGCGCAGGTAAAAACTACAGCATGGCAGTACTCGGAAGCGATCAGGTCTGGAACCCCATCAACAGCGGTTCGGATTTCTATACCCTCAACTGGCTGGATGACAGCACCAAGCGCGTCGCATATGCGCCAAGCTTCGGCGTTTCGCAAGTGCCCTTCCTGCTGAGCGGCCACTACAAAAAATTCCTCGCGAAGTTCGACCACATCTCCGTCCGCGAGATAAGGGGCAAGAAGATAGTGAAACAGCTGACGGGCAAAAAAGTCCCCGTTGTCTGCGACCCGACCCTCCTCTTCACGGCGGATGAATGGGACGAGATACAGCCCGAATCGCCCGTGGCGGAGGGGAAGTACATCTTCTGCTACTTCCTCGGCAACAGGAACGAACCCCGCAAATGCGTGCTGAAACTCGCGAAAAAGACAGGGCTCCCCATCGTGATGATGCCCTTCTTCGGCGAGATAGCCGAGTACGACAACAAGCTGAACGCGAAGTTCGTGGACAACCCCGATCCTTCGCACTTCGTCAGCGCGATAAAGAACGCCGAGTATGTCTGCACCGACTCCTATCACGGCACCGTTTTCTCGATACTCTACCGAAAGAACGTGCTTGTGTTCAGAAGGCACAGCGCCGACAGCGGCAAGAACACCTTCTCCCGTCTTGAATCCCTGCTTTCCATCGCAGGCATGAAAGACCGCATCGTCAACGATGTCTGGGAGGACAGGTTCCTTACCGATACCATCGACTACGAACAGGTGCATAAGAATATCGCAAAGCTGAGAAAATATTCATGGGATTATCTTTCGGAGTCCCTGAAAAACTAACCACAATTGGCGGAACATTATAATGGATATTTTAGAACGAGTTAAAAAAGACTGCTGCGGCTGTTCTGCCTGTATGAACGCCTGTCCGCGCAGCTGCATAACCATGAAGCCCGACAGCGAAGGCTTTCTGTACCCGTCCGTCGATGAGGACAAGTGTGTCGGCTGCGACAAGTGCGCGAAGGTCTGTCCCGTCCTCAACAGCGGCAGACCCGATAATCAGCCGAAGGCGTATCTGGTCAGAAACAGGGACGCTTCCCTGAGAAAAAGCTCGACTTCGGGCGGTTTCTTTGCGGCGGCTGCCGAGTATGTGCTTGAACAGGGCGGCTGTGTTTTCGGCGTGGGATTCGATGAAAACTTCGCGGTCAGACACAGCTTCATCGAAAGCATGGACGATATAAAGAAGTTCAACCGCTCGAAATATGTTCAGAGCGAGGTTGGCTTTTCCTACCGCAAGGTGAAGGAATTCCTCGAAAGCGGCAGAAAAGTGCTGTTCACGGGAACTCCCTGTCAGGTCGAGGGTCTGCTGAATTATCTGGGCAGAGACTACGACGGACTTTACACGATGGATATAATCTGCAAGGGCGTGCCCTCTCCGAAATTCTGGAGCAAGTACCTCGCCTGGCAGAAAAAGAAGAGCGGAAAAGACATCCGTGAGGTGCGCTTCCGCGAAAAGACTTACGGCTACGGCAGCACTACCATGCGCGTGGTCTACTCAGACGGCACCGAATACGACGAACCCTACGACGTTGACCCAATGCTGCAATTCTACAGCAAGGAAATGATATCCCGCCCGTCCTGCTACAACTGCCATGTCAAGGGCAAGCACAGACGCAGCAGCTTCACGGTGGGCGATTACTGGTACGTCAGCGGCGCCGCCCCCGAAATGGACGACGGCATCGGCGTTTCGCAGGTGCTTGTGAACAACGAAAAAGCCGCCGCCGCATTTGAAAATATTAGAAAACACCTCGATACGGTACAGCTCGATTTCGATAAAGACAGCGCGATAAACGGCGGCATGATGGTGGCTTCCGCGAAGCCATCTCCGCGCCGCGACGAGATGTTTGCCGACCTCGACAAAATGTCGGTGGGCGAACTGCAAAGGAAATATTTCCCCTCGACATTCAAGCTGAAAAACAGCATAAAAAGACAGATACGCCCCCTGATGTACAAAACGGGCGTGCTGAAAATGTACAAAAAGCGCATGAGAAAAAAGCAGAGCGAGCAGGGAAGCAGGCAGAACGCCGCCCCGATGAAAAGAGTCTCGGTCTACACAAGGGGCTTCACCCACGCGGCGAGCTACTACAGGATATTGCAGTATACCGAAAAGCTCGGAAATGTACGGATAACGAACCGATTCACTGTCACGGACAAGATGTTCCGCAGGTATTCCGATTCGCCGACACTGCTCTGCAAGATAGAATATCATCTCATGATATTCTTCCGCAATCTTTGGAATTTCTCACGCGATATCATCGAAAAGCCCGACACCGTCGTCATTTCCCGTGCGGCAGTGCCGAAGGTGTGCGTGTTCCCGATAGACCTCATGTATGAGCACATCCTCAAAAACTCGAAGGTCGTATGGGACTTCGATGACGATATTTTCGGCATAAACGAGATAACGAGGGCTGAATCGCTCCTTCTGCGAAGATACAGCGACAAGGTCATCGTCACCAGCGACTACCTTAAAAATATGCTCGGCAAAAGATGCCGCAAAAAGGTCAGCCTTCTGCCCACCACCGACGGCGATTTCCGCATCGCGGACAAGACCTCGCTCAACGTAAAGCGGCAGAGCACCTTCGCAGAACAGATAAACGTCCTGTGGGTGGGCTCTTCTTCGGGGCTCAAGCATATCAGGAACGTCGTTTCCGCACTCGACAATGCGGCTAAGGAAGTCCGCGAAAAGACGGGCAAGAAGCTGACGCTGACCGTCATCTGCAACCTGCCCCTCGAAGCCGAGACAAAGTACCTTGAAATAAAGAACATCCTCTGGGCGAGAGACATCGTTCTTGACGAAATGCTCAAAGCCCACATCGGCATCATGCCGCTCCTGAACATCAAACGCTCGATGGGAAAGGGCGGTTTCAAGCTGGTGCAGTACATGGCGGTGGGTCTGCCGTCTGTCGCTTCCGATGTCGGTATCAACAACACAGTCGTTGCCGACGGCGAGACAGGTGTCATCGTCGATGACAAGGAGAACACCGACGGCTGGGTGGATGCAGTCCTGAAACTGTCCCTCGACTACAACGAATGGGAAGCCTACAGCCGCGCCTCCCTCAAAAAATGGGAAGAGGATTTTTCCTTCGACCGAAACCTTGACTTCTGGCAGAAAACACTGTCCGAATAATCAATACCCATCTCCGATGCGTGCTTTTGGGCGAGGAGCCCATCTGCACCCAAAGAAATGCGGAGAGGGTAAAGGAGTTACTGAAAATGAATCTGGTTTTTATTCACGACGGGCCTTTGTTCTATGACAAGGACGGCAACTACTACGAGTTTGCCTACCACGAGCTTTACGAGAGGTACTCGTATCTTGCGGACAACATCACCTTTCTCATACGCACAAAGCCTGTCGAGGGAAAGACTTTCACGCTTGTTCCGCCGCAGATAAAAGTCATCAGCGTGCCGAACTTCAAAAGCCCGAAAACAATACTTGTCAACAAGCCGAAAGCTGAGAAGATAATCGAAAAATGCGTCCGTGAGAACGACTATTTCGTACTGAGGACGCAGAGTTCGATAGCACAGCTGGCGGTCAAATACATCAAAAAATACAACAAGCCCTACATCGTCGAGAGCGTGGGATGTTCATGGGACAGCTACTGGAACCACGGACTGCTCGGAAAAGCGGTGGCGCCGTATATGTACTGGAAAACCCGCAGCATCATCGCGGGTGCGAAGTACGTTTACTACGTTACGGGCAGGTTCCTGCAAAAGCGTTACCCCACAAAGGGCAGAACGGTCAGCTGTTCAAACGTGGTCATCGACGAGCCGCAGACTGCGACTCTCGGAAAGCGCCTTGAAAAACTCGGCGGTTTCGACCCGAAGAAAAAGCTGGTGCTTGGCACGGCGGCGGCGCTCGATACCCGATATAAGGGTCAGGAGTACGTTATCCGTGCGATAAAGCCGCTGGTCGAGAAAGGCTACGACGTCGAGTACCGTCTTGCGGGCGGCTACAACGGCGCAAAGCACGACTATTTCCTGCGCGACCTTGCAAGAGAACTGGGCGTGTCGGACAGGGTGAAGTTCGTGGGGAACCTCTCCGCGGACAAGATGCCCGAATATTACGACTCCCTCGACCTCTACGTGCAGCCGAGCAAACAGGAAGGTCTGCCGAGAGCGGTCATCGAGGCGATGAGCCGCGGATGTCCCGTCATCGGAACGAGCATCGCAGGCATCCCCGAGCTTATCCCGAAGGTCTGCCTTTTCAGAAAGGGCAGCACTGATGAGGTGATAAGCGCCGTGGAAAGAGTAATGAAAACCGATCTGAAAAAGCTCGCAAAAAGGAACTTTGCGAAGTCACGTGAGTTCAGCAGGGAAAAACTCATAAGAAAGCGTGAGGCTTTCTATGACATCTTCCTCGCCGAATACGGAAATGGCAGGCACTGATCGGTCAAAGGATGGTTTGAGTTATGGAATATGCCGCAGGGATAGTGCTTTTCAATCCCGATACCGAACGACTTAAAGAGAATATCTCGGCGATAGCTCCGCAGGTCAGGGATGTGATACTTGTGGATAACGGCTCGGAAAATCTCACGGAGATAACCGCGCTCACCGCAGAGTACAGCAATATCACTTACGTCAGGAACGATAAGAACGAGGGAATAGCCAGAGCACTTAACCAGATAGTGGACAAGGCTGAGGAACTCGGTGTTTCATGGGTGCTGACTCTCGATCAGGATACCGTCTGTCAGCCCGATATTATAGAGCGATACGATGAGATGGTAAGACGCGCAAAGGATAACGTCGCTATCATCACTTCAAAATACCGTGACCGCAGCGTTGAGGTCGATTTCGGCATCTCGGGGGAGTATGAGAAGGTAAGATTCTGCATAACCTCGGGCGCACTCAATAACATCAGGTGCATAAAGGCCGTCGGCGGCTTCGACGAAAAGCTGTTTATAGATATGGTCGATTACGATATCTGCTACGCCCTCACAGGCAGCGGATATAAGATCGTCAGGATGAACTACACAGGATTCCTGCACGAGGTCGGCAGAAGCGTTACGAAAAAATTCTTCGGCAAGGAGATCATAATCTTCAATCATTCTCCTCTCAGAAAGTACTACTGGGTGCGCAACAGCATCTACCTGAAACGGAAGTATCACCTCGGTCTGAGTGCCGACAAAAGGATCGTCAACCGTTTTGTACAGACGCTGCTTTACGAGGATAATAAGGCGGCAAAGCTGAAGAGTATGCTCAAAGGAGCGGTGGACGGATACAGATTATAAAGGAGTGATCGTAAGGATGGCTGCCGTTGTAACAGTCGGCGTGCTGAGTTTCAATCACGAAAAATGGCTCAGAAAATGTATAGAGAGCATCTGCACACAGAAAACGGATCATGAATTCATCGTCCTTATCCATGAGGACTGTTCCACTGACGGCTCACGGGCGGTCGTGCAGGAGCTACAAAATAAATATCCCGATAAGATACGTACTATAATCCAGCAGGAAAATCAGTACAGCAAGGGTATAAATATAGTGCAGAAATATGTCATCCCAGAAGTAAAGACAAAGTACTTTGCTATATGCGAGGGCGATGATTACTGGTGCGATGAACATAAACTGCAAAAACAGATAGACTACCTTGATAAGCATCCCGAATGCAATCTCTGCTTCCATAACGCGAACGTTGTGGATACCGACGGGAATTTTATCAAGACATTCTATCCGCGCAGGATGTGGAACGATAACGACCTGTATGCGGCGCTCGAAAAGCCTGAGGGCGCAGACCTCTCGGTGGCGGATCTGCTCAGGCTCGATTTCACGCCGACGGCTTCCATCGTCGGCAGGACGGAAAATCTGCTCCCCGTGCTGGGCTTCTCAACGTCTCTCGACCTTGTGGTGAGACTTGTGACGACCTATGGCGGCTGCGCACACTACTTTAACGAGGTGATGAGCGCCTACAGAACAGGCAATCCGAATTCGGCGTCGGGTTCGATAAGAACTTCGCCCGAAAGACTGAAAAAGAACTTCTACGACCGCCACGTCGGTCTGCTGAAAGAATTCGATGAGTTCACGGAAGGAAAGTATCATAAGGATATCGAACATATGATAAAACGCAAGGAACTTATCTACTATCAGCACCTTGACGACCTCAGGGGTATGAAGTCATCAGGCGTTTTCAACGAGCTTCCGCTGAAAGCAAGGCTCAAATATGAGGTCAAGTACAAACTTCCGTTCCTGGCAAAGCTCAGGAAATAATATATATTTCGCCTTTCGGCTTGATATGGGGATCATCTGAGACCTGACGCACAAGCCTATGCAAAAAAGGCTTGGTCTGGGCGTCAGGTGTGTTTTCCTTGAGAAAAACGGTTTTTAGGAAAAGTTAATGATACTGTATGAAGGGTGACAGCAGTCGCCGCTTCGGGACAGATGTTGAAATATATGATAGTTTTAGGAGAGTATAAATGAGTATTGGGGAAAGTACAGCTCTGTATCTGTTCGTCTTTCTGATCTCTTGTCTGGCTACGGACCGTGCAGAAAAGAAATTCGACAGCAATAAAAAAAGGAAGGCTGTTGCATTGTCCGTTCTGGCCGTGCTGATACCGTCGGTACTGGCAGGTGTCCGCGGCGATACAGTCGGAAGAGACGTTCTTGAGTACGCAGTACGAACTTTTGAATATGCGGATTCTTCAGCAACATTTGCTGAAATGAAAGAATTATCCAAAGAACCTACGGGCTATATGCTGCTTGCATATCTGACCTCACGGCTCTTTCACGATACGGGATTCTTCTTGTTCGGATCACAGCTGCTGGTCATCACGCCGATCTATATATCGGCGTACAAAAACCGCGAAAATGCGCCTATGTGGCTGACAATGTTCGCGTATTTCTGTATGTTCTACAACAATTCCTTAAATCTGATGAAGCAGAGCGTTTCGTGTGCCTTCATACTGCTGTGCTACTTCTATATAAAGGAAAAACATTATATCAGGGCGGCGCTGTGCTTTGCCATAGGCGTATCCTTCCACTTCTCGGCGGTGTTCGGACTTGTATTCATCTTACTGTCGATGTTCGTGAAGAGAAGGAACGACAACACCTCAAAGATAATCCTCATCGTTGTGTACCTGCTGGGTATCATGCTGATGAAGAATATCAGTATGTTCCTTATCGACAACGCACTGCTTCCCGAAAAGTACACACTGAATATCTACGCTGTGTTCGATCTTGAAAAGGACGCTTATCTGCGACTTGTCG
Organism: Ruminococcus sp. YE71; assembly: GCF_900119155.1. Taxonomy (GTDB): domain Bacteria; phylum Bacillota; class Clostridia; order Oscillospirales; family Ruminococcaceae; genus YE71. Next base: position 8,332 of record NZ_FPIR01000022.1, on the reverse strand, counting down.
GCTTCAACAAGCGTGTATTCTACGACTGGGTATACAGAGTGCTGTTTACCGCTGCGCCTATTTACTTCCTCAGAAGAGTCAAGAAGGATTTCGATGAGAATATCAAGATAATCACTATCCTGGGTCTTGTATTCTATACCTACGTTCTTTTCGCATTCAGAACGGCATACGGTTCGAGAATATCCAACTACTGCGACTACTTCATGATAGTGATGGTGCCGATGCTCGTGAATGCCTTCAAACGAAAGACCTTCCAGCAAAAGGTGTGCTCGAATACCGCCGTCGTTGTTTTCCTTGGAATGTACTGGCTGGTGCTGTTCATGATATGCGGCTGGTCAGCGTCAAACTTCTTTGTATTCAGATTTTAAAGAAGGAGATCAGATTTGAAAGAAAGTCAACAGTCCGAGAAATCGGTAGTAATAAAATCTCTTGTATTCAAGTTTTTTGAACGTATCGGCTATAACGGCATAGCCTTCATTGTCAATCTTGTGCTGGCACGAAAGCTCGACCGTGCAGATTACGGTCTGATCGCTATGCTGACTATATTTATCAGCGTATCTCAGGTGTTTGTTCAGAGCGGTCTGAATACCGCTCTCATACAGCGCAAGGATATAACCGAAAAAGACTATTCGTCAGTATTTCATGTAAGTATGATAATAGCAGTGTTACTGTATATCATACTGTTTATCTCCGCTCCTCTGATAGCATTGTTGTTTGATATGCCCAAGCTGAAATCCCTGCTTCGGGTACTCGCGCTCGTGCTTATCCCGGGTGCATTCAACTCCATACAAAATGCAAGGATAGCGCGAGAGATGCGCTTCAAAGAACTTATGTTATGCACTTTAGGCTCGGTCATCATATCGGGAACGGTAGGCATAATAATGGTATACACGGGATTCGGAGTGTGGTCTCTCGTAGGTCAGCAGCTTGCGAGCCGTCTTGCGATCTGCGTACTTCTGCTTACGATAGTCAAGTGGAGACCTAAGTTCGTGCTTGAATGGGACAGAGCCGAGGAACTTTTCACCTTCGGCGGCAAACTGATGTTCTCATCCCTGATAGATGTTATCTTCCGCGAAATGCAGAGTTTCTTCATTGGAATAAAATACAATTCAGATACACTTGGCAGCTATACACGCGGCAAACAGTTCCCCGACATCATCATCAACAACGTCAACGGCTCGATACAGAGCGTAATGCTCCCAGCCCTCTCGAAACACAACGGCGATAGCGAAAAAGTCAAGAGCATGATGCGAAGATCTATCGTTACCAGCTCGTTCCTTATATTCCCTATTTGTATGGGTCTTGCGATGATCTCACAGCCGATGATACACCTCGTGCTCACCGACAAATGGCTGCCCTGCGTGCCCTATCTGCGCGCTTACTGCTTCGTGTACGCGTTCTGGCCGATACACACCGCAAACCTTCAGGCGCTCAACGCTCAGGGCAGGAGCGATATGTTCCTGAAACTCGAAGTGATAAAGAAGACGTACGGTCTCATCGCACTGCTGATAACGGTATTCTGCTTCCATACGCCGCTGGCTATCGTGTTGGGTCAGTGCTTCACCACCGTGCTGTCCTGCTTCGTGAACGCCTCGCCGAACAAGATACTTCTCAACTACGGCTATTTTGAACAGATGCACGATATTCTCCCTTCTCTGGGAATATCTGTCCTGATGGGCGCGGCAGTCTACAGCATCACCTTCCTGAAGATCAGCTCGCCGCTGATGCTTCTTCTCCAGATAGTTACAGGTATCACAGTGTATTTCCTGCTTGCTAAGCTGTTCAGGCTGGAATGCTTCACCTACATCCTCAATATGTGTAAAAAGATCTGGAAAAAGATCAAGGGTGCGAATACTGACGAATCTGTAAACACAAAAGAATAAACTGAAAAGAGGAAATCAAATTGAAAAAGCTTCTTTTGCTCGGCGGCTCCGCCCAGCAAGTGATCGCGATAGATACCGCGAAAAGGCTCGGATACAGTACCGTTCTCTGCGATTATCTCCCCGATAATCCCGGTCAGTACCACGCGGATAAGTTTTACCTCGTCAGCACCACCGACCGTGAGGCGGTATTGAAGGTCGCCGAGGAAGAAAAGGTCGATGGCGTCATCGCGTACTCTTCCGACCCCGCCGCACCGACCGCGGCATACGTCGCCGAGAAACTCGGTCTGCCGACCAACCCCTTCAGGGCTGTTGACATCCTCTGCAATAAGGACAAGTTCAGGGAATTTCTCTCCGAAAACGGTTTCGACTGCCCGAAGGCGGCAGCCTTTTCCGATAAGGAGACCGCACTCGCCGCCCTCACGGACGGCAGCGCCGAATATCCCCTAATAATCAAGCCCACCGATTCATCGGGCAGCAAGGGCGTGACGATAATGCGCTCGGCTGAGGGCGTCGGCGAAGCGATAGATTTCGCATTCTCCTTCTCGCGCTGCGGCGAGATCATCGCCGAGACATTCATCGAGAAGAAACACCCCTACCTCATCGGCGGAGACATCTTCGTCTACGGCGGCAGGGTGATAATATGGGGTCTTATGAACTGCTTCCGCGAGAACGCGCAGTTCCCCCTCGTTCCGTCGGGCAAGATCTACCCCGTGTCCCTCGACGACCGCGATCTGCAAAGGGTCAAGGACGTTTTGCAGGACATGGTGACAAAGCTCGGCATAGTGAGCGGCTCGATGAACGTCGAGCTGGTCATCGGCAGGAACGACAAGGTCTACCCCATCGACATCGGCCCCCGTGCGGGCGGAAATATGATACCCATCCAGCTGAGCCATATCTTCGGCGTGGATATCGTCGAGATGTCGGTGAAGTGCGCTATGGGAGAGTCCCTTGAGGTCGAGCCGCAGGTGAAACTGCCTTACTGTGCGACCTACGTCCTGCATTCCGACAGGGACGGCATCTACAAAGACATCGAGTTCTCCGAAACGCTGGAGAGCCATATCTTCAAGAAGTGCCTTTACGACAAGGCGGGGGACAAGGTCGAGCATTTCGACAACGCCGCCAAAGCGCTGGGCATCATCTTCCTGCGGTTCGACAGCGAAGATGAGATGTTCGGCATCATGAACGACATGAAAAAACACATCAGGGTGGTTTTGGAATAAATGAAGGAAATAGGCGGATACATTGAATTTGAAAGCTACTTCGGTTCGGTATACCATGAGGGCGCGGTGGCGCTCAACTGCGGCAGGAACTGCCTTGCATACCTTATCGAAGTGCAGGCCGTAAAAAGAATAAGACTGCCTTACTTTCTCTGCGGTTCGGTCACGGGCGTCTGCCGAAAGTACGGCGTTGAAACGGACTTCTACCGCATCGGCGAGGATTTCCGTCCGATAACAGACTTCGAGCTTCGCCCCGACGAGTGGCTGTACATCGTCAACTACTACGGACAGCTTACCAACGAAGAAGCCGCCGAGTACAAGCGGAAGTACGGGCGCGTCATTTTCGACAACGCCCAGAGCTATTTCCAGCGCCCCGCCGAAAATGTTGACACGATATACACCTGCCGCAAGTTCTTCGGCGTGCCCGACGGCGGATTTGTCTACACCGCAAAACATCCCGACCGCGTGCTCCCGACCGACGAATCCTTCGAGCGCATACACTACATCCTCGGAAGGTACGAGAGGACGGCAGGGGAGTTCTACAAGGAATCGGCTGACAACAACCACTCCTTTGCCGATGAACCTATAAAGAAAATGTCGAAGCTGACCGAGAATCTGCTCAGGTCATTCGACTATGACCGCATAATCGCCCGCAGGACAGAGAATTTCAGGTACCTGCATGAGCGTCTCGGCGGCATGAACAGGCTGAAACTGCGCGTTCCCGAAGGTGCATTCATGTACCCCCTCTATCTGGAAAACGGCGCAGAGGTCAGAAAGAGATTACAGCAGATGAAGATATTCGTCCCGATGCTGTGGGGAGATGTGCTGGAGATATGCGGCGAGCACAGCCTTGAATACAGCTACGCCAAGAATATCCTTCCCCTGCCCACAGACCAGAGATACGATAAGAATGACATGGAATATATGATCGCAAGATTGACCGAAAACGGAGGAACACTATGAATGATCTTAAAGGAAAAAAACTGCTCATCCTCGGCGCTTACAGCAACGAGATCGAGATAGTTGAAACGGCAAAGAGAATGGGCGTCTACACCATCGTGACCGATACTCATACCGACTGGTCGCTCGCACCTGCCAAGGAATATGCCGATGAAGTCCATAACATCAGCTATTCTGATTACGACGCGCTCGAAAAACTCTGCCGCGAGAACAATATCGACGGCTGTATAGCAGGCTTCAGCGAGACGAGAGTGCAGTGTCTGACGGATTTCTGCAAGCGTATGGGCTTCCCCTGCTACACCGAAGGCGCAGACCTCGGCACCATCTTCGATAAGGCGAAGTTCCACGAGGCGTGCAAGAAGTGCGGCATCCCCGTTCCGGGTTCCTACAGCATCGACGACGAGATCGATGAGTTCCCCGTTATCGTAAGACCTGTTGATGCAGGCGGCACTCAGGGAACAAGGATATGCTACAACATTGACGAGGTCAGGGAAGCATATGAGGTCGCCCTCAGCTTCTCGAAGAGCGGCCGCGTCGCCATTGATGAATACCTGAACGGTCAGGAGGGCGCGTACTGGTATTTCGTACACAACGGCATCGTTTCCCTTGCGAACAGCGCCGACAGAATGATGTACGATTTCGGCGAGGGCAAGCTGAAACAGCCCGTTGCCAACTGCTACCCCTTCAGACACCTGGACAAGTTCGTGGAGAAACAGGATGAGTCCTTCAAGAAGCTCATCACCATGCTCGGCATCAGGAACGGTTCGGTGCTGATACAGGGCATAATAAAGAACGATTATTTCGTTCCGATAGAGATGGGCTACAGATTCGACGGCTCGCTGTCCTTCCATTTCCCGGGCTATATCAACGGCGCGGACGACATGGAGATGATGATAAGATTCGCACTCACAGGCAGCATGGGCGATGACGAAGAGATCAGCAGACGCGAGACCCCGTATTTCGACAAGACGGGCGTGCTCATCCTTCTGCTCCTCACCAAGGGCACGATAACCGAGATCTCGGGTCTTGACGGCATCAGGGACGAGAAGTGCGTTTTTCACGTTTTCCAGAAGATGAACGTCGGCGCGGAATGCAAGGAGACATCCTCATTCTCGCAGGTATTCGCACGCATCTATATGTGCTCCGAGGATAAGTCCGAATTGCTGAACACGATCAATAAAATATACGATACCGTAAAAGTTCTTGACGAGAACGGCAAAAATATGCTTATAGGAAGATATGACGCAGATGAACTTAAATGAAAAAAATCTCAACGAAAAAATACTCGTGACACGTTCCTCGATGCCCGATTTTGAGGAGTACTGCGAGGAGATAAGGGATATCTGGGATACCCGCTGGCTCACGAACATGGGCTCAAAGCACAGAAAATTGCAGGAAGAGCTGAAAAACTATCTTGGAGTCGAGAAGCTCGACCTTCTTACGAACGGTCACATGGCGCTCGAACTCTCGATGCAGGCGCTCGGGCTGACGGGCGAGGTCATCACAACGCCGTTTACGTTCGCTTCGACCACCCACGCCATCGTCAGAAACGGTCTGACTCCCGTGTTCTGCGATATCGACCCCGAGAACTTCACGATCGACACCTCGAAGCTTGAGGCGCTCGTTACCGAAAAGACCTCGGCGATCGTTCCCGTCCACGTTTACGGCAACGTCTGCAACATCGAGGAGATTCAGCGCATCGCCGACAAGTACGGTCTGAAAGTCATCTACGACGCGGCGCACACCTTCGGCGAGACCTACAAGGGCAGGGGAATCGGCTCATACGGCGACGTTTCCTGTTTCAGCTTCCACGCCACGAAGGTCTACAACACCGTCGAGGGCGGTGCGGTCTGCTTTAAGGATCAGGCGTTCGGCGACGCGATATATGACCTGAAAAACTTCGGCATCCACGGTCCCGAGAAGGTTGAGTCGGTGGGTGCGAATGCGAAAATGAACGAGTTCTGTGCGGCGATGGGCATCTGCAATCTCCGCCACGTTGACGCCGAGATCGAAAAGCGCCGTGCCGTGACAGAGCGCTATCACGAGAGGCTCGATGGTGTCAAGGGCATCCGTCTGAACAAGGTCGGAAAGGACGTAAAGCCGAACTACGCGTACCTTCCCGCGGTATTCGACGCCGAGCAGTTCGGCTGTGACCGCGACCGCGTGTTCGCCGTTCTCGCCGAGAACAACATCCTCGCGAGAAAGTATTTCTACCCGCTGACCAACACATTCGACTGCTTCGCGGGCAGGTTCGACCCGAACGACACCCCTGTAGCGCTGTCGATCAGCAAGTCAGTCCTGACCCTCCCCCTCTACGCCGACCTCACCACCGAACAGGTAGACCGCATCTGCGATATCATTATCTCCTGCAAGTGAGTGCGGGTCTTACTGGGGGAGAACCTTCCAAAGATTTTTAATATTGTCGTCATTTGGATGTGGTTTGGGAGATAGGCTCTCGACATTTAAATAGAATATCTTTATATTAAGGTGGGGACTTGCTCCTCACCTTTTTTGCAAACTTTTTGTGGTTGACAGCAGCGGCAGTTCCTTCGGGGGCTGCCGCTTTTTTAAGGGATCGTGAACTTGGTTTTTGTGATTTTTCGGCTAAAAGCGCGTAATATTGTCGATTTTGAGAGAAATTGAGTTGATGTGCTAAAATCAACAAATATCGTGTATTCGTTTGTAGAAAATTAACAAAAAAGTCGTCAAAATAATAAAATATTAAAAAATAGCTTGAAAAATTGAACTTGTTGTGATATAATTGTTAACATGAGGGAAAACATTACCAAACGGTAATAGTTTTCTAACAAGTACAGTTAAAGAAGTGCAGAGCGCTTCAAAAAAATCTGAATAAGGAGGAATTCTTATGAAACGATCTTGGAAAAGAGTAACAGCAGGTATCATGGCACTGTCGATGGTGTCGGGTGCGGTGCCTTTTGAGCCTATCTCGCAGGCGGTAACGAGCTTGACGGCTCTGACGGCGAGTGCGGTGGACGCAACGGTCGTCGAAACTATCGAACAGCTTAAATCAGCCGTTGGAGAAGAAGGATCAGGCGGCTTGATTCAGCTTGGCGCAGATATCAGTTCCGAGTCATATGTGGATTTCAGAAAAGCATCGACACTTGATCTCAACGGACACCATCTTACCTTATTATGTTTAGACGCTAATGCCAACTTAGTAATTCAGGATTCTGTCGGGAACGGAAAGCTGACAATAACTGATTACGGCTATGGATTTGGCGTATGTGAAAGCAGCTCAGTGACTATTGAAAGCGGTGCGATCGAGTTTACAGATTCAGTGTCACACGGCTTTAAAGTATTTGACAGTGATGGTTCCTTAACCATCAACGGCGGCACGATCACGAGCGCAAGATATTCGATCTATAGAGATGACGGCGCTGTAACGATCAACGGCGGCAGCATTACAGGTGGATTTGGTGGTGAAGGTGATGGCACTCTGTCCATCACCGGCGGTACATTCAGCTTTGATGTGACGAGCCTTGTTGCTGAGGGCGTTCCGGTCGAGCATATCGGCGATGTCTGGGCTGTCGGGGCTTCTGTCGTCACAAATATCGATGAGCTTAAAACAGCCGTTGGAGAAGGCGGAACAGGCGGCTTGATTAAGCTTGGCGAAGATATCATCAGTTCCAATTCAAAAGTGGATTTCAAAAAAGCATCGACACTTGATCTCAACGGACACAATCTTACCTTAAAATATTTAACCGCTCGTGCCGACTTAGTAATTAAGGATTCTGTCGGGAACGGAAAGCTGACAATACCTGATGGCGGCTATGCAATTATAGTATATGGGGACAGCTCAGTGACTATTGAAAGCGGTGCGATCGAGTTTGCAGATATATATTCATCCGGCATTAGAATATATACCAATGATGGTTCCGTAACCATCAACGGCGGCACGATCACGAGCGCAGGAAATTCGATCAGTAGAGGTTACGGCACTGTAACTATCAACGGCGGCAGCATTACAGGTGGATTCGATGGTGATGCTGAAACTAATGACACTCTGTCCATCACCGGCGGTACGTTCAGCTTTGATGTGACGAGCCTTTTGACTGATGGCTATACAGCAACAAAGGACGGGGATTTCTGGGTCGTAGAGCAGCAGACCAAAACCTCTATCGAAAACGCCACCGTCACAATGGCGACCAACTCCGCTGACGTTGCATCGGTAGTTGTCGGCGAGACCACGCTGACCGAAGGCACAGATTACTCTGTTGCTTACAAGCAGGGCGAGACCGACCTCGACGAGGC
>NZ_FPIR01000039.1 GCF_900119155.1 Ruminococcus sp. YE71 | reverse complement strand
AACGCATTCAGACTTACCTGGGACGCTGTAAAGGGCGCAGAGAAGTATTGCGTGGCATACTACTCCGCAGGCAAGTGGAAGCTCCTCGCTCAGACCACAGCAAAAGAGACCACATTCACCAAGACCAAGGTTCCCGCAGGCTCCTATAAGGTAGTCGTAGGCGCTAAGATCAACGGCGAATGGGATATCTCTAATCTCAACCAGAGAGCTGTTACAGTTACTATCAAGTAAGACTTCACCTCATCCAAGTAGTCATAAGAACCTTAAAGATCGGCAGCCCCTTCGGGGGCTGTTGGTCTTTTTTTATTCAAAAATCATCGGAAGTTTTTTGAAACGGTGTTGGAGGATGCCCCTTTTTCCTGTCGTGAGTAACTACGGGGGGCTCCACAAAAAAGAAATCAGCAGTCATCGGCGATAAAGAGCACCAACAAAGAGTCGCGGGGTGGAGAAAAATGTTTTTTTGTAAAAAAAGCACTTGCATGGGAGCGGTTTTTGTGATATAATTATAATATCTATATGATATGCAAAAAAGTTTGAAAGGAAGTAATAAAAATGGAATTTCAGTTTTCTGAAAAAGTCTCGCATTTACAGGCATCTGCCATCCGTGAGATACTCAAATACTCTGCTGACCCTGCGGTCATTTCTTTAGCGGCAGGTTCGCCTGCTCCCGAGGCTCTGCCCACAAAGCAGCTCGAAGAGATATCCAAGGAGATACTCGCCGAGGAGCCTTCGATAGCTTTCCAGTACGGCGTCACCGAGGGCTACACCCCTCTCCGCGACGAGGTGAAGAAGATACTCGCCGACAAGGGCGTTTACAACCCCGAGTACGATGAGGTCATCATCACCAGCGGCGCACAGCAGGCTAACGAGCTTTCTGCGAAAGTCCTCTGCAACGAAGGCGATGTACTGCTCGCCGAGTCGCCGAGCTTCATCGGTTCGCTCAACGCGTTCAAGTCCTACCACGTTGACCTCAAGGGCGTCACCCTCGAAAGCGACGGCATCAACATCGAGGAGCTTGAAGCAAGACTTAAAGAGGGCGGCGTGAAGCTCGTTTACCTCATCCCGAACTTCCAGAACCCGACGGGCAACACCATGTCATGGGAGAAGCGCGTAAAGGCGTTCGAGCTGTGCAAGAAGTACGGCGCTGTCATCCTCGAAGACAACCCCTACGGCGACCTCAGATTCGCGGGCGAGGACATCAAGTGCATCAAGACTCTCGATACCGAGGGTTCTGTCATCTACTCGGGCACCTTCTCGAAGATACTCGCACCCGGGATCAGAGTCGGCTACGTTTGCGCACACAAGGATATCATCCAGAAGATCGTTGTCTGCAAGCAGGTGGCTGACGTTCACTCCACCATGTGGTCGCAGATGCTGGCATACCGTTTCCTCAATAAGTACGACCTTGCCGAGCACCTCGTTTCCCTCAGAAAGGTCTACAAGCACAAGACCGAGCTGATGCTGGGCGAGATAGCAAAGAACTTCTCCTCAAAGATCGAATACACCAAGCCACAGGGCGGTCTGTTCATCTGGTGTACTCTTCCCGAGGGCGTGACCACTCAGCAGATGCTTGACTTCTGCACCAAGGCGGTCAAGGAGTACAAGGTAGCTATCGTTCCGGGAACGGCTTTCGAGATACACGAGGACGACCCGACACGCTCCTTCCGACTCAACTTCTCGACCCCTACCGACGAGAATATCGTCAAGGGCATCGGCATACTCGGCAAGCTCTCCAAGGAGATGTTCGGCGAATAAGGGCTGATGTCACCGCTTTTAAAAGACGCTCTGCGTGAGATACGGCACAGCTTCGGCAGGTTCCTTTCGATACTGCTGATAATCGCTCTCGGATGCGGATTCTTCACAGGTCTGCGAGCTTCGCGCTCAGATATGATACTGACCGCATCGAAGTATTTCGAGCAGAGCGATCTTATGGACCTGAGACTGCGCTCGGGCATAGGCATCCGTTCGGATGAGATAGCCGCAGTCCGTGCCGCCGAAAACGTCAGGGGCGCATATGCAGGCTACACAAAAGATCTCTACTACAACTACGACGACAGGAGCGTGGTTGTCAAGGCGTTCTCGCTCATCGAGAGCGTGCCCGAGGAAAGCGAGAATTATCTCAACCGTCCCGTGCTGGTGGAGGGCAGGATGCCGAAAGCCAAGAACGAATGCGTGGTGGAGCGCAAGCTCTACTCCCCCGAGACCTTCAGCATCGGCAACAAGCTGACCTTTACTTCTCCCGACAAGCCGATAGATCAGGTGCTGGCTTATGATACCTTTGAGGTGGTGGGAATAGTCATCTCCCCCGTGTACATCGGGCTTGAAAGGGACGCTTCGCTGGTGGGCGACGGTTCGGTGAACAGCAACGTTTTCCTTACCGAGTCGGCGTTCCTGCTGGACTACTACACCGACCTCTACGTGGCTCTCGACGGCGTTGACGGGCTCGACCCTTTCTCGGAGGAGTACCGCAAAAAATGCGAACAGCTCGGTGAGCCTGCCGAGAAGGCTTTTGAGGACAGCCTGAAAAACCGCTACAGCAATATGCTGACGGCGGCTCAGAACAAGATATCTTCGGCTGAACAGACCCTCGCTTTCACCGATGAGGTGCTGGCGGCGGATACCGAACAGCTGAAAAAATACTACGCGGAAGCGGTGAAGTATGCCGAAGCTCTCGAAGAAAGGCTCGGCGGTTCCGAGTCGCTGCTCGATCAGGTGACGGTGAGGAACGCCAAGAGCAAGGTGGATAAACTCGCCGCTCTCATCACCGACGAAACGGGAGAGGTCAGGAAACAGTACATCGCCGAATCGGAGGACGCGAAGGCACAGATAGCCGACGCAAAGGCACAGCTTGCCGAAGCCCCCGAGCTCCGCACCCTCTGCGAAACGCGCTTCGACCGCAACGACTATATCTCGTTCAGAAGCGACGCGGATAAGATATACAACGTCTCGAAGGCGTTCCCGCTGTTTTTTGTGCTGGTGGCGGCGCTCATCTGCATCAACGCCATGACCCGCATGGTTGAGGAACAGCGCACCACCATCGGCGCATACAAGGCGCTGGGTTACGGGACGGGCAGGATACTGCTGAAATTCCTGATATACGGTTCGGCGGCGGCTGTCATCGGCAGTCAGCTGGGCGCGGCTGTCGGACTGAAGATAATACCCTCCATCGTCATTCGGACGTACAGGGTCATCTACATGATACCCGGCGAAGAAACGCCGTTCCGCATCGGTTACGCGCTGCTCTCGCTCGGGGTGTCGCTTCTGCTGACAACGGCGGCATCGGTGTTCTCCTGTCTGGGAGAGCTGCGCGGTCAGCCGTCGGAGATATTGCGCCCGAGACCCCCGAAGTCGGGCAAGAGGGTGCTTCTCGAAAAAGTGCCTGCGGTATGGTCGCGGCTCAGCTTCGTGTCGAAGGTGACGGTGCGCAATCTCATGCGCTACAAGAAACGCTTCGCCATGAGCGTTGTCGGCGTGGCAGGCTGTACGGCGCTGATAATCACGGGCTTCGGACTGCGGTACTCGATATCCTCGATAATCGACAAGCAGTTCGGCGGAGTGTTCACCTATGACGCTCTTGCCGCGCTGAACACTTCCGATGAAGCCCCCGAAAAAGCCCTCGGCCGCGAGGAGATAACGGGTTATGTGCCTGCGGTCTCGAAGATAGTCAGCGCAGGCGGCGAAAGACACGGCTACCAGACCACACTGTTCGCTCCGAAGGGAGACATCTCGGCGTTCGTGACGCTGGAGAGCCCCGACGGCGAAAAGCTGTCGCTCTCGGACGGCGCCGTGATAAACGAAAAGCTCGCAAAGCTCTGCTCGCTGAAAAAGGGCGACACGGTGTACCTCACCGACACCGACGGCATGGAGCTGACTTTCAAGATCGGCGGGATAATGAAAAACTATGCCCTCAACTACGTGATCGTTTCCGAGGAGATGTTCACTCAGGCGGCAGGGGAGACCGAGTGCAGCGTGGCGTTCTTCAACGTTGCGGACGGCACTGACACAAAGGCTCTGCGGTCAGAGCTTATCGCCGATGGCAGGATACTCGGCACGTCGTTCCTCGGCGAACAGACGAAGAGCCTGCACGATCAGGTGAAGAGCCTTGACACTATCGTGATACTGCTGATAGTGTGCGCGGTGTTCCTTGCGCTGACGGTGCTGTACAACCTCGCCGAGATAAACATAACCGAACGCAGGCGCGAGCTTGCGACCGTTAAGGTGCTGGGCTTTTTCGACCGCGAGACGGCGGCGTATGTCAGCCGTGAGAACCTGCTGTCTGCCATCATCGGCATAGCAGTGGGGTTCGGCGTGGGAAAGCTTCTGCATCTGTTCGTTGTCTACACGGTAGAGGTGGAGACGGTCATGTTCAACCGCGAGCTGGTGTGGTGGGCGTATCTTGCGGGAGCGGCTGTCACGGCGGCGTTCACGGTGCTTGTTAACATCGTGCTGTACTTCAAGCTGAAAAAGATAGACATGGTCGAATCGCTGAAATCGGCTGAATAGTCCTGCCGCAGGCGATACCGAAGACCGAAACAAAAACAAGGAGGACAAAACTATGGAAATAGTAAAAACCGCAAGAACATCCGCCGAGACTCTCGCAAAAGGCACTGGAAAACTCGGCAGAAAGCTGTATAAGTTCGTGCATGACAATGAGGTATTCTGGATGGTGACGGCGTTTTTCATGACGGGCGTCGTTATCGGCATGATATTCTCGCCCCACAGGGACATCTCGATCGGTTCCAACAACAGCGGAAACGGCTGCAACAACACGGCGGACGGCTGCAAGGCGGGCTGCTGCGATGATGAAGAGTAAGCGGATACTGCCGTTTCTTCTGCCGATACGTTCGGTGATTTTCCCTGCGGTGTTCATCATTCAGGCAGAGATAGCGGGAAAAAAACTTGGCGATATGGTCTGCTGGTGGTCTGTCACCGACACTGTGCTGAATCTGCTGACTATCGCTCTGCTTGTATTTGCAGCGAGAAAAAACGGGATGACCTACGGCGAACTTATCAATTACCGCAGGGGTCAGTCGAGCGTCAGGCGCGTTATCTGCGTGACCATGCTTGTCCTCGTCCTCGGCATGGGCGGGATGTATCTTGCGGGGTTTGTCTGCTACGGTGTCTTCCCCTATCTGGCCCCGATGATGGCAGCCCCCCCCTGCCTGCGGTGTTAGCGATACTGAACATCCCTCTGCTGCCCGTGACTACGGCGTTTGCCGAGGACGGGCTGTATCTCGGCTGCGGAGTGAACAACAAAAAAAACAAGTATGCGGCGGTGCTGCTGCCTGCGTTCTTTTTCGCGCTTCAGCATTGCTTCATCCCTACGCTGCCCGATGTGCGGTACATGGCGTACAGATTTCTGTCGTTTCTGCCGCTGGCAGCCGTGCTGTGCTTGTATTATTATAAGAAGCGCGACCCGCTGCCTGTGATGGTCGGACACACGGTCATCGACATAGCGACCGTCATGACGATACTAGCAACATCGGTCACACCCGGACTTTACGAAAAAATGTGCGGGATGTGATCCGCATGAATATTACACAGGAGGTCAAAATTATGGAAAAGTTCAAGACTATCGAAACTATCAGGACTACCGTCGGTGCAGCTGCCGAAAAGGCTATCGAGGATACCGGCGCTCTCGGAAAGAAATTCTATAAGTTCGCTCAGGATAATGAGGTGTTCTGGATGGTGCTGGCGTTCTTCCTCATGGGAGTTATCATCGGCATGATCTTCTCGCCCCACAGAGACTTCGCCATCGGCTGCAACAACAACGCCAACAACTTTGAGAACGGCTTCGACGACGAGGACGAAGAAGACGTAGATTTCTGATCTTTACCGTTAGAGAGTACGGGTCTGACTTTGGGAAACCCGCACTCACATACGGAAGAAAGTCAAAACACATCGTTTGGTTTAGAACGGCAGACGAGGTTCGGTTCGTCTGTCTGTCTAAGCAAAATGAAAACACGAAAGGAAGTAAATCAATATGAAATTAGGAATGGTCGGACTGCCGAATGTGGGCAAATCTACACTGTTCAACGCACTTACCAACGCAGGCGCGGAGAGCGCTAACTATCCGTTCTGCACCATCGAACCCAACGTCGGCATCGTTAGCGTGCCCGACAAGAGGCTCGACAAGCTGGCAGAGATGTACAACCCAGAGAAGTTCACCCCTGCAACGCTGGAATTTGTGGACATCGCAGGTCTTGTAAAGGGCGCGTCGAAGGGCGAAGGTCTCGGAAACAAGTTCCTTGCGAACATCCGTGAGGTGGACGCCATCGTTCACGTTGTAAGGTGCTTTGAGAACGACAATATCATCCACGTTGACGGCAGCATCGACCCGAAGCGCGACATCGAGACCATCGACCTGGAGCTCATCTTCTCGGACATCGAGCTGCTGGAGCGCAGGCTCGACCGCACCAAGAAAGCTATGAAGGGCGACAAGAGCCTTGCTTCGCAGGTTGAGTTCCTCGAAGCGCTCAAGGCATTCATGGAAGAGGGCAAGGCTGCACGCGCCTTCGACATGACCGAGGAGCAGCTCGAATGGCTGAAAGAGACTCCGCTTCTGTCCCTCAAGCCCGTCATCTACGCCGCGAACCTCTCCGAGGACGACTTCAAGAACGGCGTTGAGAGCCACAAGCACTTCAACTCCGTGAAGGAGATAGCCGACGCTGAGGGTTCGGCAGTGTTCCCGATATGCGCACAGCTCGAAGCCGAGATAAGCGATATGGACGACGAGGACAAGGAGATGTTCCTGTCCGACCTTGGACTCGAACAGTCTGGTCTCGACAGAATAATCAGCACGGGCTACAGCCTGCTGGGTCTTATCTCCTACCTGACCGCAGGTCAGCCCGAGGTGCGCGCATGGACGATCAAGCGCGGCACGAAGGCTCCGCAGGCGGCAGGAAAGATACACTCCGACTTCGAGAAGGGCTTCATCCGTGCCGAGGTCGTGTCCTTTGACGATCTTATCGCCTGCGGTTCCATGACCGCCGCTAAGGAAAAGGGTCTTGTACGCTCCGAGGGCAAGGAGTACGTGATGCAGGACGGCGATATCGTTCTGTTCCGCTTCAACGTATAAGGAGCGCCCCCTAAAAACGTGAGGTTTGACCTCGCACATATGGAAATAATACTGTCTGATAGGTGAAATACATGAAAACAGCAAGACTTATCTCTGCGCTGTGTGCCGTCGGGCTGTGCCTGATGACGATGCCGTTCGGGGCTCTGAAAGCGAGTTCCGACGCGCCGTCGGTAAGCACTGGAGTGCATGAGCTTATCATAGACAGCAAAACGATAAACAGAAATAAAAACAGCGAGTGGCAGGGCTTCGGATGCGTCAGCGCGTCGGGCTCGTCACGTCTGCTGCTCGATTATAAATATGAGGAACCCGACGAATACCACAGGATCCTCGAACTGCTGTTCGCGCCCGACGGACCTGTCCGCATGACCCACTTCAAGATCGAGATGGGCGCCGACATCAACTCTTCTGGCGGTACGGAGCCCTCGGTCAAACGCTCGGCTGAGGAATCGCCGAACGTAAGGCGCGGTGCGGGCTTTCAGATAGCCGCCGACATCCGCGAGATAAACCCCGACGTTACTTTCGAGCTTATCGCATGGGGAGCGCCGGGTTATATCAGGAACGCCGAGCCCGAAAAGCGAAATGAGCTGAAATATCAGTGGTTCAGGCAGACCATCGACAGGGCGTATGAGGAGTTCGGCATCGTTTTTGACAGCGTATCGCCGAACTTCAACGAGAAGGAAGTCGATGCGGAGTTCATCAAGTACTTCTCGAAGTCGCTCAAAAGCGAGAAGGATACCCCCTACGACTACAGTAAGATAAAGATAGTCGCATCCGACGAGGACGCGAGCTACAGCACCGCAGCGATGATGCTTGCCGACAGCGAGCTGATGAAGGCGGTGGACGTTATCGGAATCCACTACACCTCAACCTCGGACGAGAATACGCTGAAATGCAAGAACGTCTACGGAAAAACTCTCCGCTACAGCGAGGGCATAGCCCCCGCGAACGTGGCGCGGCTGTCGGTCAACGCCGACGGTTCGGGTCTCGGGGGAGCGAATTCCACTCTCGACGTGGCGGGGCGCATCGTCAATATGTTCCCCAACGGCGGCTTCACGCTCTACGAGTTCCAGCCTGCGGTGGCGGCTTACTACAACGGTGCGGCGTACTTCCCGAAACAGCTCATCACCGCCAACGAACCCTGGTCGGGCTATACCGAGACGGGTTCGGGAGTGTATATGTGCGAGCATTTCAGCCTGTTCACCGAGAAGGGGTGGCAGTTCGTTGAAAGCGGCTGCTACGGCGACGGCAGCGAGAGCGGTCACGTTCTCTACGATACTACAAACAACTACATCACCCTTACCGACCCCGACACTGGCGACTACTCGACAATACTGGTCAACAACACCGATTCGGCGAGGGACTACAGCTTCACCGTCAGAGGGCTCGAAAAGGCAGGCAGTGAAGTTCAGGTCTGGGAGACCCGCGGACCCGACGAGGGCGAGAGATACGACGCTCACTACATGAAAAACGTCATGGATATCGAGCCCGACAAGGACGGCTCGGGAGCGTATACCTACAGGCTGAACGTCAAGCCCTACTCGATGGTGACGGTCTCGACCCTTTCGGTCACGGCACCTCAGCCCGAGGGCACGAAAGAACAGACCCGTCTCGAACTGCCTTACACGGACGACTTTGAGTACGAGCGCTACGGCAATTACACGGAAGAACGTTCGGGCGCTCCGCGGTATACCACCGACATCGGCGGCGCTTTCGAGGTGTACGACGATAAGGAAAAGGGCATGGTGCTCAGACAGATGATGACCCGCGATATGCGCGGCATCGAATGGGACAGCACTCCCGAACCCGTGACCACTCTCGGCGACGACACATGGTCGAACTATCAGGTAAAGGCGAAGGTCAGGCTCGGCGACACCGACGGCGCCGAGGACTACGACCCTGCAAAAAACTACGCAGGCATCGGGCTGAGGTACATCAACTCCTCGGCTAAGGACGGCGTCAGCGGATGCAGGATACTCATCACCGCCTCGGGGGAGTGGCAGCTTTGCAGACAGCAGGCGATACTCGCTCGGGGAAACATCACCGATTTCGACCCGAACGCCTGGCACGAGCTTTCGATAACCGCTTCGGCGGACTCGGTCTCGGCGACGGTGGACGGCACTCAGGTGGCTAACGAGAAGATAGAAAAGGACTTCGTTTTCTCGGGCAGGGCGGCGCTCTACAGCGCTTACTACAACAGCTGCTTTGACGACCTGGAGATAATGCCCGTCGAACAGCTGACGGGCTACGTCACAAGGCTCGACGACCTGGAGGACAACGTCTACTACAAGGGCAGCTGGTCGCACAACACGATGGACAGCTACACCTGCCACAACCGCACATCGTCATCCTGCGCTCCCAAGTCGGACGAGCCCGACCATCCGAGCTTTGAGTTCGCGTTCGAGGGGGACAGCGTGGCGCTTATCGGCAAGGCGAAGGGCGCGGTCGCGGACATCGAGATAGACGGCGAGACGGTGGCGAAGGGCGCGGAGCTCAACGGCAACGTCAACAAGTCTGCGCTCTGGCACAGGTACAGCCTCGGCTACAGCCAACACGCCGTCAAGGTGACTGTGACTTCGGGAAGTCTGTCGCTGGACGCCGTGGAGTACGGAACGATGGCACGCCTGAAAAACGGCGACCCGAAAGGCGGTCTCATCGAGAACGACGAGGGTATGAACAAGAACAAAGCGAAAAAGACGGGCAAAGTCACCACCTCGGGATTTTTCATCGTGGGGGGAACGGTGACGCTCATCGCGGCGGTTCTGCTCGTCGGCGGAAACATCCGCGGACAACGCAGAAAAAGAAGATAGTTTAGTTCGGCAGACTGTGTATTTACGCGGTCTGCCGCTCGTTATTATGTGAAAAAGCGGAAGAAATGTAATCGTTTGTAATTGTGACAAGCTACAAAATTCGGGCTATGTTATTGATTATCATTTGGGAGTTTGGTATAATTGAACATATCAGGCTATTTGTTTTTGTTCAAATGAGAAAGGAAGATATTATGATGTTTACCAAGAGATTTGCGGCAGCAGTTCTTGCACTGAGCTGCTCACTTTCATTCGCATCCTGCGGCGGAAGCGAGTCTTCAAGCTCCGACAGCGCGAAGGAGACCACTACCACCACCGCGGCTGCCGAGTCGGCGGCTGATGAGAGCACCGAAGAGTCCTCAGCAGCCGAGAGCGAAGAGACTGCCGAAAGCACCGAGGAGTCCGCATCCGACAGCGGCGAAAATACCGACGAGGAGCGTCCCGCTTACGACGAGACCAAGATGCCGGGCTACGACGCTTCCGCGACCGAGACCGTGTTCGAGTTCACCGACGCTCCCGACTCCGCATGGGGCGCAGCGTTCCCTGGCTTTACCACTCCCGAGGGCGCTTCCAGCGACGACTTCATAGACGCCCGCAGCTTGGAGCCCGACAAGGACGTTCACATCAAGGTCGAGTTCAAGTACACCGACATGACTCTCCAGATGATCGAAGAGGGTCTCACCGACCTGCATAAGACTCAGGTCGTTATCGGACCCTGCCACGCAAACGGCTGGACCAAGTTCGGCAGCTGGGAGAATCCGCAGTATCTTGTCTGCGATTATCCTGCCGCAAACGATCTCCCCGTGGACGGCGATTGGGTAGTCAAGGGCGAGAATGTTGTCAGCAAGGACGACGAAGAGGTCTGGGCTGACGTGTTCGTGAAGGACGACGGCTTCATCAAGATCACCAGCACTGACGTTACGTCCATCGAGTTCACCATCCCTGCCGAGGCTGTGAACCAGCTTATTGAGAAGTACAGCGACGAGAACAAGGCAGCCGACCCCGAGAGCGCCTTCGACGGCATCCTCTTCCAGCTGGGCGGCAGCATGAGCGTCACCAAGGTCACCATCGACCAGGGGAACGTGTTCCTCGCATCCCAGATCGCCGAAGCAGGATTCTGATCTGAGGGGGCGTGATGCTGACTGCGTTTTTTTCTGGGGGAGAACCTTTCTGAAGAAAGGTTCTCCCCCAGACCCCCTTCCAAAGACTTTTAATATGTCGCTCGTTGGATGTGGTCGGGGAGATAGGCTCTCAACGTTTCATGTGAGATAATCTGACAAATTCCGCAAATGATGCGTTAATCACCATTTAACGTCTTTTTGGCAAGAGCGCACTAACGATAAGAAGGATAATAAACTTCCCAACCAATACAAATTAAGTCAGAAACACCCACAGCCAAAAAGTATTAAAAGCTTTAGGAAAGGGTCTCCCAAAAGAGCATCCGCGGACGGCGGTACAAACTAAGTAAAAGTTTTTTTGGATTTGAAACGAAAAAGGAGCTGTTGCACCATCAGCACTCCCTCTCAATATCCGCACATCAAACCCGTCAAATACAATGCTTTGTAAAATAGGCATTTTCAGCGC
>NZ_FPIR01000009.1 GCF_900119155.1 Ruminococcus sp. YE71 | reverse complement strand
CTTGCCCACATACTCTCGCATCTTGCGTTGTCGTGGCATCTTCCTCCTGCGCTGTTCATGCTCTGAATTATCTCAAACCTCTGTATTGCTGTCCGATATTCTGTACTTGTGTATTGGCTGCCTCTGTCGGAATGTATTATGCAGCCCTTGATTTCAGGGTAAGCTTTCTTTGCATTTTCAAGGGTATGAACGCAGAGCGAAGCTCTCATATTATCCTCGATCGCAAGTCCCAGCGGCATAAGATCATAGCAGTCAAGCTCACGGTTCTTCCTTTCAAGCTCTTTTATTCGCTTGTTTGCAGCCTGGAGCTGCTGAGCAAGGTTAAGAGATTCTTCGGGCAAGCGAGTGCCCGAGCCTGTATCGATCTCGCCTGCCTTTGCTTTACGCACCCATGTAGCCAATGTGCTCTTGGGGATACCCAGTTCAGCAACAGCTGCAGTGCTTCCTATCTCTTTAGCTAATTTCACAGCCTGCTTTTTGAATTCGTTGTCATATTTTCTTTCTGAACCCATTTTTGACACACTCCTTTGGTTTTATTATACTCTGGTTGTTAGAGTTGTGTCAAGTTTTATTATACAGCATTATCCACGGCTCAGAACGATATTTATACGGTGCGGTCATTGTCAGCAAATGCTCAAGTGTGACATTATAGATGGTCTTTTCGCCCCGCTTAACAGTGTAATTGGGGAAGAAATCCATCACTTTCTGATCTGTACCTGTTATGAAACCATTATCGATAGCTATCCCTGTAAGTAAAGCCATTACTCCCTTTGTAACGGAATTGACATTCACAGCACTGTCGATTGTGAAGTTACGCCAATTGTCACTGTACACGGCATCACCGTCCTTGAAAGCACAAATCTGGCAGATGTTGCTCTCGTTGCCCTTACTTTCCTCTACATACTTATGAAGCTCGTCCTTTGTCATAATATACCTCCGTAAACAAGTTCTGTATATATTCGATCGAAGTTTCATACAGTATCTAAATTGTATCAAATCAAATTTTTAATGTCAACACCTATTTCAAAAAAATCGACGGAATCCTGCAAATGTCTGCATGAAAAGAAAAAGCCCTCATAAAATGCTTACGGAGCATTTCCGAGGGCTTGTTGTTATTTGTTTCAATAAGGTTTATGCCTGTTGTGGAATGCTCCACAATTCTGATTATGACTTGTGCGGAACGGAAATCAGGTGTGCCAGTAGGCTATGCCCTAACGGACTTGCAAATTTGTTCAACAGCGTAAACCACTTATCAACTGTTTTTAAGACGATTTTTATCCTCGTACATTTCTTTATCTGCTCTTTTGAATACATCAAGCAGGCAAATGTCTTCATTAGGCAGATAATCCGCACTGCCAACAGCAATTACTACACAGCCGTGCCGCTTATTGTATTCAATTTGCTCTCTTATTTGATTCTTGAGCTGTACTCTGTTTTCGTAGTCGCTGTCTTTCAGAATGCAGGCAAATTCATCTCCGCCTATCCTGAAAACGGGTGAATGTTTGAATGTTTTGCATATCAGCGACGAGCCTGAGCGTATGTATTTATCACCTTCGTCATGTCCGAGATTGTCGTTTATCTTTTTCAGATCATTAAGGTCAAACACAAATACAGAAAAATCCTCACATATTTTTTCTTTAATAAGAGCATTCATTTTCTTTTCGGTATTGCTATATGCAGATTTGTTCTTTACACCTGTAAGCGAGTCTTTGAATAGTGCTTCTTTCATTTCGATCTCTCGGCGCTTTTGAGTGTCTATATCCGTAACGCCTATAAACACAGTTCCTTCGTTTTCGTCTGTGCCTATTATTGTTTTAAGGCGGTAAAATTTTAGCACATCGCCCTTTTCGTATCTGTAATCGAAACCAAAAAGCTCACCATCATCTATTTTTTTTATGAATGACTCTTTGTTGAACATATCATGAAAAAGCATACGGTCTTCTTCGTATATTATTCTGCTGCAGGCTTTTTGGCAGTCAGTGAAAAAGTCTGTGCCCCTGTTCTTAATCGAAAAATCCTTGTCTGCACTTTCACGCTGATATTCTATATAACTGCCGTTGTTTGTATCAATGCAGTATATATACTGATAATCATTAGCCATGCCGAGGATTCACCCACATCAGTTCAGGCATACGGCGATCAGCTTGCAGCTTCAATCGGGGATAAGCGTCCCGGATGTTGCCAAGCGAGCAGGACATACCCGCCCTGATGTAACGATGTCAATTTATGCGCATACACTCAAAAACAATGACGTACATTGCTGCGAGGCAGTTACCAAAGCAATTCCCAAAATGCCAAAGCGAAAGACAGGATAAGATAAAGAAAAGCCCACGTTGCCGCAGGTTTTTATAACTTCGGGTATCTTAAAAGTTGACCGATTGTTGACCAAACGGGCTGATAGTCGGTCAGCGATGCTCGGAAATCGTGTGTTTTCAAGGGGATAGAGAAATATTTGGTTTTAGTCATGTATCCAGACAGACTCATAAATCTTGCCAGAGTCTATCCAAAAGCTCCGATCGCTGATCCTTGCGTATCGTAGCTTAATTGTTTCCTGCTCAATTGTCGGAGCAGTTCACTCTCACGCCGAGTGGCTTCCGAGCTTCCAGCCTGCGGCTTTCTTTCTCTCGCCGATGAACCGCCCGTAAATGCCTTCCTCGTTCGTAAGATCGCTGTGCCTGCCGTGCTGAACTATCTTTCCGTGATCTATTACAAAGATCTGATCTGCGTTCTCCACCGTTCTCAGCCTGTGGGCTATCATAATTACGGTCTTTTCCTTTGTAAGGCTCTCGACTGCTTTCATCAGCAGCGTCTCGTTTTCGGGGTCTACATTCGCAGTTGCTTCGTCAAGGATTATGATAGGAGCGTCCTTCATTATCGCCCTTGCTATGGAGATCCGCTGACGCTCGCCGCCTGAAAGACTTGCTCCGCCTTCTCCGATCACCGTATTGTAACCGTCGGGGAGCGCCATGATAAAATCATGGCAGCAGGCAGCCTTTGCTGCTTTGATGACGTCTTCTCTGCTTGCGTCGGGCTTGCCGAAACGGATATTGTTTTCTATCGTATCGCTGAACAGGTAAACGTTCTGAAACACAAAGGCGAAATTTTTCATTAGGCTGTCATAGCTGTACTCTCTGACGTCTGTGCCGCCGAGCAGGATACGTCCCCTGTCAACATCCCAGAAGCGTGCAAGGAGCTGTGTGATAGTGGTCTTTCCGCCGCCCGATGGTCCGACGAACGCTGCCGTTGTTCTTTCGGGTATCTCAAAGGAGATTTCGTCGATGATCTTTCTTTTGTCGTATGAAAAATCTACGTTTTCAACTGTGATCGTCATGCTTTCGGGCACAAGCTCTTTTCCGTCAATGTTCATTGTCGGTGAAGAAAGGGCTTCGTTCACCTTATCGACGCAGTTTTCGATGGTCCTTGTCAATCCGTTGAATGCGTCGACCTGATCGAGCGATTCAAAGATCATGAAGGAGCATATTATCATCATTACCGCATAAACAAGGCTCATGGAGCCGTTCAGATAAAATGCAATGCTCATTATCATCATGACGGTCCCTGAGAGCTTCGTGAGAATGTTCAGGAAAAACATCACGACCTCATAAACCGATTCCATAAGTGTGCTGTACCCTGTGAATCTGTCTATTGAGCTGTCAACATCGGTAATGCTTTTGCCGAAGAGATCAAAATTCCTAACCTCGGCGATACCTCTGACGTACTCCAGTATACGTGCGACCATGTTATCCTGTGATGCCGCAAATGCGTCTGAATCGGCACTTTCCGCACGTATCATGAATTCCGTTCCGGCAAGATAGACCGCCATAGTAATGAGCGCCACAAGGGCTATCCTCGCTTCAAAGAAAAACATGGACAGAACAATGACAAGGGTGGTAATGATGCCCTTTGAAATGACGATCACGCATCTTGCAGCTATGCCCGAAAAGCTCTCCATAGTGTTGGTGGCGATCGAAGTTATTTTGCCGAGCCCCTCGTCGTTAAGATGGCCCATCGGCACATAGCGCAGATGCTCCGCTATCTCGATACGCTTGAATGACGAGGTGTTGAAGCCTGCCCTCGTCTGGAGCATGGTCGTTTTCATGGAAACGACTGTTTGCAGCACGATCGACGCAAAAATGATGCCTGCCGAAATATATGCCTGTTTTTTCGACAGTCCCCCCTCAAGTATCGCTTTTATCACAATATAGACGGCGGGTATGCGCATTGCGGCAAAGAACGCATGAAATACGCCTA
Organism: Ruminococcus sp. YE71; assembly: GCF_900119155.1. Classification (GTDB taxonomy): domain Bacteria; phylum Bacillota; class Clostridia; order Oscillospirales; family Ruminococcaceae; genus YE71. The sequence continues at coordinate 148,294 of NZ_FPIR01000009.1, read as the reverse complement.
AAAAGACAGACAGATGAAACTGTTTCCGTTCCCTTTTGCCGCAGAGCTCGAAGAATTTTTTGAATGTGCGAAGCATTTATGCCTCCTCCTTTCTCACCGCAATGTGGCTTTCCCACATACTCCTGTAAAGCGGACTGTCTGCCAGAAGCTCCTGCTGCGTGCCTGCGGCTTCTACCTTGCCGCCGTTTATAAGGAATATCTTGTCCGCGTCGGCAATGGTCGATAGCCTGTGAGCTATGACTATCAGCGTTTTGCCTTTGGTCAGGCGGGAAAGAGCGTTCTGTATCACCGCTTCGCTTTCGGGATCGGTGTAGCTTGTGGCTTCGTCAAGAATAACGACGGGCGCGTCCTTCAGCATTGCCCTTGCGATAGATATGCGCTGTCTTTCGCCGCCCGAAAGGTGTCCGCCCGATCCGCCGCATATCGTCTGATATCCTTTTTCAAGAGACATGATAAAATCATGGCAGCCGCATTTTTTCGCAGCCTGTATCACTTCCTCGTCGGTCGCTCCTTCTCTGCCCATGCGTATGTTGTCCATAACGGTCTGATCGAACAGGTAGTTTTCCTGCGAGACATAAGCAATATGCCTGTTATATTCTTTAAGAGACATATCCCTGATATTCACGCCGCCTATCCTTATTTCACCTGAATCAACGTCCCATAGGGAAGCGATCAGCCTTGCGACAGTCGATTTTCCGGAACCTGAGGGACCTACAAGCGCGTTCACAGTGCCGTCCTTTATTTCCATATCGATGCCGTGAAGAACTTCCTTGTCCTTATAGGTGAAATGAACGTTTTTGAGCGATATATCATGGCTTGCGGGAACAGCTCTGCTTTTTTCGGGACGCTCCATATCCTTTTCATCAAGGATATCCGCCATATCGCTGACTATCTCGCCGACTTTGGAAATGTCGTCCGTGTAACCGAAAGCGGTAATGAGAGGAGTGACCGTTCTGAAGGAAAGAATGATAAGCACTATCAGATCGGCGGGTGCAAGGCTTCCGTTCAGGCAGTACATCACGCCCGAAGGAAGAAGTCCGAGCATGGTTGCGGGAAAGCACGCCATTCCGAAATTCTGCCAGAAATTCTCCTTTTGCATCCAGTTGATAAAGCAGTCTGCACCCTCCCTTGCCGCCTTGACGAACTTGCCGTAGGACGTCCTGCTCTGTCCGAATGCCTTAATTACCTCGATACCGCCGATATACTCCACCGCAGCGGCGTTCAGAGCTTTTGTTTTCTTTATCGTGTCGGGGTAATACTTCGGAGTTGAAGCCATCATGACCGAGAAAGAGATAAATCCTGCGGGAATACAGATAAGCTGCCACAGCCCTACACGGTAGTCAATAGTCATCATATATATGAACATCGTTATCGCGCCTATGATATTCGCAGTGAATTCGGGCAGTACGTGAGCGAGCGTCGGCTCGACCTGATCGGCTCTGTCGCAGATGATGTTTTTGTATTCTCCCGACGAATGTGCCTGCACCGCACCGAGAGGCATAGTTCCCAGCTTTTTCAGCAGCTTTTTTCTCGCATTGCCGATAAGTCCGAAGGTCGCACTGTGAGATGAATATGTTGATAGACCGTGAAACGTATATCGCAGCACCCAGAGTATACCTATCTGCACGCCTCGCTGCACATAAAAGCTCATTTTGTGCCCTCCCGATATCAACTGACGGATAAGCTCCGCAAGGCAGATGTACGAAAGAAGCATACACGCAATGCCGAGCAATGCCATAATCACGCTGATAAGGTATGTGCCGCGCTTTCCCTCCGTGAATCGCCACAGCCAGCTGAAGGTGTTGCGGTTGAGTACAGCCTGTGCTGAGGCTTCGTTACCGTTTTCTTTTTCCATTTCAAAAACTCCTCCTTTAAAATGTTAGCTAATGCTAACCTACGTGCATTATATATGCCCCAAATAATACGGGGCATCATTTCATATCCCGAGCCATTGCTTCCACGCGGGCTGATAGAATTGTTCCAGCGTTGCGGCATAGTGCATGGCCTGCTCTTTGTTCAGACCGTGGGTAACGGGCTGAAAAAATGATTCGATGTAGGAAGTGGTCAGAAGATGAAACTCCGTTCTGTCCACATCATTGACAGGGCAGCCGTTTGATCTCTGCAATTCAAGATAGCGGAGCGTGACTTCCTCTTCAAGCTTTGCGGTCTCATGCAAAAAATCCTCATATCTTGAGCCCTGAGACTTCATTATAAGCAGCTTGAATTCGTCGAGATGATCGTATATGAGCGCCATCATACGGCTTGATTCATTGTTGTTTTTCAAGCTGTCTGTGTGAGTATCACTAAAATAGGTCTGCTCCATTTCGTGATACAGCGAATGAAAATCACGTATAGCAGGCTCGACAAGCGAATCGAACATCTCGTCCTTGCTTGCGAAATGGTTGTACAGCCCGCCGACCTGTATCCCTGTTTCTGCCGCTATCCGCCTGAGCGACGCATCAGCAAAGCCGTACTCCATGAATTCCTTTTTTGCGGCTTCTATTATTCTTTTGTGGCTTTCGGTTTTGTCTCTTGGCAAGGCTAACACCTCCTCCGTTTGTAAGACCGGAATGAACGCTGTTCACTTTCGACGATTATAAGTATACACTGTTCATTAACGTTAGGCAAGGGGCTTTTGTAAATTTTTTTCCTCCATAAAAAACAAGATCCCGATACGACCGTTTCTGATCGTATCGGGACTGAGCTTCCGCAAAAATCAACCCGACTTTCTCGCAACACAATGCAGGCGGCAGAAACCTCGCCGTTCAAAGTTCTCCATGTGAAGTCCCGCATTTCTGCAAAGGATCCTTACTTCGTCCCTGCCGTAAACGTGAACGTCGCCCTTGCCCAAAAGATTTAACAACGGCATTTCGATATGATTGCAGAACCACCTGACCGCCGCAGAGTTCATCGTCATATCCCGCAGTATCAGCCGCCCGTCGGGACGCAGCACACAGTAAACGCTGTTGAAGAAATCCTGCACGTTCGGGTAGTGATGGAAGCTCTGACAGCATATCACGGCATCGAAGGAATTATCCGCGAAGGGCAGATTTTCGCAGTCACCGACCACAAGTTCCACGTTTGGCATTTTTTTCGCCTTTGCGACCTCTATCATTTTCGGCGTGAGGTCTATACCCGTGTAGTGCTTCTCGGGGTATTTCTCGTGCAGCAAAGTCAGCATGGGAGCTGTGCCGCAGCCGCAGTCGAGCAGGTCGGTGAACGGCTCTTTTTCCAGTTCTGCGAGAACGTCGGGGTAGTCCTTTCTGCACATTTTGTACACTCCCGCGCGGCCGGATTCATAGACCTTTGCGGCTTTGGTAAACTCCTTTACGGACAGGTCTTTGTAATGTTTTTCGTTCATATTACTGTTTTTTCCTCTCTTATGCAACAAATTAGCTATTGCTAACTTAATTATATCACCTATCCCAGCATTTGTCAATAACTATTTTGAACGATCACGAAAGTTTCCAGTTCCCCTCTGTCTGCTGTTCGTTCCACAGTGCCGCGTATCTTCCGCCGAGTTTCAGCAGACCTTCGTGCGTGCCCTGCTCGGTGATCTTTCCGCCGTCAAGCACGATGATGTTGTCAAGTCCCATGACCGACTGAAGTCGGTGGGCGATCACAAGCACCGTTTTATTCTTCACAAGCTCATCGATCGCCCGCTGTATAAGTACTTCGTTTTCGGGGTCGAGACTCGCTGTGGCTTCGTCGAGGAAAACGATCGGCGCGTCGGAGAGTATCGCACGGGCAATTGATATGCGCTGCTTTTCGCCACCCGAGAGTGTGGAGCCGCCCTCGCCTATCATCGTGTCATAGCCGTCGGGCAGCGACATAATGAAGTCATGGCAGGCGGCGGCTTTCGCAGCACGCACTATCTCCTCGTGTGCAGCGTCGGGCTTGCCGATGCGGATATTTTCCTCAATGGTGTCGCGGAAAAGATAAACGTCCTGAAAAACCATGCTGATCTTTGAGAGCAGGTGCTCCTGCGTCATAGCGGTTATCGGCACTCCGCCAATGCTTATCACGCCGCTCTGAATGTCCCAGAAACGCGTAAGCAGCCTTGCGACCGTAGTTTTGCCCGAACCCGACGAACCGACCAGAGCGACCGAGCTTTTCTCGGGAATATCGAAGCTCAGTCCCCTGATCACCTCGTCTGTGCCGTTGTAGCTGAAATGAACGTCTTTGAACGAGATATTGCTGTGTTCGGCAGTCTTTGCGGGCTGGGTGACGTCAAGCTCCTTTTCCTCCTTGAGGGCAGTCAGCTTGTCAACGCAATGATTCATTCGCGCCATGCTGACGACGAAAACGAACAGCTGCATTATCGGCTCGTAGACCTGCAAAGCCGCGAGCAGGCACATTATGTAGAAAAACGGCGTTATCTCTCCCGCGGACAGCAGATATGCTCCAAAGCCCATGACTATCGCGATCCCCGAAAAAAGGATTGCCCTGCCGTACATGGCGACCGCGCCGCCCGCTTTTTCCTGCCGCTTGGAATCGTCGCGGAGCTTCGCAAAGCTGTCTTTGAGCTTGCTGAAGGATTCGCCCGTGCGGTCGTATGCCTGAAGCGTGGTTATGCCGCCCGTGTATTCGAGGACGTTCGCAGCTGTCTGCTGCTGAATGGCTATCAGCTCGGCGCTCGTGTGGGCAATGCACCTGTAGCTCATGACAGCGAAGGGAATCGCAAGCGGAATGACGATGAACATCGCAAGGGTCATTTTCACGCTGAAAATGCTCATGACGACAAGTGCTATCAGCAGCCGTATCCCGATGACCGTTCCGTTTGCAACGATGCTGGATGAAAGGTTTTCGATCTCCTCGTAATTGCGCATGAGCAGCGTAGAAAGCTCGCCCGCGTCGTGGTCGGCAAAGAAGCCCATCGGCAGCGTTTTCAGCTTGTCTCCGATACGCAGTTTTTCGTTCTGCTGCGCCGAAACGTGGCCCACGCATATATCTAGATACGACTTGCGCCGCACCAGCGCATAAATTATCGTCTGCACGAGAAGTATCCCCGTGAGCACCAAGAACGGCTTCTGCTCATACGCCTGTGTGCAGTCAAGTATCAGCGCGAGCAGCAGATACACCGCACACATCAGCACGCTTGACGGCAGGGAAGCCACAAAGCTGTCAAGGAAAAGCCACGCTATGAACCGCGAATACTTCCTGCCGTCCCCGTAGGTTATTGTCTCCCACCATTTCGAGAGATGTTCTTTTCTGCTCATTTCCCTGTCTCCTTTCGCATCGACCAGCTGTCGCGGCGTTCGTTTGCGGCTACCATGTCGCGGTAGGTCATGCAGCTCTGCATAAGCTCGTCGTGCCTGCCGACCGCTTCCAGTCTGCCGCCGTTCATCACAAGAATGTTGTCCGCATTCTGTATCGTTTTCAGCCTGTGTGCGATCATAATGACCGTTTTGCCCTTTGAGAGCCGCGAGAAAGCTTGTTGGATCTTAGCTTCGTTTTCCGCGTCGGCGTAGGCGGTTGCTTCGTCGAGAATGATTATCGGCGCGTCCTTTAGCATAGCCCTCGCAATTGCGATACGCTGCTTTTCGCCGCCCGAAAGCCACGTGCTGTCCGTGACCACGGTGTCGTAGCCGTCGGGCAGGGAAGAGATCATTTCGTGGATATTCGCGGCTTTTGCGGCGGCTATGACCTCATCATGAGCGGCGTTTTCGTTTCCCATGCGGATATTGTTTTCTATCGTGTCGTTAAAGATGAACGAGTCTTGAAAAACGTATGCGATGTTGTTCACAAGCTCCGAATGTGTCACCTCGCGGATATCCACGCCGCCTATCCTGATGGCACCTTCGTCGATCTCATAGAAGTGCAGAAGCAGCTGGGCGATGGTCGATTTGCCCCCGCCCGACGGTCCCACAAGCGCGTTGCAGCTGCCAGAGAGTAAGCTAAAGCTAACCTTGTCGCAAGCATTAATGCCGCTGCCCGGATAGGCGAACGACACCCCGTCAAATTCTATATCAAATTTTGTGGGCTTCTTTCCCTCGCCCACAAGCGCGATCTCAGGCTCGTCAAGCAGCTCGTCGATGCGTTTGAGCCCGACATTTATCTTTGTGCTGTCGATCGAAACGTTCATCATGTTTTCCAGCGGCTCTTTCAGTCCGGCGCACACCACGAGGAAAAACAGTATCTTCGGGAGCACTTCGGCATAGCTTGCCGAATGATTCAGCATTATCACCGCAGCGGGCAGCAGGAAAAGCACCTGTGCGCCGAAGAACGCGTAATAAAGCCCCATGCCGTTCGCATTGTAATAAGCCGTGTCGTGGACGGACTTCGTGAAGCTGTTCATGTCCGTCTCGAAGCGTTTAAAAGCGTTTTTCGTGCCGCCGAAGATCTTGATGACTGACATTCCGTTTATGTATTCGATGATCGTGCCTTCCATTTTCGCCTTGCAGTCAGCCATGTTTTTCTGGTGCTTCGCGCCGTCGGGCTTTTTGAGCGCCATCGCGAGTATCACGAACGAGACCATTATCGGCAGAAGCGACACCAGCGTCAGCCGCCAGTCAACGATAAACAGCACGATGATCGTGAACAGGGGAGTGGCGACCGCCGCAGCCACCTCGCACATACTGTGGGCGATGAACACCTCGATCTGCTCCACGTCCTCGATAAGCAGCTTTTTTATGCCGCCCAGCGTGTTCGAGGTGTAGTATCCCGACGAGATGCGCCCCATCTTGTCCATGAGCTTCATTCGCAGCTCGTAGAGGATATCGAACGCCGCCCCGTGCGACAGCATTGCCGAAGCGTAGGCGCAGACGCCGTATAACACAGCACTAATGGCAGTTATCATAACGAGCGAACCCACGTCCGCAAAGGCAAAGCCTTCGCCGCTCGAATAGCGCCGTATCAGCGTTTTCAGTATGCTGTATATTGTGAAATACGGCACGATCCTGAACACGCTCGACAGCACGGAAAGTGTGCAGGCGGTGGTCAGTCCAGCCTTTTTCGTGCCTGCAAGCTCCATGAGCCGCGCCGTACCCTCTTTTTTCTTTTGCTCTTTACTCATATTGACCCTCCTCAAAAATGCAGCCGAAAAGCAGCCCGAACAGCTTGTCCTGCGTGCGATCATACGCGCTTTCGTGGAGAATGGCTTTGTTCTCGGCGGTCAGCGCGAGTATTTTCAGCAGGTTCGACACCACGCCATAGTCAACGTCCCCGCGCACGCCCTCGAAGTAACCGAACAGCCTTTTGAGCGTTTCGGTCTCCTCGTCGATATCGAGCTTGTTCTTGTCGGGGCTTGCGGCGGCGAGCTTTTCCTCGTCCTCGGGCGTGAGGTACTGATAAACGCTGTCCTTGTTGTTGATTATCATTGTCAGCACTTGTTTGCTCTCGGCGATTGTCAGCATTTCGCGTTCTCCCAGCATATCCGAGACAGCCTGCCAGAAACGGCTGCGGTTGAACTCTATGAGACGGATCACAAAATCCTCCTTCGACATAAAGAAGTTGTAAAACGTGCTCTTGCCGATCCCCGCAGCGGCAGCGATCTTCTCCACCGACATATGCGTCATGCCGTACTCTTTCAGCAGCTCCAGCCCCGACAGGAACATTTTCTCACGAAGCTGCTCCTTTTCGGCGATAGAAAATAATTTTGGTGACATATTTCCTCCTTTACATACCACATTTGAAATTAAAGCGACCGAAAATATAAAAATAGTCGCAAGAGTATTATAGCACACCCCACAAAGTTTGTCAAGTGCATTTTGATCATTAAATTTCTGAATATTCATAGCATTTTGCAAGAAATGCGGTTGACAAACAGTTCGGCTTGTGGTATTATATATCTGCGGTTAGCTTGAACTAACCGAATGAAAGCAGGTGCAGCCATGTCAGCCGAAGACGCTTGCAAGATAGAGCATGATCTTAGTAAGGAGAACTTTTAAAAGATCAAATCATATTTTGAACAGCACAAATGGATAATTAAGGCAACACCGCGCAACCACCGTCTTCGCCTTTGCAAGTCATTTGCTTGTATCTGACGCACAATGGTTGTGCGGTATTGCCTTAAAAGCGGCGTGGAATAACAGAGCAGAAACGAGGTATAAAAATGAGTGAAAAAATCAAATTGGTCAGCGCACCCGACGCGCGGGGGAATATGCTGTATGATCTGACAAAGTTCATTGTCACAAAAATGAAAATGAAGCAGAGCCTTGTGGGTACAAAGGAAGAAGTCCTTGCAAAGGCGGCGAAAATGAATCAAAAGCGCAGCTTTCAGATAATACCTGGTGATAATAAGGCGCATTATACCGATCATCTTATCGGAGGAAAGTATCACTGTGTCGAGACTGACATACGAACGAAACGGCAAAAAGGTGCGATACTCTTTGTGTTCGGCGGCGGAATGATACTCGGCTCCGACAAAGGGGATATCGGGCTTTGCCGCAAGATCGCTCAGACAACAAAGCGTGATGTGTGGTTCCCCTATTATCCGCTTTGCCACGAGCACGATATTCTTGAAAACGTGCAGATGATATCTGAGTGCTACACAAAAATGCTGCGCTTTTATAAGCCGGAAAATATCGTGTTTTTAGGTTTTTCATCGGGCGGTGCGCTGCTGCTCGACCTTATCACATACATTAATGAGCGAAATGACAGCGGCGAAAATATCCCCATGCCGGGTCTGCTGATACCTGTTTCGCCGGGCAGTGTACCTGTGAACGATAAGGAACGCGAACGCATACGAAGGCTGGAGAAAAAGGACATTATGATACCAGCCTCTTACATGGAGCTTGCGCGGGAGATAATGTGTCACGGACGCGATATTCCGGAAAAATATCTCGCCACCGCTTACGGAGATTTCCGAAACGCACCCGTGACTCATTTCTACTACGGCAGCCATGAGACGCTCTATGCCTTTGCACCAAGCTATGCGGAAAGCTACAAAAAGGCGGGCGCGGACTGCATTTTTCATGTCGGAAAGGGTATGCACCACTGCTATGCTCTGCAATACTTCATACCCGGCTGCAAGCCTGCGTTTGATGAGATAATGGAGCTAATAAACGGTAAATAATTTCGGCAAAGCATGATCATCGTGCTGTATTGACCTATTGGAGAAAAAAGATGAGAAAAACGATAAAACAGTCACTGACAGTCAGCACTTTAATGGGCGCTTTGGTCCTTATCATCCCATATCTTGCGCCGCCGAAACTTGTGCTGCGCTTTCTGCCGAAGGATATTTACGAGGCAGGCAAGGATCACCCCGCGCCGTCAAAGAAAAAGCAGCTGCTCGGACATCTGCTGACGGCAGCTTTCTGCGGATATTTTGCGTGGGCGATGAAGGACACCGCCGACAGGATAAAGCGTGAGCGCCTTGGCTTCACCGAAGCATTCAGGCGGCTGGCGGTGTTCATGTACATAATAAAAGCGTTCGACATTATTGCCCTCGATCAGTTTCTCTGTATGACGAGCGGATATTACAAGCGCTTCTATCCCGAAACAAAGGACTGCGCCGGCTGGCACGACCGCGGATGGAACAACAAAAATCAGGGCGCGAGGCTGCTTCTGTATTCTGTGGTCTGTGCGGCGCAGGCTTATTTGCTTACGAAGAAAAAAGGAGAAAAAGCGGAATGAAATATACATTCAAAACGTGGTTCATAGGGAACTTCTTTTATACGTCGGTAAAGCCGTATTTAGAGCAGAAAAACATTTCCGATCCGGCTATAAGGAATATAAAAGCCGAATTTAAGCAAATAACGCTCAGGGCAAAGGATATGTCTCAAAGCAATTTAGTATCTTCGTACCTCATGGGGATATTTTTCATCGCCATGAACAGGCACACAGGGCTTTCAGCCGAGGAAAACTACAAGGTCATCGAAAGCGCCGTAAGCTCCTCAAAGCTGTTTAAGAAAGGCCTGGGAACGGCGGAGGATTACCTTGACGAAAAGAAAATGCCTCAGCGCCGAAAATGGGCTGAGGAAAGCCATAGGCTCAGAAATGAGAACAACTGGGTGGTGGACGTTCTGCCCAAATGCGCCGACTTCGATTACGGCATGGATTACAGCGAGTGCGGTATCTGTAAGATATGCAGGGACGAGGGCTGCCCTGAGATCGCAAAGTATCTGTGCAGGCTCGACTATGTGATGGCTGATATGCTCGGCGTAAAGCTGGTGCGCACAACGACCGTCGCGGAGGGTGGAGAGGTCTGTGATTTCAGGTACAGTCTGAAGAAATAACAAGCAAAGATCGGGCTTGCAGTATGCGGAGTTTTCATAAGATGTAATAAGCTCAAACTCGTCGGGATCTACTCCTGCCCACATGATACGAGCCTTTTGTGAACTCATCGTTATCCATCGGCAGAAGTGTACCGTCCAAATCGAACAGTATCGTAGTGATCTTCGTTTTGTAACCTCGCTGTGTCATATTTTCTCAATCATTGATGATTTTGTCGATCCACGCATATATATCGTCCTCTGTCTGCCCTGCCATTTTCTCCTGTTCGGGCGACTTGCTGTCATGGAAATGCAGCTTATCATATTCGGGATTATTTTCCTCGATGAAGCCGTGTAACGCACCGTCATAGGTGATAAGCTCCGTCGGTATACCGTTATCATCAAGTGCCGACTTATATTCCGGCGAACCCTTGCCGATAGGTTCATCTCCCGCAAGAATAAAAAGTGCGGGAGGAATTGTTTTCTTCTGTTCATCGGTCAGTTCACTGTACTGCTCTGAAATGTCGCTGATAAATGGGTAGCAGAGAATCTGCCCACTGACGTTAATACCTTCCTTGTGCAGCTGTAATGCTGCCGCCATGGCGTGATAACCGCCTGCCGAATAGCCGAGAATAAAAATGTTATCGCTGTCTATACCGTACTCGTCAGCGTTGTTACTCATGTATTTTACAGTATCTTTGACCTCATCGACCGCATACTGCTTTGTGATACCGTCCTTCATCAGCTTGTAATTGACCGTCAATACTATGATACTATAATATCACACAACCATGCCAAGTCAATCATATAGGCGAAAATGATACTATTTGGCGAAATAGTATCACCGTGGGAGGAAACACAGAAATAATGTCAGACTATGTAACAACAGCTTACGGCGAAGCCCTCATTAAGCTGATGAAAAAGAAGAATATCGAGAAGATCACCGTTGACGAGTTATGCGAAACAGGCGGCATCGGCAGAGCAACATATTTCCGCAATTTCAAATCAAAGGATGAGATACTCACCGAATATATGATCATGAGGTGGCGTGAATACGAGAAAAATCACAAACTGAAAGAGCATAGTCTCAGCGATATTTACCGTGTGCAGCGATATTTTGAGTTTTGCTATTCAATGCGCAAGGTCAATGAGCTGGTCTTTACGCAGGGGCATCACGGGGCAATTTTGAATGCTTATGAAACTATCGTCACAGACAGTGATACCGAAAACGCCATAGATAATTATGAAAGCAATTACATGGCATACGGTTTGTTCGGGATATTGATGAAGTGGGCTAAGTGTGGTTACTGTGGTTACAAAGAAACACCGCAGGAGCGTGCTCAGATCGTGGTTGACAGGATATTTACAGATGACAAGCATGAATAAACAGCTAAAACATATAAGGAGAGATCACCACGAGAGACTTCGTTTTTGAGAACAAGACCAAGGTTTATATCGGCAAGGATCAGCTTCAGCATCTGCATGAGGAGATCGGCAGGTTCGGAAAAAGGTGCTGCCTGTTTACGGCGGCTTTTTCAGGCGACCGTCTGCCGCGCGATGGAGCACGAGCTGTCGGCGTTCTTCTTCGACACGCTCGGCTTGCAGAGCAGGCTGTCCGATCTTGGCATTGACGACAGGGATTTCGCGGTCATGGCAAAGAAAGCCTGCGGTCAGTACGGAATGCGCCCCGGCTTTACCGACCTCACGCCGAAGGACGTTGAGGCGATTTACAGAATGTGTCTTTGATCCCAAAGTGAGGTGTGCTATGACAGTATTTGAAGAACTCCGCGAGTCATCAAGAAGGTCGGAGAGTGGAGATCAAGGGTGATGCGGACATAAATGTCGCAATAAAGTCTGTGTCTGCGGCTTCGCTGATTTCTGACTCGGGGGCTCGTTTTCCATAAGCTCCATTTGTCCGAAATATGCTCTATGCCGTGTTCAGGTTCGTTTCGGGAGCAAACTTAAACTTTGTGCAAAAATACCATTTGAAAAATCCCGAAAAGTCTGGTATAATAAAATCATAACGAGCAGCATCCCGCGTAAGTCCGGTTATTGCTGCTCGTTTTTATTTTTTTTCAGGAGGTAGATCACAATGAAAAGAGTCAAAGAAGCGTGTATCTGTCAGACCATGCATTTTCAGCTGAACGAAAATCTCACTCATGATTACGCGGTCAGGATCGTGCAGGAGGAGGTCGCTAAGTATAAGGCTCAGCTTGATAAAAGCAGAACCAAATACAAGATCATCGATGAGACCGAACAGCCTGACGGCTCGGTCATCATCAAGCTGAAAAAGCAGTATAACAGCGCCCCCGTGGGCTCTTATCTCGACTGACACAACCGAACAGAAACCAAAACAGCGTGTAGCCAAAAGCATAAATCCAGCTTGCGGCTCACGCTGTATTTTTTAAGGAGGAATTTTTATGGAAGAAACCGCAAATCAATTTCTGGGTCGCGAGCCCGTCGGCAGGCTCATGAAGAAATACGCCGTGCCGTGCATTATTTCGCTGTTGGTGGGTGCGCTCTACAACATCGTTGACCAGATTTTTATTGCAAATGCGGCATATCTCGGCTCTTACGGCAACGCCGCCAACACGGTCGTATTCCCGCTGACGGTCATAGCACTTGCCATCGCCGTGATGATCGGTGACGGCTGCTGCGCGTTTGCAAGCCTCAGTCTCGGAAAGCATGAGGAGGACGCCGCGAGAAAAAGCGTCGGCAATTCGGTCATCATGAGCATTGTCGGCGGACTGGTACTGTGCGCTGTGTATCTGATCTTCAGCGACGGTATAATTGCTATGTTCGGCGGTACGGTCAATCCCGAGACATTCAGGCATTCGCAGGAGTACTTTTTCTATATCTCGCTGGGGATACCGTTCTATATGTTCGGACAGGCGATGAATCCCGTTATCCGTGCAGACGGCAGTCCGAGATTCGCTATGATCTCCACGCTCGCAGGTGCGGTCATCAACATGATACTCGACCCCGTTTTCATTTTCGGCTTCAGGTGGGGCATGATGGGTGCGGCAGCCGCCACGGTCATCGGGCAGGTCGTGACAGCGCTGCTTGCGGCGTGGTATCTGCTGAACATGAAGCAGATCAAGCCGTCGAAGCGTGATCTCAGGCTGAGCGGCACTATCGCAAAGAAAACGCTCACTCTCGGTCTGACGAGTTTTTTGTCGCAGATAGCGCTCGTCGCGGCTATGGCGGCGATCAACAACATGATACGCAAATACGGTGCTATGGACGAGGTGTTCGGGCAGGAGAAGTACGCGCAGATACCGATGGCAGTGGTCGGCATCGTGATGAAGTTCTTCCAGATCGTCATTTCTATTGTAGTCGGAATGGCGGCGGGCTGTATCCCGATCGTCGGCTTCAACATGGGCGCAGGGCTGAAAAGCCGCGTGCGTGAGCTGTTCACAAAGCTTCTGATAGCAGAAGCAAGTGTCGGTGCTGCGGCGCTCCTGATCGTAGAGCTGTTCCCGAAACAGCTGATCGGTATCTTCGGCGCCGCAAATGAGAGCAGCTATTATACCGATTTCGCAGTCAAATCTTTCCGCATCTATCTCTGCATGATGATCTTTGCCTGTGTGAACAAGTCCTGCTTCATTTTCCTGCAAGCTATGTGCAAAGCGCTCGAATCTACTGCACTTTCGGTCATTCGTGAGATAGTGTTCGGAGTGGGGCTTGCGCTGTTGCTCCCCGTATTCTTCGGGCTTGACGGAGTGTTGTATTCAATGCCTTTGGCGGATATTCTGACATTTGCTGTGGCACTGTTCCTGATAGTGAGAACCTACAAGGAGATAGGTGTAAAAACCGTAGAGAGACCCGAAAATATCAGCATACGGGCAGAAACAAGATAAAAAGCTTATTCACCATTAATGCAAACACTCTGCTTCCTGATCTCATCAGGTGCATACGTTTTTCCGTCTGTTGAAACTGAGCGTGTATAAGTAATAATATTGCCTTGTAAAGGCGGTATTTCGTTATGTTATTGATCCAATCCGATTTAAGTCGAAAAAATAGAGTAGAGTAACTTAGACCAATCAAAGATTCTATTTACGGAACACACCATTATCCTGGTACTTATCTGGTCAAAAGACCACCACCTGCTCAATTATCCTGCGGCTACACAAAAAGTGCGTGATTTTGTGCCTGCGTCAATAGCCTTTGAGCAGTCGAGGACGCTTCCTCCGCCCACCGCGAGAATGACATCAATTCCCTTTTCCTTGCATATCCTTACGCCGTCAAGAACGCTGGGATCGTACTTGGCACCGCGCAACCAACGGCTTCGCCTTTGCACGTCATCTGCTTGCATAAATTCCGTTATATTACCCAAATTCAGCTTGATGGGCGCCAGCCCACCTGCGCCTCATTTAGGTGATCTGAGGAAATTTCTGACTTCGCATCTGACGCACAATGGTTGTGCGGTATTGCCTTTATATCTGTCATTTCTCCGAAAAATCGGTATCCAGTGCTACTTGCAGTTCAAAATCGGGAAACGCTTTTTGAACATCGGAAATTATCTGTTTATACGTCTCACTTCGGTCGGGGGCGTCGAAGCTCACTACCACATCGAATCGTATGGTTTTCGTTTCCTTTGTAAGATAGAATCCGTGCATCTGCAAAACGTGTTCGCGGGCGAAAACTATCTCACGGACTTTCTGCTCGACTGCTTTGGCTTCATCGTCTTTCGTGTTTATTGAGTAAACCCCCACCGCCGTGAGAATGACGCGGTGCTTGTCATGAACGGCTATCTGTATCTCACGGATGAGCCTGTCTATCCTGTCCGCCGAATATGTGTCGGGGACTTCGATATGGATAGAGCCGTTCCATGCGTCGGGACCGTAGTTGTTCAGTACGAGATCATATGCGCCCTGAACGCCCTCGAACTCGGTCACGGTCTGCTTTATGCTTCTGGCAAGCTCGGGGGCGCTGCGTTCTCCGAGTATCTGTGAAATGGTGTCCTTCAGCATTTCAAACCCTGATCTGATTATGACCAGCGATATCACCGCGCCGAGCCACGCTTCAAGTGAAAGCCCTGACAGCATGAACACGATAGCCGCGACAAGAGTTGAAGCGGATATGACCGAATCAAGCGTCGCGTCCTCGCCCGAATTGATGAGCGAATCGGAGTTGACCTTCTCGCCCACGCTTTTGACATATCTGCCGAGAACTATCTTGACTACCACCGCCACGCCGACGATTATGAGCGAAGCTGTGGAATACTCGGGCGTGGTCGGCGTGATGATCTTCTTGACCGACTCCACGAACGAAGTAACGCCCGCATACAGCACGATGACCGAGATCACCATAGCGCTGAGGTACTCGATACGTCCGTAGCCGAAGGGGTGCTTTTTGTCGGGCTCGCGCCCTGCGAGCTTGGTGCCGATTATCGTTATCAGCGAGCTGCCTGCGTCGGAGATATTGTTGACCGCGTCGAGAACTATCGCTATCGAATGGGTCATGAATCCCACAACAGCCTTGAACGCCGCGAGGAACACGTTAGCGACGATGCCCGTAACGCTTGTTCTGACGATAATCTTACTTCGGTTTTCAGTATCGTGGGACATATCCTCACAACCTTTCTGTTATGTTCAGCTTCGCCTGTTTTTGCACCAGAAGTGCCACTTGGGTGCGGGAGGCATTGGCTCGTGCTTTAAGAGCGCTTTTATCACGCGGCGGTGAGTAAATCCGCAGCAGAGGACTGCAAGAACTATCAGAACAACAAGAACTTTCATAGAAATTCCTCCCTTTTTTTATGCGTTGATGAGCTGTTCAACCAGCTCTCTTTTTTCATAAAGTATACATCCGCCGTCGTGGTCTTCGAGCAGATAGCCCTCTTCGCGGAGCTTTTTAAACAGCGGCGAGTTCATCGCTTCTTTCAGCGAACCGTTTTTTACATTTACGTCCGAGAAGGGCGAGAAGGGACAGGGCTCCGCGCCCCCGTGAGAATTGATATGGAAAAATCCTCTGCCTGCCGCTACACAGCCGCCCGAGCTTTTTTCGTCCCCGGGGAAGGATATGTAGACCATTTCGGGGTTAGTTTCCCTCAGCCGTTTTATCTCGCTCTGCATGAATTCGCGTTCGGTCTCGGTCGGGGCGAGGTCGCGGCTTTCCTCCGTCACGGGGACGTATTCAACGAATATGACCGCCTTGCAGCCGCGTTCCGAAAGGCTGTCCAAAAACTCCCGTGAAGTGACTTCCCTGAAATTCCTCGTCGTGACTGTTACGGAAGCGCCGAAGATCAGCCCGCGCTTTTTTATCTCGTCCATGTTGGCGATCAGCTTGTCGTAGATGCCCTTGCCGCGCCTTTCGTCGGTGTGTTCGCGGTCTCCCTCGATGCTCATGATCGGAATGAGATTGCGGCATTTGCCGAACAGCTCCAGATACCTTTCATCGAGGAATGTGCCGTTGGTGAAGATCGGGAAGAGGATATTCTGCCTTTCCCCTGCCGCTTCGATGACTCCTCGCCGCAGCATGGGCTCGCCGCCCGCAAGCAGTATAAAGCTGATACCGAGCTGTTCGGCTTCGTCAAAGACCGCCTGCCATTCGTCATCGGTAAGCTGCTTGACGGGCGCACTGTCAACGGTTGCGTGATTGCACCGTGAGTAGCACCCCGCGCAGTGCAGATTGCAGCTGCTCGTGATACTTGCGATAAGGAACGGCGGGATATGCTCGCCGTTATCCTCAGCCTTGCGGCGCTTTTTCGACGCGGCACGGCTCGCGGCTGCGAATCTCAGCATGAACGTACTTTCTTTCGGGTTTTTAAGCGTAGCTTTTATCGCTTCGGAAACGACGCGCTCCACGCCCTCGGTGAGATATTTTTGAAGATCAAAATTATCATTCATAAGATCACCCCAGTATTTTTTCAACAGCTTTTCTTACCTCAGCCATGTCCTCGGTGGGTTCAAACCTTGCAAGCACGTTGCCGTCACTGCCGATCAGGAACTTGGTGAAATTCCATTTGATATACGCCTTGTCACCGAACTTCTTGTTGTTCATGTCCGCGAACTTTTCCAGCGCGGCATTCTTGATGCCCTTGCCGAAGCCTGCAAACGGCTTTTCGGTTGCAAGGAACTCAAACAGCGGATCGGCATTGTCGCCGTTCACATCTATTTTTGCAAACTGCGGGAACTCGGTGCCGAATTTCAGCTTGCAGAAGGAGTGGATCTCGTCAGTGTCGCCGGGAGCCTGATTTGCGAACTGATTGCAGGGGAAATCAAGGATCTCAAAGCCCTTGTTACGCAGGTCACGGTACATCGCTTCAAGCGGCTCGTAATGCGGAGTAAATCCGCAGCCGGTCGCGGTGTTGACGATAAGCAGCACCTTGCCTTTGTACTCGCTCAGGCTTACCTCTTCGCCCTTTCTGCCCTTCACGGTGAAGTCATAAACGTTTTTCATAAGATCATTCTCCTTTCGTATCGGTTGAACGGTTTTCAAGTAATTCATTCAGCAGATCGCGTAGCTGCAAGGCTTTTTCGGGTGCGATACTGACGCAGCTCCCGACCTGCAACGGAATATCCTTCGCTTTTAATTGAAGCTCCCTGCCCTTGTCGGTCAGCGTTATGATGAACGAACGCTCGTCCGAAGCGCTCTGCTGTTTTTCGATATACCCCTGATCGCGGAGTTTTTTGAGTAACGGCGAAAGTGTGCCGCTGTCGAGCATGAGCCGCTTGCATATCTCGCCGACGGTAAGCCCGTCCTTCTCCCACAGCACGAGGAACAATATGTACTGCGTATATGTCAGCCCCAGCGGTTTCAGATACGGTGTGTAGAGCGACGTTATGACCCTTGCCGCGGCATATATCGGGAAACAAAGCTGATTGTCGAGCTTCATTGCTTTGCGGTAGTCGTAGTCCATGTTTATTCCTCCTTGAATTTATCTTGTGTACAACTATATTGTATCAAATATAAACCTGTTTGTCAAGAGGTAATTGAAAATTTCACGAAATTATCACAGATACAAGATTTAGGAGAACGGCGGACATATCCAATTATTTTGACGGCGATGCCGATATTCAGCACAACACAGGTATCGCAGAGCATTGGGACGTTATTGAGACGATCGCTGCCGAGGACACACGGCAGAATACAAACGGCAAGTTCTGATAACAAATTCAAAGTGTGCTGAATTTCTCGGTACCCCTTTACCGAGAGCCCGAAATATGGTACCCTATTGACAAAAAGCCAAGCCCTTAGAGCATTTTCTGAGGGCTTGGCTTGGTCTATATGACACCTTCAACGAATATGCCAACTGAGTGTGTTATAATAAAACATGGGACTGCCACGCAGCAGTCCCACGATCTCCGAGCCGAAGCTCGATTGTCCTTTCACATCTTATGCTTTCACATTCGTGATCTCGGCAGTGCCGTTCATGTAGTCAAACTTGAATTCCGTATCAAACAGCTTCGTCAGATCATCGGTCGTAAGATCCATCATACATGAGTTAGAAGTCATATTCATATTCCCCCGAAGCTCGATACGAACACCGTTGCGCTCGGCATAGCACTCGCTGTCGCTAAAGCGGAAAACTACCGTTTTCTCTCCTCTTTCAAGAGAATAGCTGTTGTTGTCGGAGGCGGACGGCTTGAAGCCAGTACACTCCGCAAATGCGGCGATAAACGGGAAATCGAGCTTTTCGCCATTCTTATTTGTAAATCCGTCGCGAACGTAGTACAGCGTTTCTGTCTTCCCGACAGAAATGTCCTCATCCGTGTATCTTGCGCGTATCATGCTGTATTCTGAACTCTTCAGCTTTGCTTTCATCTGGGAAGGACCGTACTTTTCCAGCAGATATGTGTGTGTGTCGTCAATTATGTCTCCGTCGCGCATCTCATCAACATAACTCTGCTCGGCAAGAAATATCTCCAGCTCCTCATCATGATCGACAGGTTCGGTACCGTCCTGATATTCAAACTCTTCCCATAACCATTCCGTATCATCGTTTTTACCGCTCAGACAGTCTATCGCGATAACAGGACGCTCGAATTTTACCTTGTATTTCCCGTCGTAATCAGACACGGCAGGGATACGGTATGAGCCGCTCTCGACCAGTTCGCAGGCAGTCGCTACCACTGTACGGATATCCTCAAAACTGTCGGCGATGACCCTTGTACCTCTGCTGAAATCCTCGTGAGATATCCCCCTCTCGTCGAACAAAGCGTTCACTTCGGGGTGGTCGCCGACCCACTTCACAAGATAATCGCACTCGTACTGATAGTATCTGTCAGCTCCGAAATAATCATAGTCCAGATGCAAACACTTTACTGTAAATTCCGTGCCGTCCGCGCATTTCATGCCGTACTCGACGTTTTCGGAGTTATTATCGGGTGACTGCGTTATCTCCACAGTATTTCCAAGTTCTTCCGACAGCACCTTGGCAAGCTCTTCGTCTGACAGCTTTTTGCCGTCAGAACAGCCTGTAAGTAAAACAGCCGTCACAGACATCAGTGTGAGTGCCATCACCTTTACCCACATACGATGATTTTTAAACAGTATCATACTTTAATTCCTTTCAAATCTTTTGAACGTTCTGCCGTCTTTTTCGACCATCTCGTTCCACTTCTCGGCTTGGCGCACCCATACGCCGATTATTTCTGCTGAGATAAATCAGAACTTGCAGGGGCAGTGAGTGCGGGTTTTAACTGGGGTATTAATATTTTGGCAGATAGATGTGTTCGGAAAGATAGTCTCTCGCCGTTTTTTCTGCACTCAGGAACGTCTTTTTGGCATGGTCGCACTAATAAAAAGAAGAATCGCAAACTTTCCGACCTTCACAAGTTTAGAATGAATCCCCCAAGAGCACCCGCAGTCAGCACAAACCCCGATTTATCTTATTTCTGCCGTCAATAACTGTTATTCCGTATAACAACCCGAGAGTATGAAGTTATATGCCAATTATACCACATCGCGCCAAAATAGTCAATTAAAAAATACCGTGCACATCGCTCACGAAGAGCTTGCTGATAAAGCAAACAAAAGGATATGCCTTCCGTTGACTGCAAAAGGCATATCCCTGTTTTGTTTATATCGGTATAGCAGAGCCCCACAAACCGCATAAATACTCACTTTTTTTGTTATTGCTCCTTTGCATTCAGCAGCTTATGCAACACCAAAGCCGAAATATCAGACATTGGTTTCTTGCGGTGTTATGCAGCTGTTTTCTTTGGAGCGCTATAGATTTTCGGTACACTTTCGGTTCAGCGGACACGCTCAGCCCTGTCAATGATAAGAGCCCATTGTGACAGCAGGGGCGTATTCAGAATATCATATATCGTAAGTGTTACCCCGAATTTTTTTCGTATCTGACCGAGAATGCGTATGGCAGTAATAGAATCGCCGCCCATTTCAAAGAAATTCATATCCGATGTAATATCGGAACCATTGAAAATGTCACGGCATATCGAAAGCAATACCGCTTCCGTTTCGGTATCATGGCTTTCCGCGTCAGACTTTTCAGGGGTCTCAATACCCTGTTTATGCACCGCTATACCCTTCAGTGCTTCCGTATCGACCTTTCCGTTTTTGGTCAGCGGCATCGCGTCAAGCCGATGATAATTGACAGGTATCATGTACGCAGGAAGTTTCTGCTTCAATGCGTCTTTCAGCTGTGAAAGCTCGATTTCGTGTTCCGAAGTATAAAAAGCAGTCAGGATACGTTTGTCCGAAACGATGACCGCACTTGATTCAATGCCCGAAATGCTGTTCAGCGCTTCCTGTATACCTTCAAGTTCGATACGCTTGCCGTTTATCTTGACTTGCAGATCGGTGCGCCCGAGTATCTTGACAGAACCGTCGCTGAGATACATACCGAGGTCTCCTGTGTCATAAACACGGACGCCGTCAAAGGTACGGAATCTCTTTCGGTTTTCTTCGGGCAGACCGATATATCCGTCAGTTACACCTATTCCGCCCACGAACATTGTGCCCGCTGTGAAGGGCGGACAAAGCTCGCCGCGTTCGTCGAGAATATAGTAGTTTGTGTGTGCGATAGGTTTGCCGTACGGTATGAAAGTACCGCGGATATCTTCATCGGTAACAACGTGACGTATATTCCATATCGTTGTTTCGGAAGGTCCGCCGACACTGCAAAGAACAGCATTTTTGAAGGCCACACGTATCTTCTTCGCAAGCGTTGCCGAGACCCAGTCTCCGCCCGTAAGGATATTTCTGACAGACGCAAGTTTCTGCCCGGTATCTTCGATATCCGCCTCTGTCAATATCTGCAAAAATGCGGGTACCGAATTCCAGAAAGTGACCTTGTACTTGAAGATAAGTTCAGCCCAATGATACGGGTCTTTTTCGCGTTCGGCATCGGGGAAAACTACAGCCGCACCCGCCGCAAACGCGCCGTACATATCAAAAACGGACATATCATGGCAGTAATTTGTTATCGCAAGGAAGCGGTCATCGGGGGTCAGACCACAATGACTGCGCGTTTCAGTCAGACAGTTCACAAGTCCCGACTGTTTCAGCGGGATGCTTTTCGGCAGACCCGTTGTTCCCGATGTATTGATGATGTATGCAATATCATTCGGGGAAGTGTCCGTAAATCTCACATCTTCCTCATCCGACGGTTCGACCTTATCGACAAGTATAACGGTCACGCCGTTAAGACCGCTTAACTTTTCGGAAAGCGCCGTCTCGGTCAGTATCACTTTCGTCCCTGCATTTTCGGTGCAGGCCTTCAGCTGTTCGGCAGGCATCTCGATGTCGAGAGGGAAGTACGCAGTTCCGCACATTGTGCAGGCAAGTGCAGATACTATCTGTAGATGGCTCTTTCTAAGGAAGACCGCTGCTCCTGTTGTGGAGATACCGCCCGCTGCGGACCGCAGCTGATTTGCGGCAGACGCAGCCGTGCGGTATATCAGTTTATAGCTGTATTCCTTTCCCTTGCTGATAACAGCAGTTCTTTCGGGTGACGTGCGGTAGGGTGCAATGAGAAGTTCTGCAAGAGAGGGAAGTCCGTCATCCGCAGCAAGGTCGGCTGAGGTGCAGCATTTCACGGTCTCCTGTTCTTTCTGCGTCAGTCCGATACCCGATCCCTTTTCAAACAGTTCGGGAGCGTCACAGATCTTTTCCAGAGTCTCCTTGAACGTATCACCGATGGCGTCGGTAAGTTCGGGCTCGAACAGGTCTGCCGCGCAGTCCATTGTCAGCATGATGCCGTCGGTGTTTTTCATCGCAATGGCATCTATCCACACCTGACTTGTATGCGTTTTGGTATACGTTTTTTTCAGCGAATGTTCTTCACGCGCAGGTATATCTATCAGACTTGTGAAAACGATAGGGGCGGCAACATTTGCACCGTCCTTCTTTTGCAGTTCGCGGATAAGGTCAGTGCCGAAAAATGAATCGTGCTGCATTATCTCGGCTATTTCCTTCTGGTTTTCCGACGCACACTCGATAAAACTCCTGTTTTGCGTATCGTCAAGATCGAACAGGAAGAAGTTTGAGCATTCTCCGATAAGTTCACCCATATCGGGATGTATGTGCGGACGAACAGCGACAGGCATATTGATAACGCATTGTTTATCACGGCAGTATTTTAATATCGACTTGCCGAAAACGGTGAATATCACGGAAAACGGAGTAAGTTCATTCCTGCCCGCAAACTCCGCAACGCCGTTCCATGTTTCTCGGCTTATGTATCTGATGACCTGACGTGTGCGTACCTGTCTGATATTGCCGGGGTCGGTCTTGAGAGGGAGCGCAGGTCTCGAAAACTTGTCCGAAGCCTTTTGCAACCAGTATTCTCTGTCCGCCCTGAATTTGTCCGTATCTCTTATCTCTTCAAGATATCTTACATAATCCGAGAAAAGTATTTCGGGCGGTCTTGCACTCAGCTCAGTATCCGTGTAGAATTTGTCCAGCTCGCCTATTATCTTTTCATGACTCCATCCGTCGATTATCATACCGTCATGGCTGAAATGGATGATGGTCTTGTCGGGAGCGCATTTTGTAGCCGCAAAGCTGACCAGCGGCAGATGATGAACATCAAAGACCGTATCAAATATCCGCTCACGCTTTTCAAGCAGATATTCCTGCTGTGCATCAGGCTGCATATCGGAAATATCTTCAAGCTCAAAATCAAGCTCCCCGAATTCAGCCTCGACCTGCTGTGTGCCGTCCTCGTTAAAATGTGTACGCAGAGTATCGTGCTTAGCGATGAGCTTGCGGATAGCCTGTTCCATACGGCGATGATCGTAGTTTTCGCAAATGATCTCCGAATAACCTCTTGTGGGGCTGCCGCCGAGTTCGGTATCATTCTGCCGCCCGATATAGTAAGCTGTCTGAAGATCTGTCATTTTGAAAACATCGAACCGCTTTTCGGGATGCACCTCAAAGGCTGCGGCGTTGTCATCGGTTATTACATTTTTGCGCAAAAGCTCGATCTGTTCGGCAAGACCGCAGACCGAACCCGATTCAAACATTTTTTCAAAAGGGATATCGACATGAAATTCTGCGTCCAGACGGCTTTTCAGTTCACCGATGAGAATGGACGTTCCGCCAAGCTCGATAAAGGAGATATCGCTTTCAAAATCGCCCTTTATTCCGAGTATTTCCGCAAATATATCGTGTATTTTCTGTGTCATGGCTGTCCTCCTGTTCAAAGACCGTTTATGATCTCGATAAAAAACTTTTTCTCAGACATGATGGCATAATGCCCGCCCGTGACGCTTTTTTTATCCGAGCTCTGAAAATAACGCTCCCAACCCAGAACATCTTTTTCTGCCGCAAACCTGTCCTGCGGACTGTAAAATACCACCGCGCAGGTCTTGATGACTTCATGACCGTGCGCCGCGTCATGATAGGCTTTCAGCATCCTGTGATCCTGTGAGATCTGTTCCATAGCGCCGTTCAGCAGAAAAAGCAGCTGCATCTGTTCAAAATCCTCATCCTCATTCCCGTCGGGAAACACAGACGCAAATGATACGGGGGTCTCTTTTTTATACGCGGATGCATAGGCGCTGACGGCTTTTTCGGCAGCTTCATCACTTCCGAGACTTCCCGAATTGAAGAACTGTGCGACCATCCCGCGAAATTCTTCGGTCTCTGTCAGTTCCTTTTCGGGAATGCGCAGAGAATCAGGTGCGCCGCTTCCAAATGTGAGAAAAGCGCCCGGGAGCGGCTTGTTTTCTGCCTGTAATTTTTTGCAGATCTCATAGGCTATCACAGCCCCGAAGCAGTATCCGAGTATCATGAAGCTGTCATTTGCGGGGTTTTCTTTATCCATATCCGAGATAAGGATGCGGCAGAGTTCATCCATATTTTCGACAGGCTTTTCGGAACGCTTACTGCCCCTTCCGGGAAGGTCGAGAATACACAGCTTAATGTCCTTTCTCAGCGATGCAGACCACGACATGAAGGGATTTGCGCCTGCTGCGGAAATGCAAAACAGTATCATACAGCTTCCTCCTGTCCTCTGTTTGCCGCGATGACCGCTTCGATATGTGACAGCAATTCAAAAAAAGTCGGATATTCATAAATATCGGTATAGTTTAAGCGCACTGAAAACTCACGGTCGATAGCCGAAAGAAGCCGTATCGCTTTCAGTGAATCGCCGCCGCAGATGAAATAATTATCGTCATCCGAAGCGCAGGCGGTCTGAAGGTTATCGCACCACAGTTTTTCTAATGCCTTTTTTATTCTTTCTGTTCGGTATTGTGTCGGGAGGTTGCTTGTATTCATAACGTTTTCCTTTCCTCTTTTTTTGTGACCATGTCAAGCATTTCATTGATAAGCCGCGGCAGAGTTTCGGCGCTGAAATAGAAATGTGCGCCGCTGTATTCTATATGGTCTGCCCCGCAGTCAGTATATTTTTTCCACATATTTGCGTGTTCGGGCAGGATCATTTTGTCATCACTGCCGTGAACTTCAAGTATCGGACAATCGACCTTTTTCATCAAGTCATCCGAATACTTCTGAAACAAAACGAAATCTTTCAGCAAAACAGGTACAAAGCATCGGATATATGTCTCATTCTTTGCAAACGCATCTGCGATAAATCCAAACTTTCTGAACGTTTCAGCCGCTTCATAAATATCCATATTTTCATCAACAGATATCGAAAGCGGTACACAGGGCGGATTGCTTGCGGACATAACAAGAAGTGCAGGCGACACGCCGTAAATTTCCCGTACCGCCAGTGCGGTCTCATAGGCGATCACCGCGCCCTCGCAGTGTCCGAACAGAATGCACGGCTTTTCGGTAAAAACAGCCTTGTTCTCTTTTGCGATATCCTCTGCGAGGATACGCAGAGATCCCGGCATAGACTCTCTGTGCCGCTTTTCACGCATCGGATATGCACAGGGGAAAAACTCCGCATTGTTCGGGATAAAACGGCACCAATCCAAATAAGCGGAAGCGCCCGCCCCTGCGTGCGGAAAACAGATGATCCTGAATTCCGCAGTCTCACTGCTCCGAACTGTCGGGAACCAGACTCCGTATGTGCTGTTCATATCTTCAGCCCTGTGAAGCAAGCAGCTCAGCAAGCTGTTCTATAGTGTTGTGCTCGTAAACATCGTTCAGTGTGAGCGACGAAGAATATTTGCCGTTGATATTTTCGACCATCATAGTCGCAAGCATGGAATTGCCGCCTATCTCGAAAAAGGATTCATCGGTCCCGATCTCTTCTTCACTTTCGAGTATCTCTTTCCATATCGCTTTGAGTTCGGCTATCATTATTTCATTATTCATAGTTATCCTCCTGGTCATATATTGTTGTACCGAGCGTATTTTAAGCCCATATCTTCTTTTTTTCAAAAGGATATGTTACGGACGGCAGTTTTTGATACTGTGTTTTTTTCGCTAAAGCGCACCAATCAATGTTTCCGCCGCTGAGATATATGCGGCAGATCTCATCTTCATTTTCGGGGCATACCGCCTGCGCAGCTTTATTTATTTTGCATTTTACGATATCTACAGGGCAGGTCAGCTTTAAAAGCAGATCGTCCGTATTTTCAAAACGGATAAAACAGCGATATGCAAAGTCATCACGTCCGAAATTCAAGGTGTGGATAAGATCGTCACGATCATCTGTCCGACCTATTTCCTCGGCGATCTCAGCAAGATATGCCGATAACGCCGTTTCGGATGCAGCGCTGCATTTCAGATAATGCACCTTATCGGGTTTGAGATTCGGTGCAGGGATATTTTCCGCACTTTCAAGTATCATATGAACATTGAGCTCGTTCAGACCATAACTGCCGATGTCCGCTATCCTGTGCCTGTCAAGCGCTATCGGGCTTTTTACGGGTGCTAAATGCGCACCGACGAGGTCGAGCTTCGGATCCGCTTCCGTGAACCCCGAAATGGGGAAAACGGTTTTTGCTTCAAATGAAAGCAGCAGCTTGATAAGCCCCGTGATGCCTGCGGCATTTCCGCTGTGACCCAGATTTGATTTGACCGCCGAAAGCAGAACAGCTTCTTTGACGGTTCTCTCGGAAAGCGCACGGGACATACAGCAGACCTCAGCCATATCGCCCTGAACAGTCGCCGCGCCGTGTGCTTCAAATTCTGTCAGGTCGTCGGCTGTTATCCCTGCCATTTTCCACGCTTCTTTAAGCGCGAGATATTGAGCGTCGGCGTTAGGCGCATATATCGTTGCACACCTTCCCGCGTTGCTGTGCATCCCGTAGCCTCTTATTATCCCGTAGATGTGGTCGTGATTTCTGACCGCATCCTCATACCGTTCAAGCAAAACGAACCCAACGCCCTCGCTGCTGAAAAAACCTGCGGCATTCTTGTCGAACGGCAAACATTGTCCGTCAGCGCCGATACTCAGCACGTTTGAAAGCATATCCTTGCTTTCCTGACTGTCAACGGGCATACAGATCTGCACTCCGCCTGCAAGCATAAGGTCTGCCTGCCCCATCAGCAGATGGTTGCAGGCTGCTGCCGCCGCACTTAACGTTGAAGAACAGGTCGAATCAAGATGATAGACAGGTCCGTTGAGTTTCAGATATTGTGCGAGATAACCGCAGGTCATTCCCGGCATATTGTTGAAGAATGAAAGAAAACTTGTCTTCTTCAGAAGTCTTTTGTAGGAACAGGTCGTCTGTGCTGTGACCGCTCCGCATTTGCGACGGGATATCGACTGTATGCTGTAGCCTGCATCCATTATCGCTTCTGCGGCGCCCTGCATCGTCAGCCGCAGTTCGGGCGGCATCTCCATCACTTCGGGCTTGACTATCCCGAAAAAACTGTTGTCGAAGTATTCGATGCCGTCGATAGTGCGGATGTTTTTCAGAAGTTCGTGATAATCCGCTATCCCGACCAATTCTCCGCGTGCTTCGTGTGTCCCCGCTTTTGCATACTCGCCGTTTCGCAGCATAGCGGTAAAAGCCGCTTTGTTTTCGGCGGACGGAAAACGAAAACTCATGCCTATTACTGCGATTCTGTTATCATTCATATCCATTTACATCATCACCCCGCCGCTTACTTCAAGCACATGACCCGTGATATATGAAGAATCATCCGATGCGAGAAAAGAAACCGCGCCGGCGATCTCATCGGGTCTGCCGACCCTTCCCAGCGTGACAAAACGCAGCTGTTCTTTTATCTGATGTTCGTTGACCTCGATGATGCCTGTATCGCATCCGCCTGGAGCGATAGAATTGACACGGATATTGCTGATAGCAAGTTCCTTTGCGGCGGTTTTGGTGAGCGCGATAACAGCACCCTTCGATGCGGCGTAGCCTATCGACCAAGGTGCGCCGTAAAGCCCGCCGACCGAAGAAATATTGATGATGCTGCCGCTGCGCTGTTTTTTCATGACGGGGGCGGCACTTCTCATCATGTAAAAAGTACCGTAGGCATTTGTCCTCATAACACGGTCAAAATCTTCGTCGGACATTTTCAGCATAGGTGTAAGATTCGTGATGCCTGCATTGTTCACCAAAACATCTATCCTGCCGAACTCATCAACCACCGCTTGAACAAGTTCATCACATTGTGAAGGGTCTGAGATATCCGCCTTTACGGTCATCGCCCGAACTCCGAACGCGCGGCATTCCTCTGCGATGCTTTCGGCTTCCGACAGTCGGCTGTCCCTGTGGTAGTTGATGACAACATCGAAACCGTCTTTTGCAAGGCGCTTAACGGACGATGCGCCTATCCCGCTTGCCGACCCTGTTACTACCGCGCATTTCTGCAAACTCATGTTGCCGCCCCTTTCTTAACTATCCGCCCGATCTCTGCGCAGACCGTATCGGGGTCGTTTGTGAAATAGTAGTGTCCGCCGTCAAAAATGCGTTCGGATGTTTCGGCGGTCGTGTATTTTTTCCAGTCTTCAAGTCTGTTCACATCAATGACCTTATCATCATCTCCGCGGAAAATATACAGCGGACAATGCAGCGGCTCTTCATCACGGGTCATTTTATATGAAAACATCAGCGTGAAATCCGCCTTGATTATCGGCAGATAGTAACTCAGGAAGGCGGAATTTTTACGCACGCTCTCATCGGCAAACCCTTTCGAGATCAGATAATCCAGAAACTCGGTCTCCTCCGCCTGTGAAAGATATTTCAGGCTTTCCAGAGAATACTCGGGCGGTTCAGCCCCCGATACTATCATGAATTCGGGTTCTGTGCCATACATTTTTCGCGCTTCAAGTACAGTCTCATAAGCGATCGCTGCACCTGCACAGTGTGCAAATACGGCGTATTTTCCCGAAAATACCGCCTCGTTCTCACGAACTAATGTTTCTGCAAGCTCCCTGACCGTGTCGGGCAAAGTTTCTTTTCTGCGTGCTTCTCTGAACGGATACTGAACAGGATATATGCTGATATCATCCGTCAGCTTGTTTTTCCACTGAACAAATGCAGACGGGCAACCGCCCGCAAAAGGGAACAACAGCAGAGAAAGACTTGCATTCTCGCGTTCCGCACCGAATGCGAACCATTTATTTGTCATCTGATAACCTCTCCTTTATGATCTCGCTGAGTGCCGAAAGATCAGCCGCCGTGTAAAGATCTTCCATGTTCAGATCAGTCCCGAAGGTGACGTTCAGCTTTTGAAGCATCTCAGCCGCCGAAATAGAATTGCCGCCAAGCTCAATGAAATTGCTGTCGGCTTTTATTTCGGTGGTTCTGAGTGTCTGCGCCCAGCATATCGCGGCCTTTTTCATAACGGGGTCGGAGATGCCGTCAAAGGTGCAGATCATCTCTTCTGCGGTTTGCTTAATCAGTTCAGCCGCTTCTTTTTTCAGTGCGTTCTTGTCTATCTTTTTCACGGAAGTCAGGGGGAATTCACTGCGGAAGAAGATAGCGTCGGGTATCTTGAAGGATGCAAGCCCCGAAGCTAACAATTCCTTTCTGATCTCGGCGGCAGAAGTTTCATCTTCGGGGATGACGAACGCGGTGATAAGATTGCCCATCTGTGTGTCGGGGATCCCGAAAACTGCCGCATCCCGAACATTCGTGCATTTTCTGATATGCATTTCCAGTTCTGCGGGAAATATTTTTTCACCGCCGCGGTTTATCATATCGTCTATCCTGCCAACGACCTGCAAATACTTTCCATCGACCAGTCTGACCCTGTCGCCTGTACGGTAATAACCGTCCTTCGTGAATTTGGTGCGGTTCGCTTCATCATTCCTGTAGTATTCGGTCGCTATGTTCGGACCCTTTGCGATAAGTTCGCCGAATTCACCCGTCGGGACTTCATTTCCGTCAGTATCCACGACCTTTACACTGTCATATTCACTTGTGTTGATACCTTGATATTTCAGTATCATGTCAAGCGGAAAATCGGGATAGGTCGCATATACGAGCCCCTCTCCCATGCCGTATATCTGCTGAGGTATGCAGTGCATTTTCGCAGCGACCGCGTTTATGATATCGGCTGTACACATCGAACCGCCCAGCTGAACGAGCCGCAGACTGCGGAAGACCTCCGACAGGTCATCGCAGTGCTTTTCGGCATATGCGATGCACTCAGAAGCTACGGAAGGAACAAGAGCGGTCTCGGTTATCCGTTCTTGTTGGATAAGTTCGATTATCTCTGAGGGCAGGGAACTGAAGCACATGATATCTGTTCCGCCCCGAATAAACGTCCCCATAAATCCTGGTCCGCAGATGTGAAAATAATGACTGCACGGCATGGCGGTGAGGTATCGCGTTGTTTCATTCAAGCCGCAGGATTCGGCACATTTTTCCGCAGACCAGAGAGTTGCAGACTGTTTTTTCGGTATCAGCTTCGGTACGCCCGTAGACCCGCCCGAAAGAACGATGTATGCGATATCGTCGGGTGATGGGTCTGCCCTGTCGGCGTTATCCAGCGCATATCCCGATATATGGGCTGATACTATCTCGTCGTCGAATAAGAGTGTCCTGATCGTCGGGTATTTTTTTCGGATCGAAAGAACCGACTCTGTACGGTCCTGACCCTTAAAGCTGCGAAAAGAAATATATGCCGCAGCCTCGGTCGTTCCCGCTATCGAAGATATCTCAAGTTCCCTGCACGACGAAAATACGATCACAGGGACCGCGCCTATCAATTCAAGCGCAAACAGGCACTTGATGAAAAGATGCGTATTACCGAGATGCAGTATCACCTTGTCCTTCGGGCGTATCCCTTTTTCGAGAAAATACGCACCCAAACGTTCGGACTGTTCGCAAAGCTCGAAATAGCTGAGTTTGGTACCGTGGTCGATAACAGCAGTTTTATCGGCAAAACGCCGCTTCATCTCCGCGATGATACGGGGATAGGTTGATTCCTTCAAATCGATCTCAATTTTCATGATGGGGGTCCCTTCCTGTTTTTCATAAAATACATCAAGCTGTAAAGCTGTCGGACTAACGGGTTAGTTAAAGCTAACCATGTGAAATTATATCACAGATGCATTTTTTTGTCAATAAAGATCTGCATTCTTTTTGTAAAAATTAGCATTAGCTAACTAAATAAACTCACAAACCGGACCTATTATCGTATCGTTTGCACAAAAGCATATTTGAGGGGGTTGACAATTTCGGTCAGCATATGCTATAATCGGTTAGGTGGCGCTAACTAAGGAGTGCGCAGCCGAAACAGAATAATCGGGTGATCGGATGGAAAAAATGGTTTGTTTTCCTCATGCAGGCGGATTTTCATTGTATTACAGCTTCATGAAGGATGCTAAGTACCAAAATATAACGGAAGTATGCCTGTTTGACTACAATAGGCCTCGGAGCGGTGATAAACGAGCCTGCTTTGAAGACTTTGTAAAAGATGCGGCTGAATATGTTCTGAAACAGCAGGTCTCGGCAGGAGATTATATTTTGTTTGGTCACAGCATGGGCGCATTTGTTGCCTGCGAATGCGGCTTGCTTCTGCAAGAGCAGGGCATCCCCCCCGCAGGGGTCATCGTTTCAGGGCAGAATCCGCCCTTTTATTATCGTGAAAAAAGCTGGGAACTCCCGAAGGATACCGATGCCTATCTGCAAAAACTTGGCGGCATTCCCGATTTCATAAAAGACAGCGATACCGCATACAGCTTTTTCAAGCAGATGATATGTGATGATATGCACGTCCTTGAGACTTACCGCCCGTCATTTCCCACCGAGGATGAACGTCTTCCTTTGGGGATGAACATGGTCGGCGATTCGGATATGGTCATCATCCCCGAAGCCGAACCGCTTTGGCACAATACGTTTCATGAAATTTACCGCACGCAGAGATTCAGCGGCGGACACTTTTATTTTGACGGTCATTATCAGGAGATCACAGATCTGATAGATGAATTTGCAGGATATGCGGAAAGGAACAAAAAATATGTTTATCGAATTCAAAAATGCAGTGAAAAAATACGGTGACAATGCCGAAAACACCGTTTACGCAATGGATCATATCGATCTCGGAATAGAAAAGGGCGAACTGTGCGTTATTCTCGGTCCGTCGGGTTCGGGAAAATCCACGTTGCTGAATATGCTGGGCGGACTTGACAGACTTGACGAGGGTCAGCTTTTCGTTGAAGGTCAGGATATCATGCAGCTTGACAAGGATAAACTCGGAAATTACAGACGCAGCAAAATCGGCTTTGTATTTCAGTTTTTTAACCTTATCCCCGATCTGACAGTCGAGGAGAATATCCAGGTAGCGTCGGATATCGCCGAAGAGTCGATGGATATCAGCGAACTGCTGAAAGACCTTGATATGGAAAAATACCGCACCCGTTTCCCGAAGGAACTTTCGGGCGGTCAGCAGCAGAGAGTTGCGATAGCACGTTCGATAGTCAAAAAACCAAAGCTGCTGCTGTGCGATGAGTTAACGGGCGCGCTTGATTCAAAAGCGTCGCAAAACGTCATCACGCTTGTTGACAAGATAAATCGGGTATACAAGACCACGACCGTGATAATAACCCATAACGAAGCGATAAAGGATATAGCCGACCGCATCATCCGCATAAAGGACGGAAAAGTCGTCAGCAACGAACTGAATCAGTGCAGACGCAGCGCAGAGGAAATAAAGTTATGATGAAGCTGAACAAAAGATATTTCCGAAGCATCCGAACCAATTTGTCGTTCAATCTTGTTGTTACACTTTTGACAATACTGATAGGCGCTCTTATAATAGCTGCGATCTCGACTGCCGAACTGATGAACGATGTTTACAACAAGGGTATAGAAGACTGCCTGACAGAAGATGCGCAGTTTGTGACCATGCTGCCGCTTTCCGACAGTGACATTTCCGAAGCCGAACAGAAATACAGCGTTAAGATAGAGGAAATGGTCTACTGCGACGATGAAAAAGACGATTATGTTCTGCGTCTGGCAGGGATAAACGACAAGGTAAATATCTGTCAGGTAATAAAGGGAAACGCCCCCGCCTCAGACAAAGAGATAATGATCTCCGAGCGTTTTGCAGACGCACAAAAACTGAAAATAGGCGACAGTATAGATATATGCGGAGAAAGTTTTCGCATAAGCGGATATATGGTGCGGACAGACTATCTCTGTATGCTGCGCGAACTTACAGATTCATTCCCCGATTACAGCAGTTTTGGTCTGGCTGTAGCAAACAGATCTGTGGTCTCCGAGCTTACTGACAGCAGGTCGTATTATGCCGTCAGATACCAAAAGGATAATTCTGTCGAATTCAGAAAAGGCATCAACAGCGACCGCAGGATACTGAATTATACGGCGGTCAATAATAATATCCGCGTTCAGTCAGCGCTGAATCAGGCAAAACTTGTAAAGTCTGTAGCGCTTATCGTTGCGCCTATGCTGTACGGTATCGTGCTTTTGCTGATAACGCTCATGCTCAGCCGCCGTCTGAAAGGCGAACAAAAGCAAATAGGCACACTGATCGCGTTAGGATATAAAGGCGCTGAGATAAAAAGGCATTATGCGCTGTATTCGCTTGTCCCGGGGATCATCGGCGCGGCGGTCGGACTTGTCTGTGGATATGCTGCGGCATTCCCGTTTTCCGAGATGTATTTCAATTTCTTTGAAGCGCTGCCGCACACCGTTAGAGTATCGCCCGTGACCGCAGTATTAGCATTGATACTCCCTCCGCTGCTTTACACACTCGTTTCCAATCTCACGGTCGGCAGGATGCTGCGCAAAGACCCTGTCGAAATGCTGAGACAGACGGATAAAAAGAAAAAGGGAAGTGCGTTCCTTGCAGGCAGGTCATTGCCTTTCAGAAAAAAATACCGTTTGCGTTCGGTATTCGGACATATTTCCCGTTCTATCGTGATAGTAACAGGTATCGCCGTAAGTACGATATGTATCCTCATGGGTTGGATAACAAAGGATTCTGCGGATAATATCGTAGATTCATCCGTTGACCTTATACCGTATGACTATTCCTATATGCTGAATACCACAGAATTCGATGTCCCCGACGATGCCGAATCCGCACTTGTCAGCCGTTTTGAGACCTCTGACAGCACCTTGTTGTTCAGTCTGTGGGGATATGAAGAGGATACCGACTTTTTCACAATGAAAACAAAGTCTGGCAAGGATATGCAGTACGGTTCATACTACATGACAAATGCCGCAGCGGTATCATACGGCGTTTCCGAGGGCAGCAGCTTTACATTCCGCGATCTGATAACGACCGAAGAACATACCGTAAAGATAGAGGGCATCATCGACGATAATATCAATTCAGCCGTATATACGAGCACCGAAAATGCGGCTGAAATAATGGGGTATGGAAAAGATGACCGCAATATGGTAGTCAGCAGGAAAAAACTCGAATACGATCCCGATACCGTCATGTCATCATCATCGCGTGACGATTACCGCGACAGCGTAAAATCGGCGGTGCAAGTCTACTATAAGATGTGCTATATCGTCATACTCGTAGGCTTTATGCTCGGAGTTTTGTCGATGTATCTTATCTCGAACATGATGATAGAAGAAAACACGATAAACATTTCAATGTTCAAGATACTCGGCTACCGCAAAAAGGAGATAAACAGCCTTGTACTGAGCGGAAATCATATCCTTCTGATTTTCGGGATACTTATCGGCATCCCGCCTGCATTACTTGTGGGAAAGTCGATATGTGCATCATCTGCCGAAACAACGGGTATGCTGATATCGCTTTATGTTAAGCCCCTCAGCTATCTCATTACCGTTATCATCATTCTGGCTTCATATGTTCTCTCTCTGCTGATGGTCTCGAATAAAGTCGGCAGGGTCGAGATGACAGAAAGTCTGAAACGAAACAATGAATGAGATGCGCATCTGGCTGACGGATATCTCTGACTGCACAACAGCACCCGATGCCAGGCTTTCGGCATTTTTGCCCGACGAAAGACAGCATCGTCTTACACGTTACAGACACCTTGCTGACCGTGTAAGATGTCTGACGGGCGGTTTGTCAGCAGTCTGTGCAGCGTCGCAGACTGCACTATGTGATATATCGGATGTAAAGCTTGTCACAGAAGCAGGCAGACCGCCTTATGCGGTCACACCTGCGGGAAAGATATATCTCAGCATATCTCATTCAGGCAGATATGTGCTTTGTGCGGCAGATCTTTTTCCGTGCGGATGCGATATTGAGGAAGTACAGGATAAGAGGGATGAACTTGCGTTGGCGCGTCAGTTTTTTCACCCCGCAGAGACCGCAGCTTTGGAAGGAATACAGTCCGAAACAGCCCGAAGGGATATGTTTTTCATATTATGGACTGCAAAGGAATCATATCTGAAATACACGGGTGAGGGTCTTTTGAGACCGTTATCATCATTTTCGGCAGATATCCGAAGCGACAGACTGAGTATATCGGAAAACAGCGGTCTGTTCGGGAAAACGTGGATACCCGATACGGGATACCGCGCCTCGGTATTTTCGCATTCGGATAACATAAAGATCGTATCCATGAGTTTCAGTCAGCTATCGGGATATTTTTGCAGCAAAAATAACAGATCACAGGAGTTGACCCGTCTATGATTATCACAGATAAGATATATTCGGCAGGCACGCTGCCGCCGCTTGGTACGATACCTGAAAAAATGCACGCATGGACGATAAGAAGCGAACGTTTTGGCAGTCCGCTGACAGCCTTTCGTGACGAGATAGTCGATATACCTGCCCTGCGTCCCGACGAGGTGCTTGTTGCGAATATATCGGCAGGCATAAATTATAACGCGATCTGGGCGGCTCGCGGCAAGCCTAAAAATGTCATCGAAGCGAACGGCACATACGGCGATGCAAAACAGGATTTTCATATCTGCGGTTCTGAGGCGGCAGGGATAGTCTACGCGGTCGGAGACGAGGTGACAAACGTAAAAGTCGGCGACCATGTGATAATATCTGCTTCAAAATATAATAAAAACTGCCCCTTTATCCTGAACGGCGGCGAACCAGAATACAGCCCGTCATATCATATGTGGGGTTACGAAGGCAATTGGGGAGCGTTTTCGCAGTTCTCAAAGGTCAGCGATTATCAGTGTGTCCCGAAGCCCGAAAGCATGGATTGGGATGAAGCTGCCGTCTGCTGTGCGACAGGAACTACAGTCAACCGAATGCTGAGACATTGGGAAGAAAACCGCATCAGAGAAAACGATGTTGTCCTTATATGGGGCGGCGCAGGCGGACTTGGCAGCAGCGCGATACAGCAGGTAAGGGCTTACGGCGGCATACCTGTTGCAGTCGTATCAAGCGCTCAACGAGGCGAATACTGCATATCTTTGGGCGCGAAAGGCTATATCGACCGCACCCGATATACACATTGGGGCAATATCTGCGGCCTTGACGAAGCGGGTGTGCGTCAGTGGAGTCTTCAGGCGGCAAGATTCCGTAATGAGATATATACCATAGTCGGAAAAAGAGTGAACCCGATGATAGTGGTCGAGCATCCCGGAAGTGATACGCTTGCGACCTCTCTTTTCGTGTGCGCGGGCAGGGGAATGGTCGTTCTCTGCGGTGCTACGACGGGTCACACAGCGTCGATCG
The DNA here is from genome assembly GCF_900119155.1 of Ruminococcus sp. YE71. GTDB lineage: Bacteria > Bacillota > Clostridia > Oscillospirales > Ruminococcaceae > YE71. The sequence continues at coordinate 111,752 of NZ_FPIR01000009.1, read as the reverse complement.
ATCTGCGGCATCTGTGGATATATCAGAAGCGTATACAGGGCAGCCATGCAGGTTCGGCAGATGACCTTAAAGAATACCTGAGACTGCGCCGCGAGCATGATTTTATCCCGTCAGTCAGCAGGGTATACAGCTGGGACGAACTCCCGCAGGCGCACGCCGATATGGAGCGCGGCTCAGACCTGATGGGAAAATATGCGGTAAGGATCGTTCCCGATGACGTTTTGTAAAGGAGATAAGCTATGGATCGTGTAGTGATAACAGGCATCGCGCCGATAACTGCGATAGGCAGCGGTAATGCCTTTTTTGAAAATCTGCTGAACAAAAAAACTGCGGTAAGACCCATCCCTCCCGAATACTGTTCCGCTTCCGTTTCTACGAAATTCTATGTGCCATTTCCCGAAACAGATGATGAAGGATTCGGCAGCGCATATAAAAAAATGAAAACGAGGTCGTCAAAAGCGGTATGGGCAGCAGCGGCTTCCGCGCTTTTGGCGGTCAGAGATTCGGGCATCGAAAAGCTTGATGAAGATACAGCCGTTTTCTTTGGAGTGGGAGTGCCGCACACAGAAGAGATATTGCGTACCGACCGTGCGCTGACCTCTCATTCACCGATACACCCGTGTTCAAATCCGATGATGATGACAAGTTCCGTTTCCGCGTGGATCTCCATTCTGCTTGGGATAAACGGTATCAATCAGACGATTTCGACCGCCTGTGCATCGGGTACAAATGCTGTCGGCGATGCTTATTGGTATATCCGGTCGGGAAGAGGCAGGTCGGCTGTCTGCGGCGGTGCGGATTATCTCGGATGCGAAAACGGACTTCTGCTAAAATCGTTCGATGTTCTCCGAACTCTCACCAAAAGCGAGAACGGCTTGCCTCTGCCTTTCTCCGAGGAACGCAGCGGATTTTTGTTTTCCGAGGGTGCAGCCTGTGCGCTTATCCTTGAAGAATATGAATCGGCGAAAAAGCGCGGTGCAAGGATCTATGCCGAGATAACAGGCTATGGATCTACCTGTGATGCCTTTCATATCGTTCAGATGCCGCAGGATGCCTCTCAGATCATCAGGATGCTTCGCAGGCTTTGCGGCGGTCAGAAGATTGATTACTACAACGCACACGGCACAGCGACCGTACTGAACGACAAGACCGAACAGTACGCTCTGACCGAGGTGTTCGGAGATTCCCTGAAAGATATCCCCGTGACTTCCGCAAAGGGTATCATAGGGCACACGATAGGCGCATCGGGCGCTATAGAAGCGGCTATCTGCGCGTATTCGATAAAAAATCAAGTCATCCACGGGAATATTCTCGGCACGCCGCTTGCGGGGCTCTGTCTTCCCTCGGAAACCAAAGAAGCTAAGATCGAGACCGCCGTTTCCGCATCCTTTGGATTCGGCGGACATAATGCGGCGCTGATGTTCAAAAAAGCCGACTGAACGAACACCGTCAAAACGTATAGGCAGCACCGCCTGACGGCTTTGCATACTATATGTCTGCATATTGCCTGTATCATCGAAATGGAGGATATAAAAATGTCACTGGAAGAATTAAAAGCACTTCTCGTAAAAAACAACGTTGAACTTAACGGCGAACTTACTCCCGAAACGATAGTCGGGGAGTTGGGTATGGATTCGTTTGATATCATGATGCTTTCGTTTGACCTTGAATCTGTTGCGGGTCATGAACTCAAGCTGACCCTCAACGACACGGCGGCAGACATACTGAATGCGGTAAACAATGTCGGCTGAACGCTTTAAGCTGGCGCTGTTTTCCGCTGATGACAGCGCACAGCTGTTAAGTACCGTGGAGAGTAAGTCGGAAGGCTCATATCTTTCGTATAACGAACACGACCCGTACCGTGCATTTATGGTCTACAGCGGCGAAGAAGACCGTAAACTGCAAACCTCATCCGCCGCGTTGGGAACTCTTGCAAAAAACAACGGAAAGCTCCTTCACGGGAAAAATGTGTTTCTGTTTCCGGGGAACGGCATACATCAGAAGCAAATGCTTACCATACTGAGCGGTGTGAGCGAATTTCTCGCATCTGAACTGAAAAAACTGGAAAAAGCGGCTGAAGAATTTTACCCTGTCAGACTTTTGGATGAACAGACAGAAGATGCGGTGATAGATCAACTTCGCGTTTTTGCTTCCGAGGTCGTACTTGCGGATCTCTGGATAAAAAGCGGCTGTGTACCCGATTATCTGATAGGCTACAGCATGGGCGAATATGCCGCCGCAGTTTGCAGCGGTCTTATGTCGGCATCGGATGCGATGTATCTGCTTGTTCAGCGTGCAGGCATCATGCATGAGGATGAACCGCACTGGATAGCGGCTGTTGAAACGGATGCCGACACGATAATCGGTATCGCCGAAAAAAACGGTCTTGAAATAGAGATATCGGGATATAACGCAGAAGACCTTGTGACAGTGTGCGGTATATCAAAGGATATCTCGGCACTAAATGAGATATGCAAATCTATGCGCATACGTCTGAGCATCATTAATCAGACACACGGCGGACATTACTCGGGCTTAAAGGACTGTGCGGAGAGATTTACTGATATTGCAAAAAAAGTCACCTTCCGTACACCTCACAGAAAAATGCTGTCAACGGTGTCGTCGGGCGATCTGACCCCCGAACAGCCTGCCTATTGGGGGGCGCATATCGTCCGTCCCGTGTTGTTCAGACAGGCTGTCGGAGCTTTGCCGCGCGATGAGATAAGCCGCGTGATTGATATCGGTGTCTCGCCTGTTCTTATCAGCATGGCGATGAAAAACTTAGGGAATATCGGTGCAGCGTGGATACCCACGATAAGGTCGGGAAGAAACTACCGAAAACAGATCCTGACCGCCGCAGGGAACGCATTTTTGTCGGGCGTCAATATCAAGACTGATTTTTTGATATAGGAGATGAATTTATGGAAAAGTACAAGTTTTTGCAGAACGAAGCAGGTGATATCGAATATCCCGTCGGTATCCGTCAGCTTGCGTTTATTCGGGCTGACCTTAACGGACGTGAAAAATACGGTCAGGACAGCGGCGTTGCGAATGTCGGAAGCGGCATCCGCCTGCGCATCCCCATCGACTACAAAAGACTTGAAAAGGTTATAGGGCGTATCATCAATGAAAATGATGCTTTGAGGCTGATACTTGTTCAGCACGGCGATACCTATAAGCAGAAGGTCATCGAACACTATCCGTATAAACTCGATGTGTACGAAGCTGAGGGCAAAACCAAGGACGACAGGCTGAAAAATGCAGTTGAAATCGCATCGCGTGAGGTAAATACCGTCATCGACTGGTTTAACGAACCCAGCTGCCGATTCTTCCTTGTCAAGATAGGCTGGAACGACCATATTTTTGTCTGGATGGCACATCACTGGATAGGTGACGGCAGCACGACAGGTCTGATAATGGATAAGATATTCAGATACTACACAGACCCGAATACAAAGTGCGAGGAAACCGGCACATATATGGATTTCATTCAGGAAGAATATGATTTCCTGGCATCGGAACAGGGAAAAAAACAGCTTGAATACTGGAAAAAAGAGACCGACGGCTATCAGATGCTTGATATCACGAAAGCCGCCATCGGAGAACGGGGCGCGGGATACGACCACACCTTCAAGATCGACAGGACAGCTATCGACCGAATTGCCGCAGCCAATAATACTACTCCATTCAATGTGATATTGCTTGCATATCACATCGGGCTCTCATTCCTTCTTGACAGTAAGGATACGATAATCGGCGTTACCAGCGCGAACCGTACAGATAAGCGTTATTTCCGTACAATGGGGTACATAGCACACCCACTTCAGCACAGAATGAAAATATCGGATAAGGATATGCTTTCCGACCTGCTGACTTCATCAAAGAATAAGTTCTCCGAAAATATGACATATCTGAGATCCTCGCATTATTATGACAGAATGCAGTTTTGTCTGACATATCAGAACTTTGTTGCGGGTTCAAAAACAAAAAACATGAAACTCGATAAGGTCTCGATACCGACAAAGCGCTCCGTCGAACAGTTCTTTTTACTGGTATTTGAGGGCGAGAAGGAACTTACTCTCGGCACATCGGGAAGCGGTCAGGTATTCACGGAAGCATTTCAGCTATCCTTGTTAAAGCTATTTGAGGATGTTATCACCCTGCTTGACACCGACCCGTCAGCCTCCGTAGAAGATGCCGCCAAAAAACAAAAGGCATGAACAGATACGCGTTCAAAAACCGAGCAGGTCTGAAATGACCATGCCTTCACCAAAAAAACAGCGATATCACATATAGTGGTATCGCTGTTTTGCCGAATGGCGAAAAAGAAACTATATACGGGTGAGTGCGCTGATCTTACAGTTATTCGGTCATGATATATCTGTCAATACAGAAGGAACCAATTTTTTTAAAAAAAAGACCGCATACACTCTTGACTTTTCAGAGCTCAATGTGATATAATGTAGTTAGCAACAACTAACGCATAACAAGGAGCGTATATCATGAGATTTACGGAATACGGCTCAAGAGAGCTGCCGACGATACTTTTTATTCACGGCTCATGCACTACTGCCGAAATATGCTACGGCGAAATAGCTGAAAAACTGAGCGAACGCCGGCACTGTGTCGTCGTTCATCTTGACGGTCACGAACCCGACAAGCGGGGCAGCTTTATCTCGCTCGACAAGGAATGTGAGAAGATCGAGCGGTTCGTAATGAGGCACTACGGCGGTGAAATATTCGGGCTCACGGGTCTGTCACTTGGCGCAACGATATGCGTGCATCTGATGACGAGGGGCAGGATCCGTGCCGAGAGAATACTGCTGGACGGCGTCTACTGCGTTGACGTGGGCTTCTTGCAGACATGGGTGAATATCATCGTCTGCACTATCGGGATAAAGTATCTTAAAATGGGCGGAAAGGTCCACGACAGGCTGGTGGAAAAGATATTCGGCAAGGGAAATTCTGCGGTCGTTCAGATGCTTTTCGAGGGCATGACTGCGGCTTCGGTGAAAAACGTCTGCACCGAGGTTTACAGATACAGGCTCTCGCCGAAAATCGCAAAATGCGATTCAGAGATACTTTGCATCAGAGGCGAGTATGAGCCTATCCCCGAAAGGTCGTTCGCTCTGCTGAAAAAACATCTTCCGCAGATAAACGAGCAGGTGATCCCCGACTGCGGACATTCGCAGCTGCTACATGAGCATGGCGGGGAATATTGCGAGGTGTTAAGCGGCTTTTTCAACAGCATTGAGTTGTGAAGATGAACTTGATCCCGTAGATAAAAAGCGGAACGTGGTTCAAAAATGCTTGTTCTCACAATAGTGCTAATCGTCCGGGAAAGAGGAGTGTATCAAAATGAGTGAAACGAACATATACAGAGCGGTAGTCGGCACAAATTCCTGGGGCAGCAAGGCATACGGCAGGATGCTTCGCGGCAGCAGCGTTGACAGGGAAACGCTTAGACAGACGGTCAGAGAAGCTATGGATAAGGAGCTTGCAATCTTCGATACTGCGCAGGATTACGGTCTTGGTATGGGTCAGAAACTGATAGGCGAGCTTTGCCCGAAGGAAGCTGTGATCTCGGCAAAATACACCCCGGGGACAAAGTATTCCGAGGGTCAGGTGAGGAGATCGTTTGAGAAAGATCTGAAAGACTTTCGTCGGGATCACGTTGACATCTACTGGCTGCACCTGCCGAACTGCATAGAGCAGAACCTCTCGGAAATGACAGAACTCTACAAGGAAGGCAGGATAGGCAATATCGGCATATCCAACTTCACGCTTGACGAGTGCAAAAGGGCGAAGAGCCTGCTTGACGCTGCGGGCGTGCCGCTTTTCGGCGTGCAGAACCATTACAGCATCCTTGCAAGAGAATGGGAGAAAAACGGACTTGTGGACTGGTGCCGTGAAAACGGCGTACAGTTCTGGGCGTGGGCAGTGCTTGAAGAGGGGCTGCTGGTCCCGCCGAAAAAGGGCGGCAGGCTGTCGCTGATGAAGCTGATATATCTGAACCGCCAAAGCAGGCTTCTGCCGCTTTACAAGAAAATGCACATCATCGGCAGGCGGCACGGGATAAGCCCCGCACAGGTGGCGATGGCGTTCTGCTCGTCAAAGGGAATAGTGCCGATATGCGGGTGCAGAAAGCCTTATCAGGCAGACGAGCTTGATAAGGCTGTGAAAGTTCAGCTGACCGAAAAGGAGATCAGCGTGCTCGAACAGACTGCCGACAGCACAGGTGTAAAGATACTCGGTGCGGATATGTTCAGGTTTGCGGTCGGAAAGAGAAGGTAAGTATGCGAAGAATAAGGTCGCTCCCGAAGGAAAAGATCGACGAGATAGCCGCACTGATCGGCGAATCCTTCTGGGATTACCCATACGAGGACGGAGAGGGCGGACTGAAGCCGTTCTTTCAGAGCAGGCAGGCGATGACGGACTATATGCGGACGTTTGTGGTGGCAGGCATCGAAAGCGGCACTTTCTACAGTACAGACGGCGGTGAGGGATACATCCTCATTACCGATACGGACGGCAATCACCCCGGTTTTTTCAGCATCGTGAAGATGGCGCGGGGCATGAAAAATGCCATGGGCGGCTGGCGCAAGCTGTTTTCCTTCATAAAGACAGCCAACGGCGGCGAGGAAACTCAGGAACAGCGCCTGAAAAAGAAGAAGCAGAAATATGTCAAGGTCGAAATGCTGATCGTCACCAAGGAGCATCAGGGGCAGGGCTATATGCGGAAACTGCTGACCTATGCTTTCAAAATGGCAGATAACAAGAACTGCCCGTGTATTCTTGACACAGACGCCAAGGGTAAGTGTGACAGGTATATACACCTCGGTATGAGGCTCGAACAGACACGGACAGCCGCAGGTGCGAAGATATACGATCTGATATACGACACTAAGGAATAGAAAGAGGTCAATTATGGATTTGAGATTCGGAGACATTCAGGAAACTGCGCTTATCCCGCTGGCGATAAAGGCGAGCGAAACAGCACGAACGAACGCAAGGATCAGGGACGAAAAGGCGAAGGAGATAATCGAAACTCTCGGCGTGGACGTCAGCAAATACGACCCGTTTTTGTCCCATGAGGGCGTTGTGGCGAGGACGATAATGTTCCGTGACGTGCTTATCAAACTGCTGAAAAAGCATCCCGATGCGCTGTGCATCAATCTCGGCTGCGGATTCGATGACAAATTCTCGCAGGTGGACAACGGCAGGCTCACCTGGTTCGACGTTGACCTGTCCGACCAGATCGCCGTCCGCAGAAAGGTGTACGAGGACAGAGACCGCTGCACCATGCTCGACGGCAGCGCCCTTGAAAGCGATTGGACGGCGCAGTTCCCGAAGAAGGATATGAACATCATCGTCATGGAGGGTGTGCTGGAATACTTTTCAAAGGAGCAGGTAAAGACCTGTCTCAATATGCTCTGTAACAGCTTCGGACACGGCTATCTGCTTGCGGAGCTGCACTCGCCGTTTCTCGAAAAGCACGGAAAGCACCATGATGCAGTCAAGCATACTAACGCCACCTTCGGCTGGGGAACAAAGTCGGGCAGGGAATACCTCGACCTTGAGCCGAGAATGAAGCTGGTACTGGAACGAAGCTACAACGAGGAGATGAAGAAATACTCCGTCAGGGGCAGGCTGTTCGCGATCGTCGGGAAGAATATGAACAACAGACTCGCAGTATTCAGGTGGTGATCGTTTCCGCTGAGATCATTGAGAAAAGTATGCGGGAAGGGATAGTAATGATATCGCAGTTATAGTCATCGAAATGCTTGTGTTTGCGGCGATCTTTACGGTTGTCTGCTTTGCAGCAACAAGCGGCAGGAACAATATTCAGATCGACAATTACCCACCCGAAATACAGGAAGAATATTTCAAAACTCACGATAAGCCTGCGCCTGCGGAATCTACAAGAGCTGCCGCTGTCAGCACCTTTTGCTATTACAGTACCGCTGCGGACTTCGAGACTGCCGCGTATGCCGACACCGCCTGCTTTGTTGGTGCGCAGGTGCCGCCCGTTGCTTCAACCGTTATACCATCCTTAACGGTCAGGATGCAGCCGTCATCTATCTGTATGCTCGCATCGCCCTTAACTGTCAGCGAAGATACCTCGACGTCGTTTTCAACAAAGTAAACCTTATTATTAAGCTCGGTCGTTTTATCGGTAATAGTCTCTCCGAAAGGAGTCGGAATGATATCCGGAGCGTTCGCAGTGATAGATGTGCTTTCAGACAGAGCGCCGCCACTGCAAAATAGCTTAAGCCTTTTGTTAAAAAATATAATATTTTATCAGGCAATTGTCAAGATATTTTCCGGATTTTTTTCAATAATTATTTTTGGGTAATATTTCAGCCCAACTCCGACCTGTCGGCAAAAAGTACGACCGCAGGGGCGATGTCACTTCTCTGTTCACGACCTCGTTTATTACAGCACGATATCTGCTGACCTTCCGTCCGATACTTTTCCGACATACTGACGCCCTCCAAAAATCATTTAATTGCAATTAATAATATCGACATTGACAAATGGACTGTTTTAATATATAATATATGGAGCAAAGACGCTGTGTTCACTGAACCGGCGTCTTTTTTATTTTTTTGAAATGGGGATATAAATATGCTTTCTGAGAGAGAATGGATAACGATAAACAATATACTGCTGGAACTTTATTCTATAGATGATATACATATTTTGTTTCAGCGTATCATGAACGTCTTGCATTCGCTGATACACTATTCAAAAGGATATATAACTCTGCTTGATGACAATGAGCATATCAGAGAAGATATGTCTTTCTTCGTCGGGATGGATGAAAAGATCATCAGGAAGTATATCAGCTATTACTTCGATGACGATTACCTGCGCTATCTTTTTGAAATATCTATCGAGACCACCATTTTTCAGGATACAAAGATAGTCAGCGAGGAAATGCGCCGTGAGACATCCTTTTACAAAAATTTTCTTGAAGTGATAGGAGGACAGTTCGGCTGCGGACTTCTTATTATACATAACGGAAAGCTGATAGGGATACTGAGCCTGTTCAAAAGCATAAATATGGGCGACTTCACCGAAAAGGATATTTATATCCTGGATATTCTGAAATTCCACATAGAAAATATGCTGAAAAAACACTTGTCATCAAATGACGGCATCAACACGAATGACAAGTTTTTTGAAGACGCCGCCGAAAAATTCGAGCTCACCCTGCGTGAGACGGAAGTGCTTAAACTGCTTTGCTCGGGCTTCTCGAATTCAGGCATAAGTGATATGCTCGCAGTCAGTCTTTCGACCGTCAAAACGCATATCTATAATATCTACACCAAAACGGGAGTGAACAGCAGGGCACAGCTTATCAACATGATATTCAATGAAAAATGATACCGTGCAGTACCGTCAGTCATACTTTAGTATGAGAAAGACGGATTAAAAATCAGAATAAAAGACAATTGTTTCGGAACGCTTTTTGTGGTAAAATAAGCACATAAAGCAAAGGGGCTTTGGCAGAACGGCTGCCGAAGCCCCTTATTTTTGTTCAGGGAGGAACAGATCATGCAAAAGATATTTGAAAAGGATTTCAGAGCGGGAGAGAAATGGTCGGGATTCATCGGAAAGGGAAAGTACATTCACTTCAAGGCGCTGGGCGACAATGCGAACCTTTCGGTGCTTCTCTATAATATGCGCGATACTTCGGAGCGCTACAATATGCCCGACACGCTGAAAGCACAATATACGGCGCATCTGACAAGAGGAAATGTGCTGATGAGCGACAACGGCAGAGTTCTTGCAAGCATCGTTGAGGATAGTCTCGGCTGGCATGATACCATCTCGGGACACACTACAAGACTTCTTACCGATGAGAAGTACGGCAAGACCACATATCAGCAGCAGGGCAACGATTATCTGCGCTGCGGCGAGGAGAATTTCAAGGTCGAGCTTGTGAGGAACAACATGGGCAAGCGCGATATAGTGCCGTGCGTCAATCTCTTCTCGAAGGTGTATGTCGATGATGACGGCAGTATGCATCACGTTCCCGACCATTGTAAGGCAGGTGCTACGGTAACTCTCAGGACTGAGATGGATATCCTGTTCGTGGCTTCCAACACGCCGAATCCGCTGGATGCTTCCGAAAAATATCCGTCGGTGCCCGTCACTATGGAGGTATATGACGCTCCGCCCGTTGATCTCACAGACTACTGTGTGAATTTCAGGGACGAGAATTACAGAGCTTTTGAAAACACCTGGGATTATAACAATCTTTTGGGTATCTGACAGGAGGACAGGAAAATGTTTGGTTTTGCAGAAAAGGACAGCACGTTAAAAATAGAAGATGCGGTATATGATGAGGTGCTCGACGCAGGGCTCGGCTGGATGCATGAGCTTAAACGGGGACAGACCTTCCGCATTCTCGACTTAGAGGGAAATCAGGCGGTGGATACCACATTCTATGACATGACAGACCCGTCAGACCATTACAGCGCAGTTCAGACGATCGTCATGCAGAAGAACATCTACCTTACCACAGGCAGTATCCTCAGAGCCGAATCGGGCAAGCCGCTGCTTGAGATCACAGCTGATAAAACAGGCAGACATGATACGCTCGGCGGTGCCTGCTCGTCTCAGAGCAATACCGTCAGGTACGCAAGGGAGAAGAGATATATGCACAACTGCCGTGACAGCTTCATGTTACAGCTTGCAGACAATACGGCGGCAGATATCAGAAAGCGTGACCTTGCGCCGAATATCAATTTCTTCATGAACGTGCCTGTCACCCGAGAGGGCGGACTGAAATTTGATGACGGTGTTTCAGCACCCGGAAAATATGTTGAGATGAAGGCGCTGGAGCACGTTATGGTGCTTATCAGTAACTGTCCTCAGCTAAACAATCCCTGCAACGCCTACAACCCGACACCCGTAAGGCTGCTGATCTGGGATCAGGATAAGGAGTGAGATACTATGTTCAAGAAAGTACTTATCGCTAACCGTGGTGCGATAGCGGTCAGGATAGAACGGACGCTCAGAAAAATGGGCATCGGGAGCGTGGCTGTATATTCAAAGAAGGACAGGGACAGCCTTCATGTTTCAAGTGCTGATGAAGCTGTTTATCTCGGTGCGGGCAGTGCGAAGGACACATATCTCGACATCGGCAAGATAATCGATGCGGCTGTATCCACAGGTGCGGAGGCTATCCACCCGGGATACGGCTTCCTGAGCGAAAATACAGAGCTTGCGGCGGAATGTGAAAAGCACGGTATCAGATTCATCGGACCGACAGCGGAGCAGATAAAGCTGTTCGGATTAAAGCATTCCGCAAGAGAGATCGCGGAGAAAGCCGGCGTGCCGCTGCTTTCGGGAACGGGGCTTCTGAGCGGACTTGATGAGGCCGTCAGAGCCGCTGCCGAGATCGGTTATCCCGTAATGATAAAAAGTACAGCAGGCGGCGGCGGTATCGGTATCAGCATCAGCGAGAATGAAGATGACCTGAGAGCGTCATATGATAAGGTCTGCCACCTTGCCGAGAGCAATTTCAGCGATGCGGGAGTGTTCATCGAGAAATACATCCGACGTGCAAGACATATCGAGGTACAGATCTTCGGCAACGGATACGGCGAGATCGCCCTGCTGGGTGAGCGTGACTGCTCGGTACAGCGGCGTAATCAGAAGGTGGTCGAGGAATCCCCCGCGCCGAATTTCCCGTCTCATGTAAGAGAGAAGATGTACAAGGCGGCAAGAAGCCTTGCAAGCTCCATAGGCTACCGTAACGCGGGTACGATAGAATTCCTCTACGATGAGAACGAGGAGCGCTTTTATTTCCTTGAAGTCAATACCCGCCTACAGGTCGAGCACGGCATCACCGAGGAAGTCACGGGTATCGACCTTGTGGAGTGGATGATAAAGGAAGCCGCAGGGGAGCTTAAAGGCATCGACAGGGATATCGAGCCGCGCGGTCATTCCATCGAGGTCAGAGTATATGCCGAGGACTGCCTGAACAATTTCAGACCATCGGGCGGAAAGATCGACGATGTTGTGTTCTCGGATGAAGCGAGAGTTGAAACGTGGATCAGAAAGAACATCGAGATATCATCGCTTTACGACCCGATGCTTGCAAAGCTCATCGTTTACGGAAAAGACCGCGGTGAAGCTCTGGAAAAAATGAAGAGCGTGCTTGAGGGCTCGAAGATCTACGGCGTGACCAACAATCTTTCCTATCTCAGCGCTCTCATCAGCACGGAGGAATACGGCAGCGGCAGTCTTTACACAAAGATGCTGGAGGGATTCGCTCCCGAAGAAAATGCCCTCGAAGTGCTTGACGGCGGAGTCCAGACCACCGTTCAGGACTGCTATGGTATGAAGGGCTACTGGACTGTCGGTGTACCGCCCTGCGGTGCGATGGATAACTACAGCTTCAGGATAGGTAATGTCCTGCTGGGCAACGATGTGAACACAGCGGGACTGGAAATGACGTTAAGAGGCGGCGGCTACCGTTTCAGAACAAGGACTTCCTTTTGTATCACGGGCGCGGATATGTACGCCGAACTTGACGGCAAGGCGGTCGGTATGTACAAGGTCATCACCGCCGAACCTATGCAGGTGCTGAAATTCTCGGCCTGCAAGACTGGTATGAGGACTTATCTGCTGGTCAGCGGCGGTATCGACGTACCGAAGGTGATGAACAGCTCATCGACTTTTGCTGACGGCAAATTCGGCGGTCACAACGGTCGTACACTTCGCACGGGTGATGTGCTGAAACTCACAAAGAACTGCACCACAGACAGTTCGGCGTCCTACGATGTTAAGTTTATGCCGAAGATAACCAACGAGTGGACGATAGGAGTTATCCCGGGTCCTCAGCCTACTTCCGAATATCTGAGCCCCGAATACCTCACTACCCTTACCACCGCTGAATATACGGTCAATTTCAACAGTGCAAGAACGGGAGTTCGTCTCAACGGACCTATCCCTCAGTGGGTAAGAGAGGACGGCGGTGAAGCAGGACTGCACCCGTCGAATATCCACGATAACGCCTATGCGGTCGGTACTCTCGACCTCACGGGCGACCAGTCGATACTCTTAGGTCCCGACGGTCCGAGCCTCGGCGGATTTGTATGCTCTGTAACGACGGCAAAGGGCGAGCTCTGGAAACTCGGACAGCTCCACCCCGGGGACAAGGTGCATTTCAGACTGTTGACTCTTGAACAGGCAAAGGACATCCGTACAAAGGTCGAGGACAACATCAGATGCGGCAATATCATCGCCGAGCTTCCCGAACAGACTGATATAGATGCTTCCTACGCGGTGCTCGCACAGGGTGAAGCAGGCGGGACAAAGTACATGATACGTCTTGCAGGTGAGGAAAACATCCTCATCGAATTCGGCGAGATGGAGCTTGACCTTGAGCTCCGTTTCAGAGCGCATATCCTTATGCGAGAGCTTGAAAAGCTCGGTCTGCCTATCATAGATATGACCCCAGGCATACGCTCGCTGCAAGTGCATTTTGACGTTGACAGAACAGACACCCGTGAGATGACACGGAAGGTCATCGAGGTCAACGACAGCCTGAAACATCTTGACGACATCACCGTTCCTTCGCGCATAATCAAACTTCCGCTTTCGTGGGACGACACCCAGACACAGCTTGCGGCAAGGCGCTATCAGCAGACGGTACGTCCCGATGCGCCCTGGTGTCCGAGCAATCCCGAGTTCATCAGACGCATAAACGGTCTTGACAGCATCGAGGACGTAAAGAAGATAGTGTTTGAAGCGAATTATCTCGTTATGGGTCTTGGCGACGTTTATCTCGGCGCACCCGTTGCTACTCCCACCGACCCGAGACACAGGATGGTGACGACAAAATACAATCCCGCAAGACCCTGGACTCCCGAAAATGCGGTCGGTATCGGAGGCGCATATCTCTGCGTTTACGGTATGGAGGGCCCCGGAGGTTATCAGTTCGTGGGACGCACGATACAGATGTGGAACCGCCTGCGTGAGACAAAATATTTCACAAAGGACAAGCCCTGGCTGCTGAATTTCTTCGACCAGATCAAGTTCTACCCATGCACGGCAGATGAGATACTCAGATACAGAGAGGACTTTCTGCGCGGCGAATTCGATATCGAGACAGAAGAAACGAGCTTCAATCTCGGCGAGTATAAAAAGTATCTGGAGAGTATCAGCGAAAGTGCCGCAGCTTTTAAAGCACATCAGGAGCAGGCTTTCGAGGAAGAAAGACAGCGCTGGAGAGAGCAGGGTCTTGACCACTTTGTTTCGGAGACCGAGGGCAACACCGAAGCTTCGGAAGCAGAGCTCCCCGACGGCTGTGAAGCTGTGAATGCGTCTATCCCGGGCAGCGTATGGAAGATACTTGTCAGGGAGAACGAGCAGGTTAAGAAAGGACAGCAGATAGCCGTTCTTGAAAGCATGAAGATGGAATTTACGATCGAGAGCGGATGCTCGGGCAGCGTGAAAAAGCTGTTCGTAAAAACAGGCGAGCAGGTGAACTCGGGGCAGCTTCTGGCAGCTATCAAGCCAATGGACAAGGAGGCATAAGCATAATGCATTTTCCTGAAAAACTGACTGTAAACTGGGTCAGGCAGGCATATGAGAACGGACTTGACCCCAGAGAGCTTATCGCAGAGATCGTAAAAAGAGCGGATGCCTGTTCCGAATACAACATCTGGATCGAAAAGCCGAGCATGGAACTGTGTGAAAGCTACATTTCGGCACTTCCTCCCGACAGAGAGAACTACCCCCTGTGGGGAATACCCTTTGCGATAAAGGACAATATCGACCTTGTCGGCGTGCCCACGACAGCCGCGTGCCCCGCGTTCGGATACACGCCGAAGAAAAGCGCTTTTGTTGTGGATAAGCTGATAAAGGCAGGCGCGATACCTGTCGGCAAAACAAACCTCGATCAGTTCGCTACAGGTCTGGTAGGAACAAGGAGCCCCTACGGTGAGGTACACAATGCCTATCAGCCCGAACTTATCAGCGGCGGTTCAAGCTCGGGGTCGGCGGTGGCTGTGGCGCTGGGGCAGGCGGTGTTCGCACTCGGCACGGATACCGCAGGGTCGGGAAGAGTCCCCGCGATGCTGAATGCTCTTGTGGGCTACAAGCCGCCTGTCGGCTCCTGGTCAACATCGGGAGTAGTTCCTGCCTGCGCAAGTCTTGACTGCGTGACGGTTTTTGCGAACACCCTTGAAGAAGCTGAGCTTGTGGACAAAGCAGCAAGGGGCTATGATGATGACTGCGCATGGTCAGGACATTTTGAGAACAAGGGCAAGAGGCTTCCCGATAAGATTTTTCTGCCGTCGGAAGAACCGCAGTTCTACGGTGATTTTCGAGAAATATACCGCGAAAAATGGAACAGCGCAGTGAGCCGAATCGAATCTCTCGGTATCAGGGTCGAAAGGATAAGCTATAAGCCTTTCTTCGACACGGCAAAGATACTCTACGAAGGCGCATACGTTGCGGAGAGGTGGCAGGACTTGAAGGATTTCATCCGCGAAGCCCCCGACGCGCTTTTTCCCGTGACCGAGAAGATACTCCGCACGGGGGAGAAGCATTCGGCAGCGGATCTGTTCGGAGACCTGCACAGCCTGCAAAGGTACAGACACATGACCGAAAGCCTTTTGCACAACGCGGTAATGATAATGCCGACAGCGGGCGGCACGTTCACCCGCGAACAGGTGAGAAACTCGCCCGTCGAAACGAACAGTCTGATGGGGCTGTATACAAATCACTGCAACCTTCTCGATCTTGCGGCAATAGCCGTGCCCGAAAACAGCACCGACAGAGAATACCCGTTCGGTATCACGATATTCGGGCTGAGTACTGATGAATGTCTGATATCTGCCGCAGCAGAAAGATTTCTCGGCAGCGAGAGCATGGAACTTGCGGTGTGCGGCCTGCACAAGCGTGACCGTGAGCTTGAATATCAGATCACACAGCTGGGCGGACGGTTTGTCCGTCATACAAAGACTGCCGATGAATACAAGCTGTTCGATCTCGGAGATAAGCCGGGGATGATAAGGGCTGACGGTGATACGAACAGTATTGCAGTCGATATTTACAGGCTGCCGAAAAGCAGCTTCGGCAGGTTCATGGAAAATGTAAAAATGCCGCTTTGCATCGGAGATGTGAGACTAAAGGACGGCAGTGTTGTAAAAGGCTTTCTTTGTGAAGCGAAAGGTACCGAAAACGCAAAGGATATCACCGCTCATGGTGAGTATTGAAAAAAACGGAGATGAAAAGTATGAAAATGATAAAAGCAGTAGTACGTCCCGAAAGATCGGCTGAGGTGCTTGAAGCACTGAGAGTTGCAGGCTATCCTGCGGCAACAAAATTCTGTATCCACGGAAGAGGAAAGCAGCAGGGTCTGAAGATCGGTACGACTCATTACGATGAGATACCCAAGGATATGATAATGACAGTGGTCGCCGACGAAAATGTTGACGAGGTGACAAAGGTGATCGTCGAAAATGCCAGAACAGGCAAAACGGGCACCTACGGCGACGGCAAGATCTTTATCCTGCCTGTCGAAAGATGCATAAAGATAAGCAGCGGCAAGGATGAACTTTAAGGAGCTGTATCATGAAACAGATCATTATAACGATAAGACCCTCGAAATACTATGAGGTCAAGGAAGCCCTCTCGGAAGCGGGATTCAACTCGATGAGCATAAAAGATGTATTCGGCCGCGGAAAAGAACCTGTTACCATTGAAGCCAATGCCACGGGAAGCGGAAATGTCCTTGCAAACTATGTGCATCCGATGGTCTCAAAGAAGATGATAGAGATATACGCCCGTGACGAGGACTGTGACAGGATAACCGATATCGTTCTTGAAACAGCATCTACCGAAACGCACGGCGACGGACGTATATTTATCCTGCCTGTGGAGAGCGTTATCAGGATGAGGACAGGCGAAAAGGACGATAATGCGATAATGTAGCGGCAGGGAACCTCCTGCTGCGGATAGGAAGTGAGTAAATTGTTCAAGATTCGGGGAAGGATAAGCAAGAGGTCTTATGTCACCCTTGCAGTAGTCTCGTTCATAGCTGTGTTTCTGATATGGCTTGTTCTCAGCACCTTTGAGCTGGTAGACCCCGTGTTTCTCCCGACGCCTGCAAAGGTCTGGGAATACTTTATCGGGTCGTTGAAGGACGGGACGCTGCTTCCGAATATCGGCATAAGCGTACAGAGGATATTCTTCGGGGTGCTGCTTGCCGTTGTTCTCGGAGTGCCGCTCGGTCTGCTGTGCGGCACATTCAAGCACGCAGAAGCCCTGATAAGACCCCTCTGCGAGTTCATACGCTATATGCCTGTGCCTGCCTTCACACCGCTTGTGATGGTGTGGGTCGGCATCGGCGAGGAAGCAAAGATAGCCCTGCTGTTCATCGGTATCTTCTTTCAGCTGATACTCATGATAGCCGACGACGCGCTGAGTGTCAGCGAGGACCTGCTGAATGCGGGCTATACGCTCGGAACGACCAAATGGCAGACCATCACGAAGATACTTATCCCCGCGATGATACCGCGTTCCCTCGATACCCTCAGAATGATGATAGGCTGGGCGTGGACATATCTTGTGGTCGCCGAGATGGTGGCGGCAAGTTCTGGACTGGGTTACAGCATAATGAAGGCACAGCGCTTCTTAAAGACTGATGCCATCTTTATGGGGATACTCGTTATCGGACTTTTAGGTCTTGTGACCGACAGATTTCTTGATATGCTGAACAAGCTGCTGTTTCCTTGGAGGGAGTGATAGATATGTTCGGAAAAAGCAAAAATACCGAAGAAGTTATGGAGCTTGAGGCTACAGTCGGTTCTTCGGTCATTCAGGTAAAGGATGTTGAAAAGGTCTATCATTCCCGCAAGGGCGATACAGTGGCTATGAAAAACTGCAATATGGAAGTGCTGGAAAATGAGTTCATATGTATCATCGGTCCTTCGGGATGCGGCAAGTCAACTCTGCTGAGGATGCTTGCGGGACTGGATTTCCCCACAGGCGGAAAGGTCATCGCACACGACAAGGTGATAAAAGGCCCCGGTGCGGACAGAGGAATGGTCTTTCAGACCTACACACTGTTCCCGTGGATGACAGTCGAAGATAACGTCAAGTTCGGTCTGAAGCTGAAAAAAACGCCCAAAGCCGAACAGGACAGGATAGCCCGAGAGTACATCGAGGCGGTAGGGCTTCAGAAGTTCGCAAAGAGCTACCCGAAGGAGCTGTCGGGCGGAATGAAGCAGAGGGTCGCTATTGCAAGAGCTCTTGCCAATGACCCCGACGTACTTCTGATGGACGAGCCTTTCGGAGCTCTCGACCCTCAGACAAAGGCAAATATGCAGCTTCTGCTGCGTCAGATATGGCAGAAGCACAGAACTACGGTGGTATTTGTGACTCACGACATCGAAGAAGCGGTATTTCTTGCGACTAAGATATATGCGATGAGCGCAAGACCCGGAACGGTGAAGAAAACTATCCCCGTGTATCTTCCTTACGACAGGACACTTGATCTGAAGGATACACAGGAATTCATATCGTTAAGAAGAGAAGTAAACGAACTGGTACACAGTGATACCGATGAATAGGAGCTGAACTCAAGATGAAAAGATCGAAGAAAGTATTATCATTAATCACAGCGCTGTCAATGGGATTATCGTTCACCGCCTGCGGAGGGTCTTCCGCAAAGGGAAGCGACGGTTCGTCAGACAAGGACTCAAAGGCTTTTAAGCTGGGTGTCAGCCCCATGTCAGGCTGGTACGCATGGTACGGCGTTGAGGGTACGGGCATTTTCGAGAAGAACGGTGTTGACGTTGATATCGAGTTTTTCCCTGTATACAGCGATTCGCTGACCGCTTTCAACTCGGGACAGCTTGACGGTATCTGCATCGCGGCTTCCGATGCCGTTGCTCCGTACAATGAGGGGATCGAATTCAAGATCGTGCTTGTGAATGACAACTCAGCAGGCGCAGATGCACTTGTGGTCCATGACGACAGCATAACTTCTGTAAAAGACCTTAAAGGCAAGAGCGTTGCCACGGAGCTTGGCACACTGGAGCATATGTATCTGTTAAAGCTGCTTGATGACAACGGGATGACTATCGACGACATCAACTTTGTGAATATGACGATCAATGATGCAGGTCCTGCGTTCATCGCTGGAAGCGTAGACGCGGCTGTTCTGTGGGAGCCGACTCTTTCGATGGCAGTCGAGGGCGGAGGAAAAGTCCTTTGCAGCACGGAAACAGAGCCCGGACTTATCCCCGATACTCTGGCGGTAAGAAGCGAGGTGCTCAGCAGCTCTTCCGATGACGTTCAGAAGATCGTTGACTCGTGGTTCGAGGGCGTCGAAAAGCTGAATGCAAGAGACCCCGAATTCATGCAGGCTATATATGACGGAGCCGAGATCTCAAAGGATGAATATGAAGTAATGCTTGACGGTGTGACGATCTTCGACAAGCCGATGAACGAAAAGACATTCGAGCAGGGAAACGACTATGTGTCGCTGCCGTTCACCATCAACAAGAGTGCAAAATTCCTCTATGACGTAGGAATGATCGACAAGCTCCCCGAAGAGCTCGGCTCTATCCTTGAGGATAAATACATCAAGAAGAAATGATCGGATGATTCTGGTCAAATATAAGGTGCTGTCTGATCTCGGTGCGGCACCTTTTTCTTTACGAATGAGTCTGATATCCAAATTCGCCCCTGAATGTTTATCCAAAATCATCATCATGTCAATTGACATCCGAACAGCTGCTGTGGTATAATATTATTATCATAAAAAGCAACGGCGCTGATAAATTTTCAGTGCCGTTTTTTTTGTTTTGAGGTGAAACGAATGGAGATACCAAAAAAGCTCCCTCCCATCGGTGCAAGGATAATAAAATCATCGGTTTCCGTGGCATTGTGTATGGTCATTTACTATTTCCGCACAATTCTTCCTGTCGGGAACGGCCTGCCGTTTTACAGTGCTCTTGCTGCCCTTTGGTGTATGCAGCCGTTTCAGGGAACAACAAAGAGAAACGCGTCACAGCGTTCGACAGGAACTCTGACAGGTGCGTTCTTCGGACTTGCGTTCATACTGCTGCTCCGCTGCATCGGACTGACAGAGCAGATACTTGTATATCTGCTGGCATCGGTAATGATAGTACCTGTGATATATCTTACAGTCATTACGAACAACCGTAATGCTTCATTTTTTTCCTGCGTGGTCTTTCTGAGCATAGCGCTGACACATTCCTTTGATGATGACCCTTACCTGTTTGTGTTCAACCGTGTACTCGATACGTTCATCGGTATCGCTGTAGGTCTTGCGGTCAATAACTTTCGTATACATGTAAAGCATGACAGCGAAACGCTTTATGTCAGCGGTATCGACTCGGTTCTGATACCTGATGATCCTTCGGCAAATGCTTTCAACAAGGTCGAGCTTAACAGAATGATCGAATCGGGAGTGAAATTCACGGTCTCAACTATCCGCACCCCTGCCGAGGTCATGTCTCTTATGAAGGGCGTTAAGCTGAATCATCCTGTCATCGTCATGGACGGTGCTGCGATGTATGACATAACCGTCGGAGAGTACCTTGAAGCGGAGTTTATGCAGACCAACGTATGTGAGCAGGCCGAGCGGATAATTGCTAATAACGGTATGCACTGCTTTGTGAACGTTATGTACGATGCAACTCTGCTGATATTCTACGGGGAACTAAAGAATGCTGCCGAGAAAGACCTTTACGAAACACACAAGCATTCCCCGTACAGAAACTATGTGCGTGAGAAATTCAGACGGCACGATGATTCGGAACGTGTTCTGTATCTGACGGTGCTTGATGAAAGCGTGAAAATATCCGCTCTTGAAAAACAGCTTGATAATGAGCTTGGCGGTCTTGCAAGAATGACCGTTGCGTATTCGGAATATGACGAATATAAATATCTGAAAGTCTTTTCGCCTGTCGCTTCAAAGGAGCATATGCTTGTGAAGCTGAAGGCTCATACAGGCTGTGATAGGATAATAACACTCGGCAGCATTCAGGGCAAATATGATGTATATATCGGTGACGGTGGCGGAAATGCAACTATCAAAAAACTGAAAAAGCTGTACAGAAACGATATTTCACACTGAATTTCAGATACCTTTTTCCACCACACACCCATCGGTCCCGACCATTATCTCGGTATGATCTGAACTTATGCTTACATGATGAATCGGCATTGTACGACCCCGAAAAAAATATGCTGCACTTTAGTTGTCAGATCGCTTGGTGCTGTTGGAGATACAGAAAAAAGACTGCTGAGGACTTTCCCTCGGCAGTCTTTGCGTTTATAAAAGCTATTGTTTTGTCCTGCAAACAGCGGAGAGCACGTTCCCTGCTGCAAGTCAATATGCTATTACCGAAAGTTATACTGCTATCAGAAATCGGCATTGTACAAATGCGCAAAAGTGCGGTATAATAATTGTAAGAAAAACACTGATATACACGGATAAGGAGGTCCACTATGGAATACATCACACTTAACGACGGCAACAGAATACCCGCAGTCGGCTTCGGCGTTTTCATGATCCCGGCTTGACGGTGATAAAATGACGGACGAAGAAAAGATCACGCGGCTCTACCAGGAAATGTACACCGCTATGGTGAACAAGGACAGGTCGGTGCTGGAGCGTGTCCACGATGACAGATTT
Organism: Ruminococcus sp. YE71; assembly: GCF_900119155.1. Classification (GTDB taxonomy): domain Bacteria; phylum Bacillota; class Clostridia; order Oscillospirales; family Ruminococcaceae; genus YE71. Next base: position 90,052 of record NZ_FPIR01000009.1, on the reverse strand, counting down.
GTGCTCGTCCACATGACGGGTATGCGGCAGCCGAAAAGCGCGTACATCGACGCTATCATGAACGGCACGCTCAATTATTATTCGGCTGTGCATGAGGGTTCGCAGATAGCTGTGAACGGCGATTCCGCGACTCTTACGGGCAGGAGCCGTGTGACAGCGGCGGTGTTCGGCGCGCGCAGGCACACATGGCGTTTGCAGCTTAGATTCGGGCTTGAAAAGAAGGACGGCGAGTGGCGGTTCACCCTCGCGGAAGCATCAATGTATTAAGGAGAAAGTTTCATGAAAGAAGTAATGTTAGTCACAGGTGCAGGGCAGATCAGCATGGCGATCGCACGGCGGATCGGCTACGGCAAAAAGATCGTCCTCGGCGATAAGAACATGGACAACTGCCGCACGATCGCGAAGATAATGAACGATGCTGGCTTTGATGTGGAGCCGTTTGAGATGGACTTATCGAGCCGCGAAAGCATCCTTGCGATGATCGCAAAGGCGCAGGAGTTCGGCGAGATAAAGTATCTGGTCAACGGCGCAGGAGTTTCGCCCTCGCAGGCTACGATCGAAGCAATACTCAAGGTCGATCTTTACGGTACGGCGGTGCTGCTTGAGGAAGTCGGCAAGGTGATAGCTTTGGGCGGCTGCGGCGTGACGATCTCCAGTCAGTCGGGCTGGAGAATGCCTCAGCTCACGGCAGAGCAGGATTTTCAGCTTGCCATGACCCCCGTCGAGGAACTGCTCGACCTCGAAATACTCCGCCCCGAGAATATCCGCGACACCCTCCACGCCTACCAGCTGGCGAAGCGCTGCAACGAGAAGCGCGTCATGGCGGAGTGCGTCAGGTGGGGCGAGCGCGGCGCAAGGCTCAATGACATCGCGCCCGGCATCATCGTGACGCCGCTTGCAATAGACGAGTTCAACGGCCCTCGCGGCGATTTCTACAAGAATATGTTCGCAAAGTGCCCTGCGGTTCGTCCGGGCACAGCCGACGAGGTCGCGAACGTCGCCGAGCTGCTGATGAGCGACAAGGGCGCGTTCATCACGGGTTCGACGTTCCTGTGCGACGGCGGTGCGACTTCGAGCTATTTTTATGGGGCGCTGAGACCTGAAAAGTGAGGTGTGCTTATGAAGAAACTTTCGCTGTTTTTTTCGGCGGTCATGCTCTGTCTGACCCTGACCGCCTGCGGTTCGGGGGAGCCTGCCAAAGCGTCAAGCGTTGCCGAAAGCGACAAAAGCATCGTGCAGGAAAAGCTGAACAAGACCGAATCGAAGTCGGAGCAGCCCGATGAAACCGCCCCTGCCGAGACGGCCGACAGCCCCGATTCCCCCGAGACCGACAGCGGTACGAATATCCTTGTGGCGTACTTCTCCCGTGCGGACGAGAATTACAGCGTCGGCACGGTGGAGGTCGGCAACACGCAGATACTCGCGGAGTATATCGCAGGCGAGGTCGGCGCGGACAGCTTCCACATCGAGACGGTCACGCCTTACCCCGCCGATTACGACGAGTGCTGCGACGTTGCAAAGCAGGAGCAGAAAGACAACGCCCGTCCCGAGATCATAGGTTCGGTGGAGAATACGGAGCAGTACGACATCGTGTTCCTCGGCTATCCGATCTGGTGGGGCGATATGCCGATGGCAGTGTACACTTTTATGGACAGTTACGACTGGACGGACAAGGTTGTCATCCCCTTCTGCACCCACGAGGGCAGCGGACTTTCGGGCACCGACAGCAGCATCGCAAGCGTGACGGGCGCACAGGTGCTGACAGCGATCGATATGCGAGGCAGCACGGCGCAGGCTCTGAACGACGATACCAGGCAGACCGTCCGCAGCTGGCTCGATGATCTGGGGTTCTGACATGAACACAAGGACGAAAATAAAAACCGCCGCCGACGCTCTCATGACGGCGGCTTTGCCCGTATTGATGTGCTACTCGCTTGTGGGTGAAACGGCGCATGAAGTGGTCGGGATCGCGATGTTCGGGTTGTTTATCCTGCACCACGCGCTCAATTTCGGATGGACGAAAACGCTGTTCAAGGGCAGATATCCGCCGAAACGCATCGTCGGGACGGTGGTCAACGCGGCGGTTCTGATATGTATGATGGGGCTGATGTACAGCAGTCTCGTGATCTCAAAGCACGTTTTCGCGTGGCTGAAACTGGGCGGCGCGGCGGTCGCACGGACGGTGCATTTCCTCTGCGCCTACCGGGGGCTGACGCTGATGAGCGTCCATCTCGGAATGCACATCCCACAGCTCGCCGCAAGGTTCGGGCTGAAAAGCAAGCCGCTGATATGGGGTCTGCGAGTCGTGTCGGGAGCGGTGGCGATCGTCGGCATCCGCGAGTTTATAAAGCTGAGATTCGCCGACTATATGCTCGGACGCGTCAGCTTTGCGTTCATCGACCCGACAGCTTCGGCGGTGCTGACTATGCTCGGATTTCTGAGCGTGGTGATGCTGTTTGCGTATGTGGGGTATCTGGCCGAGACCGTCATCGGGAAAGTCGGTCCGGCAGAATAGTTTTCGTGACGAATGAAAACGTACAGCACGCGTAAGTTCGGAAAGAGTCTTCAAAAGCGCCAGAAAAGGAGAAATCATTATGAAGAAGGTACTTATTATATCATCAAGTCTGCGTAAAAACGCAAACTCCGAACAGCTTGCCGCATCTTTTGCGGATGGCGCAAAGGCGGCAGGTCACGATGTCGAGATCGTCTCTCTGCGCGATAAGGAGATCGGGTTCTGTATCGGCTGTTTTGCCTGTCAGAAGACAAAGCGGTGTTTTATGCACGATGATGCCGATGCGATACGTGAAAAAATGCTCTGCGCCGATGTGCTGGTGTTTGCAACTCCTATCTACTACTACGAAATGAGCGGAGCGCTGAAAACGATGCTCGACAGGGCGAATCCGCTGTATCCGTCAGACTATCGGTTCCGTGAGGTATATGCACTTGCAACGGCTGCGGAAGATGAGGAGTACGTTCCGCAAAGAGCATTTTCGGGCATAGAGGGCTGGGCAGACTGCTTTGAAAAATCTGAACTTGTCGGCACTCTGTTCTGCGGCGGTGTCACGGATATAGGCGAGATAAGCGGAAACGCTAAGCTTCAGGAAGCCTTTGAAATGGGCAAAAACATCTGAATAACCGTTGGTAATATCATGTCAGGAAATTTCAGCTGTCTCGGGGACTTGGGAAAGAATATTGCAGAGTGACCGAAGAAAGGGCTATGTCCTCCGTGAACGTGTACGGAAGGCATAGCCCTGATTATTTCTTATCGGAAGTCCGTTCATCGTTTCCTGCGAAAGGAATTGTTTGAGAAATGTTAAAATGTCGCAAAGCCGTTGAAATCAGAGGAAGACTATGCTATAATTAAGGCAACACCGCGCAACCACCGGCTCGCGCCTTTGCACGTCATATGCTTGCATAAATTCCGTCATATTACCCAAATTCGGCTTGATGGGCGCCAGCCCATCTGCGCCTCATTTAGGTAATCTGACGAAATTTCTGACTTCGCATCTGACGCACAATGGTCGTGCGGTGTTGCCTTAAAGTAAAATATATCAAAGGAGCTGATAACATGGTAAAGATACTTGTGGTCGAAGACGATAAGGAGCTTAATGCTACCGTGTGCAAATATCTTTCTCTTAACGGCTATGAAGCTGTCGGCTGTCTGAATGCGGTAGATGCCTATGACGAGATGTACGGTGCGAGCTTTGATATGATAATCTCGGACATCATGATGCCGAAGATCGACGGTTTTGAATTTGCCGAAACTGTGAGAGGTCTCAACAAAAATATACCTATCCTGTTCATGACCGCCAAGGACGATATGCGTTCGATGCAGCGGGGCTATCAGCTCGGTATCGACGACTATCTTGTGAAGCCTGTCAATCTGGAAGAGCTGCTTCTGAAAATCGGCGCGATACTCCGACGTGCAAATATCAGCGCGAACAAATCGCTGACCGTCGGCAGGCTCACCATGAACGAGGATGAGCAGAGCTGTGTCTACGACGGCGAAGAGATCGCCCTGACGGTGCGCGAGTTCAATCTGCTGTACAAGCTGCTCTCAAACCCGAAAAAGACTTTCACACGTTCTCAGCTGATGAATGAATTCTGGGATATTGAGGCGACGTCGGGCTTGCGGTCGGTCGATGTGTATATGCGAAAGCTCAGGGAGAAGTTCGGCAGCTGCGATGAATTTGAGATCGTCACCGTCCACGGTCTGGGCTACAAGGCGGTGCTCAAGTGAACGGCGGATGGCGTGCAAAACTGCTTGCAGTGATCGAGTATTTCGGTATCCTGTTTTCCATCTCGTTCGTGCTTACGGCATCATTTGCTCTGTTCTTTCAGGGGCTTGAAATACCCGAAGAAGCGATAAAAGACAGCGCCGTCCTGACATTTGCAAACGCGCTGTTCATCGCATTTCTCATGTGGCTTATCGGCAGGCTGCGGAAAAAGGTGATGATAGACCGCCCCGTAAAGCGCATCTCGGACGGTCTCGAAAAGCTGACGGAGGGCGATTTTTCCGAACGGATAGAGCCTTTTGCCGATCCGCTCGGCAGCAACCAATACAATATTATCATAGAGCGCATCAACAAAATGGCTGACGAGCTTGCAGGTGTTGAGACCCTGCGGACGGATTTCGTTTCAAATGTTTCTCACGAAATGAAAACGCCCCTTGCGGTGATCCAGAACTATGCGGCTCTGCTGCGCTCACCGAATCTGTCCGACGATGACAGAATGGGATATGCGGCGGCGATAGATGAAGCGACAAAGCGGCTTGCGGCGCTTATCACTAACATCTTAAAACTTAACAAGCTGGAAAACCAGCAGATATTCCCCGAGAACAAGGTCATCGATCTGAGCGAGCTGGTGTGCGAGTGTATGCTCGAATTTGAGAACGAGTGGGAAAAGAAGAACATCGGGATAGAAACGGACATTGACGACGGGATCATGATAAGCGCCGATCCCGAGCTTCTGAGCCTTGTGTGGAACAATCTGTTCTCGAATGCGATAAAATTCACCGATGAGGGCGGCAAGGTCTCGGTGGCGGTAAAGCGGACTGTCGGCGGCGCGTCGGTGAGCGTGACAGACACGGGCTGCGGTATTGACAGCGAAACGGGCAGACACATTTTCGACAAGTTCTATCAGGGTGATACCTCTCACGCGTCGGGAGGGAACGGTCTCGGGCTTGCGCTTGTCAAAAGGATCATCGACATCACAGGCTGCGAGATCAGGGTCAGCTCCGAGTTGGGCAGAGGCAGCACATTTACGGTCATTCTTCATGATGAGAACGGAGGTCACAACAATGAGTGATGAAAAGTTCACATACAGCTATTCACCTGCAAAAAACAGCGAGGTGGACAGGATAGCTTCCAAATACATCTCAGCTCCGAAAAAGCCCGACAGCGATCTTGAACAGCTCAGACGGCTTGACCGTAAGGCTGAGCTTCCGGGTGCTTTTGCGGGTATTGCGGTGGGGCTTACGGGCATTCTGATACTGACGGGCGGTGTGATACTGCTTCTGAGCTTTTCGCACTTTGCGGCAGGAGCAGCAGCTGGGATCATCGGCTTTGCACTTGCGGCATCGGCAACGCCTGTCAGCAAGGCAGTCACAAAACAAAGCCGTGCAAAATACCGTGACGAGATACTTGCACTCAGTGAAAAGATAAAGAACGGAAAATGACTTTGACCGTCTGTCTGAAAAGGCAGGCGGTCATTTTTTATCCGTTCGCTTTAACATTTCTCAAACATTTCTCAAACAATTCGCAAATGTTCGGGCGGTAAAATACAGACAATGAAACAAACCACAACGACCCGAAAGAGAGGAACATTTTATGAAAAATACTATGACAGCGGAGAAAGTCAGAGCAGGGCAGCCTTATCTTTACAGAAAGAACGGCATCCCCAGCGAGGTCTATGAGGTCAGAATGATCGACGATGTGGAGCATGGTTCTCTGAATGCAGCGCTTGATATGACTATGGAGCGCTACCCTTATTTCAAGGTGAGATACGAGGAGCACGAGGGGGATTTTTACGCTGTGGAGAATGATCTTCCCATAGAGGCATACGAGAGCGAGGCACTTATCCCGCTCGGCGGAGAGGAGAACAATTACTACCTCATTGGCGTGACGCATCACGTGAAAAGTATCTGCGTATCCTTCCACCACGGACTTGCCGACGGCAGAGGGGTCAAGAGTTTCGTGGAAACGCTGATCTATCACTACTGTCAGACGGCATACGGCAGCACCGCAGGCAGCGAGGGCATATTGACCGCAGATGCCCCGATTACGGAAGCCGAGACCTCAGAGCCATGCGGTGATAAATACAAGATCGACCGCAAGGCTTTGAATAAGATCGTGGGCGTTTCAAGAAAGGGCTTCACGCTCCCCGAAACGAAAGCTGCAAAATCGGCACACAGACGCCGCGAGCTGAAATTCCCGCAGAAGGATTTTATCGCACTTTGCAAGGCGAGCGGTGCATCTCCCGTGGTGATGCTCAGTGTAATGATGAGCCGTGCTATACGAGGGCTTTACCCCGACAGCAGGGAAGTCATCAACAGCAATTTCCCCGTTGATGCAAGGGCTGCCCTCGGCTGTGAGGGGACATATAAAAACTGCGTAAAGAGCATCAGCCTGCCTTACGGCGATAATGAATCGCAGATGTCCGCGGAAGAGCTTTGCAGGCATTACAAGCGCCTTATGAACGAGCAGAGAACTCCCGAGCGCTGCAAGGACGAGTTCAACAAGATCATCATGCTGCTGAACGCTGTAAGCCATCTACGCTCCTTCGGAAAAAAGCGTGCGGTCATGAAAATGCTTGACGACCTCAGGCTCGACACCTATCTGATAAGCTATATCGGGCAGTTCAGGTTCCACGAAAACGAGCGTTATGTGGAATCGGTGCATCTGTATTCCGACTGTTCTTCGGGGCTTGTTATGAACATGACCTGCCAGTGCGGATATTTCATCATCGACTTTACGCAGGATTTTGAGGGTGACAAGTATGTAAACGCTCTTGCGGAGAGTTTCGCAAATGCAGGGATAGCACTTTCCGTATCGGATGAGATCATATATTCCACACCCTGTGATACGCTGATGCGGGATATGCCCGTTGAAAAGGTCATAGACACGGGCTATGAGAGCCTGTGGGACAAGACCGTTTCAGCGAATGTGAATGCTTATTATTTTGTAGAGCGCAAGGCCGTCGGCGTATATGCGGCGATCGAAAATGCCTTTGTCAGAACATTTCTGTTAAAAGACGGCGAGACGGTGGCAGACGCAAAGCTCAGGCTCACAGAGGAGCAGGTGCTGAGAAGTATCGCAAAGCGCGAGGAGCTTTTGAAGATAATGTATAAGGAGAAATTGATATGAACGACAGGATATATATTGTAACAGGTGCAGCAGGCTTTTTGGGCGGTACGGTGTGCCGTCAGCTTATTGAACGGGGAGAAAGGGTAAGGGCTTTTGTCCTGCCGAATGATCCTGCGGCAAAATATATCCCCGACGGTGCGGAAGTCGTTTACGGCGATCTCTGCGACAGGGAGAGTCTTGAAAAGCTGTACACCGTTTCGGAAGGGGTAAAAAGTGTTGTCCTGCATATCGCAAGCATCGTGACCGTTGACCCCGATTTCAGCCGTAAGGTCATGGACGTGAACGTAGGCGGTACAGAAAATATCATTGATATGTGCCTTTCCCACCCCGAATGTGAAAAGCTCGTCTATTGCAGCAGCACGGGTGCTATACCCGAAGTGCCGAAGGGCAGGCGTATCACCGAGGTGGATTTCTTTGACGAGGACAAGGTCGAGGGCTGCTATTCGATGTCGAAGGCGCTTGCTACTCAGGCGGTGCTTGATGCTGTTAAAGAGCGTGGTCTGAACGCCTGTGTGGTCCACCCGAGCGGTATCATGGGCCCCGAGGATTTTGCCGTCGGAGAGACCACGGGCACGCTCATAAAGATCATCGCAGGTGAAATGCCGATGGGTATCAGCGGAACATTCAACCTCTGCGACGTGCGCGACCTTGCAGCGGGAACGATCTCAGCCGCCGACAGAGGACGTCGGGGCGAATGCTATATCTTAGGCAACGATGCGATCGGCTTTCGGGATTTTTGCAGGATAGTTGCCGAGGAAGCAGACTGCAAAGCGCCGAAAGCGTTCCTGCCGACAGCGGCTGCAAATCTAATCGCAAAGCTCTCTGAAATGAGTGCGAAGAAAACGGGCAAAAAGCCGCTGATGACAACATTTTCCGTGTACAATCTTGCAAGAAACAACGAGTTTGACTCATCAAAAGCGAGGCGTGAGCTGGGCTACAAAACAAGGTCATACAAGGAAACGATACACGATGAGATCGCCTGGCTCAAAGCAAGCGGAAAAATAGCGTGAGGTAAAATATGAAAGTGTGTGTTATAACGGGCGGCGGCAGCGGAATGGGGCTTGAAGCCGCAAGGGCTATGCCGAATGACAGGATATTCCTGTTATCGGGAAGAACTCAGCAAAAGCTCGGCAGGGCAGCGGAGCAGCTGAAAGCTGAGGGACGGCAGGCATTTACAATGACCTGCGACACCTCTGACAGAAGGCAGGTGCATGAGCTTGCGAGATATGCCGCATCGCTCGGGGAGGTCACGAACGTCATCAATGCGGCAGGACTTTCTCCCTCAATGGCTGCCCCCGAAAAGTTGCTTCGGGTAAATGCCCTCGGAACAGTCTATGTCAACAGAGAATTTGCAAAGGTGATGAAAAGGGGAGTTATCGTTGATATATCATCAAACTCGGCATATCAGCTCCCGAAATTGATGATACCCAAAAGGGCATTTGCACTTGCGGAAAAGCATGAGCAGGAATTTCTTGACAGACTGCTGCGGATGTGTGTCCTTATCAAAGACAGCTACAAAAGTACGGGGCTTGCATATGCGCTCTCGAAGAATTTTGTGGTGTGGTATGCAAAAAAGTCTGCTTTTGAACTCGGCAGCCGAGGTATACGGGTATGTTCGCTAAGCCCGGGACTGGTGGCTACTGATATGGGTGAGCTTGAAAAAGGCGAGGGCGCAGCGATGCTCAGACACACCGCCGAAAAGAGGATGGGAACTCCCGAAGAGCTGGGCTTTGCAATCGCTATGGCGGCAGATGAGCGCAACGGGTATCTTGCAGGAGTCGATATTCTCGTTGACGGCGGAAGTGTTAGCGGGAGTGGATCGTGAACAGCAAACATGAAGAGCCCGAAGCGAGGTCGTTCTATATATCGTCCGCAGTCCTGTCCCGAAGAGACCGAAGGCATCGCGGATTGACTTGCACGGCGAACTGCTTTGCCGATCTTATTTCACCCCAGAGCCACATCAAGCGTCATCATCAGCGTGAAGCCGAAGGAAAACATCAGCACGCCGATGTTTGAATGTTCCCCTTCTGACATTTCGGGGATAAGCTCCTCGACCACCACATAGAGCATCGCACCTGCCGCAAAGCTCAGAAAATACGGCATCAGCGGCAGAAACAGCCCTGCAAACAGTATGGTAAGGATCGCTCCTATCGGCTCGACCGCACCCGACAGCACGCCGTCAAGGAACGCTCTGAACTTGCTTTTTCCCTCAGCGTGGAGGGGCATGGAGATTATCGCGCCTTCGGGGAAATTCTGTATGGCGATACCCAGCGTGAGTGCAAAGGCTCCGCCTGCCGTCATGTCCGCCGAACCCGATACGAGCCCTGCGTACACGATGCCGACCGCCATTCCTTCGGGGATATTGTGGAGCGTCACTGCCAGCACCATCATCGTCGTCCGTGCAAGCCGAGAGGGCATTCCCTCGGCTTTTTCGGCGTTCATGTGCAGGTGGGGTATCAGCGAGTCGAGCAGCAGAAGAAACAGAACTCCGCACCAGAAGCCGATGACCGCAGGCAGAAACGCCAGCCTGCCCTTGTCCGCCGACATATCCATCGCGGGAATGATGAGGCTCCAGACCGACGCGGCAGTCATGACCCCTGCGGCAAAGCCTGTCAGCGCACGCTGAAGCTGTCTGCCGAGACTGCGCTTCATGAACAGCACGCACCCTGAACCGAGCGCCGTCCCCGCAAAGGGCAGCAGCAGACCTGTTATTACTTTTTCCATGATCCATCACTCTCTTTGGTAAGCCGCATTATCTCATCAAACGCAGGCTTGCAGCCGTGGATGATAATGCGCTCCGTGTCTGATTTGCTCCATACTCTTTTGGGGCGAGCCCGCCTTTTCGCCGTCGGGATAAGCGCATATCCCGCTTTCACTATCGTTTATTTTTTAGCCTGTTCAAGGCACTTCTTTACCGCCTTTTTTATGGCATTCGAGCTGTAGGTCGCACCCGATACTGCGTCAACGTCAGTGCTTTGACTTTTCAGTATTGCATTTGCTATGGTCTCATATGCCATGTTGAAGAAGTCGGGTTCTTCCTCTTCGCTGAAGGCAGTCAGACTGGTTATGATGTCGTTTTCTATGGTTATCGTAACGTGAACGAGGCCGTCGTAACCGTATGCTGTGTCGGTATATGTTCCGTCATTGTAGATGTACTCGGGAGCGGGCGGCTCGGTCACAACAGGGGGAGCGGTGGTGGTCGTTGCAGTGGTAGTCGTCGTGGTCGGAGTGGTCGTTGCTGCCGCAGATGTGTCAGATTCCTCGTCCTCATTTGAAGAGACAGGCTCTTCTCCGTCAGGTGCAGTTGTCACAGTCTCGTCACCATCCTCGGTCTCCTCCTCGGATGCATCGGCGTCGTCACTGTCGGAACTGCCCGTGTCAGACGAGCTGTCGCCCTCGCTCGACAGGACGGGAGTGACGGCTTCGGATGTCGCGGCTGAAACGGCGGCAGTCACGGTACTGTCGGCAAGGCTGTCGGGCAGGGTGCTGTCGGCATCGGCGGCAGAGGTCATGACGGGAGCGGTGAACACGACGGCCGCACTTTCGGTGGTGCTCATTTTTATTGCCGAGCTGTTCTCACGAACCCTACCGTAGCTGAAAAACGCCGAACCGCCGATGAGCGCCGCCGCACACGCCGTGCAAACGCCGTTGATGACTGCCTTGCTCTCGGGCTTGCGGCTTTTCAGATACCACTTGCGCAGCCTGAATACCAGATACGCGCTCCAGACGGCGGTGTACGCAATACAGCTCAGGAAATAGCCCTCCTGACCGTTTCGCGCCCTGGGGATAAAAATGACCATCACATGGATGTAGATGAGCGCGTAAAAAACGTAAGCCGCACGCTGGATGTTCTTCCAGACCTTTGCGTTCATCTTTTTCCTGATCGTCTTGAATGAGATAACGGTCAGCGGTATCATGATTACGACGAGCGCAAGGCAGACGGCACAGGTAACGATGAAGTCAGCCTCTGCGCTGAGGTCAGGATTCAGCAGCCGCTTGATATACGAGACGGAATACGTGATGATGTGGGAAAGAGTGACCGTCGCCGCGATGATCGAGAGCTCGCCGCGTATCGGCATGAGCCGTTTTATCAGGCGGCTGCCGTTCGGAAGTGCGCCCATGGACATGACTATGACCCACAAAGCTCCCGCAAACGCGCCCTTTGAGAAGATGCCGACAAGGTAATTCCTCACGAACTCATTTTCGATATGCTGCCGGGACGCGGCAGTCACGGCAGCCGAAAGCACCGCACTCCCGAAATAAAACGCTGTCGGGTGCTTTTTTACCGCCCCCGAACAGAAATAAGAAAAAGCCGACGCTGCGGCAAGTGCTATCAAAAACAGCAAGATCATCACTCCTTTAAATCGTTAGACACAGCTAACCTGTGGATTTTTATTATACTGATGTTTTTTTGAGATGTCAATTGTGAACGGGGTGAATTTACAAAAAGTTCAGAACTGTTTGCCGTTATAGTTCTCTTTTTATGAAAAGTCCCAAAAATATTTGCGATGACTTTGTGAAAAATCCCAATTGACAAAAAGTTAACGAATCTGTATAATTAGAGAATAACGGTTAGGATATTCTAACCCATAGTTAGCTATAGCTAACTTTCGCGTGATTTATAAGAGTTTGAAAGGAGTGTTTTACATGAAACACAAAAGAAGTATGGCTGCGGTCATGGCGGCTGCTGCCGCGATGAGCTCGGGTGCGATCAATGCCTTCGCAGCTGATGACAGCGTATATGTTCTGATGAACATCCCCTACAGCGTGTTCTACGCTGCTGACGGTGTGGCAGCTGCCGATGTTGACGCAGTTTCCTCCGCCACGAACAAAACAGGCAACTACGGCAAGACAGGCGGTGCATACCACACGGGTGTGACTGTCTCGGTCGCTGAGGACGGCACTGTTACGGCAGTCGGCAAGGACAACGGCTCGAAGGTAAGGGGCGTTATCTGGGCTGTCAAGGCTGACAGCATTGATGATATTATTGCACTCGGCGGCGAGGTCGTGACTGACAGTTCGACTGTAACTGTTGCAACCTTAGGTCACGGTGCTACCACTTCAAGCACGCTTGTCGGCTATGAAGCTCTTTCGGAGGCGTCCGACTACTCTTACTATGAGCTTGCAGAAGCTCCCGATAATTATCTGGAGCTTAAAAACGGAAAGTTCACTGCGGGCACAAGCAATTCTGTTTCGGGTTCGGTAGATCTCGGGGTTTCCTACGGCACAAGATGGGGCGACATCCAGCTGGACGCAGGTGAGGCTTCCGACGCTTCGGACAAGCTGATAAACGCGGTAGTCCTGACGACCGACGACGGCGTGAAGCACGGACTTTACCACCTGGATCAGATATGGGCGTTCAACCAGCTCGCGTGGAAAACCGACGTGCTTGAAGGTCTCGACGGTAAGAAGATAACCAACATCCGCTACTACTGCACGGTCAAGGACACCGACACCACCGACGGCACAGCCCCCGAGTATGTCAACTATGTTTATGACTATACATCCGATCTGGAGCTCTCAGAGGTGTATACGGGCGAGGTCACCGCGAAGTTCAAAAACGAGAACACCCTTACCATCAGCGGACTTCCCGAAGACGCGGAGAACGTCAGCGTAAAGGTCTACTACACGACGGGCGGCAAGAACGCAGAGTACACCTACATCACTCCGCTGGATGCCGAAACCGCAAAGCCCGTGTTCGTGTCGGCTGATGACGGCGTTGTTGCCATCACCACGGGAAGCGTGACCGACAGCGAGGGTAATACTATCACGTTCGGCGAGCCCGTTGACGGAACAGAGTACACCATCGAGTTCAGCTGTGACAACTATTTTATCCGCAATACAGCGACGGTCTACAACGCTTCGGAGAACACCTACGACGACAGCTCGTCCGATGCTTCTTCCGACACGGACAGCTCCTCTGTAAGCGACTCCTCCTCAAACGATACCTCGTCGGATGACAGCAGCTCGGCGACCGACACAAGCAGCAGCTCGTCCTCTTCTTCTTCGGCGGCTTCATCTTCGTCGTCCTCTTCGGCTTCCTCCGCATCGACCTCGACCAAGACTACGGTCAGCACGGCGGGCGGCACCAATGTCACCGTTACGCCTAACCCGAACACGGGTGCAACGGGTGCGGCAGGCGCAGCTGTTCTGCTTGCGGCTTCGGCAGTGATGATCGTCAGAAAGAACCGCAATGATAAGTAAAGGAGCGGGAATATGAAAACAACGATCCTTCAGAAGAAAGCCCTGTGTACTGCTCTGTCGGCGGCGCTGATGATGAACACTCTCGGCACAGCCGTTTTTGCCGAGGGTTCACCTAAGTACAGGGACGGCACTTATGTCGGCACGGCACGGGGACACAAGAGCGACATCACCGTATCGGTCACGGTGTCCGACGGTGCGATCTCGGCTATCGACGTTACATCCCAGAATGAGACACCGCAGTACTGGAAGTATGCCGAGACGATCATCCCGAAGATCATCGCCGCAAATTCAACAGAGGGCGTCGATGCCGTAAGCGGTGCGACACACAGCTGTGACGGCATCAAGAACGCGGTCAATGCCGCACTCGCAAAGAGCACGTCCGACACCTGCTTTGAGAGCGGCGACGGCAGTGCGTCCGACCCGTATGTGATAGCAACGGCGGCTCAGCTTGCGGGATTTGCGGAAATGGTTGACAGCGGCGAGAACTTCCTCGGGAAGTATATCGTGCTCGACGCTGACATTGATCTTTCTGAGACCGAAAACTGGAACCCGATCGGTGCAGAGGGCTCCGCCGCGAAGAACCTCGACAAGATCTTCGCAGGCAGCTTTGACGGCCGCGGTCACACCATAAAGGGACTGAAAATCCACACCGCCGACGGTCAGCCCTATACCGAGGAGCAGAACGTCGGGCTGTTCTCGACTATCTCCACTGCGGCGAAGGTCTCGGGGATAAGGCTCGAAAATGTTGACATCAAAGTTTCGGGCGAAAAGGTCGTGCGGGCAGGCGGAATAACAGGAGATATTACCAGCAGGTCAGTTTCTGGACAGGAAGGAAGTGCGGCGGTTGACAGCTGTGCCGTTGACGGCTTGGTGTCCGCAGGCACTAACGCGGCGATGGTGATGGCTGGCGGCGTTGTCGGCAGAGCGTCGGCAAACGCGGTTATCTCAAACTGCGTTTCCAATGCAAAGATCAGCTCGACCTCGAATACCAAGATCGCATACGGCGGCGGAATTGCTGCGATGGCAGGCAACGATACGAGCATCGTAAACAGTGCGGGCAGGGGAGACGTTACCGTGCTGACTGCGAGCGGATTTTCGCTTTATGCGGGCGGCGTGGTCGGCATGATGACCTCGGCTCAGTATAACTGCTTTGCCGATGGTGACGTGACGGTCGGGACGATCGCACAGGCTGATGCCGTGAGCGGTGCAGGCATTATCGACGGAGCGCTCATGCCTGCCGCGTCGGGCAGATTCGACTATCAGTCGGCTGATGCGAAAATGTATCATATCGACAGCAAAGGAGACATGACGATCCTCGATCCTGTCTCCCACGGCTCGGGCTCGATGAACCCCGAGGGTACCTTCGTTCCCGAAACGCTGACAGGCGATCAGATAGGCAGCAGCGAGTTCGCAGACACCCTCAACGGAAATCTCGCAGAGATCGACAAGCTGCTCAGAGCGCAGGGAGTCGATGCGGAGTTAAAGCTGTGGAGTTATGCAGACGGCGATGCTCCTCAGCTTACCGACGAGGTTTATGTCAACACCTCGGTCGATGCTTCGATTTTTGAATCGGGCGACGGCACCGCGGAGTCACCGTATGAGATAAAGACCTCGGAGCAGCTGCGCAGCTTTGCAGGCTCTCTGACCGAGAATATCGACTATTCGGGAAAGTATGTCGAGCTGTCCGCAGACATCGACATTTCCGATGCTGAATGGGTGCCTGTCGGTGACAGCGACTACGCATTCAACGGCAGCTTCGACGGAAAGGATCATACTGTCAGGGGCATGACCATCGGTACTGCCGACACCGCAAAGGCGCTTGAACAGGGCAAGAATTACATCGGATTTTTCAGCATTCTCGGAACGAATGCTGTTGTCAAGGGGCTTGTTCTCAGCGACGTCATGGTGAACGTGACGTATGGTGCGAGCGTTTATGCAGGAGGTATCGCCGCAGTAATGGATTCCGGCGACAGCGGCTATAAGGGCGCTGTTACCGACGGCTGCTCGGTCGGGGGAAGTATCACTGTCACAGCCGAGACGGGAAACAGCTTCGTCGGAGGTATCGCGGCTTACGTCTACAAGGGCGCGATCATCAACTGCAAGACCGACGTTGAAGCAGCCTGCACGGTCGAAAAAGGCGGCTCATACGGCGAAGCAGGCGGTATCGCGGCGCTTGTCAACAGAGCGCTTGTCGCCAACTGCTACACATTCGGCAGCGTTTACGGAAGCGGAAACCGCGAGGACGAGGGCATGGCAGTCGTCAGCTCGCTCGTCGCGGTGAACGCAGGCTTCCTTGTGAACTGCTACGGCAACGGCAGCCACGATACCAACGATTATTCGGTATATACGGGCGCACTTTCGGGCTGGATCACTGGCATCGGTCACACCTACGACTGCTACTATAACAGCGAGGCAAAAATGACCATCGGCGGAACTGTTGTCGATCCCGTCGCCGACGTGGGAACGAGAGTGTCCTCGGGAGTAAGCGACGACGGCATGGTCTATACGGGCGGCGTGGTATTCAACAACGAAGCCTACAGCAAGGATACCTACAGGGACATCACCGACAAGCTCAACGATAATTTCGCAGCTTTCCCCGTAGAGATCACACAGTTCGGTCTGGAAAAGGACGCACTGAGGATATGGAAATACTCCAAGGGTGAGGTCACGCTTGCGAACACGGCTGCGGCTGTAAACTATGTTCAGCCCGAAGCGGAGATAGTTGTCAAGCCCGAGCTGACACTTAACGACGGCGTATGGTACGGACGCGACAGTGACAAGACGGTCGAGGTCACTATCACCGTGAAAAACGGCGAGATAACCGACATCAAGTCCTCGGACGGCTCGGCCTCGGGAGAGGCGTATGAAGCCGCTCTCAAGACCGCAAAGGAAAAATCCACCTACAACGACAAGACCTCCTACAAGGCTGCTGATGTGACGGTATTCGCAGGCGGTAAGGGCACTGAGACCGAACCGTATCTCGTGAAAACGGAGTCGCAGCTGAGATATATCGCCGAGGCTATGAACGAGGACGTTGACTGGGAGAATGTATGGTTCGCACTCGACAGCGATATCACCCTCACAGGCGGCGACTGGCTGCCCATCGGTCATGCGATACAGGCAGAGATCAACGGTCAGAAGGAGAATTTCGCCGTTTATCCGTTCAGGGGTAATTTTGACGGCAGAGACCACACGATAACAGGTCTTACCATCGGCAGCAGCGAAAGCCCTGCGGACATTTACCTTGCAGGACTGTTCGGTCTTGCTGCGGGCGACCACAGCACCAACCTCACCCCCACCGATGACGAAAGGCTCGTCAACATCAGGAACATCAGGCTGAAGGACGTTTCCATCAACGTTGAATCGCGCTATGAAGCGAATGTCGGCGGTATCGCCGCGTGGGCGCAGAACGGCTTTGTTATCGACAACTGCTCCGTTCAGGGCACTGTCAATGCAAAGACGAGGGAATCCTTCGCAAGAGTCGGCGGTCTTGTGGGAAGCACGCTGAGGGGTACGATAACCGATTGTTATACCGACACGGATATAACCGCCGAGACCGAGACTTCGTCCGTTTACGCAGGCGGACTTGCAGGCATGACGAACCGCTCGATACAGCTCAACTGCTTCACGCTGGGAGACCTGACCGTGAACGCCGAGAGCAACAACAAAGCGTCGGCAGGCGGTCTTACGGGTATGTCGGGCGGCACCAATATCAACTGCTACACATACGGAAATGTCGAGTCGCTCGTCACGACCGTTGACGTGGGCGGTATAAACGGCAGGATCGCAGGCATCGCCGTCGATTACGAGTGCTGCTATAACGGTGACGCACAGCAAAGGATAGCAGGAAAGGATGTTGCGGAGAAGAAGGCGTCGGGTACGGTCGTAGGCGAGGAGATAAAAACTTCTTCAAGGACTGCTGCCGAGATGGCATCAAGCGAGTTCGTAAATACGCTGAACAAGAACAAAGACGGCATGACCGCTATCCTCAAAGATGTAAGCACATATCTTGAGGATATGACGGAAAACAACAAGGAAGGTCTCTCGCATTTCCTGTTCTATACCGCTGACGGCTCCGACCTGAACAGCTGGGTAAGGGGCGAAAGCTCGCCCGTGTTCGGAAGCAAGACCGCCATCAAGGTCACTTATGAAAAGGGTGACGGCGCAGTCAAGCTCAGCTGGAACGCGGTGGAAGGCGCAGAGAAGTACGGCGTAGCAGGATTTGTGAACGGCAGATGGGTGCTTCTCGCTCAGGGAAACGTCACATCATACGTTCAGAAAAACCTCAAAGCAGGCAGAAGCTATAAGGTGGCTGTTATTGCGAAGATCGACGGGAAATGGAATATCGACCTTTCAAACGCGATATACGTTATCCCGAATTTGTCGGCGTATCCCGTTGTCAGCTCTGAGGTGAAGGACGGTCGGTTCAGGCTCAGCTGGACTGCTGTTGACAATGCCGAGGGCTATGCTGTTGTATACTACCGTAACGGCTGGAAGCTCCTCAAGACCACGTCGGCAGACACGCTGACCTACACCTCCGCAAAGCTCCCTGCCGGGACATATTATGTTGTCGTCGGCGCAAAGGTTGGCGGCAGTTATGATACATCTCACATGAGTTCGAGGGCGGTGAAGATCACGATCTCGTGACGCAGATAACAGAACAATGGTGACACATCATTAAAAAAATGCTCCGTACGGCAGAGATGATCGTACGGAGCATTTGCTTTTTTGGGGGATCGCGGGAGGCGTGCGGTCTGTTTGTAAAAACTTTGTAAACAGTGTTTACTAACCTTGACAAGCGGGAGAATAAGTGCTATCATATATCTTGTGAGTAAACAGTGTTTACAAAAGGGGTGGGGCAAAATGCCGAAGGATAAAACACAGATGCACGAAAAGATAATAAAAGCCGCCACGGACGAGTTCCTCGAATACGGCTTTGAAAACGCCTCCATGCGCAGGATAGCGGCTGAGGTGGGGCTGACGGTGGGTGCGCTGTATCGGCATTTCGCAAGCAAGGAGGATATGTTCTCGGCGCTTGTTTCGCCTACTGTGGATGAGCTTATCGAAACGTACAGGGAGTTCTGCGAGCGGGGCTATGAGGTCATGAAATGCGGCGACGTCAGGCGGCTCTGGAACGACAGTGAGAGCGAGACAAAGTGGCTCATGAGCTTTGTCTATGACCATTTCAATGAGTTCAGGCTGCTTATATGCTGCTCCCAGGGGACGAAGTACGAGAGCTTTCTTCACGATATGGCGGAGATGGAAGAGCGCACCACCCTTGATTATTTCGAGCGCATGAAGCAGTACGGCATGACGGTCAACGAGCTGTCAAAAAAGGAATTTCATATGCTGGTCACCGCAAACGTATCAGCGCTTTTTGAGGCTGTGATACATGGTTTTGAGCGGGAAGAAGCTATGCACTACGCTCAGACGCTCGATGCCTTCTTCTCGGCAGGCTGGAAAAAGATACTCGGAGTCTGACTCCGTTTATTTTTGGATACAAGTTAGCTTAAGCTAACTAAATGAAAGGTGAGGATAGTATGTCACAAACGAAGAAAAAGCGAAGTACCCTGAGCTGGGTAGCGGAATTCGCGGGACAGAAAAAGCCGAATTATATCCTAAGCGTGATATTCGCGTTCGGCAAGGTCGTGAGCGGTATCATGCCGTATATCTACATGGCGGATATCGTGGATAAGCTGCTGACCGCCCACGAAAAGGGCAGCAGGCCGTCAATGGGCGACTTCAAAAAGGATATGCTCATGATGGCGCTGTTCTGGGTGTTGTGCAGGGCGCTGCACAGCATATCCACCACCCTTTCCCATGCAGCGACCTTTGAAGTGCTCGCCAACATAAGGCGGCAGCTGACGGTGAAGCTCTCGAAGATACCCCTCGGGTCGGTGCTTTCGCAGTCCAGCGGAACATACAAGAATATCATCTGCGAGCGTGTTGACTCCATCGAGACCACCCTTGCACATATCGTTCCCGAAGTGGTTTCCAACGCATTCGTGCCCGTGGCGCTCATCATCTATATGCTGACCATCGACGTTAAGCTGACGCTTATCTCCCTTGTGTGCGTGCCTGTGGGCGTGGTGTTTTTCGGCATCATGATGATAGGCAGCGGCGAGAGCTATCAGTACACCCTTGACAAGACCAAAAAGCTAAACGACACCGCCGTGGAGTATATCAACGGCATCGAGGTCATAAAGGCTTTCGGCAAGTCAAAGACCAGCTACGAGAAGTTCGTCACCGCCGCAAAGGAAGGCGCCGACTGCTTTATCGACTGGATGCGCCGCTGCAATGTCTGGCAGAACCTTGCGCTGCTGATAATGCCCTACTTCCTGCTGGGACTGCTGCCTTTCGGTGCGAGGGCGTATATGAACGGCAGCGTTTCGGGCAGCGACCTGCTTATGCTGATAATCCTTTCACTGGGACTTGTTTCGCCCTTTATGACGATAGCATCCTACTGGGACGGCATCGCAAAGATGGGGACAGTGATCGGCGAGGCGACGGAGATACTTGAGCGCGAGGAACTTGTCCGCCCCGACACGCTGAAAGAGAAGCCCGCAGGCACGGACATAGTCCTGAAGAATGTACACTTCGGCTACAATGACGAGGAGATACTTCACGGTATCGACATTTCGATAAAGCAGGGCACGGTGAATGCGCTGGTGGGTCCGTCGGGTTCGGGCAAGTCCACCGTCGCAAAGCTGATAGCTTCCTTCTGGGACGTGAACAGCGGAAGCATAAGTCTCGGCGGTGTGGATATACGAAATATCCCTCTTGAAGAGTACAACAGATATATAGCCTACGTGTCTCAGGAAAACTACCTGTTCGACGAGACCATCATGGAGAACATCCGCATGGGCGACCCGAAAGCTACGGACGACGAGGTCATCGGCGCCGCAAAAGCCTGCGGCTGCCACGACTTCATAATGAATCTTGAACATGGCTATGACACCGTGGTCGGCGGTGCGGGCGGACACCTCTCGGGCGGAGAAAGACAGCGTATCTCTGTCGCGAGGGCTATGCTGAAAAATGCGCCGATAGTGATACTCGACGAAGCCACAGCCTACACCGACCCCGAAAACGAAGCGCTGGTCCAGTCCTCGGTCGCGAAGCTGGTGCAGGGGAAAACTCTGCTGGTGATAGCCCACAGACTTTCCACCATAGCGTCGGCAGATCAGATAATCGTCATCAAGGACGGCAGCGTGGAGGCTTCGGGAACACAGTCCGAACTGCTTGAAAAGAGCGGACTGTACAGACAGATGTGGGAAGCTCACATATCGGTAAAGGAGGGTGCGTGATGTTTGCAACGCTGAAAAAGTTCTTTGATTTCTGCAACAAAGAGGACAGGAAAAAGCTGTACACGGCAATAGCGCTCGGAGTTGTGAAGGCTGTATTTGCAGCTCTGAGGATCTCTGCGATAGCCGTTGTCGTCATTGGGATACTCGACAAGGACATGACGAACAAAACCATTTACACGGCTGTCGGGATACTGGCGGCGTCGCTGATGGGGCAGTTTTTCATCAATCTGAAAACGACAATGCTACAGACCGAAGCGGGGTATAACTGCTGTTCGGGAAAGCGCATCGAGATAGCCGAGCATCTTCGCTATCTGCCGATGGGGTATTTCAACGACAACAGTCTCGGACACATCACCAGCGTCACCACCAACACCATGGAGAACCTCTCGGACGTTGCCACGAGAGTGGTAATGCTCACCACTCAGGGAATACTCACCACGTTTGTTATCACGGCTTTCATCTTCGCTTTTGATCGGCGCATAGGGCTGATACTCACGGCAGGCATCGGCGTGTATGCGGTGATAAATTCAGCCATGCAGAAAAAGACCCGCAAGGGTGCGCCCCGCCAGCAGGAAGCCGCACGCGACCTTGTGGCGGCGGTGATAGAGTTCATCCAGGGCATCGCGGAGGTCAAGAACTACAACCTCACGCGGAGCCGTGCGAAGAAGCTGGAAAAGGCGATAAAGGCAAAGCAGTACGGCGATACACGGCTGGAATACGATGTCATTCCCTACATCGGTTTGCAGGAGATAGTCACAAAGCTGACGGGAGTCGTGATGTGTGCGGCGTCGGTGTATTTCTATATCGGCGGAAGTATGAGCCTGCTTTACTGCATAATGATGATGGTGAGCTCATTCATGGTGTACGAAAGCCTTGACGTTATGGCAGGATTTTCGGCGCTGATACGCAGTGTTGATATATGCGTTGAGCAGGCAAATGAGATACTTGCTATCCCCGAAATGGATATTGACGGCGAGGACATTGAGCCCGCTTCAAAGGACATCGGGCTTGAAAATGTGACATTCGCTTACGACAACAGGACTATAATCGACGGTGTTGACCTGAGAATTCCCGAAAACACCACTACCGCAATAGTCGGGCCATCGGGCGGCGGAAAGACCACTATCACAAATCTTATCGCACGCTTCTGGGATGTTGGCGGAGGCAGGGTGACACTCGGCGGAAAGGACGTGCGCGATTACAGCTTTGACAGCCTGATGAAGAATTTCAGCTTCGTGTTCCAGAGGGTGTATCTTTTCGAGGATACCATCGCGAACAACATACGTTTCGGCAGTCCAGAAGCGAGCATGGACAGGGTCATCGAAGCCGCGAAGAAGGCTCGCTGCCACGACTTCATAATGAGTCTTCCTGACGGTTATGACACCGTCATCGTCGAGGGCGGCACAAGTCTTTCGGGCGGCGAGAAACAGCGCATATCCATCGCAAGGGCGATGATGAAGGATTCGCCGATAATCATTCTCGACGAAGCCACCGCAAACGTTGATCCCGAGAATGAAGCGGAGCTGACCAAAGCGATAGATGAGCTGACAAAGGAGAAGACTATCATAATGATCGCCCACAGACTAAAGACCGTCCGAAATGCGGACAACATCATCGTCATCGACAAGGGCAGGATAGTTCAGCAGGGCAGGCACGATGAACTCATGAAGCAGGAAGGCATCTACAGGACATTTGTGGAGGACAGGAAAAAGGCGGTCAGCTGGAAGCTGTAAGACCTGCGTTCCAAAAGTTTTGATGTGAAAAGAAAAGTGACAGCAGCCGTAGCTCAGCCGCTGTCACTTCTTTTTAATGGAAGTGTATATGGTTATTTCTTTACGTTGAATGCGCCCATCTGCGGATAATCAGCCGCTGCGCCCAGCTGTTCCTCGATGCGGAGGAGCTGGTTGTACTTTGCAACTCTTTCCGAGCGGGAGGGTGCGCCTGTCTTGATCTGGCAGGTGTTGAGCGCCACCGCGAGGTCTGCGATGGTGGTGTCGGCAGTCTCACCCGAACGGTGCGAGGAGATAGCGGTGTAGCCTGCTTTGTGAGCCATCTTGATAGCCTCAAGGGTCTCGGAAACGGAGCCGATCTGGTTGAGCTTGATGAGGATGGAGTTTGCCGCGCCGAGAGAGATGCCCTTTGCAAGGCGCTCAGTGTTGGTAACGAACAGGTCGTCGCCCACAAGCTGTACTTTGTGACCGATCTGCCTGGTCATCTTTACCCAGCCGTCCCAGTCCTCTTCGTCGAGACCGTCCTCGATGGAGATGATGGGGTACTTGTCAACCAGTGCTTCCCAGTGGGCGATAAGCTCGTCGGAGGTGAACTCCCTGCCGCTCTTGGGCTGCTTGTAGAAGCCCTTGCCCTTTTCGCTCTTCCACTCGGAGGAAGCAGCGTCCATAGCGATCATGAAGTCCTTTCCGGGCTCGAAGCCTGCTTTCTTGATAGCTTCGAGGATCTTCTCGATAGCTTCCTCGTCGCTCTTTAAGCTATTGGGAGCGAAGCCGCCCTCGTCACCGACTGCGGTAACGTCGCCCATGTCCTTGAGCAGAGCCTTGAGCGCGTGGAACACCTCGGCACACCAGCGAAGACCTTCCTTGAAAGTAGGCGCACCGACGGGCATTATCATGAACTCCTGCGTGTCAACTGCGCTGTCGGCGTGAGCGCCGCCGTTGAGAATATTCATCATCGGGACGGGGAGCTTTGTACCCTGAATGCCGCCGAGGAATCTGTAAAGCGGGATATCCAGCGAGGTCGCAGCCGCTCTTGCGCAGGCGATGGACACCGCGAGGATGGCGTTCGCGCCCAGCTTCGACTTGTCCTTGGTGCCGTCAGCCTTTATCATAGCGGCATCGACCGCGTAAATGTCCGAAGCGTCCATGCCGGTGATGGTGTCGGCGATGACGGTGTTGATGTTCTCGACCGCCTTCTGCACGCCCTTGCCGAGGTAGCGGCTCTTGTCGCCGTCACGAAGCTCCAGCGCTTCAAACTCACCCGTAGACGCGCCCGAGGGAGCGGTACCTCTCGCAACAGTTCCGTCAGCGAGGGTTATCTCAGCCTCGACCGTGGGGTTTCCGCGTGAGTCGAGTATCTCCCTGCCCACAACCTTTTCGATCTCTAAATAGTCCATGTAGATTCTCCTGTCTGCCGTTAGGCATTTATTTAACGTGAATACTCACATTATTGACGCGCAGACCCGAAGTATTCAAATGCCCTATCGCACAAGGTATCCGAAAGGGGTCTGCTTATGATCTATTCGCGGTTAGCGCAAACTAACCTATATTGATTATATCACAGACCGAAATCTCTGTCAATAGTTAGCCGTATGTAACCGATGCCGAATCTTCGCCGAAAAAACGCCGCAGATATGTACTAAACCCCGATTTTTCGCAAAAGGCTTGACATGAGCCGAAAGATGTGTTATACTTTAGTTAGCTATGTATAACCGTAAGAGAGCATCCGCTTGATCCCATGCTGTTTCTGTTGAATTCCTTCAACTAAAAGCGGACAGTCCGAGGATCACCAGCGGTCCTCTTCTACGGTCAGAACTTGCGCTCCCTTTTCTTCAGAGAGGGGAGCGCTATGCTTTTGGTCTGTCACTTTATTTATATTGGCATTATTATACCGAGTTTCTACCAAAAATCTTCAAAATGCTTGAATTATAAGAACAGCGCTGTTACGCTGTTTTTGACCTTTCTACAACCAAAAAGCCCCGTGAAATCGGATTATTTGTGTTACTCAGTGTGACACGGTGGTACTCAGTGTGAAATTGGTTTGGTTATACCATAAAATCGTGCATTTGTCTACTCTATTATATGAGTTTGATTGTAAATTTTTCCGTTTCTGCCCGATTTAACTACGTTTCGAGTGAGCGTTGGTAGAGAATATAAGCGTGAATGCCACTTTTTTTCTACCATTTTTTCTACCAAAATCACACGTTTTTTGATTTCTTTTTCTTGATTCCACTTTCGTTGATTATATTCTATAATGTTGACATCTGCGATTCTCCCGTGCCTTCGGGATTATCGCTTTTCTTTTTTCTACCGCCAGTCTTTTTGGGCGGTGTTTTACTTGCTGCCTTTGACGTTGACTTTCTTCTCGTGGTCTTTTTCTTTTCGGCAGGCTTTTCAGCTTCTGATTTATCCTCTGACTTATAATAGAGCTGAACTCGAAAGGAGTAATTGCACATGAAACTGAAACGATTAACAGCAGTATGACGAATATCGCAGTTTCTGTGAAAATTGCCAAATTATTGTTAAATAATCTGAAAATTATCAAAAAACTGTTGACAATTTTTGCAATTTGTGGTATAATGATGTTGCGGGTGAGGAACATCTCACCTGATAAATATGTTGTAAAGGCGTAGTGCGTAAAGTCGTACCGCGCCTATTTTAATTGAAATGTATTAAAAATGTTTTGCTTGAAAGTCCGAAGGGGTCAGACCTGAAAGACTTTATTATTAGGAGGAAAAACAATAATGAGGAATAACGTTCTGAAACATATCGCGGCGGGTGTGCTGGTCGCTGTCGCCGTAACGGGAAATATTTCCGCAGGCATTCAGGCAGGATCGCTTTCGGCGGGAAACGATCTCCTTGCGGGCGCGGAAGAAGAGTCAGAGACCGACTGTGAGCCCGCTGATCCTGTAAGCGTGGATGACAGCAGTTCGGGCAGTGACGGCTCTGACAGTCAGACATACACCGCACCCACTATCTACAGCGAGAACGGCATCAAGGTGGTCAGAATCACATGGGATGCTGTCGAAGGGGCGGAGAGGTATGCTGTTGTGGCTTTCGAGGACGACAAATGGCGGTTTGTCGCCAAGACCGAGGACACTTCCTACGATCTCGATCGTCTGATAGCGGGTAAGGAGTACAAGATCGCGGTCATCACATTGATCGGCGGCAAATGGTACGAAGACCACTCGAACGCGATCAATGTAACGCCCGACGCGGCGGCGAGCCCTTATCCCACTGTGACGGGCATCGACTTCAGCGAGGAGAACGACAGGTTCAGACTGAACTGGTCCGCAATCGAGGGATCAGAGCGGTACGGCATCGCCGTGGACCTTGACGGCAGATGGAAGGTCGTTACCCAGAGCATCCCCGAAGATAGAACATATTTTGATTCACCCAAGTTCAAGGAAGCTCAGACCTATAAGCTGGTGATATGCGCCAAGATCGACGGCAAGTGGGATGTCCGCGACCTGAATTCAAGGACGTTCGAGGTCACTGTAGAACCCGAACCCGCGCCCGTCGTCCACAATTATGAAGCGGAAGACTTTCAGTTTTCGGGAAATGTCTATGTGATCGGCGACTCCAGCATCTGCACTTATGATTATTCAAAGGAACACATAAGAAAAAGAGGCGTCTTTGGCTGGGGCATGATGCTCGCAAATGAGTTCAACGGCGTGAAGATCATTAACCTTGGAAGAGGCGGCGCCAGTGCCCGCAACTATGTGAAAATGTACAGCTACAGGGTGCTGCGTCAGTCCATCGGCAAGGGCGATTACCTGTTCATCCAGTTCGGTCACAACGATGAAAAGGTCGATGAGACCAGGTATCCCGGATACGGAACATACCCGGGTCTCGATTTCTCCACGCTTGACGATGAAGGCAAAAATGCTGACGGACAGTATTCTTTTGAGTGGTTGCTGCTGAACTTATATATCAGGGGCGCAAAGGCAAGGGGCGCTACGGTCGTGCTGGTAACGCCCATCACAAGACGGTACGGCGATGATTTCCCTGACAAGGTCGGTATGCCGAGATATGAGGAACATGAGAAATACGCTGCCGCCATCATCGCACTTGGCAAGCAGTACAATATTCCCGTCATCGACTTGACAGCAAAGACCGTTGCGTATTATAATGAGCTTTACAACGAGGGCGGTGCTGCTGCGACCGCGTCGCTCCACTGTAAAAATCTGAATCTGAACGGCATCGACAACTCGCACCTCAACGCGAAGGGCGCCACCATCATCGCAGATATGGCTGCCAAGGAGACAAAAACGCTGAATCTGAAGATCGCCGAAAGGCTGAGAGAGGATTGAGCTGAGGGATCGAAGCACTGTTTTTCCGACAGAAAATATACAGGAGGGTCACCGATGCGGAGACCCTCTTTTTGTTTCATATTATTATATTGCCGCGTCAGACTCTGCCGACTGTTCCTGTTCGGACACTGTCCCGAAGAGAACATATTCTTCGCGCCGATCTTACTTGACATTACTGACTTTCTGTGGTACAATTATTCCTTCTGTGTTGTACAGTAAGAAAGAAGGCATTCTATGGAAAACGGAAAGAGACCCATTCGGAAAAAAAGAGTATGCAATATCATATTGATAGTTTTACTCGTACTTACCTTGATATATGTCATGTTTAATATAGTCCTGTGGCAAAAAGGAATGCCCGAGCGCTTTTTCAAGTACAGTATAACCGAAAAAGATACAGTTCAGATAGATTATTATACGGGGCCTTTTTTTCTGCTGAATATCCCCGATACTATCGAGGGCAAGCAGGTCACCTCGATCGGCTGCGGATATGACACTGATCCGGCTTACTTCCAGTGCCACGAAACCTTCGCCGATATGAAATATCTCCGCGAGGTCAGCCTGCAACAGAGCCTGAAAAGTATCGGCAACAACGCGTTCGCAAACTGCATCCCAAGTTATATATTCATTGAATGCTACTCCCTTGAGAAGATCACCATCCCCGCGAGTGTTGAGGAAATAGGCGAGAGATATATGAACACATTTGCAGAGCTCGCGGGCTCTGCATTTTTTTGCGAAAAAAAATCCTGGGATATATTGACAAATCAATGATAATATGTTATGATATATTTATCCAAAAGATTTGAAAATCGAGCTGCCACTTTTGTTAAATGTATATAGAAAAGGCTGGCAGACCAAATGCGCCTTTTCGGACTTTTTGGTAAATATACCGTGCCTCACGGGATAGCACTGTCCTTATGAGGCGAACTTCATTTTATATAAGGAGGAGTTTCAATGCGAAACGTTATGAAAAGAGTAACGGCAGGCATCGCTGCGCTGTCGATGGTCTCGGGGGCGGTGCCTGCTCTGCCGATAATGCAGACGGTCTCGAACCTGACGGCTATCACGGCTGACGCGGAGATCGCGGGGGATTTCAAATACAGGATCCTCGATGACGGAACGGCCGAGCTGACAAAATATCTCGGAAAAGATGCCGTCATCAACATCCCGTCTGAGATCGGCGGGCACAAGATAACTTCGTTGGGCACGGAGCTGTTTTATTACTGCACCTCGGTCAAGTCTGTGACCATCCCCGACGGTGTGACAACGATAGAAAGCTATGCATTCTATGGCTGTTCTTCACTCAGAGCTGTGGACATCCCCGACAGTGTGACTTCGATAGGCGCCCATGTATTCCAGCACTGTTCTTCGCTTTCATCTGTGAACATCCCTGAAAATGTGACTTCCCCGATAGGCACCTGGGCATTCTATGGCTGTTCTTCGCTCACCTCGATAAACATCCCCGAAGGCGTGACTTCGATAGATGAAGCGGCATTCCTGTATTGCAGATCGCTTAGATCGGTGACGATCCCCGGCAGTGTTACTTCGATAGGCGAGCGTTCATTTGAGGGCTGTACTTCACTTACATCCGCGACCATTTCGGACGGCGTCACTTCCATAGGCGCCACGGCATTCAGGGGCTGCAACGTGCTTGAGTCCGTGACTATTGCGGACAGTGTGACAGAGATCGGCAAGGATGCTTTTTCAGGTACAAAATGGCTTGATAATATGAAAGCCGAAACTCCTCTCGTTATCGTCAGCAATATCCTGCTCGACGGAACGACCGCATCGGGGGACGTGGTCATTCCCGATGGCGTGACTACGATAAACGACTCGGCATTTATAAAGTGTACGGCGATCACATCCGTGACCATTCCCGACAGCGTGACTTCGATAGGCAACTCGGCATTTATCGGATGCAGTGCGCTCGCATCCGTGACCATTCCCGAAAGTATCACGGATATTGGCGCAGACGCGTTCAAGGGAACAAGATGGCTCGTAAATAAAGCAAAAGAAGATCCTCTCGTTGTACTAAACGGCATCCTGATCGACGGTTCAAACGCATCGGGAGATGTTATTATTCCCGATGATGTAACTAAGATCAATGACAATGTGTTCGCACGCAATAAAAATATAGACTCCGTGACCATTCCAAACGGCGTGACTGAAATAGGAAATTCTGTATTCACAGGCTGCACGGCACTTGGATCTGTGACAATTTCTGAAGGTGTGACTTCGATAGGCAACTTCGTATTCAACGGCTGCACCGCACTTACCTCTGTGACCATCCCCGACAGCGTGACCACGCTCGGCGAATCGGTATTCAACGGCTGCAAAAAACTTACCTCTGTGTCCATCCCGTGCAGCGTGACCGTGATCCCTGCCATGGCATTCAGGGAATGCTCCTCTCTCAGATCCGTGACCCTTCCAGACAGCGTGACCCTGATCGACTACGAAGCATTCCAGAACTGTTCGATGCTTTCAGATGTGAATATTCCGAACAGCCTGACTCGGATAGGAAATTATACATTTGAAGGCTGCACCGCACTTACCTCTGTGACTTTACCGGACGGTATGAAAACGATCGGCGGCTGGGCATTCCATAAATGCTCAGCACTCACAACTCTCGTCATTCCCGACAGCGTGACCGATATAGAACGCAACGCATTCGATTTCTGCACATCACTCACTTCCGTACACATTCCGAACAGCCTCACTAAGATCAGTCAGGGCGTATTCGTGGGATGCAAGTCTCTTGAAAATGTGACCATTCCCGACACTGTGACCGCGATAGAAAAATGGGCATTTGAGTACTGCGAAGCGTTCACAGCTGTTACCATTCCCGAAAGTGTGACTTCAATAGGCGAGCATTCATTCGAGGGCTGCAAGCAGCTTACGTCTCTGGACCTGCCGAACAACCTGAACGATATAGGTGACTACGCGTTCCGCAACTGTACGGCACTTCCGTCCGTGACCATTCCCGACAGTGTGTTATTGATGGGCAGAAATGCGTTCGAGAGCTGCACTTCGCTTGGTTCTGTTACCCTCTCAAACAGCCTGAAAAACATATCCGACTACACATTCCAAAACTGCGAGTCACTTACATCTGTCACCATCCCCGACAGCGTGACTTCGATAGGCGTTAAGGCGTTCGAGAACTGCACCTCGCTCTCGTCCGCGACCATTCCCGACAGCGTGACAACGATAGGCACTGTGGCGTTCAGAAACTGCCCGTCGCTTGTGATATACTGTAATGAGGGTTCGGCGGCTTACGACTTCGCTGTAAGCAGCGATATCGAATATGTGCTCATTGACGGCGAAGTGAAGAACCCGACCATCACCTACGAGAAGGGCGATGGCGCGGTCAGGCTGAACTGGACAAAGGTCGCAGGCGCGGAAAAGTACGCAGTCATGAATTACTTCGACGGTTCGTGGAAGATGCTCGCGGAGGGCAATACGAACACCTATACCATCACAGGACTGATCCCTGGCAAGGAGTACAAGGTCGTTGTCTTCGCAAAGATAGACGGCGAGTGGTATACGGATGATTCCAATGCGATAGTTGTAACATCGAAAGCACCTGCACCTGTTTATCCCGAAACTAAAGCTGAGGTTCAGGGAAATGCGTTCAGGCTGACATGGACGGCTGTCCCGAACGCGCAGAAGTATGTTATCGCATACACGACCAACGGCAAGACATGGAAGATCGCAAAGACTGTCGATGCAAATACGACTTCGTTCACCTACAAGAACACCCCGAAAGGCACTTATTACATTGTGGTAGGCGCCTATGTGAACGGCAAACTCGATACGTCCGACCTCACAAACAGGGCGGTCAAGGTCGTGATCGAATAATATTTCGGAAGCGGGTAAACGGCAGTTTCTTCGGAGACTGCCGTTTTTTCAATGCGCCCGATACTTTCCTTTTTCGATAACATTTCCCATGGGTGAATGGCTGCCCATGCCGCCTTCCGAAACAGATCAATATCCAAACAGCAATTGTTAAAACGACCAATTTATACCATTTCTTGCGTGATGTTTTGTGGAACAAGACAAAAATGACGGCCGCGTCTTGACACGGTACACTTCAGGTGATAGTATATATCGTATGCGATACATCGTATACGATATATTTATTCGGAGGGACAGTATGATACATCAGAAGGAATTTATCACCGCGTCGCTGATCGTCAAGCTCGGCAACGCCGTGACCTACTACCGCAACATGAAAATGGAGGACATCGGGCTGACCTCGGTGCAGAGCGACGCTCTCATCGCGATGCTCCGCGACCCCGAGATAACCGCTTCGCAGCTGAAAGAACGGCTCAACCTGTCGCAATCGACCGTGGCGGGGATAATCGAAAGGCTCGAAAGCAAGGGTCTCGTCTCGAAGGTCACCGACCCCGACGACGCAAGAAAAACTCACCTCATCCCCACCGAGAAGGGCAGACAGCTTGAGGACAAGCTGAGAGAGATCGCGCTGGACATCCAGAAAGCCCTGCTGAGGGGGATGAACGCCGACGAGCAGGCAGAGTTTTCACGGCTGCTCGGCATCGCGCTCGAAAACCTGAACGAGGTGAGAAAGTCATGAGCAGTGAAACGAAAACCGTAAACAGCGGATTGTTCACCACGATGCCCGTCGTCAAGGCAGTCGCGAAGCTCGCGGTGCCGACGGTCATCAGCCAGATGATCGTCATCCTCTACAGCCTTGCGGACACCTTCTTCATCGGGCGTATCGGCGACCCGAACCAGATCGCCGCGCTTTCCATCACCTTCCCGATCTACACGCTGCTGACCGCCGTTGCGAATCTTTTCGGCATCGGTGCGAACAGCGTTATCGCACGAAGTCTCGGTCAGAACGACAAGGACACCGCGAAGAAGGCATCCGCATTCGGCTTCTGGGGGAGCCTTGCGGTCACGGCTGTGCTGTCTGTTCTGCTGGGCATTTTCATGAAGCCTGTGCTGACCTTTTTCGGCGCCGATCGGGAGACGCTGGGCTACACCTCCGACTACCTCATGTGGGTGTTCGTCATCGGCGGCATCCCGACGGTCGCGGGGCTTTGCCTCGGGTACCTCGTCCGCGCGGTCGGCAAGACCAAAGAGGCTGGCATCGGGCTGACGATCGGCGGCGTCATGAACATCATCCTCGACCCCGTGTTCATCTTTCATTTCCGCATGGACGTTGCAGGTGCGGCGTGTGCCACGATGATCTCGAACACCATCTCCGCCGTGTATTTTCTTGCGATACTTGCGAAGATCCGCCAAACCACCGTCCTCACCATCGCCCCGAAGCATTTCTCGATGGAGAAAAAGGTCGCGTGGGGGACGGTCTCGGTGGGACTTCCTGCGGCGCTTTCTGTTCTGCTGGTGTGCTTCTCCATCTCGCTGCTGAACGGTAAGCTGCTTGCGCACGAGGGCGGTAATATCCTCTCGGCGGCTTACGGCGTTGCGTCGAAATGCGGAACGATCGCCCCGCATATCAGCATCGGCATCGCGCAGGGCGTTATGCCGCTTATCGGGTACAGCTACGGCGCGAAGAACCACAGGCGCGTCCATGAGGTTTGCAGGCTGTCGTTCATCATCCTCATGATCTTCTCGGTGGGGTTCCTCGCAGTGGTTCATCTTATGCCCGAGACCATCGTAAGAATGTTCATCGACCATGACGAGACCGTCCGCGTTGGCGGCGATTTCATCCGCTGCTGGTCATGGTGCGTGATCGGCATGAGCCTGTTCAATATGTACAACTCGATCTTTCAGGCGGTCGGCAGGTGGAAGACCTCGCTGCTGCTTGCGGTGCTGAGACTCGGCGTGATCTTCACGGCGCTGACGATCATCTTCGACGCTATGTTCGGCGTGAGGGGTCTGATGTGGGTGCAGGCTGTCACCGACACCGCCGCCTGCGTCCTTGCGGCATTCATGTATGAACAGTTCAAGAGGTCGATCTTCAGAGAGTTCACAGCCGAGACCGCGACCCCGTCGGCAGTCATCGGCAGCCGTATCATCACCATCAGCCGTGAGTTCGGCAGCGGCGGCCGCACGATCGGCAGGCAGGTGGCGGAAGCGTTGGGCATACCCTGCTATGACGGCGAGATGATCGGGAGGATAGCCGAGGAGAGCGGTCTTGCGAAGGAGTATGTCGCCTCGAAGGACGAGAGCGTTTCGGTCATGAACCTCTACGACAGCACCGAGGGCGCGATGACCGACAAGATGTGGTTCGCGCAGAAAAAGGTCATCACAGGTCTTGCCGAAAAGGGCGCCTGCGTCATCGTCGGGCGGTGTGCCGACCATATCCTCCGCGGCAGCGCCGACTGCCTGACAGTGTTCGTTCACGCTTCCGACGAAAAGCGTGCCGAGCGTATCGTGAACGAATACGGTCAGCGCGAGGCGGAGCCCTCAAAACGCCTCGCCGACAAGGACAAGGTCAGAAAAGCCTATTACGAGCTGTACACGGGCAGCAAGTGGGGTTCGAGCGATAATTACGATCTCTGCCTTGACAGCGGACGCATCGGCATCGCAGAGTGCACCAAGACGATCACCTCGCTGTATCTCAGTAAAAATTCGGCAGCGGGCGAAACGGCATAATAACCGAAACAGGCAGATACCTCATTTGAAGTATCTGCCTGTTTGTTTTGCCGATAGCTGCATAAAAGTTTATCATGTTCACGTTTTCGGGATAAATGATTGAAAAACCGCACGGAATATGATATAATGGAACAGGAAGGTTCTGATAAACAGGGAGTTGATGATCTGTCCATGACTGCGGCTTTGTCAATTTATCGGAAAATGAAGATGATTCGGGGCTCGGAGAGCTTGTTGAGACCGAGGAATATACGTCCTGCACAAAAACGTGCTCATCA
This sequence comes from Ruminococcus sp. YE71, assembly GCF_900119155.1. GTDB lineage: Bacteria > Bacillota > Clostridia > Oscillospirales > Ruminococcaceae > YE71. Next base: position 56,283 of record NZ_FPIR01000009.1, on the reverse strand, counting down.
ATTCAATAAGTGAGGGGAAAATATGCTGAGATCAGGAAAACTTAATATCGACCGAAAAAAACACATCAGTTACAGCAGGCGTGCCGAAAAGAAGCTCAGAGAGCGGCTTGCCGAAAGGTATGGAAGGGAAGAACAGCAAGCGATATGGAATAAAGCCGTGTCGGTCTACGAAAGCTATCTGACCGACCTGCCCTATATCGGCGGAAAGAAAAACCCGATGGCTTCGCAGCTTTACGATTCGCTGATATGCTTTGCTTACTGGGAAGCGCTCCCTGTCAAAGAATCGGTCGGCGAATTCAAGCTCACGGTCGATCGTGTGTTCTTCGGGCAGGATATAAAGACATTCCCGCGCTGGTTCTCGGTGCAGAACCAGAAGCTGCTGGATATCGCCGCTTTTCTCGTGGGGGCGTTTGCTGAGTATACCATGAACCGCCATGTGCGTTCGGGCGAGTGGAACAACGCGTGGAAGCTGCTCGTAAACCCGAAGAAGAGACCGAAGGAAGGGCTTCGTGCGGTGCTCGTCGGCTGTCCGATATATGATTTTGCTAAGGCTCACGATCTGCTTTTCCTCATGCCTGCGATGTGCAACGGCGACTACGGCAGTATGCCCCACCTCCGTGCCGATACGATACGTCCGAAGACCGTATCGCGGGGATACAGGTGCTGTGATAATTATATCGTGAACAACGAGAGCGCAGTGTACGACAAATATCCCGTCAAAAGAGACAAGAATGGCTTCCTGTACAATGACGAGCCTGCGGACTTGAAATGACGGAGAATGACGCATCGCGAAACAATGTTATCGGCATATTCATCTGAAACTGCCGCTGTGATAAGTACAGCGGCAGTTTTTTTGCGCTGTCACCGTCTTGCCCGAACGGTCACAGCTGTTCGGACAAGTGTACGCTTTTTCGGACTGACGCGATACCTGACTTCAAGATACCCATATTTAGTATTGAAAAACTTTTCAAAAACAGCACCATGCTGATACGAAACTCGCAAAGCTATTTTTGAGCAAATTCTATCTTTTCCATATTATCTGTCTGTTCCATAATTAACCTCCATATAGAACACAATTTCCGCGAGAAAGCCACTTTCCGAAATCGCCGTCATCAAGAACGATCCCGATATGTCAGTGAAAAGGCACTCATGTGCGAGAGGGCGTGACTTTACGCGGAGAATGGGCAGCATGATATAAAACGTATAATTTTCTGTCTGTCTTATTTCGATTTATTATAGGAAATCGAAAAAAATACTTTACAGGTATTGACAAATCGGAAATAATATGATATATTTGCAACAGTGTTGTGCAACGCTGTTGCAAATATGGGAGGTGTATTATGGCTAACAGAGTTGAGGGCGTTACCGAAAAGCTGCTTGAATGTGCTATGCAGGAATTTCTTGCGAACGGTTATAACGGCGCTTCGATGCGTACTATCGCCGAAAATGCAGGGACTACCCCTCGTTCGATCTATACTCGGTACGAGGACAAGGAGGGGCTTTTCTGTGCGCTGGTCGAGGGATCGGCTGTCGAACTGAAAGATTATTTCGAGAAGCATATGCAGGCATACAGTCAGCGTCCCGTAGAGGAACAGAGGGAGCTTTTCCATGACGAGGAGTTCGACCGTGAGCATAAGGGATATATGCAGGAAATAATTGACCTTATGTATCGCAAGCATGACGAATTCAAGCTGCTTATCTGCTGCTCCGAGGGTACGAGATATGCGGATTTCGTCGAGGATATCGCCGAGCTTGATGAAAAGTATACCCTGAAATATATCGAGGATACAGGCAACGATGTGATAACCTCGGGGCGTGCGGGAACACGGCTGATCCATCTTTTGTGCAGCTCGTATATGTACGGTTTTTTCGAGGTGATACGCCACGATATGAGCAAAGCCGAAGCAGGGGTGCATATATCTCAGCTTCAGGACTTTTTCTCCCACGGCTGGGATAAGCTGTTCAATCCGTAACAAACAGGCAGTGCTTTCGGGCATTGCCTGTTAAAATGAAATATAGTTAGCCGTATCTAACTATTTGAGAGGTGTTTTGATTGGAAAAGAAACGATCGCCGTTTGCCATGATAATGCAGTATGCAGGCGCACACAAAAGCAAATATGTATGTTCGGTAATACTTGCCGTTATATCGGTAGTGTGCGGAATGGTGCCGTATTTCGCAGTTGCGAAAATGGTGACGGCTATGATAGGACATGAGGAAAAAGATATGTCTTTCTTTGCGGTATGGTGTATAGCCGCGGCGGCAGGATATATCGCAAAAGGGATATTCAACGGTATCTCAACGAGCGTATCACATACGGCAACTTATCTCACGATGAAAGAGATACGTCAGAAGCTGATCGCCAAGCTGACCCGTATGCCGATGGGAACGATACTTGAATCGCCGTCGGGATACTACAAGGACGTTATCGTTGACAGGGTCGAAGGCATCGAAGTTCCGCTGGCGCACCTGCTCCCCGAAATGACAGCAAACGTGCTTGCACCCGTGCTGATGCTGATATATCTGTTCACGCTCGACTGGCGGCTGGCGCTTCTTTCGCTGATAACCATCCCTGTCGGCATGGCTGTCATGAGCACCACCATGAAAAGCTACGGCGAGAATTACGGCAAGTCGGTGGAGATAGGCGGCAAAATGACAAACGCTATCGTTGAGTATATGGGCGGTATCGAGGTCATAAAGGCATTCAGCCAAAGCAAAAACTCCTATGAGAAATACGAATCAGCTGTCAACGAAAATGCGGCTTTTTTTACGGCTGGATGAAAAGCGCCCAATGGGCGATGTCAGCATACAATGCGATAACTCCCTCCGTTCTGCTGACAGTGCTGCCCTTTGGATTCCTGTTCTATTCATCGGGAAGTCTGACAGCAAGCGCATTTGTCACGGTGATAATTCTCTCACTCGGTCTGCTTGAACCACTGATAGCCGCAATGAATTATACCGACAACATAGCAAGAGTCGGCACGGTCATGGGGCAGATAAATGAAGTGCTTGCAAGTTCCGAGATAAACAGAACAAATAAAAAAACAGATATAAACGGAAATTCGATAGAATTCAGAAACGTGACTTTCAGCTACGATAACGAAAAAGAGGCTCTCAAAAATATCAGCCTGACTATTCCCGAGGGCAAAGTTACAGCTCTTGTCGGGCATTCGGGTAGCGGCAAATCGACAGTCGCAAAGCTCATTGCAGGCTTCTGGGACGTGACCGATGGAGAACTGCTGATCGGCAGCAGTAATGTCCGTGATATTCCTCTTGAAGTTCAGGCTGAGAGGATAGCCTACGTTGAGCAGAACAATTTCCTGTTCGATGAAACTGTTATGGAGAATATCCGCAAGGGCAGGTCGGGTGCGACCGATGAAGAAGTGACTGCCGCCGCAAAAGCCGCAGGCTGTGACGAGTTTATCAGAGGTTTGGACAAGGGCTATCAGACAGTCGTCGGCAGTGCAGGCGGACATCTTTCGGGCGGTGAAAGACAGCGTATCGCTATTGCAAGGGCTATGCTTAAAGATGCGCCGATCGTCATACTCGATGAAGCAACAGCATATATCGACCCCGAAAACGAGGCTGTTATCCAGAATGCTATTGCAAAGCTCGTGCAGGGTAAGACGGTCATAGTCATCGCCCACAGGCTTTCGACCATTACCGATGCGGATAACATTATCGTCATGAATGACGGAACAGTTGCCGCACACGGAACTCATAAGAAGTTGCTTGACAGCTCACAGCTTTACCGCAGTATGTGGCAGGCGCACACTGGTACAAAGGGAGGTGCGGTATCATGATAAGCGCGTTCAGAAAGATATGGGATTTCGCAGGAAACAAACAGAAAAATATTAAGACTTCGATAGTGCTGGCACTTCTGCACTCGATATTTTACGCGTTGCAGTTTGCGGCGGTGTTTGTGATACTCAAAACACTGACGGGCGGGGACAAGTCGAAAATAAACGCATTGTACGCATTCGGCATTATGGCTGCAAGCGTTATCGGGCGGATAATCCTCAACACCTACTCGCAGTTACAGCGTGTCCACGCAGGCTATTTCATGGTGGCGAACAAGCGTATTTCCATCGGCAACAAGCTGAGGACTGTCCCGATGGGTTATTTCAACAAGAACAATCTAGGGCAGATGACGGCGATAACCACCACAACTCTCACAGACGTTGAAAATACGGCACCCGTTGTGCTTGTGACGGTGCTGGGAGGGTTCATCAACTCGGTGGTGTTCGCGCTGTCGGTTCTGTTATTTGACTGGCGTATCGGCATCATCGTTTTCATCGGCATGGCGGCGTTCATCTGGACGACCTCCTTGCAGGAAAAGCGCTCTCGCAAAGGCGCTCCCGAAAGACAGCGTGCACAGGAAACGCTCGTTGAGAAGGTGCTTGAAGCGGTGCAGGGCATCAGCGTCATCAAGAGCTTTCACCTCGGCGAAAGCTCGTCAAGTGCGGTAAATTCCGCAATTGAGCAGAGCTGTGACAAAAACCTTGCCATCGAAAAGCAGATGACCCCTTATCAGATATTCCAGCAGATAGTGCTGAACCTGTTTGCGGTTATCATCATGATCGTGACGGCGGCGCTTTATCTGAACGGCTCGATGGAGCTTGCCAATGCGGTGATGATGTTCGTGGCGTCGTTTATGGTGTTCGAGCAGATGAAAAGCGCAGGCATCAGCATTGCAACCCTTCGTATCGCCGAAAGCTCGATCGACAAGGCGAACGAGACAGACAATGTTCCCGTTATGGACGAGGGCGGTAAAGACATATCCCTCGAAAACCATGACATATCCTTTAAAAATGTGGATTTCTCCTACGGTGAAAGAAAAATACTTGACAATATATCCTTTGAGATAAAAGAAAAGACCACAACTGCCATAGTCGGTCCGTCAGGCTCGGGAAAGACGACCATGTGCAGTCTCATCGCCCGTTTCTGGGACGTGAACAGCGGCAAAGTGACCATAGGCGGAAACGATGTCCGCGAGTTCACCCTCGACAGCCTGATGAGGAATATCAGCATGGTGTTCCAGAATGTGTATCTTTTCAGCGACACGGTGGAGAACAACATCAAGTTCGGCTTCCCGAATGCCACTCATGAACAGGTAGTCGAAGCCGCAAAAAAGGCTTGCTGTCACGATTTCATCATGCAGCTGCCGAACGGCTACGACACGGTGCTTGAGGAGGGCGGCTCGTCCCTTTCGGGCGGCGAACGTCAGCGGCTTTCCATTGCAAGAGCGATACTCAAAGACTCCCCGATCATCATACTTGACGAAGCCACCGCCAACGTTGATCCCGAAAACGAAGACAGGCTGCAAGCAGCGATCGAAGCGCTGATGAAGGACAAGACCATCATCATGATAGCCCACAGGCTGAAAACCGTCCGCCGCGCAGATCAGATACTTGTGCTTGACGGCGGTCACATCGTTCAGCGGGGAACTCACAGTCAGCTTGCAGCGCAGGACGGTATCTATTCGAGATTCATAAGTCAGCGTGAGCAGGCGGAAAGCTGGCACATAGCAGGGCAGAACGCATGATAAAACGCATCATATCAAGGCTTGCTGTTCTGTTGGTGGTGCTGTTCGGTGTGACCTTGCTGACGTTCTTTTATACGAGCCTTTCGCCAGTTGACGCAGGGCAGGCGCTCGCAGTGCGGCGGTACACACGTCCCACCGCCGAGCAGGTCACCGAGGTCAGGCATGAACTGGGGCTTGACAAACCTTTCGGGGAGCAGTATATCAGCTGGCTCGGCAAAGCTGTCAAAGGCGATTTCGGGAACTCCTACAATACGGGAAAACCGATCATTGACGAGCTGACAGCTTCACTGAAGCCTACGGTCACGCTGGCGTTCATTTCCTTGCTGTTCACAGCTCTGCTGAGTATACCTCTCGGGGTTCTTTCAGCCTCACGCAAGGGCGGATTTGCGGACAAGACGATATATCTTTTCGGGATAGTTTGTATGTCCGTGCCGAATTACTGGATAGGATTTATGCTGATGATCGCATTTGTGGTGCAGCTTCCGTGGTTCAGCATCATGGGTGCGGAGAATATCAAAGATTTTGTTCTTCCGTCACTTGCGATAGCGATACCGACAGCCTCGGCAAATATACGGGTGTTCCGCTCATCGCTCCTTGACGGCTACAACAGCGATTTTGTCATGTACGCAAGGGCGAGAGGCATTTTCGAGAGAAAGATCGCAGGAATGGTCAGCAGATATGCACTTCCACCGCTGGTGACATTACTCGGGCAGAGCTTCGGCTTCACGATAGCGGGAAGTGCCATGATAGAATTTGTGTTCTCTATCCCGGGTGTCGGCTCGATGCTCGTCACGGCGCTCGGTTCGAGGGATACGGTGACAGTCAACGCCTGCGTGCTTGTGATCGCTGTCATATTGGTTGCTGTGAATTTCCTCGCTGAGGTCATCAATACTGTTCTGGACCCGAAGGAGCAGGCTAAGGAGCGTGCGTATGACAGGTAAAATACTTCGTAAACCGCAGGCGGTCATCGGACTGCTGATGATGCTTGCAGTATTATTTGCTATGATATATGCGCCGCACCTTACACCGAACGATCCGAACAAAGTGAATATCATGCAGAAATTCGCCGAGCCGTCGGAGCAGTATCCTCTCGGCACGGACGATATGGGGAGATGTATCGCTTCAAGGCTCATTTACGGTTCGAGAGTGTCGATGGCGATAGCACTTCCGACGATAGCAGCGATTGCGGTCATAAGCGTCCTGCTTGCGACTGTGTGCGCATATATCGGCGGTATCGTTGATAAAGCGTTTGTTATCATATCGAATATTTTCATGGCGCTGCCGCCATTTCTTGTGGCGATGATGCTTGTGGGACTGTTTGAATCGAAGGCTCTCAGCATAGTTGTCTCAATAGTTATCGCGATGTGGGTATGGAACGCGCAGGTGGTTCGCACCTATGTGCTGCGTGAAAAATCAAAGCCGTATATCATCGCCTGCCGTATGTCGGGCTGTTCGGAACTTCGCATCATCATGAAGCATATCATACCGTATATCTTTCCGCATCTGCTGGTGCTGTACAGCACGGGGCTTTCGGGGGTCATCATCATGATATCGAGCTACGCATTTCTCGGGCTGGGGCTTGAAACGGGTACTGCGGAATGGGGCGCTATGCTCGTTAATGCCAACAAGCTGATATTCAGCCACCCCGAGCTGATACTTTATCCAGGGCTTTGTATCCTGTTTGCGGCAGCAGGCTTCAACCTTTTCGGAGAAGCGCTCCGTGACATCTGTGACCCGAGGGAGGGCTGATATGCTGAAAGTAAACGATCTTGAGATAACGGCTCGTTCCACAAAGGAACAGCTGGTAAAGGGTATCAGCTTTGAGGTCGGCAAGGGTGAAACTCTCGGTCTTATAGGCGAAAGCGGCAGCGGAAAAAGTCTGACAAGCAAGGCTGTCATGAGGCTGCTGAACAGTCGGATATTCAGAGTGAACGGCAGTATAAGATGGAAGGATCGGGAGATGCTCGGCAGAAATGCGAAGCTCCCGAAAGGCTATCGGGGACGGCAGATCGCCATGATAACACAAAACCCCATGACGGCATTTGCGCCGATGATAAAACTTGGCAGGCAGATAGAAATGGGCTTTGAGCTTAAAGGCAGCAGGGCGAAGCGGGAGTTTTACGAGCGGCTTGACAGCGCCCTGAAAAGCGTCAATCTTACCGATCTGAGAAAGATCACGGACAGCTATCCCGACGAGCTTTCGGGCGGTATGCTTCAGCGTGTGATGATCGCGGTCACGATAATGCAAAGCCCCGAGCGAATACATGATACTCGGTGAGCTTGAGCGGCTGAGGAAAGAGGGAATGTCCATGATAGTTGTCACTCACGATTTCGGAGTTGCGTCAAGGCTTTGTGATAAAGTCGCTGTCATGGAGTCGGGCAGTATCATCGAGCAGGGAAGAACCCTCGATGTGTTCAAAGATCCTCGGCAGGACTACACAAAACAGCTTGCGGAAGCAAGTCTGCTGTTTCGGGAGGGTCCATCGCGCTGAACGACGATGTAAAGGGGCTTGACGATGTGAACGTCCGCACCGCTATCCAGATGTCGCTCGACAAGGCGGCGGTCGCCGAGAATATCTATTCGGGACTGCGTACCCCTGCCGATTCGGTCATGCCCTCGGATATGCCGTTCTGCAAGTATGATACCAGAACTCCCGAATATAACTTTGATGAAGCCGTGAAGCTCCTCGAAGACAACGGCTGGAAGGACTCAAACGGCGACGGTGTCCGTGACAAGAACGGCACGGAACTTTCCTACACGATAACCTATCCCGCAACGGGTGTTTATGATGATGTGGTGCTCTACTATCAGCAGACGATGCAGGAGCTCGGCATCGAGGTCAAGACCGACCCTCTCGATCTGATGACCTTCTTTGACAAGGTATTCTCGCAGGTGAACTATGAGATGACCGCCTACATGAGCTACTGGTTCCCGTATAACCCCTACACCTTCGTGGCGAATATGTACCCCTCCACCGACTACACGGCGACAGACGGCATCTACTCCACCGACCCGCAGGTGGCAAAAGCGCTTGCTTCCATGTCGGACAACGAGGCTAAAGAGCTTATCAAGGGGCTTTATACCTACGATGACAACGCAAAAATACAGGAGATATATACCAAGGCTCTGAACTCTGCCAACGAGAGCAGTGTTATCATTCCGCTGAATTACCGCAACGAATATGCGGTCTATAACAGCGATAAGATCGCTTCGTACACCTTCAACAGTATCCCTAATCATGTTGATGTAGCTGCGATCAAATTGAAGTAAACCGATATTTGTGCAGCAAAACAAGCTCCGAGCGCGGTTCAGTGAACAGCGTATCGGAGCTTGTTTGTTATTCTGTCCAATAGGGTATCTGTCGGTCGCGGTATGCTCCGCAATTCCGATCATGACTTGTGCGGAACGGTTTATAGGTGCGCCGAGTCACATAAAAGCCATTGATATATGCCCGATCTTACTTTATACGGTAAATATAATTCTCTTTTCTTGGCGGAGCATCCTTTGCAGGCTCAGCGGCATAGCCCAGAGCACAGTGACCGATACCCTCGTAATCGCCGCTGATACCGAGGCTTTTAAGTATTTCCTTACCGAACTCGGACTCGAATTTCTCCTTTGCTCTGTGTATCCAGATGCTTGCCACGCCAAGGCTCTCAGCGGCATTCATCAGATTCCCGAGTACCAGCGAGCCGTCATAAACATAGGTGGGAACACTCTTATCCGCAAGCACGATCAGGATCACGGGTGCGCCGTAGAACGGGTCAAATCCTTCGTTCCAGCCGCCTGTCTTTCTGTTGGCGTCCGATATTGCATCTCTGCACTTTTTGTCCGTCACAGCGATTATGACAGGGCTGCCTTTTCCGTATCCGCTCTCTGCGGATATCGCTCCGCCGTGAGCATCAATTATTGCCTTTGCGACCGCGAGCCCCACGCCCGAGCCGCCTGTGCTGCGGTTTCGTGACTTGTCTGCACGGTAAAATCGCTCGAAGATATGCGGCAGATCATCGGGCATGATGCCGATACCCGTGTCATTTACTGTCAGTCGGAAAGAATTGTCAGCATTTCCGCAATGATATGGATATGTCCGCCCTTTTCGGAATATTTCACCGCATTGGACAGCAGATTCGTCACGACCTGTGCTATCCTGTCATGGTCGGCACAGACCGTGATATCACCGCAGTTTATACTCACGGTCAGCCCTTTTGCGGCCGTTTCGTTCTCAAACAGCGACACTGTGTTCTCAATAAGCGGCTTTATGCCGAATACCGTCTTATTCAGAATGAGCTGCTCGGCATCTATCCTGTGCAGCTTTTCCATATCGTCCACAAGTCCCGAAATGCGCTGTATTTCCTCATAGCAGCCTGTCAGCCGTTCGGGTGTCGGCTCCCATATCCCTTCGCACATCATCTCTAAATGCGATGCGATATTCGTCAGGGGAGTGCGCAGCTCGTGAGCCACATCGCCCGTCAGACGAGTACTCAGCTTTTCCTGACGTTCAAGCGTTTCCGACATTGTCGTGACAGCCCTTGACAGCTCGTAAAGCTCGGCGGAATTGACGCTGTTTTCATCGGGTGAGCTGAAATCGCCCTCCGCTATTTTTTGCGTATGCCAGATCACATCATGTATCGGTGCGGTGATGCGCCTTGCAAACAGTATACCCGTGAAGACCGCCGCAAGGACAGAAACAATGCCTGTCAGCGGAAGTATGATGTTCAGCGAATCCATAAACTGAAACGCATTCTCATTCATATAATACGGCGTGTAATACATGATCTCGGCATATCCCACAAGCATCTGACTGCTGTACATATGATATTCATGAGAAACAAAGCTTCCGCCCGAATCTCTCAGACGCTCCATATCCGCCCGGATCGTCTGCATCATGTCCTCACAGCAAGCCATATCGTGCTGCTCGATATCCCACAGCACATTTTTCTGGCTGTCGAGAATTTTCAGAAAATAACCGTCATTCACCGCATACATTCCCACGCCGTGGATATCATGTTCAATTCTCTCACCGTGTCCTTTCGGGGTCTGTCATTTTTTGTATCAAATATTTTCGCAAGGTTGAGCCTGAGTGCGTTCGTCACCACCGAAACGCTTGACAAGCTCATCGCTGCTGCCCCGAACATGGGTTTGAGCTCCCAGCCGAACAGCCTGATATAAGCACCCGCCGCAAGAGGTATACCGATGACATTGTAAATGAACGCCCAGAACAGATTCTGCCTGATATTGCGCATAGTCCTGCGGCTGAGTCTGAGCGCTGCGGCAGCGTCGGTCAAACGACTTTTCATCAGCACAACATCTGCGGCATCAATTGCAATGTCAGTTCCTGCGCCGATAGCGATACCGATGTCAGCCCTTGTCAGCGCGGGGGTATCGTTGATGCCGTCACCGATCATTGCCACCTTGCCCTGTTCTTGCAGTCGGCGCACAACGCTCTCCTTCTCATTCGGCAGAACGCCTGCGATGACCATATCCACGCCGACTTGTCTGCCTATCGCATTTGCCGTGCGCTCGTTGTCACCCGTCAGCATTACGGTTTTCAGCCCCATTTTTCTGAACTGAGCGATCGCTTCGGGAGAATCCTCCTTGATCGTATCGGCAACGGCGATCATGCCGAAAAGCCGCCTCTCGTCCGCAAAGAACAGCGGCGTTTTGCCCTCGTCCGCAAGTTTTTGAGCTGTCTCTTTCACTTCATCGGAGATCGTTACCTTGCTTCCGATAAACTCCGCGTTTCCGCCGAAATATGCGGTGTTCCCGAGCCTTGCGGTCAGTCCGCTGCCGTAGAGTGCCTTGAAATCCGTGACATTTGACAGCACAGTTTCATGCCCCTCTGCATATGTGACGATCGCTTTCGCAAGTGGGTGTTCGCTTTTCTGTTCAAGTGCGTACGCCGTTTCGATAAGCGTTTTTTCGTCAGTATTTAACGGGATAATGTCCGTGACAGAAGGCTCACCTTTCGTGATCGTACCTGTCTTGTCGAGAACAACGATCTGCGCCTTGCCTGTTTCTTCGAGGGAAACCGCAGTCTTGAAAAGAATACCGTTCTTTGCACCAACTCCGCTGCCCACCATTATCGAAACAGGTGTTGCAAGTCCGAGGGCGCACGGACAGCTGATGACAAGAACAGAGATCGCACGGGCGAGCGCATAGCCGACCGTCTGCCCGACGGCAAGCCAGATCACCAGCGTCACAAGCGAAATGCCGATGACCGCAGGCACGAATACCCCCGACACTCTGTCTGCAAGTTTGGCGACAGGTGCTTTTGTTGCGGCGGCATCGCTGACCATTCTGATGATCTGTGAAAGCGTTGTGTTCTCACCCACCTTGACCGCCCTACACCGCAGAGATCCCGACTGATTGACCGTGCCTGCCGAAACGCAGCCGCCCGTGATTTTGTCTGCGGGTATGCTCTCTCCTGTCAGTGCCGATTCATCCACCGCACTGGTGCCGTCAATGACCACGCCGTCAACAGGGATATGCTCCCCGGGGCGCACCACAAACACATCGCCGATCTGTACCTGCTCCGCAGGGATCGTCTGCTCCCTGCCGTTACGCTCGACCACCGCCGTTTTCGGGGAAAGCTCCATAAGCCCTCTGAGCGCGTTTGTGGTCTTTCCCTTGGAGTAGGCTTCAAGGGTTTTACCGACTGTGATGAGCGTAAGTATCATCGCCGCCGCTTCAAAGTAGAAGTTCATCATATCGCTCATGACGGCTTCTTCATCTCCTGCGGCGACTGCCCCCGTCATGTGGAACAGCACATATACGCTCCGGAGAAACGAAATTCCCGAGCCCGTCGCCACAAGTGTATCCATATTCGGGCTTCTGTGGATAACAGCCTTAAATCCGCTGATGAAGAATTTCTGGTTTATTACCATGATAACCGCTGTCAGCAGAAGCTGCACAAGCCCCATTGCCACGTGATTTCCGTCAAAAAACGGCGGTAATTTCCAGCCCAACATCATGTGTCCCATGGAAAGATACATCAGCGGCAGCAGCACGATGACCGATGCGATGAGGCGCTTTATCATCATGGGCGTTTCCTTGTCGTCAAGCTCGTCAGCGCTCTTTGCCGATCTTTCTCTGCCTTTTACTGATGCACCGTAGCCGGCATTTTCCACGGCTCTGATGATCTCAGACGGACTTGCCGTACCCTCAACGCCCATTGAATTTGCCAGAAGACTCACCGACACAGAGGAGACTCCTTCCACCGCCGAGACTGCCTTTTCGACTCTTGTGCTGCAAGCGGCACAGCTCATTCCCGTTACATTATACTGTTCCATTTATCCTCACTCCGTAACGTGTATTTTTCCGTATACCATTCCCATCCGGCAGGAATAAGTGAAATCGCCTTTGCTTTTCGGGACAAATTCTATTATATTATTGCCCTCATGAAATTCATATTCCAGACCGAGGTCTTTACAGACGATCATGTAGTTGCAGCCGTTGATGCTGCTTTTTTCGGCGTGGATATTCCAGCGGACGGGAACCCCTGCCTGAACGGTTATCTCGGGATATTTGCCCGATGTCAGCTCGCTTTCGGCTATCTGCACGCCGCCGATGTTCACCGCTGTGTCGGCAGCCCTGCCTGCCGATACAAGCGCTGTCGGCAGAACACCGCTCAATACGCCGCCCTGTGTCAGCAGTGCAAGTCCCATACCTGCTACGGTCACCGCTCCAACGCTCTGTACTGCGTGAGCAAACTTCTTTCCGAGAGCCGTCACAAGAGAGCCAAGCCCCAGCATCAGCGGCAAAGTCCCGAGACTGAACAGCAGCATTGACAGCGCCCCCTTTAAGGGACTTCCGCTTGCAAGAGCGATCAGCCACATCGCCTGCAACGGTCCGCAGGGCATAATTCCGTTCAGCAGTCCGATCAGAAAAGGGGTCTTTGCTTTTGCCGAGGCTCTGCCGAACATTCTGATGAATGTCTTCGGCAGCGGCAGAGAAAATCTTTGCAGCCATGAAAACGCACCGACCAGCCGAAGCCCCACGATAAGCAGCATGGCTCCTGCAATAATTTTGATTAGTCCTTGAACCGTCAGCGGAACCGATACCGCCGCCCCTCCGCCGATGAAATATCCCGCCGTGCCGAGGACTGCTCCTATTGCCGTATATGACACGACCCGTCCGAGGTTGTACAGAAGCGGTCGGGAGAAGGAGCTTTTTCTGTCTTCTTCATCGGGTATGCTCTGGGAAAGGCTGATGCCGCCGCACATGGCGATACAATGCACCGAGGTCACAGCGCCTATGAGAAACAGCGTCCCGTAGCCCATTCCCGACTGTGCAAGCTGTGAGGGGGCGAGTTTGTTCAGCAGCCCTGTATATTGCAGCAGCACATAGAGTACCAATATCGCCGCAAGTGATAATAGTCCTTTGAGCGGCAAGCCGCTGTCCGCCGTGCCTGCGACCTTGTATCCCTCATCTTCGATCACTTTTACGATGCTGTCATAGGTGACGGAATCGTCGCTTTCAAAGTCTGCTTTTGCCTTTTTGTAGCTGACGTTGATATTATGGACGCCCCGAATATTCTGCAAGGCTTTGGCTATCCTATGCTCGCACTGAATGCAGTACATCCCCGATATTTTCAAATGACAGGCTGTTCTTTCTGCCATAGACCTCACCTCACGATATATCATTACAGGCAATTATGTGTTTTTTATGTGCATATCGGATTCGGAAAATTTTTTATTGACACACTTGATCTTTTGCAAAACCCTCTTCCGAGCTCAGGCGTCACATAACACGATAAAAAGGCTATGTCATCCGTGGTTTCGCGGAAGACATAGCCTTTTATTTCGGAAATTTGCGTTTTTGACGGCAGTGTGGTATAATAACAGAAGACCTGTACGATCCCGAACAACCTGACGGAGCATCTCCGACAGCTCCGCAAACGTCGGGAAAAGAGAAAAGGGCGGTGAAAACATGATAATCAACACGGGCATGAGGACGGATATCCCTGCATTTTATTCCGAGTGGTTCATGAACAGGATACGGGCAGGTTTCGTGCTGGTGCGCAACCCTTACCGCCCCGATTGGGTCACGCGGTACGAGCTTGACCCCGAAGTGGTGGACTGCCTTGCGTTCTGCACGAAGAACCCCGCGCCGATGCTGAAACACCTTGACGAGCTGAAAGCGTTTCATCAGTATTGGTTCGTCACCATCACGCCCTACGGCAGGGATGTCGAGCCGAACGTTCCGCCGAAGGAAACGGTCATGCAGGACTTCATCGCGCTTTCAAAGGCGGTCGGAATTGACTGCGTGGGCTGGCGTTACGACCCGATATTCATCGACAGCACCTACAACCTTGAACGCCACATCGCCGACTTCGGGCAGATGTGCCGCACCCTTTCGGGCTTCACGAATGTCTGCGTCATCAGCTTCATCGACCTCTACGAAAAGGTAAAGCGGAACTTTCCGCAGGCTCGGACGGTGGCACCTCAGGAGCGTATCACCATCGGCAGGACGTTTGCGGAGATCGGCAGACGTTACGGCATCACCATCAAAGCCTGCGCCGAGGGCACCGAACTTGCGCCCTGCGGCGTGGACTGCGGCGGCTGTATGACACAGCAGACCTTTGAAACTGCGATAGGCTCCCGCCTGAACGTGCCGAAGAAAAAGTCGCAGAGAGCCGAATGTGCCTGCGTCCTCGGGACGGACATCGGCGCATACGACACCTGCGGACATCTTTGCCGCTATTGCTACGCAAACTACAACATCGGGAACGTTCGGCGGAATATGCGGCTTCATGACCCGAAGTCGCCCCTGCTTGCGGGGAATTTGCAGGAGGGCGAGGTCATTCATCGGGCTGTTCAGGAGCGCTGGACGGACGACCAGCTTTCATTCTTTTAGGCGTCAGACAGGTCTGTTCGTCACTTGATTATCTTGAAGCACACGGTCTTTGCGTTTATCAGCGGACTGTTGTAGGCAAAATATACCGTCCCCGAAACGGGCGTTCTGATCTCGGCGACAAGCTCACCGTCGAGCGGGTCGTATATCATGCCCAGCACATCACCGTGCTCAACAGTTTTGCCGATCTCTGCCGTTCTGAAAAACAGCCCCGCCGCTTCGGATTGTATCTGCTTCGTTTTCCCCTCTTTCAGTATCTCGGTGATATATCCGGGGGGCGTTTTGGCAGTGACGATGCCGCGGTTGTTCATGAAGCGGAGTATCGCATTTACCGCCTCATCTGCGGCCTTTACGTCTATCTCGTCGGTGGCGTTGGCGTAGACCGAGAACGCCTTGGTCTCCCACACCTGCCAGTTGTAGTTGAGGGTGGTGGTGTCGTAGGGACGGGGCTTGCGGACGATGCCGAACTCCAGCCCGAAATCCTTCATTATCTCGGGGTCGGTGAAGCCCGTGTCCATCATCTTGACGTGGGGCAGGAAAATACCCGGCTGGTAGAAACTCGCCAGCTGAATGCCGTACTCATACCCCTGCAATTTGCTGAAAACGCCGTCGGCAATGCGCTGTGTAGTCTCGCCGAGGTCATAGCCGGGGAACATCCTGTTGATGTCGGTGTTGTCCATCGCCCAGAAGCGCTTGCCGATATTCATGGAGTAGTAATTCACGCAGGGCACCACAAGTATCTCGGTGTCCTCAGTGAGCCTGCCCTCGCTTTCGAGCTTTTTGAGCGCCTGCACCATCCGTGAGCAGACATACATCTGCTGGACTTCGTTTCCTCGCATGGCACCCACTATCGCAAGCGCCTTTTTGCCGTGTCCGAAACAGAAGCCGATAATGTCGAGCTGTTCGCGATAAGGCGATCTGAGCGAAAAAAGAATCTTCTTTTTCATTCGGTATCACCTCCTGCGGGCTGTAATATCCTTGCGAGGAGTGAGCCGCCGTAGACCACGGGATATTCACGGAGCGTGAATATCATCCCGTCGCAGACAGCCTGAACCTTCTCGACCACTTTTGAGGTGAGCGGATCGACCACATCGCCGATATGATCCCCCTGCTTCACGGTGTCGCCGAAATTCGCACAGGGCACAAATATCCCTGCCGCATCGGAGTTGACGAAGCCGACCTCGCGCCCTTCCGAGATAACGGGTTCGCGCACGGGCGCAGTCTCGCCCTTCCACATCCCGAGCTCCTTCATAAGGTTGAGCACGCCGCCGAAAAGCTGCTGACAGTACTCCTTCGTGATGCGCATACCCACGCCCATCTCCACCACAAGGGTCTTTGTGCCCCTGCTGTTGAGGGTGTGGGCGAGGGTCGATTCAAGCACCGTTGCGGCGTCGTGTATCCACACAAAATCCACGTTCAGCATTTTTGCGTAAGGGACGAGCGTTTCCGCAGTCGGCACGCTGATGCGTATCTGCGGTATCTCTTTGAGGAAGATGTTGCTCGAATGGACATCGACGCACACGTCCGAGCCCGACAGGTCGTCAACGATCGACGAGCATATCACCTCGACCATGGTGCCGTTTTTCGTACCGGGGAAGACCCTGTTCATGTCCAGGTCGAACATGGGTATGCCGCGGGTTATGCTGTCGATGCCCATCGGGTTCAGGGCAGGGTAGATGTCGAGGATGCCGTCGAGCAGGTCGATGTGCTCGTCGATGTAGCTGCCCACCATGTATGTGAGATACTGCCCCTCAAGCTCATCACCGTGAGTGCCTGTCACAAGACTGAGGCGGGTCTTGCTGCTGCCGTTCTGTATGCGGCGCTTTTGTATGTTGAGATCTTCGTTCACTGCAAGCGGAATGCTTGCCACACGTTCTGTCATTGGTCACACCCCATTATGTCAGCACCGAGCGCACGAGCTGGAGCTGCTTCGTATATTTTCCGAACATCACGCCTCTGTCGATGGCGCAGTCACGGAAGTCTCTGCCCTGAGAGATCACAAGGTAATCGTCGCTGACAGGACAGTTGTTCGCAGGGTCGATGCCCTCCCAGTGGTCTCCTGTCCAAAATTCTACCCAGGAATGTGTCTCGCCGTCGCAGAAAGCAAGCCCCGCGATGTATCTTGCGGCTATGCCGTCCAGTCTCAGAAGCGAGATAAGGATGTGCGAAAAGTCCTGACATACGCCTTTTTTCAGTTCAAACGCCTGCGCCGCAGTGGTCGTCGTGGAGGTGAAGCCCTTCTCGTACTCTATCACGTCGGAGAGACAGTCGCAGAGATATGCGGCTCTGTCCTGCACCGTGCCCGTGCATTTGCCCCTGATGCTGTCATAGAACGTTTTCAGCTCATCATCGGGCTTGGTGTACTGGGACTGATAGAGATAGCAGGGCATATAGTCGGTGCGGTGCTTTGTGTGATCCACCTCTGCCGAGCCCTTTATCTCGAAATCGAGAAAGCGGTGGTCGCCCTTCAGATAGCCCGTCGTCACGTTGTTCCCGAAGGCATCGGCCGTCTGCTGTGTGGAAACATAAGGCGAGATGTTCAGGCTGCACGACAGGATATGCTGCGTTTCGGTCTCGGGCGGAATGATGCGCAGGGCGAAGCTGTGGCCGTGAACATAATCGTCAAAGGTCAGCTTGGTCGAGTAGTAGAAATTCACGTGCTTCATGCAAATACCTCCTGCCTTTCAAACAGGTGCCCGAGACTGTCGATCGCCTTTTCGGTCTCACGCTTGTAATCTTCTTCCGTGCCGAGTATCTCGACCAGATCGGAGAGATACTTAGTGTTGTAGCGGTAGGGGGTCCCCTTCGGCACGCGGTTCAGGTTTTTCATCAGCCTGACGAACTCCTTCTCGACCGTGGAAAAGGGATATTTCATGCGCATGAACAGGTCGAGCCGTTCGACGGTCTTGCCGATGTAGATGATGTTTCTGATCTCATCGTCGTAGATATGCTCGTTGACGCTCCCCCAGAAGCTGTAGACGATGTCCTCCAGCGGCAGCAGCGCCAGCCTGACATTACCGCTCTGTTCCGCCTTTGAGAGGGTGTCCTTCGCCATTTGCAGGAAGGACAGCGAGTCGGTGGAGATCTCCTCGCGAAGGACGATGCCGTTGTCGTAGGCGCGTTCTAAGCTGTACGCCGCGGAGTGAGCGTTGTTCGTATCAAAAAGCAGACTGCGAATGAAGTCCCTGTTGTCCGTGTAGATGTCGGTCAGCCCGAAGCATTCGAGATATTCGGTGTAGCCGTGCTGTTTGCCGAGCATCCTGTCATACTGCCTGCCCAGCGCTTTTAATGTTGTGAAAAATCTTTCGGTATAGCGGCCCAGCCAGTAAAGGCGGTCGCTGTGTTCTAACGAGATAGTACCCATGTGTCTTTGAATCCTCCTCCTTGTGATGAGTTGACGACGAATGAATCGGGGTTGCGCGAGAACCTTGTGAGTCCCGAAGCCCAGACCCTTGTTGTTTCTCCCGAAAGCACGAAGGCCCTCAGGTCTGCCTTGCGCATGACGGTCTCGCCGTTGTCGAGTATAGGCAGGTCGAGGAAGTCGATGACCTCCTGCGCAATAAAACGGCGGGGCTCTGCGATGATCGTTCTGCGGAATTCCTCCAGTTTTTCTTTTGTAAGGTCGCTGCCGAACACGACCCCGTAGCCGCCTGCTTCCGCAACGTCCTTGATGACCAGCGTGTCGAGATGCTCCATGACATATTTCATATCCTCCTCGTAGAAGGGCAGGTAGGTCGGCGCGTTCTTGAGTATCGGTTCCTCGCCGAGATAATATTTTATCATCTTCGGCACGAAATAGTATATGCCCTTGTCGTCCGCCACGCCGTTTCCTGGAGCGTTGATGATGCCGACGTTTCCGCTTCGGTAGGCTTCCATCAGGTTCGGGATGCCGATGAGCGACTCGGGATAGAATGTCAGCGGGTCGAGATATTCGTCCGCGATACGGCGGTACAGCACGCCTATCCTCGTTTTCCCGCCAGAATATGTGCGGTGGTAGAGGATGTTGTCCTCAACGAACAGCTCGTCGTTCTGAACCAGCACCGAGTCGGTGTGTTCGGCAAGGTAGGAATGCTCGAAATACGCCGCGTTGTACCGCCCGGGGGTGAGGATCGCCCTGATGCCGCCGCAGTTTGCATTTTCCATGGTTTCCTTTAACAGCTCAGCATAGCCGCGGTTATCGACCACGGCATTTTCCTCAAATGCCTGAGGCGCGGCGATACGGGTCAGCTCCCTCGCGATAAGCGGATAGGACGCCCCCGAAGGGATGCGCAGATTATCCTCTAAAATGTACCACTCGCCGTCCTTTGCCTGCACGAGGTCGATGCCCGAGATGTGGCTGTAGACTTTGTTTTTCGGCGTGATGCCCTCACATTCGGCAAGATAGCCCTTCGAAATGTAGATGAAATCCTCGGGGATCACCCCGTCGCGCACGATATTTTTTTCGTGGTAAATATCAAAAAGGAACTCATTCAGGGCGTTTACACGCTGAACAAGTCCCTTTTCAATACCCTGAAAATCCTCTGCCGAAATGACTCGGGGGATAGGATCGAACGGAAAAAACTGCTCATTGAACACGCCGTTTTTGTATATGCCGAACTTCACACCATATCTTCTGAGAAGCTCATTGATCTCATTTGCATTGCCCACTGCCTTTGTGAACTGCTTTGTCTGTGTCATTTTTTATCACTCCTATCGTCAATAGTTTATCGGATAAAACAAAAAAGGCGCTTGCTCCGATCACGGAGAAGCGCCATTGCTTTTTGCTTTTTGATGTTATTATTGTATCACTTGTTCTCTGATTTGTCAAGCAATTTTTATGGATAAGTCTAATATTTATGGGATTTGCGAGTATCGATGTCATCATCGTGAGGCTTACAAATCGCGGAGAAATATGCTGCGAACGGTATACTTACAGGTTGATTATGTTATCTCCGATCGATTTGAGTTCCTCATCATGAGTCACCATTATAACGGTTTTACCGTCTTTATTCATTTTTTTCAGAAGCCGTATCACTATTTCGGCGTTTTCTTTGTCTAAAGAACCCGTAGGTTCATCCGCAAAAACTATCTCACATTTTTTAAACAGAAGACGTGCAAGTGCGACCCGCTGCTGTTCGCCGCCCGATAAAGTGTAGACCATCGAATCTCTTTTGTCGAGCATGGAAACTTCATTGAGAACATCATCCACAGTTTTGTCAGTACGATTCTTTCGGGCGATGATCTCAAGGTTTTTCTTTACAGTCTTGTTATCGATAAGAGCGAAATTCTGAAACAGAAAACCCGTTTTTTGTCTGAGATATTCGATCTTTCTCTTGTTTTTTGTGATATCCGTGCCGTCTACTATGATATGACCCGATGTGGGCTTTTCCAGACCGCCTATCATATTGAGCATTGTGGTTTTACCGCAGCCGCTTTTGCCCGAAAATACAACAAAACTGCCGTTTTCGATATTGAATGATACATTGTTGAAGATAATATTATCACCATATACCTTTGTTAAATTTCTGACTTCTATCATAGCGCACCGCCTTTAAGTATCTTTATTGTATTTCTTTTCTCGTTCATATATGCGATGAATGAGAGCATCAGCAAGTCTGTAAGGATGACCTCAGCCATTATAACTGCGATCATACCCGCTCTGAACTGATGTATATTGTACAGGATATATAACGATATTGCCCCCGAAAGTATCGCCGAACCCGTGAGCTTTAATATAATATCGGCATATCGGCTGAAGATGCTGTTTCCAACTGAGTATGAAATAGCTCTTTCTTTTTTGTTCAGCTTTATATCAAGAAATACCAATGATAACGAAGATGTCAGATAATAAAACGCACACGATATGAGCAATATCAGATATGTTGTTATTTCTGAATACTGCTTTCTCATATAGCCGTTTGATAGCGTTTCGACAGTCGATATATCGGTAAATAAAGATGCAAGACCTTCATTTTTTATCAGCTGATTTGAGTCATTCTTGCTCATATTCGTCTGTATCGACTGATAATAAAAAAAGCCGTATTCTGCCGCTTTCGGGAAATATATGATTATAGGCGAATCGACCGAGCTTATAATATAATCGTCCTTTATGAGCGAATCGCCTGATATATATTCAAACGATATGAACCTGGCTGACGAGTAGTGTTTCTCATCGACCGTCAGGTTTTTATTATTTTCTTTATTGATATACTTCACCCATTTTTTCGCAGCGTGAAGATCTCCAAGGTTATAGCTGGCGGGGATAAGGATCGTTATATCTTTGTCTGAAAGGTCGATATCTGTGCATGAAGATATATATTTATCCGCACAGTCGGACGCAATAATGATCTTTCGTCCTCTGCTGCCTGTCTCAAAATTATATCCGTTCATAAGAAAGATATCGCTCTGTTCATCGGTGAGCTGAAAGAATCTCAGCTGTTCTTCAAACTCCTGATCGATAAGTTTGGTTACATTATTTGAACCTCTGTCAGGTGTGTCGGTGATATATGAATCTATCTTACGGACCCATAACGGACTTTCACTCAGCTCGACCCTTGAATATCCGCTGAAGTATTTATTGAATTTCTCAGCACATTCATATTGGCTTTTAAGTGTCTTTATCTTTCCCGAAAATATAATAAGGATCATCAGCGTACAGCAGGATATAACTTTTAGAGTATAATTGATCGGCATTATCGTATCGGAATCATTTTCATTCTTTATAGATGAAGATATATTTGTAAAATAATACGATAAATATAAAGCTGTATTCGCGGCGAACAATACCGCAAGATATATGCATATCTTATCTTTTATAAGAACTACAGCGGTATATCCTGACAACACCCATATCAGTAATGCACCTGTCGCAGTATATATGATGATATCCCTGACCGCTTCCTTGAATATTATACCGCAAAGCGAATTTCCGACTGAGACCGATATACATACATTACGTTTCTTATTGATGATATCATATATATCAAGAAGCAGTATCAGAAGTATACATATCGCACCGACATATATACATTTATCCGAGTTTTTCGTTGTGCCTTCCCATGATACCTCATATTTACTATCCAGTTCCTTATATAGCGAATATATATCATTTACATCTCCGTCGATCAGTATTTGCTGAATAATACAGTCGTTTTCGGTATATTTTTCTATATCGCTCATATCCGCAAATACCAGCTTATATGAACCGTTTAATATCGTATTGAATGAGCAGTTATCGGCTCCGAGCTTTTTCTTTATTCTTTCCGTATCACCTTCGGAACAGCAGTATATTTCGCTATATCCGTCAGAGTAGTCATATATCGTCAGATATCCATAACAATCGTGTTTTTTTGTCAGAGCGGCGAAATCTTCGATGATCTCGTCATTTTCATATACTTTTTCAAAATATATAGAATTAAACTCATCAAATGCTTTGTCAATAAAGCTTGTATATGCTGTTTCGCCGCAGAAAACAAGAAATATCAAAAATAATATAGCTGCGGCCGAATACTTTATTCCTTTTATCAAATCAAGTCCACCTTCTTAAAAAAAGACGTGAACACAATATCGCTCACGTCTTAAATCTCTCTGAAATCCCTGCGCTAAAATATTTATATATTTTGCGGGATCATTATGCCGATATCCGAGATATGATACGAATACATTATGATAAGATCTTATCTATCTCGGCTTTGAGGTCAAGAATATCTTTCCTGAAATATTCAACGATCTTACGTTGTTCGTCGGTGATCTCGGGTGAATCTTTATCATCGTATACAAAAGTACCGTCTTCCTTCAGAACAACACCGAAGGTATCATATGACCAATCCGGATTATCCAAATACTCCCATAGATTAAAGAAATACTTTCTATTACCGAAACGATCAATAAAACAACTCATTCCATATTCATATCGGTATTCACTGAGCGGAGTTTCCAAATAAACAGGTTTTAACTTTGCCAAAGAATATCCGCCTGATCGCAATCTTACCTTAAAATTGTATTTATTTTTTTGCGGCTCATCAAACTCTAGCGTAAAGTCATAACCATGATATTTATATACAAGATATCCTATCCTTAATCTTTGATCCATACAAGACTCGTCCACATTGAATTTATTCACAAAATGCAGATAATATTTTTTGTTATAGTTGTTCCACATTATGCTGTTGATTATATGGCTCAAAAGTACAAGAGCAACGATTATCGGGAAAATATATTTTCCAAACTTGGAAAAGAACTTTCTCGTTTTGCCCTTGATAGCTCCGCCACCGCTGCTCAATGCCAAGATAGATGTTTCTTTCATATCCTTATATTTCAACCCATCCTTCAAGTCTTGCCTTGTTATTTTTCAGGGGGATATAGCCTGTTTCGACCGCTATACCTTTACTTCTTCTGGATTCTTTGTATTTTCCACCGGAGCCAACTCTGGCATAATGCTTAAAAGGACAATAACCGCACCAAGCTTTTACTCCATTGCTATTATAAGCTCCGCCATATTCTGTAAAGCCATTAATTTCACCGACACTTTCAGAAAGAGAACCATTATGAATTTCATTTTTTTTCAGCCATTTTCCACCGCAATACTCTATTGCACTTGTACCGATAGAAGCCACAGAAAGCGCCATTACCATAGCAGCACCAAAAGCTGCAATTCTTTTTTCATTTTCATAAAAAGATCATCTCCAATTTTTGCTTTTTAAGCTGATAAAATATTTATAGCATACTGTTTATTATTTCACGCGCTTTCATAAACAGAAACTATCAGAATAATATTTCCAAACCGGGTATCATCAGCCTGATTCTATAGATAGTGAAACCATAAGTTTAGATATATTTTGTATAACTTAATCCTTATAACATAATCATTATAACATGATGGCATTTTCTTGTCAATACTTATGCTCTGCTAATTCCGCATTTATATATGATATATAACAATTTGTATGTGATTTGATGAACTATTCCCATTCCATTATTGGATGACATGACTTGCAAAACGGTCGTGACTGCCTGTCATTTCCAGGATCCATGAACTTCGCAAATGATAAAAGTCTGATATATGCGAAAATATTGTCTCTTTACATCGGGAGAGATATATGCTATAATTTCAGTGAAAGCGGCTCTTCCTCCGCTTATCTCAGGGAGTGATATGAAAATATTATAAGGTGTGATTTTTTATGATGGAAACTATCGCAAAGAAAAATGTACACGTTACGGGCGGTATCTTCCGTGAACGTATGAACGTTGACAAGGCTTATCTGCTGGAGCTTGACACTCAGTGCCTGCTTCAGAATTTCTACCTCGAAGCAGGTGTCATCCTTCCCGAGCTTCAGGTGCTTTCCGACCCCACGAGTGCGAAACTGCACTGGGGCTGGGAATCGCCTACCTGTCAGCTCAGGGGGCATTTTCTCGGTCACTGGCTGTCGGCTGCCGCCGCTTTTATCGCATCTGATGGCGACACTGAGCTTAAAGTCAAGCTTGACAAGATCGTATCCGAGCTTGCGAGATGTCAGAAGCTGAACGGCGGCGAGTGGGTCGGCTCTATTCCCGAAAAATACCTCAACAGGCTTTCGGGCAGCGAGTACATCTGGTCGCCCCAGTACACCATGCACAAGACGATAATGGGGCTTGTTGACGCCTACCGTTTCGCAGGCAGCGAGCAGGCACTTGAGATCGCCGATCATCTTGCCGACTGGTATATCAGGTGGATAAAAGCCGCTTCAGATCGTGACCCGTATATCGCGTACAAGGGCGAACAGGGCGGAATGCTCGAACAGTGGGCGGAGCTCTATTCGATAACGAATGACAAAAAATATCTCTGGCTGATAGATGCCTATATGCACAACGGGCTTTTCCAAAAGCTCGCGGAGGGCGGCGATGCGCTCTCCAACGATCACGCCAACGCAAGCATTCCCGTTTCTCACGGTTCGGCAAGGCTTTATGAAGTGCTCGAAAATGACGACGACAAGCGTTTCTACAAGCAGCTGACCGAGAAATTCTGGAAGAATGCCGTCACCGACAGAGGTATGTATGCGACGACAGGCGCCAACGCGGGCGAGTTCTGGATACCGCCGCACAAGATGGCGCAGTACATCGGGGATAACGATCAGGAGTTCTGCACCGTATATAATATGGTAAGGACTGCCGACTATCTCTACAGGTGGTCGGGCGACACAAAGTACGCCGATTACATCGAACGCGCCCTGTACAACGGTTTTCTCGCACAGCAGAACAAGGACAGCGGTATGCCGACCTATTTTCTGCCGCTCAGGTCGGGCGCGAAAAAGAAGTGGGGCAGCAAGCGTCATGATTTCTGGTGCTGTCACGGTACGATGGTGCAGAGTCAGTCGCTGTACCCGAGCCTTATCTATTACACTGATGAGAACAGCATCACCGCGGCGCAGTATATCCCCTCCGAAGCCGTGGTCGGCATTGGGGACAGCACCGTCAATATCTCCCAGACCACCGATATGCTGAGCTACGGCAATCAGGTGTACTTTGACGAACACTCGGACGGCGAGAAGTCGCGCTGGTCGGTCAAATTCGTCATCTCCTGCGATGATCCCGCGCGTTTTGCGTTAAGGCTCAGGATACCCTGCTGGTGCGTTGGAAAGCCGAAGCTGATAATCAACGGCAGTGAATCGGGATACGCCGTTTCGGACAACTACATAGTCCTTGAAAACGAGTGGACAGGACGCACGGAGATAAATCTCGTGTTCGGCTCAAAGGTCGTCGCCGAGCCGCTGAAAGACCGTCCCGAGCTCTGCGCCCTGGTTGACGGCCCGATAGTGCTTGCAGGTCTGACCGCGAACGACTGCGGCATAGTATGCGGCGGCAACATCGAAAAAGCGCTGTATCAGAGGACCGAGCATACCTATGGCACCTATGTGTGGAAGCAGAACTGCTACACCACGGTGAACCAGCCCGTGAATT
Source organism: Ruminococcus sp. YE71 (assembly GCF_900119155.1). Taxonomy (GTDB): domain Bacteria; phylum Bacillota; class Clostridia; order Oscillospirales; family Ruminococcaceae; genus YE71. The sequence goes on along the minus strand of NZ_FPIR01000009.1, from coordinate 29,976 downwards.
TTGAGTTTAAGCCGCTTTACGACGTTACCGATGAGCAGTACACGGTATATTATTCGCTGAAGTGACCCATACAGCATATCAAAACACCTCGACCGCATCTGCATCGGGGTGCTTTTTGTATAAAAACGGCATAACGTATGTTCGCTAGTGTTCTCTCCGTATTTTCGGTGAAGGTCAATCACTTATATGATGATAAAAATTCAACCAAAGTGATAAGTCGGTACTTTCGCACAAAATTGACATATGCAAAAATATGGTGTATAATATAATGTATGAACATCAGGGAGGAAAAAATATATGTACAAAATTTTGATTGCAGATGATGAACCCGACGTGGTCAGCCTTGTGCAGGACTACTTCGAGCTGAACGGCTATCATGTCATGACGGCGTCTGACGGACTTTCGGCTGTGGAGCAGGCTTCAAAAAAGCCCGATATAATACTGCTCGACATCAATATGCCCCACGCGGACGGCATAGAGGTCTGCAAACGTATCCGCGACCACGTTTCGTGCCCGATAGTTTTCCTGACAGCCCGAATCGAGGACAGCGACAAGATAGCGGGTTTTGCGGCAGGGGGCGACGATTACATAATAAAGCCCTTTTCGCTCGATGAGCTCGGCGCAAGAGTTGCGGCACACATCAGGCGCGACCAAAGAGACAGCGCAAAGCACGACGTACTGATGAACGGCAACTTAACAATCGACTACAGCACAAAGACCGTGACTGTCGGCGGAAAGACGGTGGATCTGGCAAAGAAGGAATTTCAGATACTTGAACTTCTGTCGGTGAACGCGGGGCAGATCTACGACAAGGAACGCATTTACGAGAAGATATGGGGCTTCGACGCAGAAGGTGACAGCTCTGTAGTGGCTGAGCATATCAGGAGACTTCGCTCAAAGCTCGCAAAGGTCGGCGAGGACAAGCATATCGAGACAGTGTGGGGCATAGGCTATAAATGGGTAACTTAAAGAACAGTATGAAGTCGCTGAAAATGGCGCTTCTGAAATATCTTCCGCTCTGCCTTGCGGCGTCGCTGCTGGGTATCAGCCTTATCAGCAAATTTACAAGCGCGGCTGCCGAAAGATACCGCTCCGTACACCCTATCACCGCAGTGAATGTCAACGGCAGTGCAGTCACATGGGAAAGCACGGGCAGCCCGACTATACTTTTTCTGATAGAAAAGGCGGACTATCTTCTGATACCGCTCTGGGTGATATTCTGTGTGGCGGCGGCAGGCTTCATTTTCTACAGCCGCGAACTGAAAGAGCCGATAGGGATACTCATGAAGGCTTCAAAGAAGATAGCGGATAACGAACTGGATTTTCATGTTCAGTACCATAAGGATAACGAGCTCGGCATCCTCTGCACCGCTTTCGAGGATATGCGCGGAAAACTCTTTGACAGCAATCTTGAGATATGGCATCATATCGAGGAGCGCAGGCGGCTCTCGGCGGCATTCTCGCATGACCTGCGCACGCCGCTCACCGTGCTTTCGGGGTATGTCGAGCTGATGCAGAACTACGGCGACAGACTCACTGCGGAAAAGCGCGATGACATCCTGAACAAAATGCAGCAGCAGGTGTCACGGCTGACCCACTATACCGAAAAGATGAACGCCGTGCAGAAGCTCGAAGACATCTCACCCATGCCGAAGGAGGTCGGGCTTGAGGAGTTGTGTTCAGCCCTCGGAGAAACGGGCAGGCTCGTGGCGGCGGATAAGGAGTTTTCTATATCGCGCTTCGGGAATGGCGCGGTGTATACCGATACCGAACTGCTCATGCAGGTCTATGAGAATATGGTCTCGAATGCGGTGCGCTATGCCGAAAGCAGGATAGATGTGACAGTCAGCACTTCGGACTATAAGCTGTGCATTAGCGTGTGCGACGACGGCAGGGGATTTTCGGAGGAAGCTGTCGAAAAGGCTTCAAAGCCGTTTTTCCGTGATGAGCAGAATTCGGATATGCATTTCGGACTCGGGCTGTATATCTGTAAGATACTCTGCGGCAAACTTGGGGGCGATCTCATTATAGAAAACGGCGAAAACGGCGGCGGAAAAGTTACCGCAGAAATTTTTTTGCAAAAGTTGATAAAAAGTTGATAATTATGCTTTATTATAAGATCACAGCGGGAGAGACCGCTGTGATCTTTTATTACAGCCCTCTCACGCCGAATTTTTACAAAGTGTTCCCACGATAATCAGAAAAAAAGACAAACGAGACGCTCAACCGAACATTCCGAGCTCAAAATAAAAGCCCCGCACAAACAAAGCTGCGATATAGGCGGTCCGGCTGCCGAAGCTGGTCAGAGTCCTGAGGCGGAAGCCTTTGGTCAAAAGCGCGAGAGTGAAACTCTCGTATTGCCGTAAGGCAATCAAAAACGAGGGAAGTTAACAAACAACCCGTAAGCGCACAAATATAAAATCGGCAAATCCAAGCCCCACATCCCGAAAGGCACAAATTTGGCGCAAGCCAGATCTTTATCCACAGCAGGTTCACTTTTTGTAAAAGTAAAAGGAAAAAAATAAAAGCAGGTGATACTATGAAAGAAAAAAGAAAGGCAGACGACAAAATAATCATCAAGAACGTGAGCAAATTCTACGGTCAGAAAAAAGCGCTCGACAGTGTTGACCTCACGATAGAGAAGGGTATGTTCGGGCTTCTCGGAAGAAACGGCGCGGGCAAGACGACGCTTATGAAGACAATCGCCACCCTGCACCCGAAAAGCAGCGGCGAGATAAGCGTATGCGGTGTGCCGATAGAAAAGGCGAAGGATATCCGCAGTATGACGGGCTATCTTCCGCAGGAATTCTCCATGTACCCCTCGATGAAGGTGGACGAATGTCTCGATTACCTCGGCGTGCTTTCGGGCATGGACAAAAAGCTGAGACAGGAACGCACGGATATGCTGCTCAAAAAAGTAAACCTACAGAAACACCGCAAAAAGAAGGTCAGGCAGCTTTCGGGCGGTATGCTCAGAAGGCTCGGCATCGCACAGGCGCTTCTCCACGACCCGAAGGTGCTGATTGTCGATGAGCCCACAGCAGGCCTCGACCCCGAGGAACGCATTCGTTTCAGGAATCTGCTGGGCGAGGTCGCAGAGGAAAGGATAGTCATCCTCTCGACTCACATCGTCGGGGATATCGAAGCCTCCTGCAAAAAACTTGCGATACTTAATGACGGAAAAATTCTCTGGAATGGCAAGGTCCGCGACCTTGTGGATGAAGCCGACGGCAAGGTTTGGTCGGCTGTGGTGGACAGCCGCTTTCTCCCGCAGGTGAAAAGCGCCTGCACCGTAACGGGCATGGTGATGCAGGGCAGCAGCACTCAGGTCAGGATAGTTTCCGAGAGCAAGCCCGATATAGGCGGCGCAAGACGCGAAGAGCCGAATATCGAGGACGCCTATATCTACTGCCTTTACAGGAACAACTGCATCGCAGAAGGGGGTGGGGAATGATGCTTTATACCAAGGAATGCAAAAAGATATCGCGCTCCGTCATATATTGGATATTCTGCGCGATAATGGTCTTGTTTCTGGTTTCACAGTTTCTCGGCGAAGAACTGCGGGATGACAGACTTGTGTTGAATGAGCCTCAGCAGGGCTGGCAGGATTACGGCACAGCATACACCGATGACCCCGAAATAATAATGCCTGCGGCAGCAAATGCCCTTGTACGCTGTTATCTCATCAATGAGTATCGTACATACCCTCTGGGCTTTATCCATATCGTTCATCTGAAAACGGCGGAAAAAGAGAAGATGTGCATGATATGTGAGAAGATAACAGGCATGGACGAAAACGAGCTGAAGGATATACTGAATTCCGTTGAGAACGGTAATGATATGTATCACGATCAGCCCGACTACGATATACAGTCAAGACTTACCTATGAGGAGTTCAAAGCCTTTATGACAGAGGCGGACAGCATCCTCGGCGGCGGCTCTTCGTTTGCACCCGAACAGCTGAGCCTTCAATTCGGAGGCGTCCCCAAGACCTACGAGCAGGCAAAGGCCGAATACGATGAGCTTGCCGAAAAAGACAGGTTCACAAACGGCTACGCGAGACTCTTCTGCGATTACGGCGGTATCTTTCTTTCGCTTCTGCCCGTGTTCGTGGCGGCGGCACTCTGCACCTCAGACAAGCGGAGCAGGATGTATCAGCTCATCTATTCAAGAGAGGTATCCTCGTCAAAGATCGTCCTTTCAAGATTTGCGGCGCTTGTCACCATGCTTATGCTGCCCGTGCTCGTCATGGCTCTGTGGTCACATATCAAGATAGCCATGTTCTACACGGTGAGCAGGGTAGACAACCTTGCGTTCTTAAAATACACGTTCATCTGGCTCCTGCCTACCGTCATCGCCGCAACAGGCATGGGTATGCTCGTGACCGAGTTCTTCTCGGGTATCGCGGCGGTGTTTGCGCAGTTCGTCTGGTGGTTCGCAAGCGTTATGACTACTCCGATAGCAGGAAAGATAAGCACGTTCGGATTTGTAGTCCGTCATAATACCATCGGTGAAAGGGATGTCTTTATGGGACAGATGCATCAGTTCACGGTGAACCGTCTGTTCTTCACCGCGGTCGGACTGGTCTGCGCACTTCTTACAGCCTTCGTATACGATCTCAGGAGGGGAGGAAAGTTCAATGGCATCAGAATGTCTGAGAAGATGCTTCGCCATCAATCTCAAAGCTAATTCACTTCCGCACATCATAGTGATGGTGCTGCTGACTGTGATGACCCCCGTTGTGTTCGGGCTGTCATCCCTCACAAGGGAGAATGCGGCACAGCCCCTTGAAATGTACCTCGTCCTGACGGGAACAGTCCTCATGACCCCTGTTTTCCTGCCCGAACAGAACGAGAACATCCGCGACACGGTACGCGTCCGCAGGATGTCCTACCTCAGCGTATGTATGATGCGCATCGCATATCTTGCCCTGCTGACAGTTGTCCCCTACGCGGTGATAACGGCGGTCATGCATCTCAGCGAGAGCGCAGTCACCGCAGGCATGATGTTCGGCGGCATCGCTACAGCGTTGTTTCTCGGAAGCATCGGTCTTGCCGCGGCAGGTATCAGCGGGAATGTTTTCATAGGCTATATGGCGTCCCTGATATACTATGTGCTGAATTTCTTCGGCAAGGATAAGCTCGGTGTGTTCTATATGTTCTCCATGTCATCAAGGGAAGACATCAGCAAGCTGTGGATGCTTGCCGGCGCACTGATACTGACGGCAGGCACATTCCTGTATCTCAGGCTCGTAAAAAAACAGTAACGCGAGCCCGCTTTCAGACAGATAAAGAGACATATTACGGATAATGATAAAAGCCCGAGAACACGCAGTTTTCGGGCTTTTTTTAAATTCGGTGTATCAACAGCATGACGTTCCCGACAGGCTGTAATTATCTGATCTCTTCGATAAGATCGGCAATTACCTTCGCACATTCCTCGGGTTTTCGTGGTTTCCATCGTAAATACAATTATAGCACTTGATGCAACGTCAATGTCAAGCTTCTGAACGCGGAATGTTCGACAATAATTCGTCTCGGCATTTGTGCAGGATGACTATTCGGGCGCAGAAAGCCCTCATGGGCGAAAAAATCCCTGCGGCGCTCATTTATCCCGATTGACAGAAATGTCATAGTGTGGTAAAATAAATATAATGAACATCAAGATGGAGGTGGGTGCGATGCGCCGCAGGAAAATAGCGTTCATTACTTCTAATCCCAACAGTATTTTTGCACAGCGACTGCTGAAGGGCGTTTTCAGTCAGAGCCGTGTCTATGGATTTGACGTACTGGTGTTCACCTCGATGGTGCAGGTCTGCCATTTTTTGAAGAACTATCTTGTGGGTGAGCTGAACATCTACGAACTTATCAGAAGTCCCGAGATCGACGGCATAATCGTGGATACCGTCTCGCTGACCGAGGATCATATCGAAACGGTCAGGGATAAACTGCTGGACATCGTGAAGGATATCCCCGATAAGCCCATCGTGTCCATAGATATGAGTTTCGGAGATCATGAGATCGCGCTTACGAACGATACCGCCGCTTTTGAGCAGATCACCCGTCACATCATCGGGACTCACGGCTGCAAGGATATCTGCTTTCTTGCGGGCCCGAAGGACGAGGATGTTTCGTTCAATCGTCTTGAGGGCTTCCGCAGTGCGATGCGGAACTGCGGACTCACCGTGAACGAGGACAGGATATTCTACGGCATATTCTGGTACAGCTTCGGTGAGGAGATAGCGGAAAAGGTCGCAAACGGCGAGATAGCCCTGCCCGAGGCGTTCATCTGCTCGACCGATTACATAGCTATCGGGCTTGTGAACAGGCTCGCGAAGCACGGCATCAGAGTTCCCGAGGACGTGCTGGTGACAGGCTATGATGCTTCGGCTGAGGCGGCTTTCAACGCCCCGACGATAACGACTTTCATCCCGCTGACCTCTCATACGGCGGCGGATGCGGTCAATATCATCGCTCAGAAGATAGCACCCGAGTCGGGTAAAAGACCTGTCGCACTCTCATCGGGCGAGAACCTCATCACCTGCCGAAGCTGCGGCTGCAAGGACAACAAGGACGATATCATAAACCAGTTCGACCTGTCGCTGATGATGAAAAACCCGAACTTCGGGGAGGAGCGCGTCAAGAACGAGATAACCCTGAACCGTCTGCTGAGCAGCTATATGTCCGAGCAGATAAACAGCGCCGAGACTCCCGACCGCTGCCTTGAAAACATTAGCCACCAGATATATCTTCTCAGACCGTATGAGCGCTTCTGCATCTGCCTGCGCGAAGACTGGGGCGACCATGAGAGCCTGCTCGAAAACGGCTATCCCGAGAGGATGAAGCTGGTTTTCGACACAAAAGAAGACAGCATCGTCTGTTCCGATACGAGCGGTGTTTTCTTCGACACCGATAAACTGCTGCCGTATCTTGACGGCGGCGATGACGAGCCTATGGTCTACTATTTCACGCCCGTGCATTACATCCAAAACGCGCTGGGCTATGCGGTGCTGAAAAGGCGGCTGACCGAAAAGAAGGGGCTTGATGAGGTCTTCTCCCTGTGGCTGAGAAATATCGAGACTGGTCTTGAAATGATAAGGGTGCGCAACAAGCTGATGAGCTTTTCTGAAAAGGACGCGCTGACGGGTCTTTTCAACCGCCGCGGCATGGACAGATGGATAAAGGAAAAGCTCAGGACTGACGAGGGCTCAGCGGTCACGGTCTATATCATCGACCTGGACGGGCTGAAATTCGTCAACGACAATTTCGGGCACAAAGAGGGGGATATAGCCATAAGAACGATCGGCGCTGCTCTTCAGAGCGTCGAGAGCGATGCCGAGATAGCTGCTCGTATCGGCGGTGACGAGTTCTGTATGATAAGCGTCTGCGGTGTCCCTGCCGATGAAAAGCAGCAGAAGATCGCACAGATGATAGAAAAAGCAAACGCTCTTGCGGACAAGCCGTATCCCATTTCCGCAAGCATAGGTCACGCAAGCGGAAAGCTGCTCCCCGATACGCTGGACGCGCTCATCTCAAAGGCCGACGAGGATATGTATTGTAACAAGAAGCTGAAAAAACAGCACAGAAGCTGAAACGCGAAGTTGAAAACGAGTGAGGAGGACAGACTATGTTAGACGCAGGCACAAAAGCTCCCGATTTTTCACTTCCCGACCAGAACGGGGAAGTGCGCAGGCTCTCGGACTACAGAGGGCAGAAGGTGATACTCTATTTCTATCCGAAGGACAACACCTCGGGCTGTACAGGACAGGCCTGCGGTTTCCGCGACCGCTATCCGCAGATACGCGAAAAAGGCGCGGTGGTGCTGGGCGTGAGCAAGGACAGCGTGGCGTCGCACAAGCGTTTCGAGGAAAAGAACGGCCTGCCGTTCCCTCTGCTGTCAGACACGGAGCTTGAGGTAATCACGGCGTATGATGTTCGCAGGAAGGACAAGGACGGACAGCCGCTCAGCGGACTGATACGCTCCACCTACCTCATCGACGAGGAAGGGGTTATCGTTAAGGCTTTCGGCGCTGTGAAGGCGAAAGAAAATCCCGAGCAGATGATGAACGAATTGTAAGAAAAAAGATGATGGTTTCTCGGCGTGCCTTCGGGTGCGCCGAAATTTTTATCTGTTTTTTGGGGAATGTGCAACACTTTCGGTTTTTTTCTGACTATAATAGTGAAAGGCTCATGAACCTTCGGAAAGAAAAGAGGTGAACGGCATGGACGACAAGGAGCTGATCGGGCTATACTTCGGACGCGATGAACGTGCTGTCGCGGAAACTATGAAGAAATACGGCACTCAGCTCGGGTATCTGGCAGGCAGACTGCTTTCGGATAAGAGCGATGTTGAGGAATGTCTGAACGATACCTATTTCAAGGTCTGGAACGCTATTCCGCCGCATCGTCCCGACAGTCTGTATGCTTTTTGTGCGGCAGTTTGCAGACGTACCGCTATAAACATGATAGAAAAAAGAACGGCAGACCGCCGAAACGCCTGTGTTGTCGAACTGACCGCCGAAATGGAGCAGTGCATCCCCGATGATTCGGATACGCGTTCGGAAGATGACGAGCGGCTCGAAAAACTGATGAACGATTTTCTCGGAACGCTCGATGACGAAAAGCGCTCAGTATTCATCTTGCGTTACTGGTATGGCGAAAGCTCGGCTTCGATAGCACAAAAGTACGGTTATACGGAAACGAAGATCAGGTCGATGCTGTTCAGAACAAGAAAACAGCTGAAAAAATATCTGAAAGGAAAGGACGTGGAGTTATGAACGGATTTGAATTATTCAAGGCAATGAACGGAACGGATGAGAAATATTTAGAGACAGCAAGGAACTATGCTCCCGCGAAAAAAAGAGCGGCTGTTAAACCGTTCAAACTGATGATCGGTTTTGCGGCAGCGGCAGCGATGATGATACCTGTGGGGTCGTATGCGTACGATCATCTTCGGCTTACTCATCGAGAAAAGGTCAGCATATACTACACCGAGGATGGCGCTCAGAAGCTGGAGGAAAACGGACTTGTGAACGGACGAACGGTGGAAAACGGACAGATACGCCTGACAGTTGATACCGAGATGTGTGACGGCAATTTTACACAAGGTGTACTGACTCTGACTGCTCTGACCGAAGATGCTAAAGCGCATCTTGAATCGGGCGGGTCGAAACTCGTATATGCAGATACGGGTGAGGTAATATCTCCCACAGGGGGTGGATTCGAGGGCTGGAACGGCGAGGCTCATACTGAATTTGAGTTGACGAGAACATTCACATTTCCTGTGAAGAACTCTTACATCGACAGTTCCAGACCTATACGACTGGAGTTTTATGAATTTGTCGAGACAGGCGAAACTGACGATTACGGCGGCAGAGTTGTTGTTGAGGACTATACCTATTTTCACGATATAAGCTTCGACCTGCTGACCACGCCCAACGTTCCGACAAAAATGCTGTATTCCGATAACGGTGGTCAGCTTACTCTCAGCGCTTACGGCGTCAGTGAGCAGGACGAAAACTGGGCATATCCCGAGGACGGTCACGAAGAAGTCGTGTATTTGAATTCTTTTGTCATCATCTCAACTGACGGCGAGAGAATAGATATTGAGGATACCATCAAGGATTCAGATAGTGTGACTCGTGAATATTCGGGCGCACCAGGTACAGGCAGCTTCACTTACCGCTTCGGAACGATACTTGATATCGACAACATCAGCGGCGTTGAAATAAACGGCGTAGAATATATGGCAGAATGATACTTTCTCGGCGTGCCTTCGGGTGCGCCGATTTTCGTTATGCCGTCGGGATCGCAGAAAATATAGAAGCGCGGAAAATACATTTTACTCTGATTTTTATACCGTTTGCTCCGAAACGGTAGTATTTGAACAAGTGCAGGATTATAATAACAACTGTCAGGTATGCGGATCAGAGTTATCATCAATGAGATGCGCGCGGTTCGGAGATGACGGGCTTTGATACAGAATAATGACCGCGGTCGTTATCGGCATATCGGCGAAAGAAGAACATTATTCAGGAGGAAATAATCATGAACGCAAATTTTAAGAAGAAGATCGCAGCAACTCTCGGCGCTGTAATGCTCAGCACATCTTTACTTACCGTAAGCGCATCTGCAAGAAGCATCGCAGACGGCGACCTGGACTACTCCGGCGGACAGACCGACAGCTATGTATACTCCGAGGTTTCCCGCAGACAGAATGTAAGAGACTATATGGTTAAGGCTACTGTTAAGGTAGGCGGCAATACATATACCTCGGGCTGGAAGAAGAACTACGCATACAAGCAGGCTGATCGTAAGTGGTATGCTAACGAGACATCTTACTACGATTACTACCGCATCTGATAAAAGATCGGGCTCGAAGCAAAGACGGATGTAAGATCAGCTGACCCTATATCCGCGGCAGAGAGATCAAAACCGCGTTTCCTGCCGATATTACGGCAGGAACTGCGGTAATTTTTTTTAGATATGATATTGCAGCATTAAGATATCTTTAAGATTTATGTTTATCAGAAGTTAAGGATCATATGATATCATATCTTCAAACAAAAAAACTGCTGTGTGCAGACTTACATTTTCCCATAAAGAATGAGGACAACATATGAAACATTTTCTTAAAATATTTATTCTCATCGAAGTATTGCTTTTTTCCTATATCTTCGTAACGTCGATATACAACATATATGAAAAGAATCATGTTGTGAGCGGCAGTATGCAGGGATATGCGATACAGGAAAACGATCCCGAACGGTTCGGAAAGTTTTACGATGAGATAGCGGCTTCTGCTGAAGGTCACAAAGTCAGGATGTTCGTAAATACCGTTACAGAGACCAAAAAAACGGAGTATGACATCTACTGCCTGCCTTTCGACAGCTCTGACAATAAACAGCCTGTGACGTCATCTATGAGATATAATTATAAAGAGCTTACCAAGGATGACTTTACAGACAGCACGGGTCTGTTCTATACCGATATGCCCGAGGACGAGATAAACAAGCTGGCGGCAGACGCGGGTCTTACTCTGAAACAAATATTTGAAGAAAGTATTTCATACTCGGTTTTCTTTAAGCTGTTCCTGATAGATTTTATCGTGCTTCTGGCGGTTATCGAGATAGTCTACTGCATCTACACCTCGTACAGCCTGAAAAAAATAGGCATCAAGAAAAGCATGGGCTTTTCAAACGGCAAGATACTCAAAGAACAGATAGAGAGCGCGGTATTCTGGCTTACTGCCTGCTCGCTGGCGACGACCGCGGTCATGTTGGTATATCTTCTGATACGCAACAGAATGTCGCTGACATTCGTAGGTTTCATCCTCGTTTATTTTGCGGCTGTCATAGTCGTGAATGTGCTGTGCATACTCAGCACCTCCTTCCTTGTGGGTCTGGTATCGCTGGAAGCGATGGTGAAAAACAAGAGCATGAACCGCTCCATGAACATCACGGCGCAGTTCATAAAAGTGCTGTTCACAATACTTATCTCGGTGACGGTGATACTTGTTCTTGACAATGCGAAGGACTACAGGGAGAGCAATCAGAAGATACTCGATTACAAACAGCTCGACAGCTACTACACCTCAAATGGCTTCTACTCGACCGCCTATGAAAAGGTGGCGAGAACGCCCGAAATGCTGGAAAGCTCGGCACTGGGCGTCAAGAAGATGTATTCCGAGAATGATGCCATGCTCTGCGATGCTTCGTCCCTCGACCTGAAACACATCGAGGGTATCGAAGACCAGCTCGCCGAATACGAGCTCAATAAAATAATAATAAACAAGAACTACTTCGATGAATTCACCGACATCACAAGCGGCGGCAATAAGATAGCCCTCAAAGACGGTGTGTATACTGCGCTCGTTTCGGAAAAATACAAGAATATTGACGCGCAGATAAAGGAATTCCTGGACTTTGAATTCCGCAGTCTCAGCACCTATGACGAACTATACGGCTTAAAGACAGACAACAGCGAAACTCCCGAATTTGAGGTGATATACACAGACACAAGCTCCACGATAAAATGCTGTACCGAGAACGGCTTTGAGAGCTTTGAAGCTCAGATGGTGCTCATCGACAACGGAAATTCTGGAAACACCTTCTACTTTGACAATCTGGGCGGCACTCACATCTTTTTCAGACTGGGTTCGCGCGAGGAATTTTCCGCTCTGCTGGCAAGAAACGACCTCGACGGGCTCGTTTCCCCGGGAACTCTGCTGACTCCCTTCTACTCCAGAATGGAAAACGTAGAATTCACACTGAAAACCCTTTCCGTATTCGCAGGCGTGTTCGTTGTATCCCTCGCATTCATAATCTATATCTCGTGCTATATCGACATCATAGTAAATAAGTCAAGATACGCGATAAAGGAGACCTCGGGCTTTTCACACGGAAAGATACTGAAAAAAAGATATATGCTGCTTGCAGCCGAACTTTTGCTGATACTGGTGCTGAGCATCTTCAAGCAGGCGATACTCTGTTCGGCGCTGGCGGTACTGATGGACGTCATGCTTTATGAGGTGCTTTACCGCGCATTCATCAGCAATAAGATATACGAGATAGTGAAGGGAGCTTAGTACCATGCCAATCATCAGTTTGAAAAACGTAAGTAAGAAATATAAAAACGAGAAACAGATATTCGATAACTTTAATCTTCGGATAGAGCGGGGCGAATTCGTCGGTCTGGTAGGCAAGAGCGGCGCAGGAAAGACCACTCTGCTGAATATGATCGGTCTTATCACGGACGTTTCGGGCGGAACGGTCAATATCGCAGGCAGAAAGGGGCTCACCCCGAAAAGCAGGTCGGCGATGATGCTGAGAAGGAACACCATAGGCTATCTTTTTCAGAATTACGGTCTGATAGAGGATGAGACAGTTGAATGGAACCTGTCTCTCGCCCTCGAATACAAAAAGCTGAGAAGATCGGAAAAGCAGGAAAAAATAAATCAGCTTCTTTGCAAATTCGGGCTGGACGGCTACGAGAAGAAATATGTATACCAGCTCAGCGGCGGCGAACAGCAGCGTATCGCCATAGTCAAGCTAATATTGCAGGAAAGCAGCATCATCCTTGCCGATGAGCCGACTTCGGGACTCGACAAGGCGAATGCACAGCTTGTAATGGATCATCTGACAAGACTCAACAAGCAGGGCGCGACCATCGTTATGGTGACTCATGACCTGGGTCTGTGCGAATACTTTACAAGAGTGATCGAAGTAAACGGTGCAAGACCCGAGCCTGCCCGAGCATAAAACGTTCAGAGAAAGCCAAAGACCGACAGTTTCCAAAGAAGCTGTCGGTCTTTTTGAAAAAGATCAATTATGAAAATGATAGGGGGTAGTATGAATTATCGAAAATAGAAGGGAGTCGGTGATCTCAGATCACTTTACCGTAACGGTGAACGATCTGCTGCTGAGGTTGCTGGTATCCCAGGTACCGTTGACCTTCGCGCCGATGACCAGTCTGAGGGTCTGTCCCGCGGTGAGCTTGGGCGAAGTGAAGGATGTCGTGTCGGCAGGGATGGACTGGGTAACTATCTTCCATTTGCCCGATATGTAGACCGCGATGGCGTACTTCTCTGCACCTTCAACAGCGCTCCAGTTCAGCCTGAACTGATGAGTAGCCGAGCTGTACTGTATCGAAGTCACGGTAGGATATATGCTCTGGGTCTCGGGCTCTTCGGGTTCGGTAGGATCGGGATCCTGAGTTTCTTCTTTCTCGACTGCCGTGCCCGTGAGGGTCGCAGTTGCGGTACTCTGACCGTTCACATAGAGCGTGTAGGTCTCACCCGACTTGAGCGAATCGGACGCGAGCACAATGTGATTTGCGTTCTTGACCGCAGTAGTCTCATAAACGGTGTTGCCGCTGCTGTCCTTGACCGCGATAGACGCGCCGCTGCTGATGCTGATGGACGTGCCGCTCTGTCCGCCCTGATCTCCGAATCCGCCGAATCCGCCGTGTCCGCCGGGACCGCCGCCGGGGCCTCCCATGCCGCTGCCCGCACCGAACGAAATGTAAGTGCCTGCGGTCGGAACTACTGCCATTCCGCTCATGCCTACCGCCGCGATGGTGCCGCCGCTGTAGGTCAGCGAGCAGCCGTAGTCACCGATGTCGAGCGCTCCGTTGCCGTTGTCCGCTGAACCGAATACCTGAGTGTATCCGCCCGAAACGGTCATGTTGCCGTTGGAGTCGAGACCGTCGCCGCTGGCGTTGACGTACCACTCGCCGCCAGTGATCTTCAGCTCGTAGGAGTAATTCTTGAGCTCGCTGTTAGCCGCGTTCATGCCGTCATCCGAGGAGAGGATGGTGCCCTTGCCTCCGCGCAGAGCGATGGTGGCACCCTCAAAACCTTCATAGGACTTCTTGACATTTATCTCGGGGCCTGTGCCGTTTGTCTTGCCGACAGTCAGCGCATATTCTGCCTTGAGTGCGTCGTCGCCTGCGGTGATGGTCAGGTCACCGCCGAGAACGTTCACCTGCTCGCCGTGAACAGCGTCATCGGAAGCGGTGACGTTGATCTTGCCGCCGTTGATCGTGATGACGCCCTTGGATTCGGTGTCATCGTCGTCGGGGGAAGCCTTGATGCCGTCGTCGGAAGAGTTGACGTTGATATTACCGCCGTTGATTATCAGCTCGCCGTCAGCTGCGAGAGCGTTGTTTGCGGCATTGACGTTCAGCGTGAAGCTGTCATTTGCGCTTTCGCCGACGGTCACGGTCGAAGTCGCGCCGCCCTTGATGCCGTTCTTGCAGGAACTGCCGTTGACGTTGAGCGTTCCGCTGCCCGTGAGAGTGAGCGACGAGCCGCTCTTCACCTTGATGCCAGCGCCCTCAAAAGCGTCTGCGATGGTCTCATCGGTGGAAGTCTCGTTCGCGGGATCCTCCGAGTCGGTGAGGGTATTGGTGCCCTTGATGACGATCTCAGCCTCTGCGCCCTTGTTCACCGATACGGGTGCAGTTGAGGAGCAGGTCAGGGTCAGCGTGTCAAGGATAAGGACAACGCCTGTCGTGCCTTTCTTCACGGTGATGCTTCCTTCAACGCATTCGCCGCTGACAACGTATGTACCCGCAGCGTTTATGGTGAGGTCGGTGCCGCTGATCTTGAAGCCTGAGCCTGCTTCGTCCGAAGCACTGATACCGCTGTTGGTGAAGGTAAAGGTGTTGTCATACGAGCCGCTGTCGGTGTAAGCAAAAGCCCCGAACGGAACCATTCCGCTCACCATAGATACCGCAGCTGCCGCCGCCGTGATCTTCCTCATCGTAAGTCTTGCCTTCATAATTGATACACTCCTGTCATTGATTTATTGACCTGCCGCTTAAAAGGTCTTGGATTTTTGCCGCGGTCGGAAGCCGTTCGTTCCCGAATCGGACCGTATTTTTGCTTTTTTCCTGACCGCACCTATAGTATAAACCGCCAAGGTTAGAATAAGGTTAGAAAAATGCGCCTTCATAAATTATTTTACATTATTTTACTTTTTGTTCACTTTACACATTCCGAACATTGAACACAAAATAACCCTCGGAAATCCTGCAAGCGTTCCCGAGGGTTATTTGTTTTGTGCGGTGCTGTATTTCGGTTGACTGATCGTCGGCGGTATGCTATAATTTATCTGAGCAACGCCAACAATTACAGTTTTCATACCCCGAAAGGAAAACGTTATGTTTGAAGAATTCTACCAAAAGACCTTCCCGTTCTGGGATATATTGTCCGATGAAGACCGCCGCTTTATCTGCGACAAGTCTTCAAAGAAAACCTACTCAAAAGGCACGAACCTGCACAGCGGCAGCGACTGTTCGGGGGTGTTCTTCGTCAGCTCGGGAAGTCTCCGCGCCTATATCCTCTCCGAGGACGGCAAGGACGTCACCCTCTACCGCCTGCACAAGGGCGAAATGTGTATGCTGTCCGCTTCCTGCGTCTTGCAGTCGATAACCTTCGATGTGGCGGTCGATGCTGAGGAGGACAGCGAGTGCATCGTCCTCAGCGGCGCGGCTTTCAAGCAGATGTCCGAGAAATACCCCGAGATACGAATCTTCGCTCTTGAGACCGCCGTCTCGCGCTTTTCCGATGTCATGTGGGTCATGCAGCAGATACTTTTCATGAGCATGGACAAACGCCTTGCCATTTTCCTGCATGACGAGTCGGTCAGGATTTCCTCCGACACCATCTCCCTCACTCAGGAGCAGATCGCGAAGTACATCGGCTCGGCGCGCGAGGTCGTTTCACGAATGCTGAAATACTTCGCAGGCGAGGGCATTGTCGAGGTGTCCCGAAAGGGCGTTCGCATCCTCGACAAGTCTCGCCTGCGTGAATTAGCTCTTTAACATATCGAGTATAGCCGCTTTCGGTCTGAACCCGACTTCCTGCGCGGTCACTCTGCCGTTTTTCATGACAACGAGGGTCGGGATGCTCATGACCCCGAACTGTGCCGCGAGCTCCGCCTGTTCGTCAACGTTTATCTTGCCGACGGTGAGGTCGGAGCGCTCGTCCGCGATCTGATCGACCAGTGGCGAGACCATCCTGCACGGACCGCACCAGCCTGCATAAAAGTCCAGAAGCACGGGCTTTGCGCCGCCTGCGATCTCCGCGAAATTTTCTTTTGTTACGTTCATTACTGCCATAGTGATACTTCCTTTCTGTTTTATTGTGGCTTAATTATACACTATTATTCGCGCGGTTTCTGTGACTTTGTCACACAGACCAAAGATTATTTTTGTAACTGTCATCCACGTCTGTTTCAGGATTGTTTACAATAACGAAACAATCCTGCGAAAAATAGGGTATTGACAAATCATAAAGAACGATGTATAATAAACAGGCAGTAAGGTACTGCAAATACATTTTGAAGAGTAAAATTACGTTCGTTAAGTGTTGGCTGAACGGGGAGTTGTCAGTCAAACGAAAAGCCGTGGAGAGACCTCGGCTTGCGGTTCGTATTTTGCATCCCGCTTCATAGGACAATGGAATAAAGAAATTCAGGGCGGTACCGCAGGTATTGTCCCAAGCCTTCTTTTCCGTCGTATGATGTGGAAAAGGAGGTTTTTTGTTTATGAGTACAAACAACAGAGAAACAGCAGTAAGCACGAGACTGAGGGTCTTCGGCACCACGCGCATCATGATTCTGGCGGCGCTTTTCACCGCTATGAGCATCGTGTTCGATAAGTTCCTGGCGGTCAATATCGGTGACAGCATCCGCATCGGCTTAGGCGGTCTGCCTCTCCAGATGGCAGGCATCATGCTCGGACCCGTGGTAGGTGCGGCAGTGGGCGGCGTGTCCGATATAATCGGCTGCCTGCTCAAAGGCTATTCCATCAACCCCGTCATCACGCTGGGCGCGGTGAGCGTGGGCTTTCTTTCGGGCTTGATGTACCACAAGGTCCTCGCAGGCATGAACAAGGCATCGCTGCCGAGGATAGCGCTCTCCACCCTGACCGCTCATGCTGTGGGCTCGATGCTCATCAAGTCTGTCGGAATGTTCGTTTATTTCCACACCCCCATGCAGACTCTGGTACTGCGCGTGCCTATCTACATCGTCACCGCAGCTATCGAGACGGCAATCATCGCTGTTCTCATGCAGAACAAGGGCTTCATGTCCGAGCTTGAAAGGATCCGCAGATGACCTTCGCTGAGGCGGAAGAGTGCCTGAAAGAGGCGGCTTCGAGGGGCAGCGTGCTCGGTCTTGACCGTGTGAAGGAACTGCTCCGTCTGCTGGGTGACCCGAAGGAAAAGCTCAGGATAATACACATCTCGGGTACGAACGGCAAGGGCTCGTTCGCGGCTATGCTCTCGTCGGTGCTGCGCTGTTCGGGGCTGAGGACGGGGAGCTTCTGCTCGCCTGCCATGACGGGCGTTACCGACAGCTACCGCATCAACGGCATTGAGATAACGAAGGAGCGCTTCGCTGAGCTGATCGGCATTATCAAGCCCGTGATCGACACCATGACCGAAAAGCCCACCGAGTTCGAGGTCATCGCGGCGGCGGCGTACCTGCTGTTCGTGCAGGAGAACTGCGACGTCGCGGTGGTCGAGTGCGGGATGGGCGGCGACGGCGACGCGACCAACGTCATGAACGCACCGCTGCTTTCGGTCATCACAAACGTTGCTCTCGACCACTGCGGATTCCTCGGGGACACCACCGCCGAGATCGCCGACCACAAGGCTGGCATCATCAAACACGGCTGTCCCGTCTATTTCGGCGGCAGCGACAGCGATGCCCTTCGGGTCATCCGCGAAAGGGCAGAGCAGCAGTCCGCACCCCTGACCCTCTTCGACGACAGCCCCCTTTCCGACGTGACCTACAGCCTTGAAGGTATCTCCTTCCGCTGGCGTGGTGAAATCTTCACCGTGCCGCTGTGCGGGACCTACCAGCGCGAGAACATCGTGAACGTGATGCGCTGCACCGAACTGCTGAAAGACGCAGGTCTGCCGCTCGGCACCGACTCCATCCGCCGAGGACTTGCGGAGACGGTATGGCAGGGCAGGTTCGAGGTGCTTCGCCGCGAGCCTTATGTCATCTACGACGGCGCTCACAATCCCGACGGCATCATCCGTGCGGCGGAGAGCATCAGGACGTACTTCGCGGGGAGGGTGGTGCTGCTCATCGGCGTCATGGCTGACAAGGATTATCGGCTCTACGCGGATATGCTGGGCGGGCTCATCGACAAGGCGTTCACCGTCATCCCCGACAACCCGAGAGCGCTCGACAGCGCCGCGCTGGCAAAGGTGTTCACCGACAAGGGGATCGCTGCCGAGAGCTTCGGCCATCTCCCCGACGGTGTGGCTGCCGCATACAGCCGCGCAAAAGAAACAGGTCTGCCGCTGGTCGCGCTGGGCTCGCTGTATATGTACCGCGAGTTCACCGAAGCGCTTTCGGGCGTGGTCTGAAAGACAGCACCGATCACAAATTTGCATAGAAAAAGACCCGACCGCCCGAATGGCGATCAGGTCTTTTTTTGTTTCATATTTTGCTTTACAATGAGCTTCATCGGGCAGCTTGTCATGGTCTGACCATCGCGAGGTACGCGGGCAGTCCGTCGGAAGTCACTATCGCACCCAGCGCATACTGACTGCCGTCCGCACGCCACAAGTTGTTTATGGAAATTTCCGCATCCCCCGACGCATATATCCCCGTGTCGGTAACGCTGCCGAAGAAAACGCTGTCCTCCATGTCCTCCTCGCTGTAGCTTCCCGAGACGTCCGTTTCCATCAGATACCAGTCTATCGTGATGACAACGGAATCGCCGTTGACTTCTATGCTGACATTGTCGAGCTCACGCATGAAAGTCCCTGCTGAGTTGGTCGGGTTGTAAATGACCATAGCCTTCCAGCCGCCGCTGTATCCGAGAGGTTCGGTCATCATATCGGCGCCCGCAGGTGCTTCGTACACAAGTCCGCCCTGACCGAAGCACCATTCAAACTCGTCGAATTTCGGTCTGTCGGCTGTGGACAGGGACATGGCTTCCGAATAAACGGCGTTCTTTTCTTCAAGTCCCTCGTCTGCGGCGGTCGTTGTCTGCTCAGTCGTTGTCTCCGTCGGAGCCGTGGTCTCGGGAGCTGCTGTTGTAACTGTAGTTGTGGTGGTCGCTGTCACGGTCTCGGCCGCCGTATCGGTTTCCGCAGGCTCGGCTTCGGGGCTTTCGGAAGTCGGAGCGGCAGAACTTTCGGCGGTCACGGAAGAGTTGTTTTTCTCCCTTTTCGGCCTGCTGCTGTCATCATCGTCCCGTTCGAGAAGGTACCCGGGGTTTATGAACAGCATGAAGCCGCCGATAAGCACCAGTCCGACCGCCAGAGCAGAGAAAAAAACGACCAGCGGATTCGATCTTTTTGCCTGCACAGTATCGTTCGGAACCGATGTGGGAGACTGATACTGAGTCGGTAAAGGCTGAGCCGCACCGACGTTATTGTTCAGAGGTTCCCCGCAGAACGCGCAGAAAGTATCCCCGTCATTGAGCTGTTTACCGCATTTCGGACAGAACATAAGATCACCTCAAACGTTTAATATGCATAAAAAGTTAACCTTTTATTCATTATAACATACTTTGCTCCAAAAAGCAAGAGTATAATAAAAAAATCAACCTTTCTCCCGAATGCGGCACCGATCGCGTCGGGAAAATGAGCAGAAACGAAAAGCGGTATGCCGTAACAGCATACCGCTTTAGGTGAAATTATAAGAAGCTCAGGTGTATTTGTTATTTGTCGGGCTGTTGTCCGTCGTGCGCTTTCCACGCGCATTCGGTGACCTGCATATCGCTGAAAACGGCGGTGAATGAGGAATCCTCGGGGGAGCAGGCGTATATCCCGAAGCGTATCCTGCCGCCGCCCTCGTGAAGATGACATACCCTCATCTGCCGCCAGCGCCTGCCGTCCTCCGAGCACTCGATGCAGAAATCGTCCTGACGGCGGCTCAGACGGTACCACATCACCTTCACGTCGGCAGGTATCTCGGTGGTCGCCCAGTCGGAGTAACCGTGGTTGGTGACCACGCTGCCGAGGTGCTGGAACTCCTCATTCTCGTACTCCACAGAGCCCTTTATCCAGTTCCCGCTGTCGAGGTAAAGCACCACTCCGCACTGGTCGAAGCGGTGATGGCTCCCCGTAAAATCGGTCCTGACGACAAAGCTGAAATACCGTTCGTCAGTCTCCGTCTGGAAAACGGGTGCGTTGTCGTTGCGGAAATGATAGTACGTCCGCTGCCAGAGGTCGGTGTGGGGCAGGGTTGTAACATACACCTTGCCATCCCTTACCTCATAGCTTTTGGGGCTTCTTGTCCATTGGAACTTTTCTATATTCATGTTTTTCACTCCGTTCGTTTAGTGTGCGGCGCTGATGCACCACGCAAAGCCTTTAGCCGTCCTTATCTCGGGCTCGGTGAAATGATTGCCCTCGTTCCATTCGAGGACGGTGCCGATACCCTGTGTTTTCAGCATTTTGTACTGCCTGCGGATGTTTCCGCCGACCGCGACCATAGTTTTGTTTCGGGTCTTTTCTTCTTTCTTTCCAAGGCTGAGGTAAATGCTTTTCGCGGCAGGGGAGCGGCTTCCGATAAAGTCGCTCCACCCCGAAAACCATACCGACGGCGACACCGCCGCCACAGCATCGAACCTCTCCGAAGAATAAGCCGCCCACAATGCGAACAGCCCCGCAAGAGAATATCCCCCGAGAATTACGGGGATATCCTTGTTCGGAGAATACGTTTCCGTCAGCTTCGGGATAAGAGTGTCTTCAATGAAAGCGAGCGTTTCGCCTGCGCCGCTCCCGAAGGGTTCGTTCTCAAAAACAGGCGGCGCTTCCCACGGGGAAAGCTCGCTGTTCCAGTCGGTTATCTCAAACGCCGCGAAGACAAAGGGCGCGTCGGTCAGTGACCTGATATGCGCGGTCTCTTTCCCGAGCAGTTCAAGTTCGCGTCTGTCGGCAGGCTGTATCAGCAGGTATTCGGGAGCTGTATCGGCGTGAACGGTGCATGATCTTACGCCGCAGGTCAGGTTTTCGATTTTCATTTGCGTTTTTCCTTTACTTTATTCGACTGCTCGATCACAGTCTCAGACAAACTTCCGAGTGGAAACGGTTCTCCGTCGTCTTGAACTCCGCGCTTCCGTCGTGCGATTCTGCAAGTGAGCGGACAGAGTGCAGACCTGTGCCCAGTCCCTGACGCTTGCTTGAAAGAAATTCGCCGTCTTTAATATGCACGACGCCGTTGAAGCTGTTGTCCATGCTTATGAAAAGCATAGCGCCGTTTACTTTTGAGCACAGCTTGATGTATCTGCTCTCGGGTCTCATAACGTGGCAGGCTTCGATGGCATTTTCAAGCAGATTTCCGAAGATAACGCACAGACTGCTGTCCGAAATGTTCGGATTGAATGCAGGCAGCTCCACGAAAACGTCGAGCCTGATATGCGCGTCTTCGGCAAGCTGAGCGTAGTAGCCGATGGTCGAATTTACAACGGAATTCTTGCACCATTCCTTTGTCGGGTAGGTGGGTATGGTGTCGGTGACGTTGCTGATGTAGGATTTAGCCTCGGAAAGGTGCTTTTTCTCGATCATATCGTCGATAACATGAAGGTGATGACGAAGATCGTGCCTCTGTTTCCTGATCTCATCGGACATGGAGATAAGCATTTCAAGCCTGCTTTTCTGATAGGAGAGTATCTGATCCCGAATTCGGAGCTCGCCCTCAAGCTCGGCTTTTTTCCGCTGATCCCTCAGCAGGTCGGTTATATACATCACGGACAGCGCCAGCAGGATGATCGTAAATCCAAACACTCCGATCTGGAAGATCGAGGAGTATATCCTCACGAAATTGAGATAGTAGTTCAGCAGTTCCAGAACAGTCGAAAGCGAAAGAACCAGGAAAGGTATCATAAAACGCTGTGCATTTTTGCTCCTGAACCGTATTGCTTCGAGGAGAGAATATCCGAAAAGCAGCAGCATCGTTAACGGCAGTATGATATGGAATGCGAACAGACTGCGGTGGAAGGATACCTTTCCCGTCAGCTGCAAGATGATCGCGGCAGCATCGGCAGCTTCGATGACGCACAGTACGGATTCAAGCAGGATGTCCCCCTCTTTTTCAAGGTGGAAGATCGCAGTCCTGTACATAGGTATCATCAGAAGGAACAGCCCCAGAAAGTCTACAAAATACAGCAGGCTCGGCATTTGCAGGAGATACACCGAGAGGGTGTTCTCTCCCAGCTGCCACATTCCCGCCATGATTGAGAACAGCCCGGGATATATCATCGCAAGTCCGAGGTCGTCTGTCTTGACAAATGCCAGCGACATCACCGAAAGCACCGTGCCGAACAGGATAAAGAACAGCGACATCACCAGTGAAAGTCCGCACCTCAGAAACAGGTGTCGGAAGATCGCTTTCCTTGAACCGACCATAGGTTCATGTACAGACAGCGTATCACGCTCGTTCGGCGAAAGATATACCATTTCGATATGCGCGGTTTCTTCATCGCAGGGGAGTATCACCGAGTCGTAGTGCGTCGGCGGATCTTTCATGAACGAGGGGTACGTGCCGTCCTGACCATATTCGTAGATCAGCGAACCGTTGGCATATACTTTCAACGGTGCATACACGCTGCCGAAGAACATAAGATCGTTCTTCCTCACGGGCGTGTCGAAGGCGACCCTGACCTCTGTCCTGTGTGCAAGACCGCTCTGCGAAAGCGGCAGACTGTCCGAGACCTGTTCACCTTTGACGGTTATCTCGGCGCTTTTTATGATGATATTATCCTTGTCCGTCAGTGAGTAGGGGACTGCTTTTATTATGATGAACGTTACCGAGATGATAAGGAACGCCACGACGGCGATACCCTTTTTCCTCGTTTTCGTCGGCAGAGGTCTGTGCAGCTTCATATGTTCTGCCCTCTTGCAAGGTCGAACATATACTTGCGGTAGACGCTTGCGGCCTGCGACCTGCTCTCACGGCGGATATAGGCAACTCCGCCCTCTTTCATCTCGAAAATGCCTTCCTTTTTATCGACCCCCTCAACAAACTGCAAGTTCACGATGTAGCTCTTGTGGCAGACGAAAAACGGCGGCTGAGGAAGCATAACCGCAAGGTCTTTGAGCTTCAGCATAGTCCTTTCGACAGCGCCGCCAGTCAGATAGACATACACCGAATCCGCCTGAGACTCCAGATAGCGCACACGGGAGAGAGGCACTCTCTTCGACTTGCCGCCGAAGGGGATGTTGACCGAGGGAGCGTTTTCCTTGTTCAGCCGTGCCTTGTGTATAGCCTCCGCAATATCGCCTGTACGAAGCGGCTTTGTGATGTAACGGTCAACGTGATAGCGATAACCGTCAAGTGCGTGGTCGAGACTTGTGGTCAGAAAAGCTATCGGCACATCGTTGTCCATTTTTCTGATGCCTGCGACGGTATCTATCCCGTTCACGCCCTCCATATAAATATCTATAAACAGCAGGTCGTATCTTCCGCTGTAGTATTTCTCCAGCAGTCCCGAGCCGTCCGTAAAACGCTCTACCGCAACATCCGTACCGCTTTCCTCAAGAATTGCGGACAGCTTTTTATATTCCTCCTCATCGTCTTCTCAAACTGCTATTTTCAAAGATTCCATAGAAAATTTCACCTCATTGAGTATTACTATTTATATTATAGTGTATGGCAGAAGTTTTGTCAAATGGGGAACAAATTCTGAACGAGCGCCGATTGCACGGGATGCACGATTTTGTCGTAAAATGTGCATAAAAACTGTGATAGAACGATAAATTTTGATTTGTCAAGTACGAATTTTGGGTCAAAGCGACCTAAAATCCGTAATTGCCAAATGAGGAAAGTTGTTGTATAATATTAATTATCAAAGAACAACTTGTGTTCTTTAGGCTAACAAAATGTATATGGAGGGATAGAAATGAATAACATTTCTAAGCGGATCGTTGCGGCGGCAGTCAGCCTGTCTATCGTCGCAGTCGATTCGGGACTTGCAGGTCTATGCATCAACAGCACGGAAGTTGTGCCTGCTGTAAAGGCAGCTGCTGATGAAACTGTACAGGAGACCGACAGCGGATCGGTAAAATCGGATAATGGCGGCTTATCGGGTATAGTCTTTGATCTTGATGCTCCTATTTCGGATGTTACGAGCGAGCAGAAAGCAAATGACCCCTACCAGACCTACGGCGACAGATGGAAGTCGGTGTACTCCGTACCCGAGGTCTACATCAACGCAGGTGTAGATGACGGTCATGAGAAGAGCTTCCTGCATGATGTCAATAACGGATCAACTAAAACTGTCAATGATACCGAATGGTCCTATACGGCGAATGTTATGGATTCCCTGAATGTCGGATACGGCAAGAAGGATGCAATAGCAATGGTCAGAAGCGACAGCAACGGCGGTGTATCACTGCACATTCTTAATGCCGAAGGTCACGGCAGAACTGAGGGCAGTGTAGTCAACATCCTTAAAGAATATCGTAAGGATGAGATTACCAAAAAGATCACTTTACGGGGTACATACAACAGAAATTATGCTAGCGGATACAGTATCAGCGTTGGTTCAAATAATTATTTAAAGAAGAGCGTGGGTGCGATCGACCCGTATTCTGCTGGTCAGTATCTTTCCGTTGCAGCAGGTGACTTCAGCGGTGAGGGCAAGGATACTATCATCGTTTACGACGGCAATTACAATAACCCTGCTCTGAAGCAGTACGGTACCGAGCTGTTCTCAGTTGACACTTCTTACGATCAGACCGAGGGCGGCACAAAGGAAGGCTATGTCGGTACTATGAAGTACGACATTTACAGACCTGTTCAGATCGGCACCATTATTTCAAACCTCTACACTGAATTTGGTCTGAAAAAGATAGGTGCTTCTTCGGATGCTGACATTTCAAGAAACGTTCCTATCGTTGATCTGGTCGCAGCCGATGTGGACAGAGACGGCAGAGATGAGCTTATCGTCACCGCAGGTCTTGGCAATACTACTTCGGATAACAGCAGCGTCACCAAGATGAAGATCTATGATTTCTACAACGGTGAGTTCCATGAGACATATTCTCTTGATCTGAAAGGCACCTATTACTCGAATAAATCGGGCAGACTTATGTGGTGATCCTCTGCGGTCGGCAATATAAGCCTTGAGCAGGTCGGAACGGCAGGAGACCTTGATTATCCCGAGATCGTTTCAGCAGGCTGGGTGAACCTGAAAGATAAAGGCATGAACTTAAAGCATGACTACGGCATCCACACCACCAAGCTCATTGGTCTTGAAAAGATCGGCGACAGCTATGTCGGCAAATATGAGTCGGGCAACACCTACCACACAAGTGACGAAGTACTCAGTGCAAAACACCCTGACGGCGTTTCCGAGCAGATGCGTGACGGTTTCCACGCTGATGACGGCGCACCCGCTGACAGAGTAAAACGTGATAAGCTCGCAGTTGCGGTCGTTGCTGCAAGAGGTCTGGGTGCAGAGAGCTATGTAGTTCTCGGCGACACCGTTTATGAGCTCGGCAAGGACGGTTCAAATGGTCTGTCCTACGTAATGACAAGTACAAAGAATAAGGATTATTCTATCCGCAAGGCACTGACAGGTAACTATACGGGCGATGCTACCGAGGGCGTCTACTTCCTCGCGATAGATGACGAAAATCAGTATCATATATTCTACTACACCTATAACGGCACAGACTGGAAGACGACAGACGGCGCCTACATCCGTTCAAAGGAAGATGCCTGCAATATCTGCAACGTTGACGCCGATGATGACGGTATCACCATCAGGCTGAAGGACGTCAAGCAGTCCTGGTGCGACCCGAAGCATATCTATGTACTCGAAGCTGCACCTTACTTCAAGGAGTTCCCCGACAATCTCGGTTCTACTTCCATCTCGAAGTCGCAGACCTCGGGCAGCACTGTAAGCTACGGTGCAACTCTTTCAACAGAGCTTGAGCTTTCCTACAAGCAGGAGATCACAGAGATCATTTCGTTAGCAAAGGTGCAGATGGGTGCAACATTCTCCGCAGCACTCACCTATGAAGGTGCTACATCTACCCAGAAGACCATCTCCTGCGAGTACGAGGACGATAACTGCGTGAACACTGTCATGATGGCTCGTACCCCGATGCTCGTTTACGAGTATGAGATACTGGGCAGCGACGGAAAGTCTGCTCCTTTCGCAGTACAGACCAGCGGACTTCCTCAGATGGCAGGCGTTACCGTTGAGGAGTACAACAGCTTCGCGAAGGATTACAACGCTTCGGGCAGAAGCAGCGAGAAGCTCCCGATCGTAGGCGATAATTTCAAGCTCGGCGTTGCGGGCGACCCCTTCACCTACCGTACAGCCTTCCCCGAAAATTCCTCGGGAAGCGTTGCAAGCAGCGGTTCTGGTCTCAACACCACAAGCTACTACAGCTCCACAAGCACGACCAAGACTATCTCCAATGCGCATACCACCGAAAACGGTGTTGACATCGAGCTCGGTGCAAGTGCATTCTCGGGTCTGAGCCTTTTAGGTGCTACCTGTACGCTCACATATAGTGCAAGCGGCAAGACAGGTTACTCCACCTTCCACACCACAGAGCTCGGAAGAAGCGGCAAGGCAGGTTCACAGATCGAGGACAGCCGCTACGACTTCAACTGGGATGTAGGATTCTGGGATGTGAACGGACTTCCCGTAGTCGGCTACAAGCTCTGGAACATCAAGTCCCCGACAATGACTCCCGAGAACTTCTCGGTAGTAAAGAGCAGCATCACCAACCACGAAGCTACTCTGACCTGGGACGCTCCCGTATTCTCTCACGGTCTGAACAAGGAGAATACCTACTCCAGAACAGTTCCTACCCATGTAAGGATCTATCAGAAGCAGAACAACAATGAGTATGATGATAATTACATCGAGGTCCCTGTAAAGAACGGCAAGGTAGAGCTTACAGGTCTTGAGCGCAACAAGGTCTACACCTACCGCATCGTAGGCGTTGACTGTCTTGCGGGTCACGAGTCCCGTCCGTCTCAGGAGATCACATTCTCCACAACAAACGCTGCCGAGAAACTGAACGTATCTGTTACAGCAGGCAAGGGTCTGACCATGCTCGCAACGAGCGGCCCTGAGACTCAGTCTGTTGAGAAGGGTATCACACCTGTTCTTTACAAGATCAACAAGGGCTATACGCTTCCCGCCGACTTCACGAACAGGGTCATCAACGGACTGACTGTAGAGTACACGGGCGGAAACATCAAGGTATCGGGTACACCGACCGCTGAAAGCACTATCGTTATCCCCGACATGGTACCGACCAACTACAGCATCAGCTATATCCTGGACGGCGGCACATTACAGAACAAGGTAACGAGCTATACCATCGAGTCTGACACCATCACTCTCCCGACACCCGTGAAGTTCGGATATGAGTTTGTCGGCTGGACTGATGCAGCAGGCAACACCGTGACCGAGATCGTTTCTGGCAGCACGGGCAACGTTACCCTGACCGCAAACTGGAAGGCTTCCGAGAATATCCCCTACACAGTAGAGTATTACTTACAGGGTCTTGACGAAGAGTATCCCGATACCCCTTCCGAAGTACAGAATCTCTTCGGCACTACGGGCGAGACTGTCGCTGTTACACCAAAGACGATAACAGGATTCAACAAGCCCTCGAAGCAGACCGTTACTATCAAGGCAGACGGCACTACAGTCGTACAGTTCTATTACACACGTAAGCAGTTCACACTCACTCTGAAGGATAGCGCATTTGCTTCGATAATCGGCGACAACGGCAACTACTATTACGGCGAGCCGATCACCATCAAGGCTAATGTGGCTAACGGCTATACCTTCACAGGCTGGTCGTATGACAATGCGACTGTATTCTCCACCGAGAATCCTCTGACTATTGAGATGCCTGCAAAGAACATCACTATCTATGCTCTTTCGGAAGCAAAGGGCAATGAGTACGGCGAAGCTGCATATAACTGGTCTGACGATCTCAGCACCGTTACCGCAGTCAAGAAGTCTCTCAACGGCGGCGCAGATATTACCGAGACCGTAAAGACCACCTCGAAGGTAACTAAGGAAGCTACCTGCACCGAAAAGGGTGAGACTACCTACTATGCAGTATTCACCAATGACGCTTTCGTTTCTCAGGAAAAGACCGTTGCCGATATCCCTGCAACAGGTCACACCTACGGCGAACCCGAGTGGATATGGGATGTGAACAACAACGCATTCGCAACGTTCACCTGCGAGACCTGCGGCAGCGAGAGGTTCGTAAAGGCAACTGTTACTTCCAAGACTGCTGAACCTACCTATGTTTCGGAAGGCAAGACCGTTTACACCGCAACTGTTAAGGTCAACGGACAGATCTACACCGACACCAAGACCGTGACCATCAGCAAGCTGACCTACACCGCTCCGACCGTTACTTATGAGAAGGGCGAGAAATCCGTCAAGCTGAAATGGACCAAGGTCGAAGGCGCACAGAGCTATGCTGTAGTTACCTATCTCAACGGCAGCTGGGTCAAGCTCGCAGAAGGCAACACCGACACCTACACTGTTAATAACCTCACCGCATGCAAGGAGTACAAGGTAGCTGTCATCACTAAACTGAACGGCAAGTGGTTCAATGATGTTTCCAACGCTATCGTTGTCAGCCCGAAGACTGTAACACCTGTATATCCTGTTGTAAAGAGTGTTGACGTTGACGGCAACGCGTTCAGACTTACCTGGGACGCAGTTGATGGTGCTGAGAAGTACTGTGTGGCTTACTATTCCGCAGGCAAGTGGAAGCTCCTCGCACAGATGACCGCGAAAGAGACCACATACGCAAAGACCAAGGTACCCGCAGGTACTTTCAAGGTAGTCGTAGGCACCAAGTTCAACGGCGAGTGGGACATTTCCAATCTCAACAAGAGAGCGGTAACTGTTACGATCAAGTAAGTGTTCATCAAGTCTGATCTTAGATGATCCATAAAAAGGCCGGCAGCCCTCCCTCTGGGGCTGTCGGTTTTTTTGTGTGAGCGGCGACCGAACTCTATTATTTATATATACGAGCGGGGCTTTTTTAGGGGGGCGAAAAAGAGGTTCTTCTGTACAAAAATTATCTTAAAAACGTTCATTAATTGTTTACAGCAAAAAGTATTGACAATCATAGGATTATTTGCTATAATAGATAAGCACTCGGCGAGAGGAACTAAAAACCGAAACGATGAGGGCGCAGCACCTTGAAAATTGAACAGCTAAACGAAACAAAACCCTTGGAAATACTTTGAGGAAACTCTAAGTAACGAGAAAGTCAGAAAAGACTTAAAAATCGGTCAGTAATTCGGTTTAAGAAATCGAATGTTTCTGAGATCATAATTCTATCGAAAGATAGATTAGGATACAACTTTATTAAGAGTTTGATCCTGGCTCAGGACGAACGCTGGCGGCACGCTTAACACATGCAAGTCGAACGGTGAAAGTACTTCGGTACTGGATCAGTGGCGGACGGGTGAGTAACACGTGAGCAATCTGCCTT
>NZ_FPIR01000016.1 GCF_900119155.1 Ruminococcus sp. YE71 | reverse complement strand
TGCGCTGACTGCTTTTAGGGAACTTGAAAAGACAGCGGACAAGCAAAAGC
The DNA here is from genome assembly GCF_900119155.1 of Ruminococcus sp. YE71. Taxonomy (GTDB): domain Bacteria; phylum Bacillota; class Clostridia; order Oscillospirales; family Ruminococcaceae; genus YE71. The sequence goes on along the minus strand of NZ_FPIR01000016.1, from coordinate 98,585 downwards.
CGTACTTACAGTACCGGATAGGCAAAATGTATCAGTACGGACTTGGAACAGAAACAGATTACATTGAAGCGCATGATTGGTTTGAACGTTCTGCTAATCAGAACAACAAGTATGCACAGTTTTCGCTTGCCAATATGTATTATTACGGCACCGGAGTTGAACAAGATTTTCAGAAAGCCTTTGAATGGTATGAAAGATCATATCAGCAGGGAATGCCGTATGCGGCATTCGCACTTGGTCAGATGTACAGCCGGGGACAGTATGTTGATAAGGATGATGAAAAAGCGCAAAAATGCTATAAAGAAGCACTTCAAGGCTTTCTCAATATGGAAACGGATGCTGCCGATGATAACCTGCTGTATAAAATCGGGCAGATGTACCGTGACGGAAAAGGAACAAAATCAGATATAGCAAAGGCATTGAAGTTTTTTGAGAGATCGGCAGAACTGAACAACGTTAATGCTCAACGGATAATGGGTGTAGAATACGTCACCGGAGAAAATGTTGCCCAGGACGTTCCAAAAGGTTTGAAAATGCTCACAGCACTTGCCGGCAAGAATGACACTCTTGCAGCATTAAAACTCGGTCAGTTTTATATGCGCGGCGAATACGTTGAAAAAGACCTTGACAAAGCTGAAAAGTATCTGCTTTCAGCCGAGGAAAATGAGTTAGCTATGTACTCACTCGGCAAGCTGTATCTTACCGAAGAAAAAAAGGACATAATGAAAGCGGCTCACTATTTTGAGAAAGCCTGTGAAAAGCCCTCGATCAGACCTTTCGCGGCATATACCTACGCGAAGCTGCTGCTTGATGATACACCGATACATGACAGCGAGAAAGCTGTTAAGCTGCTTGCCGACAATGCTGCCGACAACGATCAATGTGCGTATCTTCTCGGAAAGCTTTATCTGTTTGGAACTAAGGAAATACCGAAAAATATAGATGCGGCAGAGCAATGGCTGAAATACGCAGCCGGGCATGAAAATAAAAATGCCGCTGTTATACTGGAACGTGGCATACGAAAAATATATGCACGAAAGGCGTTCAGAAACGCTGCATCAGGTTCGCAGCATATCATGGACAGATGTGCCGGCAGCATAGAACGGCTTCTGAGAGAATCGGAAGCACACCTGAAAGCACTGCAAAACGAATACGAATACAATGTCGAACAGCATGGAATGTTCGATGAATATGAGAGGGAGTATTGACATGAAGAAAAACAAAGACCCCGAAAAGCTGCGTGGACACAGCAGCATAGATGAGGTCGCTAATCCACGGGCTAAAGCCATGATAATACAGCTCATATTGTTTGTGCTGCTGTATTATGTGGTGATCTCGCTTGTGTTCAGCTATCTGCACAACTCACTTGCTTACCTGGGTGATATAAAAAATCCGGGAAAGTATTTTCGTTTTAAGCTGATATATCTTGTGTATGCCGAAGGACTTGGGGTATTCTGGAATTTTATGATCTCCGCACTGCTATCTATCTTCACTGTGGTCAAGCTTGATCAGCTGTGGAAAGTCAAAAACGGCAACAAGGGCGTTAAGGGCAAGGCTCACTGGCTGAAAGAGGAGGAGGTAGAGAACCTACTCAGCAGCTTTCCGGAGGATAACATTGAGGAGTGTCCGTCAGGCGGTATACCTTTATGGCGCAATAACGGATATATCTATGTTGATACCGAAACGATACATTCGCTTATCATCGGTACTACTCGCTCCGGTAAAGGTCAGACCTTCGTAATGCCTATGATGAGATATATCTGTAATGCAAAGATCAAGCACAGCATGATACTGAATGACCCGAAGGGCGAGCTGCTTGAAAACTGCTATGATATGCTTATAAAGAACGGTTACAATGTGGCTGTGCTGAATCTGCGTGATACCCAGTGGTCACACCTGTGGAATCCCTTGCAGGTCATAATCGACGAATACCGTGACCGCAGGGACGGCAAGGACGGCAACACCGACCTGTCACGCTGCATAAAGCTGTCTCAGTCGCTTGCAAATGTTTTTACACATAACGACAAGTCAGACCCCATATGGCCCGATTCAGCAAAATCGCTTTTCGTGGCAATGCTGCTTTACCTGTTGGAGCAGGGTTATGACAATCATCACCTTGAAAATGTCAGCCTGTACTCACTGTATCAAATGTTTATTGAGTTCGGAACGGCAAATGAAATAAGAGGTCAGCATGAGATAAACGCACTGGACGAGCTGTTTGAGAGTTTACCTATCGGAAATCCCGCAAAGTCGGCTTATGCGACCTCTAACTTTGCTTCGGGTGAGATGCGTTCCTCGATATTCTCCACATTGGCGAGCAATCTCACCTTGTTCGGCTCAGACGTGGGCGTTTCAAAGCTTACTTCGGGCAATCAGATAAACTTTCAGTCGCTTGCCGACCCAGACAAGCCTATGGCAGTCTTCATGCTCGTTCCCGATAACGAGACTTCGAGATATGTTTTAGCATCACTGTTTGTGAATCAGTGCTACGATGAGCTTGTGGAATACGCAAATAATTTCCGTGGGCAAAAGCTGCCGCAGAGAGTGCATTTCATACTTGACGAGTTCGGAAACATGGTGCATATCCCGAACATGGACACAAAGATAACTGTCGGTGCAGGAAGAAATCTGCTGTTCAATATGTTCATACAAGACTTGAACCAGCTTGATACCAAATACAGCAATGCCGCCAAAACGATACGCTCAAACTGCGGAAATTTGGTGTATATAAACTCCCTTGACAACGACACAAACAAGTATTTCAGCGAGGTGCTTGGAAACAAAACGCTTGAATACAGCACATACAGCGGAAGTCTCAGCAGCTTCCTCGATCATCAGAACAAGGCAGTGGAAGCACAGGCTCTTGTGACGGCTGATGAACTGGCGAACCTTCCGCAGGGAACGGCGATAACAAAACGGCAGCGCAGCTATCCGATGAAAACAAAGTTTGAGTTTTTCTACAAGCTGGGCATCAAGGCGCAGGCTGTTCCCGATATTGCGAAGAAAATGCAGCTTATCGACCGTCCGCTTGAGGAAACGATCTATCCGCTGGAGGAGATATGGTGCAAGCTCATCAGGCGCACGATCATTGATCCGTCTATGCCGGCACAGCAGGACTACAAATGGAAGAACGCTGCTGAACGTCTGCTGTCAGACAACAGGTGGGTATGGCAGGCGGAGCAGGCAGATGAAAACGGCAGTCAGAGTTTTCGGCTCGTCCCGAAATCGGGCGTTGTGATAAAACGGACAAAGCGTACCGACTTTAAGCCGCAGACAAGACCTAACAAAAAGCTTGATGATGTACTGAGCAGGATCAAGGAAAAGAACGAAGCCGACCTGCAATCGCTCATGCAGGGATTAAATCAGCTTTTCGGCACAGACCTTGACACCGACGGAAAAAAGTCACTTGCAAAAAAGCTTATAGATCAGGTAAGAAAAATGTCCTATCTTTCCGGTACCGACAAGCGCCTGCTTGAAGATCATATCAATACGGCGCACAACGGAGCAGCGTGAGAATCAAAACCACCGGTTGAACCGGTGGTTTGATGAAGCCCAATATCCGTCTTTATTTGGTTATATATCACCATTCGGCGATATTTCGGTGCAAATACCACATGGTACTTGCAATTCCACTTGGAATGTGCTAAACTATTAATATCGTCTCTTGTCATGACGATACCTCCTTTGATCCTTAAGTTTCGGTTGGCAGACCTACTCTTATTTTATCATAGGAGGTTCTTTTTTTCTACCCATAGCTAAAGCTTTTTTGAACCCCCGGCAGAGCCGGGGGTTTTCGTTATACAAATAATTGTTTTCTGCCACATGGCAGAAAAGCCGTCAGACAGCACAGCGGGCTCTCTGACGGCTTAAATACGAACTTTAATGCTACTCACGTTAGTATTTGTTTTTTTTATTAGCTCTTTGGAAATACGTCAAGGATAGATATCAAATGAGAAAACAACAGTGCTTGGATTATAAGTAAAACCATATTTTTTACTGACCAGTCCTTTATTTCCCGGAAAGGCATTTAACCACAATTCAATTGCTGCACTGCTCCAGTTTTCTTCAAGCTCTGCAGAAACACTTTTTACAACGCTTTCGCCTGAAGCTAATGTTGTCCCTTTCCAATCTGCTGTTTGAGTGTGTATTGCTCCGCGATGTTTGGCAAGATCAGTTTCTGCAAATAAAGAAGGTTCACAGTCGAGTATAAATTCTTGATCCCAATTATTTGTGATTGTGACATCAACATAGAATTTTCCGTCATCGCCTAAATAATAATCAAAGCTCTCTGTAATTCTGCCGTCAGAAGTTACAGCACTATAATCTGTTTCCCTAACAAATTCAAAATATTCCGGATCTTCATTTATTTCTACATCTTCAATGATGGAGGTCTTTTCATCAACTGAGTTTTGCTCATCTGCAAGAGAGCTTTGTTCATCAGGTGGAAAACTATCAAAATTAGCTTGAGTTTCTGCTACAGCCGATGATTCTTGTTCGATACTTGTTTCGGATACTACAGAACTGCTTTCACTTACAATTGACGATGTTTGAGCATACTGTTTCTGTTGTAAATTACTCGATGGATTCATTTCGTTACTACCGCAGCCGACATTCATAAACGCTACGACCAAAGCCAAAAAGATTAATAGCCATTTTTTCATTTGCTCCCCCCGAACCATTAGTACAAAATCACATGTAAACCTGAAAACACATTTGTAATCTTAGAGGCATATGTATTATTTTCACCATCTTTTGCTAGAGACGATACTTTCTTTAATATACTTTTCATAATTTACCTCCTGTTCCTGTAAAATGTTCCTGTAAAACTTTAAAAAGCTAACATAAATACTTATCTATTATTATGCCCGTTTTAAATAAAGCCGAGGAACAAAATGTCCTCGGCTCCAACTATATAAACTTTTTTGTTTATAATAAATTACTTAGACTTCTTTGCAACGGTCAGCACTGCAAATGCGAGTAACGTCATGCCGCCTACAGTCATGCCGACAAGACCGCCTGTCTTGGGGTTATCGTCCTTGCTCTTATCGGATTTTGAGGAAGAAGCGGATGCGCTGCTTGCAGCTGCGGGTGATGTACTGCTCGCCGTGCCGGTTGAAGAAGTGCTGCCTGCTGCCGAACTGCTGTCTGCGGGGGAGACGGAGCTTGTGTCGGGTGCGCTGCTGTAATCAACTGTATATGATTCAACATACGAATCAGATATGCTGCTGCTCGAAGTATCAGACTTTGAACTGCTGCTTGATACATCAGGCGTTGAACTGCTTTCAGAATCATCTGATGCGGGAGAATCATCGAGACTCTCTTCGTCTTGTTCTGATAAGTTCACAGTTTCACAATATTTTTTATTCTGAGCTACAAAGATCCTTCCTTCTCCGTCAATGACAAAAATCGCAACATATTGTCCTGTCGGATCTATAGTACAATGAGCTTCTACCCACTCATCGGCTGGCACACCGTCGATAGTTGCCCAGGAGCCGTCTTCATTGTATTCCAAAAAGCCTTCAATATGATACCCATTGACCCAAAAGTCTGTTGCCGCCGAAACTATGACTGTCGCAGCTGCGGCAGCTGCAAGTGCAACTCCGATAAGTCCAGCTGCTGCCTTTGGTACTATTTTCATAATGCACCACTCCTTTCTTACGATTAATCATACACTGCATTTATTAACTAATTGTATATCTTCTATTAATAAACGCTAAATATTAACGAATAGTGATTTTTTTGTTAATATATGCAATTACTCGTTATTGATTTTGTTCAAATAGAAGAATTTCAACATGAACTATTGAAAATGTTAAATAAATATAGTAATATTATAATATCAAAGGTCTTTTGAATAGTTAGGTCGATTTTGAAGGGAGTGGGGTGAAGAGAATCAGAACAATAAAATTAGTTATTCTGAATTAACAACATCAAGCAATGAGATCGTTTTGGCAAATCGTGATGAGCAATATGAACACGATGATAATGTGTGTACTGACTACGAACTTTTCTTTTCATCTTTAGATGACCTTGCAGGCTATCTCATTGAAAACCGAAACGGAAGCGAAAGCATACTGTTTGAGAGCGAATCGCAATTAAAAAACAAGAATCCAAAAAGATAACGTACACTCTGCCACATGGCAGAAAAGCCGTCAGACAGTGGGAAATGCCCTCTGACGGCTTTTGGTTTTTAAACGTAAAATTTCACAAGCCCCCCCTGAAAGCCCCTCTGAGAGCCGTTCACACGGTTCTGAGGGGTCTTTCTTTAAAAAGAAAAAATGAAAAGAGGTAATTGAAAATGAAGCTTATCATCGGAGAAAAGCCCGATGTGGCACGATCTATTATTCCTGTTGTCGGTGCAGAAACGAAACGGCAGGGATATTATGAAGGCGACGGATATTATGTTTCATGGTGCTATGGACACCTTGCAGGACTTTGTATGCCGCCTGATTACGGCGAAATGTGGCAGGGCAGCTGGGCTTTTGAAAAGCTGCCCATGATCCCCAATAGCTGGCGGTTGAAGATAACAAATCACAGTGAACAGTTTGCTGTACTGCGAAAGCTTATGAACGAGCCTGCGGTGGATGAGATAATCTGCGCCACTGATGCTGACCGTGAGGGAGAGTGCATTTTCAGATATGTCTATCAGCTTGCCGGCTTCCGTAAGCCTGTCAAGCGCCTTTGGGTGTCCGATCTTGAAGCAAGCACGATAAGCCGTGGTCTTTCTGCTTTAAAAGATGATCGTGAGTACGATAATTTGTTTGGTGCAGGCTTTTCAAGAGCAAAAGCCGACTGGCTCGTAGGACTTAACGCCACAAGGCTTTTCACAGTGCGCTGCGGCGGCAAGGTCACTATCGGCAGAGTGCAGACACCAACGCTTGCGATGATCGTAAAGCGTGACTATGATATAAAGCATTTTGTCAAGGAGAAATATTTTACTGTCGAGATAGACACAGGCGCATTTCGTGCGGTATCTGCCGAAATAAAGGACGAAAATGCCGCCGATATGCTCGCAGTCAGAGCATCAGGAACAACTGCTGCCGTGACTGACGTTTCCTGCGAGAGAAAAAAAGCGAATCCGCCTAAGCTGTTCGATCTGACCGAACTGCAAAAGGCGGCTAACCGTCAGTTTGGCTACACAGCAGATGAGGTGTCTGAGATCGCTGAGGAGCTGTATATCAGAAAGCTGTCAAGCTATCCGAGAACGGACAGTATGTACATATCGTCAGACATGGAGCAGACTGTGACTGACGTTATAGCAGACGTTCACAGGGTATATCCCGAACTTGGTGTGCCTGCCGGAGCGCCTGACGTAAAGCGCTGCATAAACAACGGCAAGGTCAGCGGACACCATGCCCTCATACCTAAGTCGGGGATAGCAGCGGAGGATCTGTCCGGGCTTACGGAGGCTCAGAGCAACGTTTTAAAGCTGATATGTGCAAGGCTGCTGCTTGCAACAGGTCAGCCGCATATTTATGATGCGACAAAAGTAACGCTCACCTGCGCCGATACTGAGTTTTCCGCTGTCGGGAAAAAGGTCTTGCAGGAGGGGTGGAAGGCTGCCGAAAAAGCTGTAAAAAAGGCTCTTGCGAACAAAAACGCCGACAGCGAGCATGAGGACAAAACGCAGGAACTTCCGTCAGTCGAAAAAGGACAGGTCTATCACGATATTGCCGCAGAAAAGGTGCTGCACTGGACTTCTCCGCCTAAGCTGTATACCGATGATACGCTGCTGACAGCCATGAAATATGCAGGCAATGACAGCTATGATGAGGACACGATACCTAAGGGATATTACGGCAGCTTTAAACTCAGCGACAACGGCAAATACGCTAACCTTGAATTTGTCCTCGATGCAGAAAATGAGCCGCCTGTGGGCAAATGCCCGAAATGCGGGTCGGATATAAAAAAGAGTATGTACGGCTTTATGTGTTCGGCAAAATGCGGCATAAATGTGGGCAAGATCTTCGGCAAGGAGCTGACAGAGCAGCAGCTCAGAGCGCTTCTTTCGGGCAAGGACATAGCTGTGACGATAAAGGGCAAAAAGACTGTGATAATGCCGCAGGTCGCTCAGAACGAGTACAAAGGTAAGATTTACTATCAGTGGGCAACGAAATAACGTTATGATTGACATTTGTAAATGACAGTTTTGTAAATTATGCCGCGAATAGCAAAAAGCGACGACGAAAATGCCCTGATTTTCTGCCACATGGCAGACTTTTGCACCAATATGGGGTAGTTGGGAATTTGAATTGTCATTATCTAACCCACTGTTGTCTTTCTTATAAAAGAAAAAAATAAAGCCAAATATGTTTGGCTGCTATTGATTTCTAAGCTCAGATGTTGTATAATAGACTCAACTGTGAGGGTGAGACAATGACGGTTCAGATGTCCGCAGGGTTCGCTGCAACAGCAGTATGCCGTACACCCGACTGCTTGAAAAGGGGCGTCTGTATTCCCGTCTGACACTTGATGAAGTAATGTTTCTCACCGAAGAAATGCCTGATTAACAGTAAAAAAATCACAGCCTGTTTCACTTTCAGCTTGAAACAGGCTGTTTTGGGGCATAAACTTATCCTTTGACAAAGTGAACAAGCAGTTCATGCCATGATCGTTCTGAGCATCAAAAAACTAAAAAATATTTGGAAAAATGAAACCTTTTGCCGCCTTCGGGTGTATTACAGGTGAAGGATCCCTCAGAGACAAGAGTAAAACGCTGGGAACGGCAAGCAGTAAACGGAGTGAGTGTATCATAATGACAGATGAGATTTTTGTTCGGTATTATGAAAAGCACAAAAACAGTATATATTCTGTCATATTCAATTACGTCAGGAGCGAAGCGGACGCGGGCGACCTCACGCAGGAAACTTTCATAAAGTTCTATTCCTGCGACAAGGAATTTGAGAGCGACGAGCACGCAAAGGCATGGCTTATTAGAGTGGCGATAAATCTCTGCAAGAACCATATAAGGGATAATAAGCGGAGATCCTTTGATGAGCTTGACGAAAATATCCCCGCTCCCGAAACAAAGGACTATTCCTATGTAATGACGGCGGTGCTCTCACTGCCCGAAAAGTACAGGATCCCGATACACCTTTACTTCTATGAGAATTACTCTGTCAAACAGATAGCCGCAGCACTCTCGCTGAACGAATCCACCGTCAAGACACGGATCAAAAGAGGAAAAGAAAAGCTGAAGAGTTTGCTGGAAAAGGAGGCAGGACATTATGAGTATAGAGTCGAGGTATAGGAAAGAGATAGATTCTTTCTGCGATGAGACTTATAAGGTCGGCGGAGAGGAGATACTTGACATGGCAAAAAGAAATATGATAACAATGACGGCTGAGACTTCCGGAAGGAAGAGAATGACCAAGAAACTGCTGCTGATACCCATTGCCGCAGCCGTTTTCGGAATGACGGCAATAAGCGTAGCAGGTGCTGCGGGCTTCATTCCCTCTTCCGAGGAGGTGTTCGGAAAGTACTTCGGAAAATACTTTGACGATGAGACGACCGAAAAGCTTGCCGAAGAGGGCTATATCTACACCGCGGAGGATTACGAGGCAGACAGTGCGGCAGACAGCGGGGCTGATACGGGTGAGCGGATGTACCCCGTGATGAACGAGACACTTTGCAAGGATATCTTTTCTGCGAAGATAATTGGTCTCGCCGGAGATACGCAGTATCCGCAAATGCTTGTGGACATAACTGTGAACGACGAGAAGATCGCCGCAGACAGCGAAACACTCGGTCTTTACACGCTTACTATCGGCACAGAGGAGTTTGAACAGCACCGCGAGGATTATTTTGTGGAATACAGCACTGCCGTCAGGGACGAAACGGTCCCCGGTCTGTACCACGCGAGCGTTTTCTGCGCTCCGTTATGGGTCACTTCGGGTGAGGAATTCGTGTTTGATATAGTCTGCATCCATACCACGGAGGATAATAACGGCGGCGTTCATGAGTATTACAGAGATCAGGAGGTCACAGACAACGGCGTTTCAATCGACGAGCTCACCGAACACGGCGGACTTGCAGAGTATAATCCCGACGCTGACATGAGCGTGATCTCGGGGTACAATTACTACAACAAGATCACGGAGCATTTTACAGAAATGCAGTTCCGTTTTAAGCTCCCCAAGGATATCTTAAAGGATGCACCGGAGTTATTTTTCAGAGAAAACGACCTTGTTTACAATATGGACGGAAATCCCTATCATCTATGCTTCGCGAAATTCGGCACGCGTGAAACCTGTATAACCCTTGACTTTGACGCAGCCAGCGGGATTCAGCCCGAGAAATACAATGAAGACGAGGATTTTCGGATAGAAGCAAGGAACGTCGCGGAGAAGTTCACGCTTACCGTTGACGGAAAGGATCATGCGGTTACGATCGACAACTGCTACGTATACTGTGACACCGAGGGCAACGCTCATCTTTGCATAAAAGACCGCTGCTATCTGTGTCTCGAATTCCCGGGTGTGGATCTTGACAACGCAAAGAGCGTGAAGCTGACAGCGGACGGTACAACTTATGACCTGAAAGAATCCTTCTCATTTAGACAGTAAAATAATATTCTTGATATATAGCTATGTAGGGTAGTATAGGCGCGTGAGGTCGCTCGGCACATTTTGCTTTTTTCTCTTTAAAAGAAATTAGAATATTGCTTATTATCTTTAATTTTGCTTATATTATTATTTGTTTAACATTCTCTTAACATTCAATTCTCTGCGTTGACATATTTGTGACTGAATGATATAATACTATTCGTGCGCACGAATTATAAATTTTGGAGAGAAAACAATGATTTTTAATCAATACATGGAGATCGTCCGCGAAATAAAGAAAAGCGAGATCGCTGTAAACTCGTTTTTTACCGGATGGGAATGTCCGATAAGAAAGTATCTTGTTCCGTGCCTTGGTGATATGCCGTTGGAGAGTATTTCATACACCGAAATACGCAAGTATTTTCTTACACACAGCCATTTATCGCACGAAACGCTGAAATCGCACTATCAGGTTCTGAACACCGTCCTGAAATGGGCGCAGTACGATGTTCTTATCGAGCGCAACCCTTGTGAGCGTTACAAGCTCAATGTCGGAGTTCCGACCAAAGACCGGCAATGCTATACTCCTGAGCAAGCGGAGCTGATACTTGATTACTGCCGGCGCAGACCGGTTGACGGCATCGGGGTGTTTCTTATGCTCAAAACCGGTATCTGCCGAGCCGAGATGCTCGGCATAAAATGGACTGACATTCACCTCAAAGAGCGTACTATCGAGATCAGACGTAACATAATCGAACAGCAAGGCGAATATGAGGGCGATAGGGTCGTTGAAGCGCCGACAAAGAACTAGCACCGAAACCGCGAGATCGCCATTGACGAGGATACGGCGCTGATGATCGCCAAACTTCCGCGATTCATCACGGTCGGCGCGAACAAGCACAAACGCAGACCGGGAACGATAGTTGCAACCGAGTTCCTTATCGTGAACAAATACGGCAATTGTCAGTCTCCGAGCAACTGGAGCAAGCGCCGATACAAGCCGTTCATGGAGCAGATGAGTGACTACTATGCCGAAAAGGGAATCATCATTCCTGTATTAACGCCGCATTGTCTGCGCCACACAAGGGCTTCGATTTGGCTCAACGAGGGAAGATCGCCGACAGCAATAGCCGCGCAAATGGGCTGGAGCGACCTTGATATGCTCAGCCGTGTCTATGGACACCGTGACATTAAACAGCTCAGAGAACTGCTTGGAATGTAATTCATGACGTAATCAAAGAACAAATCTGCCACATGGCAGAGTATGACACATGGCAGAACATAGGTTCGGTATATTGCATAAAGTGATACACTTTAAATCGTTAAAATGACCACAACTTTTTTTGAGAAATATAGTTAAAATACTTGACAATTACTCAGAGATGTGGTATAATAATTCTATCAACTAAAAAGCAAAACAAGCTGAACGGAGCGCCAACTCCGAACAGCTCGTAACCCAAAGCGATGTTTGCCTCATCGTCTGGACTTAGTTTTGATGATTATGCCTTACTCTAAGTATAGCATTAATCATAGATTCTGTCAAGACCTTTCTGCGAACATTCGCTGAAAGGTCTTTGATTTTTTAGTGAAAGCAACTTGACAACTGAATGGCTTGATTCACGGACTATGAAGAATGAGAGTGTCCGTTTCCCGGTGAATGATGATCGCCTGATGTCAAGGGAGTGATCTAAAAGATGTATAACCTTAATGCGTCCTCGCAAGACGCACAGCAGCCTGCGCTATGATATGCAGTCTGTCAACGCTTATCTGCTCGATTAGAGAAACAAACATACAAAGCGTATGAACAGCTGTGAGCGCACAGCTTATTCAGCACAACCCTGTGTCTGCTCATGGAGCAACATAGGTGTCAAGTTGTGACGGTAAGCCGCCTATGAGCCTGCACACGGAGCATAACAGCTCACAAACACCGAGAGTGCCATGCAAAGCTACGGTACATATAAGATTGTTTTCCAGTCTGCTCACAATAGAGTGCAGTATGTACCCGCAGAATTCAAGCTGACTTAAATTTGCGATATAAGGCGAAAGCCTTTTGGATAAATCAACCGCTTTGTCAGTTGAGATAAGCGCATTTTGTGTGTTTATCTTAGCCGACGAGGGCTTTAAGTGGAGCTAAGGGGAGTCGAACCCCTGACCTCTTACATGCGAAGCAAGCGCTCTACCAACTGAGCTATAACCCCATGTCGTTGACTGATATATTATACCATATTTTTCAGTGCTTGTCAATCGGCACGGGGACTCATTCACAATTTATTAAGAAAGTCTGTCAATCCTCATCGAAGATAAAGACCTCTTCGACTGAGCAGCCGAACACTCTTGCGATATCTACCGCGAGTTTCAGCGAGGGGTTGTACTGACCCTTTTCGAGTCGGATTATTGTTTCTCTGCGCACGCCGACCAGTTCGGCGAGTTCGCCCTGTTTCATATTCCGTGCGGCGCGGAGTTCCCTGATGCGGGTCGTGAATTCTGCCATTTACTCATCCTCCTCAGCCGCTTCATCTTCGCGGTCGCAGGCGAGGTAGAAGTGCTTTGTCAGCGTTGCGTGGAAGAATTCGAGAGTCACGAGGAGGTACAGGCAGTTCGAGCCGTTCAGCGTGATAGTCTTTACTCTGCTGAACATGAATACCGCAACGATAAGAAGTATCAGGAAAATAAAAAGTGCTGCCGCAGCGGAGTTTGCGCTCTTAGCCATAGTCAGTTTAGAAAGCTCGTCGGGCGGTTCGGTCTTGAATTTCGCCTTGATATGCGAGTAATAACAGATTGCGGCTAATGAGAGCACCACCAGTATGACGTACATGATGCCGAGCAAGTTCCAATCAGAGTGTTTTTTGCCGATCATATCCCGGATGAACATAAAGCCGAAGGTCATAGTTGTCGAAGCATTCAGCAGAAATTCGCTGAAAACGTACTTTCTGTAGCTGACCACAGGGCGTCTGTCTTTTCTGAATCTCACCCACTGCAATTCCTCCTGAGCCTCGCTGCGTTCCTGACGCGGTAAAGATATGTCTTTTGCCCTAAGTTGGAGTCTTTTGATTTTTTCGTTTGTATCCATTTTGAAGTCTCCTTTCTCTGTCTGAGGTGATTTATCTCTCACCTCATGTGATAATAATATCACATTTTATCCTGCGTGTCAATGCCTGATGTGACAAATCTATCACTTTTGTAGACCTGCACAACGATATTGACTGTGTGACAAATATATCACAGCACTTTGCACATATCACCCCGGCACTTGACAATTTTTTCGTGATAGAATATAATATAAGTATGCACAGCCGCGAAAACGGCTCAACATACCGAAAGGACTGATACCTATGACAGACAGAATGAAAGAACTCGGCTTCACCGAGGTTTCCCCCGAGCAGCTCGACAAGAACGTATTCACAGCCATCGGCAAGCAGTGGATGCTCATCACCGCTGGCGATGAGTCGGGCTCGAACACGATGACCGCTTCCTGGGGCGGCATGGGCGTTATCTGGAACAAGAACGTCGTGACCGCGCTCATCAGGCACAGCAGGCACACCAAGGGTTTCGTTGACTCCGCCGACCTTTTCACCCTCAGCTTCTATCCCGAGGAGCAGCGCAAGGCGCTTGGTTTCTGCGGTTCAAAGTCGGGGCGTGATTTCGAGCCCGACGGCAAGGCGAAAGCGGCAGGTCTGACCGCCCTCTACCTCGACGGCACCACCGCCTACGAGGAAGCCGAGCTGGTGCTGGTCTGCAAGAAGCTGTTCGCGAGCGACCTTGCTCCCGAGGGTTTCCTCGACAAGTCTCTGCTCGACGCATTCTATGCCGACAAGGACTGGCACACTGCCTACATCGCGGAGATAACTGCGGCTTACGTTAAGAAGTGATAAAAATAAAGACCTCGGACGGGTTGGGACGTTCGGGGTCTTTTTTTGTTTGTTTATTTGGTTTGAGTGGGGGTGGGTATTATTTGGCTGTCGCCAAATTTTAGGGGTTGATGTGAATCGCTTTCGCTCTCACGTCAAAATAAAATCGGCAAATCTGTGTGTTCTTGATAGGTTGGTTTGGTCATTCGGGGTGGCGCCTTTTGGGACGTGTTTTGGGGATTTGCCTATTTTATGTGGATTTTTCAATAGTGCGCTTTTGGTTCAAAGCTTTTTCCCTACGTGCCTCCGGCGGCTGGGGGACCCTTTGAAAAGGGTCTCCCCAGACCCCTCCTAAACTTTTTGAGTCTCTGGCGTACACGGTAGTGTGTGCGGTCAGCCTTTGGCGTCGTACCAGCTTCTTCCGCTATGGACATCTACCGTCATCGGGACGGCAAGGTCTACTGCGGCTTCCATTTCTTCCTTCAACAGTTTCGCTGCCGCGTCCGCTTTGCCCGCGGGCGCTTCCAGTATCAGTTCATCGTGTACCTGCAATATCAGCTTCACATCGGGCATCTCATCCCTCAGCCTGCGGTACACCCTCACCATCGCCAGCTTGATGATGTCCGCGGCAGCCCCCTGGATAGGCGCGTTCATCGCCGCTCTCTTTCCGAACGCCTGAATATTCTTATTGGAATTTTGCAGCTCGGGGATATATCTCCTGCGCCCGAATATCGTCGTGACATAGCCGTCACGCTTCGCATTCTCGACAGTCCTGTCCATAAATTCGGACACCTTTCCGAAGTTGTTCAGGTAATTCTGTATATACCTCTTCGCCTCTGCCACCGAAACGCCGATGTCCTTCGACAGCGAGAACGCGCCGATGCCGTAGATGATGCCGAAGTTTACCGCCTTCGCCGCCGAGCGCATCGAGCTGTCAACAAAGTCCTCGGGCACGCCGAAGACCTGCGCTGCGGTCGAAGTGTGTATATCGTGTCCCGACAGGAACGCCTCCCTCATATTCTCGTCGCCGCAGACGCTCGCCAGCACTCTCAGCTCGATCTGTGAGTAGTCCGCATCCACCAGCAGGCAGCCGTCCGCCGCCGTGAAGAACCTTCTCATCTCGCGGCCGAGGGTCTTTCTCACGGGGATATTCTGCATATTCGGCTCAGTGGAGCTGATGCGTCCCGTCCTCGTTTCGGTCTGTCTGAACACGCTGTGGACTCTGCCGTCGCCGCGTATCTGCGTCAGCAGACCGTCAACGTAGGTCGAGCGCAGTTTCGCGAGGGTGCGGTATTCGAGTATCTTCGGGATGATGGGGTGCTTGTCCGCGATGGCTTCAAGCACTTCCGCGTTGGTGGAGTAGCCGCTCTTGGTCTTTTTCTTGCCCGGGAGGTCCATCTCCTCGAACAGCACCACGCCCAGTTGTTTCGGGCTGAGGATGTTAAACTCGTGCCCTGCGAGCTCGTAAATCTCGGCGGTGATGGTGTCCAGCTCCTTGCCGAGCTTTTCGCCGAACGCCGCGATGCCCTCGCTGTCGGCACGCACGCCGTAATGCTCCATCGAAGCCAGCACTTCGCAGAGCGGCAGTTCGATGTCGTTGTACAGCTTTGTCATCTCAGCGGCTTCGAGCTCTTCGGCGAGTCGTTTCACCAGCGCGGTCAGCGAGCTCACGTCTGCGTATTCCCCCATGTCAGAGCGGTAGGGGGCGCGGTAAGCAAGGCAGAGATTTTCCGCGGTGTAGTCGCTGGCCTGCGAGTTGAGCAGATACCCTGCCAGGTCGCAGGAGAAGGTCAGACCGCTGACCCTGCCGCCCCTCTCGAACGCGAATCGGTGCGCCGCCTTTCCGTCAAAGCAAGCCTTCTCGCAGTCGGAAGAGAGGTACTTCATGATGAGCGTTTCGTCGGTGGTGTGCAGTACGGTATCGCCGTCACAGACGCACAGTCTGCCGTCTGTCAGCGTGAACACGCTCTTTCCCGCGGGCAGGGAAGTCTCCGTCAGCTCCGCGACGTTCAGCGGCTTCTCGTCCGCCACGGGAACGGGTTTCTTTCCCTCCGCGGTAGCCGCACCCGTGATGCCGAGTCTCTGCATCAGCTTGTTCATTTCGAGCCGCACGAGCAGTTCGCGCAACGCCTGTTCATCGCGCTCCCCGATGATGTAGGCGTTCTTGTCTGTCTCGATAGGCGCGTCGGTGACGATAGTCGCGAGGAACTTGCTGTTCACCGCGCTGTCGTGACCATCGGTGAGCTTTTTCCTGTTACCGGGGGTGAGCTTTATCTCGTCCAATTTTTCGTACAGTCCCTCTATTGTGCCGCACTGCTGTATCAGCGGCAGAGCGGTCTTTTCGCCGATGCCCTTGACGCCTGGGATGTTGTCCGAGCTGTCGCCCATCAGCGCTTTGAGCTCGATGAGCTGTATCGGTTCGAGCCCGTAGTCCTCGCGGAAGCGTTCGGGGGTGTAGCTGATAGTCTCCTTGTTGGTGGCGAGCCGCACGGTGCAGCTGTCGGTGATGAGCTGCAAGCTGTCGCGGTCGCCCGTGAGGATGAAGCACTCATCCCCGTCCGCGAATATCTTCGACAGCGTCCCGAGAATATCGTCAGCCTCCCAGCCCTCGCAGGAAACGCAGCGAATACCGAGGTCGGCGAGCATCTCCTTGATGACGGGCATCTGCTGAGCCAGTTCGTCGGGCATACCGTGTCTGTTCGCCTTGTAGGTCGGGTCGGCCTTATGTCTGAAGGTCGGCGCCTTCAGGTCGAAAGCGACCGCCACGCAGTCGGGCTTGACCGCCTCCGTTTCTTTGAGGTAGATGTTCATGAATCCCGTCAGCGCGTTGGTATACTCGCCCTTCGAGTTCGAGAGCGCCTTGATGCCGTAGAACGCACGGTTCATGATGCTGTTTCCGTCTATTGCCAAAAGTCTCATGCTGTGACTCCTTTCAATTGCTGAGATAACAAGCCCGAAGCTCGTCTGTGAAGCTGCCGTCGGGTGCGGTAGTGTAGAGGGTCTTTTCGACGGTAAGGAACGGCTTGCCGCCCTTTTTTCCCTCTGCCAGCACCAGCCAGGGGGCTTCGTCGGGGTTCTTCGCGACGAACCGCAGCCGTTTCGGTTCGATGCCGTTTTCTCTCATAGCGGTCATGATGTCGCAGAGCCGTTCGGGGCGGTTGCAGATGCAGAGCCGTCCGCCGTATTTGAGCGACAGCTTAGCCGAGCGGCACACATCCCCGAATGAGCAGAGCAGTTCGTGACGTGCGTTTGCGGCGGTCGGGCTGATGAAACCTGCGTTTTCCGCGAAGTAGGGCGGGTTGCAGGTGATGAGGTCGAGTTCGCGTTCGGCGCGCCATTCTTTCAGGTCGGCGCAGACCGCCGTGACGTTTTCAAGCCCCGACTCCGCGATAGTCCGTCTGAAAAGTTCCGTCCCCTCGCCGTCTATCTCCACCGCGGTCATTTCCCTCGGGCGGAAGCGTTCGTACATCACCGCCGCGACGATACCGCAGCCCGAGCAGAGGTCGGCGACCGTGTCCTTATGTCTCGGTGCGGCGAAATCCGCCAGCAGGAAAGCGTCCGTTCCGAAGCGGTGCTTTTCCGATATGTAAAGTCCCACGCCGCCTAAACGTTCGCGTGTGATGCCTTTTGGTTCTGTCATTTTTTATGGTATCCTCTCGATATGGGTTATGCTGTCTTTGTTCGGCGCATCTGCGCCGAATGGGGTGTTTGACGCGAATCGCTTTCGCTCTCGCGTCAAAATAAAATCGGCAAGATCGTTTGTTCTTGATAGTTTGAGATTGGTTTTCATTTCGTGTCTTTCGGGACGGATTTTTTGGATTTGCCGATTTTATTTGTGTGGTGCGATTACAGTTGGATGTTATTGTCCCTTGTTTTTTTTGCCTTGCGGCGAAACTTGGAGCTCTGCTCCAAACCATGCCAAAGGCTTCCGCCTCTGGACTCTGACCAGCTTCGGCAGCCGGACCGCCTATTTCTCTGGCGAACCCGCTTCGGTTGTGTTGGTTTTTAGTTTGAACAGCGTCATTATATATGCGTCTTCTCTGGGGTTTGAGTAGAAACGTTTGCGGCAGCCTACGTTCGAGAATCCATGCTTCTCATACAGGCTTATCGCCGGGGTGTTCGATACCCTTACTTCCAGCGACAGGCTCGAACAGCCGTCACACGCCCCTATCGCCGCTTCCATCAGTACCGACGCTATCCCCCTCCTGCGGAATTCGGGCAGTACGCCGATATTGTTTATTATCGCCAGCGGCGGCGTCAGCCATACGTTCACAAAACCTGCCGCTTTCCCGTCCTCATACGCTATGAACGTCCGCGAAAAATCCAGCGACAGCTCCTCCTCGAACTGCGCCTCGCTCCACGGGTCGTCTGTGAAACACACCTGCTCGATAGCAGCCGCGTCGCGGAAATTCTCGGCATTCATCGGTACAAGCTCAGTCATTTCGATACCTCCAGATACGCCGAATACAGCTCGCCCTTCGAGAACGCCGTGACTTTTGCGATCTCGCGGCAGGCGTCAGCAGGGCGCATACCCTTTTCTACCAGTCCGCTCACCTGTCCGAGCGCTTTCTCGATGGTGTCGGCGGTCTCGGTCTCAGCCGCGCCCTCCACCACCAGCACGAACTCGCCCCTCGGCTTGTTCTCGCGGTAGAACTCCACCGCCTCCGAAAGCGTGCACCTGCGGACTTCCTCGTATATCTTCGTCAGCTCGCGGCAGAGGGAGATGCGCCTGTCACCGAGAAAACTCAGCATATCCGCCAGCGTCGTCTCAAGCTTGTGGGGCGCTTCGTAGAAAATGAGCGTGTCCCTGCGGTCTTTTATCTCCGCGAGCTTTGCCCTGCGTTCGCGCTTGTCCGCCGACAGGAACCCCACGAAGGTGAACCCCCTCGCCGACAGTCCGCTCACCGCGATAGCCGACATAGCCGCCGTAGCCCCCGGGACGACCTTCACGTCTATACCGCGCTCGGCACACAGCCTGACCAGCAGTTCGCCGGGGTCGCTGATGCAGGGCATACCCGCGTCGGTGACGATGGCGGCGTTCTCCCCCGAGAGCAGTCTCGCGGCGATGCCCTCGCCTGCTTCGGCGGCGTTGTGCTCGTGGTAGCTGACGAGCGGCTTCGATATCTCAAAATAGTTGAGCAGCTTTGCGGTCACGCGTGTGTCCTCAGCGCAGATGAAGTCCACGTCCTTGAGCGTCTCGACGGCGCGGTAAGTCATGTCCCCGAGATTGCCTATCGGCGTTCCGACAATGTAAAGTGTACCCATTGTGTATTTCTCCATTCGATTTGATAAGTGACCGGTGAGTGCTGACTGCGGGTCTTCTTTTGGGAAGACCCTCCGCCTTAACTACGCACGGCTAGAAAAAGGGTTATCCCCCAGACCCCTTTCCTGAAACTTTTAATACTTTTTTTGGCTTGTGGGTGATTCTTCACTATTTTGTGTTGGTCGGGAAGATTGTGGTTCTTCTGCTATATGGTTTGCCCCTTGCCAAAAAAGACGTTCGATAGAGCGTTACGCACCATTTGAACGTAAATCTCTTGGAATGTCGAGAGTCTATCTTTCAAACCACATCCAACTGCCAACATATTAAAAGTCTTTGGAAGTGGGGTCCGCCATAGCTTTCTCGCTGTTGGCTTTTTTCACTCTTTCAGCCATTTCTTCAAGCTGCGAATACTCGTTCATCTCCGAGCATTCGCGGCGGAACTGTGCTGCACCGTGCAGCCCTTTGACGTACCAGATGACGTTGTGGCGCATCTCTTTCATCGCCTGCCCCTCACCTATCTCAGAGCAGAGCAGCCGCGTGTGTCTCAGCATGATCTCCATCCGCTCCCCGACGGGCTTTTCGGGCAGCAGCTCACCCGTGTCAAGGTAGTGCCGCACTTCCTCGAAGATCCAGGGTCTGCCGTAGCTTCCCCTGCCTATCATCACGAGGTCGCAGCCTGTCTGTTCGTACATCGCCCTGCATTTTTCGGGGCTGTCAACGTCGCCGTTTCCGATGACGGGCACGCTCACCGCCTGCTTGACCTGCCTGATGATGTCCCAGTCAGCCTCGCCCGAGTACATCTGACGGCGGGTCCGACCGTGAACGGCTATCGCCGCCGCGCCTGCCTGTTCCATCCTTTTTGCGAAATCCACGGCGTTGACCGAGTTCTCGTCCCAGCCCTTGCGTATCTTGACGGTGACGGGGCATTCGGCGTTTTTCACCGCCTCGCGAACTATCGCTTCTGCGATGTCGGGGGTCTTCATCAGCGCCGAACCGCTCCCCGGGCCGACTATCTTCGGCACGGGACAGCCCATGTTGATGTCGATGATGTCGGGCTTGTATTCGTTCAGCTTGTAAGCCGCCCGCCCGACAAAATCGGCGTCCTCGCCGAAAAGCTGCAACGCGCACGGACGCTCTTCATCCGTCAGTGTACACATCTCCGCCGACTTCTTGTCGCCGTAGCACAGCCCCTTCGAGGAAATCATCTCGCTGACAGCATACGCCGCCCCGAACTCTGCACACATCAGCCTGTAAGCGCGGTCAGCCACCGAAGCCATAGGCGCCAGCGCGGCAGTTTTTTCTATCTCCACATTACCGATAAAAACGGTACCGATCATAAATTCACACCTTTGCATTTAACTGACTGCGGACAATAGGATCCGCAAATGTATTACTCTTTATTATACCAAAAATCCTCTTCCGTTTCAACCCCCATTTTGTAAAAACGTGCTGTTCCTGCGGCTGAAAAGTGCAGAGATCTCTGCGGAAATATCTCCTGCCTTGACAAAAGACGGGGGATGTGTTATAATATTGTCACGCAAAAACCATGATGACGAAAGGACAAATTCATGAAAAAGTACGATATAGCGAGACTTTTCGCGGCTGTGACCGCTTGTGCGGCTATGGCAGCTTCGCTGTCGGGTTGCGGTTCCTCCGAAGGCGGCGGCTCTGACAGCAAGAAATCGAAAGAGAAGACCGAAAGCTCCACAGAGTCGGTGATCGACGGAAACAAGGTCGAGGTCTTTCTTGCCGAGGACGGCACCCCCTACTACATCAACGAGAATGGCGAGAAGATGATGCTCTTCGCGACCCCCTTTGCCGATGAGGCTGAGGACGGCGAAGACGACCCCTCGCTGTCTGTTGCCGACCCCGATTCTGCGGGTCAGTACATCACGGGCGAGTTCAGCAATAACGGTCTTGAATTCACCATCCCCGACGGCTGGATGGTCGATAATTCCTTCGGAGCTCCCACTATGTTCAGCCAGAATGAGACCGCAGGACAGCTCAACTACGACGAAGCCATCAGCATCGTCCCCACTTTCTACGTGTTCGACACTATCGAAAACGGCGAAGCGACCGAGAAGGCTATCACGGATTACTTCAAGGAGCTTGTGGACGCAGGCTTCTACACCGATTACGAGTTCCTCGGCACGGGCGATTATGAGGTCTGCGGAACAAAGGCGAAGTACTTCGATATCAAGGCTTCCATGGAGATGGAGTCTGAGGAGTCGGCAGGTGATTTCCGTATGCGCTACATCATCACCCCGGGTGAAAACTCCCACTGCATAATCCTCTCCTCGCTGGACACCGATGAATCCGCGAAGCTCATGCAGGACGTCCTCGCAGGCTTCGCCGACACCATCAAACTCCCGACCGCCGAACAGATGCAAGCCGCATCAGAAGTTCCCGACGACGAAAACGCCGCCGACGACGTGGACGAAGACATCGAGCCTAAGGGGTGAGGTTGGGTGACTTGGTGTTTTTTCCTGGGGGGAAACCTTTCTGAAGAAAGGTTTCCCCCAAGACCCCCTTTCCAAAGACTTTTAATATGTCGTTTGTTGGATGTGGTGGGGAAGATAGACTATCACCGTTTCAAGAGATGTATTCTATGATATGTAGGGCGGGGGATTGCTCCCGCCTTTTTTCTTTGCTGTCCCATTTGTAAACGCCCGTGTCCAAACGTGATGAATACCGCAGAATGGATGGCAGTACCACTCATGACCGTCTTTTGGGCAAGGAGCAGACCATTGAAAAAGAGAACTCCACATTTCCCGATCGGCACAAAGTCGGGAAGAACCACCCCGTTAAAGTAAAAAAAACGGTGCTGTCTGTTGAAGGCAGCACCGTTTGGGTTATTCGATGTTGTTTATTGCCGAGACGAGTGCTCTGACGCCGCTGACGATGATGTCGGAGTGTCTGCCTGCGCCCCAGTAGGTCTTGCCGTTGTGAACGATAGAGATGTAGGATACAGCCTCGGAAGTCGAGTGGCGTTCCAGCGCGTGTTCCTCGTAAGTCTCCAGCGTGAAGTCGAGACCGAGCACGTCCTTGAGAGCGTTTGCGACTGCGTTGAGACGGCCGTTGCCCTCGGCCTCGCAGATGCGGAACTCGCCTGTCTCCATCTGAGCGGTGACCTTGGCAGTTATGCTGTTCTCGCCGTTCTGAACGTAGTGAGCCTCGGTGATATTGCAGGGCGTTTTCTTGTTGAGGTAACGCGCCTTGAAGATGTCGTATATCTCAGCAGGCTGGAGCTCGGCGTGCTTGTGGTCGGAAACGCTCTTGACTGCGTAGCCGAAGTCCTCCGCCATTTTCTTAGGCAGCTGATAGCCGTACTGCTTCGAGAGCAGGAAACCGATGCCGCCCTTTCCAGACTGCGAGTTGATGCGGATAACGTCGCCGTCGTACTGTCTGCCGACGTCTTTCGGGTCGAGGGGCAGATAGGGAACGGTCCAGCGGTCGGAGTTCTTTTCCTCGCGGAACTTCATGCCCTTTGCGATAGCGTCCTGATGCGAACCGCTGAACGCCGCGAACACCAGCGCACCTGCGTAAGGACTGCGCTCGTATACCTTCATTCTCGTCACACGCTCGTATATATCAACAAGCGTCGGCATATCCGAGAAATCGAGATTGGGTTCAACACCGTGAGTGTACATATTCATAGCAAGCGTTACGATGTCCACGTTGCCCGTTCTCTCGCCGTTTCCGAAGCAAGTGCCCTCGATTCGGTCAGCACCTGCCAGCAGACCCAGCTCGGAATCCGCAACAGCGCACCCTCTGTCATTGTGCGGATGCAGCGAAACGATGACATTCTCGCGGTATTTGAGATTCTTGCACATATATTCTATCTGCGATGCGTAAACGTGCGGCAGGCTCATCTCAACGGTAACGGGAAGATTGATGATAACAGGCTTTTCCTTGGTCGGCTGCCATACGTCAAGTACAGCGTTGCATATTTCGAGCGCAAATTCCGGCTCAGTACCCGTAAAGCTCTCGGGGCTGTACTCGAAGATGATATTGTTCTCGCCCATTTCCTCGCGGTACTGCTTGCACAGCTTAGCACCCGAAACAGCGATCTCGATTATCTCCTCCTTAGACTTGCGGAACACCTGCTCGCGCTGTGCAACGGAAGTCGAGTTGTAGAGGTGAACGATAGCATTGTCGCAGCCCTTTATTGCCTCGAATGTCTTTTTGATGATATGCTCTCTCGACTGCGTGAGCACCTGTATGCGCACGTCCGAGGGTATCATATTCTTCTCGATGAGCGTGCGGCAGAATTCATACTCCGTCTCGCTCGCGGCAGGGAAGCCTATCTCTATCTCCTTGAAGCCTATCTCAACGAGCTTCGAGTAGAATTCCAGCTTTTCTTCCAGACTCATCGGGATGATAAGTGCCTGATTGCCGTCTCTGAGATCGACCGAGCACCATGAGGGAGCGTGGTCGATGTATTCTTTCTTAGTCCAATTGAGGCACTCGTAGGGAGGCATGAAATAACCTCTGCTGTACTTGCCTGCGTGTTCCATTTTTGCCATAACTTTCTCCTCCAAACTGTTATTTTGCGCTGAAAGACAGATGATTGGAAGCATCGGAGAACATCGTTTTTCTCCTTATCTTTCATCTCTTATCTTTCACTTGTGTTGTCATCTGCGGTGAGATACTCTCTGACCGTCGGGGAATAATCCGCTATGTCGGGATCTTTGTAGGTTATCTCGGCAACAGCCACGCCCTTTTTCACAAGCGTGAGCAGACCGTGCAGAACGTCCGAGCATTCTCTGTAGCTCTTCGTCTGAAACAGCGGTGTCCACGCGGGAACGCTTCCTGCCTCGACCAGTTTACCTGCTCTCAGCTCAAAGAAATCCGCGGTGGTATAGCCGCATTTGTGACCCTCACTGTCAAAGTAGCCTATCATCAGCTCATCGAAATGTGAAAGATCTACAGCCCTGTCTGTGAATGCAGAATAAACAAACATCAAAATTCCCTCCTACAGATCGGATGATCGTACAGCAATTAAAAAAGCCCGTTCTCCTGCAAACAAGGAGACGAGCAAGACCCGTGTTACCACTCCGATTCATGCACGGCTCACACCGTACACCTCAGCCGCATCGGCATTTTTGCGAATGCGCCGCTCTGTAACGGGAGCACCCGTGAACGCCTACCACCCAAACGGCTTCGGCGAGCCTGCTCAAGGACGAGTTATTACACAGACCCCGTGCCGCTTCACACCGAAACGCGGCTCTCTGAGACGAAGCACCCGTGCTTTTCTTCCTATCATCGCATTTGAACATATAGTATAATACGATTATACCGTATAATTTCCGCTTTGTCAAGTCCCTTTACGAAAATTTAATATTCAGCTTCCTTGATTTTTTAGACGATTTGGTAGATGTGTGACTATTCTATACAAAATTTTTATAAATACTTGAAATCTGAAAGATAATGTGTTATAATTACTGTGTATATAGAAAAAGTAATCGTTATCATAAGGGCTTTTGACAGAAAGGAGGGGCACGGATGAACAAGCGTTCCGACAGCATCGACTACGCCAAGGGCATCGGCATACTGCTCGTTATCCTCGGACATATGCAGATACTTGCCTGCGGCGAGAGCTTTGAAACGCTCACAAATGTTATCTATTCCTTTCATATGCCGCTCTTCTTCTTTCTGAGTGGTCTGACCCTCGACAGGAAATACCGCTCGCGTCCCCCGAACGCCGCCGACGTGAAAAAGCTGGCGAAGCGGCTGATGATACCATATTTCTCGTGGTGCGGGGTCTACATCGTCCTGAAATGTATCGTACAGCGTGAAGGTCTGATACGGCTGATAAAGCGAAACGCCGCCGCAGTCCTGACGATGCGCGGCATAGCGCCGCTGTGGTTCCTGTCGGCGCTGTTCGTCGCGGAGATACTGGTGATGCTGCTGGTCTACAAGCTCGGCATGAAGAAGATACACCTGCTGATACTGACGGGCATCGCGGTGCTCTCACTAAACAACGCCGTGCAGGTACTGCGAAGCGTGTTCAGCTATTACACGAGACTCAGGGTGGTCACTTTCTACCGCATTTTCCCCTGCGTTTTCTTCCTGACGCTCGGCTGTCTGATGAGCCCGATGCTCACCGCCGACCGAAGCCGCTATAAAGGAAAGCGCACAGCCCTGATGTTCGGTTCGGCAGCAGTTTTCGCCGCCGTGAACATTTTCTTCAACGGCTCGGCAAACCTCTATAAGATGTACTTCGAGAATACGGCGGCGTTCATCGCCGCGGGTGTGGCAGGCAGTCTCATGACCGTTTGCCTGTGTACCCTTATCCCCGAGAAATTCGCTCCGCTGCGTTTCCTCGGGCGCAACTCGATGCTGATGATGGTGCTGCACTATCCCCCGATACCCACCATACTCCTCTGTGAATCCCTGATGGTATCCCTCGGGCTCGGCGGGTTCGCCTGTGCGGCAGCGGTTTTCGCGATGACGGTCATCATCACCGCGACTCTCTGCATTCTCTACGGAGTCGCAAGATCGGCGGTGCAGCGTATCACGGTGGCACGCCGAAGCAGCGTCGTCTGCAAAGTCTGAAAGATAACTCAAAAGCCATAGTACCTCGCGATACTATGGCTTTTTTGCGTCCTGTTATTTTTTGTAGACCGTCTCGGCGATCGCCTGAGTGCAGGCGCTGAGGTCGAGGTCGAGCGTGCTCTGACCGTCGTGGCTGCCTGCGTAGTAAGCGCCCTCGGGCGGTATCCTCAGCTCGTTGATGTCGTACCTCATGGAGAACAGCAGTTTGTAGAACATGATGTAAAGCTCAGCCTTGCTCATGTTCGTGGTGAGCTCTCCGCAGGAGACCTTGAGGAAGCTGTCCAGCTGCAAAGGCTTGAGCGTTTTCGCCTTCGCGACTATCTTCGAGATGACCCTGCGCTGTCTGTCGGTGCGCTCGAAATCCGCATTTCCGACGTATCTGAGTCTCGCGTAAGCCAGCGCCTGATTGCCGTTGACGTGCATATCCTTGCCGCCGTGGGTCAGGTAATCGGTGCCTTTCTTGTAGCCGAGATACTTGTTCTGTTCAGCCATCGGGTCGGTCATTCCGAGAGCTTCCTCGTCGGAAATATCCAGCTCGATGCCGCCCACCGCATCCACGATGTTGATGAAGGAGAAGAAGCTGATATAAACGTATCTGTCCACCTTCACGTCGAAATTCTTCGCGATGGTATCCATCAGCAGTTCGGGGCCGCCGTAGCGGTAAGCCGCATTCAGCTTGTCCCAGCCGTGATCGGGTATCTCAACATAGCTGTCTCGCATCAGCGAAGTCATCGTGACCTCATCCGACTTGCGGTTTATCGAGAGGAGTATCATCGAGTCGGTGCGTCCGAGCTCTTCTTCGTCCCTCGTGTCGCTGCCGATGAGCAGAACGTTCGTGACCTCCGCCGCCGAAAGGGAAGCGTTCGTGACCGTCCTTTTCTCGGTCTTGACGGTATTCACAAGGCTTATGTACCTGAAGATCAGCAGCTGCATGATGAGCAGAAGTATCAGCACGATGGTCAGCAGCCATCTGAAGATGCCGCCGATAACGCTGCCGACGGTGGTCTTCTTGCCTTTGAAGCTGTTGTTCGCCCCGAACTGTACTGGTTCGTTCCCTCTGTGTTCGCGGGCCTGTTCTCTTGCCTTTCGCTCGTACTTTTCGGGTGCTGATGGGTTAGCGGCTCTGCGGCGTCTTTGTCTTGCATCGGGATGCTGACCGACGCCTCTGGGCGAACCGTCGTTCGGGTGAGGCGGTCTCTGCTGTCTCTGACCCGAAGTCGGACGCTGACCCGAAGCCTTACGCTGAGCCGAAGCGGGTCGTGCCTGAGGAGGCGCAGCCGTTGTTTGTCGGGCGCGTTCCTGAGCCGCGAGTTCTTCTTCGGTGTAGAAGTGGAGTTCTTCACCGACAGGAGCCCCGCCCTCCTTATCCATGCTCTCGAACTGTTTCAGCTGACGTTCGTACATCTCGCCGTAAAGCTCTTCGGGAGTCTTTTTATTATTTTTCTTAGCCATTTATCCACTATCCTTATCACACAAAGTCTTTTCTTAATTATAATCCTAACGGACATGAAAGTAAACCCCTTTGACGAAATTCTCACAAATATTTTATTTTTTTTGCATATAATTGGCAAACCGCATCTCCTCGGTCAAATCCGTGACCGAGGTTCAAAAGGGTGTCCGCAGGTGCGCAGGGAGAACTGCTCCGAAAAGAAAGGAGAGCCGCAGTTCCTGCATAAAAACATCCGCGAAAAAACGCGCCTGCCTTATGATTATATCATATCCGACGGGATTTGTCAACCCAAAATGTCCGTTTTTTTGTATAATTAGTCTTTGCTTACACGCCCGAAAAAAGCTCCCTCCGAGCCCGAAAGCCCGAAGGGAGCGGTATTGTGCGTATCTGTTATCAGTGGATATCCGAATAGAGCCCGATGTACAGCTCAGCCGAACGCTTCCAGCTGAAGTCCTCACGCATAGCGTGTCCGACCAGTGCGCTCCAGCGTGCCTTGTCGTCGTATGCGACTCTCGCACGGGTAACAGCGTCGAGCATATCATGCGCGTTGTAGGTCTTGAAGGTGAAGCCGTTGCCGTTCTCGCCGCCTGCGTCCTTGATGGAGTCGCGCAGACCGCCTGTCTCGCGGACTATCGGGATGGTGCCGTATCTCAGGGAGATCATCTGAGCCAGACCGCAGGGTTCGCTCTGCGAAGGCATCAGGAACATATCCGCGCCTGCGTATATCCTCTTGGACAGCGGCGGTACGAAACCGATGGTAACGCCCACTCTGTCGGGGTAGCGGTACTGCATCTCGCGGAAGAAATCCTCATAGATCTTCTCGCCCGAACCGAGTATCGCGAACTTGCAGCCGAGTCTTACCATGTCCTCGAAGACGTACTTCACGAGGTCGAGACCCTTGTGGCTGACAAATCTCGTAACGATACCGATGATCGGCTCGTCGCCCTGTGCAAGCCCGAATTCCTCAAGCAGCTTTTCCTTGCAGATCTTCTTGCCGCCGCGGTTGTTGTACGAGAAGTGTACGGGGATGTTCGGGTCTGTCTCGGGGTCGTAGACTTCCTGGTCGATACCGTTGAGGAAGCCGCACAGCTTGTACTGCTTCTTGACGAGTATCCTGTCGAGACCGTAGCTGTACCACGGGTCGAGTATCTCCCACGCGTAGCTTGGCGAAACGGTGGTGATCTTGTCGGCGCACTCGATAGCCGCCTTCATGAAGTTCACGTCGCCGTCGTATTCGAGCAGGTCGGTGTGGTAGAGCGGGATGCCCATGAGGTCGTTTATGATCTCAAGACCGTATCTGCCCTGATACTGTATGTTGTGGATGGTGAACACCGTCTTGATGTCCTCATATCCGCCCTGATAGCGGTAGAAGATATCGTAGTAGACGGGAACGAGGGCTGTCTGCCAGTCGTTGGCATTGATAACATTCGGCTTGAAGTCGATGTATCTGAGAAGTTCAAGCACTGCTCTGGAGAAGAAGATGTATCTCTCAGCGTCGTCATAGAAGCCGTACAGACCGTTTCTTGCGAAGTAGTATTCGTTGTCGAGCAGGTAGTAGGTCACGCCGTTAACGACCGCGGTGAAAACGCCGCAGTACTGATTTCTCCATGCTACAGGCACGGTGAAATTGGTGACGTATGTGCACTGATCCTTGAGCTCCTGTTTGATCTGACCGTAGTAGGGGATAACTACCCGGCAGTCGTGTCCCTCAGCATTGATCGCACGCGGCAGGGAACCTGCAACGTCCGCCAGTCCGCCCGAAGCGATAAAGGGAAGAGCCTCACTTGCTGTGTAAAGTATGTTCATTGTCTGACCTTCTTTCATAAGGGAATTTAAACGCCTTGCACCGCCGTGTGCGGCAGTGCGCGGAGATTACAGGCTTGCGCCCTTTCCGACATACATCGGGTAAGCGGGCGAGCTTGTGAGAATACGGTTGGAACCGATATTCACGTTCTTGTCGGTGATGAGGTAGCTGCACTCAGCACCGTCTGCAACGACCGTGCCCTGCATGAGTATGCAGTTCTTGACCTTTGCGTTCTTGCCTACCCTTACGCCTCTGAAGATCACCGAGTTCTCAACTTCACCCTCGATGATACATCCATCAGCGATGAGCGAGTTGACAACGCGGCAGTTGAGGTCGTACTTGGCAGGAGCGTTGTCCGATACCTTTGTGTAGATAGCGCGCTTAGGCAGATACAGCTTTGAAGCGTTGGCGGGATCGAGCAGATCCATGTTCGCCTTGAAGTAGCTGCCGATGCTCGTGATCTTCGAGAAGTAGTTGTCGTACTCGAATGCCCTGATGTTCAGTTCGCCGCACTTAGCCTGAAGAACATCGGTCTCGAAGCTGACGCGTCCTCTTGCGATGGAATCGTTGATAAGGTCGATAAGGAAGTCCTTGGACATAACGAATGCGTTGAGCGAGCAGGTGCAGGTGCCGCTGAGGTCGGGACGGATGAGCACGCTCTGTACTCTGCCCGAGTCGTCCGTGTTCAGCACGGTGGACATCTTGATCTCCTCGTTGGTGTACTGACCCGTGTGAGTAACAACGGTGATGTCAGCGCCGCTGTCGATGTGCTGATCGACGATCGGTCTGTAGTCCATATTGGTGATAACGTCGCAGTCGCTCATCACAACATAGTCGCAGAGACTGTGCTTGATAAGGCTCATAGCGCCGTTGAGAGCCTCGATGCGTCCCGTGTAGAGTGCAGCGCCCGCATTTCCGAACGGCGGCAGTATGTAAAGACCGCCCTTCTTTCTTGCAAGGTCCCACTCTCTTGCGGAGCCGAGATGATCGAGCAGGCTCTGGTAGTTGTCCTTGGTGATAACGCCTACAGCGTTGATGCCGCTGTTGACCATATTCGACAGCGGGAAGTCGATAAGACGGTATCTGCCTCCGAAGAGTACAGAACCCATCGTTCTGTTCTTAGTAAGTTCGCCTACGGTCATGTCATGCATATTCGCGAAGATCAGACCGAGTACGTTGCCCATATTAACACTCATGGCTTTAGTTACCCCTTTCTTACATATCCTCGTAGATGATAGCCTTCGGAGGTACGTTAGCGCCGTCCGAGATGTTCAGCTTGTTGCCTACAACGGCAACGCCCCAGGTGTCCTTGTCCACGATAGTTTCGGGACGGGCGCCGATCTGGGCGTTCTCGCCGATGACGGAATCCTCACCTACGATAGCGTACTCGACCTTTGCGCCCTTCTTGATGTGTGCGCCGGGCATGAGGATCGAGTCGTAGATAACTGCGCCCTCTTCGATGGTAACGCCCTCGGAGATGATCGAGAACTCAACAGAACCGTCGATGAAGCAGCCTTCTGTCACCATCGAGTTCTGTATCTCGGCGTTGTGGCCGATAGCCTGCGGCGGCAGGATAGGGTTTCTCGAATAGATCTTCCATGCGGGATCGTACAGGTCGATCGGGATGTTCGGATTGATAAGATCCATGTTAGCTTCCCACAGCGACTCGATGGTACCAACATCCTTCCAGTAGCCGTCGAAGCGGTAAGCCACGAGCTTTTCGCCTGCCTCGCGCATATCGGGGATGATGTTCTTTCCGAAGTCCTTGGAAGCGTTAGCGTCCTCTTCGTTTGCGATGAGGTACTTCTTGAGCTTCTTCCAGTCGAAGATGTAGATACCCATCGAAGCGAGTGTCGAGCGGGGGTTCTTCGGCTTCTCCTCGAAGTCGATGATGTTGTCCTCGGCATCGGTTATCATGATACCGAATCTGCTTGCCTCTTCCTTGGGAACGTCGAGCACCGCGATGGTAGCCGCAGCGTTCTTTGCCTTGTGGAAGTCGAGCATCTTGTTGTAGTCCATCTTGTAGATGTGGTCGCCCGAGAGCACTACTACGTACTCGGGGTCATATCTCTCGATGAAAGGGATGTTCTGATAGATAGCGTTTGCGGTACCCGAGTACCAGTCCTTGCCGCTTGCCTTCTCGTAAGGCGACAGAACGTGAACACCTCCGTGCAGTCTGTCCAGATCCCATGGCTGACCGTTACCGATATACTCATTGAGCACCAGCGGCTGATACTGAGTCAGCACGCCCACGGTGTCGATACCCGAATTTATGCAGTTCGAGAGAGGAAAGTCAATGATACGATACTTCGCGCCGAAAGGAACTGCGGGCTTGGCGACAGTCTGGGTCAGCGCGTAAAGTCGGCTGCCCTGTCCGCCTGCGAGCAGCATGGCGACGCATTCTTTTTTGTTGAACATAATAATTCACCCACCATTTTAATTTTTTCTCTATTTATCAACGCATGGAGCCGTTGTCCTATCCGCGGCTCACGCCGTTGAAAACATTATTTGTCGGTCTTAGGTTTTCTTCCGCGCTTTTTGGGAGCGGCGGTCTCTGCCTTGACCTCAGCCGTTTCAGCCTTCGGTTTTCTGCCGCGCTTTTTCGGCTCTGCCTTTGCCTCGGTCTTGACCTCAGCGGTCTCAGCCTTCGGTTTTCTGCCGCGCTTTTTCGGCTCTGCCTTTGCCTCGGTCTTGACCTCGGCGGTCTCAGCCTTCGGCTTTCTTCCGCGCTTCTTCGGCTCAGTCTTCACCTCGTCACCCGACTCGGCAGCGCTCTTCTTTGCAGCCGTCTTCTTCGGCTTGTCCTTCTTGATGGTGAAGTACAGGCAGCCGTAAGCGGGGATGTCGATGCAGATGCTGTGTTCAAGACCGTGCATAGCCACTTCCTTCGAGTGTACAGTGCCGTTTGTCACGGGCGAGCCGTCAAGGGATGTGCAGTTGAGCACTTCGGTGTATTCTCCGGCGTAAGGAACGCCGAAGCAGTAGCTCGTTCTTGCAACGGGAACGAAGTTGCATACCACGATGACCTCGTTGCCCTCCTTGTCGAAGCGTCTGAATATGATGATGCTCTGTCTGTAGTCGTCGTTGGATATCCAGGAGAAGCCCTCCCAGGAGAAATCCCTCTGCCACAGAGCAGGAGTATTCTTGTACAGATTGTTGAGCGTCTTTACGTATTTCAGGTAGTTCCTGTGCTGCTCGAACTCATCCACCATGAACCACTCGAGACCGTTCTCGTAGTCCCACTCCTTGAACTGAGCGAACTCACTGCCCATGAACAGCAGTTTCTTTCCGGGGTGAGCGGTCATGTAAGCCATGAACAGCCTTGCCTGTGCGAACTTCATGTCAACGTCCGCGCCGAACATCTTGTTCACCAGCGAAGCCTTGCCGTGAACGACCTCATCGTGGGAGATAGGCAGTATGAAGTTCTCCGAGAAAGCGTAGAAGAACGAGAAGGTCAGCATATCGTGATGGAACGCCCTGTGTATCGGGTCCATCTGCATATATTTGAGCATATCGTTCATCCAGCCCATGTTCCACTTGAAGTTGAAGCCGAGGCCGCCGTCCGAAACGGGCTTTGTTACCATCGGCCATGCGGTGGATTCCTCAGCTATCATCAGCGCGTTCGGGAACTTGCCGAACACAGTCTCGTTCAGCCTGTGGAAGAACTCGATAGCCTCAAGGTTCTCGTGGCCGCCGAACTCGTTGGGAGTCCATTCGCCGTCGCGTCTGTCGTAGTCGAGGTACAGCATTGAAGCCACCGCGTCAACTCTCAGACCGTCGATGTGGTATCTGTCCAGCCAGTACATGGCGTTGGAGATAAGGAAGCTGCGGACTTCGGGTCTGCCGTAGTCGAACACTCTCGTGCCCCATGCGTAGTGGTCGCGCTTCTTCGGGTCGGCGTACTCGTAGGAAGGCGAACCGTCGAACTCGAACAGTCCTGCCTCATCCCTCGGGAAGTGTGCGGGCACCCAGTCGAGGATGACCGCTATGCCTGCCTGATGGAAGAGGTCGACCATCTCCATGAAGTCGTGCGGAGTGCCGAAGCGAGAGGTCGGCGCATAGTAGCCGATGCCCTGATAGCCCCACGAACCGTCGAAGGGGAACTCTGCCAGCGGCATGAACTCGATGTGAGTGTAAGCCATTTCCTGAAGGTAGGGGATTATCTCCTTCGCGAAGCCCTGATAGCTGTAGTACTTGCCTGTAGTGCAGGCCTTCCACGAGTTCAGATGAACTTCGTAAATGTTCATCGGGCTGTCGTAGATATTGCTCTTGGCCTTCTTATCCTGATATTTCTTGTCGCCCCATTTGTAGCCCGAGATGTCGAATACTTTCGACTCGGTCTCGGGGGTAACGCCCATGTGGGTGCCGTAGGGGTCGGCTTTCATTCGTGTCTTGCCGTCGCAGCCTGTGACCGCGTACTTGTATCCTGCGTAAGTTTCAAGTCCCGTTACGAATACTTCCCATACGCCCGTAGTGCCGAGCTGTTCCATGCGGGTGGCGTTTGCGTCCCAGCCGTTGAAATCGCCGACGAGGGATACGCCCTTGGCATTCTGTGCCCAGACTCTGAATACGTGACCCTCAGCGCCGTCCCGTGTCACGGGGTGGCAGCCGAAAAAGTCGTAAGCGGTGAAAAGCGAGCCTTCATGGAAAAGGTAAAGGGGAAGCTCGTAATCATCGGGTACTCTTATTGCCATTTTACAGTCCTCCTTATACTCTGAAATTAAATAATATTCTTGATTAAAATCTAACAACGTCAGCCCGCAGAGCGGACATAGTTATTTGTTATAATATTATTTTAAACCATTTTGAACAAAAATGCAAGAGCTTTGGTGATATTTTTCATTTTTCTACATATTTAAACACGCCGTTTTGTATACTTTGACCGAAACGTTAGACTTTTTTTGAACTTCCGAGGGGTTTGTCTATCAAAAAGTCATATTTTTTGTACTGATAAAGCGCTTGCGGAGCCGAATGAGCCCCTTCCGAGGCTGTCGGCAGGACTTTTTTCAGGTATGTTTTATAGGAATACCTCATGTAAATGCTCTCATACGGCTGCCCTGACGAAGGGATATCTTCACGGCGGCTACGGTTATGTCGTCCGATCTGCCCTCTGCCATCTTCGTGCAGGCACATCCTGCCCGAAGCGCAAGCTCCTCGGCGGTCAGCGACGGGAACTCGTAAGCCAGTGCCGCCGTCTCCCCGAGAGCCTGTTCGCTCGCTCCGTCCGACGCCAGCAGCAGAAGGTCGCCGTCGAACAGCTTGCAGGAGTAAACGTCGGGGTCGCAGCCGTGGAGGATCCCCGTCGGGAAGGAAGTGCAGCCTATCTTCACGGCGCTGCCGTCGCGGCACAGCCATGCAGGCGCAGCCCCCGACTTGAGGAACTCCGCCCTCCCCGAGAACAGGTCGAGCCGCAGGAAGTCGAGGGTCGCGAAGCTCTCGTCCCATTCCTTCACCTGCATCACCGACCCGATGACCTTCTGTGCGGTCGCCATCGTCAGTCCCGACCTGAGCAGCCGCTCCGCAAGGTTGACGGTCAGCTCCGAGTCGAGCCTTGCGCGTTTGCCCGTGCCCATCCCGTCCGAGAGGAGCACGTACCGTTCGCCTGCCGAAGCCCCCGTCGTCATCACCGTGTCCCCCGAACAGCTCGACTCGCTGCCCAGCGCCGAATAGCTGCCGAAATCCGCGGCGAAGGGCGGTATCTCATCGAATTCCAGCTTCGTGATGCTGCTCGCCGAAGTCACCTCTGGCAGTTCGAGGTCGCATTCGAGTGTCCTGCAAAGCCCCGCCGTCACCGACAGCGCCTCCCCCTCGAACTCTCCTGTCAGATAGACTTCCGCGTGCCTGCTGCCGCTCTCGTCGGTGTAAACGCACGCCCTCACACCTCTGAAACCCTGCCTCTCGAAGTAGCTCCGCGCCGCCGCCGAGAGCTTCGCGTCGGTCTCTCTCCGCCGCGAAAGCCTGCACGACAGGTCGTTGAGGATGTCGCTCATCGCCCCGAGCTGTTCGCGGAGCATCAGCCGCATCTCCTTCATACGCATCGCTTCGGCGCGGTCTGCCAGCTGTTCGCGCCTGCAATCCGCCACCGTTTCGCTGAGTCTGCCGGCGCGTATGCAGCCTGCCGCGGAAGGCGCGTCGGCGCACCTGTCTATCGACCTCGACAGCCGAAGCGCCGTGCCGTTCTTTCGGCAGTCGTCGTACAGACGGCAGCCCGCGCAGAGCGAGTCGGTGACCCTGTCGGCGAGGGTCGGGGTCTCGGCGCGGCTCTCCACCGTTTCCGACACGAGGGCGAGCTTCTGACGGATGTCCGAGATGGTCATCGCCGCGAAGGTCAGCCGCGATGAAGCCGTTTGTCCCGCGCTGTCCGCCGCCGAGCCGAATATCATGAATTTTGAAGCTATCCGTGAGGAAAGTCTCGAAGGCATCGCCGCGAAGATCGCCGTCCCCGCTATGATATCGGCGAGCATATTGAACGTGTCGGCGTTGAGCCCTGCCGTACCAAGCGCCGCCGAAGCCGAGACCATGAACGCTATCCCCGAAGCCAGTCTGCCGAGCCCGCCGAAAGCCGAGCTTATCAGACCTGCCGCCGCCAGCAGCATGGTGTTGACTGCCAGTGTCGCCGAGCACATCGTCACCGAGACCGCCGTGAGAGCGCCCATGACGGCGCCGCCTGCGGCTCTGCGCTTTTTCGCGGCGGCAGGTATCACGGCGCAGGCGAGGACCCTGCCTGCGGTGAAGGGGCCTATCCTCACCGAACAGAGGGTGCAGACCGTGACTATGTATATCATCGAGAGGTACACCGCCGTCAGACCCTGTACGCGGATCGGCTGACCCGAAGCTGAACGCTGCCCCACATACGCCGCCGCGTAGACGATGCAGGCGCACATCAGAGAGCTTATCATCCGCATCGAGACGGTGAAGCTGGCGCTGTCGGCGGCGCTCATCATCACGCTCAGCAGCAGGCATACCGCCGCCGTCGTCAGCGAGAGTCGGACGGGGTCGCCGTTTCGCGACCAGTGGGGGAAGAAAACGCTCATCGCCGCGAAAATGAATATCGCCCCCAGCTGCACCGCCTGTGCCGCAAGGCTGCCCTGTACCGCCGCCGACACCGCCGTCCCCAGCAGCGCCGCCCCTGCGAACTGCCCAGAAACGGCAGCCACCGCGACGCTCATGTACGACGGGAAGCCGATCATTTTTCCGAAGCCCGCAAGGAACGCGGCGGCAGCCGTCAGCGAGAATTTAGCCAGATAAGTCTTTCCCCTGTGCAGCTCGCGGGAGCGCAGCAGGTCTCCGCATTCGGCAGGCTTGATCTTTTCTTTGAGCTTGTTCATGTCTTTGCACTTCCTTTGAAAAATCGTTCAAAGACATTGTAGCATATTTTTCCTGCGGAAGCTGTCGGTATATGTCGCCCGACGGACACCCGTCCGATGTTTTGCGGCAGATAGTGCGTCGAAAATGCACCGTGAAATTCGGGTCTCCGAGATTCACACGGCCGTCGGCAAGAAAAATGTTCCACGCGGAGCATCGCGGCAGAATTACCGACGGATGTTCCGCGTGGAACGAATGATGTATTATTATTCGATACGAACCGAGGACGGATAAAGATCACATACGGTTCGGCTCGCCATGATCGGGATAAAGGCTCACTTTTCGCAGAGTTTTTTCAGCTCTTCGGAAAAAGCCGCCATCTGTTCGAGGGACATGGCTTCGGGGCGCACCGACGGCGAAAGACCTGCCGCCGCCGCCGCTTCGCCGACCAGCGACTTGTCCAGACCCAGCGTTCCCGAAACGGAGTTGCAGAGGGTCTTTCTGCGCTGCTGGAATGCGGCTCTGACGACTTTGAAGAAGTGCTTTTCGTCGGTGACGCAGTCGGGGGTCTCCCCGCGGATGTCGAAGCGGATGACGCAGCTGTCAACGTTCGGCGCGGGGTAGAAACTGCCCCTGGAGACGTTGAAAAGCTGTTTCGGCTCGGAGAAGTAGCGCACCGCGAAGGTCACCGCTCCGCAGTCGCGGGTCGCGAGGGGAGCGCACAGGCGCACACCTGCTTCCTTCTGCACCATGACCGTCACCGAACGTATCGGCAGGCGCTCTTCAAGAAGCCGCATGATGACAGGGGAGGTGATGTAGTAGGGCAGATTCGCGCAGACTACGACTTCAAGCCCTTCAAACTCTTCGGCGATGAGCTTGTGGAGGTCGAATTCCATTATGTCGGCGTTGAATATTTTCACATTGTCGTGCTCGGCGAGGGTCTCTTCCAGCACGGGTATTAAGCGCTCGTCCAGCTCGACGGCGCAGACCTTGTCGGCGCGTTTCGCAAGCTCGTGGGTGAGCACGCCGAAGCCCGTCCCGACCTCGATGACGCCGAAACCCTTCTGCGCGTTGCCCATCTCGGCTATCCTCGGGCAGACCGAGGGGTTGATAAGGAAATTCTGCCCCAGCTTTTTCGAGAAGCTGAACCCGTATTTTTCAAGCAGGCGGTTTATCGTCCTGACTTCGTACAATCCTTCCATCGGCGGTCTCCTTATGAATAATGTAACACCCTTTATTCCTGATAATTTACGGGGTGAGTGCGGGTTTCCCACGGTAAAACCCGCAGTCAGCACCGCAAACCCGAATCTTGTTCAAACAGGGGAAAATTGACTGATATAATAATCAGTTTAACACTATTTTCCCGATTTGTCAACCTGTGTTTTTTTCACGGTATCAACTTTCGGATATGGGGGATAATAGATGTGCGGTAATTCGCAGACTTGGATAACAGGAGGGAGAAAAAATGTACAGTTCGCATTTATCGGGCAGGCGTGATATGCCGCTCGCTTACCTGAACGCGGTGTGTTCGGGGCGAGTGAGGGAAGAGGCGCTTTCGCAGCTGACGGCGGTGCAGCGCGAACAGCTCGCCGAAAGGCTCGGGAGCGGCCGCATCGGCGACGGGGCAGGGTGTGAATATTTTACTGTGTTTTGCAGGAAAGGGGTGAATCATGAACGAGAATTAACAAATCTGTAACAATTTGTGTGGTTATTCCTATTGAAATTTCCTCGGAAATATAGTAAAATAATATTGTACTATGAGTAAAAGAGGTAAAGACTATGTTGCCGAGCGAAAGACTTTGTACATCTGAGCCTTTCGGGGTGTTCGCCGCTGAAAACGGCAGTACCCTTTGCTTTTTGTACTCGAAGTGCATAAAAAAGCATCCGAAAACAGCAGTCTGACACCAAATTAGCTGCTGTTTTTTTATTAGGAGGTCATTAGGTATGAAAAAGGTCGCAGTAATCATGGGCAGTGACAGCGATTTCCCCGTTGTCAAGAACGCACTTACAGAGCTGAAAAAATACGGTGTTCCCTTTGAGTGCAGAGTTATGAGCGCTCACAGGACCCCCGCACTTGCGGCAGAATTCGCACAGAACGCTAAGGCTGACGGCTTCGGCGTGATAATCTGCGCGGCAGGCATGGCGGCACATCTTGCGGGCGTCATCGCAGGAAACACTACTCTTCCCGTTATCGGCATCCCGATAAAGTCTACCTTCGAGGGTCTTGACGCACTGCTGGCTACCGTTCAGATGCCTTCGGGAATACCCGTTGCGACTGTTGCGGTCAACGGCGCCAAGAACGCGGCTGTTCTCGCGATAGAGATGCTGGCTCTCTCGGACGAGGGACTGGCGGCACAGCTCGAAAAGGCTAAGACCGAGATGGTCGAGGGTGTTGTCGCGAAAGACAAGGCTCTTCAGGAGCAGATAGCGGCGCTGTGAGCAGATTCGATACGCTCCTCTTTGACCTGGACGGAACGCTGACCGACTCGGCGGCGGGGATACTCAACTGCTTCAGACATTCGCTGGGGATAATGGGTATCGAATGCCCCGAGGATATGATGCAGTTCGTCGGGCCGCCGCTCTACGACAGCTTCGGGAAGCTGTGCGGTCACGACGCGGAAAGGACTGCCGAGGCTGTGCGGCACTACCGTGAGAGATATTCTGCGGTGGGGCTGTTTGAGAACGAGGTGTACGGCGGCGTTACGGAAATGCTGGACAGGCTGAAAAGCGCAGGTCTGCGCATGGCTGTGGCGACCAGCAAGCCCGAGGTGTTCGCGGTGAGGATACTCGATAAGTTCGGGCTCAGCGGATATTTCGAGGTGATAGGCGGCGGCGACCTTGAGGGGAAGCGCGACCGCAAGGACAAGGTCATAGAGTACGTGCTCGGACGGCTCGGCATCACCGACCGTTCGGGAGTCCTGATGATCGGCGACAGGCGGCAGGACGCCGACGGCGCTCACGCGCTGGGTCTGCCGTGTATGTACGCCCTCTGGGGTTACGGGAGCAGGGAAGAGGCTCACGATGCCGCGGCGGAGTATCTGGCAGGTTCGCCGCAGGAGGCTGCGGAAATGATATTTTCCGACAGACAGCACTGATGGGGCAGGGCTGAAAAGATATGCTCTTTCACCGCACCCGACCTACCTTGCTGAGGAGATATCAGTACAAGAAAGGAATGGTCGGAGTTTGGCGAGATCTATACTTGAACCCCGACTTATTTTATGTTATTTGATTCGGTAAGAACAACCGTATAATGCAAAACGCGAAAGGAATAATGATATGAAAAGTTTTTCTGAAAGCTACAAGGAAGCCGGCGTTGACGTTACCGCAGGTTACAGATCGGTAGAACTGATGAAGCAGTACGTCGCAAGGACTATGACCGCAGGCGCTATCGGCGGTATCGGCGGATTCGGCGGTCTGTTCGAGCTGGATATGACGGGCATCAGCAAGCCTGTTCTCGTATCGGGCACGGACGGCGTAGGCACAAAGATCAAGCTGGCGTTCCTTATGGACAAGCACGACACCGTCGGCATCGACTGCGTTGCTATGTGCGTCAACGACATCATCTGCTGCGGCGCTAAGCCCCAGTTCTTCCTTGACTACATCGCCTGCGGCAAGAACATCCCCGAGAAGATCGCGGAGATCGTTTCGGGCGTGGCTGAGGGCTGCGTTCAGGCAGGCTGCGCACTCATCGGCGGCGAGACTGCCGAGCACCCGGGTCTTATGCCCGAGGACGAGTACGACCTGGCAGGCTTCTCGGTAGGTATCGTTGACAAGGACAAGTTGCTCAAGCCCGACACCCAGAAGGCTGGCGACGTTATGATCGCTATCGCTTCCAGCGGCGTTCACTCCAACGGCTTCTCGCTGGTAAGAAAGGTGTTCACCGTTAACGAGCAGAACCTTGCAAGACACAACTCCGATCTCGGCGCACCCCTCGGAAGCGTGCTGCTGACCCCGACCAGAATTTACGTAAAGGCTATCATGAGCCTCATCGACAGCGTTACCGTAAAGAGCATCTCCCACATCACGGGCGGCGGCT
Organism: Ruminococcus sp. YE71; assembly: GCF_900119155.1. Taxonomy (GTDB): domain Bacteria; phylum Bacillota; class Clostridia; order Oscillospirales; family Ruminococcaceae; genus YE71. The sequence continues at coordinate 57,777 of NZ_FPIR01000016.1, read as the reverse complement.
TCTACGAGAACATCCCGCGTTCGCTGCCGAAGGGTCTGTCCGCGAAGATCGAGCGCAGCGCTGTAAGAGTACTGCCCATCTTCAACGTTATCCGGGAGACAGGCAAGATCCCCGAGAGAGATATGTTCAACACCTTCAACATGGGTGTCGGAATGACCGTCGTAGTTGACAAGAACGACGCTGACAAGGCTATCGCAGCTCTTACTGCGGCAGGCGAGACAGCTTATGTTCTCGGCGAGCTTGTCGAGAGTGATGAGGGCGTTATCATCTGCTGATGAAAAGGGGCGCTGAGTTTATGACTTCTGCTGATTTCAAGGACATGAGCATGGGCTTTTACGAGACTGACGAACGTGTTCCGCTGTGGGGCAGGAAAGTCCGTTTTGCCATATATGTTGAAAGAAAACTGCTGGGCGAGGAGAGCGACAGGCTGTTTGATGAATTAGCCGAAGGACCCCGCCGCAGATATGAGAATGATGAGATAACTCTTGACGAATACGAGCAGATAATGGACGGCTTTGATATTCCCGAGGGTCTGCCCGAAAGGACAGTGACTGCGGCTCTTAAAATAATGGAACTTGCGGAAAAGTCACGTCCCGAAGTCGCACGTTCAATGATAAAAGGCGGCATGGCAGAGCTTGCGGGCGACTGGGAAAGTCAGGGGGCTGATGAAGAAGTTGAAGTCACTGATGAGGAGTTTTCAACAAGCTTTTATCCTGTTGACATCACGGTGGAGTTCGAGAAGTCTCTTGATATGGCAGATGACGTATTCTTAGAACTGTGCTGTGAACCCGATTATTTTGCAGGACACAGGATACACGTTAAGCTCATGGCAGACGGCACGGCTGTCTGCGAGGGTATATAAAAGCAGGATATTTTTGTAGTGATAAGTGTGAAAAAAGCAAAGATCATACTGGCTGTCATTATAATTGTAGTCAGTCTGTGCATGGCAGCGATCGGTATAATGGAGATCGAGATCTCAAAAACTGCCCGTCTGGCGGCAAGTATAGTCGATCTTATAGCGGCGGCAGGTATATTGTTCATTACATATAAAATGAAACATTCTGACTCCTGAACTTATGCTGCAATGCTTATTCGTATTAAGAGGTGTAACAATGAAGAATATATGCGTGCTCGTTTCGGGCGGCGGAACTAATTTGCAGGCGCTTATCGATGCGCAGAACAGCGGTATCATCAAAGAGGGACGCATCACCTGCGTCATCTCCTCGAAGGAAGGCGTTTACGCGCTCGAAAGGGCGGCAAACGCAGGGATAAAGAGCCGCGTCATCGCGAGGAAGGAATACGCCGACATCGCGAGCTATACGAGGGCTGTTACGGATGCGCTCATCGAGGAAAAGGCTGACCTGGTGGTCTACGCAGGCTTCATGACGATACTTGACGAGCAGGCGTTCGAGGCATTCCCCTACAGGATGATGAACATCCACCCTGCACTGATCCCGAGCTTCTGCGGAAAGGGCTTCTACGGACTGCACGTTCACGAGGCGGCGCTGGAAAAGGGCGTGAAGGTCTCGGGCGCGACGGTGCATTTCGTGACCCCCGAGTGCGACGGCGGCCCGATAATCATGCAGGACACCGTTGAGGTCAGAAACGACGACACTCCCGAAACGCTCCAGAAACGCATCATGGAGAACGTTGAGTGGAAGATACTGCCAAAGTCGGTGGCGCTGTTCTGTGAGGACAGGATAACCGTCCGCGACGGCAGGGCTTACGTTGACTGAGCTTTTCCGCATTCGGGAGAAAGGTACAGTTATATGAGCAAAGCCAAGAGAGACCTGATAATGGGTCTGATTTGCATGATCGTTGGTGTGCTGACGGCGACGCTGATAGCTAACGGTCGGGATTCGAGGAAGTCGCGCTGCACCGCTGAGGTGAGCGGCACGGCAGTCTCGGTCATGGAGTCGGGTACGGGCGACGACAGGGACTATCATGTCACTGTTGAGTATTCGGTCGATGGAAAGACCTATTCGGAGAGCCTGTATACGAGCAGAAGAGTCTCGGAGGGGTCGGGCGTAACGGTGTTTTACGACCCGAATGAACCGTCCTACTGCTATCTTGAAGGGGTGAGCTCATCGCCGTCAATGTTCAGGATAGCGGGCGGAGCGTTCGCTGTCGTGGGGCTCGTGAGCTGCATAAAGGCGCTTATAGTGATGAAAAAACAGTAGGACCGCCCGAAAGGGAAAGAAAAAAGAGATAACGGTCTGATGTGAAAAGATTAACAAAAGTCAAGGAAAGTAACATGGAAAAAACAGATAAGAGTTTATCAAAGGGCAAGGCTGCGGTGATATTTGCCGTTGTGTTCTATGCTGTATGGGCAGTCTTTGAGCTGGTCATCAAAGGGAAGATCGATGAAGCGGTGCCGAATGCGGTCGCTTCGGAGGTCGTGAAGTCGGTCATCATCAAGAATCTTGCATGGACTTTGCCTGCGGTGCTTCTGGTGAGGCATTATTCGGACGAGCTGTATATCTCGCTCAAAGAGATGTTCACGAGCAAGGCGGACTGGCTGAAGAGCATACCTGTGTTCGTGCTGTTCGCGGCGCTGATAATCCTGCCGAAATATCAGGCGGCAGGGGCGCTGAAGATCAGCATCGATTTCGGGGCTGTGCAGATCGTCAGATACCTGTTTGTGGGTCTGACGGAGGAGATGGTCTTCCGCGGCTGGCTTTTGAATGTCGCGCTCAGCGATGAAAAGAAGAAACAATGGCCATGCATACTGCTGAATGCCCTGCTGTTCCTGCTGATACATATCCCGATATGGATAAAGCGCGGGATGCTGGTGGCGGTGTTCGCAAACGGCGGATTCATCACCATTATGGTGCTCAGCATCATTTTCAGCCTTACATTTATAAAGAACAGGAATATCCTTGTTCCGATAACGCTGCATATGTTCTGGGACATCATGGTCGATCTGATCGCGTGAGGTAAACACTATGGCAGAGATAATTAAAATGAAAAAGGACTGTGCTCTGGATGATATGCAGCTGGAACAGCTCGCCGAAGATCTCAGGTACGGTCTTTCACCCGAATTTATCTGCGGGGAAACGGTATGCGGCGGCAGCGCGGTGCTTTTATCCTTTGAGAGATATTTTATGAGAAACGGCAATTATGCGGCGCTGACCGTACTGCTGTCCAGAGAAATGGACAGCACAGGTGCTGTGGTTATCGGTTCGGCAGGCGGCGGCGGACTTCTCAATCTCTCCTGGGGCGCAAACAGATCCTTTGCCGAGGATGCGGAACGGATCCTGCTACAGAGCGGATTCGAGCCCGTGCCGTGCGAAGAAGAGCACGAAGAATTCGATGACTGAAAAACATCAGACAGGTATTATCACTTTATATATTAACTTTTATCAAATTTCAAGGAGGTAATCCACAATGAAAACTCTGGACATTTACGAAGAACTCAGAAGCAACAGCTACCCGGGAAGAGGTATCGTCATCGGAAGATCGGCTGACGGAAAGAGCGCTGTTACCGCGTACTTCATCATGGGACGCAGCGTTAACAGCCGCAACCGCGTGTTCACCGAGACTGAGGACGGCATCAAGACTGAGGCTGCCGATCCAAGCAAGCTCAGCGATCCGCACCTTATCATCTACTCGCCAGTGAGAAAGCTCGGCAACAAGACCATCGTTACCAACGGCGATCAGACCGACACTATCTATGAGCTGATGGACAAGCAGCAGACCTTTGAGCAGAGCCTTCGCACCAGAGAGTACGAGGACGACGCTCCGAACTACACTCCGAGAATATCGGGTATCATGCACCTCGGCGACGGTCAGTACAACTACGCCATGTCGATACTCAAGTCCGCAGACGGCGACCCTTCCAGCGTGGAGCGCTTCACCTTCACATACTCGACTCCCGTTGCGGGCATCGGTCACTTCATCCACACCTACATGGGCGACGGTTCGCCCCTGCCCAGCTTCGAGGGTGAGCCCAAGAAGGTCAGCATCCCCAACGACATCGGGGAGTTCACAAAGGGTCTGTGGGATTCGCTCAACGCCGACAACAAGGTATCGCTGTTCGTGAGATTCATCGACATCGCAACGGGCGAGGAGAAGACTGAGATCGTTAATAAGTTTGAGAAGGTTTGAACTGGAGGAATTACCAATGGCTAACGAAATGCTTTTAAAATACGGATGTAACCCGAACCAGAAGCCCTCAAGGGTGTTCATGGAGGACGGCAGCGAGCTGCCCATCACTGTGCTTTGCGGCAAGCCCGGCTACATCAATCTGCTTGACGCGTTCAACGGCTGGCAGCTGGTGCGCGAGCTGAAGAAGATCACGGGACTGCCTGCTGCGACTTCCTTCAAGCACGTTTCGCCTGCGGGCGCTGCCGTAGGCAAGCCGCTTTCCGATACCCTCAAGAAGATCTACTGGGTGGACGATCTCGGCGAGCTCAGCCCCCTTGCCTGCGCTTACGCAAGAGCGAGAGGTGCTGACAGAATGTCCAGCTACGGCGACTTCATCGCACTTTCGGACGTCTGCGACGTTTCCACCGCGAAGATGATCCAGCGCGAGGTATCCGACGGCGTTATCGCTCCGGGTTACGAGGCTGAGGCTCTGGAGATACTCAAGTCCAAGCGCAAGGGCACTTACAACATCATTCAGATCGACGAGAGCTATGTTCCGAACCCCATCGAGCGCAAGCAGGTGTTCGGCGTGACCTTCGAGCAGGGCAGACAGGAACTGCTCATCGACAACGATATGCTCGCAAACGTCGTTACCGAGAACAAGGACATCCCCGATGACAAGAAGATGGATCTTCTCATCTCGCTCATCACTCTGAAATACACTCAGTCCAACTCCGTCTGCTACGTGAAGGACGGTCAGGCGATCGGCATTGGCGCAGGTCAGCAGTCGCGTATCCACTGCACACGCCTTGCAGGTCAGAAGGCTGACAACTGGTGGCTCCGTCAGTCGCCGCAGGTAATGGGTCTTCAGTTCAAGGACGACATCCGCAGAGCTGACCGCGACAACGCTATCGACGTTTACATCGGCGACGAGTACGAGGACGTGCTGGCAGAGGGCACATGGCAGAACATCTTCAAGGTGAAGCCCGAGGTATTCACCCGCGAGGAAAAGAAGGCATGGCTCGCAAAGAACACCGACGTTGCGCTGGGTTCTGACGCGTTCTTCCCCTTCGGCGACAACATCGAGAGAGCTTTCAAGTCGGGCGTTAAGTACATCGCTGAACCGGGCGGCTCTATCCGCGACGACAACGTTATCGAGACCTGCAACAAGTACGGCATGGCGATGGCGTTCACCGGCATCAGACTGTTCCATCACTAATGTTTGCAATGGTGCGCAGCAGGGCTTACGGGCACTGCTGCGTGCAAACATATCTGTACAAAAATAAGGATAGTAAGGGAGATCGTGAAGATGAAGACCAGGAGAATCATCGCAGTTCTGGCTGCTTTTGTTATGGCGGCGGCTTTTGCGGGCTGCGGAGCCAAGGATAAGGAAGATAATGATAAGACGGGCAGCTCTTCTGTTGCAGAGCAGTCCAAAAAATCAGACAGCAGCACTGCTGAGAGCACGGAGGATCAGTCCGTAAATCCGGACGATGAAGGCAAAGAGTCCGTTGAATCGGACTCGGAAGATAGCGGTAACGGCAATATCACCGCAGAGGGTTTCGTGTACAGGGAAGACAATGACGGCGGCAGGATAGTTCAGGGTGACCTGAAAGACGGCGTTTTCGACGGCCGCCTGCTGACTTTCAACGTCAACAGTGACGTCTGGACGCTTGAGGATGAAGATGCGGCGCTCGTTACCACTGCGTACCTGCGCTCGAACGACAACTCTTCCGCAGTTTCCGTGATCGCGGACAAGATCGACACGACCAAGCAGACCGTTCCCACCCTTGACGAGGCTCACGACATCAACATCAAGGATCTCGAAGCGATGGGCTGCAAGGACATCGAGAACAAGGATATCGAGATCGACGGCGAAAAGGGTTATCTTACCAACGCTACCACCGACCTCGGCGACGGAATCATTTTCAGGTTCACGTTCGTTGAGTGCTTCCACGGCGACCTGCATCTCGTCATGAACCTCAACGGTATCGGCGACGGTTTCGAGGCGGCTTCGGAAGATTTCATCAAGATGGCGGAGTCCGTGAAGTTCACCGACTGATATGGCGTTCGGCGGCAGACAGCCAGAGGAGCTTAGGGCGGAACAGCTCAACAAGCGGATAAATATGATCTTCGGGAGCGTGACGGCGGTGCTGACCGCGGCGCTTATCGGGGTCGCGGTGTGGCTCGCTCTGCGGAAGGACAGCGGCGATCTGACGGCTGACAGCGGCACGGAAATTTCGGCGGCTGATAGCGCGGAGGAGACGGCGGCTCAGACGGGGACGATGGTCACGACTATTGCGATACCCATGATAGAAGCGCCCGTGGAAAGTACCGAGCCCCCTGCGGAAACGACTGCCGCTGCGGAGACTTCCGCGGCAGAGTTGACCGAGACCGAACCGCCGGAGACCGAGCTTCCCGAGGCTGATGTGTACGAATTTTTGAACAGTAACAACTGTGTGAAGTGTACCACTGACGGACAGACGGTGATTTTTGAGGATGCCGCGAAGATCCTGATCCCTGATAAACCGTGTTTCGGAAAGGTCACCTGCGATGACCGTGTGAAACTGCCATATTATTATAAGGCAAGCGACGGCTCGAACTTTGGTTCGTTAATGTATGTGAAAGTGCTCAGAAAACCTGCGGACAAGATGCTCGACTTCGAGAAGGTCTGCGGCTACTACATGGAGCTGAATCCGTACAGTCCCCACGACAGCGAAGAGACCGATATCGCAGGCAGGAAATGGATGATTATCACCTGCCATGAGGACGGCATGGACATCATAACCTATCTTACCGAGGTAAAGGATCTGGTGATAATCGGGGAGTGTACGCAGCAAAATGACCTGGAAGACGCAGCATCCTATGATCTGGGTTACTTTCTGGGACACCTCGTGGTTAGCTGAGGACGGTACACTGTTGATACATTTCAGAAAGAGAAAGAACAATGGCAAGAGATAACATTTGCAGCTTCTGCGGTTCGGGGATCGGGATAGGCGATTACTGCTGCCCGAGCTGCGGCGCCGTTCCCCCCGAAAGGGGAATGAACACCGAGACGGAGCGCAGACAGCGACTGAAAAAGAACATGGGCATGAACGCGGCGGCTGCGGCGGGTACGCTTCTGGTACTTGGCGGAGCTGCGGCGGCTCTGATACCGATGCTGACGAAGGTAGATCTCGGCACGCTTAAAGAAAAGTCCCACGTATATTCGGAGGATGATACGTCATCAAGACCGAGCTTCAGCATCGACACGGACAGTATGGTCCATGAGGGTATGCAAAGCTGGCGGGACGAGTACGGCAGTCTGTTCGCCAACAGCATTTCCGTTCCCGACTTTGACCCGAACGAGTACTTTGACGAGGCCTCTGACCTGGACTACTACAAAAACGTGCGCTGTGAGCATCACGCGGACAGCGGCATCATCTCGAACGAGTATTTTTCGATCAGCGCCGACACAAAGCTCTGGTCGGTGGAGGGCGAAAGCTCGGCGGACGAGATCACAGTGAAAAACGGCGGGAAGAAGCTGACTGTGAGCTGTTTTTACAACAGCGGTGACGAGTCCCACAGGTGCGGAAGTATCTACGCGGCGAATCATTTTTACAAGATATTTTCCATGACGCTGAGCGGATGCACGATCTATGAACCTGAGGAGGTCAGGATCGGGAAGTATTCGGGGCATCTCGTCAGCTACACCGACGATGCGGAGGATAAAACCACGGGCATTGTATTTGTGAGCGTTGACGATGTGCTGGTACGCTTCGACATCGAGGGCTATCCCGAGGATTACTTTGATATGCTGCACACGCTTGAGATCGAAAAGACTTCCGCGGAGAGCGGCGGCTCGCTTGAGGGCGTGAACCTTCACAACTATACGGTGCCCACCGAGTATGACAGCGTAAACCGCATAATCTGCGATTACGCTTCGATATGGGTGGACCCCGACAAGTGGACGATCGTCAACGAGCCCGATCAGGATCAGGATTGCTCGTTCATTTTCAAGGGCGAGGAGGACGCGGCGTTCTTCGCGGTGTACTCCCACAGCAGTCTGATAGGGAAATACACGCCGCTTGAACTTGCGGGCTACTACTCGAAGAATCTCGGCGCGAAGGAAAAGTACACTTTGGAGTTCGTGGGTGAGGACAAGCTCGGCAAGTACGACAGCGGCGATCTCCACATGACCGTCAACGAAGACGACGGTTCGGTCTATCAGCTGAAAATGAAGATCGTGAAGCAGGGCGATTTCGCGGCGATGTTCTACTGGATGCTGCCCGAGAAAGGATACCCCGACGCTTACGACAGCATAACCGAGATGCTCGGGACGTTTAAGATAAATGAGGATACCGTATGATGAGGGTGTCCGCGGAGGAGGTGTGAAATGGCACGACTGCTGAAATGTTCAAAATGCGGAATGATACTCGGCACTTACCCGAAGTACTGCGACATCTGCGGCGGTGAGCCGATGACCACCGACGAAAACCCGAGGATAGTGCCCGTTCCGAAATCGGCGGCGGCAAGACCTGCACCGCCCCCGCCGAAGCCTTCAAGATCGCCGTTCGCAGGGATGGACAACTACTTCGGGAGCCCGTTCAGCGGCTTCAACAAGACCGTCAAAGCCCCGAAGAGCGAACGCGAGAGACTGATCGACCTGCTGTCGGCAGGCTGTACGCTGGTGGTCGTGGCTGTTTCGGCGGCGATCTTCGCGACCTTTTACGCGAAGGGCATCGACACCTCGAAACAATACAGAAAGGTCGATATCGCCACGGCAACGGGAAACCGCGCTCCTGTCGAAAAAAATGAGGAGAAGAAGCAGGTCGGCTACAGAGAACTCGCGCCGTCGTGTAAGGGAAACGAGCTGACCTTCGGCACTACCGTCAAGTTCACGCTCCCCGATGAATGGCATTTCGACGGGGTGCGCGAAAATGCACCGAACGCGGCGTGCATCTTTAACGAGGACGGCATCACTGGTACGATCAGCGTGCTGTATAACCCCGAGCTGTACGGAAAAACGCTTACGGAAGATCAGTATAACACCTATGCGGAACAGTATTTCGGAAAAAAGCTATTTTCGGAAGGTGCTGAAAAGAATTTAGGGATAGAGGACATGAGGACGTCCGAGTTCGAGAACGACCTGACAGAGGGCTCAAATAAGTGTACTGTTCACAACCGTCTGTTCATCGGCAAGGAGTATATCATCATCTTCAAGCTGACGGAAAAGCATGAGAATGGTGAGGAAAACGCCTTCCCGCCCCTCTATATAACCAATGAGGAGAAAAAGCTCATCACGGGTATGGAGATATCGGGCGAACGCGAGGATATCAGCGAGGCAGACGCTTCGCAGGCAGAGACCCAAAAGCAGGAACAGCTTGCGGAAGACCGCGAGTTTTCGCTGGGTGAGCTGACCTTCACGGTGGATGAGAACAAGTGGGAAGTCACCGCCGACAAGGACGGCAGTATCGTCGGGATGTACAGGGGCGAGAACGAGAATTATAAGGGCAAGGCTTACTTCTCGTTCAGCTCAAAGGCGTATTCGGACGGTAAGGAACACGGGCAGAATTACAGCTCACAGCTTGCCGAAGCCTACGAGAAAGAGTTCAGCAAGGACGGCGCGAGCGCGTTCGTAAGCTCGGAATTCAGCGTCGGCGGAGTTCAGGCAGGCAACCTCGTGATAAACGGCAAAGATAATGTGAAAACGAGGATGCTGATAATTACGCTGAAAAATACCGAGTACGACATAACTTTCGGCGGCGAGGGCGACGTCCTGTATGACCTCGGCGACGAACTTTCAAGACTCATCGACACCGTAATTATATCAGAGCAAACCAATTAACCCCACAAAAAAAGTATAAAAAGTCTTTGGAAGGGGGTCTGTGGGAGAACCTTTCTTCTGGCCGTGCGAAGCTAAGGCGAAGGTTCTCCCACAGAGAATACACCCGCACAAAACCGCGCCGAACGGGGCGGAATCCATAAACGAAAGGATAGATCAGTATGAACATTTTGGTAGTTGGAGGCGGCGGAAGAGAGCACGCCATTATTATGAAGCTGGCTGAGAGCCCCAAGGTAGATAAGCTGTACTGCACACCCGGAAACGGCGGTATATCGCGTTTTGCGGAGTGCTTTGACGTTGCGGCGACGGACGTTGACGGAGTTGTTGCGCTGGCTGAGAAGTTAAAGCCCGACATGGTCGTAGTCGCTCCCGACGATCCGCTGGTGCTCGGCATGGTGGATGCGCTTCAGGCGAAGGGCTTCATGACTTTCGGCCCGAAGGCTAATGCGGCTATCATCGAGGGCTCGAAGGTGTTCTCGAAAGAGCTGATGAAAAAGTACAACATCCCGACTGCGGCTTACGAGGTATTCACCGAGAGCGAGCCCGCCATCGCGTACCTGAAAAAGCAGAACAGCTATCCTGCGGTAATCAAGGCTGACGGCCTCGCACTGGGCAAGGGCGTTATTCTCGCGCAGAACGAGGAAGAGGCGATACAGGCTGTTCATGAGATGATCGACGAGCTGAAATTCGGCAAGTCCAGCGCAAGGATCGTTATCGAGGAGTTCCTGACGGGTCCCGAGGTGAGCGTTCTGAGCTTCACCGACGGCAAGACCGTCGTTCCGATGATCTCTTCGATGGATCACAAGCGCGCTCTCGACGGCGACGAGGGTCTCAACACGGGCGGTATGGGCACCGTTTCCCCGAATCCCTACTACACCGACGCTATCGCAAAGGAGTGCATGGAGACTATCTTCAAGCCTACCATCGAGGCTATGAACGCCGAGGGCAGAACTTTTGAGGGCTGCCTGTACTTCGGTCTGATGATAACCCCGAAGGGTCCGAAGGTCATCGAGTACAACTGCCGCTTCGGCGATCCCGAGACTCAGGTGGTGCTCCCGATGCTGGACAGCGACCTCTGCGAGATCTTCGAGGCTATCTACGAGCACAGACTCGGCGACCTCAAGATCAGCTGGAAGAGCGGAAGCTGCTCCTGCGTGGTCATGGCTTCGGGCGGCTATCCTCTGAGCTATCCCAAGGGTATCGAGATCAAGGGTCTTGACGACAAGGGTCAGGTAGACGGCGCGTTCGTTTACCACGCAGGCACCAAGCTCGACAACGGTAAGTTCCTTACCGCAGGCGGCAGAGTGCTGGGCGTGACCTGCACCGCCCTCACCCTCGCAGAGGCTCTCCGCAAGTCCTACGAGGCTGTTGACAAGATCACCTGGGACGGCGTTCACTTCCGCCACGACATCGGTCAGCGCGCCCTCAAAGCTCACGCCGACCCCCTTGACCTCTACTACAAGGACGACATGGAAGACTACATCGAGTCAAACGGCGTCTATCTGCGTCAGTGAGTGAGAGAGTGCGGGTTTTACCCCAGCCCACCTTTCCAAAGACTTTTAATATGTCGGCAGGTAGATGTGTGGGGGACGTTTGGCTCTCTCTGCGTAATGTGAGACTAAAATTTTTTTAGGATAGAAATATTCGGTGGGGTGCTCCCCACCGTTTTTTCTTCTTTTATGTATGGGCGACATCAATCGCCCGTGTCAACCGTGAATGATAACACAGAATGTCCTCGCGCCTTCTGCATATTAGAAAGCGAAAAAAGCGGTGGGAGCAAGCCCCCACCCTACATATAGTCATTCTCTCATGAAATGTCGAGAGCCCATCTTCCCAAACACGTCTATATAACAACATATTAAAAGTTTTAGGAAAGGGGTTTGGGGGAGAACCCTTTTTCAAAAGGGTTTCCCCCAATAATTCCACCACTGTCCCTATTCAAACTCAAACCCCTCAGCGCGGACCTCGTCGATGAAGTCGCCGAGGATGTCGGCGTTGGTCTGGGAGACCGAGTGGAGAAGGTAGATGGCGCCTTCGTGGGCGGCACCGACGAGTTTTTGCTTAGCCTCGGCGGGGTCGGGCTGGTTGTCTACGTCCCAGTCGGCGTAGGCGAAGCTCCAGAGCATGGACTTGCAGCCGCAGCGGTCGGTCATAGCGAGGGACAGCTCGGAGAATTCGCCCATCGGGGGACGGAAGAGGGTCGGACGGACGCCGAAGTTCTGCTCCATATAGTCGTTCAGACCGTTCACCTCGTCGGCGCACTGAGTCGGCGATAGGGAAGGCATGGACGGGTGGGAGACGCTGTGGTTGCCGATGGTGTGCCCCTCGTCGATCATGCGCTGAACGAGTTCGGGGTTGCGCTCGGCGTAGTCCTGCACCACGAAGAACACCGCCTTGACCTTTTTTTCTTTCAGCGTGTCGAGGATCTGACCTGTGAGACCGTTCTCGTAGCCCTGATCGAAGGTCAGCAGTATCTTCTTTGAGTCGGTGTTGATGGCGGTGGCGTTCCATCTGCCGTACTTTTCGTTGAAGTCGAGGGCGCCGATGGGGCGGTTCTTGTCATCCACCTCGACGCCCTGACCGTAACCGATCTTGACGGTGAGGGGCGGCGTGCCCTGAACGGGGGTCACGATGTGTTCTTCCTGAGTCTCGCGGTCGGTGAGGGCAGGGGAGTCCGCCATGTCTTGAGAGCTGATGTCATGGTCAGCCGAACCGCAGCTCGTGAGCAGGACAGCCGCACTCGCGGCGGTAAAAAGCAGTTTTTTCATTGAGATACTTCCTTTCGGTTTGGATTCAAAGATAGTATCCGCAGAAAAATCAGAAAAATGCCTGTGAAATATTCTCATAAAAAATCGGAGCAGAGGATGGACCTTTGCTCCGAAATTTTTTTGATTTGTGTCAGATCACTGCTTGTCGTCGAAGAATACGGTGCAGGCCTTGTAGCACTGGTATGTATCGAGCTTCGAGGTGATCTCGAAAGGTGCGTGCATCGAGAGTACGGGCACGCCCAGGTCGATAACGTCGATGTCGAGATCTGCCAGATAGCAGGCTACAGTTCCGCCGCCGCCTGCATCGACCTTGCCGAGCTCGCCTGTCTGCCAGATAACTCCGCCGTCGTTCATCATCTTGCGGATGCGGCCGACGAATTCAGCGGAAGCGTCGGAAGTGCCGCTCTTGCCGCGAGCGCCCGTATACTTGGTGAACACTACGCCGTAGCCCAGCTTGGAAGCGTTGCGGGACTCGGTAACGTCTGCGAAGGTCGGGTCTTCTGCGGCGTTAACGTCAGCCGACAGGCAGATGGAGTTGCTGATAACGGTGTGACCCTTGACGCCCTGGAGCTCAGCCAGATCGTCGATGAAGTAGGGCAGGTAGGAGCTGTTGAGACCCGTGTTGCCCTCGCTGCCGATCTCTTCCTTGTCGGTGAGAACGGTCATGCAGGTGTAGGTCGGAGCGTCGCAGCCGAGGATAGCCATGAGAGCGCCGTAAGCGCACACTCTGTCGTCCTGACCGTAGGAACCAACCATGCTTCTGTCGAAGCCCACGTCAACAGCCTTGCAGGCAGGAACTGCCTCAAGCTCTGCCGAAACGAAATCGTGCTCGGTGATGCCGTACTTCTCGTTGAGGATGCGCATGATGTTGAGCTTGACGAGGTTGGAAGCCTTGTCGTCTCTGAAGGGACGCGAACCTACGAGGATGTTCAGTTCCTCGCCGCGGACGCCGTCAGCAAGGGTGCGCTTCATCTGAGCGTCTGCAAGGTGGATGAGCAGGTCGGTCACGCAGAATACGGGGTCGCCGTCGTCCTCGCCGATGTTGATCTCAACGCTCGAACCGTCCGCACGGATAACTACGCCGTGAAGTGCGAGGGGAACGGTCGTCCACTGGTACTTCTTGATGCCGCCGTAGTAGTGGGTCTTGAAGAGAGCCATATCCTTGTCCTCGTAGAGCGGATGCTGCTTGAGGTCAAGTCTCGGGGAGTCGATGTGTGCTGCCGCGAGCCTGATGCCCTCTGCAAGGGGCTTCTCGCCCATAACGGTGAGAATGATCGCCTTACCGCGGTTAACGAAGTAGAAACGGTCGCCTGCCTTGTACTCTCTGCCCTTTTCGTAGGGAGCAAAGCCTGCTTCCTCGGCGAGCCTTACGGCTTCGTTGCAGGCGAGACGCTCGGTCTTGCCGACTGAGAGGAACGACTTATATCCCTCACAGAACTCGTCAGCCGAAGCTATCTCCTCATCGCTCATGATGAGAGCTGCGTTTTTCGGGTCTTCAAGCAGTTTCTCCGTCAGGATCTCCGCTGCTGTTTTGCTGTTTTCCATTATTGATATCCTCCTCTAATTGTGCATTCTCCTTGTATTTATCGAATGCTTTCATTACTTTGTAGATGTAGTCGCGGGTGAGGTCGGACGGCATAGCGTCGAGGTTCTCATCCACGCTGAAATGTTCGGGGTCGATAGTACCGTCGTCTATCCATCCCGAAACGGCATTCATGCCCTGGTGGTAAGCTGCCGAAGCAAGTTCGTAGCTGCCGAACTTTTCGTACAGGTACGAGAGCATATATGTACCGTACTGAATATTGTATTCGGGGGTATACATATCGTCGAAGGTAAGTCCGCGGTCGTCATCGAGACGGAACTGTATCCAGTCGAAGGCGTCGGGCATTATCTGCATGAGCCCCCTTGCACCGACCTCGCTCTCGGCAGTTTCAACGAAAGACGATTCGGTGCGGATGACCGCGAAAATATAACGAGCGTCGATATCATACTCGTTGGAATACTTTATCACATACTCCTCGTAATCGGTGGGGTAGGTGAAGTACTGTTTAGCTTTCGGCACGGTCTGCTGTATCTCGGGACGTCTGAACACAAGGTACAGACCCATGCCCAGAAGCAGCATAACGGTCACGAACACAGCGAGACCGAGTGTGCTGTTACTGCTCTTTTTCTTTGCCATTTACACTTTCCTTTATCCTTTCGGCGGCAGTCTCCGCCGATCTGAGCAGCTCGGGATACGAGCCGTTGTTCTCTATAACTATATCCGCCTTCCCGCGGAAAAATTCCTCGCTGTGCTGTGAGCGTATCCTGCGGCGTGCGCTTTCCTCGTCGATGCCGTCCCGTTCGGTGATGCGCACGATGCGGTTCTCCTCATCCGAAACGCAGGCGACAATCAGCTCACAGAGCGTATCCGCCCCCGCTTCAAAAAGGGTGGGAGCATCGAGAAGTATGAACTCGCAGCCCTCCTGTTCGGCAGCGCTGATGCGGGCGGTTATCTCCTCGGTGATGAAGGGGAAGAACACCGCGTTGTAGCGGTCGAGCAGGTCACGGTCTGCAAAGAGCAGAGCCGCCGCACGCCGACGGTCAAAATTTCCGCCGTCGAAGAACTGCGGGAAATTTTCACGCAGAGCCGCCGTGCATCTGCTTTCCTCGGCGAGCATATGGTGTACGAGCCTGTCGCAGTCGATGTGGCAGAACCCCTGCCGCAGGAACTCCTGCGCGACGGTGGTCTTGCCCGATCCGCTCTGACCCGTCAGCCCGATAACGTGTGCGCTCAAAGCTTTATCACCCTGAACGCCGCCGCACGGATAAGTCTGTTGTAGACGGCAAGCCCTACGCCGTCGGTCTTAGGGCAGCGCGCGTAAACGACCTTTGCGCCGCGTTTGTCGGCGCTGCGCAGAGCCGAGAAGAGCCCGTGTGCCTGTTCCACCGCGGAGTTGCCTATCGAGATGAAGGGCATTTTCAGACCGCCCATATCGGCGCTGTCGAACACGATGCAGAGGGCATTTTTCATGTCCTGTTTCGCGATATACTCGGCGAACTGCTCGGAAGTGCCGTCTATGAGGAACACCTCGGCTTTCGGGGAGTAGTGCTTGTATTTCATCCCCGGGGAAGCGACGGGCTCGCTGTTGTCGATGCGGTGGAGCACGCCCTTATCTATGCGGATGTCGGGGGTTATTTCCATGAGCATCTGAGCCGTGATGCGTCCCGGGCGGAGTATCTTTATCGCGTCCTGCTCGAAGCAGATGACGGTGGACTCGACGCCCGCTTCACATTCGCCGCCGTCGATGACAGCAGGTATCCTGCCCTTCATATCGTTCATGACGTGTTCTGCGGTGGTAGGCGAGGGGCTGCCCGAAAGGTTCGCGGAGGGTGCCGCAAGGGGCACTCCCGACTCGGCGATGAGTGCGAGGGCACCAGGATGCGAGGGCATCCGCACGCCGACGGTATTGAGCCCGCCCGACACCGAATCAGGTATCTTCGGGGTCTTTGGGAGCACCATGGTGAGGGGACCCGGCCAGAAGCGCTTTGCGCAGGTGACTGCCAGCTGCGGTAGCTCGGCGGCTATCTCGCTTATCATCGTGATGTCGCTGATATGTACTATCAGCGGATTGTCTGAGGGTCTGCCCTTTGCCGCGAATATCTTTGCGGCAGCCTTTTCGTCGAAGGCGTTGGCGGCAAGACCGTACACAGTCTCGGTCGGCATCCCGACCACTTCGCCCGAGCGGATAAGCTCTGCCGCCCGTCTGATATCCTCGGGCGAGCAGGTCAGCAGCTCGGTCTCGTATCTTGAATCCATATCCTTGTCCTTCCGAATCAATTGTTTTCCGTGAGCTGTGCTGTGCGGTCGGCGAGCGCGAGGGCGTCTATCACCTCATCGAGCTGACCGTTCAGGAAGCTGTCGAGTTTGTATATCGTCAGACCGATGCGGTGGTCGGAGATACGGCTCTCGGGGAAGTTGTAGGTGCGTATCCTCTCGGAGCGGTCGCCTGTGCCGACCATCGAGCGGCGCTGTGAGGCTATCTCGCTGTCGTGAGCCTCGCGCTGCATTTCCAGCAGCCGCGAGCGGAGAACGCGCATAGCCTTGTCCTTGTTCTTGTACTGGCTGCGCTCGTCCTGACATTCCACCACGAGACCCGTGGGGAGATGTGTGATGCGGACAGCCGACTCGGTCTTGTTGATATGCTGACCGCCTGCGCCCGAAGCGCGGAAAACGTCTATTTTCAGTTCGGTAGCTTCGTTGAGTTCGAGCTCCACCTCTTCGGCTTCGGGAAGTACCGCCACCGTCACTGTCGAGGTGTGGATGCGTCCCTGCGACTCGGTCTCGGGCACGCGCTGAACGCGGTGAACGCCGCTCTCGTACTTGAGACGGGAGTAAGCGCCCTGACCCTCCACCGAGAAAGTGACTTCCTTGCAGCCGCCCAGCTCGGTCTCGTTTATGTGGATGAGCTCGGTCTTCCAGCCCTTTGAGGCGGAGTAGAGCTGATACATCCTGTAGAGCGAGTGTGCGAAAAGTGCGCTCTCCTCGCCGCCCGCGCCGCCGCGTATCTCGACGATAACGTTCTTGTCGTCGTTGGGGTCGCGGGGGAGCAGCATTATTTTCAGTTCCTCGCCGAGCCTTTCAAGAGCATCGGCGCTTTCGGTGAGCTGTTCGCTGACCATTTCCTTCATCTCGGCGTCAAGACCGCCCTCTGCGAGCATTTCCCTCGCCTCGGTGTTTTCGGTCTCTGCCTTTTCATATTCTTTTATCTTGGCGGCGATGGGTCCGAGACGCGAATATTCCTTCATCAGCTCGGCGTATCTGCTGCTGTCGTTTACCGTGTCGGGCTGAGTCAGCAACTCGCCTATCTCCTCGAACCGAACGGCGACCGCTTCAAATTTAGCGTCCATCAGTGCCTCCGTTTCCGTCTTTGTTTATGCTTTTGATATTTTTTTCGCCCTTAGAGCGGGGTATCATGAATTCTCTGCCGCAGCCGACGCAGCGCAGTTTCAGGTCCATGCCCGTTCTGAGGACGAGCATCTCGTTCGAGCCGCAGGGGTGTTTTTTCTTCATAACGAGCGTATCGCCCTTCTGGATGTCCATACCAAAACCACGCTTTCCGATACCTATTGTAATTAACACCTTATTATACCATATTGTACGCTTAATATCAAGCGTATGCGCATAAAGTTTACAATCAGACAGTTTCTGTATACTTCAAATGTCATAATTGTGTATTTTGTGTTAATTTTCAGCAATTTGCTTGACGTATCCATACAAAAGAGCTATAATTAAAATATCTTTTTATTTTAGCACAGTAAAGGACTGATATACAATGAGCAAGACACCGTTCATCACAAAGGAACAGGCAGAAGAGATCGCTAAGACCTACCCTACCCCTTTCCACATCTATGACGAGGCAGGCATCCGCCGCAACGCACGCGAGCTGAACAAGGCGTTCGCATGGAACAAGGGCTTCCGTGAGTACTTCGCGGTAAAGGCTACCCCGAACCCCTACATCCTCGGCATCCTCAAGGAAGAGGGCTGCGGTGTTGACTGCTCTTCGCTCACCGAGCTGATGCTTTCCGAGTGCTGCGGCTTCTCGGGCAGCGACATCATGTTCTCCTCGAACGTTACCCCGAAGGAGGACTACCTCAAGGCAAAGGAGCTGGGCGGCTTCATCAACCTCGATGACTTCACCCACATAGAGTTCCTCGATAAGCTCTGCGGTATACCCAAGACCATTTTCTGCCGCTTCAATCCGGGCGGAGTTTTCGAGCTGGGCACCGACATCATGGACAACCCCGGCGACGCCAAGTACGGCTTCACCAAGGAACAGCTCATCGAGGGTTACAAGATACTGAAAGAAAAGGGCGCGGAGAATTTCGGCCTGCACGCATTCCTCGCATCCAACACCGTTTCCAACGAGTACTATCCGAAGCTCGCTTCCATACTCTTCGAGCTGGCAGTTGAGATAAAGGAAAAGACAGGCATCTCGATCAAGTACATCAACCTTTCGGGCGGCGTCGGCATCCCTTACACCCCCGACAAGGAACCGAACAATATTCAGGTCATCGGCGAGGGCGTCCACAAGGCGTTCGACGAGATACTGGTGCCCGCGGGTCTCGGCGATGTTTCGATCTTCACCGAGCTCGGCAGATATATGCTTGCTCCCTACGGTCATCTTGTGACAAGGGCTATTCACCAGAAGCATATATATAAGGAATATATCGGCGTTGACGCTACCGCCTGCGACCTCATGAGACCTGCGATGTACGGTGCTTATCACCACATCACCGTTCTCGGCAAGGAGAACGCTCCCTGCGACCACAAGTACGACGTTACAGGCAGCCTTTGCGAGAACAACGACAAGTTCGCCGTTGACCGTATGCTCCCCGAGATAGAGATCGGCGACCTGCTCGTGATACACGATTCGGGCGCTCACGGCTACGCTATGGGCTACAACTACAACGGCAGACTCCGCCACGCAGAACTCCTGCTTCAGGAGGACGGCAGCGTGAAGATGATACGCCGCGCAGAGACACCTGCGGATTACTTCCGCACCTTCGACTTCTGCGGTATCCTCGACAAATATATCAAGTAAGCAGCGCGAGCCGCAGAAGACGATACTTCTGCGGCTCTGTTCTATTATGGAAAATATGAATTTTTTTCACAAATACGCCCGAAGCCCTTGAAATGAGCCGTGCGATGTGGTATAATTAGATGTTAGTATGGCGCAGTGCGCCATTTCGACAGAAAGGAAGAAGATTTATGGATCTTAATATGGTAAAATACCTTGCCGAGCTTGGCAAGCTCGAATTTACCGACGAGCAGCTCGAAAAGACTGCCGCCGAGATGACCGACATCATCGAGCTTATGGACGGCGTCAAGGGCTACGACGTTGAGTACGACGCTCATAAGGATAATCACAACGTTTTCCTCGAGAGCCTGCGTGCCGACGAGAAACACGATTCCATGCCGACCGAGAAGGTCCTCGCGAATGCTGTCAACCGCGACAACGCATTCGTCGTACCGAAGGTAGTAGAATAATCTCATATCAAGGAGTGAAATATTTTGGACAGTTCATTAAAGACTATCCGTGCTCAGCGTGAGGCTCTCGACGCTAAGAAGATCAGCGCGAAAGAGCTTGCACAGGAGTACATCGCAAATATCAAAGCGCGTGACGGAAAGATAAAGTCCTATATAACCGTTACCGAAGAGGGCGCTCTCGCACAGGCTGACGCGGCTCAGAAGCTCATCGACGCGGGCGAGGCAAAGGCTCTGACTGGTATCCCGATGGCTATCAAGGACAACATCTGCACAGAGGGCGTCCGCACCACCTGCGCTTCAAAGATACTTGAGGACTTCGTGCCCCAGTACAATGCTACCGTTATGGAGCGCCTGAACGCACAGGGCATCGTTATGCTCGGAAAGGCGAGCATGGACGAGTTCGCGATGGGCGGCTCGACCCAGACCTCGGCTTTCGCAAAGACCCGCAACCCCTACAACACCGACTGCGTTCCCGGCGGTTCGTCGGGCGGTTCGGCGGCGGCTGTTGCAGCTGAGCTCTGCACCGCATCCCTCGGTTCGGATACGGGCGGATCTATCAGACAGCCTGCGGCATTCTGCGGCGTTACGGGCATCAAGCCTACCTACAGCAGAGTTTCCCGTTTCGGTCTTGTGGCTTTCGCAAGTTCCTTCGACCAGATCGGACCTATCGCGCACTCGGCTTACGACTGCGCTAAGATACTCGACTGCATCTGCGGCTTCGACCCCCACGACGGCACAAGCTCCCGCGAGAGCGTGCCCGACTTCGCGGCGAAGATCGGCAAGCCCCTTACGGGCATGAAGCTCGCTCTGCCGAAGGAGTTCTTCGGTGAGGGCATCGACGACGAGATCAGAAAGAGCGTGCTCGCAGCTGCCGAGACTTACAAGTCCCTCGGCGCCGAGCTTGTGGACTGCTCCATGCCGTCCCTCAAGTACGCTGTTCCTGCTTACTACCTCATCAGCTCTGCCGAGGCGGCTTCCAACCTGTCGAGATACGACGGCATCAAGTACGGTCACCGCACCGCTGAGGCGGACAGCTACGAAGAGCTTATCAAGAAGTCCCGTTCCGAGGGCTTCGGCGACGAGGTAAAGCGCCGCATACTCCTCGGCAACTACGCACTTTCGAGCGGTTACTATGACGCTTACTACGGCAAGGCTATGGCTCTGAGACAGGTCATCCGCGCCGAGTATGACGGCATCTTCGAGAAGTGCGACGCGATCATCACGCCCACAACTCCCGCAGTTGCTTACCGCCCCGAGGAGCAGGTATCCGACCCTGTAAAGATGTATCAGGCTGACATCTGCACCGTTACCGTGAATATCGCGGGTCTCCCTGCAATATCCACGCCCTGCGGCTACAGCGACAAGGGTATGCCCATCGGACTTTCGATCGTCGGCAGACGCTTCGACGAGCAGACCGTCATCCAGCTCGCCGACGCTTTCGAGCAGACCTTTAAGCCCGTATCACCGAAGCTTGACTAAGGAGGAAAAGACAAATGGAAAAGTATATTACTGTCATTGGTCTTGAGATACACGCCGAGCTTCTTACCAAGACCAAGATATTCTGCAATTGCTCCGCTGAGTTCGGCGGAGAGCGCAACAGCCGCTGCTGCCCCGTCTGCACGGGTATGCCCGGTACTCTGCCCGTCATCAACCAGACCGCCGTTGAATATGCGGTAAAGGCAGGCTACGCTTTCGGCTGTGAGATAAACAAGTTCTCGGTATTCGACCGCAAGAACTACTTCTACCCCGACCTTCCGAAGGCCTACCAGATATCCCAGCTCTACTACCCGATCATCGGTGCGGGCGCTATCCCGATAGAGGTAAACGGCAAGAAGAAGGACATCCGCATCAACCACGTCCACCTCGAAGAGGACGCAGGCAAGCTCGTTCATGACGACTACAACGGCGTATCTCTCGCAGACTACAACCGCTGCGGCATCCCGCTGATCGAGATCGTTTCCGAGCCTGATATGCGCTCCGCCGAGGAGGCTATGGCTTACGTTGAGCAGATCTCGCTTCTCCTTCAGTACGCAGGCGTATGCGACTGTAAGATGGAGCAGGGCTCCCTCAGATGCGACGTAAATATCTCCATCATGAAGCCGGGCGACAAGGAGTTCGGTACTCGTGCCGAGATCAAGAACATCAACTCCATCAAGTCGGTGGGACGCGCTATCAAGTACGAGGAGCGCAGACAGGCACTTCTTCTCGAAGCAGGCAAGAAGGTCGTTCAGGAGACCCGCCGCTATGACGCTAACCGCGACGCTACCAAGTCGATGCGTACCAAGGAAAACGCTCACGACTACCGCTACTTCCCCGAGCCCGACATCTTACAGGTGAACCTCACCGACGAACAGCTCGCCGCTATCAAGGCGAAGCTCCCCGAGATGCCGAACGTCCGCCTTGCACGCTACACTGGCGAATACAAGCTCTCGAAGGTAGACGCTCAGACACTTGTAAACAACAAGCCCATCTCCGATTTCTTCGAGGAAGCGCTCAAGACCTACAACGCTCCGAAGTCGGTATCGGCATTCATCCTCACCGAGTTCATGAGACGTATCAATCTCGGCGAGATAGACCTCGACAACATCAAGTTCACTCCCGAAGAGCTGGCGACCGTAGTCAAGCTCGCAGACGAGGAGAAGATCTCGAAGAACGACGCTAAGGCCGTATTCCGCGTAATGGCTGAAAACGGCGGCGACCCCGAGAAGATCGCTAAGGACGCAGGCTATATCATCTCCGTTGATATGGATAAGGTGGCAAGCGTTATCGACAGCATCCTCACCGAGAACGCTTCGCAGGTACAGCAGTACGCAAGCGGCGAGAAGAAGGTATTCGGCTTCATCATGGGTCAGTGTACCAAGTCGCTCAAGGGCGTGGCTACTCCGAAGATAATCAAGGAAGTGCTGGAGCAGAAGCTCGAAGCGGCTTCGGCAGGCGCGGCTGTTGAGGTCGAGACTGCTGAGGAAGAGCAGGGCAGAGACCTCTCCAAGCTCACTAAGTATACAAATCCCGACAAGTATGTTCCGTCCAAGGACGGCGACTACATGGTGATGGTCGGCACCGACAAGCTCATCAAGGAATTCGCTCTTTCCGACGCGCTGAACAATGTAGGCAAGACCGTTGAGTTCAAGGCCTGCGTTCACAGACTCAGAAAGATGGCGGGTGTTGCATTCGTTGTTGTAAGAACAGCAAACTGCACCATCCAGACCGTTCACAGCGAAGCCTGCAAGGACAGCATCCAGGGTCTCAAAGAGGGCGACTTCGTATGGGTGAAGGGTACAGTTCAGGAGAACCCGAAGGACTTCAACGGCGTTGAGATCGTGCTTTCGGACATCCGTCTCATCAGCACTCCCGCAGCCGACCTGCCGCTGAAAATTTCTCAGGGCAAGCTCAACTGCTCCATCGACACCAAGCTCGACAACCGCGTGGCGGCACTCCGCAACCCCTACGAGAGAGCTATCTTCAAGCTCCAGGAGGGTCTTGTTCACGGTATGCACGAGTTCATGAGAGCAAACGGCTTCACCGAGATACACACCCCGAAGATCGTTGCTCAGGGCGCTGAGGGCGGCGCGAACATCTTCCGCCTCGACTACTTCCACAAGAATGCGTTCCTGAACCAGTCGCCGCAGTTCTACAAGCAGGCCTGCGTCGGCGTGTTCGACCGCGTTTATGAGATCGCGCCTGTTTACCGTGCGGAGAAGCACGCTACCAGCCGTCACATCAACGAGTACATAGGTCTTGACTTCGAGATGGGTTACATCGACTCCATGTACGACGTAATGGCGATGGAGACCGCGATGCTCCGCCACATCATGGAGTACCTGAAGGAGAACTACAAGTACGAGCTGACACTCCTCGAAGTGGACGTTCCGAATATCACCGAGATACCCTCGATCAAGTTCATCGACGCGCTGACACTGCTCCGCGGTGACAATGCCGCAGGCGGCAAGAAGTTCGACCTCGACCCCGAGGACGAGGTGAACCTCGGCAAGTACGCTAAGGAGAAGTACAACAGCGACTTCATCTTCGTTACCCATTTCCCGTCCTCTAAGCCGCCGTTCTACGCTATGAACAGCCGCGAGGATCCCAAGGAAGCATACAAGTTCGACCTGCTGTTCAGAGGTCTTGAGATAACCTCAGGCGGTCAGAGGATCAACGACTACCAGGAGCAGGTAGACAAGATGCTCGCACAGGGTCTTGACCCCGCCGACTTCGAGAGCTACCTCGACGCTCACAAGTACGGTCTGCCGCCCCATGGCGGTCTCGGAATCGGCCTTGAGAGACTTCTCATGAAGCTCCTCGGCAGAAACAACATCCGTGAGACCAGTATGTTCCCGAGAGACATCAACCGTCTTATCCCGTAATCAAAAAGGCACAGTCGGAAGGCTGTGCCTTTTCATATTCTGCGGTTCTTATGCATAATAATCAGTACAAGCTGTTAAAAGGAGTGCCGATGATGAAAAAAACGGTTGCGATGATTATTTCCGCGGTGATGCTGGCAGGGTGCGCGTGGCAGGGAAGCGGAGCGAAAACGTCCGTGCAGACCCGCTCGGTCGAAAATATGAGCACGGCAGAAGCCCCGACGGCTGTCAGGTATCTGCCGAACGAGATGCCGCAGTACGGGGCGCTCAACTTCGGGGAGCAGAGAGCCGTCTGGCTCACCTACATGGACATGAACGGACTTTTCGCCGAGGATGCCGACAGCTTCTCGGCGAAAATGTCGGGGGCTCTCGACCTCATCGCGGAGACGGGGCTGAACACGGTGTATCTGCACGTCAGGGCGTTCGCGGACGCGTACTATCCCTCGGAGCTGTATCCGCCTGCCAAGAGCCTTCCCGCCGACAGCGAGGGCAGACCGCTCTACGACCCGCTGAAAATAACGGTTCGGCTCGCGCACGAGAGGGGGCTGTCGGTACACGCGTGGATAAATCCCCTTCGGTGTGAGACGAAGGCGGACATGGAGCGCTTGCAGGGGTACGAGCTGTACGAGTGGTTCGCGGAGCCCGAGGTCTACCCCGAGTATGTCTCGTCACCCGAGGGCACGCCCTTCTACTGGCTCGACCCTGCTGTACCAGAAGTCAGGGAGTACATAGCGGCAGGGGTGCGTGAGCTCTGCGAATACGACATCGACGGTCTGCACATCGACGACTATTTCTACCCCACCACCGACCCGTCCTTCGACAGTGAGACCTACGCCGAATCGGGTACGGAGCTGCCGCTTGCAGAATGGAGGATGGAAAACTGCACGGAGATGGTGAAGCTGATCCACGACACGGTGAAGTCGGCGGACGAGGAGATGCTCTTCGGGGTGTCGCCCCAGGGGAACATCGGCAACAATTACGAGTTCATGTTCGCGGACGTGAAGAGGTGGTGCGCCGAGGACGGGTTCATAGACTACATCGCGCCCCAGCTGTACTTCGGGTACGAGAACACCGTCTGCCCCTTTTCGGAAACGCTGGCGGAGTGGAGAGCGCTCTGCACGGGCGAAAACGTGGCGCTGGTCTGCGGACTGGGGCTGTACAAGACCGAAGGCGACAGCGCAGAAGAGGAGTTCGTTTCGGAGCAGGGGATAATCGCAAGGCAGATAAAGGACGCGCTCTCGGCAGGGTGCGAGGGGTTTGCGGTGTACAGCTTCGGACAGCTTTCGGCGGAAAAAGACACCAGATCATGCATCGAAAGGGAGTGTATTATGACTATGCTCACAAAATAATGTGATATTTTTGCTTAAACATGGATGACTGTGATAAAAATGCAGGAACCCCCTTGAAAAATTGCAAATTATGATGTATAATAGACATATGTATATTAAAATCCTAAAGCGTAAAAGTGAAAAAGGAAACGGGGGATAATGTGTGTTTAAGATAATGCGCAAATGTCAGCTCAATGAAACTACCGTGCTGTTGGAGATCGAAGCTCCGTACATCGCGGCTAAGGCAAAGGCAGGACAGTTTATAATATACCGCGTGGATGAGTACGGCGAGAGAGTTCCGCTGACCATCGCGGATCATGACGAGAAGAAGGGTACTATCACCATTATTTTTCAGGCGATCGGCGCTTCGACTCACAAGCTCGCACAGCTTAATGAGGGGGACAGCATCCTTGATGTGGTAGGTCCTCTCGGAACGGCTACCGAATACTTCGGTGCAAAGCGCGTCGCGGTGGTGGGCGGCGGCGTAGGATGCGCTATCGCTTATCCGCAGGCAAAGCAGCTTTTTGAGTCGGGGGCTGAGGTAGACCTTATCGCAGGCTTCCGTTCAAAGGACATCATCATCCTTGAAGAGGAGATGAAGGCTGTTTCTACGGGCTTCTATCTCTGTACCGACGACGGCTCGGCAGGCTATCACGGCTTTGTTACCAACAAGCTGAAGGATCTTATCGACGGCGGCAGAAACTACGACCTCGTCATCGCCATCGGCCCTGTACCGATGATGAAATTCGTCTGCAAGACCACCGAGCCATACGGCATCAAAACTCTCGTGTCGCTCAACCCGATCATGATCGACGGCACGGGTATGTGCGGCGGCTGCCGCGTCACCGTTGACGGAAAGATACGCTACGCCTGCGTGGACGGCCCCGATTTCGACGGTCACAAGGTGGATTTCGACGAGCTGATGAGAAGAAACGGTACCTATAAAAAGACAGAGCACGATCATCTGTGCAGACTTACGGGAGGTGTCAGATAATGGCGGAAAAACCGAATATGCAGCCGAACAAGACTCCCGTCACCGAGCAGGAGCCCCTCGTTCGTGCGCGTAACTTCAAGGAGGTCAGCCTCGGCTACACCGAAGAAGAGGCGATAAATGAGGCAAAGCGCTGCCTCAACTGCAATAAACCCCTGTGCATGACGGGATGTCCCGTCAGCGTCCGCATCCCCGAGTTCATTTCGAAGGTGAAGGAGGGCGACTTCATCGGGGCGTATGAGATAATCAAGGGCACCAACAGCCTGCCTGCCGTTACGGGAAGAGTGTGTCCCCAGGAGCGCCAGTGCGAGAGCAAGTGCGTCCGCGGCAAGAACGGCGAGCCTGTGGCTATCGGCAGACTGGAGAGATTCTGCGCCGATTACGCCATGAACCATCCCGAGCTGTCCGAGAAGAACACAAGACCCGAGCCGAACGGTCACAAGGTGGCGATAGTGGGCGGCGGCCCGTCCGCACTGTCCTGCGCAGGCGACCTTGCGAAGCTGGGTTATCAGGTGACTATTTTTGAAGCGTTCCACACCGCAGGCGGCGTGCTGATGTACGGCATCCCAGAGTTCAGGCTCCCGAAGGCTATCGTTCAGAAGGAGATAGACGGTCTCAAGGCGCTGGGCGTTGAGATAATGACCGACATGGTCATCGGCAGGGTGCTTTCGATTGACGAGATAATGGAAAGGGGCTACGAAGCCGTGTTCGTGGGCTCGGGAGCAGGTCTGCCGAGATTCATGGGCATCGACGGCGAAGCGCTGGTGGGCGTTTACTCGGCGAACGAGTACCTGACCCGCATCAATCTGATGAAGGCTTACCTTGAAGAGTACGACACCCCGATAAGACGTGCGAAGAACGTTGCGGTAGTCGGCGGCGGAAACGTTGCTATGGACGCGGCACGTTCGGCGATGAGACTGGGCGCGGAGAAGGTGTACATCATCTACCGCCGCTCGATGGAGGAGCTCCCCGCTCGCCGCGAAGAGGTCCATCACGCGCAGGAGGAGGGCATCGAGTTCAGGCTGCTGAACAATCCCGTGCGCATCCTCGGCGATGATGACGGCAACGTTACGGGCATCGAGTGCGTGAAGATGGAGCTTGGCGAGCCCGACGCTTCGGGCAGACGCAGCCCCGTCGAGGTCGAGGGCAGCAATTTCACCCTTGATGTCGATTCGGTCATCATGGCGATAGGCACTTCCCCGAATCCCCTCATCCGCAGCACGACCCCCGGCATCGAAGCCAACAAGCGCGGCTGTCTCGTTGTCGATGAAGCGACAAACGCCACCACAAAGGACGGCGTTTACGCAGGCGGCGACGCTGTAACAGGTGCGGCGACCGTTATCCTTGCGATGGGCGCAGGCAAAAAAGCCGCGGCTTCCATCGACGAGTTCATCAGAAATAAACAGTGATAAAAAAACTCCCGACGTTCGTTATAAACGTCGGGAGTTTGATTTTTTGTGATCGGATCATTTGCTTTCGTCGCCGTCGTGAACGGTGAGGTTCTTGGCGATAGCCCACTTCATGACTCTTATCTTGCTGCGGTCGCTGCCTGTCTCGATGACCACGGTGTCGTCCTTGATGGAGAACACGATGCCCACGATGCCGCCGTTTGTGATAACTTCATCGCCGACTTCAAGGGAGTCGCGCATCGCCTTTTCCTTCTTTTCCTGAGTTTTCTGCGGACGGATTATCAGAAAATAGAAGAACACGATGACCAGCACGAACATGATGATGGTCGAATATGCGGATGCTTTTGAAGCCGTTGCGGTGAAAAGAGTTAATGTATCCATACTTGTTTCCTCCGAGAAGTTGATTTTTCAAACTAACAAAATTTATTATACCACAGTTTGACAGCAAGTTCAATAGTATCAAC
Organism: Ruminococcus sp. YE71; assembly: GCF_900119155.1. Classification (GTDB taxonomy): domain Bacteria; phylum Bacillota; class Clostridia; order Oscillospirales; family Ruminococcaceae; genus YE71. The sequence continues at coordinate 29,516 of NZ_FPIR01000016.1, read as the reverse complement.
AAATTGTTTACATTTGGCGGGCTATGGGGTGCGCCCGTGCTTGACAAGTTCATAATAACGTTGTATAATATCATAGTGATACTGTAGAAATAAAAAGGAGTGTGCTCTTTGGAACTGGCAAACGAATATGAGCTGACGCTGGTCGGCAAATTCCGCAAGACCGTGTGGTCGAAATTCCTCAAAGGCATCAAGGATTACGAGCTTATCAAGCCGAACGACAAGATAGCTGTCTGCATCTCGGGCGGCAAGGACTCGATGCTGATGGCGATGTGCATGAAGCGTCTTCAGCGGTACTCGAAGATACCCTTCGAGGTGGAGTATATCGTCATGGACCCCGGCTACAACCCCGAAAACCGCCGCCGTATCGAGGAAAACGCAGCAAAGCTCGAAATACCGATACACATTTTCGAGACGAACATCTTCAACGCCGTCTACAAGATTGAGATGAACCCCTGCTACCTCTGCGCGAGGATGCGCCGCGGCTATCTCTACAAGACCGCGCAGGACATGGGCTGCAACAAGATAGCCCTCGGACACCATTTCGACGACGTTATCGAGACGATACTCATGGGCATGATATACGGCTCGCAGGTGCAGACCATGATGCCGAAGCTCCACAGCGAGCATTTTGAGGGCATGGAGCTGATACGTCCCCTGTACATGGTGCGCGAGGATGACATCATCCACTGGTGCAGGCACAACGGGCTGGAGTTCATACAGTGCGCCTGCCGTTTCACCGAGAGCGTGCATATGAGCGGCGACGGCATCGGCGAGTCGAAGCGTCAGGAGGTCAAGATGCTGCTGAAAGAACTCCGCGCAAAGAATCCCGCCGTCGATAAGAACATCTTCCGCAGCGTGGAGAATGTGAACTTGCAGACGATAATCTCCTACCACCTCGGCGACGAGTATCATCACTTCCTCGACAGCTACGACGAGGGCAGGAGCGTCCGCGGCACGGTCGCCGAACCGCAGAAGGGCAGTGACGGCGATGAGTGAACAGCTTTCGAGAATAGAAGCGCTCCTCGGTGAGGAGGCAGTGGCAGGGCTTCGCAGCAAGCGCGTGGCAGTGTTCGGCGTGGGCGGCGTGGGCGGCTTCGCGGTGGAGGCGCTTGCACGGAGCGGCATCGGCACGCTCGACCTCATCGACAGCGACACGGTGGCGCTCTCGAACCTCAACCGTCAGATAATCGCCCTGCACAGCACCCTCGGTCAGCCGAAGGTGAAGGCTGCCGCCGACCGCATCCGCGACATCGACCCCGAGGTGACCGTCAATCCCCACGAGTGTTTTTTCCTGCCCGAGAATGCCGACAGCTTTGATTTCACGCAGTACGACTATGTTATCGATGCTATCGACACGGTGTCTGGCAAGATAGCCATAATCGAGAAGGCGAAGGCGGCAGGCGTGCCCGTCATCTCGGCGATGGGTGCTGGCAACAAGCTCGATCCCACGGCGTTTCGGGTGGCAGACATCTCGAAAACGAAGGTCTGTCCGCTGGCAAAGGTGGTGCGTTACGAGCTGAAAAAGCGCGGCATCACGGGCGTTAAGGCGGTCTATTCTGAAGAAGAGCCGAAAAAGCGCACCGACGGTGAAAAGCGAGTGCCTGCTTCGGCGGCGTTTGTGCCCTCGGTGATGGGGCTCATCATAGCGGGCGAAGTGATAAAAGACCTGATAAAGGAGTGAGCGACGTGGCTTTTGAGATCAGAACGATGACCATCGAGGATTATGACGATGTTTATTCGATGTGGCTGTCCTGCAAAGGCATGGGGCTCAACGACCGCGACGATTCACGGGAGGGGATAGCGCGTTTCCTTGAGCGAAACCCCACTACCTGCTTTGTCGCCGTTTCGGAAGGAAAGATGATCGGGTGCATTCTCGGAGGTCACGATGGCAGGCGCGGACATATCTATCATACAGCGGTCAGTCCCGAGCGCAGAGGGCAGGGGATAGGCAGAGCGCTTGTAAAAGCGGTGCTCGACGCATTTACTGGATGCGGTATCGGAAAAGTGTGCTTTGTGGTATTCAGTCGAAATGAGGTCGGAAATGCTTTCTGGGAGCGTCTCGGCTTCAAGGCACGCGGCGACCTGACCTACCGAGACATGGCGCTGGTCGAATACGAACGTATTGATACGTAAAAAGAAAACCGTCGGAGGTGTTCCGACGGTTTTTCGTTACTTTGAAATGATAGCGATGTAGCCCTTGATTATCTCCACGCAGGTGTCGTAATCAAGTCGGCTGGTGTCCAGACAGATGTTGTAGTTTCGCGCGTCCGTCCAGCTTCTGCCCGTGTAGTGCTTGTAGTACTCGCTGCGGTCTTTGTCGGTGTGCTCGACTATGCGGTGAGCTTCCTTCTCCTCAACGCCGTAAGCGTCGATCACGTTCTTCACCGCAGTATCTTCGTCGCAGTGGATGAACAGCCTGATAACGTCATCTCTGTCGCGGAGGATAAAGTCTGCGCAGCGTCCGACGATGACAGCAGGTTCCTTGTCCGCAAGTTCCTTGATTATCTTCGCCTGAAAGTTGAACAGGTTCTTGTCCGACGTGAACTCCTTGCTGGACGGGTCGATAACGCCGCCCTTGTACACGCCGCCGCGCTTGATGAACGAGGTCTTGAGCTTCTCGTCAACGCGTCCGAAGAAGGCTTCGTTGATGCCGCTGTCCTCGCTGGCGAGCTTGATAAGGTCTTTGTCGTAGTACTTCATTCCGAGCTGTTCGGACAGCATCCTTCCGATGGTTCGTCCGCCGCTGCCCATTCCTCTTGCGATGGTGATTATCTGTGCCATAGTCTGAACCTCCTTTTTATTCGCCGAGATATGCTTTTCTGACCTTTTCATCGTTGATAAGGTCGCTTGCCATGCCCGAAAGAGTTATCTTGCCCGTTTCGAGCACGTATGCCCTGTCCGCGATGGAGAGCGCCTTTTTCGCGTTCTGCTCAACGAGAAGGACTGTCGTTCCGTCCTCACGTATCGAGGTGATGATGTTGAATATCTCACTCACCATGATGGGCGAAAGACCCATCGACGGCTCGTCCATGACTATCATTTTCGGACGCGACATCAGCGCTCTGCCCATAGCGAGCATCTGCTGTTCACCGCCCGAGAGGGTGCCTGCTATCTGGCTTTTTCTCTCGGCAAGACGCGGGAAGCGCTTGTAAATCTTCTCCATGTCCTCTGCGATGCCGTCCTTGTCGTTTCTGATGAATGCGCCGAGCTTCAGGTTGTCGAGCACCGTCAGCTGCTGGAAGATTCGCCGTCCCTCGGGAACGTGTGCGATGCCCAGCTTCACGATATTGTGTGCGGGAGTTTTAGTGAGCTCCATGCCCTCGAACACTATCGAGCCCGACTTTGCGTGTAGGATACCCGTCAGTGTGTGGAGCGTGGTGGTCTTTCCCGCGCCGTTCGCGCCGATGAGCGCTATTACCTCGCCCTCATTGACATCGAAGGAGATGCCCTTGAGAGCCTTAATCATGCCGTAGTTTACGCAAAGGTCCTTGACCTCTAACATTGCCATACTGCCGTCCCCCTTATTCGCCGAGATATGCCGTGATGACCTCGGGATTCGAGAGCACCTCGGCAGTCTTGCCCTCACAGAGCAGCTGTCCGAAATTCAGTACAGATAACCGTTCGCAGATGCCCGATACAAGGCTCATATCGTGCTCGATGAGCAGCACGGTCATGTCAAAATCGTCCCTTACCTGTCTTATTGTGTTCATAAGCTCGGCAGTTTCGTTGGGGTTCATGCCTGCGGCGGGCTCGTCGAGCAGCAGCAGCTTCGGCGAAGTTGCCAGCGCGCGGGCTATCTCAAGCTTGCGCTGTTTGCCGTAGGGGAGATTCGCGGCGATGGTATCCGCCTCGCCGTCCAGTTCAAAAACGCTCAGCAGTTTCATCGCCTCTTCGTTCATCGCCTTTTCTGCGGAGAAGTACTTCGGCAGTCTGAATATGCCCGTCACCGTCGAGTAGGTGTAGCGGTTGGTGAGGGCTGCCTTGACGTTGTCCAGCACGCTGAGGTTCGAGAAAAGTCTGATGTTCTGGAAGGTACGTGCGATGCCTGCCTTGTTTATCTCGATGGTGCTCCTGCCTGTGAGGTTCACACCGTCGAGGGTGATGCTGCCGTCAGTGGGCTTGTACACGCCTGTCAGCAGGTTGAAGATGGTGGTCTTTCCTGCGCCGTTCGGGCCGATGAGCCCGTAGAGTTCGCCCTTGTTTATGCTGATTGAGAAATCGTCAACAGCGCGCAGGCCGCCGAACGAGATACCGAGTTTCTTGACTTCGAGAAGTGCCATATCACTCGCCCTCCTTTGCCGCAGTCTGTTTGCCGAACATAGCTTTCAGCTTCATGAGGTTTCCCGCGAAGAAGCCGCGGATTTTTGCGTTCGATGTGAATATCATCATGACGATGAGCACGATGGAGTAGATGAGCATTCTGTAGCTGTTGATGCTGCGGAGCACTTCGGGCAGGTAGGTCAGCACGACAGCCGCGATAACGCTGCCCCTTACGCTTCCGATGCCGCCGAGAACGACGAACACGAGGATGAGTATCGACAGGTTGTAGTCGAACTTTGAAGCCTGAAGGATAGCAAGGTTGTGGGAGAAGAGTGCGCCTGCGATACCTGCGAGGAACGCGGTCAGACCGAAGGTTATGAGCTTGTACTTTGTGATGTTCAGACCGATTGATTCGGCTGCGATGCGGTTGTCGCGGATGGACATTACCGCTCTGCCCGTGCGGGAATTGATGAAGTTGTAGATTATCACGAGGGTCAGCATCAGCACCACGAAGCCTATCTCAAAGGTCGAGTCCTTCGGGATGCCCGAGATGCCGAGTGCGCCGTTGATTATCATCTTGCCGCCGGGTTCGAGCCCAAGGTCGCCCGAGCTTGTCAGCGAGAAGTGCAGACCGCGGCTGTCCTTTCCGACGTAGAGTGCCGCGAACACGTTCTTGATTATCTCGCCGAATGCGAGGGTGACTATCGCAAGGTAGTCGCCGCGGAGCCTGAGCACGGGGATGCCGATAAGCACTCCGAATATCGCCGCGAACGCGCCGCCGACGAGCAGTGCCATCGGGAAGCGTACCAATGCGTTTGTGATGGTGTCCTTAGTCATGCACGAGAATATCGCGCTGGAGTATGCGCCGATGCACATGAATCCTGCCTGACCGAGACTGAGCTCGCCCAGAATGCCGACAGTGAGGTTCAGCGACACTGCCGCAATAGAATAAACGCAGAACGGAATGAGCAGACCGATGAACATATTGCTCGTTCTGCCGAGCGATGCGGCCACTTCGACTGCGATGAAAGCCGCCGTGACTATCGCGTATGTAACGAAGCTCCTGCGCGTTGCAGGCTTGATTTTCAGCTTCATGAAGAACGTCCTCCCTTATACCTTTTCGCTTACCTTTTTACCGAGTATGCCTGTGGGCTTCACCATCAGCACGATGATGAGCACCGCGAACACGATAGCGTCTGCAAGCTGCGGCGAGATGTAGGCTCTGCCGAGTATCTCGATGATGCCGATGAGCAGACCGCCTATCATAGCGCCGGGGATAGAGCCGATGCCGCCGAATACCGCCGCCACGAACGCCTTGATACCTGGCATAGCGCCTGTGGTATTTGAGAGCACGGGGTAGGTGGAGCAGAGCAGTGCGCCTGCAACAGCCGCAAGACCCGAGCCGATGGCGAAGGTCAGCGAGATGGTGCGGTTTACGTTTATGCCCATGAGCTGAGCCGCGTCCTTGTCCTCCGAGACCGCGAGCATCGCTCTGCCGCTTCTGGTCTTGTTCACGAATAGGGAGAGCCCCACAACGATAAGCACGGAAACGATTATCGCGGCGGTAGTCTCGCTCTTGATGATTATCTGTCCGTCGAAGAGGGTTATCTTCGGCAGGTTGATGACCGAAGTAAAGGTAACGGGCTTCTCACCGAAGATGAGAAGTGCCATATTCTGAAGGAAGTAGCTGACGCCGATAGCGGTTATCAGCACCGAAAGGCTTGTCGCCTGACGGAGCGGTTTGTAGGCTATCTTCTCGATAGTGATGCCGAGCAGAGTACAGGCGGCCATCGAAATGAGTATCGAGAGGTAAGGGTTGACGTGCAGGGTGGTCATCATCGTGAAGATGACGTAGCCGCCGACCATAATAACGTCGCCGTGAGCAAAGTTCAGCATTTTCGCGATACCGTAAACGAGGGTGTAGCCCAGTGCGATGACCGCGTAGATACTGCCGAGACTTATGCCGTTGATAAGGTTGTCCAAGAATCCCATAGAACAGCAGTCCTTTCCAATAATTTACCAAACACAAATATTATAACATATTAATACGCCGATTGCAATAGGAAATCTGAAAATAATATATATTTTATATAAATATTATCCCAAACAAAAAACCGACGGCGAACAGTGATTGCCGCCATCGGTCGTTTGGTCGTGATAGTTGATTATTCGTTCTCGTCGAGGGAAGCGTAAGCGCCGTCTCTGATGATAACAGCCTTAGGATTCTTGGAAACTGCACCGTCAGCGTTCCATGTCATGGTCTTTCCGGTAAGTCCGTCGTAGGTGAAGCCAACGTTTGTGATAGCTGCCTTCAGCTTGTCGTTGATCTCGGAAGCGGACATATCAGCGGTGATGCCCTCCTGCTTGATGAGCTTTGCAACGATCATTACGCAGTCGTAAGCGTCAGCTGCGAACTGGTTCGGGGTCTCGCCGCCGTAGCTCTCCTTGTAGTTGCTTACGAACTTGGAGGTCATCTCATCCTTAGCGTCAGCAGCGAACGGAGTCAGCAGCATAACGCCTTCAGCGAGCGAGGTGTCGAAGTTCTCAACAGAGAGGATACCGTCGAGACCGTCGCAGCCGAAGAATATCGGCGAGAAGCCTGCGGAAGCGGACTGGGACAGGATGAGCGAAGCCTCCTGATAGTAGATGGGAAGGAATACCAGCTCGGCACCCGCCAGCTTGCAGGCACTGATCTGAGCCGAGAAGTCGGTCTTGGAATCCTTGGTGAAGGACTGCTCGGAAACTACCTCGAGACCGAGAGTCTCAGCCTCGGACTTGAAGGTGTTGTAGATACCCGAAGAGTAAGCATCGGAGCTGTCGTAGATGATCGCGACCTTCTGAGCGATGTTGTTGCCCGAGATGTAGTCAGCCGAAGCCTTGCCCTGGTTGGGGTCGGTGAAGCATACCTGGAAGCAGTTGTCATTCTTGATAACGTCCTGAGCCGAAGCCGAGGGAGTGATCTGGAAGATGCCGTCAGCGTAAGTCTGATCGATGACAGCGAGGCAGGAACCTGTTGTAACGGTTCCGATCATGATGTCCATGCCCTTGTCCTTGAGGGTGTTGTAAGCGTTGACAGCCTTATCAGCGGGGTCAGCCTCGTCATCCTCGAAGATGAGCTGGAGCTTGGTGTCGCCCAGCATACCCGAAGAGTTTACTTCGTTCACAGCCAGCTCCATAGCGTTCTTGACGCCTACGCCGTACTGTGCTGCGCCGCCTGTGAGAGGACCGCTGCCGCCGATAACGATGGTCTTGGCGTCCGAAGCAGCGCCGTCACCGCCTTTGTTGTTTGCTGCATTTTCCGCTACTCCGCAGGAGCTGAGACAGCTGCCTGCCATTACTGCTGCGAGAGAAAATGCGAGGATCTTCTTTAACATTTTCATAATCTGACACTCCTTAATGATGTTTGACGATACCGCAAAGCCGCCAAAATGCAGTCATGCGGTAAAGTCCCAATGCATTATATACTTTTGTATATATAATAATATCATTTTATGGAGGGGTTTGTCAATGTTATTCCTTACAAATTATTGAACGTCCATTAACGGACTTTATATGGACATTGAACAAAAGTATCATGTTTCAGTGTTTTATTACAATGAAGGAGTCACGCAAAAACGTTTTAAATTGATAAAAATAGTAGAATTTCCGCGTTATTCCGCACTTTTTTTGTCACTCGCGTGCCGAGCTTTTTGCAAACATCGAAGCCGCGAGCCCGAAAATGAGCGCTGCTGTGATGCCTGCCGCGCCTGCCGTCATCGAACCCGTGAGTATCCCGAGGGAGCCGTCGCTGTCCACCGCTTTCTTCACTCCCTCCGCGATGAGACAGCCGAAACCCGTCAGCGGCACCGATGCGCCCGCCCCTGCCGCGTCGATGAGCGGTCGGTAAAGCCCCAGTCCGCCGAGTATGACCCCCGTCACGACGTAGCCCGTGAGTATCCTTGCAGGGGTGAGTTTCGTCAGATCGAGAAGCAGCTGCCCCACAGCGCAGAGCAGACCTCCCACGAGAAATGCGTACAGAAATATCATGCTTTTTCCTCCTTTTCGGCTGAGAGCCACACCGCGTGGGATATGGACGGTATCGACTCGCCCTGCTGATTGACGGTGGGTGACATAAGCGCACCTGTCGCCGCGAACAGCACGTTTTTCAGTCCTCCGCAGGCTATCCTCGGCAGGATGAGACCGCAGAGCACCGAAGCACAGCAACCGCATCCGCTTCCTCCTGCGTGGACGTCCTGCTCCTCGAAGCTGTAGAGCATGGTTCCGCAGTCGGCGTGGTTGCCGCGGACGTTGACCCCCTCGCGCTCAGCGAGCTCGCAGAAGAGCCTGCTGCCGACCTTGCCGAGGTCGCCCGTGAGTATCATGTCGAAGTCCTGCGGCTGCCTGCCCGTCTCCCGCAGGAAAGCCGAGACTGTAGACCAGGCGGCAGGCGCCATCGCAGCGCCCATATTCGCGGCATCGGTCACGCCCAGATCCTCGATGACGCCCACCGCGTAGCCTCGAACATAGGGCGGTCTGTCCTCGGCGGACACACATAGCGCTCCGCCCGCTGTCGCCGTCCACTGCGAGGTCGGGGTACGCTGTCCGCCGTAGTTAAGAGGGAAGCGGTACTGCCTTTCCGCCGAGCAGAAGTGAGATGAGGTGACGGCAGCAGCCCTCTGCACCGCTCCCGCCGACACGAAAACGCTCGCCATGATGAGCCCCTCAGCCATGGTCGAGCAGGCGCCGTAGATGCCGAGAAAGGGTATCCCGAGGTCGCGCATGGCGTAGGTGGTGCCCGTACACTGGTTGAGCAGGTCACCGCCGAACACCGCCCCGAAATCGGCAGGGGAGAGTCCTGCCTTGTCCATCATGTGGAGCATGGCTTCCTTTTGCAGCTTGCTCTCGCCTTTCTCGAAGGTGTCGGTGGAGAGGTACGGGTCGTCGTTTATCTTGTCAAAGCAGTCGGCAAGAGGTCCTGCGCTCTCCATTTTGCCGCCGACCGCCGCCGATGAGATGATCGAAGGCGGCTGTGAGAAAATGTGAGTCTGTTTCATAAGTTCACTCCTTTTTTAGGATAATATTGCCCGAAAAAGAAGATATATACCCGCAGATATAGACATCCGCGAAAAAATGTGCTATACTGAAAAACGAAACGGCTCAGAAAAACGGCGCGGACGCTGTTTATTATCATTTTTTATCAATTATCGAGGTGCATCATGAACAAACGCAACTATCAGCTTGAACTTGAAAAGCTCATTTCTTCCATCCCCGAGGGCGAAGTCCCGACGCTGATGCTCCACAGCTGCTGCGCACCCTGCTCGTCCTACACCCTCGAATACCTGACGCAGCATTTCTCGGTCACGATATTCTACTACAACCCAAACATCTCCCCTGAAGAGGAGTTCCGCCACCGTGTCGAGGAGCAGAAACGGCTCATCTCCGAACTGCCCGTCAGACATCCCGTCAGCTTCATCGAGGGGGACTACGACCCAGAGGAATTCTACTCGGCGGTCAGAGGGCTTGAGCAGATACCCGAGGGCGGCGAGCGGTGTTTTGTCTGCTATCGGCTGCGGCTCGAAAAGACGGCGGAGCTTGCGGCGCGGCTCGGGTTCGATTACTTCGGCACGACCCTCTCCATCTCCCCCTACAAGAACGCCCCGAAGCTCAACGAGATCTCCGAACAGCTTGCTGAAGTCTACCCCGTGAGAGCGCTGCCCCTCGACCTGAAGAAAAAGGGCGGCTACAAGCGTTCCATCGAGCTGTCGGCGGTGTATTCGCTCTATCGGCAGGACTACTGCGGCTGCGTGTTCTCGAAGCGCGAAGCCGAACAGCGCCGCGCAGGCAGAGAGAACTCCGCGATACTTCACGAATAAACGAAAGCAGGTCGCTCTCTTTCGAGAGCGACCTGTTCCGGTTTGCCGACCTATTTAAGGAAAATATAGAAAGATGGCAATATATCATATGACCCCGAAGGTGGTGGGAAAAGGGTCATGGGAGGAATGCAATTTTCGGAAAATACTTTTTCTGACGTCTGCGGCAGGTGCCACATGGCGACGCTGCGCCGACATCACATATATTTATGCGGTGACAGCAACAGTTTCGGCATAACGCGGTATTTTCGACAGTGTTTTCGTTAAAACGTCTTCTTCTCATCTCATAACGAGACCCCTCTTTCTACATTGATTTTCCTTAAATATCACCGTTTTCGACGGTTCGGCAGGTGCGGCCTTCGCACGAAACTTTTGTTAAGTGGTTTCTTTATATACTAATTATACCTCATTTATAGTTGATTGTCAACGTTGCACATATATAATAAAGATAATTTACAATTGATTTGTCGTACCTTACAAAGTCTGACACTTTACTTCACGTAATTGTACAAAATTTCAAACATTTAACATCAAATGCCAGCGAAAATCATTAAGTGATTTTACTGATTTACTTAAAACCGATATATGAAACGACAGAAAAATACCGCTGTAAGAGCAGGAACTCTCACAGCGGTATTGCTTTTTATAACTGTCCCGAAAAAGTTACTCGTTCTCGTCAGAACCTTCATCGGAGGATTTCTTTTCGGCAGCCTCGGCAGCTTTTTTCTCGGCTTCCTTGGCGGCCTTCTCGGCAGCCTTCTTCTCGGAGCGGATAGCCCTTGCAACTGCCACGAGGTCGGGGAGCTCCTCACGGGTGAGGGTGTAATTGTTGTTGTAGAACTCGGTGAAGCGACCTGCCGCCTTGACCTTCTCTTCCTCGTCGGTGGCGTAAACGCCCATCTCGGTGGAAAGATACGGCTCGGTCCAGAGGGCGGTGTAAGCCCAGAAGGCCTTCTCCTGAAGCACGCTCTCGATAGCGGGCAGATTGCTGCACTCGCTCATGGCGAGCGGCTTGGTCTTGCAGAGATTGTTGAGGAACAGCAGGGTGTTTATCTGCGCGTTGCGGTTGCCGTCGGTGTAGACATCAACGGACAGCACGTCGCAGTAATTGTCGCCCACGTACCAGTCGGCGTTCTGAGCGCTCCATACCCACACGAGGTTGTTCAGCTCGTGGTAGGTGGTCATGCGGGTGTACATCAGCTTCCACAGCCACTTGTAGGTCTCCTTGTCGGTGCCCCACCAGTAAAGTCCGTTGCTTGCGACGGGTAGCGGTCTCCAGAGTACGGGCACGCCCTCTTCCTGGAGCTTTGCCAGCTTGCCCGAGATCTTGTCGATATCGTTCAGGATGCAGTACAGCTCGTTGGAGATGTCGCCGTTGTTGTAGTAGTATTCGATGGTGTCGCTGTCCCACGCCGCGATCTCCTCGATGGAGTATTCGGGCTCGGAAGATGCGGGCGAGATAGGCTCTGCACCCTCGTCGGGCAGACCATCGCCGTCGTCATCGGGATACTGTGCAGGCTTATCTACCGTCTTCGGAACAGCCTTCTTGAAGTCGAAGTTCACGTCCTTGACCTCGAACTTGTCGCAGTTCTTGTCGCCCGTCGGGTCTATCCAGTACCAGTCGTAGCCGATGAGACCGCCTGCCTCAAAGTAGTTTATCGCCTGAGTAACGTCCTTGGGGTTCTGCTTGGTGTACAGACCGATGTCCGAAACGCGGACGGCGGGCGCTTTCTTTGTAAGCTGCTGGACAGCGGCAGTTTCGGAGCTTCCGCCTGCGGTGTCGTGCTGAGCGGTCAACACCTGCTTGCCGTAGTTGGAGCAGAGTATCTGATAGAGCGCCTGAGCGCGGTAGCTGGCCTTCGGGTTCGAGAGCACCGCTGCCGACAGGTCGGGGTTGAGGGCACTGATATCCGCATTCGACTCGATCTTCACGAAGTCGATGTCCACGAGATTGTCAGTGGACTGAACGGTTATCTCGTTGATGCCCTTTTCAAGCCATATGTTCTCAAGGTTCTTCTCGCTGAAATTGCCGTCGCCCGCGGTGCGGAATATCCACACTTCGCGGCCGTTTATGTACAGGCGGCAGTTTACCGCGCTGTCAGCGGCAGTCTGTACCGAGATGTTGTAGAACTGGGATTCGGGCAGGTCGAAGCTCATCGACCAGTTGTCGCGGGTCGCACCCGAAACGTAACCCTCGCCCTTGAAGGAAGCCCTGTCCTTCTTGACAGAAGCGGTATCGCCGATGATCGTTCCCGACTCTGCCTGATAAGTCTTTGAGTACTCCACATACGGAACGGTCACAGCGTCGAAGTTGGTCTCGTTGTAAACGGGAACAGCCGTGTCGCCGCCGTCACCCTCGGAACTGCTCTCCGAACTGTCGCCCGAATCTGCGGAGACCGAGCTTTCAGCCGACTCCGAGTCGTTTATCTTCTCGTTCTTGTTCATAGATGTGCCGCATGAGCCGAGAGCCGTCACGCAAATGACGACCGCCGCAGCCGCAGCCGCTATCCTTCTTGATCTCATACCTTTTCTTTTCCTTTCCTTTTATATAGCAACGGTGATACGTGCAGTATCGCCTGCCCTGAATTCAACCTGACATTTATCGGTCTCATAGGAAGTCACCGCGCCGATCTTTGCCTGTAGGCGGTACCGCGGCGAGCTTATCAGAATGTCGATGTCCCTGTCCGCAGTGACTTCGGCGGTGAGTCCTTTCTCGTCCCACTCGCAGCTGACCGTCAGCGCACCTCTCGCACGCAGACCTTTGAAACTGCCGCGCTTCCACTGTTTCGGGCACGCGGGCAGAAGCACCAGCTCACCGTTCGTGCTTTGCAGGAGTGCCTCGGTGATGCCTGCCGCGCCGCCGAAATTGCCGTCTATCTGGAAGGGCGGATGCATATCGAACAGGTTGATGCTCGTCGAGTTCGTCAGCAGCAGGCGGACGTTTTCCGCGACCTTTTCGGCATCGTACAGCCTTGCCCAGAAGTTTATCATCCACGCTCTCGACCAGCCCGTGTGACCGCCGCCGTGGGACAGCCTTCTTTCGAGGGTAGCCCTTGCAGCCTTCGCAAGCTCGGGGGTCTTTCTCACCGAGATCATATCGCCGGGATATAGCGCGAACAGCTGTGAAACGTGTCTGTGACCCGGTTCGGCCTCGTCGTAGTCGATAGCCCACTCCTTGATCTGACCGTACTTGCCGATCTCGGGTTTGGGCAGTCTGTCGCGCATAGCCGCGAGCTTTTTGGAATGTTTCTTGTCACAGTCCAGAATTCTGGACGATTCTATGACCGCCGTGAACAGCTCGTAAATAATCTGACTGTCCATCGAAGGTCCGATACAAAGCGAACCTTTCGAGCCGCTCTCGGTTATGTACACGTTCTCGGGGGAGAGGGACGGGCAGGTGACCAGCTGTCCCTGTCTGTTCTCGATGAGGAAATCCTCAAAGAACGCCGCGCACTCTTTCAGCGTCGGGTACTTGTCCCGCAGGAAATCCTTGTCGAGGGTGAAGAGATAATGCTCCCATATATGCAGGCAGAGCCAGGCCGCGCCCGACACCCACTGAGTGGCAGGTATCCAGAGGTCCTGCGGAGCGGTGTCGCCCCAGGGATCGGTGTTGTGATGCGCCATGAAGCCGCCGCAGCCGTACATTTCGCGGGCGGTCTCTCTGCCGTTGGGTCTCATGCGTTCGATGAGTTCAAACAGCGGTTCGGAAAGCTCCGACAGGTTCGAGGTCTCGACGCCCCAGTAGTTCATTTCGGTGTTGATGTTGATGGTGAAGCGGCAGCCCCATGCAGGCCACATATCCTTGTTCCAGATGCCCTGCAAATTGGTCGGCAGCGTGCCCCTGCGGCTCGCGGCGATGAGCAGATACCTGGCGAAATTCCAGTAGAGCGTGATGAGCGCGTTGTCCCTGCCGCCCTCTGCGAAGGCTTTGAGACGCTTGTCCGTCGGCAGTTTGCTGCTGCCGCCCAGATCGAGAGAAGCCCGTCCGTAAAGGCTCTTGTAGTCGTCAAGGTGTCTTGCCTTCAGCTGTTCGTAACCGATCAGTGCCGCGGCTTCTGCGTCTGCCTTAGCCTGCTGCTTGTAGTCGGCAAAGCGGAAGCTCGTCTGAGCCGCCAGCAGGATGACCACTTCATCGCAGCCTTCGCAGCGGATGAAATTACCGTACCGCGAGACACTGCCGCCCACGCTCATGACCTTGATGTAAGCCGCAAATTTTATTCCGTCCTCCGACCCCGTGCCGCCGTAGAAAAGAATCGCGTCATCGGAAACGGGGGAGTTGTCATCAAAATAATCGTCGCGTCCGTCGATGCCGACGCGGATATTAACCGCACCCTTTTTGGAAGCGGCTATGCGCATCGCCATGACATTGTCGGGCTCGGAACAGAACACCTCACGGGTGAAGTCCGCGCCGCCGATGGAGTAGGCAGTCGCCGCGACTGCCGTTTCGAGGTCGAGGGAGCGTGTGCCGTAATCGCACTCGGTCTCCTCATGGATGATATCCAGCTGACCGAGGGGCATATAATGTCTGCCGTTCGGCGGAGTTCCGCAGAATGTGTCGAGTATGATCTTCTCAGCCTCTTCGATCTTCTCGTCGAAGAGAAGGCTGCGTACCTTATCGAGGTTCTCGCGGGCCGAGGGATTGTTTCGTTTTCTCGGGCCGCCCGAGTAGACCGAATCCTCATTGAGCATGATCTTCTCGCGGAGCGGCTGACCGAATACCATGCCGCCGATCCTGCCGTTGCCCACGGGCAGAGCGTGATCCCATTCCTCGGCAGGGGAGTCATACCACATATATGACGAGGCTTTGTTTGCCATACTATCATCCTTTCGGTGTTGCCTAATCTATATCATTATAACACACCGCCCCGTAAATTGCAATAGCTTTTGTCTTTTTTTCGGCAAATTATCACGATGCTTTCAGCGGTCAGCGGCGGCGGAATTTGAGTGGCGGGTGATATTTTTCTTACGATTTTCTTAAAAATGCCAACTCTTATTGACAGAATGTTTTTTTGTGATATAATTAACAATGCAGGGGCGTATCTGTTCCCCCTGCCACAGAGAACAAAAGGAGGACAAACAAATGTCAGTAGGAAGGAAGATCGCTGTGGGGGCAATAGTTGCCGCCATAGCAGCAGGCGCGGGCTTTGCCGGCTTCAAGCTCTGGAAGAAAAACGACACACCAAAGGTTGACGGCACGGTATATGTCCAGAAAGTCTCGGACGTGATGAGCAATGACGGCTTGTCGCTTTCGGGCATCATGTTTTCGGGGGTAGTCGAGGCACAGAAGACAGAGGACGTGAAGTACGACAGCACGAAGACCCTCAAATCCATAGCCGTGAAGGTCGGTGATTCGGTCAAGGAGGGCGACGTGCTCTTCACTTACGACGTGGAGTCGATGAACCTTGAACTCGACACCGCAGTCATCGAGGTCGAGCGCCTTGAATATGACGTCGAGACAAAGAAAAAAGAGCTTGAGGATATGGAAAAGCTCAAGGCAAAGGCTACTCAGGATGAGGCTGTCTCCCTCGAAGCTGAGATACTTTCCCTCAAGAGCGAAATCGCTACCTCGGAGTACGAGGTAAAGACCAAGAAGGCTGCAAACGAGAAGCTGAAAAAGTCTATAAAGAACGCTTCCGTGACTTCTCCCACAGACGGTGTGGTCAAGGAAGTCGCAGACCTGAACAATTTCGAGACCCTTTCGGACAACATCGTCGTGAAGATATCCAAGGGCGACAACTACGTGCTCAAAGGCACTGTCAACGAAATGACAATCAATAACATATACGTGGGTATGCCCGTCATCATCAAGTCGAGGATAGACGACACCACATGGAACGGTACGATAGAAACTATCGACAACAACCCCCAGAGGTCGGATCAGGATGATTACTACGGCTCGGATGAGGGCGGCGGACAGAGCACAAAGTACAGCTTCACCGTTGAGCCCGAGACCCTTGAAGGTCTGATGCTCGGTCAGCACATAATTATCGTGCCCGACTACGGCATGGGCGCCGAGATAAAGGAGAAGAAGGGCATCTGGCTCTACTCCGACTACCTCGTTGAAGAGAACGGCAAGACCTATGTCTGGGTAAAGGGCAAGGACAAGCGCATTGAAAAGCGCGAGGTCAAGGTCGGCGACCGCGACGAGGATATGGGCGACTGCGAGATCATCAGCGGCCTTGACAAGAACGACAGCATCGCTTACCCGATGGGCTCTATCGAAGAGGGCATGGCTGTCACCACCAATATCGACGAGATGGATATCCCCGATGTTGATTTCGGCGAAGAAGACAACGGCGAGGATATGGGCGACATGGCCGAATACGAGGAGAACGAAGACGGCGAGACAGCCGAAGGTGAAGAAGTGACCGAGAGCGAAGATGCCGGAAATGGCGAAGAAGCAAAGGCCGCAGAGGATGCAGAGAATGCAGAAGCCGCTGAAAACGGCGCTGACGGCGAAGCCGTTGCTGTGGGCTAAGGCGGTGAGCGTATGTCAGAGACAATATTAGAACTGAGAAACGTAGACAAAGCGTACTATATCGACAAAACGCCCGTGCCCGTGCTCAAAAACATCAACTTCTCGGTAAGCGACGGGGAGTATGTGGCTATCATGGGACCTTCGGGTTCGGGAAAATCCACCATGATGAACATCATCGGCTGCCTTGACAAGCAGACCGCGGGAATGTTCATCTTCGACGGCGAGGATATTGCAAAGTGCCGCGACAAGCAGCTCTCGAATATCCGCAACCGCAAGATAGGCTTCGTGTTCCAGAATTTCAACCTGCTGCCGAGACAGTCGGCTCTCGAAAATGTCGAGCTGCCGCTGCTTTACGCAGGCGTGAGAAAAAGCGAACGCCGCAAACGCGCAAAGATTGCCCTCGAAAGGGTGGGTCTTGAGGACAGGATGTACCATAAGCCAACACAGCTCTCGGGCGGTCAGAAGCAGAGGGTAGCCATCGCAAGAGCTATCGTCAACAAGCCGAGACTTCTGCTGGCGGACGAGCCGACGGGCGCTCTCGACACAAAGTCGGGCGAGCAGGTGATGGGGCTCTTCTCCGAGCTCAACGCGGAAGGCGTTACCGTTGTGATGATAACCCACGCTCCCGAAATAGCCGAGCGTGCAAAGAGGATAGTTTATATCCGCGACGGTGAACTGTTCACCGGAGAGGAGGAGAAGGCATGAAAAAGGCGATAATCACGCTGCTCTGCCTTGCGCTTCTCGCAGGCGGCGGCAAGTTCGGATATGACAGATACAAGAAATCCCAGAACGACAAGAGGATAGTTGACGTTGTCCCCGTTTCCATGCTTTCGGATGAATACGGTTGGTACAGCTATCAGGACAACCCGACTTTTGACGGAAGAGTCGTGTCCTCGAACACTCAGACGGTAGGTCTGGGGGCTGAGGATCAGATAAAGGAGGTCAAGGTCAAGGTAGGCGACTACGTGAAGAAAGGCGACGTCCTCGTTGAACTCGACACGACCCTGCTCAAACTCCAGTCTGAACAGAAAAAGGCTGAGATTGGCGTTATCGAACAGAATATTAAGAAGGCGGAGAAGGAGCTCACAAGGCTCAAGGGGCTGCTCCCCTCGGAGATGAAGCCTTACACTCCCGACCCTGTTTACCCCGACGAGCCCGATTTCCCCGAGGACTCGGAGGACAGCTCTTCCGAAGATGACAGCTCGCTCCCCGATAAGCCCGAGCTGAAACTCATCGACAGGCTCGGCACCTTTCAGCAGGTCAGCGAGGTGGATGAGGACGGTACCTTCCGCTTCAACATGGCGTTTGAAGCCGAGGTGGCAGCGCCATTCATGTCCCAGATAAAGAACACCAAGCGCAAGGTGGTGCTCAACGTCTACAGCGAGGAAGGGAACCTGCTGTATATGTGGGTGCTCGACGGCGCCGCGGACGAAAAGCTCTCGGTCTACACATGGCACGTCAACGACGGCGTTACCGTGATGGACGGAATGGTGAGCTACGACGGTTCGGGCGAGGGCAGGTGCGGCAGTTTCTTCGTGTACACAGGTCCACAGGATAGCGGCGACAGCTTCCCCGACGACTTCGATGACAGCCTGCCCGATATCTCCGACGACTACGAACCCGACGATATCGACGACGGCGGCTACGACTTCGGCAACGATCAGGCAAACGACAGCACTCCCGCGAACGAGAACTATATGTACAGTCGCGCCGATCTCGACGGCAAGATCCGCACTCAGGAGAACAACATCAAGGATCTCCAGCTCGACCTGCGCACGAAAAAGCTCGAATACGAGGAGAGCCTGAAAAAGCTCAGCGACGGAAAGATAGTCGCGAAGATAGACGGCATCGTGGCAAAGGTTGGCTCGGAAACGCTCAGCGGAAACAGCGAAGATAATGAAGACGCCGAGTTTGAAGACGGCGACGACGGTGAGAACCTCAGCGAAGAGATAGACGCAGACCTTGATATCGACGCGAGCCTGCTGGATTCGTCATACATCATAGTGAGAGGCGACGAGGCGACCTGCGTGGAGATACAGGTGGGCGAGCTGAACCTCGGTCAGTTCGCCAAGGGCACACAGCTCATGGGCATGAATTACCAGACGGGCGAGATGTTCACCATCAATGTGACAGGTGTGAAGGATGAGCCTGTTTCGTACTACAGCTTCAACTGGAACGACAACCCCAACAGCAGTACCTTCATCGTGACGGGTACGGTGGAGGATGAGAACTCCCTTACCATCGACAGCTGGATACAGGTATCCGCGATGGGCGAGATGCCGACTGACGAGGATCAGTCCTCGGGCTCGATATATCTTCCCATGTGGTATCTGCACCGCGAGGGAGCGGGCTACTACGTTATGAAAGCCGACGAGAACGGCCTGCTCAAAAAGCAGTACGTGAAGTCTGGCAAGGAGCTTTACGGCGAGTGCGTCGAGATAAAGGGCGGCATCTCGCTGAAGGACAAGATATGCTTCCCGTACGGCAAGGATGTCAGAGAGGGCGTAAAGACCCGTGATTCCGAAGAGCCTGTCAACATCTGGGATTAAAGATTGGAGGGATAACTGTGTTTGAAAATATCAGATTGTCCTTTCAGGGCATATTTTCACATAAGATACGTTCGTTCCTGACGATGCTCGGTATCATCATCGGTATCGCGGCTATCATCGCGATAGTCTCGACCATCAAGGGCACGAATGAAGAGATAAAAAACAACCTTATCGGTTCGGGTGAGAACACCGTTAAGATAACGCTGATGCAGGGCGATTCCGAGATGGAGTTCCAGTGGACGGACATCCCCGACGGCGTGCCTGTCATCGACAAGAGCACCATCGACGAACTGATGGCGGTCAAGGACGTTCAGAACTGCACGGCTTACCGTTTGCAGACATACGTTGACAGACTGTTCTACAACAACACCATGCTTGAGGGCGGAAACGTCTGCGGCGTGGACGAGAACTACTTCGATACGATGGGCTTCCAGATAATGAAGGGCAAGGGCTTTGCCGCCCGCGACTATTCGGGTCAGCGCAAGGTCTGCATCATCAACAATGCGGTGGTGAAGTCTATCTTCGGTTTGGATGACCCTGTCGGCAAGACCCTTGAGATCGGAAACGAGCCGTTTACGGTGGTGGGCGTTGTGGTAAAGAGCTCGCAGTTCGAGCCTGTCATCAACAGCATCGACGACTACAAGGTGTATTCGGAATCCGAGGGCGGAGTCATCTACATTCCCTCCGAGACATGGCCGATATCCTTCAAGTTCGATGTTCCGCAGAACGTGGTCATAAAGGTAAAGGATACCGACGCCATGACCGCGGCAGGCAAGGCGGCTGAGGAGATACTCAACGACAGACTCAGCGTCAAGAAGGACTCGAACATCAAGTACAAGAGCGAGAACCTTCTGGAACAGGCGGAAAAACTCCAGAAGCTCAGCGGCTCCACAAACAATATGCTCATCTGGATCGCGAGCATCTCGCTTCTCGTGGGCGGTATTGGCGTTATGAACATCATGCTCGTGTCCGTTACCGAGAGAACGAGAGAGATAGGTCTGAAAAAAGCCCTCGGCGCACGCCGCGGCAAGATACTCATGCAGTTCCTGACCGAAGCTTCGGTGCTGACGAGTATCGGCGGTATCATCGGCGTGGGAGCAGGCATCGGACTTGCGCAGATCGTCTCGAAGATGGCGGAAGTGCCCGTCGCGATATCGACCCCTGCGATAATCGTTTCGGTCGTATTCTCGATGGCGGTCGGCATCATCTTCGGTCTGCTGCCTTCCATAAAGGCGGCACGTCTCGACCCGATCGACGCACTCAGATACGAATAATACGTCACTTTACGGCGGACAGCTCGGCAGGCTGTCCGCTGTTTTTTCGGGAATTAAGTGTTCGGGGCTTGCAATTTTTGTATTTGTGTGATATAATAAATGCGTATGCTATTTTATTAATTGTAAAGTGGGAATAATGTATATGAATGAAATTATCAGAAAGAAGTTCACAGAGCTTGAAAGGCTCGTGGGAAATACACCCCTGCTGGCTATAGATTGCGAGTATAAGGGCGAAAAACGCACCGTTTACGCTAAGTTCGAGGCTTTGCAGCTCTCGGGCAGCATCAAGGACAGGGTGGCGCTCTACATAATGCGCCGCGCATACGAGAGCGGAGCTGCGGACGAGAACAGCGTCATCGTGGAAGCCACCAGCGGCAATACGGGCATCTCGTTCTCGGCGGTTGGCGCGTATCTCGGAAATCACGTCCGCATATTCATGCCAGACTGGATGAGTATCGAGCGCGTGAATCTTATCAAGAGCTACGGCGCGGAGATATGCCCCGTTTCCCGTGAACAGGGCGGTTTCTTAGGCTCGATAGCCATGACCGAACAGCTGGCGAATGACGACCCGAAGGTCTTCCTGCCCGGTCAGTTCTCCAACGAGGACAACTGCACCGCGCATTACGAGACGACGGGCGCGGAGATCATCGTTCAGCTCGGAAAGCTCGGGCTGACTGCCGACGCGGTAGTCGCAGGCGTGGGAACAGGCGGCACTATCATGGGTATCGGACGCAGACTGCGCACCGTCAACCCAGACTGCAAGCTGTTCCCCCTGGAACCGCTCAACTCGCCTACCCTCTCAACGGGCTACAAGGTGGGTTCGCACCGCATACAGGGCATCTCGGATGAGTTCATCCCACAGATAATGAAGCTCGACGAGTGCGACGGCGTGGTGTCGATAGACGACATCGATTCGATAATCGCGGCTCAGCGTCTGTCGAGAGAGCTCGGCATCGGCGTCGGAATATCCTCGGGCGCGAATCTGCTGGGAGCACTCGAAGCAGGCGACCGCATCGGCGGCGATAAGACCATCGTCACCGTGTTCGCAGACGACAACAAGAAATATCTCTCGACCGATTATTGCAGTGAGTTCGAGGTCAGGGAAGAGTACATGACCCGACATCTGAAACTCCTCGGCGTGAGAACTGTAGGAATGTGAGGTAAGGTCTCAAAAAAACATGGACGTGTTTATTATCTGTATACTGCTCGCGCTGTCGGCAGTATGCTCTGCGACCGAGACAGCGTTTTCGTCCGCAAACCGCATACGACTCAAGAATATGGCGGCTTCGGGAAAAAAGAGCGCGAAAAAGGCGCTCGACATAACAGAGAATTTCGATAAGGCGCTGACGGCGATACTCATCGGCAACAACGTGGTGAACATCCTTTCGTCCTCGCTGACGACGGTGCTGTTCACGAAAAAGTTCGGCTCGAACAGCGTGGCATATGCGACGCTGACGCTGACCGTGCTGGTGCTGATATTCGGCGAGATACTGCCGAAATCCCTGGCGAAGGAGAACGCCGAGAGCTTCTCGATGCTGATGAGCGCACCACTTTCGGCGGCGATGTTCATACTCACCCCCGCCATATGGTTCTTCGGGTTCGTGAAGAAGGGCGTGGATATGATCCTCGGCGGCAAGAAAAAACAGCCGTCCTTTACCGAAGAAGAGCTCAAATACATCATCGACGAGAGCGAGACCGAGGGCGTGCTCGAAGAACAGGAGAGCGAACTTGTCCGCTCGGCACTGGACTTCGACGAGACTACCATCGAAGAGGTGCTGGTGCCACGCGTCAACGTCATCGGTATCGAGCGCGGCTTCGATATGGAGAAGATACGTCAGGTGTTCCTCGAAAACAGCTATTCGCGCCTTCCCGTGTATGAGAAGTCGCTGGATTCGATAGTCGGCATCGTCCATGAGATAGACTTCTTCAAGCTGTACATGGAGGGAGGTAGGGATATCGGCGAGATAATGTCGAGCCCCGTGTATATCTCCGAAACGAAGCGTATTTCCGAGGTAATGAAGCTGATGCAGAAGAAGAAAGTCCACATGGCGGTCGTGGTCGATCAGTACGGCGGCACGGCAGGCATCTGCACCCTCGAAGACATAATCGAGGAGCTTGTGGGCGAGATATACGACGAGCGCGACGAGGAGGATGACAGCTTCATCAGCCTCGGCGAGAACAGCTGGCAGGTCTCGGGCGAGCTTTCGGTCTCCGACTTCCTCGAAAAAGCCGAACTTGACGAGGATCTTATCGAGGCTGACGCGAACTCGGTCGGCGGCTGGGTGACAGAACGTCTCGAACGTTTCCCCACCGACGGCGAAACAGTCGAGCTGGACGGTTTTTCCGTCACCGTCTCGATGGAGAACGACCAGCGCATCGACAGCCTGATCGTCAGATACGTACAAAAGAATGAAAAGGAAGATGGATAATGCCAAAACAGATAAAGACCGAAGAGATACCTAAGGATGTAAGAAGGAACCGCGCTTTTGCGGTGTTCGCGATGCTCGCATCCTTCTCGCTGGGGGCGCTTCTCCTTGCGATAATGAGCTTTCTGAACAAGGACAAGGATCCGAATGTCGCACTGGGCATCGGTTTCTTCGCGGCGTTCGCGGCGTTCCTTGTGCTGACGGCGATGCATCTTGCGAGCGGTATCATCGTGTACCATAAGCGCGAGAATTACAGCGTTCTGTTCTCTTCCATCGGAAGCGGCATCTCGGCGTTCTCGGCGCTGATAAACACGCGTTTCGCGCTGGCACTGCTTTGTTCGTCCCTCGGCGCGGAGGGCACCGCAAGAAAGATAGTCGGCGGCGTGAGCTTCGCGACCTTTATGGCAAATCAGCAGACCGCGTGGAAACTTCTGCTGTTCAGCATGGTGCTCTCAATGTTTGTGGGATTCTTCGCGAGCCTGCGGCTGATACTCAAAAAATAACGATAAGTACAAAAAAACGGATAGATGGTGAAAAGTATGAGAAAAGCAATGACAATTTCCTACGAGGTCGGCGAAGGCCTGTACCTCAACCTTACGAACAAATGTCCCTGTGCGTGTACCTTCTGCCTGAGACAGAACGGCGACACCGCCTACGGCTCGGACCCCCTGTGGCTCGAACATACGCCGAGTTTCGAGGAGATAACCGCCGACCTTTCAAAGCGCGACCTCGACAGCTACAAGCAGATAGTTTTCTGCGGCTACGGCGAGCCGACCTGCGAGATCGAGATGGTCAAGCAGGTTGCGAAGTGGCTGAGGGAGCATACAAAGACTCCGCTCCGCATCAACACAAACGGTCTGTCAGACCTGATAAACGGCAGGTCAACGGCAGGGGAGTTCAAGGGACTTATCGACTGCGTCTCCATTAGCCTGAACGCGCCGACCGCCGAGGAGTACAACGAGGTAACAAGACCGAGCTTCGGCATCAGGAGCTTCGATGCTATGCTGAGATTCGCATCGGAGGTTAAGGATTATGTTCCCGAGGTGGTGCTGACGGTAGTCGATATCATCGGCGAAGAAAAAGTCGCACAGTCAAAAGCGGTAGCCGAAAAAGCAGGCGTGAAGCTGAGAGTGAGAGAGTACATCCCCGACTGACCTCGGACGCGGAAAATTAACCTTTACAGAAAGGCAGATAATATATTATGAGCTGGAGAGATAACCTTATCAACATCGAACCCTACACAGCAGGCGAACAGCCGAAAAGTGATGACATAATCAAGCTCAACGCAAACGAGTGCCCCTATCCGCCCTCGCCTGCCGTTAATGAGTGCATCGCGAAGTTCAAAGCGGAGAGTCTGAGACTTTACCCCTCGATGGACGCCGCACCGCTGAGAAAAGCAGTCGCGGAACGTCTCAACTCGCTCAACGGCACCAAGCTGACCTCCGAGAACGTGTTCATCGGCAACGGCTCGGACGACGTGCTCGCTACAGCGTTCAGGGCGTTCTTTAACTCGGATAAGCCCGTGCTGTTCCCCGACGTGACCTATTCCTTCTACCCCGTGTGGTGCGAACTTCTGAAGATACCCTTCAGAACGCCTGCGGTGGATGAGAATTTCCGCATCAACGTTTCCGACTTCTTCGGCGAGAACGGCGGCGTGGTCATCCCTAACCCGAATGCCCCGACTTCGATTTGCGAGAGTCTTGACTTCGTTACCGAGCTTCTGGAGCATAACCCCGACAGCGTCGTTATCATCGACGAGGCGTACATAGACTTCGGCGGCAAGTCGGCAGTTCCCCTTATCGAGAAGTACGAGAACCTGCTGGTGACCCAGACCTTCTCAAAGTCGCGCTCGATGGCAGGTATGCGAATCGGCATGGCGATGGGAGATCCCGAACTTATCCGCTATATGGGCGCGGTCAAGGACAGCTACAATTCCTACCCGATGGACAGGGTGACGATAGAGGCAGGCGTGGCTTCGGTCAACGACGAGGCGTACCTGCGCGAGACGACCGCAAAGGTCATCGCGACCCGTGAGCGCATCACAAAGGAACTGAGAGAGCTCGGTTTCGATATTCCCGACAGCGGCACGAACTTCCTTTTCGCCGAGCACAAGACCCTCTCTGCCAAGGAGATCTTCACTCACCTGAGAGAAAAAGGCATCTTCATCCGCTACTGGGACAAGCCGCGCATCTCCAACAGGCTCAGGATAACTGTCGGCACGGACGAACAGATGGATAAACTCGTGGAGGCGGTAAAGGAGCTGATCTGACCTATGTCAAAGCACGTCTGGGGCTACTGGGACTGTCCCCAATGCGGCAAAAAACACATCCGCGGCGACAAGAAGTTCTGCACCAACTGCGGTGCGCCGATACCCGCGAATGTGAAATATTACATGGATCCGAACGCGGTGGAGTATGTCGCCGAGGGTGATATGCGCTCCGTCGCCAACTGGGTCTGCGACTATTGCAGTACCCAGAACGCAAACGAAGACCTCTTCTGCGGAAACTGCGGCTCTCCGAAGGGCGACGCTTCGCGGAACTACTTCGGCAAGTTGGAAAAGCCAACCGTCCAGCGTGCGTCGGCAGACTGGACCTGCGGATACTGCGGTCAGACGAACCCGCCGACAGCGCTCAACTGCGCCGAATGCGGCGCTCCGAATCCGAACGCTCCCTCGCCCGAGAATCCCGAGCCTGAAAAGCCTGCGGTTTCCTCCACCGAGGAAAGGCACGCTAAGCGTGAGGAACGCCACGCCCTGCGAAGGCTTCGCTGGGACTGCGGGTGCTGTTCCAAGATCGGGCTGTACGGCAACTACCGTTTCTGTCCGAGATGCGGCGATGCAAAGCCCGATGACACGGAGTACTACGAGCCGACGGAGAACGAAACGCCGTCTGTCGGAAAGAGGTGGGTGTGCGCAAAATGCCACGCGAACATTCCCGACGACCCTGAATACAAATTCTGCCCCTACTGCGGCGAACACAAGCGCGAAGCTGTGAATACCATTCAGCAGATGCGGCAGATCAACAAAAACAGGGCTGTTGAAAAATTCAAGAAGAGACTCGCCGTGTTCACTGTGCTGGCGGCGGTACTGCTCTTCATCTTCGTCCCCGTCAAGCGCACCGCCGAAGTCTCAGGCTTCGAGTGGGAGAGAACGGTCGGCGTTGAGGAATTCAAGAACGTTGACGAAAGCGACTGGACCCTTCCGAAAGGTGCGAATCTCCACGAGAAAAAGGAGGAGATACGCTCCTACCGACAGGTCCTCGACCACTACGAAACGCGGACGCGGCAGGTGGCGCATCAGGTACAGGACGGCTACGATACTCACTACCGTGACCTCGGAAACGGTCAGTTCGAGGAAGTTCAGACTCCGAGATACAGGACGGAGTACGAGACTGAGACCTACCAGGAACCCGTTTACCGCAACGAACCCGTGTACGATACAAAGTATTACTACGACATCGACAAGTGGGTCGAGATACGCACCGAGGACACCAAGGGAAGCGACCACGAACCCAAGTGGGCAGACCTTTCGGGCATCGTGACCTACAAGGACGGTACCGACCCGAGTTACGGTGACCTCAGACAGGGTGCCAGGAAGGGCAAGTACTACATAGTCATTACGGACAAATGGGGCGACAAACAAAGCTCCGAAGAAAAATTCGACAAATGGAAGAATACGAAGATAGGCGACAAATACACCTACAAGACTTTCAGATTCTCCCATAAGCCGCTATAAAAGCAAAAAAAAGTCGGTATCGCTCATAGGTAGTTCGGGCGATACCGATAAAATTTTCATAAGGGGGTTTTATTCTCCTTCAAGAGCAACGGCTTTCATTTCTGACACTGCAATACCCATTGTACGGCAGTAGTTCTCAATGAAGTTCTGATTCTTTACCGCTTCCTCTTCTGATTCATAGCCGACTGCCGAATCCTCGGCATCGACGGTGCCCTTTATCGGGAACACTTCTGTATTTCGTTTTCCGTAATAGGCCTTGAGCCCATTAGCTTTAACGATCATAGTGTAATAAAACTCTTTCATTTCATTTACCACTCCTTAGCTTATGTTCCATCCATACTTTCCGTGTAGGATAAAAGAATTATATCTATATAATATAATTATAATGCGTATATATTTATTTGTCAAGAGTTTTTGGGAATTTCCTGTTTTTTTATCTGTAAAAAACATTTTAATAACAGAAATTTTGATAAATAATTGATAGTTTGACTATCTATTCTCAAATTTTGACAAAAAATTAACATTCTTGATTGACTTTGACAGAAAAATGGTATATAATAAAAGAGTCCCGAGACCTTTCGGTACGGGATGTGAATTAATTTCGGGATGGGGTGGCTGTAACGAAAAGGATACTGATATATGACAACGAGCCTGCACAGTGCAGGACGCTGTCGGATATGCTGAGCAGGCTGTGTGCCGACGCGGAGATCTTCGAGGCGACAGACTACGAAACTGCGTCGGGGTACGCTGCGCAGGGGTGCAGCATCATCTTTCTCGACATCGAGCTTGAGGATGGCAGGAACGGCATCGAGCTTGCGAATTCCATGAGGAAAGACCATCCCGATGCGGCTCTCGTGTTCGTGACCGCTCATATGCGCTACTGCGAACAGGTGTTCGAGTCGGCTCCCGATGCCATGCTGATAAAGCCCTTCGCGGAGGAAAGCGTGAAAAGGGCTCTGGCGATAGTCGAACGCAAGCACGCTTCCGACGGGTGCATAACCTTCGCCACGGGCAAGAATTCGGCGCAGACCGTCCGCGTTTCCGATATTTCCTACATCGAAAGCTCCGCGCGGAAACTCACCGTGTACAACAAGTCCTGTGAACCAATAGGCACTTTCCGCGACCTGAAGCTGTCACAGCTTATGAAGCGTCTGCCCGACAGTTTTGTCTGCTGTCACCAGAGCTTCATCGTGAACCTTTCCTGCGTGGTCTCCATCAGCAGATACATCTTCACCCTCAGCGGCGGGATGGAACTGCCGATAAGCCAGTCGCGGTTCAAGGAAGCGCGGCAGAGATACTTTGAATACGTGGGTGATACACTGTGAGCGATGTAGTATACCTGCTCGGACTGTTCGTGCAGCAGCTGATCTCGACCTTCTACCTTTTCTGCACGGGCGAACCGAAGAAGAGCTTCATGTTCAGCGTTGTTATCTGGTTCGTGCCGATGGCGGCAACATACGGTCTTTTCGGGCTGATGTTCCCGTCAACTCCTCCTTTCGTGCAGGCGGGGCTGAGGGGTCTGATACTGCTGTGCTTCGTGCTGACCATGTTCGGCGGCTCGCTGAAAAGGCGGCTTATACAGTATTTTTCGTTCTATGCGCTGTCCTTCGCGTTAGAGTTTTTGACGATACCCCTCGCGGTCGTGATCTTCGACGAGATACCGAACTACGGCTATCTGGCGAGCAGCGACGACACGACGCTCGCATTCTACCGCATAGTCTTTACCGACGTGCTGTTTCTCGGCTACGTTGCGGTCATCATGATTTCCCGCCGAAAATCGCTGGTGAGTCAGGGAATTCATTACGATATGCACATTCTCTCGTTCTTCGTGACGCTGCATTTCATGTTCCTTGTGATGCACAGCCGCGTCGAAAAGAATTCTGTACTCAGCGATACCGACAACCTCATCCAGCTCTCCTATCAGACGCTGATGTATACGCTGCTGCTGATGCACTACTTCGGGAGCCTGCGTCGGCGCGACCTTATCAGGACGGAGCAGGAGCTCGAACAGCTCCGCGCCGTGCGTGAGAACGAGTACCGCTACTACCAGCTGGCGGAAGAGAAGTTCGACGAGATATCGAAGCTGCGCCACGAGATGCAGAATCAGCTGACGACGGCTATCCGTCTGATGAACGAGCCCGACGGCGGCGAACAGGCGGAGCGCATACTCTCGTCGATGCAGAGCGGTCTGCTGTCGGTGAGGAACGTCAACTACTGCGACGACCGCACCGTGAACGCGGTGTTGACCGTAAAGCTCAGCGACGAACGGCTTGACGGCATAAATGTGACTACCGACCTGCACGGCTGCAAGGCTTCGGGGCTCGAACCCGTGGAGCTATGCTCGCTGTTCTCGAACCTGTTCGACAACGCTGTTGAGGCCTGCCTGCGTTCCGAGAAGTCCGAGTGTAAATATATCGCCCTCAAAAGCGGCGTGAAAAACGGTATGTTCGTGCTGAGGTGCGAGAACAGTTCCGCGGGTTCCTTCAGCATCATGACCTCGAAAGGCAAGGGTCACGGCTACGGACTGCGCATCGTCAACGACATCTGTCAGGCACACGGCGGCGAGCTTACCATAAGCTCGGGCAGCGGTTCGGTGAAGGCGACCGCGGTCATCGAGCTGCCCGACGGCAGGGAGACCTTCGATGTGGAACAGATGATATGAATACGGCATAAAAAAGGAGCTGTTGCACCATCAGCACTCCCTCTCAATATCCGCACATCAAACCCGTCAAATACAATGCTTTGTAAAATAGGCATTTTCAGCGCGCACACCCCCAAGCCCTCTTCAAAAAGAGAACTCGGGGGTGTTTTGTTCTGTTGGTTTTATGCCGATTTTAGTTCAAAAAGAGATATTCCGAGTCGGTTTCCCGAGATCTTCGTAAAAAGTTTCTTTATGTTGTATGCCAGCCCGAGCAAAATGAACTCTGTTTTGATGTTGTTTTTGCCC
>NZ_FPIR01000006.1:174067-230637 GCF_900119155.1 Ruminococcus sp. YE71 | reverse complement strand
CGAGGATACGGCGCTGATGATCGCCAAACTTCCGCGATTCATCACGGTCGGCGCGAACAAGCACAAACGCAGACCGGGAACGATAGTTGCAACCGAGTTCCTTATCGTGAACAAATACGGCAATTGTCAGTCTCCGAGCAACTGGAGCAAGCGCCGATACAAGCCGTTCATGGAGCAGATGAGTGACTACTATGCCGAAAAGGGAATCATCATTCCTGTATTAACGCCGCATTGTCTGCGCCACACAAGGGCTTCGATTTGGCTCAACGAGGGAAGATCGCCGACAGCGATAGCCGCGCAAATGGGGTGGAGCGACCTTGATATGCTCAGCCGTGTTTATGGACACCGTGACATTAAACAGCTCAGAGAACTGCTTGGAATGTAATTCATGCTGTCTTCATAGAACGCTTCTGGGAGTTGTCTGAGTGTGTCGCTTGTTTTTCGTTTGGTTCGGTGTATTGCATATGTTTATTGGCTTTATATCGTTTTAGTGTTCAGTTCTTTTTTTGATCAATCTGGTTAAGCTCCTTGGCTGTTGCTGCGTGTTGTGGTTTTGTTATTCTGTCAGCTAACGAGCCGGGCTTGGTGTCCGGCTTGTCACCTCGGGGTGGCTTTTTGTTTTCTGCGCTGTTTGTTTGTTCGTCTGGTCTTAGTTTTTATTCTTATGGGTTACTCTTGTTGTAGGCTTTTTCATAGATTTTGTCAAGTCCTTTTTGCGAGTTTTGGCTGGAATTTGTTTGTTTTTTTCGTGATGGCTTGTTGCGAGCTGAGTGGCTTGCTTTCGTTCGTGTTTTTGTTGAGATTGTGCGTTTCCCGGTGATTTGTGTTGGTTTGATGTTGCGTGATTGATGTGATGGATGTCTTTCTTTTCTTCTTCTTGGCACTATGCGGAGCATCCTGCGTTATGGTATGTGGTCTGTCAAGGGTTGTCTGGTGTATTATCTTGACGAGCATGGAGAGCGTATTTTTCGGTGTGTGGGTACGTCTTGTTGCGCGGCGTGCTGTTTCTTGTCGTGGGGTTCTATCGGTTTGGCTTTGTGAGGGTGTGTCGCCTATTGGCGTGCGGCGTGGGCGTATTGGTTTACTGCCAGGGTGCGTGCGCTTGATCGGTTCGGTCCCTGTAGGTTTGTTTTGCAGTGTGTTGAGCATGGGGTGCCTTTTGTCGCGGGCTACTTCGCGCTGACTTTCGTTTGCGATGTCAGGCGCTCGGCTTTTGTTCGCATAAATGAAGAAATCCGAGAAAGGAACAATGTTCTTAAACAACGAGCTTATCAAAGAGAAAGGCAATGACTAATTTTTGGAGCATATTCATCTGAACTTCGTTTCTCTTGAAAGGTCATCAAGACGTAAATATGCAAAACAAACCTCTCTTGCCCTTCGTGGCAAGGGAGTTTTTTTCTCTTTTATAAGAAAAAATCTGCCACATGGCAGAGTATGACACATGGCAGAACATAAGTTCGGTATATTGCATAAAGTGATACACTTTAAATCGTTAAAATGACAACAACTTTTTTTGAGAAATATAGTCAAAATACTTGACAATTACTCGGAGATATGGTATAATAATACTATCAACTAAAAAGCAAAACAAGCTGAACGGTGCTACCAACACCGAACAGCTCGTAACCCAAAGCGATGTTCGCGCATCGTCTGGACTTAGTTTTGATGATTATGCCTTACTCTAAGTATAGCATTAATCATAGATTTTGTCAAGACCTTTCTGCGAACATTCGCTGAAAGGTCTTTGATTTTTTAGTGAAAGCAACTTGACAACTGAATGGCTTGATTCACGGACTATGAAGAATGAGAGTGTCCGTTTCCCGGTGAATGATGATCGCCTGATGTCAAGGGAGTGATCTAAAAGATGTATAACTTTAATGCGTCCTCGCAAGACGCACAGCAGCCTGCGCCATGATATGCAGTCTGTCAACGCTTATCTGCTCGATTAGAGAAACAAACATACAAAGCGTATGAACAGCTGTGAGCGCACAGCTTATTCAGCAGCGCGCTGTTTCTTGTCGTGGGGCACCATCGGTGTCGCTTTGTGACGGTAAGCCGCCTATGAGCCTGCACACGGAGCATAACAGCTCACAAACACCGAGAGTGCCATGCAAAGCTACGGTACATATAAGATTGTTTTCCAGTCTGCTCACAATAGAGTGCAGTATGTACCCGCAGAATTCAAGCTGACTTAAATTTGCGATATAAGGCGAAAGCCTTTTGAATAAATCAACCGCTTTGTCGGTTGAGATAAGCGCATAATGTGTGTTTATCTTAGCCGACAAGGGCTTTATAGTCGAGGTGACGGGATTCGAACCCACGGCCTCTTCGTCCCGAACGAAGCGCTCTACCAAACTGAGCCACACCTCGATCACACTTTTGTGACTGCGACCTTCATCGCAACAACTATTATATCACAAAACGCTCCTGTAGTCAAGAGCGTTTTGCTAAGATTAACAGTAAGTTAATAATCTTATCCGCCGTTTTTCTTATTCAGAAAGTTTCTGACGGCGCTGAGGGCGTAATTCTTGCACTCGGCTATCGTATCGCGGTAGAGGAAGAACAGCGCCGCGTAGCAGATGAGCGCCACTGCTACCGAGAAGAGGTTGAATCTCACGAAGGTGTTATACGCGGCACAGCCCGAGAGTATCAGCGTCATCAGGTAGAACCGCGGCAGACCGAAGTCGATGGGATAGCAGTGGTTCGCGAGGACGGTGCGCAGGGTGAAGAACACGATGTACGAAAGCCCCGTGGAGATGGCAGCGCCCCTGCATCCCAGCATGGGGACGAGGATGATGTTGCCGATGATGTTCGTGATGCAGGCGCCCAGCGCGGTGAAGACCTGCAATTCGCTCCGTTTCATGAAGACCAGTCCGCCGACGGTGGTCTCTGAGACGGTGTACATTATCGGGTCGAAGATGAGAAACGGCAGGATGTACGCCGCCTCGCGGTATTTCGAGCCCAGCAGTACCGCGAAAAGATCTTTGAAGAGTATCAGGCTGATGCCGCAGAACATCATCGCGGCGGTTATCATGCGGTTGCCCTTGCGGAAAAATTCCTTGTCGTCGGGGGAGCTGGTGAAATGTTCCACCGCCATCGGCATCCACAGCGCCGTGAAGGTGGTCTGGATGATACCGAAGATGTGTACGAGACTCATCGCCGACGAGTAGACCCCGACCTCGGAATAGCTGCAAAAGTGGTTCAGCGACAGCTTGTCTATCGCCTGAAAGAGGGTCGTCACGCCGAGGGTGATGATGTACGGCGCACCGTATCGCACCAGTGCGGAAAAGGGCACGGTGCAGTCGTTTTTCCTGAGGGCGGCGGCGTTCCAGATGTTTCGGCGCGAAACGACGCTCACGATGACGCAGATGAGTTCAGCGGCGGCGGTCGCCGACACCAGAAGCAGAAGGTAGTGACTGCGGATGAGGAATATCATCGGCAGCACCGTCACGATGTAGGCGAGCTTGTGCAGGATGTTCAGCGCCGAGTAGAGCTTCGACTTGTATTCGAGTCGCACGGTCAGCAGGCTGAATCGGTAGACCAGCTGCAAAGCCGTGAACACGCAGAGCAGCACCATTATGACAGGCTCGAACTCGAACTTCACCGCGCCCGTGTACGCCAGTGTGATGACCGCCGCGCTGACCACAGCTGTCAGTATCAGCGGCAGGCGTATGCAGCGGAAGAGCAGACCTCTGCGGTAGTTTTCCGAGTCGCTGTCGTAGTAGAATCTCACGAGCGACTGGTCGAGACCCGCGCACAGCACCATCAGCGCTATGCCCGAGTACATGGTGAACACCGACAGCTGACCGTATTCGTCGGGGTCAACGAGACGTGTGATTATCGGGGTCGTGAACAGTCCGAGCAGCAGGTTGATGAAGGTGCCTGCACCGATGACCGCGAAGTGTGAGAGAAATCCTTGTTTTTTCATGCGCCGTCTCCCGTGAAGTCCGCCTCGGTCAGCGAGAAAGCCCTGCACAGCGCACTGAGGTATTCATCGTTCCTGTGCGCGAGGACGTTCTGCGAGTTGAGCGACTCGGTCTGACTGTCGGGGACGGGGAGAATGCGTTTCGCAACGCTCCTGTCGCAGACAGTTACTTTCGTGCCTGCAAGCACCTGCATGGTTTTCAGCCACAGGTCGTCGGCGTCGGGGCAGAGCTTGCAGATGAGCGCCGTGTCGAACAGGCGGCTGTCCATACATTCTGGCGGATACAGCACGCCGCCCACCCCCGTAGGGATGTATCTCATCGAAGGCGCGTCCTCTTTTGTCAGGCACCAGCCGAAGCTGTCGTAGGGTGCTATCCTGCCGTTCTCGAAGCGCATGAGGTGTGCCCGTGCGGCGACGACGCAGCGGGGATGCCGTTTGTGAGCCGCCGTCAGCTTTTCGATAAGGTCGGGGGGATAGATGCTGTCGTCATCCACGGTGATGATGAGGTCGTCGGGATGCTCCTGCATGGCGTAGAGATATTTCTTGTGAGGTCTGAGGGGCTTGCAGCCGTCGGGAGTATCGCGGCGGCAGAACTCCACACCGTATGCGGAAAGCTCCGTCAGCGTGTCGGGAAACGGCACTTCCGCGTCTGTCTCGTCGTAGTAGAGCGCTATCCTGTCGGGGCGCACCGTCTGGGTCAGCAGACTTTTTATCACCGTATGCAGACCCTCATACCGCGGTGGAAAACTTGTCAGCGAGACGGTTATCTTCTTCTCCCGCGGCTGACTGTTCAGCGCGTATGAGCCGCGCTCGGCTTCGAGTCCTCTGATGCGCAGAGCGGTCTCCTCGGGCGGATGGGGCTTGTCTTGATCGTACAGCCGCTTTTGTATCCTGCGGATAAGCTCATGCTGCGGCATCTGCTTTTCCTCCTGTTTCAGTGGTTTCCTTGCTGTATCCGCTGACTACCGCCGAGCGGTTCACCATGAAGATGAGCAGCATCAGCAGGCTGAGCGGATAGACCTCGACTATCGACGCGAACAGGTACAGCGACATGACGTATACCGTCAGCGCAGGCAGACGGCGGTTGTTCATGAAATACACGAGGTAGATGATGAGCGTCAGCACCAGAAGCGACGGTATGCCGTACTTTACGGCGATGTTCAGGTACAGGTCGTGAGCGTGGGTCATGTTGTCGCGCCAGCCAACGTCCAGAACGAGGGACGTTCCCACGCCGAACACGGGCGACTCGCGTATCATCCTCATGGCCTCGGCCCAGAGCTCCGTTCTGCCGTTGAAATTCGGGGTGCGGTTCAGTATCGACGCCACCATTTCGGTGATGAAGCTGCCCTGACTGAAAAAGATGATGAACAGGAATATCAGCACCAGCGAAACGAACAGTTTGCGGTCGGTAAGCCATTGTTTTACAACGCGGCTCTTGATCATCGCATCCACCCCGAAGCCTGCGATGGTCAGGAACATCACGAGCATCGTGGTGGACGACTCCGCGATGAGCGAGGTTATGATGCCTGCCGTGATGAGCAGCAGCGTCGAGGGGCATATCAGCGGTTCGCCCTTTCTACCGAGGTACAGCAGCTGCGCCGTCTCCGCGAGGATGAGGTAGGGCAGTATGACGTTTTTGCCGCCGAGCAGCCATATGGTCTGACCTATTCGTCCCGATGCGATGCCGCCGCGGCAGAATATCATGACCGCAAGGTTCGCAAAGACGTACCCGAAGAGTATCGCTCTCGTGTACGCGATGAATCGGTCGAGTGAACGCTCGGCAGCCCGCGTGACGTACATGACCGTGCCGATGCCGCAGACGGTCAGCCAGAACAGGCTCTTTATCGACTCGATTCCGCCGTTGACATAGGCTGAAAAGGTCATCAGCCCGTACAGCAGGAATACAAGGTTGGTTATCAGATGCTTTTCCCTGTGCAGGATGTGGTCTGCTGTAAGTACAGCCGCCGCGCCAAGCTGCGCAATGCGCCATACACTCAGTACGGCCGACAGATCCTCACGGTAGTTCAGAAACTCAGGTATCAGGAAAAGTATCGGCAAAAGATAGAACGGACGCAGCACGAAGCCCTCCTCGGACTTGTCCTTCAGCGCAGCCGTCATGGACTTCACCTCCGTTTTTGTGCTTTTTTGGGGGGAGAGTTGTCTTGGGGGAAACCCTTTTAAAAAAGGGTTCTCCCCCAAACCCCCTTCCTAAAATTTTTAATGCTTTTTGGCTTGTGGGTGCTTCTTTCTGATTTTGTATTGGTCGGGAAGTTTGTAGTTCTTTTCTTTAATGGCTTGCCCCTTGCCAAAAAGACGTTCGATGGTGGTCTGCGCCTCATAAAGCGGTGAAAATCTATATTTCCCTACAAATCAAACGTCACCAATATTAAAAGTCTTTGGAAGTGGGGCTGGGGGAGAACCTTTCTTCAAGCCGTGCGAAGCTAAGGCAGAGGTTCTCCTCAAGTTAAAACCCGCAGATATATGGAAGTAAAACAGCGTGACTGCGAACTGAGGCTGTAGGGTGCGAGTTTTTCGGGGATGGCGGTACGCATTTTTTCGAGCAGGGAGTGGTCGGTCATGCGGTTCATGGCGCGGTGGAGTGCGGCGGTGTCGCTTTGGGGGACGAGGACGCCTGTGACGCCGTCGGTGACGGTCTCTGGCAGGGCGCCTGCGCGGGATGCGATAACGGGCAGGCCGTGCTTGTACGCGTCCAGCACGACTCTGCCGAAAGGCTCGTTCCATACCGACGGACAGACCAGAACGTCGCAGCCGACAAGCAGTTCGCCGACCTCGGTCTCGTTCAGAAAGCCTGCGTAGGTAATGCGGCTGTCGTGCGCCGCCGCAGTTTTCACCATGTCCTCAAGCTCGCCCTTGCCTGCGATGACGAGCCGAACGCTCGGGTCTGACTTGCCGAACAGCCCGAAAGCGTCGAGAAGCACCCTGACTCCCTTGTGCTCCGAAAGCGTCCCGAGAAAAACGAAAGTCACGGTCTCGCCCGTCCGCTTTTCGCGGCAGAGCCGAGCGACCGTTTCGGGGTCGAAGTCGGCGGCGTTCGGGACCGTCTGCTTTGAAGCCTTCGGGAAGAAACCTTCCTCAGCAAACCGCTCCAGCATCATCTCCGACGGCGCTGTTACCGCCATGACTGCCGCCGAAGCCGCTTTGCAGGCAGCGCGGTGAGCGGCGCAGACGGGGTTCGGCTTTCCGCATGGGGAGCCGTCGGCGTGGGTGAGGGTAGTCCTCGGGCAGAGCAGGGCGTAGTCGCGCAGGGTGTGTACAACGGGCACACCGAACTTTTTTGCGGTCAGCCATATCTGCGGGGTTATCTCGTAAAGATTGTTCGTGTGTATGACATCGGGGCGGAAATGCCCGATGATCTGTTCAAGGGCGTGAGCGTTGAGGGGGTTGCAGGTGTCGAGGGCGTGTCTGCCGAGCTTCTCCGCGAAGCTGCGGCTGTCGTTCCCGAGACGGTGATACACCGAATGGAACCTGTGCCGATGCACTCTCACGCCGTTCACAGTTTCGGTGACGGTGCGGCTGTCGGAGCAGAGCACGAGCACCCTGTGCCCCTCGGAAACGAGCTGTTCTGCGAGCTTTTTCACGCTGTATTCCGCGCCGCCCTGAACGTCGGGATAGTAGCAGGTGTTTACGATAAGTATCCTCATTTTCATTTGCATATCCTGTGGTATACGCGCTCGGCGACCGTCTCCCACGCGAACTTCTGTGCGTGCCTGTGGGCGCGGCTGCGGAGTTTTTCACGTTCGTCCTCGGGCATGGCGAGCAGCTTTAGTATGGCGCATTTAAGGGACGATACCGAACCGCTCTCGAACAGCAGCCCCGAATCGCCTGCCGCCTCGGGCAGGGAAGCCGCGTCCGAGCTGATGACGGGTGTGCCGCAGGCCATCGCCTCGACAACGGGAAGCCCGAAGCCCTCATACAGCGACGGGAACACAAATGCTTCCGCGCCGCGGTAGACCGCAGGCAGGTCGCAGTCGTCGATGAAGCCCGTAAGGTGAGTGCAGCTGCTCAGACTGCCGAGCGCCTGCTTTGTTTTCCAGCCGCTGCGTCCTGCCAGTACAAGCTCTGCGTCGAGTTTGCCCTCTTTTCTCAGCTCCGCCACGGCTTTTATCAGCAGGCTCATGTTCTTACGCGGCTCTACGGTGGAAAGGCAGAGCAGGTATTTCTTCGGCAGCGAGTATTTCTTCCTCACGTAAGCGAGTTTTTCCGCGCTGACGTCGGGCTCCAGAAACTGCTCTGAAACGCCGCTGAAGGATACTCCCACCCTTCGCTCGTCAACGTGCAGTTTCTTGCAGATGCGCCCCTTGCTGAAATACGAGACGGTCATGATGCTCCTGCTGACCCGTGCCGCGTTCAGGTAGCTCAGGCGGTGGTAGGGTACCATTATCGGCTTGATGGTCTCGGGGCAGTCCCAGACCGCCAGGTCGTGGATGGTGTTCACGATGCCCTTCCTGCGGAAGAGCAGGGGGCTCTGAAAGCAGGGGAAGAAGTATCTGTCGGCGCGGCAGGAGCGCAGCTTCATCGGCAGCACCAGCTGGTTGAACAGCAGCTTGTTACATCCGCCGATGACCTGCACCCTGACGTTCGGAAGTGCGGATTCCTTCGCCAGCGACGGGTGTATCTCGTTTTTGAAAAGCAGTATGTAGCTGTTTTCGGGGTTAGCCGCTATGATGTATTTCGCGGTGTTTATCGCATACCGTTCGATGCCCGTCAGATGGTCGTACACGGCGGTGAGGTCAAACAAGATGGTCATCATTTTCTCCTGTTCTTCGGGTGGTACTTTACCGCGAGCGAGAATATCTTCATATCGTCCACCAGATAACGTTTTGCAAGGCGTTTCGGGTCCTGCGTGATGCGGAACGCCCATTCAAGGCCGTGTTCGCTCATCCATTTCGGGGCGCGTTTTATCTTTCCCGCCTCGAAGTCGAGGGTCGCGCCCAGACCCAGTGACACGGGCACTCCGAGCCTGTAGCGTTCGTGCATCATGAACAGCTCCTGCTTCGGCACTCCGAAGGCGAGGATGAGGATGTCGGGGCGAGCGTCCTTTATCTGCTGTCTTATCTTTTCAAGTTCGTTTTCGTCCTTTTCAAATCCCACGGGCGGCGAGTAAGTGCCGCAGATGTCCAGCCCCGCGAAACGCTTTTTCAGCCTTGCGGCGGCGATGTCCGCGACCCCTTTTTCCGCGCCGAGGAAGAACATCCTGTAGCCGCGCTTTGCGGCGAGAGCACACAGTCTCGGGAACAGGTCGCTGCCCGATATCTTCTGCTTGATAGGCGTGTCGTACAGCTTCGAGAGCCATACCATCGGCATACCGTCGCAGAGGATAAGATCGGCCTGACGGTAGACTTCCGCAAGTTCGCCGCCCTGTTCGAGCTTGACGACGGTGTCAACGTTCGGGGTGACCACGATAGACGGTTTCCCGAGCCTTATCAGCCTGTCGATCTCTCTGACAGCTTCCCTCATGGTGAAGTTGTCGATATATGTGTTCATGAATTTGATCCTTGCCATCTGTGGATGCTTCCTCTCTGCCCGTAGGTACGGTCGTTTTGAAAAGGTCATACAAATTTTATTATACCACCGAAAGCGCTGAATGTCAAGGTTGACAAGTGCTGTTTTTTAATGTAAAATATTATCATTCCAAATTAAATTTACGGAGGAAAAACGAATTGTACAGCAAGGAAACGGCGGCGGACGAGGGAAGGTATCTCCTGCATCTGCTTGCCTGTGTGATAAACGGCTCGAAGCCCTCGGAACTGCCCGACGGGATGAGCTTTGAGAAGGTGTATGAGCTTGCACAGAAGCACAACGTCGGCGCCATGAGTTTTGCCGCGGTGGAAAAGCTCTCGGTGAAGCCGTCAGAGGAACTGCTCGGGCAGTGGCGTGAGCAGCGCGACAAGGAATTCTGCCGCGACGTGATACAGCGCAGCGAGTATTCGGCGATCTGCCGCGCGTTCGCGGAAAGGGGAGTGCGTATGCTGCCCCTGAAAGGCATACTCATAAAGTCCCTCTACCCGAAGTCTTATATGCGCATGATGTCGGACATCGACCTGCTTATCGACGCGGAGAACGCCGACACCGTCCGCGGGATAATGCTCTCGCTCGGCTACACAGCCGAAAGTTTCGGGGCAGGCAGCGAGGACGTGTACCACAAAGAGCCGCTGATGAGCGTCGAGATACACCGTTCGCTCTTCTCGGAAAGCGAGATGGAGGGGCTGTCGGGCAGGCATTTCGGCGACCCGTGGCAGCACAGCAGGCACACGGGCGGCGGCGTGTACGAGATGTCGGCGAACTTCTTTTTCGGCTACGTGCTGGCTCACGCCGCGAAGCACTACCTCGAAGCGGGCACGGGCATCAAGCATT
This sequence comes from Ruminococcus sp. YE71, assembly GCF_900119155.1. Taxonomy (GTDB): domain Bacteria; phylum Bacillota; class Clostridia; order Oscillospirales; family Ruminococcaceae; genus YE71. Next base: position 220,337 of record NZ_FPIR01000006.1, on the reverse strand, counting down.
TTATGGATATGCAGCTCATCAGCCGCGGGTATGGGAGCCTCATCGACACGGGGGTGCTCGGAAAGCTGATGAGGTCGGAGAACGTTTCGCTCTGCCGCGATATGCTGCGGCTGTCGGAGCAGTGGTTCGGCGAAGCGGAGCCCGACGGCAGTCTCGGCAGCATGGAGGAGTTCGTGCTGAGCAGCGGCGTCTACGGCAGCAGGCAGAACGCCCTCGACCGAAAGCTTGCGGAAAAAGGCAGGCTCGGCTATCTGCTGTACGAGCTGTTCATCCCTGCCGACAGGATAGTTTACGACTATCCCGTGCTTGAGGATAAGCCGTATCTGCTGCCCGTGATAAGGCTGCGGCGGCTCTTCGACAAGACCGCAGGCGACCCGCAGCTCCTGAAAATGAACATAAAGTCGCTGCTTCGGCACAGATAAAAGAAACACTCTCCGTTTTCGGGCGGAGAGTGTTTCTTGAATAGAGAAGTGGTTTCTACGGTAGTTCTTGGTTAAGGGGTCCGCGGGCATCCGATCAGAAGTAGAAATCGGATGCGGAAACGGACGGTACTTTTTCCCAGCGCACCACAGTTTTTTCGCGTTCAAAGAACGATGCTATCGAAAGCACTGTCAGTACAGCTGATGCAAAGAAGAATGCCAGCAGTTCATTAAGGCTCACTGCGCTTACGGACATCGCGAGAAGTCCGATCAGGGAGGGGATAAGCGCACCGAGCCTTGAACCGCGGTGCAGTATACTTGTAATTCCGTATGCCAGCGCCAATCCTCCGAGGATCAGCAGCTTGATATACAGCACTTTGTCGTTGCCTGCAAGACCTTTCCATGCCGACAGAGACGTACCTGAGTTATATGTGTCATATGCGAGGAGAAAAGATATCGCAGAGCCGCAGAGTGCGATGATCCCTGTAGAGATCCTGATAGCGGTTGCACAGCATTTATCCATCATAATGTACGACCTCCTTTTCTGACTGTTGTTGTTTGGTCTTTTGTTTTTCTGTTATTATTATAACTCATTTAACGAAAATAATCAAGATGATATTTGTCATTTTCGTGATGACATTTGTCACTTTTTGCGATGACAAATGTCACTCTTTGTTAAATCTCTAACTAACGTGTAATCGTTTTCAGCCTTGAAAAACCGCGTGAGCAAACAGTTGCGCACTTTTCGCGTTTTTGTATCGAAGCGACTTGAAACCTACGAAAATATATGTTAAACCGTATATTAAAACGTTTTCGGAACTAAACGTCATTTCGTTAAAAGTAGCCAAAAGATTAACAGATAATTTATATTAACTGTTATCAGCGCCTGTTCACGCACATATTTTACAGCAAAAAAGAGGCCATTCCCGAATAGGAATGACCTCTGTACTTTGTTATTTTCTCGGCTTACTTGAGCGCCGCCAGCGACTGCTCGATCTTAGCCATCTTCTCCTGAGCCTTAGCGAGCTTCTCCTTCTGAGCGTTGATGAGCTGTTCGGGAGCCTTCGCGAGGAAGCCCTGATTCGAGAGCTTGCCCGAGAGGAAGTCGATGTCCTTCTGTACCTTCTGCTTCTCCTTGTTCAGGCGCTCGCGCTCCTTGTCACTGTCAACGATGTCGGAGAGCGGGATGAAGATACGCGCCGCGTCGGTAACGACGGTAACGCTGTCGGGGAGTTCGATCTTGTCGGCGATCTCGATGCTGCTTGCGGATGCAAGTCTCTCGAAGAAGATCTCGCCCTTAGCGAACACGTCCTTCTCGGCGGTCTCGATGGCGAGCTTCGCCTTAACGGACGGAGCCACGTTCATCTCGCTGCGGATGTTTCTTACAGCCTTGATAGCCGCGATGATCTTTCCGAAGTCTGCTTCTTCCTGTGCGAAGCTGAGGCTCTCGTCGAAGGTCGGGTACTTCTCCAGCATGAGTATCGAAGCGCCGTCGGTCAGTACCTGCCAGATCTCCTCAGTGATGTACGGCATGAACGGATGCAGGAGCTTCAGCATACCCTTCATTACCCAAACGAGGACGGTCTGAGCGCTCTTGGCGGTGTCTCCGCCTGCGGCGATCCTCGGCTTTGTCAGCTCGATATACCAGTCACAGTAAACGTCCCAGATGAAGTCGTAGAGCTTAGCTACCGCAACGCCCAGCTCGAAGGAGGTGAGGTTGGTGTCGATCTCCTTGCAGAGGGTGTTGAACTTGGATACGATCCACTTGTCCTCAACAGACATATCCTCGGGCAGGGTGTCGGCGGTGAAATCGTCGGGCAGGTTCATCATGATGAAGCGTGCCGCGTTCCACAGTTTGTTCGCGAAGTTTCTCGAAGCGACTACCTTGCTGTCCATGTAGCGCATATCGTTTCCGGGAGCGTTGCCAGTAGCCAGCATGAATCTCAGAGCGTCTGCGCCGTAGTTTGCGATGACCTCCAGCGGGTCGATGCCGTTTCCGAGGGACTTGGACATCTTTCTGCCCTGTTCGTCACGAACGAGTCCGTGGATGAGTACCGTCTCAAACGGCTTTTCCTTCATGTATTCCATACCCGCAACGATCATTCTCGAAACCCAGAAGGTGATGATGTCGTAGCCCGTAACGAGGGTGTTTGTCGGGTAGAAGTAGTCAAGCTCTTCGGTTTTGTCGGGCCAGCCCAGAGTCGAGAAGGGCCACAGTGCCGAGCTGAACCATGTGTCGAGGGTGTCGGGATCCTGTCTCATGGGCTTGCCGCACTTGGGGCAAACTGCGCTGCTCTCCTTGGTAACTACCATCTCGCCGCAGTCGTCGCAGTAGAATGCGGGGATGCGGTGACCCCACCACAGCTGACGGGAGATGCACCAGTCGCGGATGTCGTTCATCCAGTTGAAGTAGTTCTTAGAGAAGCGGTCGGGCACGAACCTGATCTTGCCGTCCTCAACAGCCTTGATAGCAGGCTTTGCGAGCTCTTCCATCTTAACGAACCACTGGAGCGAAACTCTCGGCTCAACGGTAGTGCCGCAGCGGTAGCAGGTACCAACATTATGCTCATGCTCTTCGATCTTTACGAGGAAGCCGCCTGCTTCGAGGTCGGCAACGATCTTCTTTCTTGCCTCGTATCTGTCCATGCCTGCGTATGCGGGGTAATCGTCAACGATCTTTGCGTCCTCGGTAAGAACGTTGATAACGGGCAGGTCGTGTCTGCGTCCTACCTCGAAGTCGTTGGGGTCGTGTGCGGGTGTGATCTTAACAACGCCCGTACCGAAGTCCATAGCAACGTAGTTATCGGCAACGACGGGTATCTCTCTGCCTACGAGGGGCAGGATAAGGGTCTTGCCAACGATATCTTTATAGCGTTCGTCCTTGGGGTTAACTGCAACGGCGGTATCACCGAGGAGAGTTTCGGGACGGGTAGTAGCGAGTTCAACGTAACCCGAGCCATCCTTGAGGGGGTATCTCAGGTGCCAGAAGCTGCCTGCCTGATTCTCATAGTTTACCTCAGCGTTGGAGATAGAAGTCAGGCAGTGGGGGCACCAGTTGATGATACGTTCACCGCGGTAGATAAGGCCTTTCTCGTAGTAGCTGATGAAGACTTCCTTAACAGCCTTAGAGCAGCCCTCATCCATAGTGAAGCGTTCGCGTTCCCAGTCGCAGGACGAGCCAAGTTTTTTAAGCTGAGAAACGATACGGCCGCCGTACTGTTTTTTCCAATCCCATGCGCGTTCAAGGAACTTATCTCTGCCGATATCGTCCTTAGTGATACCTTCCTTACGCATAGCCTCAACGATCTTAGCCTCGGTAGCGATAGAAGCGTGATCGGTACCGGGGAGCCAGAGGGTGCAGTAGCCGCTCATTCTTTTCCAGCGGATAAGAATATCCTGCAAAGTATTATCGAGAGCGTGGCCCATATGGAGCTGACCTGTTATATTCGGGGGTGGGATAACGATAGTATAGGGAATTTTTTCGTGGTCGATCTCTGCGTGGAAGCAGCGGTTTTCGACCCACATATCGTAGATCCTATCTTCAAAGTCCGAGGGTTTATAGAGCTTTTCGAGTTCTCTTTTCACTTTTTATCTTCCTTTCGTGTTACAGATACGTTATGAGCAGGAGATATCGCAGACTCGCGTATCCATCCCGAGGATAATGCTTTTGGTATCCATACTTTTCACTTCCATATAGCATATATAATATATTATCTCACAAAACCCTTAAAAAGTCAATAGGCAAATTGTTAATTTACGCCACCGTCCCGTGTTCGCCAGAGACCAAAAAGTTTAGGAGGGAGGGAGACCCCTGCCTTAGCTATGCACGGCTACAAACGTCCCGTCCTCGCCAGGGTCTCAAAAAGTTTAGGAGGGGTCTGGGGAGACCCTTTTCAAAGGGTCCCCCAGCAGGGGCTCGGGGACGGCGTCCCCGCCAAAGGAATAAGGTTTTGAAGCCAAAGCGCACCAACATCCCCCCACCAACATAAAATCGGCAAATCCCGAACCAAACATCCAAAAAGGCGGAGACCCAAAAGTCAGCGCCTTTCTTCAAAGAACAATAGATTTGCCGATTTTATTTTCGCGAGAGAGCGCAAGCGATTCGAGTGAAACACCCCATCGCGCCGAAGGTGCGACAAGGCAGAAAGGCTACATCGGTTTGTGCAAGTCGGAGAAATCGCTGGCGCGATTTTTGGGGCTTTGCCAAAAGTCGCTTCGCTCTTTTGGCAAAATAAAATCGGCATTTCACGCTTCGAAGGGATGTTTGAGCTCATCTTTCATGTTGAGTTCTTTTCCTCGGGTTTTCGGGAAATGCCGATTTTATTTTTGTGGGGGGGATGATGGCTCTCTTTCGGGTCAAAGCCATGTTCCCTTGGCGGGGACGCTGTCCCCGAGCCCCTGCTGGGAGGGACCCTTTGAAAAGGGTCTCCCCCAGACCCCCTCCTAAACTTTTTAGGTCTCTGGCGAGGACGGGACGGTGGCTTTTTTTACGTTGCGCTCTTTTGCTTTATAAACGATAGATCCTTTCCGTCTGCATAATTGCTCCGCGCTTCGTCTATCTTCGGATAGGCTTCCTTGAACGCATTGATGACTTCCTCGTCAAACTGCGAACCCGCATTCTTTACTATCTCATTGTACGCAACCTCGGGATCCCACGGCTCCTTGTAACTCCGCTTGCTCGTTAACGCATCATAAACATCCGCTACCGCAACGATCCTGCCTTCGATCGAAATGCTGTCCTTCAACTTGCCCGTCGGATAACCCCTTCCGTCAGGCCGCTCATGATGGTCGAGCGCTATCTGCTTCGCAAGCTGCATTATGTCGCCCTCAACATGGTCGAGAAGCTCGCCGCCATACCCCGAATGCTTCTTTATCTCCGCAAACTCCTCGTCGGTCAGCCGCGCAGGCTTCTCCAGTATCTCCGTGGGTATCATCAGCTTGCCGATGTCGTGCATGGTGGACGCAAGCCGTATCCGCTCACATTCCTCCTCCGAAAGCCCCATCTGCTCCGCGATTATTCTGGAATATTCCGATACACGCTTGACATGGTTGCCCGTCTGCGATGACTTGTTCTCGGTTATCTCCGCAAAGGAAACTATCATCTCTTCCTGAATGCGGTTGGTCTCGTCGGCTTTCTCCTGTAGGTACGCCCCATACTCGAATATCGCCGCGAAAAGCCTCAGCGTGATGAACGTTATTACCGCTGACGTGGCGCTGCTCATGAAAAGGATGATTATCGAATACCACGACGCTTTCCTGAGCTTGACCGCAGTCTTCTTCGTGAACGGTGAATCGCCCATGCTCACTACTTCCAGCATCTTTATCATGATGTGGACGAAAAATTGGTATACACATAAGCTGAGCAGCATGAACGTTTCGGAAATGATGATCTTCGTTAACTTGCTGAACTTGGCGCCATCCGAAACCCCCTGCAAAAATTGCATCGTCCCGGGCATATCTTCGATGTCCGCACTGATGTTGAGGGTGTCCGCATAATGCGGCGCAAAAATGATCGCCACCACCAGCAGCACTATCAGAATGTATATCGCCACCGAAATGACCTTCAGCAGCTTGGCAAGCCGCCTGCATATCTTGATGACCTTCTGCTTGCTCTCCTCCATATTTCTCCCTCCAATACCTTTTCTCACCGCGAGCGTGCTCTCTTTATTTCAAGAGTGCGGGTCTTGTTGGGGGAAAACCCCCGCCTTAGCTTCGCACGTCCGCCTTAGCTTCGCACGTCCGCCTTAGCTTCGCACGGCTAGAAAAAGGGTTATCCTCCAAAACCCCTTTCCTAAAACTTTTAATACTTTTTGGCTTTTGGGTGCTTCTACCTAACTTTGTGTTGGTCGGGAAGTTTGTGATTCTACTCTTAGGTAGCTTGCCCCTTGCCAAAAAGAAGTTCAAGGGTGCGTAACGCATCATTTGAGCGTATTCATCAGATGGCATCTCATGAAATGTCAAGGGACTATCTTTCCGATCACAACAAACGTCCGACATATTAAAAGTCTTTGGAAGGGGGTCCGGGGGAGAACCTTTCTTCAGAAAGGTTTCCCCCGGCAAGACCTGCACTCTCCCCTGTAAGCGCTCACGATAGGATATATTTATTATAGCACATGACGGGAAATTTTTCAAGAGAAAAAAACGGCACAGAGCGCGGAGCCCTGTGCCATTTATCAAGGGGGGTAATGTTATCAGCTGTTTATGGTGAACATAATGGAGTTCATTATGTTTTCGAGGAGCTCCTGTCTGCCCGAGCCGAGCGAATCGGTGACCTCGCCCTTTTCGAGGGCGTACTTTTCGAGGTCTTCCATAGTCGCCTTGCCGTCGATGATGTCCTTGCCGATGCCCGTTGTCCAGGAAGCGTATCTGTCCTCAACGAACTTGTCGATGCGTCCGTCCTCTATCATCTTTGCGGCGATGCGCAGACCGAGCGCGAAGGTATCCATACCTGCGATGTAGCTGTAGAAGATATCCTCGGGGGTGAAGCTGCCGCGTCTTGCCTTCGAGTCGAAGTTCAGACCGCCGTTTGTGAAGCCGCCTGCCTTGAGGACTTCGTACATACAGAGTGCCGCGTCGTAAACGTTAGTCGGGAACTGGTCGGTGTCCCAGCCCAGCAGGGGGTCGCCCTGATTTGCGTCGATGGAACCGAACACGCCGTTGTCGCGGGCTACTCTCAGCTCGTGCTGGAAGGTGTGCTGTGCGAGGGTCGCGTGGTTCGCCTCGATGTTCATCTTGAAGTCCTTTTCGAGACCGTACTTGCGCAGGAAGCCGATAACGGTGGCGGTATCGAAATCATACTGGTGCTTGGTGGGCTCCTTCGGCTTGGGCTCGATGTAGAAATCGCCCTTGTAGCCGATGGAACGTGCGTAGTCAACGGTCATGCGCATAAGGCGTGCCATGTTGTCCTGTTCGAGAGCCATGTTGGTGTTCAGCAGGGTCTCGTAGCCCTCGCGTCCGCCCCAGAATACGTAGCCGTTTCCGCCCAGCTCTACGGTGGATTCAACAGCCTTCTTTATCTGTGCCGCCGCGTAAGCGAACACGTCAGCCGACGGCGAAGTGCCTGCGCCGTGCATATATCTCGGGTGGTCGAAGCATTTAGCGGTGCCCCAGAGCAGTTTCTTGCCTGTCTCCGCCTGCTTCTTCTTGCAGTAAGCGACCACCTTGTCGAACTCCTCGTTGGTCTTTCTGAGGTCGCCGTATTCGGGCGAGAGATCGCGGTCGTGATAGCAGTAGTAGTCGATGGACAGCTTCTCCATTATCTCGAAAGCCGCGTCTACCTTTGCGATGGCGCGTGCGGCGGGGTCGGACTCGCCCCAGCTCTTGTCGGCAGTACCCACACCGAACATATCGGTGCCGTCGCCGCCCATGGTGTGCCACCAGGACAGTGCGAATTTCAGCTGTTCGCGCATGGTCTTGCCGCCTACGACCGCATCGGGGTCATAGTACTTGAACGCAAGGGGATTTGCGGACTTGGGACCCTCATAGGGTATCTTCGGGATATTAGGGAAAAATTCTGACATGATGATAGCCTCCGTTTATAAGATTCAAAGCTCTATATCGACGCTCAGACACTTTGTGCCTGTGAGCGTTTCGCTCAGTTTATCGGGCTGATGTGCGCCTGCGTACAGCGTGAACCGCTTGCCGAACACACGTCTTGTGCCGTTCTCGTCCACCGCGGTGAAAGCCTTTTCGGGAACGGGTATGGTGACGGTCGCACGCTCGCCCCTGTCAAGGCTGACCCGCCTGAAACCGCAGAGCGACACGTTGCGGACTGCCTGTGCGCTGTAGTCCTTGATGTACAGCTGTATGACTTCATCGGTGCGGTCGCCCATATTCTCGACGGTGACCGTCGCCGTGCCGTCGGAGTACTTCAGGTCGGTGCAGTATACCTTTCCGTAGGTCAGACCGTAGCCGAAAGGATAGAGCACATTGTCCTCGGCGTAGCGGTAGGTGCGGTTGTGCATCGAGTAGTCGGTGAACTCGGGGAGCTTGTCGGTGTTCTCGTAGAAAGTCAGCGGCAGCTTGCCTGAAGGTGAGATGTCTCCGAAGAGTATCTCCGCGAGAGCCTTGCCGCCCTCGGAACCGGGGTACCATGTGTGCAGCAGAGCGTCGCAGTCTACCTCGGTGTTGATGGAGCTTCCGGCGGAAACGACCACTACCACGGGCTTCCCGAGCTTCATTATCTTTTCAAGGAGAGTACGCTGGCTGTCGGGCAGCAGCAGACCGTTCTTGTCTCCCGAGGAGAATTCGTTGCCCGTATCGCCCTCTTCGCCCTCTATGGTGGCGTCAAGACCCACGCACATGATGATGACATCCGCACATTCGGCGGCGGCTATCGCTTCGGCGTAGCGGTCGCCCTCTCTTGCGAGGACGGAAGTCTTGTTCTTGAACAGGTGGCAGCCCTCGGCGTAGATGACTCTTCCGCCGAATCTGTCCTGTATGCCCTCAAGGAAGGTGATGTATCTGTCGGCAGTACCGTTGTAGTTGCCCTCAAGGGCGGGACGGCTGTTTGAGTTCGGGCCGATGACCGCGACTGTGCGGACGGTGGATTCGTCCAGCGGGAGTATGCCGTTGTTTTTGAGCATGACGATGGATTTTTCCGCGCACTCCAGCGAGGTGAGCTTGTGAAGGGTGCAGCCGGTCACGCTGTAGGGGATGTCGTCATACTCGGTTTTCCCGTCGAACATACCGAGACGGATGCGCGTCCTGAACAGGTGTACGGCGGCCTTTCTGATGTCCTCTTCGGTGATGAGCCCCTGCTCGAAAGCCGCAAGAAGGTTCACGTAGGTGCAGCCGCAGTTCACGTCGCAGCCCGTAGTCAGCGCAAGCGCCGCCGACTCCACCGCCGACGATGTCACCATGTGGTGCTCGTGGAAATCGCGTATCGCCCAGCAGTCGGAAACGAAATATCCGTCGAAGCCCCACTCGTCCAGTTTGCCCATGAGGAACTTGCTGGCGCAGGCAGGCTCGCCGTTGACGCGGTTGTACGCGCCCATGATGCCCTCGACCTTAGCCTCTTTGACAAGCGCCTCGAAAGCGGGCAGGTAGGTCTCTTCCATATCCTTCGGGGTAACGACTGCGTTGAACTCGTGACGCAGAGCCTCGGGGCCGCTGTGTACCGCAAGATGCTTTGCGCAGGCGGCAGCTTTTATTACCTTGCCGTCCCCCTGCAAGCCCCTGACGTAAGCCTTGCCGTTCTCGGCGGTGAGGAACGGGTCCTCGCCGAAGGTCTCGTGACCTCTGCCCCAGCGCGGGTCGCGGAATATGTTGATGTTCGGAGCCCAGAGGGTCAGTCCCTTGTAGATGTCCCTGTCGCCGATGCGTGTGTAAGCGTTGTATTTCGCCCTCGCTTCCGTTGAGGTTATCTCGGCGGCGCGTGTCACCAGTTCGGTATCGAACATCGCCGAAAGTCCGATGGCCTGCGGGAACATGGTAGCCACGCCCGAACGCGCAAGTCCGTGAGCGGCTTCGTTCCACCAGTTGTACTCGGGTATGCCGAGCCTGTCAATGGCAGGAGCGTCATATCTGAGCTGTGAAGCGGCTTCCTCAATGGTCATCTCCGCCACCAGTGCTTCCGCTCTTTCCTGTGCCGAAAGGCTCTCGTCAAGATATTTCTTCATATAAATATTCCTTCTTTCTCATCCGAGCAGCTGTCTGAGCTTTTCGGGCTCGGGCTCGCTGTCGTCGGTATCTTCAAAGAGCCTCCAGCTTTCGCGGAGCACGGCTTTTTCATGCGGCTGATATTCCTTCAGCTCCCCGAGTGCCTCGCACTCTAAGAACAGGTAATTGGTGTACACCTCGAAATTACAGCAGTAGTCGGGATATGAGGCATCCTCGAACCCGAACTGCTTTACGAATATCTGTCCGTTCACGGCGTAAGCCGCGAAGCCGTCCTCAACGTTGAAGCCCATCTTGAATGCGTTCTTGATGTACTTGTCCTGTCTTACCCTGACTTCGGTGTTCGTCAGCGTAAGTCTCGGGTCGCAGATGTCCGTGTAGTCCCACAGGCTCATGACCCTGTTCGGCAGATAGCCGCTCTTTCTCGTGCAGAGCGGTATCCTGCACACTCCGCCTGCCGCAAGACCCGTCACCGACCAGGGTGCTGCCTTTATCGGCTTGTCGGAGATATTTTCAACAGCGTGAGTGAGCTTCACCGAAGCGTCATCGTCGTCAAGCTCTATCTCTACGCTCATATGTCTTCCGAAACTGTCGGACGCGGGCGAGACGGTCAGCTTACCGTTCTGAAAGCCGTACCTTACAGCGTCATTGTCGGGGAAGTACGTGTCGGGCTTGATCTCGGGCGCTGTCCAGAGCCTGTGACCGCCGTATGCGTACCATTTGCCGAATTCTCCCACGTCCTCAACGAAACGCCTTTCGGTATCCTCGAAAAGAACATTCGGTTTCCCTTCCAACGCGAAATAGATGATCCTGGGACCTGCCTCGGCCGTTACGCCCAGTGTAACTCTGCCGTTCTCAAGAAACAGACATTTCCCGTAATTTCCGTACTGCCTTTCGATAAGTCTGCCGCTCATCTTTCGCCGCCTCCGTCCTGTATCCTCACGGTCTGAATGGTCGGCTGTGGCTTTCGCCGTCCTCCCGACCGTGATTTTATTATACTATCTGATCTTTTTATTTACTACCCGATTATTGCGCTGCCGAGTCCAATTATTGCTTATTTGCACCATTCCCACCACATTTCTTTGCTCTGTTTCCAATTAGAACCATATAAAACCCCCGAAAACCCAACCTCCGCACCCGAATATTGCGTCTTTATCCCATTTATTGCTGTGCCGAAAAGCTCTGTTTGTCTTGGGGGAAGACTCTCCGCCCGTAAAAAAAACATCCGGAGGTCTGTAGCTTCCGGATGTTTTTTATTTTCTTCTGTTGGGTTTGGCTTGTTTTTGTTTGTACATTCGCGAGTCGCTTATGGTCAGGTAGTCTTCGAGGCGGGCGTTGGGGTCGGAGTCGGCAAGGTATGCGCCGAAGCTCATATCCAGCTTGTAGGGCAGGTCGCTGCCGCGGTTGAACTCGTCTATCGACCTTCTGAGATCGACCGTGAATTCCGCGAGTTTTTCCTGCGAGTAGTCGGGAGCGAACACGTAGAATTCGTCGCCGCCTGCGCGGCCTGCTATCTCGCCGCTGCGGCAGCAGGCTCCTATCAGCTTTGCGGCGGCTTTTATGGCGGTATCGCCCTCGGTGTGTCCGAAGCCGTCGTTGATGCGTTTCAGCCCGTCCATATCTATGACCATCGTACAGACCTGAGCCGTGCCTTTTTTCAGCGAGCGTATAGCCTCATGCGTCCGCTCGTCGAAACCGCGTCTGTTGAGCAGACCCGTCAGACCGTCGCATATGCTGAGATTTTCGAGGTCGCAGATAAGCGACTGTATGCGGTTTGTCTTCAACAGCGTCTCGAACGATACCGCAAGGTTCAGCACCCAGAAATTGTAGTACTCATTATACACATCCTCACTGCTGAAAGACACCGCCGTGTAGCCGAACCTTCGCTCGTCGCAGTGCAGGCTGTTGACATATATGAACATCGGCTCGTCATACGAGCAGTCGGGGAAAATCATCCCGTGGGACATCTTCTGTTTCATGTCGATTATATCGCCTGCGTGGTCGATGGCGACCGCAGGGATAAGCTCGCCCGACGGCTCGGTGTACTTCGCGTCGTAGGAAGGTCTGCCCTCGCTGTCGGTATGCGTCATCACGAAAAAGCTCCTGTACCAGCCGAAATTGATGGCGTGCCTGTCGAGGACTTCCGTGAGTTTTTCGGTGCTGTCCACCGAGCTCATTTTGATTATCGCGCTTTCCGAGTCGTACATGGCGTAGCTCAGGTCGCGGTTGAGTTTGTGCAGGCGGTTCATCTTCTCGACTTCGTGGCGGTAGTTGAGCCTGTGGCATCCGCAGGAGTGTGTGAATATGAACTCGGGTTCGGCAGGCACGTCGCCGACCTCCTTGCCCTCGGTCACATCGTTTATCACCTTGAAAGCCTGCCGTGCGATGGAAAGTCTCTTCCTGTCAACGGTCGAGATGTGGGGCAGGTAGGTCTGCGCCTCATCCGAGCCGTCGAAGCCCGACACCGCTATATCCTCGGGGACTCTGATGCCCCTGTTTTTCAGGCTCTGGCACAGCGCTATCGCCATGTAATCGTTTGCACAGACGATCGCCTGCGGGCGCTCCGCCGAAGAAAGAAAGAAGTCTGAAGCGGCATCTCCCATATTGAACCAGAAGTCGCCCTCGAAAACGCCTGTGCCGTCCTCGGGCAGACCCTTTTCGCGCATGACGCTCCTGAACATTTCGAGCCTTACCTTCGCATCGGGGTGATCGAAAGGCCCCGACATATAGCCTATCCTCGTGAAGCGGTGAACGTCGGTGAAGTGGCGTATCATGCCGCCGATGCCCTCACGGTCGTCGAACACGATGTTGTGCAGACCCTCGTAGTACCTGCTCACCGAGACAACGGGGCACTTTGCTGTCCTGACCTTTTCGACTATCCTCTCCGCCATGCCCTGTACTTTAAAGCCTTCGAGGTCGATTATCACGCCCTTGAACTTGTCGAGGTCAACGAGGTCGAGCAGGTGATGTTCCTCGGTCCCGTAGCCCGAGTCCTTCTCGCCGATCATGCCGAGAAAGCCGAAATAAACAAGGTTCAGACCCTGTTCCTTTGCGGCGGTGTTCAGGTCATGGCAGAACTGCCGTCTGTATCTTCCCGTTATCGAGCAGGTGAACACAGCAACGGTATCGTGCGAATTGATCATTGAGCCGCTTCCTTTCCTAATAGTGTTAATAAAATTATATCACATCAATTTATTCATGTCAACACTTTTTGACAGTTTTTGCATAATAAAAAGCCCGTGATGACCACGGGCTTTTCCTGTATTTTCAGACTGTGTAGCGCAGTGCCTTTGAGTTCATATCAACGAACTGAGGCTTTACGGTCTTCTTCATTACGTCCTCGATCTCCGCGAGGTCGAAGGGCAGAACGCCCGACTGCACCGCCTGACCGAGCATCACCATGTTGAGCGCTCTCGGCGAACCGATGTCGGCGCAGGCTTTCTCGCCGTCGATGAGGGTCAGCTCCGCGTTCTGTTCCGCAAGGTAGCCGAGCATCTCCCTGCCCGTGTAGTCCGAGCCCTTGAGGGTCGCGGTGACGGGCATTATCGGGTGGGTGTTCACGATGATGCGTCCGCCCTTTTTGAGGTAGGGGAGCATCCTTACCGCTTCGGCAGGCTCGAATGCGATGAGTATGTCCGCGCATCCCTGTGCGAACATCGGGCAGTGAAGTCCCTCGCCCACGCGCAGGAAGCTGAACACACTGCCGCCCTTCTGTGCCATACCGATGGTCTCGGCGCTCATGACGGGCATACCGCTCGCCATTGCCGCCGCCGCGATGAGCTTTGAGGTCAGCACGATGCCCTGACCGCCTACTCCGCAGATGAGTATGTTAGTCTGCATTCTTGTCACCGCCTTTCACGCTTATCGCACCGAACGGGCATATCTGCGAGCAGAGTCCGCAGCCCGTACACAGCGAATTCTCGATGAACGGCCTGCCGTCCTTTATCACGATGCCCGGGCAGCCGAGCTTCTTAACGCACAGCTTGCAGTCGCGGCACTTGTCGGGGTCGATGTACGCAGGCTTTTCGGGCTTGATGAGCACGGCACAGGGCGACTTGAAGATGATAGCCTTCACGCCCTTTTCGTCCGCGACCCTCTTTACCGTCTCGACCGCGGCCTTGTGGTCGAGGGGGTCAACCGTCTCGACGGTCTTTACGCCCACGCCTCTGAGCACAGCGGTGATGTCTATCTTCTCCACAACGTCGCCCATCATCGTGCGTCCCGTGCCCGGGTGGGGCTGATGACCTGTCATGGCGGTGGTGGAGTTGTCGAGTATCACGAGGGTCATGTCAGCCTGATTGTACACGGCGTTGACAGCTCCCGTTATCGCCGACGCGAAGAAGGTCGAGTCGCCCACGAAGGAGAAGCACTTTGTATCGGGCTCGATGCGGCCGATGCCCTGAGCGATGTTCACGCCTGCGCCCATGCAGAGGCAGGTGTCCACCATGTCGAGGGGCATGGCGTTGCCGAGGGTGTAGCAGCCGATGTCGCCGCAGAACACGCTCTTTTTGCCCTGCATAGCCGTCTTGACCGCGAAGAAGCTCGCACGGTGGGGACAGCCTGCGCACAGGACGGGCGGTCTGACGGGAAGAGCGGGAGCTTCGCCGAGTTCGGGCTCGGGAAGCTCGGGCAGGTCACGTTTCGAGAACGCCCTTATCGCCTTCGCCACCGATGCGACGGTGTTCTCGCCTGCGGCAGGGATGTCGCCCGTCAGCTTGCCCCTGATGTTCACGCCGATGCCGTACTTGCCGCTCACGAAGGTCAGCGCACGCTCGATGACGGGGTCAAGCTCCTCGATGCAGAGCACTTCTTTTTTGCCCTTGATGAAGTTCACAGCCGCCTGCTCGGGGAAGGGGAACGGCGTGCCGATCTTCAGCACGGGGATGTCGAGCCCCAGCAGTCCGAGGGCTTCCATCGTATAGGCGTAGCTGATGCCGTGGGTCACGATGCACTGACCGAGGTCGTCCGAAGCCTGTCCGCAGACGGGGTTCAGACCGCTCTCCGAGAATACTTCGGACAGCTCGGTGTTGCGCTTTTCGATGTTGGTGTGCGCCTGATAGCTGAGACGGGGGAAGATGACCCACTTCGAGGGGTCGCGGACGAAGCCCTCGGGCTTGTTGACCGCGTACTCGCTCTCGTCCTTCACGTCCACCGACGCGTAGCCGTGACAGACTCTCGTGGTCGGACGGAAGAGCACGGGCGTATGATACCGCTCGGAGAACTCGAAGGCGGTCTGTATCATGTCGTAAGCCTCCTGCACCGAGGACGGGTCGAAGCAGGGGAGTTTCGAGTACATGGCGAAAGTGCGGGTATCCTGCTCGGTCTGCGATGAGATGGGACCCGGGTCGTCCGCCACGAGTATCACCATGCCGCCCTTGACGCCGATGTAGGCAAGGCTCATGAGCGGGTCGGACGCAACGTTCAGTCCCACCTGCTTCATGGTGACCATAGTCCTCGCGCCGCAGTAGGCCGCGCCTGCGCCGACTTCGAGAGCCGCTTTTTCATTCACCGACCACTCCACGTACAGTGAACCGTCGTTGACCTTCGCGCAGGTCTCAAGCACCTCTGTCGAGGGGGTGCCGGGGTAGCCGCTGACGCAGTTCAGCCCTGCGGCGATGGCGCCGCGTGCGATGGCGGCGTTGCCCATCAGAAATTCTTTATGCAAAAAGATCACTCCTTATCGGAAAAAAGTTCAATAGTATTATAACATTTTTTTCCGTTTGTGTCAATCGCTTTCCGCAGGACGGCAAAAAAAACACATCGCACAAAAATGTGAACATCGTATATTGCATATTCACAAAAAAAGTCGTTTCGGGCGAGAAAAGAGCATTTACACTTGACAAGGCAAAAAAGATGTGCTATCATATGTCTATGAGAATAACGCGGACAGCATCGTCCGCAAGGGCTACATACACTCAAAAAGGGGCAGATACTATGACATTCGCAGAAAAGCTCAGACATATCAGAGTCGGTCAGCATAAAACACAGGCTGAGGTCGCAAAGGCACTCGGTGTCAGCAGCCGTACCATCATACTCTACGAACAGGGAAGCAGAAAGCCCCGCTCGGAGGACGTGTACGAACGCCTTGCAGAGCTTTTCGATGCGCCCCCCTCTTTCTGGCAGAATGAGAGCGAGGATGACTTCCAGATAGCCTCGATGTACGCTCACGGCAACGGCGGCAGAGTGCAGGCGGACAAGCTCGTCAGCGAGATGGCGGGACTTTTCGCAGGCGGAAAACTCTCGGAAGAGGATGCCGATGAGGTCATGCTGGCTCTCCAGAAGGCTTACTGGGCTGTCAAGGAAAAGCAGATGACCGACCGCACGGAGGCAGAGGGTTGAGTTACATCTCGGAGCTGGTGCAGAGCATCACCGCGAAGTACGGCACGTCTTCCCCTTTCGAGATATGTGAGGCGGCAGGCGTAATGCTGATGACCGAACCGCTGGGCAGCCTGAAAGGGCTGTTCACTTTCGTGGCGGATTCGCCTGTGATAATACTCTCGCCGCAGACCGAACGTGAGGACAGGCTGCTCACCTGCGCTCACGAGCTGGGGCATTTCTTCCTGCACTCCGATATAGCGCGTGAGAACTGTCTCAAGGAGTTCGAGATATTCAACATGAAGGACAAGGTCGAGTACGAAGCAAACGTGTTCGCGGCACATCTGCTCATCGACGAGGACGAGATGATGGGCTATCTGCGTGAGGGCAGCGACGTTTACGAAACGGCGATGCGGCTGCGCGTTGACCCGATACTGCTGAATTTGAAGCTCACCGAGCTCAACAGCATGGGCTACCGCTTCGATACGGGCTGGACAGGGACGAGACTGTTCGTCTGAACATTTCGCATATTCTATTCTATATCATATATTTTCTTTTGAAAGGACTTGATCAGAATGAAGATCACAGAGAGCCAGCTTGCGCTGGTAAATGACAGGATAAGGGCACTTATCGCGTCCAACAGCTTCTACGGAAAGAAGCTCGAAGAAGCAGGCATCACCGAGGTGAAGACGGCTGAGGATTTTGAAAAGCTGCCTTTCTCCGAGAAGAAGGATCTGCGCGACGCTTATCCCCTCGGACTGATGACCGCTCCCGAAGAGGAGATCGTGCGCATCCACTCGTCGTCGGGTACGACGGGTACTCCTGTCATCATCCCCTATACCCAGAAGGACGTTGACGACTGGGGCGAGATGTTCAAACGCTGCTACGAGACAGCAGGCATAACCAACAAGGACAGGATACAGATCACCCCGGGCTACGGTCTGTGGACGGCAGGCATCGGCTTCCAGAACGGCTGTGAAAAACTCGGCGCGATGGCGATACCGATGGGCCCGGGCAACACCGACAAGCAGCTGGAGATGATGGTGAACCTCGAAAGCAGCGTCATCTGCTCGACTTCTTCCTACGCGCTGCTGCTGGCGGAAGAGATCGAAAAGCGCGGCATCAAGGATAAGATAAAGCTGAAAAAGGGCGTTATCGGCTCCGAGCGCTGGAGCGAGAAGATGAGAAACAGCATCGCGGAAAAGCTCGGCATCGAGCTGTATGACATCTACGGTCTGACCGAGATCTACGGCCCCGGCATCGGCATCAACTGCGAGCATAATACCGGTATGCACATCTGGGATGACTATCTGTATCTTGAGATAATCGACCCCGTTACGGGCAAGAACGTTCCCGACGGCGAAGAGGGCGAGATCGTTATCACTACGCTGGTGAAGGAGGGCGCACCCCTCATCCGCTACCGCACTCACGACCTTTCGCGCATCATTCCCGGCGAGTGCCCCTGCGGACGCAAGTACCCCCGCATCGACACCATCAAGGGACGCACCGATGATATGATGAAGATCAAGGGCGTAAACGTGTTCCCGAGCCAGATCGAGGAAGTTCTCGGACAGTTCCCCGAGATCTCCAGCGAGTATCAGATCCGTATCTCGCACCTCGACGGCAAGGATACTATGCGTATCTATGTCGAGACTAACGGTTCGGTCGATTTCGAGAACCTTTCAAAGCGTATCGCCGAAAAGGTCAAGAGCCGCATCGGCTTCACGCCTATCGTCAAGGTCGTCGAAAACGGCGTCCTGCCGCGCAGCATGAAAAAGACCGCGCGCGTCATCGACGAAAGATTCGACTGATAACAGTTTCACAGCCCGCGAGCATACCGACCTGCTCACGGGCTTTTTGCTTTTACTGACTGCGGGTTTAACTGGGGGAAACCTTTCTGAAGAAAGGTTCTCCCCCAGCCCCCCTTCTAAAGACTTTTAATATGTCGTTCGTTTGTTGTGGTTTGAAAGATAGACTATCACCGCTTCAAGAGTGACCATCTGAAAAATTCCGCAAATGAAGCGTTAACCACCATTGAACGTCTTTTTGGCAAGGGACAGACTATCGAAGAGAAGAATCACTATCTTCCCGTTTAATACTACCTATGGAAGAAACACCCACAAGCCAAAAAGTATTAAAAGTTTTAGTGAGGGGGTTTGGGGGAGGACCCTTTTTCAAAAGGGTCTCCCCCAAGAGAAAAAAACGCAGGCAGCAGCACAAAAAATGAGGAGTTGATATTATGCTGAGAACGACCGAGACCGAGAACGGGAAAGTGCGCGGGCTTGCTGCCGCTGACCCGAGGATAACCGCATTCAAGGGCGTGCCATTTGCTGCGCCGCCTGTCGGCGAGTATCGCTGGAGAGCGCCGCAGCCCTGCCGCAGCTGGGACGGCGTGCGCGACTGTTTCGATTTCGCGCCCATCCCGATGCAGGACAGACCGGGCGTCGGCACGGACATCTACTGCCGCGAGTGGCACGTTGACCCCGACATTCCCATGAGCGAGGACTGCCTCTACCTAAACATCTGGACGGGTGCGAAGTCCGCAGACGAGCGGATGCCCGTGCTGGTGTGGTTTTACGGGGGCGGTTTCCAGTGGGGCTACACCGCCGAGATGGAGTTCGACGGCGAACGTCTTGCACGGCGCGGGATCGTGGTGGTAACGGTGAGCTACAGGCTCGGGGCGTTCGGGTTCCTCTGCCATCCGCAGCTGACCGCCGAACAGCCCGATGCGCCCTGCAACTTCGGTATGCTCGACCAGCAGGCGGCTCTGCGCTGGGTGAACCGCAACATCGCGAACTTCGGCGGCGACCCCGATAACGTCACCATCGCAGGTCAGTCGGCAGGCGGCGGCAGTGTCATGGCGCACATGGCGT
Source organism: Ruminococcus sp. YE71 (assembly GCF_900119155.1). Lineage (GTDB taxonomy): Bacteria > Bacillota > Clostridia > Oscillospirales > Ruminococcaceae > YE71. The sequence goes on along the minus strand of NZ_FPIR01000006.1, from coordinate 201,112 downwards.
GCAAAGCCAACGAGGGCTTGTTCCACAGGGCGGCGGTGATGAGCGGCATCATCAGCTCCCCATATCAGCGCGACCCGTTTTTCGTTCCGCAGACCCTTGAAGCGGCAGGCAAGAAAGGCGAGCGCTTGTTCGGGCATCTCGGCGTAAAGACCCTTGAAGAAGCGCGGAAGCTCGACGCCGAGACCATCCGCCGCAAGTATTCCGAGCTGCGAAACGCGGGGGGGATGTTCTACGTCATCGTGCAGGACGACATTTTCAGCACTGGCGACCCGATGGAAGCGTTCAGGAAGGGAAGCCGCATCCGCGTGCCCGTGCTGGCAGGCAACACGGGGGATGAGTTCATCGACACCATCCCTGCCGCGACCGAGATGCAGCTGGCGTCGCTTGCGCAGAGGGCGCTGGGGGCGAAGTTTGAGGCTTTCCTGAAATGCCCCGAAGCGCACATCATGACCGACGAAGGCTATGCTCCCGCGTCCGCGCCCGAGATCGGCACAAAGTCGATGTTCCTCGCCGAGGGCAGGCTCGCCGACCCGAAGCCCTGCTACTACTACCGTTTCGTACCCGACATCCCTGGCGATGACAAGCCCGGCACCTTCCACTCCTGCGACCTCTGGTTCTTCTTCGAGACCCTTGCGAAGTGCAGCCGACCCTACGAGGGCAGACACTACGACATCGCACGGCAGATGTGCGACTATCTCGCGAATTTCGTCAGAAACGGCGATCCGAACGGCTCGGACATCAACGGCAATAAGCTCCCCGAGTGGCGCCCCTACACGGACACCGACCGCGCCGAGATGGAGTTCACTTCCGAGGGTGCGGTGCCGACTGTGGAGAGCAGTTCGCTCACGGGCGTTCTGCTTGAGTGAAAAAATTACCCGATTAGTCGGGATAAGGAGACTTTCACATGAAAAAACAGGCTTTCAACCCCTATCTTCCCAGCTGGGAATACATCCCCGACGGCGAACCCTACGTGTTCGGAGACCGCGTGTACATCTACGGTTCGCACGACCTCTGGAACGGCCATGTGTTCTGTCTCGGCGATTACGTCTGCTGGTCCGCACCCGTGGATGACATCGGGAACTGGCGATATGAGGGCGTCATCTACCCGAAGACCGCTGACCCGCTCAACAGGGACGGGCATATGTGCCTTTACGCTCCAGACGTGACCGTCGGCGCGGACGGCAGATACTACCTTTACTATGTCCTCGATAAGGTGAGCGTGATGTCGGTGGCGGTCTGCGATACGCCAGCGGGGAAGTTCGAGTTCTACGGCTATGTTCACTATCCTGACGGCACCCGTCTCGGCGAGCGCGGGGGCGACGAACCGCAGTTCGACCCCGCCGTTCTCACCGAGGGGGACGTGACCTATATGTACAGCGGTTTCTGCGGACAGGGCGACAGGTCGCGGACGGGTTCGCGGGTGGTCACTCTCGGCAGGGATATGCTCACCGTCCTCACCGACCCCGTGACCATCATCCCGGGAAGCTGCTACAGCAAGGGCACGGGATTCGAGGGGCACGCGTTCTTTGAGGCGTCCTCGATACGCAGGGTAGGCGGCAGGTATTTCTTCATCTACTCCTCCGAGGTGATGCACGAGCTCTGCTACGCCGTCAGCGACAGTCCGCTGGGCGGTTTTGAGTACGGCGGCGTGCTGGTCAGCAACACCGACCTTCACATCGACAGCTATAAGCCTGCCGAAATGCCATCCGTCCGCGGCGCGAACAACCACGGCAGCATCGTCGGGATAAGCGGCGAGTGGTACGTTTTCTACCACCGCCACACCAACGGCACATGGTTCTCGCGGCAGGGCTGTGCCGAACGGCTGAAAATGCGTCCCGACGGCGGTTTTGAGCAGGCGGAGATCACCTCCTGCGGACTCAACGGCTCGCCGCTCACGGGCAGGGGAGAGTACCCCGCTTATATCGCCTGCTGCCTGTTCACCGAGGAGAAGGAGCTTTACGTGGGCGACCTCAACGCTCCGAGGATAGTTCAGGACGGCAGAGACGGCGACGAGGAAGAGGGCTACATCGCGAACATCTGTGACGGCACGAATATCGGGTTCAGGTACTTCGACTGCAAGGGAGTGCGGCGGTTCGGGATCTCTACCCGCGGCTACGGGAACGGCGTGTTTCAGATAAAGACAGCATGGGACGGCGGGGTGCTGGGCGAGATAGCGGTCAGCAACACCAACGTCTGGACGTCAGCCTTCGCGGAAGTGTCCATCCCCGACGGCGTGAACGCGCTCTGGCTGACCTTCAAAGGCAGCGGCACACCGCAGCTGAAGTCGATAACTCTCGGATGAACAAAAAGCCATCTGCCGAAAAAACACGGCAGATGGCTTTTCAGCGCAAAAAAAACAGCAGGTCATAAACCTGCTGTTTTGTGTTTTTTAGAGGATGATATCGCCGCTGAATACGGTGATAGCGTCGCCAGTGAGGTAGATAGCCTCGTCGGTGACCTTGATCTGGAGGTCGCCGCCCTTGAGCTTAACGGTGATCTCGGTGTCCTTCTTGCAGTAGCCGCCGAGCACTGCCGCAACAGCAGCTGCGCAGGCGCCTGTGCCGCAAGCCCAGGTCTCGCCTGATCCGCGCTCCCATACTCTCATCTTGAGGGTGTGGTCGTCGAGCACCTTGATGAACTCTGCGTTGACTCTCTCGGGGAAGATAGCGTCGTTCTCGAACTTAGGACCGATGTCCTCCAGGTCGATAGCGTCGAGGTTGCCCGTCACGAACGTTACAGCGTGGGGGTTGCCCATGGAAACGCAGGTGATGTTGTAGTCCTTGCCGCCGATGTTCACCTTGCGGTCAACAACTCTGCCGTTCTCGTCAGCTTCGAGAGTTACGGGGATCTGAGTAGGGTCAAGGATAGCCGCGCCCATGTTTACGGTCGCGCCGTTCACTTCGCCGTAGTGGCGGAGCAGCTTGACGTGCATGATGCCGCTGAGCGTCTCGATATCGAACTCGTCCTTGTCAACAAGTCCGTTGTCGCGCATGAAGCGTGCAACACAGCGGATGCCGTTGCCGCACATCTTGCCCTCGGAACCGTCGAGGTTGAACATTCTCATCTTGCCGTCCGCAACGTCCGAGCGCTGGATCAGGATAACGCCGTCGCCACCGATACCGAAGTGACGATCGCTGAGTGCGAGAGCCAGACCCTCCGGATTGTCGATGCGCTGGTCGAAGCAGTTGAAGTAGATGTAGTCGTTGCCGCAGCCCTGCATCTTGGTGAAGCGTACCTTCTTCTTTTCCTGACGCATATTGTTGATGTCAACGATCTCGGTAGTCTTTTCGTTGTACTTCGATCTCAGCGAAGCTGCGATAGCGTTCGCGGTGTCGAGCGAAGTCAGGCAGGGGATGTTTCTCTCAACGGTCTTACGGCGTATCTTAACGCTGTCGCGCTGAGGACTTCTGCCCTTGGAAGAGGTGGAGATAACGTAGCTTACCTTGCCGCTCTCGATGAGGGTGAGGGTATTCTCGTCAGCCTCGCCTATCTTTGCAACTTCCTCACAGGGGATGCCGTGGTCGGAAAGAACAGCGGCAGTGCCGTGAGTAGCATATACCTTGAATCCCAGGTCGTAGAACGCCTTTGCAGTCTGCGGGATCTCGCCCTTGTCAGTATCGCGGACGGTGATGAGCACTCCGCCGCCGACGTTGAGCTTGTAGCCTGCCGCAGTCAGACCCTTGTGGAGAGCCTCCTCCAGCGAGCTTGCAACTGCGAGAACTTCACCTGTGGACTTCATCTCGGGACCGAGGTGGTTATCAACGTCAATAAGCTTCTCGAAGGAGAATACAGGCACCTTGACAGCCACATACGGCGAATTGCGGTAGAGACCCGTGCCGTAGCCCATGTCAGCGAGCTTTTCGCCGAGCATACATCTGGTAGCAAGATCTACCATCGGAACACCCGTTACCTTGGAGATGTACGGGATGGTTCTCGACGAACGCGGGTTCACCTCGATAACATACAGCTCGCCCTCGTTGATGAGGTACTGGATGTTCACAAGACCCATAGTCTTGAGGGAGATAGCCAGCTTCTTCGAGCAGTCGATGATGCGCTCGATAAGTTCGTCGGAAACGTTCCATGCGGGATATACTGCGATGGAGTCGCCCGAGTGAACGCCTGTTCTCTCGATATGCTCCATGATACCGGGGATAAGGATATCCTCGCCGTCGCAGATAGCGTCTATTTCAAGCTCGGTACCCATGAGGTACTTGTCGATAAGGATCGGGTTCTCGATCTCCTGTGCGAGGATGATCGCCATGTACTCCTTGATGTCCGCGTCGTTGAAGGCGATTATCATGTTCTGACCGCCGAGAACGTAGGACGGACGCATGAGCACGGGATAGCCGATGCGGTTCGCAACTTCAAGAGCCTCGTCGGTAGTCATAACGGTGAAGCCCTGCGGACGTTTGATCTTGTGCAGTTCAAGCAGTTCGTCGAAGCGCTCTCTGTCCTCTGCCGCGTCGATGGAATCGGGAGGCGTACCCATAATGTTCACGCCGTTTGCAGCGAGGTACTTGGTGAGCTTGATAGCAGTCTGACCGCCAAATGCCACAACTACTCCGTAAGGCTTCTCAACAGCGATGATGTTCATAACGTCCTCGTTGGTGAGCGGCTCGAAGTACAGTCTGTCAGCGGTGTCGAAGTCGGTGGAAACGGTCTCGGGGTTGTTGTTTACGATAACAACGTCGAATCCCTTTTCTTTAAGAGCCCATACGCAGTGAACCGAAGCGTAGTCGAACTCGATACCCTGACCTATACGGATAGGACCCGAACCGAATACGATAACGGTCTTGTTGGTGCTCTTCTTGGAGCGGATGAACTCCTCAGCCTCGTCCTCGGTGTCGTAGGTCGAGTAGAAGTAAGGTGTCATAGCCGCGAACTCAGCCGCGCAGGTATCGACCATCTTGTAAACAGCGCGTCTGTGGTTCTTGACGGGCTTGCCCGAAAGTCTCTCGATGACCTTGTCGGGGAAGCCGAGTACTTTTGCAAGCTCGTAGGTCTCGGCGGAATCGTCGCCGCTCTTGAGCTTGTTTTCCATGTCGATGATCTTGAGGAACTTGTTGAGGAACCACTCGTCGATCATAGTGATCTCGTGGATCTCGTCAACGGTAACGCCGCGTCTGAGAGCCTCACATACAACGAACAGTCTCTCGTCGTCGCAGTTGTGGAGTCTTGCTCTGATCTCGTCGTCGCTGAGCACCTCGTGCTTGGGGCTGATGAGGCAGTCGTGACCGATCTCAGCGCCGCGGACAGCCTTCATGATAGCCTGCTCGAAGGAGGTGCCGATAGCCATTACCTCACCGGTAGCCTTCATCTGGGTTCCGAGCTCACGCTTAGCGTAAACGAACTTGTCGAACGGCCACTTCGGCAGCTTTACTACGAGGTAGTCGATAGACGGCTCGAAGCAGGCGTAGGTATTGCCTGTTACAGCGTTGAGAATCTCGTCGAGGGTGTAGCCGATAGCGATCTTGGTAGCGACCTTAGCGATCGGGTAACCCGTAGCCTTTGAAGCGAGTGCCGACGAACGGGAAACTCTGGGGTTTACCTCGATAACGGCGTACTCCATGCTTTCGGGGTGGAGTGCGAACTGGCAGTTGCAGCCGCCCTCTACCTGGAGTGCGTCAACTATTCTGAGTGCCGCAGTACGCAGCATCTGGAATTCTTTGTTTGAAAGGGTAACGCAGGGAGCGATAACGATGGAGTCACCTGTGTGTACGCCGACAGGGTCAACGTTCTCCATCGAGCAGATGGTGATGCAGTTGCCCTTGGAGTCGCGCATTACCTCGAACTCGATCTCCTTCCAGCCCGATACGCACTTCTCGATGAGCACCTGAGTGATCGGCGAGAGGTACAGACCGTTGCCTGCGATCTCTCTGAGCTCTTCCTCGTTGTGTACGATACCGCCGCCTGTTCCGCCGAGGGTGAAAGCAGGACGAACGATGAGCGGGTAGCCGACGCCCTCGCTGTCAGCGAAAGCGATAGCGTCCTCAACGGTATTAACTACCTTCGAGGGGATGCAGGGCTGACCGATGGACTCCATGGTGTCCTTGAACATCTGTCTGTCCTCAGCCTTGTCGATGGTGTCGGGGCGGGCGCCCAGCAGCTTAACGCCGTACTTGTCGAGGAAGCCCTCCTTGGCGAGCTGCATCGAAAGGGTCAGACCTGTCTGACCGCCGAGGGTGGAAAGCACGCTGTCGGGGCGTTCCTTCTTGATGATCCTCTTGACAGTCTCAAGGGTCAGCGGCTCGATGTATATCTTATCCGCCATTGCGTTGTCGGTCATGATGGTAGCAGGGTTGGAGTTCACGAGGATAACCTCAAGACCCTCCTGCTTGAGAGCGCGGCAAGCCTGTGTGCCTGCGTAGTCGAATTCGGCAGCCTGTCCGATAACAATAGGACCCGAGCCGATAACAAGAACTCTCTTAATATCTTTATTTAAAGGCATTTATATCAATCCTTTCGTTATCCGTTAATCACTTCTTGTACTTTTCGATCATGCTCTTGAATCTGTCGAACATGAATCCCGTATCGAGAGGACCGCCTGCCGCTTCGGGATGGAACTGTGCCGAGATAGCAGGCATATAGTCGTAGCTTACGCCCTCGCAGGTGCCGTCGTTGACGTTCACGAAGGAAGCCTTCGCACCCTTGGGCAGCGAGTCGTTGATAACAGCGTAGCCGTGATTCTGGCTGGTAACGAACACTCTTCCTGTCTCTACCTCACAGACAGGCTGGTTAGCTCCTCTGTGGCCGTAGTGCAGCTTTTCGGTCTTAGCGCCCTGCGAAAGTGCGAGCAGCTGATGACCGAGGCAGATACCGAAGATCGGAACATCGAGCTTTGCGATCTTCTTGAGCTCTTCGATGATAGCGGTGTTCTTTGCGGGGTCTCCCGGGCCGTTGGAGAGCATGATGCCGTCGGGGGCAAGCTCCTTCACACGCTCTGCGGTGGTAGAAGCGGGTACTACAGTGACCTCGAAACCGCGCTTTAACAGCTCGCGGCAGATGTTTTTCTTAGCGCCGTAGTCGAACAGAACGACCTTGTGACCGTTCTTCTCCTCGGGCTCAAAGGTCTCTTCTTCCTTGCAGGTAGTGTTCTCAACAGCATCCTCGATAGTGTAGCTCTTGAGATCCGCAAATGACAGACCCGAACCCTCCTGAACGATCTTGCCGTTCATAACGCCGTACTCTCTCACTATCCTTGTGAGCGCACGGGTATCTATGCCGCAGAGACCGATAATACCGTTCTCCTTTAAAAAAGTGTCAAGATCTCCCTCGCATCTGAAATTGCTGGGTTCCTGACACCATTCTCTGACAATATAGCCCTTTACCTGCGGACGGCTGCTCTCAAAATCGGTAGGAATAACACCGTAATTACCGATAAGAGGGAACGTCTGAACAACGATCTGACCGTAATAGCTCGGATCGGTAAGTGTTTCAAGGTAGCCTACCATAGCGGTGGTAAAAACTATCTCACCAATAGTTTCGCCCTGTGCGCCGAAGCTCTTTCCTTCAAATACAGTACCGTTTTCGAGAATAAGATATGCCTTCTGCACCGTAAATTCCTCCTTACGCAAATTTTTTCACATAACATTATAGCACAAAACGACAGTCTTGTAAAGTGGTAAATAAAAAAATTTTTCATTTATTAATATTCGCAGATCTGCTGATGCGGCAGGCTTTTTCGGGCCGTTAAGTGGATGAAAAAAGGATAAAAAACGGTATTTCGGGCATATTATAAAAAGGTGCAGGAAAGGGGGAACGGAAATGATCGGATTTATCATAGGGACCTTTGCAGGGTCGCTCATAGGAGTGACGGTCATGTGTCTGTGTCAGGCGGCAGGTGAAGCCGACAGACATTTCGGTCTGAAATGACACAAACAGCAAAAGCCCTGTCCGTGCGGACGGGGCTTTTTGCATTTCTATCGGATATATCTGTTCAGTATTTTCTGCACCAGCTCGTAACGATCGGTGTTCTCGCCGCAGCCCATGACCGCGCAGACGTATGTGGTGCCGCTGATATCGAAGGCGCTGACAAGACAGCAGCCTGCGTCGGCGGTGGTGCCTGTTTTTAGCCCGATGCAGTCGCTGCGGTAATAGGCGCTGTTCGGGTCGAGGAACAGGTTCGTGTTCGTCCAGAAATAGCTGCCGCCCGAGACGGGTGTGCAGTACACGGTGTGCATGGCGGCGGTCTCACGGATGGCAGGGACGGTCAGCACGTAGTCGGCGAGTTTCAGCAGATCGTCGAGGGTGGTGTAGTGGTCGGGGTCGTCCCAGCCCTCGGGATTCGCGAAATGGCTGTTCGTCATGCCGTGCTCTGCCGCAAAGCTGTTCATCAGTCCGCAGAAGTACTCCACCGAAGCATCGACAGACATTTCCGCGTCCCCCGAAGCCGCCCTTGCGGTGCAGACCGCGACGGTATATGCGGCATCGTTTCCCGAGGGCAGAAGCATTGCCGCGATGAGGTCACGGACGGTGAGCGTCGTGTTCGGTGCGATGCCGCTGAGGGTGGAGTCGGGCTTTGCGCGGTAGACCTCGTCGCCGACAGTCACGAGGTCATCGGGCGAGAGATGCTCCAGCATGACCGAGGCCGAAAGCAGCTTCGTGATGCTTGCGAGAGAGATGCGCTTGTCGGTGCCGCTGCCTGCTATCAGCATATCATCGTCGGCACGGTAAAGCGCGTAAGCCGCGGAGTACGGCACGCTGAGGTCGTCGGGGTCGGGAGCAGGCGGCTCGGTCGTTTCGGGGATCGTGGTCTGAACGGGCGGTCGGGTCTCCTGCACGGTGACGGCAGGTTTTTCGGATGCAGTCGTTTTTTTGCTGTCCGTTTCCGAACTGTCCGAAAGGGGAGTGACGGCGGTTTCTGCCGATGTGACGGCGGTTGCCTGACTTTCGTCCGCCGACGAGGTGTCGGCCGCAAGTGCCGTGACCGCCGTAGTTTCGGCAGTTGCCACGGGCAAGCTGTTGGTCGCTTCTATCGTTCTGCCGCAGCCTGCCAGCATGGTCAGCACCAGACAGACGGCAGCAAGCCTGTTTATCTTGTTTTTCATTTTGCCTCCGAAGTTTCTTTTGTTTATATAATTATATCATGGAACTTTTCCCGTGTCATTATCCAAAAAGGTAAAGCCCCGACGATTTGTATAAATGCCCAAAAATCCCACCGAATATTTGTGCGTCAGTAATCTTTTGAGATATTTTTCATGGAAACACTTGAACCAAAAGGAGAAACATGGTATAATAATACACAGATTATACATATTCCAAACATATTGCATATGGTGCCTTTTTCTTCAAGAGTGCAGGTCTTGCTGGGGGAAACCCGCCTTAGCTTCGCACGTCCGCCTTAGCTTCGCACGTCCGCCTTAGCTTCGCACGGCTTGAAAAAGGGTTCTCCCCCAGACCCCTTTCCTGAAACTTTTAATATGTTGTTAGTTTGTTGGGGTCGGGAAGATAGTCCATTGACATTTCAAAAGATGTTATCTGACAAATACGCTCAAATGGTGCGTTACGCTCTATCGAACGTCTTTTTGGCAAGGGGCAAGCTATTTTGAAAAAGAGCGCCGTAAGCGATATGTGTGAAAATGGGGGATGGGTCATGAGTGACGGAAGCGGAAGTGTTAGCAGGAAGCAGATATCTATATCTGTGCGGTTGCCGTTGTTGTTTATCGCGAGTTTTCTTGTTATAATCGCCGCGGTAGTTTTCGTTGTGTATCTTAGGTTCGAGAGGAGAACGAAAGAAGAGTACACAGCTATGGGGAAGAGTGCCACGATAATGATGTCTGAGGAGTTCGACCATGATAAAGTTCAGCTTTACATGGAGAAGAACTTTGAGCTTGAGGAGTACAATGAGATACGTGAGAATCTTGTGTTCCTGAAATCGAACTACCCCGACGTCTTATATATGTACGTTTATCATTTTGTTCCCGAGGGGGGAGAGGTCATCTTCGACCTTGACAGCGACTACAGTCTCGATGCCGATCCGCCGGGGACGATCTACGAACCCGACCCTGCCGTCGTGCCCTATCTCACCGACCTCTGCGAGGGAAAGGAGATACCCGTCCTGACAGGCGACACGGTGGACGGATATATGCTGACCTATATGCGTCCCGTGTTCGACAGCAAGGGCAATTACTGCTGTCATGTGTGCGTGGATTTCTCGGTGGAGAAACTGCACAGGCAGGACATAAACTTCGTGCTGAAAATGCTCGCCCTGCTGGTGCTGATAACTCTTCTGATCGCGCTTATCGACGTACATACCATGCAGAAGATGGTGACGGGTCCGATCAACCGCATGAAGCAGGCGACCGACAAATTCGCCTACGAGACCGAGACAGATCATCAGAACAACATCGCCGTGATGGAACAGCTCGACATTCGGACGGGGGATGAGATAGAGGACATCTACCACCTGTTCGTGACCTTCATGAAGAATAACCTTAAATATATGCAGAACCTGAGTCAGGCGGAAAAGGACATCCGCTTCAAGAACGCTCAGATAGGTCAGATAAGCCTTGAAGCCTACAAGGATAACCTGACGGGTGTCGGCAGCAAGGCGGCGTATATCAAAAAAGCCGCCGAACTTGAAGAAGCGATGAAGGAAAATGACAGCGGTCTTGCCGTGGTGATGGTCGATCTGAATAATCTGAAACGGATCAACGACGAGCACGGTCACAAGGCAGGGGACACCTATATCAGCGGCTGCTGCCGCATGATCTGCGAGACTTTCAAGCACTCGCCCGTGTACCGCATCGGCGGCGACGAGTTCGTGGCGATACTCAAAGGTCAAGACTTCGACGACAGGGAACGCCTTGCAGGGTCGCTCAGTTCGGCGTTCACAGAGAGCTTCGGGAACTCCGCCCTCGAACCGTGGCTCAGATACTCCGCGGCGGTCGGCATGGCAGAACAGACCCCCGACGACAGCACTTTCGAGTCGCTCTTCCAGCGCGCCGATCAGGCAATGTACGAAGCCAAAAACGCCTTCAAAGCAAAATACGGCAGCTACAGATGATGCTTGGTTTTTCTTAAAGTACATCTCTTTGAAATGTAGAGAGCCAAACGTACCTTTCACATCAAACATACGACATATTAAAAGTCTTTGGAAAGGCGAAGGTTCTCACAGAAAAAAACGCACCACAAAAAAGCGGCAGTTTCACTTAGAAGCTGCCGCCGTTTTTATTTTGGACGGTCGTTATTTGATTATTATGGTGATCGCTTTGTTCGTGATGCCGGTGGTATCCCACTTGCCGTTTAACTTGGCTGCCACTGCGATCTTGTAAGTGCCTGTGGGGATGTTTTTGAAGACATAGTATGTCACGGAAGGGGGAAGCTGCTTTAACACTCTCCACTTGCCTGATCTGTAGTAGGCGATAGCGTAGGCTTCTGCTCCCGAAACGGGCTCCCAGCTTATGCGTACTTCTTTATCATTGATCTCCGTGGACACTTCGGGGTACGGCGATACCTCGCCTGCGGTCACTTCGACAGCGTTGGAGACGTCGGTGATCCACTTGCCGTCCACCTTTGCGATAACGGCTACCTTATAGGTCTTGCCTGCGGTAAGACCTGTCACGGTGTAAGTATCGGTGTTGCCCTCTGCGAGCTTCTTCCAGGAACCGTTCACATAAGCAACGACTGCGTACTTCTCCGCGCCCTTGACAGCAGTCCAGCTGAGCTTTACGGAGCCGCTGCCCTTCTTGGTGGTGATGACGGGAAGAGTGTTGGTGAGCTTTTCGAGAACAACTGTCCTGGTGTCGGTGTAGGTCTTTCCTGCGATGGTGCAGGCGGCGGTGTAAACGGTCTGTCCCTCGGAAGTGCAGGTCGGTTCGGTAGTTTCTGCGGTCACGGAAGCCTTTTCTGTGACGGTCTCGCCGCATCTTGCGCAGGTGCCTGTGAATGTGGCGGACGAGAAGTCATCGCTCCAGTTCCATTCAGCGGTATCGCCGAAGTCGTGACCGTACTTGGGATAAGTCACGTCGAAGATGGTGACTTCCTGTGTGCAGTCGGGGTCGAGGTAGAATTTCAGCGTCTGGAGATCCCACCAGAATTCGGGCTGACCGTCCTTTGTGCAGGTGGGCTCGATGGCGTCGAAGTGCTCCAGCGTGTTGGTGGGAAGAACTTCTTCCTTTGTGTCGGTGTAGGTCTTGCCGTCAAACTCGGCGGTGGCGGTGTATACTATCAGCCCCTCGTTTTCATGGGTGGGATATACCTTCTTCTCGCTTGTGACAGCGGCTTCTGCCGTTTCGGTCTCGCCGCAGGCAGAGCAGGTGAAGACTGCGGATGCGGCTGAATTGTCCTCGCTCCATGTCCACTCGGGCTCGCCGTAGCTGTGACCTGTTGCGGGGATGATGGTGTCATAGATGGTGATCTCGTTCTCGCAGTCAGCGTCGGTATAGAACTTGAGGGTCAGCAGATCCCACCAGTATTCGATGTTGCCGTCCTTGGTGCAGGTAGGCTCAACAGCGTCAAAGTGTGTCAGGGGATCGACGCCCTCGGCGCTTACGGTGAGAGCCGCGCTGCCGATAAAACCGTTTGTCAGCAGGCTTGCAGGAGTGCTGCCCGCAGCGCAGAGAACTGCCAGCACACTTGCGAGAGTGCGCTTTGTGAAGTTGTGTGTCATGATCTTTTCCTCCTTGAGATCTGTCAAAAAAGACTTCGCGCCGATACAGCTGTGCGGCGCGGATAAAAATACATTCTGCAAGGGGACGGTCAGCCTGTCCCCTTACATTATTATATCACAGTTTTTTCGGGGATGCAAGGATTTTTGGAAAAATTCGGTATATATCTTAAGGCAATACCGCACGACCATTGTGCGTCAGATGCGCCGCACCAGCGAAGCTGGTGCCACAGATTTTTCGTCAGATTGTCTAAATTCTCCTTGACTTGCTGACGCAAGTCAAGGAGAATTTGGGCAATCTGACGGAATAATATGTGTATCAAGCTTATGCTTGATACGGCATATGACGTGCAAAGGCGCGAGCTGGTGGTTGTGCGGTGTTGCCTTAACTGCCGCTGAAATTTTAAGTTAATTTAAAGCACAGCTTAAAGCAGATTTTAAGTTAGCGGGATATACTTGTATACAGAAAGGCGGAAACAACATCCGCACTGCATGAAGGAGGAAAAGATCATGAAAGCAAGGATCACAAAGAAAGCAATATCCGCAGCGGCGGCTGCGACCCTTATACTCACACAGACAGGCGTTATGAGCGCTCTCGCATACGACGAAGATACGGCTGATAACGTGTTCACCTTCACCGACACGGGCATCAGCGCTTCGGACACCGACGGCGAGGGCTTTGACATCAGCGGCACGGAACTCACCATCAGCGCCGCAGGTACCTACGTGGTCACGGGCGAATGTGCCGAGGGCAGCATCACCGTCAAGAAAGGCACCGAGGGCGTTGTGCTGGTGCTTTCCGACATCAGGCTCACCTCTTCGGAGACTTCGCCGCTGAAGATAGGCAAGGAGGCTTCCGCAGAGATCGTCATTGAGGGCGAGAACACCCTCACCGACGCGGAAGACCCCGCAAACGAGGATTCCGCCGACGAGACTGCCGCCGCTGATTTCGAGGGTGCGGCGGTCAAGATAAAGTCGAACGCGAACGTTGTGTTCTCGGGCAGCGGCACTCTCACCGCCGACGGCTCGGCGTGCAAGAACGGCATCAAGGGCGGCGAGGGCGCAGACATCACCGTTTCCGAAGGGGTGACCCTTAACGTGAAGGCGGTGAACAACGCGCTTTCGAGCGACGGTTCGGTGACTGTGAACGGCGGTACCCTCGACCTCACGGCCGACGGCGACGGTCTGAAATCTTCCCCCGATGAGGACGACGAGACTTCGGAAGCGGTAGTGAACATCAACGGCGGCGACATCACCATCAGTGCAGGCGACGACGGCATCGTGGCGGACGGTGAGCTGAACATCACCGGCGGAAATATCAGCGTCACTTCGGCTGACGACGCCATACACCTCAACGGCACCGATGGCGGCGAGTCGCTGAACATCCTCGGCGGAAACATCACCATCAACGCGGGCGATGACGGCATACATTCCGATTATCTGCTCAACATCGGTTCGGGGGACGGTAACGGTCCGACCATCGTTGTTGAGAACAGCTATGAGGGCTTCGAGGGCGCGGTCGTGAACCTCAACGGCGGCAGCGGCAGCATCCGTTCGACCGACGACGGCGTGAATGCCGCGAACGGCGACCTTACGGGCTATTCCTTCGAGCTGAACATCACGGGCGGCGAGTGGTACATCAACGCCGACGGCGACGGTCTCGACTCCAACGGCGACATCAACATTTCGGGCGGCTATACCGAGGTCTTCGGTTCGTCGATGGGTGACAATGCCGCTCTCGATTACGGCGATTTCAACTGCAATTTCAACGTGACTGGCGGAACGGTCATCGGCGTGGGTATGTCACAGATGGCGACTTCCCCCACTTCGGGAAAGTACATCACCTTCGGCGCAGGCGGAATGGGCGGCGGTAATCCCGGCGGCGGTCAGCCCGGTGACGGACAGGAACCTCCCACCAAACCCGACAGTGACGACAGCGGCTTCGGCGGACAGGAACCTCCTACCAAGCCCGACGGCGACGACAGCGGTTTCGGCGGACAGGAGCCTCCCACCAAACCCGACGGCGATGACAGCGGTTTCGGCGGACAGGAACCTCCCACCAAGCCCGACGGCGGCGACAACGGTTTCGGCGGTCAGGGCGGCACAGCCATCACCCTGAATGACGGCGACAGCTTCGAGATAAAGGTCGCGGACGGGAATGTGCTCTATTCGGGTAAAGCCGTCAAGAGTGCGAACCACATCGTGTTCTCAAGCGAAGCCCTTGAAGAAGGCGTGACCTACTACCTGTACATCAACGGCGAGCAGGCTGCCGAAACGACTGTCGGCGCAGCTGCGAACCTCGGCGCCCCCCCGACAGACGGTCAGACAGTCAGCACCGAAAGCACCGAAAGTTCGTCTGCGGACAGCTCTTCGGCTGACGGGACTTCCGCTTCGACTTCAACTTCCGCTTCCGCTTCCGCAGCCGCGGCAACAGGCACAGCGTCGGCGTCCGCAGGCTCTTCCGATCCGAACCCCTCCACAGGGTCGGCAGAGGGCATAGCGTTCGCGGCTCTGGGTCTTGCGGCAGCAGCCGCTGTCATCGTGAGAAAGCGCAGATGACCTGAAAGAACCACAGACCCCCGCAGTGATGAGCTGCGGGGCTTTTCTGTGATCTGCCGATACATACTGCCGAGAGAATAGCCCTCATGTATAAAAATACATCTTTCCATTGACAACACACGAAAATAAGAGTATAATTACTCCGTAAGTCCCATCGGTACTTACAGTCTCAAAAGTAAGGGGAAGGTTTAAAATGTCAAACAAAATCACAGGCCTGCTCAGACGGGGCACGGCTTTTGCAGTCACAGGACTGATGATGGTCGGAAGCAGCGGACTGTCGTGGGTCGATCTTACAGCTGAAGCGGCAACGGCTCCGCCAGAGTATGTGGTCACGGTCTACTGGAACGTTGTAAACGATAATAACAACAGGGCAAACTATATTCGTCTGAATTATAAGTATCCGAAGGTCACGGCCTCGGGAAACGAAGTACTTACAAACGCAAAGACAGGTTATGAGTTCATCGATAAGGTTGCCGAAACATCGGGCTCTAATGTTCAGAGCTTTACGGTACAGGGCATTCCCGACAGCCTTGATCTTTCTGTCTGGGGAAAGACCGCCGACAAATCCGAATTCTATGTTGAAAGAGTTACCATTAAAGCTGCTGACCCCGTGGCTTACTGCGGCATCAATACAATCACCTTGTGGGAAGGAAAATTCGGCTGTAAGATCTCAACCATCAACGGCGCTACTAACGGTAATACCCTGCATTTTGGCAAGACCTCGGCTTATTTCGACAGCTGGAAAGACACAGGTGTGGGCTCGAACCGTACCACTGATACAACATTCTACTATGAGAAGAACGGAGAGGGAGTTTAGCCCTTTGGCATTTCTTCGCTGGTCTGCGACGGCGATATCTATGTCCCGACAGATAATAAGGCAGCAAACTATACCTTGTCGGGCGGCGTAGTGTATGACCTGTACGGCGCAAAATACCCCGATCAGCAGAAAGTATTCAGCTTCAGCGGTGCTCCTGCCGGCTCGTTGCGGTTTAACGAGAATACAAGTTTCTCGGTCATGCCGTTCGCTAATCAGGCAAATGATTACACCTGCGATATTTCAGCCGCCGTTTACAGTAACAGAAGTATCTCAACAAAAAAGAGGACGGTCAGGGTGCATACCTTTGACTACAACGTGACCTTCAAGGGTGCTGACGGCACGGTGCTGAAAACTCAGACTGTCGATTACAACAAGAGCACCACACCTCCCGAGCCGCCCAAGTATTATTACAAAAACGGCAAGTGCTGCAAGTTCTCGGGCTGGTCGGGTGACAGCTACAAATACATTATCAACGGTCCGCAGGACCGTACCGTTACGGCGCAGTATAATACAGAGGCAGGCACTCTGGGCGGAAGCGGCACGTCATATGTTCCGTATAGGATATACACTGCCGACGACTGGGATAAGTTCAAAGCCTTCTGTGATGCAGATGCAACAGACGGCGTGTATTTCAGACTGATGAATGATATTGCCGTCAGCACGATGGCAGGAAGCAGGGAGCATCCGTTCAAGGGCAATTTCGACGGAGCGGGACATACGATCACTGCCGACATTTCAGGCAGTGCAGGTAAAGAAGCTGTATTCTCCTGCATTGACGGCGCAACTATCAAAAATCTGACAGTTGGCGGCAGTATCACAGGCGGACAGCATTGTGCGGCTCTTGCAGGTTTTGCTGACGGCAAAAATACCATCGAAAATATCAATGTGACCGCGGATGTCAATCTGAACAGCAGCGTTTCCGCAGCGTGGTATACAGCGGAACTATCGGCAGCAAGGCATATTACAGTGATTTTGTGAATGTCGGCGGTATTATCGGATGGGCTGACAATGCTAATATCACGATGAGCGACTGTCTCTTTGCAGGTGAATACAGCGGCGGTTCAAAGTTCCACCCGATCGGCTGCAAATATGATGCTGCTTCTGCTTCTATAAAATGCACGAATGTTTACTACACGGTACAGCCCACCTCCGTGGAAAAACACACCCTGGCGGATACGAGCAAGCCTGCTCACACCATTACCGCAGGCGAATATGTGACAGTCGGCGGCAGCAAGGCAACTCAGTACAATGTCAGCGGTATCACGGCTTACGGCACAGGTCTTGCGTATAACGGAAAGTACTACGCGGCAAAGGATGAAACAGTCACCCTCGGCAATACTCTTCCCGCAGGTCACGATCTCACGGGATACACAGCAAGTGCGGGAACGATCGACGGCGATACGCTGACAATGCCCGACAGTGACGTGACCGTGAACGTGGAGTATGAGCTGGGTGCGATCGACATTTCCTTAGCTGCTGTCTCCTTCGAGCGTAGGCACATCGTTTATACAGGCGAGGAGATCACGCCGAAATTCACCGTTAAGTTCGGCGACACTGTCCTGACCGAGGGTATCGACTATACTGTGTCGGGCGAGACCTCTGCCGTAGACGCGGGAGAGCATACCATTACGATCACAGGCGTCGGAGGATATAAGAATACTGTTTCCGCTGTATGGGTGATAGGTGATGCAAGTACCTACGTCCCTCCTGTCATCACATACGTCAAGGGTGACGGCGCAGTCAGACTCGACTGGACTGCGGTCAGAGGCGCCGAAAGCTATGCGGTAATGGCTTACCTCAACGGCGAGTGGACGAAGATCGCAGAGTGTGACAGCAACACCTACACCATCACGGGACTGACCCCGGTCAAGGAGTACAAGGTAGCTGTTATCACAAAGCTCGACGGCGAGTGGTTCACCGACACTTCAAATGCGATCGTTGTGACCCCGAATGCACCTGTTTATCCCCAAGTTAATGTTGAGGTACGGGGCAATGCGTTCAGGCTCAGCTGGGATGCGGTCCCGGGTGCTGAAAAGTACGCGGTCGCATATTATTCCGCAGGCAAGTGGAGACTGCTCGATCAGTTCGATGCGACCAGAACCGTCTACACCAGGACTAAGGTCCCCGCAGGAACCTATCAGCTCGCAGTCGGCGCGAGAGTTGACGGCAAGTGGGATATCAGCAACCTGAACCAGAGGGCTGTGACTGTTACCATCAAGTAAGTCTTTTTACACCTTGGTTTTTTAGCTTGTCGGATGGCTGCGTTATTCATAGCCGCGGTTTCTGCAAGGAAATAAAAATGGATCCCAAAACAAAAAGCAGGTTCTTATGACAGATAACCATATAGAAGTTTTGCCCCGAAGCGTTTCAAATCGCTTCGGGGCATTGAATTAATTATCCTGCTCAGATAAATCAGAATTTATCTGAATCCATAAAGACCTTTGAGCCTGTTGCTCCTTTTTGTCCTTGATACTTTCCATTGTATGGATTTAGTGCATGATCGTCCATTTCTGCAAATACTAACTGTCCTACTCTACGTCCGCACTTAAGCTCGATAGCACATCTGTTAGCATTATATAATTCTAATGTTATCTCACCTTTGAAGCCAGGATCGACCCACCCTGCATTCTGAATAAACAACCCCATTCGACCAAGAGAACTTCTGCCTTCAACGAATGCCGTTAGATTATCAGGCAGTTCAAAATACTCCATCGTTGTTGCCAAAACGAATTGCCCGGGTAAAATCAAGTAAGTATCGGTTTTAATGGTCTTATAGCTTATCTTATTGTCCAAGGTTATTATTCCCGAAGGAGTGTCATCAACAACGCTGAATGTATCGCCTAACCGTATATCAACACTTGCGGGTTGTATTTGTTCTTTTATAAGCGGTTTGATCACCAAAGAGTTTTCATCAAGCATTTTTATAATCGTTTTATCGGATAATATCATTTTTATAGCTCCTCTCGATGCAGATACGATTTGTATTCGCATTCATTATAACACAGTATTACTGCCATGTCAACAGAAACTCCATAGTACTTCTGACCTTGCATCAGAAATACTATGGCGAAAAACTTCTATATCAGCATCGCACATATGGACCTGCTTTTTTATTATTATCACACTATTAATATAGTACACTTATTCGTTTGTCGCTGTATCGGCTGTCAAGATATGCTCTGAACTGTTCTTTGTCGTGCAAGTAGCTTTCAAGCACGCGTCTGACATCGTTCAGAACAATACTGTACACCACATCATAAGTGATATATGAACATGGCTTCTAAGCCATTTAAAATTATATCAGAATGAGTTTTGATTGTCAATTTTTTGTGTCGGAAACTGTCAAAGTTTGGATGGCTGCACAAGTGTCATAAGGGTGTTATTATTAGTTTCATATTCAACTTTACGAATAAGCAGCACACAAAGCTACCCTGCCCTTCATTTAAAACCATCACTGATGCTATTCATTCTCAACCTACTCTTTGACATAAAAAATCCTCCTCAAAGTTGACACGCTTTATGTTTCGCGTGTCAACTCTGAGGGGATAATATCAGTTTATTTGTTATTATCGAGCATTGCGGCATAACGTGCCTGATCGTCTTTGGGAATCTCCAATGCATCCATTGCCTGCTGTGCTGTCAGTTTCAGATTTTTCATCATCTTCTTGATGCTTTCAAGCACCTCCTACTCGATTTCCTTTGTCATGGGAATATTGAATTGGGTTTCGAGTATCTGTTTTCTTCTTGCAACAGTCTCAGTTGTAGACAGAAGCGTACTCAAAAGTCGAATAATACTATTATCACCTTCCATACCCTTATCATTCAAGGATATGATAATGATCTTCATTTTGTCATAGTTTTCGACCTGCGACTTGTAGGTTATACAAAACTGATTTTTTATTCTCTTTATTCTTCCAACTTAAAAGATATCTGAGGATCTCCTTTTTTCCTCAGGCTGAAACCGGTGACAAATACATTATCATCTAAGATATACACTGTACAGTAAGGAGAAGATAGTGCTTTTTCCGGCAGTTTGTGTCCTGCACCTACAGTACATTCTTGATCGCCGTTATCATTAAATCTTATAGTCAGTATGGTGTGATTTGGTTTTCTTGGAGCACGACTGCCTATTGCATAATTAATGTGTGTCCTGCGATATGAAACTATTTCGCCGTCTACCTGTTTTCCATTTGCAATGATTCTTTTCACGCGCCTGATTCTGAATGTCATGCTCAAACCAAGGAGAAACAGCGGAATCGAAAAGGATAATGGGTATAATAAATTTTCACATAGATTATTCCAGCTGTGTCCGTCATCTTCTGAAAAAACAGCAAATGCACAAATCAAAATAAAGAGCGTAATTCCGATAATGTATGCCCCGATTTCTGCCGCATGACATCTGCGAAAGCTGAAATCATAACCGCTCAACGGATTCTCTATGACTTTATACTTGTTTTTCTTCATCGAGCGTATCATCTCCTATGTTATCATTATTTTATCATAAATACGCGGTTTTGTCAAGTAGGAGATGGGCTGTCTTGGTTGATGAGTATACCGAAATAGAACGATTTACGAAGAATTTAGACCGTATTGTTCTGAAAGCGGTATATAAAAATATGAAGGTTAATATAGCTATTTTCCCGACCTCAGCAGTCGGTGGCACAAATAGGCTCTCAGCGCTTTTGGTGAACGCTCTTTGACCGTTATTTATGTATCGCGTTTGCGACCTTTTTCTTAGCATTACCAGTCGGATACGAACTCCGCACCTGCTTCGTATGCTTTGGCAGCAACAGCACTGCCGCCCATACTTCCGGCAAATCCGCCTACAACTCCTCCAACTGCTGCTCCGGTTGCGGCTCCGCCAACTCCACCGACAACTACTCCAACTTTGGCTCCGGTTAATGCTCCAGCCGCAGCTCCAGCTTTGAATCCTGCAATACCACCTGCTGTTCTAGCCGCATTTCCTCCAAGTTCATAAGCTAACTTTTCACCGCTGATATCACCGTCAACATAGCCTTTAACATCATCGTAAGACTCCACGCCCATTGTTATCACCGCTGCCGGAATATTTGAACCTCCGGCAAGGTCGGTAACAGCACCGGTTACATATCCAATACCGCCTGCAATAGCTGTGTCCTTAGCCACATTTTCAATAGCCTCGGTGCCGGATATCTCACCATTATAGTATTGCTGAAAATTATCCACACCCGATACCACAGCAGTCAAGCCTGCGGCTTGTTTGGCTGATGAAACTCCGGCTTTGTGTGCTCTGATTGCTTTAAGTGTATAGTACGGGGTATTATAGGATATGGAGCTTGGTTTGGTTTTTGCATCAATTAATTTACATTTTTCCAGCTCAATCTGCTGTTCAGCGATTTTTTCAGTATTCCCTTCAAGTTCTAACTTTTTAATGCTTTCTTCTATTGACTTTATTTTTTTACTATTTATCTGTTTTACTCCTTCATAATAATCTTTGGGAATTTCGACTTCATGACACTTTTCATAATATCTGTTATATTCAGATGACTTTAAATGAGCATAGCACTCTTTTGCATTTTTACCAACAAATTTAGACTGTATCGCTTTACAATCCTTGATACTGCCGTCTTCATTAAACCTAAGCCTGAACTTATCAGCAAAAGGGTCATTTCCTTTTGATAATTTCCAGTCATCACCAAGAAAATCAGACGTTTTGCTTCGCAAATCATCAGACATTTCATCAAGTCTAATAGTAACTTCACCTGTTCCTTCTGATATTGCTTTAATATTGTCAACACCGGTACTGATCTTTTCAGCAGCAAATCCGGCTTGCTGTCTGAGATAATCATTGCTTACATCACGATCAGCTATTCTTTTAAGACCTTTTATCGTATCAAATATTGTAGCTTTTACAGTCGGTGATTGTTCAATATTCTCAACGCCCATTGCTTTGGCATATTCAAGGTAGGCTGTATTTTCACTAGCATACACCCCACCCTCAGGCGCTAAACTGCTCCTGAATCCCTTATTCAGCGATTCCAGCTTGCCTCTGATACTAACAGCACTGATATCCAGTCCGCTTCTTTCAACAGCGTCAAATGTCATCATTATCCTCCTCCTCTACTGATGTCATAACAAAACATATATCCTGCAATTTGTTTCTGTTCATCTTTTTGAGCCTTGAGGCAGCAAGTTCCTCCAGCTCATTTGCGGAGCGCAGCTTTTCGATGTCCTTGTCGGTGATGCCGAGAACCGTTCTGACAAGCTTTCCGAGCTCCGGCAGCTGCTCCGACTTCCACACGAGCTGACCGCCGAAGATCTCGTAGTCCTCGATGAGCGAGCCGATCGTTTTGCGGTCTTTGCGCGAAAGGCTGAGCACTCTCAGCGAACGCGTCAGCTTATCGATCGGCACGGGTTCGCCGCCGAACCAGGGCTGCATCAGCATTCTGACGATGCAGCTGCGAGCCTCCTTTTCCGTGAGCAGAGCGGAGCTGTTCGTGTAGACATAGCGCTCCTCCTTCACGTTTGCCTTGTTGATCATCGTGAGCACGGGCTTCACCCAGTCGTTCTGATATACATGGATAATCCTCATCGAAAAGCTCGCTGTTGTCCTTGCGGAATGCTTCAACATCGAACCTTCTGTAACGGTTCTCATCGAGCCACACAAGCAGTTCATCGATCCTTCCGATCTTTTCCTCACGGGATTCCAGCTCGTTTTTCAGAAAAACAGGCACTTCATTTTCAGAGACACCAGCCCTGCGAAAAGTCTCCCTGACCTCATCACAGTCAAGTGCCGTTCCCGAAAAATCAAGCTCGAAATAATAACCGTTCATCTCATCGTGAAATATCTGCGGTACAGCGTCGATCCAGTCTTGAAGCGGTTTGTTCTGATATTTTTCAATCAGACTGTTGATATGCGGCGGCTGCCCGTTGAATCTGACGTCTATTTCCATGAGATACGGATTGTAATACAGTTCGGCTTTTATCATGTTCTGACCCCCGTTATTTTATTACCAAAGCAAGGAAAAATTGGCACAATATGATATTGTTTTGAAATGTTATATCATATTAAGGCTTAATTGTCAATAAAAATAGTGGATTATGTACAAACCGATACGCCGATTGACATAAGTAATAACTATCAAGGCATCTGACAGAAAATAGCCGCGGTTTTGCTTCTGCTATAAGTAGTATATAGCAGTTTCTGCAAGTGTTATAAAAATGGATTCCAAAACAAAAAGCAGGCTCTTATGAACCTGCTTTTTTCTGACGCTGATCTATTTTACAATTGATCCTGCATGATCTCTATGTAAGGATAATCACCTATCTGCTTCTCTACAACATATTTCACAAGGTTGAACCACTGCTGACATTCATCAAGAATGATCGCGTCTGCCGATGCGACCAGCGGCTTGGTTTTCAGGATTGCATCCACCGGATTCTCTGTCTCTACTTCCAGTGAAAACGGGATAGATCCTGCTAATTCCAGAATCCTCTGTCTGAGCCGTCCGGAATTGGATACCGGCTGGTCGAGATAGATGACCGCTTTTTCCACTTCAAGCGTCTCTAAAGATGCAAGTAAAGCGCGAATGGCTGAATCCGTCTGCGAGATCAGCCTGTAAGTGCCGTGCAGACCTGCCAGATCACGGATAGTGCCATCCATACAGCGAAACAGCATGGAATCTGAATACGCGATCTCCAGACCGATGATGACATTTAATCCGTCGATATAAAGCGTTTTTCCCGAAATGTCAGTCAACTCACGATTTTTCCGTGAAATGATGCTTTCCTTCGGAGAAACAATGCGTGCCAGTGCAAGACGCTGACGCTCAGATAACTGATAATGGTCGCCAATGAACCGTGTGGTACCTGTGACGGGATAACCTCGGTTCAGCAAAAAATAGACCTCCTCAGCCGCTTTCCGCAGCTTCGGGAGCGCTTTTTCTGAAAAATCCCGTTCATCTGTCGGCATAAAGCCTCGTTTTGCGTTTGGAGTCATGTTTTCACCTCATAAATCTTTATCTTTTGCTCTAAAATACCATTTCAATTATATCACATCTTAGCTGAAATATCAACCACAACTGCACGACCAATTCGTTGCGCACCAATAGAATTCTTCTTTCCACTATTGTAATAATATTAATAATAGTATACTTAATATCCTGTGCCTCTGTGACACAAGGGGTATGACAGTTTACAAAGAAAACGTCCCCTATACAATCAGTCGGGTTGTATAAGGGACGAAAAAAGCCCGTAAACGTCAGCATGAATTCGTTCATGCGGTTTACGGGCTTTTCGCTTGGAGCTGGTAGTCGGACTCGAACCGACGACCTGCGCATTACGAATGCGCTGCTCTACCAACTGAGCCATACCAGCATTGGTGATATTTGATTTTTGTAAGACGCTTGCGTACCGACTGTGCCGTGTCGCTTTAAGCACAGCCCACGACCTGCGCATACGAATGCGCTGTCCGAATTTATTCGGACACTCTACCAACTGAGCCATACCGGCGAAAAATTTTGCATATAATATTATACCGCATTTTGGTGAGAAAGTCAAGCTTGTTCATATTTATTTTACAATATAAATCTTTTGTACTTTATTTCTCATTTTTCTTTAGTTTTTTGTATGAAAAATATGAAATTAGTCTTAATCAGTCATTGACAAATTGACAAAAATGATGTATAATGATAATGAATAATTGTGTATAGTCGGAAAAGGGGGTGAACGGCACAATGGCAGAAAATACCGAACCTAAGGTCACGACCGTTAACGGGGTCCGCGCTGTTGAGCTGTTTTACCGCATTATCCGCGATATCTCCAGCGGAAACTGCGCCTTCTATCAGTCGCAGACCAGACTGAATACTCCCGGCATGGGAACTCTTATGCCCGAGAATTTCAGGGACACCGCCGAGATAACCACACAATGCATCCGCCTTTTCGAGCTGGAATACGTTCAGACTCTCGAAGCGATAAACAAATTTATCGAGCGTGAGATACTCTTCCAGTGGGTGTCGGTCTATATGCCCGTGAAATTCCTGCTCCAGCATGAGGCGGATAAAAGGATCTACGACCTTGCGACACGCTTTAAGGTCACTCCCAGTAAGCTGTGCTTCGCACTTCCCGTAAAACTTCTCAATGAGGAGAACCCCGTGGTGTCCGCCACCATCAAGGCGCTGAGAAATCACGGCTTCCACTTTATGCTGACCGATTTCGGAAGCGCGGGCTGCCCTCTGATGAAGCTCTCGGATTATGAGGTCGATTACGTCGTGCTCAGTACCGAGGTAACGGGTTATCTGGGCAAGAGCGAACGCTCGGACAGTGCGGTCAAGTCGCTTATCGACTTCGTAAGGGGTCTTGATGTCGAACCCATCGCCGACGGCGTGACGGGCTCGGCACAGGCGGAAAAACTGTACGAGTTTGAGTGTATGTACTGCGCAGGTCCGCTTTCGGGAAAATACGTCGCCGAAAGGTACGTAAGAAGAAGGTCGGATCAGCTTGTTGAACAAGAAAACGGCGAAGGCCAAAAGGAAGAATGATCGTTGATCTGAAATATACTACAATATTGAAAAAGGAGAATCTGCTTTGGCTGAAGATATTAGAGATGTTCTGGAACTAAGAAGGACTGCCAAAGAGGTAAAGCGGTATCAGGTCATAATGAGAGTCATAGGCTTGCTTGTGATAATCCTCGTGGCGATACTCGCGATAGCTTACGCGATATCGTATTTCTATGACAAGTACGGCAGCTTTACTGTAAAGATCAGCAAGTACGATATGATGCGGCAGGGACTGACCTTGTCGGAAACACCTGAGTATGAGCGTTCTGAGGCGGTGCTCAATGCGGATATCGTCTACGATATGACGAATATCAGCGGAAACGATCTGCCGGAAAATATCGACATGATAAACGGCAGTCATAACGGTGAGAGCTATATAGCTTACACCTTCTATCTCATCAACGCGGGCGATGATACGATAAGCTACGACGGCGAGATGACGATAGAAAACGTAACTAACAAAGTTGACGAGGCTGTCAGAGTGGCAGTTTACATAAACGGCGAAAAGACGGTCTACGGCAAAACAAAATCCAACGGCAGCGGAAAAGAATCTGATTGTGACAGCGAGTTTACCTCCTCTACGATCGTAATGACAACGAAACATGAGGGCTTTGAACCAAAAGCGAAGGATAAATTCACAGTCGTGGTGTGGCTCGAGGGAAATGATCCCGACTGTACCGATGAACTTATCGGCGGAACTTTAAAGCTTGGAATGGACTTCAAGATAGTCGAAACAACATGATCGAAGAGAGGTAAATGAAATGAAAAAAGTACTCAAAGCAATTGTTAACGTTCTTGCGTGGATAGTTCTTATCCTTGCGCTCCTTGTTACGATAATCGTATTCTCGTCGGGCAAGAATAACGGCGTGGCGAACCTTTTCGGGTTCATCCCCCTTACGGTAGAATCCGATTCGATGCTCCCGACATTCAAGAAGGGCGACCTCATCATCTGCAAAGAGGTCGATGACCTCAACACCCTCAAGGAAGGCGACGTTATTACCTTCTGGACGATAATCGACGGCAAGAAAGTAAAGAACACGCATAGGATCGTCGGAATAAATATAGCTGAGAATTCCCGCAGCTTTATCACACGAGGCGATAACAACAACCTTGAGGACGATATGCCCGCATACGCAGGCGATATCATCGGTCAGTGGACCGAGTTCAAGCTCGGCGGTGCAGGAAAGGCTATGAGCTTCCTGCGCACCAAGAAGGGCTTCTTTATCTGCATAGTTATCCCGATGGCGATATTCTTCCTGATCGAGCTCTACAAGTTCATCATCACCGTTCAGGAGGTCAGAAAGCCTGTCCTCACCGAGAGCGACGAGGAAGAGATCAAGCGCCGCGCTATCGAGGAATACCTCGCAAGCCAGAACAAGGACGGCGGCAGCAAGCCCGAGGAAAAGACCGAAGCAAAGACCGAAGCAAAGCCTGCCGAGACTGCGGAGACTCCTGTTGAGAGCGCACCTGCTGAGGCGGCAGCTCCCGTGACTGCGGAGACCCCGACCGAGAGTACACCTGCCGAG
>NZ_FPIR01000006.1:0-174022 GCF_900119155.1 Ruminococcus sp. YE71 | reverse complement strand
ACTGCGGAGACCCCGACCGAGAGTACACCTGCCGAGGCGGCAGCTCCCGAGACTGCGGAGACCCCGACCGAAGACACACCTGCTGAGTCGGCAGTGACCGAAACTACGGATACCCCGAACGAAACAGAGCAGACAGAGAGCGCTCCCGAAGAAGGAGAATAACTCGCTTGAAGCTCATAAGAACGGAGAGAGGCTATGAGCGGATTTCTTAAATGGTTTTTTGTATTTATATCTGAGATGCTTCAAGGCTTCGGACTTATTTTCGGAGGCTTGTGGAAGGGTCTCAAACAGATATTCAACATCAAGAATTACATAAGCATTTTCAAGGCTTACTCGACAAACTTCGGTGCGCTCGGGTGGGTGCTTTCGGTGCTCGCGATAGTGCTTGTCATAGCGGTATATGCGCTCATCGTGTTCCTTATCGTGCTCGCAGTGCGTAAGTATCTGCGTTTCAGGCACTCCATCGTCAGCAACGAGGATCTTCTTGAAGAGATCGCGCTTTTGCAGCGTCAGGTCCTGAAAATGACGAAGGAAAAGGACGAGATAATGGCGATGAAGGTCGCTCAGATGGGTCTGCCCGCGTCTGCGGCAGGTGCGGCAGGATTGTCGCTCGCCGACGGCAGTATGGCAGCTCTCGCGGCTGGCGGAGAAGCAGCCGAGGCAGGCGCCGAAACCGCTGTCGAAGTCACCGAGGACGGCATCGTACAGACTGCCGACCGCCGTTTCTCCAAACTCATGGAAGTGGACAGCTTCTACAGAAACTACACGCCGCCTGAGTACGACAACGAGATCACCCTTGAGGGGATCGTGGACAGGTACCGCAATTTCGCCTGCTCCCGCATGAACCTCTTCTACGACCATAAGACGATACGTCTGTTCCTTGCAGGTATGGCTTCCACGAAGCTCATCATCCTACAGGGTATCTCAGGTACAGGTAAAACGTCCCTGCCTTACTCCTTCGGTAAGTTCCTTCAGGTAGACACCACCATCGCATCGGTACAGCCGTCATGGCGTGACCGTACCGAGCTTTTCGGATACTTCAACGAATTCACGAAGAACTTCAACGAAACGGAAGTTCTGAAACGTATCTACTCGTCGGGCTACAACAACGACGTCAACCTCATCCTCCTCGATGAGATGAACATCGCACGTATCGAGTATTACTTCGCGGAAATGCTGTCGATACTCGAAATGCCGAACGCCGACGAGTGGGAGCTCGACATCGTGCCGAATACATGGTCCACCGACCCTGAGAAGCTCAATAAGGGCAAGCTCGTTATCCCGCAGAACGTATGGTACATCGGTACGGCGAATAACGATGACTCGACCTACGCTATCTCCGATAAGGTATACGACCGTGCTCAGCCGATCAACCTCGACTCGAAGGGCGTGCCCTTTGAAGCACCCGACACACCGCCTATCAACCTTGGCTTCGATCACCTCGACAAGATGTTCAAGGAGGCTTTCGACAAGTATCCTATCTCTCAGGAGAACCTCAGGAAGATACAGCAGCTTGACCTGTGGGTCATCGAAAAACTCAGAGTTGCGTTCGGTAACCGTATCCTCAAGCAGATGGGTCTGTTCGTACCTGTTTACGTTGCCTGCGGCGGCGACGAGCTTGACGGTATCGACTACGTTCTCGCGACCAAGATATTCAGAAAGTTCGAGTCTCTTAACCTTGCTATGCTCCGTGAGGAACTCAGAGAACTTTGCGTATACATGAACAAATCCTTCGGTAAGAACAAGATGAACGAATCTATCGCATATCTCGAAAGATTACAGAAGCTGTTCTGATACCCCCTAACATGATTTTTTTGAGAAGGAGGTGAGGACTATTGAAGGACGATTACGGGAAATGGTACGAGGAGTTCAGTGACCTGGCGGAAATGTTCGGTGAGGACGAACTCTACGCGGCACTCGATCAGGTGCTCAAAGGCGGAAAAAATTCCTTTGCCATGAACCGCAAGATAATGGCGAAGGCTATCGACGTATCCTGGGTAGAAGCCATTGAAAACGGTCTCGTACATCTCGACAACGTGCTGCGCAATCCGCGTAAGACCATCGAGGATGTCGAAGAGATAGTCCCCATCGCTCTTTCAAGAAAGATAACGGTGGACTCTGTCAAGCATCTTGCACAGCACACCGACCTTATTCAAAGCATCGACAAAAAGACGGGAAAGATAACCCCGTCAAAGATACTCAATATCCATAAGGAAGAGAGTATGTTCACCTACGAGAACAAGTTCGTGAACACTCTCGTGGACAGACTGTTTATTTTTATCAGCAGGCGTTACGAAAAGCTCGCGATCGTGCCCCGTGACGAGCTGGTGCATACCATCAGCTACGAATCGGTGTTCGATACCGCTCCGAGAGGAACGACAAAGCTGTCGCTGAAAATAGAGACGGCAGACGGTATCGAAGCCTATAACGAGAACGGCTATACCGTATGGCAGCGAGTTGAAAAGCTGAAAACGGCTGTCGAGGGCTACAAGGGTTGCGAACTCTGCATGACCCTCGGAAATACCTACATCAGACCGCCTGTAATGCGTACCAACGCTATCATGAAAAACGTAGACCTCAAAGCCTGCCTGACACTCTGGCAGTATATCGAGAGCTACGACAAGGTGGGTTACTCGATAAACGTCGAGGATACTATCCTTAAACCACAGGACGAATATATCGCCGATATCTACAGGCTGGCGGTGCTGAACATACTTCTGTTCCGCTCCTATACGACTGCGGATACGGACTATACAGAGCTGAAAACACAGCGCAGCAAGGCGCTGGCGCCCAAGATAATCAAACGCTTCGATAAGGAACTGTCGTCTGATTACGATGTTACCGTTGACGCGGTGGCAGGCTATATCAGCGTTGACGGCGATTTCCAGTTGGAGAAGCGTCTGCCTAACGACATCAAGGGCGTGCTCAATGAGATAAACCAGGTAATAGACATAGAGCGTGCCTACCTCGAAGAACGGGAACTGGAACGTCAGGAACGTATCAGAGCCGAGGAAGAGGAGGAACGCCGCCTCGAAGAGATCGCCAGGATCGAAGAGGCGCGGCAGGAAGAACTGCGGCGCATCCAGCGTCAGCGCGAGGAAGAGGAACGACAGCGTCAGGAGCTTATCGCTCAGAAACGTGCCGAGATCGAAGCTCAGGAACGCGAGCGGGAGCGTCTTGAACAGGAACGCCTCGCAAGACTGGAAGAGATCAGAAGGCGCGAGGAAGAAGAAGCCCGCCGCAGAGAGGAAGAACGCCTCAGACGCGAGGAAGAGGAACGTATCGCTGCGGAGCGTGAGCGCGTAAGCCAGAACAAGCAGAAGATGCGCAGCGAGCTCGGTGAAGCCGAGGGCGTTGAGACTATCGAGGAACAGTCCGAGGAAGAACTTCAGCGTCAGGCATACGAGGAAGTTACCGAGGCGGAGATCGAAGATGTCAAGGCAGAACTCGAAGAGGCTGCCGAGGAAACAGGTCAGGAAGCCTCGTTTGAAGACCCGAGGGCTATCGCCGCAAGACACAAGCTCGAACAGCAGCGTCTTGAAAAGGAGCGCATAGAACGCGAACGCGCACAGCGCCTGAAGGCGGAAAGGGAATACTTCCAGAACAAGCCCTTCGAGGAGATCCGCAGGGAGTACTCGAAGAATCCTATATACGTGATACCGCGCCTGATAAGGTGGATACTCGCGATGGTATTCGGTATCATACCGGAGGATACCGACAATCCCGCATTCAAACAGAAGCGCAAAGAGATCGTTCAGGCAAGACGCCGCAAGGAAGCCGAGCTTCAGAAGAAGCACGAGATGGAGGTCTACTACAAGAAGTACGCAAAGACCTTCAAGTACTCGTTCCTGCGCGCTGTGGCCGACTACAAGTTCAAGAAGAAAAAGCGCAAGGATCTAAAGAACAAACCGAAACCTGCATATACGCCGCCGAAACGTACTCCCGAGCAGCAGCTTGAGATCGACCGCGAGATGAGGCGTCTGTACGCCGAATACCATGTAAGCGTGGCAGAACGGCTGCACAGAAAGGCTGACGAACGCGCCCGCATGAGACGTGAGGCTAAGCGTGAACGCGAACTTGAACGCAAGCACGAACTTGAACGCGCTGCACAGAAGGCGGCTGAAACGGGCAAGCCCGCCAAGGCCGAATCGCCCGCAGGCAGAGCCGTGAACATCGCGGCGACCGTGATACTCGCGGCGGCAGTCATCTTCACCGTTGTGGTGATGGTGAGGTCGTCAAAGGGCAAGCCTACCGTCATCTTCGGCAAGACGATGTTACAGGTAGTGACGGGAAGCATGGAGCCTTCGATACACACGGGCGACTACATCAACGTTGAAACTACAGATCCTTCACAGCTCAGAGTGGGCGATATCATCACCTTCTACTCGGAGGACGCGGATATCGAGGGTCTGCTGGTGACACACAGAATAGTCAAGATCTGCGGAGACGGCAGCTTCGAGACAAGGGGAGACGCAAACCCCGTGTCCGACAGCACTACCGTTACCGATGACAGGATAGTGGGCAGATATACGGGCAAGAACAGATTCTTCATGTGGCTGGGGACCTTCGCAGACGCACGGAAGCTGCTGATACTGCTCGCGATGCTGCCGATATCGGTGATAGCACTGCTTGAAGTCAGATCACTTCTGAAACTTGGCAGACAGATCGCCGAGCAGAACGAAGAGACTGCCGAAGAAATGAAGCAGAAACTCATTCGCGAAGAGATCGAAAAGGAAAAGAAGAGGCTCGCCGAGGCTAACTATCAGGAGGGCGACGAGATCGAGGCAGAGGAGGCGGAAGAAGCCGAAGAGGCTGAAACTGCCGATGACGCTGAGACCGAAGCCACCGACGACGGGGATGAGACCCCTCAGGAGACCGAGGAAGCCGAATCATCCGAAGAGACAGAAGAAACATAAGACAGAGAGGTGACGGCGATTGGGTCAGGAAAAACTGATGAAAAGACGTATGGTGTTCGCCATCGTTATTGCAATTGTGACCGTTATCTCTCTTCTGGTGTTTATCGCGCTGTATATCAACGCGATGAATACCATACAGGAGACTTACTACAGACAGTACATCACGGAGATGGGACACCTGAGCCGTGACGCAGGGGCGTACCTCGACGCCGAGGGCGACCACGAGCTGAGGTACAGAATGATTATCAGCGACGCGAGCTGCGCGGACGACTACCTTTTCCTGCTGAACGGGCACGAGAAGGAACAGATCATCATCAACGAAGTCAAGACCTGTCTGATAAAGTATCCCGAGCAGATGAGCGGTAAGATGAAAGAGCTGAAAACAGCATCCGACGACATCATCGCAGGACTCGACAAGGGCTATGACGAAGCAGACGCTCTTGTGAAGTCTATCAACAAAAAGGGGCATTAAAGGGGTGTGATGAATAATGAGCAGTCTTTCGGAAAAAAGAAAGCTGAAAAAGGAAATAAAGATTTGCAGGCAGACGATCGAAGAGATCGAACGCAAACGATCACGATCTCAGTCCGCACTCGTTCAGGCAGTGCTCTTGCAGGAAGAACCTGACGAGAACGACGTCGAGTGGTTCAACAAGTACACGGGCGAAATAACCGCCTGCCGCAACCACATGATAGAACTGCAAAAAAAACTGAACTCACTTTGATACGCAAAACGCCTTGGGGGTTCGGTGATGCTCCATAAAGAAGTATCTCCAATGCAAGACGAATAGGCAGGCTATGAATAAAGAGGAACAGTCAAATGGTACTGTTCCTCTGTTTTATGTCTTAACATTTATTAGTTCATAAAGTCAATAATATTTAGGAGCATTATTCTTATGTAATTGGGATAATGCTCAGAGCAACAGCATTTACTTTTTGTTGATTGTAATGATTAACGCAAACAAATTAGGCACAGTAACCAACAAATGTTACAAATAAAGTGGCATTTTTTAGAAATCATTTTTACCTACCATTGATTTAGATAATAATACAGAAAAAAGATATATTCTTTATCAAACATTAAAAAGCCTATATTCGGGTACAACTCCTATTCGGAGTACCGTATCGGTCTGACTACTTATCGTGTCAAGATCATTTTCAACTCTGATACTGAGGAAAGTATGGAATATATTATCAATCGGCTTATTGCCCGTGAGATAGAGAAGTCTGCATGAACAGATAACGGCAGGCTGTGTATTCCAGACTTTCTGTGTATATCATAGCCTGCTGTTTTTTGTCGGAAAGTGAGGAATATATGACAGACAAAATAACAGCACTCTATTGCAGACTCTCGCAAGACGATATGCTTCAGGGAGAAAGCAATAGTATTACTAATCAAAAGGCGATTCTTTCAAAATTCGCCGCTGACAACGGTTTCCATAACACCAAATTCTATGTGGACGATGGTGTGAGTGGCACTACTTGGGAGCGTGACGGCTTCAAAGCAATGATGGCTGACATTGAGGACGGCAAGGTTGCAACGGTCATTACCAAAGACCTTTCAAGACTTGGGCGTGATTATCTGAAAACAGGCGAACTTATTGAGCTGATATTCCCTGATTACGATGTCCGCTATATCGCTATCAATGACGGTGTGGATACTTTCAAGAGCGAGAACGAGTTAATGGCATTCAAGAACATTTTTAATGACTGGTACGCTCGTGATACAAGTAAAAAGATTCGTGCCGTCCAGAGAGCAAAGGCACAGGCTGGCAAGCCCCTTGCCACGCACCCGCCTTACGGCTACAAGAAGTCCGACACCGATAAAAGCCAATGGGTAGTCGATGATGAAGCTGCCGCTGTGGTCAAGAGGATTTTTCAGCTCTGCATTGAGGGTAATGGTCCGACACAGATCGCTAATATCCTGACAGCAGACGGTGTGCCTACACCGACAGCATATTACCGTTCCAAAGGTATGCGTGTAAGTTATCATAATGCTAAAACAAAGCGTTGGGGTATGGCAACAGTTGTGCATATTCTTGAGCGTATGGAATACCTCGGACACACGGTCAACTTCAAGACCTATCGTAAGTCCTACAAGAATAAGAAGCTGTATGAAAATCCGAAAGAGAACTGGCTTATCACTGAAAACACTCACGAGCCTATCATTTCTCAGCACGACTTCGACTTGGTACAGGAGATTCGCAGCCATAAGAAAAGAAGGTAGAAAAGCGGTACGGTAAGTCCGTTTACAGGTATGGTCTATTGTGCGGATTGCGGTAACACCCTCTATGTCGGCAGGGCGCAGACTATGACACCTAATCAGGAGCATATGATGTGTTCCACCTATGCACACGATTCAGACGAATGCACTGCCCACTATATCAGGACTTGTGTTCTGACGGAGATTATCCTCGGTGAGCTGAATAAGCTCTCACAGTTTGTAAGGGACAATGAGGGAGAGTTTGTTAGCAGAGCAATGAGCAACACGGCAACGGTGCAGGGCGGTGAAATACAGACCGCAAAGAAAGCTCTGAAACAGGCTGAGAAGCGTATCAACGAGCTTGACGATCTGTTTGAGAGATTGTATGAGGACAATGTTTCGGGTAAAATCTCCGATGAGCGTTTCGCTACAATGTCTGCAAGATATGAAGCGAAGCAGAGCCGACTGAAAGCCGATGCCGCAAAGCTCTCCGAAACGATCAGCCGCAAGGAGCAGCAGAATAACGATGTGATGAGCTTTGTGAGTATCGTCAAGAAGTATGAGGAGTTCACGGAGCTTACCCCTGAGATCATGCACGAGCTGATCGACAGGATCATTGTTCACGCTCCCGAAGGCGGCAGAGGAAACCGCACACAGCAGGTTGACATTCACTTACGTTTCAATGTGGTGACAGCTACTGCAACGGCTGATTTCAAACAGTATTACGCAAGAAGAAAGGCTGTGTAGAGCCAAACTCTGCACAACCTTTCAATTAAAACCTGAGATAGTTCTATATGTGTACTCGCCTTTTCTCCGGGGCGTTTTTTCTTGGGGGAAACCCTTTTGAAAAAGGGTTTCCCCCAACCCCCCTTCCTAAAACTTTTAATATTGTTATACGGTAGATGTGGTGGGGAAGATAGGCTTTCAACGTTTCAAGAGAGAATGTCTGTTTGTAGGGCGGGTAGATCGCTTGCGATGTTTTTGGGGCAAACGCTCATCGTGAGGGGGGAGTTTGCGTTTGTGAGGGCATAAAAAAGAGGTGGGAGCAGGCTCCCACCATACAGTTCTGATCTATTAATTTGTCGAGAGTCCATATTTCCCTCCAAAACAAACTGCCAGCATATTAAAAGTCTTTGGAAGGTTCTCACTCGGTTGATCTACGCCTGCAACGGCTCCCCGTGTCGTGAGCAGTGGATAAGGCGTTTGATCTCGTAGACATAGAGGTATACGAGGAGAAGAGCGGCTGCTGTCCATGCCACGGGGGACGCGAAGCAGGCTGCTTCAAAGCCGATCCTGTACACGAAGCCGAACGAAACTATGCTGCGGGCGATAAGTTCGACCACACCTGCGAGGAGCGTCACAGCCGAGAAGCCGAGTCCCTGCAAAAGGTTGCGGAACAGGAACAGAACGCCCAGAACGGGATAGAACACGCTCGTCACTTGCAGATAATGCTTGACGTTCATCATGATTATCTTGTATTCGGGCTCATCGTTTTTGATAAAGATATTCGCCGCAAGGTCGCCGAAGAAATAGATTATCACGGCGAATGTCACGGTGTAGATCACTTGCAGGCACAGTGCCTGACGCGCACCCTCGCGGATACGGTCGATCTTGCCTGCACCGAGGTTCTGACCGCCGTAGGTCGCCATCGTTACGCCGAGGGTCTCCATCGGCTGGATAACGAGGGTCTGTATCTTCGAGCCAGCAGTGGTAGCGGCAACGATGCCCGAACCCAGCGTGTTTACTGCGGTCTGGAGTATGATAGTGCCGATCGCCGTGATCGAGAACTGGAACGCCATCGGCAGACCCAGCGAAAGTATCTTCTTCATCAGGGCGGTGTCGATGACCTTTTCGTTCTCCTCGTAGCCGAGTATCGGCAGCTTCGTCTTTATGAATCTGAAGCAGAGCAGTCCCGAGATGAACTGCGAGAGGACGGTAGCTGCTGCCGCACCTGTCACTCCCATCCCTAAGGTGATGATGAATAACAGGTCGAAAACAACGTTCAGCAGCGAGGATATGAGCAGGTATCTGAGGGGCGTCCTGCTGTCGCCCAGCGCCCTCAGCAGGCTCGAAAGCATATTGTAGAACACGGTGATAGGTATGCCGAGAAAGATTATCCTTATGTAAGACAGCGCATACTCAAATGTGTCCGAGGGTGTTTTCATGAGCGTCAGCAGAGGACGGCAGAACAGCACCGTCACGATCATCATGAGTACCGAGATGACTGCCGCCAGCATTTCGGCGTTGTAGACCGTTTTTCTCATGCCCTTGAAGTCCTCGGCGCCGAATCTCTGTGCGATCGGTATCGCGAAACCCGAGCAGATGCCCGTAGCCGTTCCGATCACCAGAAAGTACACCGAACCGACCGACCCGACTCCCGAGAACGCCTTTACCCCGACGTACTGCCCGACGATGATCGAATCGACCAGATTGTACAGCTGCTGAAACAGATTTCCGCACACCATAGGCAGGCAGAAACCGAGTATCAGCCAGAATGGATTACCCCTTGTCATGTCTTTTGTCATTATCTATAGCTCCCCATTGTTAAATAATTAACATCATCATAGATGCTATTTTAAATCTTTTCAGACCATTTTACAACGGCTTTTTTGTAATCTTTTTATAAAAAGAAATGCGCCAATTTGTGTACTTTTTATAACACGGATGATAGTGTTACTATCGTCGAACCAAAAGCGAAAATCGTTCCACGCATGTGAAAATTTTGTCCGTACACTTGCAATCATCGGAGCATTGTGGTATAATAAATAAGGCAATTATTTGTTGTGAAAAAGAAAGGCGGTAATCAATTATGGCAAATATTCTTGTAACGGGCGGAGCAGGATTCATCGGAAGCCACACCTGCGTCGAACTCCTTAACGCAGGTCACCGGATCGTGATAGTGGACAACTTCTCCAACTCCAAGCCCGAAGCGCTGAAGCGCATCAAGACCATCTCGGGCAAGGACTTCGAGTTCGTTCAGGCGGACATCCTCGACCTCGACGCGCTGAATAAGATATTCGACGAGCACAAGATAGACGCGGTCATCCACTTCGCGGGACTCAAGGCGGTCGGCGAGAGCGTGCAGAAGCCCGTCGAGTACTACCATAATAACATCACGGGCACTCTCATGCTCATTATGGCGATGAGATCCCACGGCGTAAAGCGCATCGTGTTCTCTTCGTCGGCGACCGTTTACGGCGTGGACAATCAGGTGCCCTACGTCGAGACCATGCCGACCCACACCTCCACCAACCCCTACGGCTACACCAAGGTCATGATCGAGCAGATACTCATGGACGTGGCTGTGGCTGACCCCGAGTGGAGCATCGCTCTTCTCCGCTACTTCAACCCCATCGGCGCTCACAAGAGCGGTCTGCTGGGTGAAGACCCCAACGGCATCCCGAACAACCTGTTCCCCTACATCCAGCAGGTAGCCATCGGCAAGCGCGAGTATCTCGGCGTGTTCGGCAACGACTACGACACCCCCGACGGCACGGGCGTCCGCGACTACATCCACGTTATGGATCTTGCGAACGGCCATCTGTGTGCGGTGGACTATGTCCTCGGTCACACGGGCGTTGAGGCGGTGAACCTCGGCACAGGCAAGGGCTCCAGCGTGCTGGACGTTCTCCACGCTTTCGAGAAGGCGTGCGGCAAGGAACTGCCCTACAAGATAATGCCGAGACGCGCAGGCGACATCGCATGGTGCTACGCTAACGCATCCAAGGCGAAGGAGCTTTTCGGCTGGGAAGCGAAGTACGGCATCGACGAAATGTGCGAGGACGGCTGGAACTTCACTCAGAAGAACCCCGACGGACTCTGATCGCAAAGGAGAAAAACTCATGCTCAAAGCCGTATTGTTCGATATGGACGGACTGATAACCGATACCGAGAAACTGCTCAACCGTTTCTGGTGCATCTCGGCGAAGGAGTTCGGATTCGATATGCGCCCCGAACACGCCCTCGCTATCCGCTCGATGTCGCCGAAGTATGCCGCACCGCATTTGCAGAGCATCTTCGGTGAGGACTTCGATTACTACGCTATCCGCGTCCGCCGCAAACAGCTCATGAACGATCATATCACCGAGCACGGCGTCGAGGCGAAGGCGGGGCTTTACGAACTGCTCGACCATATCGGGGAGAGAGGACTGAAATGCGCCGTATGCACCGCCACCGACCTTGAGCGTACCAAATGGTACCTCGGGATGCTGGGCGTTTTCGACCGCTTCGATGACCATATTTGCGGCGACATGATTGCAAACGGCAAGCCGAAGCCCGATACCTACCTCACGGGTGCGGCAAGGCTCGGACTTGACCCATCAGAGTGCATCGCCCTCGAAGACTCGCCCAACGGCATTGAGTCGGCTTTCAGGGCAGGCTGCATACCCGTCATGATCCCCGACCTCTCACAGCCCGACGAGGAGCTGAAAAAGAAGCTGCACGCTGTCTGCGGCACTCTTGCAGATGTTATTCCTGTCATTGATTCGCTGTTAGATAAATAAAACCTTGCTTTGTAAAAATATATTATAAATATTTTGTTATAGTATTGACTTTTTTTTGAAAATGGTGTATTATTGACTTATAGAATTATGAAAGGAGATGGCGTTATGTCCAAAAGAATAACCTATCTTATCACGTTTATCATTCTCTTCATCTTTCTCCCGATAGGCATCTATATTTTCTACTTCAACTATCAGGATGGTCTGTATACCTCGCTTGAAGAATTTGCGAGCTACACCACGAAGGATAAGACCTATGATGTCAAGGTAATGAAGTACAAGGGTGTCGGCGACGGCGAAGAGACGTACACCCTCAAGACCTATCTCGTGAATAACGATACCAATGAGGTCGTGTACATCAATACCAAGAGGATCAGCGCATACGGTACCGATGTCACGTTCACGGAAGATACGCCTTTTCCGAGTGAGTACACTATCACCGTGATGATTTCTTCTACAAAGGGCAAGACAGAAATGACTCAGATCGATGCGATAAACGGACTCATCAAGGGCAAGAAGCTCAGAGGCAACATCATCTGACATCCAAACGAAAATGAACTTTTTCCGCCGGCTTTGCGCCGGCGTTTTTTTGCGCTGTGACGTAAAAAAGAGGACACCTTCTGTCGAAGATATCCTCTTTCCCTTCTGTTGAGATCATTTGTCCGAAAGTTCTGAAATTATCTGGATGAATTCATCCACGTCGGAGAAGTCCTTGTACACCGATGCGAAGCGCACATACGCTACATAATCGAGGTCTTTGAGCCCCTGGAGCACCATGTTACCGATCTCTTCGGTAGTGGTCTCGGTCTGCATACGGTTCGCAAAGGTGTTCTCGATATTATCCACCAGCCTGTTCATGTCGTCAACGCTGACGGGACGCTTCTTGATGGCGCTCTGCATACCCTTGAACAGCTTGAGCCTGTCGAAGGGTTCAAAGCTCTTGTCGCGCTTGTATACCATGAGCAGGGGTTTTTCCACGATCTCGTAGGTAGTGAAGCGTTTGCCGCAGTTGGTGCATTCTCTGCGTCTGCGCTTTTTTGCGTCGCTCGGTCTCGAATCTATCACTTTAGTGTCGGCAAAGCCGCAAAAAGGACACTTCATGGCTTCTCTCCTTGATCGTAATGTCTTTAAAAATGTACTCTAAATAATTCTGTACATAAATATGTACAAACAAATTATATCATACATTTCAATATCATGCAAGGGAATTGATAAAAAGTTCACAATTTACAGATACTATATACATATTTCACGGTCGGATCATTCAAATCCGCCGAGTATTTTGTACAGAAGTCTGTAAAGATCCTGCGCCTCTTCCGCGTCAAGGCAGATGCATCCCGCGACCTCGCCGGGGATAGCGAGGGCTTTTTCGCGCAGTTCCATGCCCTTTTCGGTGATGCTCGCCATAACGATACGCTCGTCGTCGTGGCAGCGTTCCCGCAGGATGTAGCCCTTGGTGTCAAGGCTTTTGAGCACGGGGGTGAGGGTGCCGCTGTCGAGGAACAGCTTGTGACCCAGCTCCTTTACGCTGACCGAGCGTTCCTCCCACAGCACCATCAGCGTGACGTACTGTGTGTAGGTCAGCCCGAGGTCATCGAGCAGATTGCGGTACTGCCCGATGACCCTTCGCGAAGCCGCGTAGAGCGGGAAGCATATCTGGTTTTTCAGCGAGAGTGCCGCGTATTTGTCGTTGTTCTTTTCAGTCATTTCGGGGATCTCCTATCTACAGATTATTTACAGCAGTTCCTTTACCTTTGCCGCAAGCTTTTCGGGGGTAACGGTCGGTGCGAAGCGTTCTATGACCCTGCCTTCGCGGTCAACGAGGAACTTGGTGAAATTCCATTTGATGTTGTTTCCGAGCAGGCCGCCCTGTTCCTTTTTGAGGAAGGTGTAAAGGGGGCTCTCGTTCTCGCCGTTGACTTCGATCTTCTTGAATCTCGGGAAGGTGGTGTTGTACCTGAGGGTGCAGAACTGAGTGATCTCCTCATCGCTGCCGGGTGCCTGATTTCCGAACTGGTTGCAGGGGAAGTCGAGTATCTCGAAGCCCTTGTCCCTGCATTCGAGGTAGAGCTTTTCGAGCCCCTCGTACTGCGGAGTAAAACCGCAGCCCGTCGCGGTATTTACGATGAGCAGTACCTTGCCCTTATACTCTCCGAGCGAGACTTCGTTGCCTTTGCGGTCGATCACGTTGATGTCATACAGTGTCATGAGAATACCTCCTTGTTTATTGATAATTGTCCTAAATAATCTTGTACCAAATTCGATTGAGTACAATTAAATTATAATCGAAACGATCGGGTTTGTCAAGGCTAATCGGAAAACCTTGTGTAAACAATTCATGAACAGCAAAACGCACCGACGCGTTATTTCTCGCATCGGTGCGTTAATTATGGTTATCATTCGTTTCTGTGCTTGCACACTCCGACGATGAGCGTTTCCTTGCCGTTCTCCTGGGTGAGTGCCGCACGCAGCATAACGGGTACGTTCTTGTCGGCGGCTATCAGGCGGTACTCCATCATGAAAAGTCCGTTTTCGCGGATGCTGTTCATGATGTTCTCTCTGGTGAATTCTCTGCGGAAGTTCTCGCGGTCCTCTTCGGCGATAGCTATCTCACTGTCGATCTTCGCCTGCTCAAAGAAGTTGGTGCCGTTCTTCGCGAGTCCGTAGTCCGTATAGGAACTGCTTGCGTGGTATTCGGTGTAGCTGCCCGTTTCGGGGTCGATGGCGTACAGGCAGTAGTACTCTCCCGACAGCGCCATCATGCTTGTGTAGACGAGCTCGTTCTGACGCGCCTTTTCGAGTTTGAGCTTCTGCTTCATCTGCTGGTCGGCGTTGCTGACACCGATGATGAGGTGTCTGGTGTCGTTCTGCATACACATCGCCTTCATGTTCACGTAGATGAACTCGCCGTTGACTTTCAGGCGGTAGTTTATGGTGAACGTTCCGAACTCTTCGAGCTCGCGCTTTACGTTCTCCTTATTGAAATTGTCGATGAACATCCTGCAATCATCGGGATGGATGACCTTCGGGATATCCTCAAGGCACTTTGCGAAGAATTCCTCGCCGTGGCGCTGCACCAGAAGCTCCTCTTTGCCCACCTCGGAAGAATACTCATAGAACGACTCGTCCTCAAGGTCAACATAATAAAGGTTGAAGTAATCCGCCGCGAGAGCCTTTGCGATGTTTGCGTAGTTGGTGCCCTCCACCGTCGTGGAGACCGAAAGCACCGCCACCGCCGAAGCGATAGTTCCCGTGATGGGGTTGACGGCGATGCGTCTCAGGCAGGAGTGGAGCATGGTATTGTTCGGCAGCATCTCGTCAACGAACAGAGTGCTCTCGTCTTGACAGCTGCGGAACATCGCCTTCATGAAAGGCGAATCGACAGCTCCCGGATTGTCGCTGAACGGTTCGGACTTATCGCTTATCTGGAAGCTGAAGTTCCTCAGCATGAAGTCGCGGTAGGACTGGTTGCTCCGTGCGAAGCGGACGCGGTCGTTGTTTACCTCTATGACCGCCATAGGCAGCGTGTTGAAGAAGTTGTTGAATTCGTTGAGTTTTTCCTGTGCGATGACCGACAGGTCGTGAAGGTTCACCCTGCCGACCGACTCGTAGTACTCTGACTGTGCGGGGTCTTCAAAGCCTATCTGCAAGCCTTTTTCGTACTTTTCGAGTATCTTCTCCACGGGTATCGGCTTGTCGAAGTAGTAGCCCTGGAGCTTTGTGCAGCCCGTTTCCTGCAAGAACTGCACCTGTTCCTTGGTCTCGACGCCCTCACAGACGGTATCTATACCGAGGGCGGCAGCCATCCTGAGCATTTCGGTGAGGATTATCCTGCTCTTCTCGCTCTTGTCGAACTGCTTCATAAAACGCATATCGAACTTGATGAGGTCGAACTGTATGTTCTGCAAGACATCCAGCGAGGAATAGCCGCTTCCGAAGTCGTCCATCCACACCGAGAATCCCAGCGCCTTGAAGCGCTCTATCTCCGAGCGCATGAACTCAAAATCCTTGCCGATGATGCT
Source organism: Ruminococcus sp. YE71 (assembly GCF_900119155.1). Lineage (GTDB taxonomy): Bacteria > Bacillota > Clostridia > Oscillospirales > Ruminococcaceae > YE71. Next base: position 158,385 of record NZ_FPIR01000006.1, on the reverse strand, counting down.
CTCTGTTATCTCGATGGTCAGCATACTTCTCGGCAGACCCTCGTCATCGACGCGCCGGCGTATCTCCTCCACGATATCGCAGGTATCGAAATCCGAGCGCGAGAGGTTCACCGACTGCGGCATTATGTGAAGTCCCGCCTTCGACAGGACTTTTATCTTCTTCAGCACGTTCTCGACCACGTAGAGGTCGAGCTTGTATATGAGCCTGTGGTCTTCGAGCACAGGTATGAAATCGGCAGGGGAGAGGAAACCCTTGACGGGGTCTATCCATCTTGCCAGCGCTTCCTCGTCGCAGACTCTGCCGTTAACGGTGCGCACAATCGGCTGATAGTAGACCTTTATCCAGCGTTCCTTTATAGCCTTGTCGAGGTTCGCGATGATATACTGGTGCATCTCCTCGGTATCCTTCATGGACAGGTCGTAGTAGTTGAACTTTGAAGAATACTCGTTCTGCAAGGTATCGCAGGCGAATTTCGCGCGGTCGCAGGCCATGCTGGCGGCGACTCCGTCGAACCAGTGCAGGAAGATGCCGACGTGCAGGGGCAGAGTGCGTCCGCCGTTTATCTCGGCACATTCCTTGAACAGCTTATCCAGCAGCTGTTCAAGACCGTTGTGGTCGGCGATGACCGCGAAGTGATCCTGACCGAGGCGGCTGCAATTCTCATTGCCGAAGTTGTTTGCCAGCAGTCTCGCAAAAGACCGAAGCAAAGAGTCGCCCTCAGCAAATCCGTACTTGTGGTTGAAGTACTTCATGCCGCTGAAATCCATGTACATCAGCGCGGGGGTGATGCCTTTGTCGCGCATCTCCTTCATTTTAATGCTTGACAGCTCGAAGAAGTAGGTCATGCTCGGCAGTCCCGTCAGGTGGTCGTAGTAGCTCGCCTTGATGAAGCTCTCTTCAAAAAGGGCGTTCCGAAGCGACCTGTTAAGGGTGGCGTCGGCGTGGGTGTCGTCCTCGCTGTAGACGCCCTCATCGGTGTACCATACCTGCGCGAGCCTGTCCCCCGTATCGGTGAAGATGTGTTCGCCCTGAGCGTGTATTATCTTGTAGCCCGAATGGTTGCAGTCTCTCGTGCGGTAGATGACGTCGTACTTCGTGTTCTCGGTCGCGAATCTGAACGCCGCATCTGCGATGCGTGCCACGTCATCGGGATGAGTCTCCTTGTACATATCGTTGTCCATATCGTAGTATGCGCGTTCAAGGTCGTCATCGTACCCGAAGAGTTTCATGAAACCTGCGGACAGAGCGATGGTGACAACGCGCTTGTCAATAAACTGATATATAGCAAAAGGTACTCTTGACTCTTCGATATGAGCTTGTTCAGTATCAGCGAAGCGGTATCTGTTCATCCTAATCCACCCTGTCTATGAAGAAATTGAATTCGTTTATCCGTGAAATATCGACGCAGGGCGCAGTGACCCCACGGATGATATATTTTATTATAACACAAAGTTCACAATAAGTCAATGATATTTGACGAAAACTATAATATTTTTACGCTTTTCTATAGAATATACTAATGTAAGACCGACTTTTAGGAGCGGAAAATAGGTCATCTTATGAAAAGACGACCTTTATGAAATAATTATGTCGGAATTTTAGGGGATCACTTCATGCCGTATTTGTCCTTGTAGCTCTCAAGTGAGAAGGTGACAGGGTAGTCCGAGCCGCCGACGTTCGAGTGACAGACAGAGAAAACGTAGCCGTCCACGGAATTTGCGAACCTCGCCGAATCGGCACCGCCGACGGGGTAGTCGTATTCGCCGTTGTAGTCCTCGGGCAGGTTCTCCGCGAGACAATCCGCGATGACCTTGCAGACCGCGCCGGGGTCGCCCTGACTGTCGTCGTCGCCTATATGGTAGAATATCTCCTTCACCTTGTTGTCCTTGATGCTGATGATACAGGTGACGGGGTATGCCTTGTCAAACTTCGCTCTGCCGCAGAATATCGAATCGAGATCACCCAGCGAGTAGGTCAGCTGACCGAAGTCCAGGTCGTACTCCACCGCGTTCTCTTCGTTGTAGATATTCCCCGTCAGACTGTTGAACTCATCGAGGGTCAGACCGAGATAATTCGTCTCGCCGCCACCGAGAAAACACGCCATGAAGTCGGTCTCCTCAACGACGGGAGTCTTCGCTTTTTCCTTGACGCTCTCGGCGGAAGTTGCCTTTGATACGTTATTGGCGCTCCTGTCTGCACATCCGCAAAGCGCGGACACAGCGATAACAGCAGCAAGCAGAGCGGCTGCAAAATGTCTCATAATCATTTCCCCTTATACATTAATACGTTCGCTTTTGATAATGCACTGTTAACATTATACAACATTTCTTAATAAAAAGCAATAGTAAAATATGAACCTGTTAATTATCGACGATCAAGCCTTTCATACAATACAAATCGGAATTATTCACAAAATAAATGTGTAGAATTTGTTAAAAATGGTTTCGGCAAATGTAAAAGAAAGAGAAAAGCACTTGAAATCTGCTCGGAAAAAGTGTATAATAAGTTCATACGTGAGCGTGAATCAAACGCTTGCACGGATGAATAAAGTTTGTAAACGGAGGTCTTTCAAAGATGTTAGTATCAGCTAAGGAAATGCTCGACAAGGCAAGAGCAGGCAAGTATGCCGTAGGTCAGTTCAACATCAACAATCTCGAGTGGACAAAGGCGATCCTTCTTACCGCTCAGGAGCTTAATAGCCCTGTTATCCTCGGTGTTTCCGAAGGTGCAGGCAAGTATATGACCGGTTTTGAGACCGTTGCTGCAATGGTAGCGGCTATGGACAAGTCCCTCGGTATCACAGTACCTGTAGCTCTTCACCTCGACCACGGTTCTTATGACGGCTGCTACAAGTGCATCAAGGCAGGCTTCACTTCCATAATGTTCGACGGTTCGCACTTCCCCATCGACGAGAACGTTGCTAAGACCACTGAGCTCGTAAACGTTGCTCACGGTCTCGGTCTCTCCATCGAGGCTGAGGTAGGCGCTATCGGCGGCGAAGAGGACGGCGTTATCGGCAAGGGCGAGTGCGCAGATCCCGCAGAGTGCAAGATGATCGCTGATCTCGGCGTTGACTTCCTTGCAGCAGGTATCGGCAACATCCACGGCGTATATCCCGAAAACTGGGAAGGCCTGAGCTTCGAGACTCTTGAGGCTGTAAACAAGGCTGTAGGCGAGGTTCCGCTGGTTCTTCACGGCGGTACAGGTATCCCCGACGATATGATCACCAAGGCTATCTCCCTCGGCGTTGCTAAGATCAACGTTAACACCGAGTGCCAGCTCGTATTCGCTGAGGCTACCCGCGGATACATCGAGGCAGGCAAGGATCAGCAGGGCAAGGGCTTCGACCCGAGAAAGCTGCTCGCTCCCGGATTCGAGGCTATCAAGGCTAAGGTCAAGGAGAAGATGGAGCTGTTCGGTTCTGTTGGCAAGGCTTGATCTTAAAGATCGGATAATAAGGAGAGAACGTACATGGAGTCTGTCAGCACCCGCAGGATAGTTAGGACAGGCATAGTCGCGGCGATATACGTTGTGCTGACGCTTGCCCTGAGCTTTATGTCCTACGGGAGCGTGCAGTTCCGCATCGCTGAGATGCTGATGCTGCTGTGCCTTTACAGCAAGGATTATGTTGTGGCAACGACTATCGGGTGCTTCATAGCGAATCTTTTCAGCTTTGTGGGACCTGTTGACGTCGCTGTCGGAACGGGCGCGACTCTGTTTTCGGGGTTGTGTATCTACCTGCTCCGCGACAGGCTCAGACCTCTCTCTGCTTCTATATTTCCCGTTCTGTTCAACGCGGTCTTCGTCGGACTTGAACTGAAGTTCATAGCGAACGCGCCGCTTCTGCTTTCGATGGCAGGGGTCGCCGCAGGTGAGATCGTGTGCGTGTCGATGGCCGGAGTTATCCTGCTGACGATACTGAAAAGGAACAAGGGTTTCATGAAAATGCTCCTCGATGAGGGCGGACAATTCAAGTGAATCAGGGAGGGCAATAGTTCTTCCGGTTGATATTATCGGCATTTCTTAAAGATTCGGTGTTTTTAAGAGATATCGAGACGAGAGGCGGGGAATACTCCGCCTTTTGTTATGCCTGAAAATAGGATATCACTTTGATACAAATGACACGGATTTGATATAATATTTTTGACAAATATGGTATCATATGGATAGTAAAGAAAATACTTACGGACGATCGATAAAAGCTCAGTACAGGAGGTTATTTGTATGAAAAGATTTATTGTTGCACTCGCTGCATTCACTGTCGCACTCGCTGCCTGCGGCTGCGGTTCGGAGGACACTTCCTCCGCCGATAACGGCAACAGCACCGCCGCTTCCGCTGCCGAGAGCGTTCCCGCAGATGCTTCCTCTGCTGAGGAACAGCCCGAAGAGGATGACGGCTACACCCTCAAAGCCGATTTCTCCAAGGGCGCTTCGGATAAATTCATGTGCTCCGACGGCTGGTCAAACGGCTCGCCCTTCGACTGCACCTGGAAAAAGAACAACGTCGCTTTTGAGGACGGCGTCATGAAGCTCACAATCGACAGCCTCATCCCCGATGAGTACAACGCTGCCGAGTATCGCACCAACGACTTCTACGGCTACGGTCTCTACGAGGTCAGCATGAAGCCTATCAAGAATATCGGCGTGGTTTCGTCCTTCTTCACCTACACGGGTCCCACCGACAGCAATCCCTGGGATGAGATAGACATCGAGTTCCTCGGCAAGGACACCACCAAGGTGCAGTTCAACTACTACACCGACGGCAAGGGCAACCACGAGTACCTCTACGACCTCGGTTTCGACGCTTCCGAGGAGTTCCACACCTACGGTTTCGAGTGGAAAGAGGATTCCATCACCTGGTATGTAGACGGCGAGGCTGTTTACACTGCCACCGAGAACCTGCCCTCCACCCCTGGCAAGCTGATGATGAACGCATGGAACGGCAAGGGCGTTGACGGCTGGCTCGGACATTACGACGGCACTACTCCGCTGACTGCTGAGTATCAGTGGGCAAGATTCACCGCCGCGGAGTGATATTGATCTCAAAAACCGATTTTTGCGAATATATGCAAAGGGTCCGCAGGAGTTCGTCTCCTTCGGACCCTTTGTCTTTGTGTTACAGATTTTCGCTCAGGAAACGCCTGAAATCCTCGCCTGCTTCCTCCAGCCGCTTGTCGTTTCGGTAGATGAGGTCGTAGTTGTACTGCTCGACATTGTCGTCGGCGGCATTCCCGAAGACCTCCTTGCCCTCCCTGCGGATGAGGAGCGTCAGCACACCGCAGTCGGCAGACCCGACGAAGTGCGCTATCTGCTGAGGCTCGCGGATGTGGACGAACATCAGCTCTTCATCCGACTGCATGAACTCCCTGCACTGTTCCAGCAGGTATTCATTCGGGTAGTCGTTGTACTCGGTGACCAGCTGTTTCAGATCCGCGAGGAACTTGCGGTCGCGGTCTTCCTTGCCGCCCTTCCAGCCGACCTGAGCGGCGATGTTCTTGATGGGCGTGATGGAAGAAACGTTCCTGACCCTGTACTTCTCGGCGGCAAGCTCGCAGAGCGTGTCCTTGCCTGCGCCGCCGCGTCCGTTTATCACAATGACCTTTTTCATGATAGCACCTCATTCAAACGGTATCACCCTGTCGCAGATCTCCAGAGCCGCGGGTCGGTGCGTGATTATCAGCACCGTGCGGTCGGTCATGCTGCGCAGGTTTTCGAGCACCCGACGTTCGGTCTGCTCATCAAGTGCGCTGGTCGCCTCGTCCAGCAGCAGTACGGGGCTCTCCGAGCAGACAGCCCTCGCGATGGCGAGCCTTTGCATCTGCCCCTCCGAGAGACCCGAGCCGCGTTCGCCCAGCATCGTGTCCAGCCCCTGTTCAAGCTCTCCGATGAACTCATCGGCGCAGGCGATGCGTATAGCCTGACGTATCTTCTCTTCGGGGCAGTTCTTATCGGAAAAGCTCACGATGTCGCGGACGGTCCCGCTCATGAGCATATTTCCCTGGGGCACGTAGGCGAAGAGCCTGTGCCACCTCGGGTCGATAACGATGCGCCTGCCTTCACGGTCGGTGACGTACCGCTCGCCGCTGTCGGGTCGGTAAACGCACATCAGCAGTTTCAGCGCGGTGGATTTTCCGCAGCCGCTGTGCCCCGTGAACGCCGCGTATTCGCCTTTCCGTATCTCAAGGCTCAGCCCTCTGACGGCGGCAGGGGAGCTGTCCTTCGTGAGCCCGTCCGTTTCCGAAACAGCCGCGTAGTAAGTAAAATCAACATTGTCCAGCCCGATGCTCTCCAGTTTCGAGTGGTAGAAATCCTTCGCTTCCTCAAGGGTCATGGGGGTGCCCGTCATGTCGTCATCGAACATTTCGGCTTCGATGAGCCTTTCCGCGGAAGCGGTCATGGCGTAGTACTTCGGCAGATACCCCGAAAGGTTCGCAAAGGGCATCTGTATCTGCGCGATGAGCTGTGTTATCGCCGTAAGTGTGCCGAAGGTTATCCTGCCCGTCAGTATCCCGTAGCCGCACCAGCAGACGCCGAACACGTACATCCCATGCATCGAGAAGCCGAAACAGGCGTGTGCAAAGGTCGCGATACGGTTGCGCTTCATCCGCGAATCGAGGTGCGCCTTCATTTTCTCGGCGCTCTCCCGCTCGGCCTGTTTTTCCGCCGTGAAGGAGCGTATCATCATCATGCTGGCAAGGCGCTCCTGATAGAATATCCTCAGCGCTCCGTCCCTCTCCTGAATGTCCTTGTGCATCCGTTTGAGCTTTTTGCTGAAAACGTAGGTGAACACCGTCATCACAAGTCCCAGCGGAACAGCCAGACAGGCGAATCTCCGGTCGAGCACCGTCAGCATCACCGCCGCGCTCACGAGCTTCACGAGCATACCTATCATCCCAGGCAGTATCTCCGCGAAGCCGTCGGCGATTATCGTGGTGTCGTTGGTCAGGCGGTTTATCCACTCCGCCGAGTGTACCGCGCTGACAGCCTGATAGTCCTTTCTCAGCAGACAGCCGAACAGCCTGCCCTTGTAAAGGTTCTCGACAGACGCGCGAGTGAGCATATCGAAGCGGCGGTATGCGGCTCTGACGGCTATCTGCGCCGTGATGAGCGTCACCGTCAGCAGGGCGTTCACGATAAAACCGTTCCTGTCGTGGTCTGCCGCGCGGTCAACGATGTTTCTCAGCAGCAGCGCGTACAGCACTCCCGAAAAGCTCAGCAGGCTCTGAATGGCGGTCTGTAGGATGACCAGCCATTTTTTTCGACCTGCCGTTCTCCACAGCCATTTTACAGCGTTTTCGTTCTTCATTGGAGCACCTTCCTGACCGCGCGTCTGAAACGCATTCGCGCTTTTTTCAGGAATATCCTCACAGGTGTGAGCCTGACCCATACCACGCTGAACGCCCTGAACCCGAAGGAATCGGCGGTGATGACCCTGCCGCCCTCGCGGGTGATGCTGACCATCCTGCCGAGGATGTCGCAGTCCCTGATGCCGTATTCGTAGTTCACGCAGTTGTCGCCGATTATCACGTAGCTGTCGGGTCTGACCCCGACGATGCGGTGAAGAACGTATTCGGTGCGGTTTTTCTTGCTTGAATAGCGGCGATAGAGTACCACGTCGTACTTTTTGAAGCGTTTCCCGTCGTTTTTCTCAACGGTGAAGAGGTCTCTGCCCTGTCTGAGCAGCGGCAGCATACTCACCCCCACGTTCGAGTAGGTCAGTTTGCCGTTCTCTTCGAGATACTCCTCGTAGGTCATCCTGTCAGTCCTCGACAGCACCTATCTCGCGGAGCTGTGCGATCATCTTTGCGGCGTCAGCAGCGATGACCTCACGGGGTGCGTCGTACTTTTCGCAGAGCTTGTCCACGAGCTCCTCCTCGGTAGTGCCTTCGATGAGCCTGTCGATGATGAATGCGGCGGTGGGGTTAGCCCTCACGAGCCCCGAAAAATCTGCCGCGCCCGTCGAAACGAGCACCCTCTCTCCATCCTCCGTATGTGCGATAAATCCGTTGCTGAGCTTCATCAGTCATTCTCCTCTCATTGTATTGTATGCGGTCTCTGCCGCCGAGATATCCATGTTGCAGCCGAGCAGATACAATTTCGTGCCTGCGGCGAGCCTGTCGATGAGCGTGAGCGTTTTCGCCAGCTGCACAGGGTCGGCAGGACGGAAGGTCTGCTGCAAGAGTATGTGGTATATTTCCGATTTTTTCACGGGTCTGATGCGGTTCTCCGCCGAGCGCGTCAGCACGCAGACCGCTTTCAGCGGCGCCGACATATTGCACCCGAGCCGATGCTTGCCGTTGTATGGCGTGCCGTAGATTAAGGGCGTACCCTGTTCGGGAAGTCGGATGAGGGGCTTGTCGTCGTTTACCATCACGGCTCTGTCACTGAGATATTCCCGCCACAGCCGCGTATGCGTGGATTTGCCCGTCCCGCTCGGCGCTGTGAACAGGTAAGCCTCGCCGTCCACCGCCACAGCCGACCCGTGAAACAGCATCACATCCCTGTCCACCGACAGCGTGCAGAACTTTCGGTAGACCGCAAGCGCCTCAAGGTAATCGGGCGGAGCGTCTATGGGCGTTCTTCCCTCAGCCTTTGCGGTGCGCTCGTTATGGATGCGCTCAGCTTCGATATCCCCGCGGCCGATGACTATCTCGAATTCGGCAGGCGCGTCCGTGCGGTAGTCCGAGCAGTACCGATGTACACTCTCGTAGACGGAAGTGACGGAAAAAGTAATGTCTGCCATCCTGTAATTTGCGGTCATAAAGGCTCCCCATTCCATTGAACATATACTCTATAATTATAGCACATTCCGTCGGGATAATCAAGCCCGTTTGCGGCAGATGCGCAAAAAAATATCGGTATCCCGTTCGGGCGATACCGATATTTCCGCTTGCGGATAGTCTGTCACTGCGGATGACAGAGATGTCACTTCAGCACGTCGTCAACAATGCTCTCGGCAGCGTTGAGACCGCCGTTCACGCCGTCCGCAACATCGTCGGTTATCTCGTCGGCCTTGCTCGCAGCCTTGTCGGCCGCCGAATCAGCCTTCTCCCCGAGGGTCTCCGAATCGGTGCGGCTGTCACGCTTTGAGGTGACGGGACGGCTCTCGGTCACGCGGGAGGTCTCTTTTCTCGTTGTGGTGGTCTCGGTGCGGCGCTCGGTCGTAACCGCGGAAGACGCGGTGTCCGAACGGCTGTCCTTTCTGCTGTCATCGACCTTGCCGTCCTCCATCGAGCCGCAGCCCGTGAGCATCGCGCTGCCTATCACAGCCGCCGAAAGCATGGCCGATACGATTGACTTCTTCATGTTATCAGTTCCTTTCGTCGAAGAATTGCCGAATGGCTGAAAATATTATCTGCATTTTTTCGCAAAATATACATTGAAATCTCATCCGTACTGTGCTATAATAACTTTATCAAAAAAATCCCCGACGTTTGTTTTTTTTGAGTGCGGGTCTTCTTGGGGGAAACCCTTTTGAAAAAGGGTTCTCCCCCAAACCCCTTTCCTAAAACTTTTAATGCTTTTTGGCTTGTGGTGGTTCTTCTTTAGCTTGTGCAGGTCGGGAAGATTGTAATTCTTCTTCTCGTTAGTGCGCACTTGCCAAAAAGACGTTCATGAGAGCGTAACGCATCTTTTGCGGAATTTGTCAGACGGTCTCTTTTGAAGCGGTGAGAGTCTATCTTCCAAACCACAACTATCGTCCAACATATTAAAAGTCTTTGGAATGGGGGCCGCCTTAGCTACGCACGGCAAGGGGAGATGCAGAAAAAGGAGAGGCAAATGAATACAAACATGGCTATATCGATCATACTTGATGTGCTTGTGCTTGCGCTGGTATTTTTTCCTGTGGCGGCAGGCATACGCAAGGGGCTTGTCAGGCGGCTGGTGTCTATTGCCGTGCTGATTGCGGCGGCGGCGGCTGGATATTTCGGGTCGGCCGCGCTCACGCCGTCGGTCTACGACGAGTATCTGAGGGACAGGGTGCAGGAAGTCTGTCTGAGAAAAGCGGAGCAGTTCGACCCTGTGCGGCTGTCGAGCGATGCGCTGGCGCAGTACGGCATCGAGATGAGCGAGGACGAGATACGTCAGGCGGTCGCGGAGTCTGCGGACGCGGTGCATTATGCGGAATCACTGGCTGAGGAGTCGGGGCTCGACCGTCAGCAGCTTGAAAAGTTTTCCGCAGACCTCAGTGAGCAGCTGCTGTCCGCCGCGCCCGAGTCGGTGAAAGCGGCTGTGCCCGAAGTCGTGCCGAAGCTGTTCGGGGCGGAGCTTTCAAATTCCGAAGCCTTCGAGGTCATACAGGCGGCGGCGAGGTCGCCCGAGGACGCAGCCGTCTACGCCGAGGAACACTATGCGCGTCCCCTCATCGAGAGCGTGCTGAGAATGGGTCTGTTCGCGGCGATAACACTGCTGGTAAGACTCGTGCTGTCCGCGATCTTCGCGCTCATCCTGCGCGCAGGCGGAAGCACCATCGAGACCGCTGACCGCATTCAGGGCGGACTTCTCGGAGCGGCACAGGGCGCACTCGAAGTCGGCCTGCTGATACTGATCGTCCACTCGGCAGAGAGCATGAGCGACGGCAGATTCGCCCCTCAGAACTTAGGCTCAGTGGTCTTCCTGCCCGTATACAAGCTTTTCTTTAACTGAGATCTAAACTACTGACTGTGGTCGGGAAGATAGTCCCTTGACATTTTAAGAGATACCACCTGATAAATACGCTCAATGGTGCGATACGCTCTCATGAACGTCTTTTTGGCAAGGGGCTGACCATTGAAGAATAGAACCTCTATCTTTCAAACCAATTCTATCTACATAAGAAACACCAAAAGCCAAAAAGTATTAAAAGTTTTAGTGAGGGGGTTTGGGGGGAGACCCTTTTTTAAAAGGGTCTCCCCCAAGCAAAACCCGCAGTCAGCAGCGCAAACAGGAACATTTGTAAAACACAAAGACCCGAAGGCAGTTGTGATGCTTTCGGGTCTTTTTTTAGCGGTCCAGCGATTGGAGGAAGATGCGGTCGAGGGTGTCCCAGCCCTTCGGGGGGAGTTTTTCGTATGCCGCGGCAAGTTCTGTCAGCTCGCGGATGCTTTGCTCTGCGTAGGCGGTCAGCGGGGTGATGTGCGTTCCGCTGCCGAGCTGACCAGCGAGTTTTTTTTCAAGCAGTGCGCCGATCGTTCCGCGGAGCTCTTCGGGGCAGTATTCGCCGCACAGGACATCGAAGGGTACGGGCGGCGGCGAGTGCTTCTCGATGACCCACCTGCACGCCCATATCGCTCTGAGGATGTAGAAATATTTTTTCAGCTTCACTCTGTCGTGTGAGAGATTATTGCTGAAATCGCTTCTGGCGATGCTGAGGTAGTGGTTGATGACGGCTCTTTCGGAGAAATATTCGTCGAAAAGGGGCGCATTCTTTTCCCAGAAGTCGGTGGTGCGGTAGACGATTGGCGAACCTCTCCACTCAAAGATGACGGGATTCGAGTTGTACAGCAGCCTCAGCAGCTTGCGCAGATCCCAGCCGTTGATGTCGAGGGTGTCGTCCAGCTTCCACTCGATGACGTCACGCTGGGAACCGAGTTTCAGGTAGTCCTCCACGGTGCGGACGTAGACGAAACGTGCGTCATAATCGCTGTCGGGCGAGGGAAAACCCCATGCACGGCTGCCTGCTTCGGCACAGTAGAGCACGCGGACGTTTTCGCGGCGCTCCAGCTCGGCGAGTTCTTTTTCGATGTTCACATTTATTCCTCCTTCCGTCACGAATTATTTTACCACAATAATCCACACCTGTCAACTTTTCGGGACTTTACTGTGTAAAAGTTACAATTGACAGCGCCAACTGTAAGGATTCTGTAACTATTTTATCAAAGTTGAGAAAAAAGCGTTGACAAGAGAGTCGGTTTTTGCTATACTTATAATGGCGATAAATGGGAAGTTTTAGATAGGAAAAGTCGGGCGGACTGCCCGAAATAAGGATACGGTGGGAATCACTATGGATATTTCAAACCTGTTCGACCTGCTTTGCGGCATCTCTCTGTTTATGTTCGGTATGGCTTTCATGGGCGACGGACTGAAACGAGTGGCAGGCAGCAAGCTGGAAACGCTGCTCGCAAAGCTTACCAACACACCGCTGAAAGGCATTCTGCTCGGTACGGGAGTCACCGCGGTCATCCAGTCGTCATCGGCGACTTCGGTCATGACGGTCGGCTTCGTAAACTCGGGCATGATGAAGTTCAGGCAGGCTATCGGCATCATCATGGGTGCTATACTCGGCACGTCGATAACGGGCTGGGTGATAGTTTTATCCTCGCTTGAAGGCGGCAGCGGCATCGCCGCTCTTCTATCGACCGCCACGATGATGGGAATAGTCGCTGTTGCGGGTATTCTGCTCCGGACATTCTCAAAGCGCCGTTCAAACGTCGGAGATATAATGCTCGGCTTTGTAGTGCTGATGGTAGGCATCGACCTTATGTCAAGCTCGGTAGCTCCGCTTTCCCAGAGCGAAAAGTTCGTGAGCATCCTGACGATGTTCTCCAACCCTTTGTTGGGAATACTTGTGGGAGCGGCTTTCACGGCGGTATTGCAAAGTGCTTCGGCATCTGTCGGAATCTTACAGACCCTGACCGCAACGGGCGTTATCACTTTCAGCACAGCATTCCCGATACTTCTCGGCATCTCGATAGGTGCGGCTGTACCGGTGCTTCTCACGGCATTAGCAGCCAGTGTTGAGGGCAAGCGTACTTCATGTGTATATCTGCTCATAAATGTACTCGGTGTAGTTGTCGTTGGTTCGATGTTCTATATAATCAACGCTTCGACCGGCGGCTTCAGCTTCATGAGCATCACAATGAGCAAGGTGTCTATCGCTGCTGTAAATACTCTGTACAGGCTTGTAGTTATCATCGTGCTGTTCCCGTTCATCGGGCTCATCGAGAAATTCACCTGCTTTATCATCAAGGATAAGACCGCGGAAGAACCCGACGAACAGCTTTTGCCGCTCGAAGAACGTTTTCTGCCCTATCCGCCGCTGGCTATCTCCCAGAGCAAGAGCGCTATCTTTGATATGGCGAAGAAGGCCGTCAAGAGCGTTTACTGCTGCTTCGAGGCGCTGAACAACTACTCCACCGAGATGTTCGAGAAAACGGCGAAGTACGAAAAGCTCGCAGACCGCTACGAGAACGACATCGGTACTTACCTCATGCGCATTTCCCGCAGGTCGCTGACCAAGGAACAGAACGCAGACGTGTTCAAGTACCTGCACACCCTCGCGGATTTCGAGCGTATCACCGACCGTGCGATGAACATCGCGTTCATAGCACGTGACAACCACGAGGAAAACATCATCTACTCCGAACAGGCAGGCAAGGAGCTCGACGTTATAACTTCAGCTGTGCGCGAGGCTCTTGACCTTACCATCGAAGCCTACACTCAGGAAGACTGGAAGTCGGACGGACGCATCGTCGCTCTGACCGCTTCGATACACAATCTCTGCGGTGCAGCCGAGCTGAACCACGTAAAGCGTTTGCAGGCAGGCGAATGTTCCCTCAGACAGGGCGCAGGCTTCGGCGAGCTGCTCACGAACCTTGAACGTATGGCAGTTCACTGCTCGAAGATAATCCGCGCACTTCAGGAAGTTAACCCAAACAGCTACGGCATCCACGCTGCGAACGCCATCAAGGCGTCGCTGAAGGACAACAACGAGGGCAAGGCTTTCGAGGAATACAGCGCAAAATATGTGATATAAACGAAAAACGGTATCGTAACGATACCGTTTTTATTTTTTGTGTGTTTAGTTGGGTCTGTTTTTCGTGTAGATTATCCGCAGACCTTTCAGAAGCAGCGTGTCGTCGAGGATGATGTCGCGCTTGCAGTAGGGAACTACAACGTTCGCAAGTCCGCCCGTCGAGACTACCGTGCATTTCTCCCCCAGCTCTTCCTCGATGCGCTCCACCACGCCGTCGATGCTCGAAGCCGTAGCGTGGATGATGCCGCTCTTCATGCAGTCCACCGTGTTTGTGCCGATGACCCGTTTTGCGGGTACAAGGCTTATCTTCGGCAGCTGGGAAGTCCGCGTCGTCAGCGAATCCAGCGACACCCTCAGTCCAGGGATTATCAGACCGCCGAGAAAATTCTTCTCACGGTCGATGACCGAAACGGTGGTCGCCGTTCCCATGTCGATGAGTATCAGTGGTGCGGGGTAGAGACTTACCGCCGCCACAGCGTCCGCGACCCTGTCGCTGCCCAGCTGTGCAGGGTTGTCGAGAAGTATCCTCAGACCTGTCTTTATTCCCGGACCGACCACCAGCACTTCGCCGCAGCCGAGCCGTTCCATCGCGCTCCTGACTATCTCGGTAAGCGGCGGCACTACCGACGAGATTATACCGCCGTCGATATGTTCGCTGCCGAGGTTGTTCAGTTCGAGTATGTTCTTTATCATGACCGTGTATTCCATCTGGGTGCTCTGCTGATTGGTCGAGAGCCGCTCGACGAAGAGTATCTCGTTCTTGTCGAAGCATCCGATCACGATATTCGAGTTTCCGATATCTACCGCAAGTATCATACCAGATCCTCCAGCCTGCCGTGAGCCTCATATCTTGTGACTCTTACAGCCTTGTTGCCGCCGTCCACGAACACCACTCTCGGGGGATTTTCCTTGAATTCCTCGGGGGTCATGTCGGCGTAGGACATGATTATCACGGTATCGCCTTTCTGACCGCATCTTGCGGCTGCACCGTTGAGGCAGATGACTCCGCTTCCGCGCTCGCCCGCGATGACGTAGGTCTCGATACGGCTGCCGCTGTTCACGTTCACGATATGTACGTGCTCGTACTCATACAGTCCCGAAGCCTCCATAAGATCCTCATCAATGGTGATGCTGCCTATATAATTGAGTTCCGCCTGTGTGATAACAGCGCGGTGAATCTTGCTTTTAAGTACGCTAATCGTCATTATTTCTCCTTAATCGGCGTTATTCCAGAGATCCTCCGTGAAGAAGTTGTCGATAAGCCTTGTCCTGCCGATGTACACCGCCAGCGCACAGAGTGCAGGGCGGTCAACTTCGGTGATCTGCTGCATGGTAGCAGCGTCTACTATCTTCACGTAATCTATTCTTGCCATCGGTTCTTTTCCGATCTTTTCCTTCATTGCCGCAGTTATCTTGACTGCGTTGCGCTCGCCGTTTTTCAGCATGAATGCGCCGTAGCGAAGAGTGTGGTACAGCAGGGTAGCCGCCTGACGCTCTTCATCGCTGAGGTAGCTGTTGCGCGAGCTTTTAGCGAGTCCGTCTGCCTCTCTTATAATGGGGCAGCCGACTATCTGTATATCCATATTCAGGTCATCGACCATATGTCTGATGACTGCGAGCTGCTGCGCGTCCTTCTTGCCGAAGTAAGCGCGGTCGGGCTTCACGATGTTGAACAGCTTGTTCACAACGGTGCAGACGCCCCTGAAATGCACGGGACGGCTGAGTCCGCAAAGCTCCTCGGTCAGCACGGTCATGTCCACGAAGGACGAAAAGTTCTTGTGATACATCTCGTCGGGTTCGGGATTGAAGATGAGGTCGCCGCCGTGTTCCTCCACAAGCGCGGAGTCGCGCTCAAGGTCACGCGGATAGGTCGCAAGATCTTCGTTCGGACCAAACTGCATCGGGTTCACGAAATCGGATACTACCGTGCGGTCATTATCTCTGACCGAAGCGTCGATGAGCGAAGCGTGACCCTCGTGCAGATAACCCATCGTCGGAACAAGACCAACGGTAAGTCCTTCGGCACGCCATGCCTTTACCTGCTCTCTAACCTCTGCTATCGTCTTAACTACCTTCATTTTCGTGATCCTCCCTCATATTCTATAGTATTTTTGATCTATTCTTCCGTCAGCTTTTCGAGCACGCCGTCGCCGAGTTTGTATGTATGCTCGGCAGCGGGGAAAGTACCCGACTGAGTTTCGTCTATATAAGCCTTTATGCCCTCTCTCATCAGGTCGCCCACCTCCGCGAAGCGCTTTGCGAACTTCGGGACGTGACCCGACGTAAGTCCGAGCATATCCTGATAAACCAGCACCTGACCGTCACAGCCTGCGCCTGCGCCGATGCCGATGGTCGGTATCGTCAGACGTTCGGTGATGAGCTGTGCAAGAGCCGCAGGCACACATTCGAGCACTACCGCGCACGCGCCTGCCTCCTGAATGAGCATCGCGTCGTCAAGTATCTTCTTTGCCTTGTCGTAGTCCTTGCCCTGTACCTTGAAGCCGCCGAAAGCGTTGACCGACTGTGGTGTAAGACCGAGGTGCGCCACAACGGGTATCGACGAATCGACTATCGCCCGAATCTGTTCGCATACTGCCGCACCGCCTTCGAGCTTGACGGCGTTCGCACCGCCTTCTTTGATGAGCCTTCCTGCGTTGACCACCGCGTCGTAAACGCCGGTCTGGTAGGACATGAAGGGCATATCCGCCACGATGAACGCATTTTTCGCGCCCCTTGCGACCGCTTTGGTATGATGTATCATATCCTCCATCGTGACCGCAAGCGTGTCCTCATACCCGAGCATCACCATCCCGAGGGAATCGCCGATAAGGATGGAGTTTACCCCGCACTCGTCCATGATATGAGCGGTAGTGTAGTCGTAAGCGGTGAGCATGGTTATCTTTTCGCCCGACTGTTTCTGCTGCATAAGGGTAGCTGCCGTGTTTTTCATAGAGCTGTCACTCCTATTATAAATGTTACCGTTCGGACAATTTGTTTTCCGATACAGCACAAATACAGTATACCATAAATATATTAATATTATGTAAATGTTTATAAAATAATTAACACAAAAATAATTCCTGTTACCTATTGACTTGCCCTTCGGGATGTGTTATCATATTCTAAATGAAATAGTTTTGGGGTGAAATTATGGAACACAAGGAATTCCTTGCAAGAGCAAAAGAGCTGTGTGCCGCGCTTTCTGAGGACGAAAAGCTCGGTCTGCTGTCTACCCATCACCACGCCGTCGAACGGCTGGGGCTGGGCGAGTTCTTTATCGGGACGGAGGTCGCACGCGGCTACGTGGGCAGAGAGCCAGAGAAGGTCTCCACCGTTTTTCCTCAGCCCGTAGGACTTGCAGCGACCTTCGACCGTGAGCTCATGCGCTCCCTCGGCGAGATCGCAGGCAGGGAAGCCCGCGCATACTATAACGAAAACAAACGTTCGGGGCTGTGCCTGTGGGGGCCGACCGTTGACCCCGTCCGCGACCCCCGCTGGGGCAGGACGGAGGAAGCTTACGGCGAGGACGTTTTCCTTGCTGGCGAGCTGACTGCCGCTTACACCCTCGGCATGGCAGGCGAGACTGAGGACGGCTACTACACCTCGGTGCCGACCCTAAAGCACTTCTGCGCCAACAACAACGAGGAGGACCGCGCCGAATGCGACGCTTATCTGCCGCCGCGCCTGCGGTACGAGTACTACTACGCGCCTTTCGAGTATGCCATCCGTTTCGGCGGCGCGAGAAGCATCATGGCTGCCTACAACGAGCTGAACGGCGTGCCTGCGGTCATGGAGCCAGACCTTGAAGAGGTGCTGAAACGTCAGTGGGGGCTGTGGTTCGCGGTCAGCGACGGCGGCGATTTCTCACAGAACGTGACGGCGCATCACTATACCGAGAGCTTCGGCAAGGCATACGAGCTGTCAGTCAAGGGCGGCTGCGACATGATGACCGATGAGGACGGCATGGTGCGTCACGCCGCCGAATCCGCGCTTGAACAGGGTTTTGTGACATGGCGCAGCATCGACCGTGCGGTGACGAACGCCCTCTACGCAAGACTGCGGCTCGGTCAGACGGACAAGACGCCCCTTGACGGCATCGGCAAGGAGGTCATCGACTGCGAGGCTCACCGCGAGGTCAACCGCCGCGCCGCCGCCGAACAGATAGTCCTGCTCAAAAACAACGGTATCCTGCCGCTTAAAAAGGGATACAAGCGCATAGCGATACTCGGACCTCTCGCGGACGAGTGCCTGCGCGACTGGTACACGGGGTATTTCAGCTGCAGGACGACGGTGCTTTCGGCGTTACGTGAGCGTTTCCCCGACATCGGGACGACCTTCGACTCGCTGTGGGACGTGGTGAAGATAAAAGCCCCGAACGGCAGGTACATCGCCATCGACAGCGAGGGCAGGGCGGCCGCGACCGCCGACGAGGAGAACGCCGCGCTGTTCGAGCTTCAGGACTGGGGCGAGAACTGGTGCAATTTCTTCTCCCTCGAACACAGGAAATACCTGCGGCTGTGCGACGACGGCATCCGCCTGCATAACAGGGAAGTCTACGACTGGTTCACGAGGGAGACCTTCAACCTGAAAAAATACGGCGGCGGCACCCTCATCGAGGAATTTCTCGGTCACAGCCGCGTGGTCGTGGGTGAGGACGGCTGTCTGACCGTTGTGAAGGGGACTGCCGTCAAGCCCGAAATGCTGTTCGGGGTCGAGCTGTTTGAAAGCGGCAGGCACAAGGCGGAAGTAATCGCGAAGAACAACGACATTGTCATCTACTGCTCGGGAAATCACCCCGTACAGACCGCGAAGGAGTGCTACGACCGAAAGACTCTCGCGCTGAACGTTCAGACGGGGATGACGCAGGTGCTCGCGGCGGCGAATCCCGACACGGTGCTGGCGGTCATTTCGAGCTATCCCTACGGTATCGCGGAAGAATCCGAGGCGGCGGCAGCGGTGCTTTGGTCGAGCCACGCAGGCGCGGAGCTTGGGAACGCCGTCTCGGATATGCTGACGGGCAGAACCGAACCGACGGGAAGGCTGCCGCTGACATGGTACAGGTCGGAGCTTGACCTGCCCGACATCCACGAGTACGACATCGAGAAGGCGCACACCACGTATATGTACTTCGACGGCGATCCGCTTTATCCCTTCGGGTACGGGCTGGGCTACGCGGAGTTTGCCTACAGCGAGCCCGAGATACTGCGCACTTCCGAGGGTCTGAAAGCCTCGGTGACGGTTGAGAATCTCTCCGACCGCGACGGCACCGACGTGGTGCAGGTGTATTTCACCGTGAAGAATTCGGCGTTCTCACGCCCGACGAAAAAGCTCTGCGGTTTTGAGAGGGTCAGCGTGCCCGCTCACGAAAGCAGGATGGTCATGATAGACGTTCCGCTGCACGTTCTGCGCGTGTACGACGTGCGCCGCCGCGAGATGATAGTCGAAGAGGGAAGATACAGCTTCATGTTCGCGGCTTCGAGCGCCGATGTGCGATGTGAGTGCGCAGTGACGGTCAAGGGCGAGACCATAGCGCCGCGAGAGGATGATTTCTCGGCAGCCGACTTCGACACTGCCGAAAGCATCCGAATCCGAAAGCTGCTTTCACCGACCCGTGAGTGCATCTACGCTTCGGGCTGGAGCGGAAAAGCCGTATACGGCGGACTGGACTTCGGCGGAAAGACCGAGCTCGTCATCACCGCTTCGGGAGTGCTCGGAAAGACGGAGGTGGGTCTGAAGATAGGCGGCATCGGGTCGAAGATGACCGTCACCGCATCCGACAGGCTCGACTGCTTCGACGAATACACGCTGCCGATACCCGAGGGCGCGTCGGGTGACAAGCTGGAAATAATGCTGCCCGGCGGTGTAAGGGTCAGCGAGATAGGACTGAGATGATATGGTAAGAGAAATAGTGAAGGATGTGCTTGTGCTGGGGCGGCATTCGGAGCCGTGTACGAAGAACGACAGGCAGCTTTTCAAGGACATGGAGGACACTCTGGCGGCGCACGCCGACGGCTGTGTCGGCATCGCGGCGAACATGATAGGCGTTCACAAGACCGCCCTCGCGGCGTTCATCGGCGATGAGATACTCATCATGGTGAATCCCGTGATAACCGACCGCTCGAAGCAGGTCTACGAGACCGAGGAGGGCTGTCTCTCGCTGACGGGAGTGCGTCAGACCAAGCGTTACGAAGCGATAACCGTTGAGTACCGCGACAAGAAATTCAAGCTGCACAAAAAGACTTTCAGGGGTTTTGAAGCGCAGATAATCCAGCACGAGATGGATCATTTCGAGGGCAAAATAATCTGACATAAGAAAACGGCAGTCCGAAAACTGCCGTTTTTGTTTTATCAGTTGTAGATGTCGAGCCAGGATGCGGGCGGTTTCTCAAGCAGAACGTCGAGACCCGAAAGGTCGTCGTAGGTGTGGTAGTCGAGAAGTCCGACGGGCATTTCCGTGATGCTGTCGTCGGCGCGTTCGGTGGTGACCGTGCCGTTTTCGAGCTTCACTTTGTAGAAAATGTTCGAGCCCATAGCCTGAGTTTCGCTGTACAGGCAACCGTTACCGCCGCCTATCTCTGCGTGCCATGTGATGAAGTCGCCGCAGAGGATAGCGTGCTCGCCGTCAAACACGAACACATACGCGGTCCTGTCGGCTTCAAAAGTGCCCGTTTCCGCGATAAGCTCGTACACTCCGTCGCCGTCGATATCGGTTATGTAGTAGCGGCAGAACTCGCTGTTGAGGTCGGTGCCTGCGCCGAAGTGTGAGCGGTATTCCTCGATTATGCCGCAGAACGCAACATACTGCGGAGTTATCTCGAAGGAGCCGTCTCCGCCGCCGCCAGGTTCTTCGCTGCTTGCATCTGTCTGCGGGGATTCTTCCGTTATCTCTTCGGTAACTTCGGTGGTGACCTCTGTAACCGTCTCGGAAGAGCTGTCGATGCCGTCGAGCACTGTCACCGAATCGGGGACATCGGGTGCCGAAGCGTCGGGTCTGCTGATATTCTCGGTGAGAGAAGTTGTCTCATCGGGTGCGGATGCAACAGCAGCAGGCGCTTCATCGGTGCTTTCGCTTTCAAACTCCGAGTAGGAAATGTCGGTGCAGGACGTAAGTCCCGCAGCCGCAGCAAGAGCGCCGACAAATAATATTGTTTTCATCGCTCTTTCAGTCATATCATTATCTCCTTAAACATCATGCGTCGGTATCGGCGTTCCTGTTCTCGATGAGCTTTTCTGTGTGCTTCATGTGGCGCTTCTCGACGATGCTCTGTGCGAAGTCGATGAGCTTTTTGCGCAGGGGCATGAAGGTGTAGAAGAATTCGCCGACGTAGGTCACTACCTCGCCGTTGAAGCCCTTCTTGAACTTGTAAACGCCGTAGTTCGGGTGAGTCTCGTCCTTATAAAAAGGTATTCCCATGAAATCGTAGATGAAATTGTTGTCCTCAAGAGCCCAGTTTATCATGGTCCACTGCATGAGGTAGTTGGGGTAGGTGTTGCGGTGGTGGTTAGAGGATGCACCGTAAACGTAGCAGGTCTTGCCTGCGTAGCGGGTGGTCAGCGCACCCGAAACGGGGATCGGATCCTTGCCCTCCTCCTCAAGGTAGCAGACGAACAGGCGGCAGTGATCTTCGCCCAGTGCGTCGAGCATCTTTGCGAAGTACTCCTTGCCTCTGATGGAGAATCCGTCGCGGATGCCCGTAGCCTGCATCATCGGATAGAAGTCGTCGAGCGCCTCTTTGCCGCACGCCTTGCAGACAACGCCCTTGCGTCCTGCCTTGCGGATGCGGTTCCTCCAGTCGGACTTGAAGGTAGCCATCACCTCATCGGGTGTCTTGCCCTGTATATTGCGGAGCATATAGTTGTTTCTTGCCTGGATGGTGGTGAGTTCGGGAGCGTCGTCGATGTGCGAGAAGCCCATAGCCCTGATAGCCGCGGTGATCTCGGTATCCTTTTCCTCATACGGCGGATCCCACATGAACTGGTAAGCCTTGTACTTCTTGGCGAGGACCTTCACGCCCTCGAAAAGGTCTGCCATGACCTCTTTATCAGACCAGTCGCAGACGGGTCCGTGGGGAGCGTACAGGAATGTGCATCCGAAGAAGGGTATCTTCTTGATGATGCAGAGGCAGGTGCCCCTGATCTTTCCCTCGCTGTCGCGGGAGATTACCGCATCCCAGCCCCAGTTGTCCTTGACCTTCGGCCAGTTGAGCGACTGCATGAAGTTGCCGTATTCAGAATGCTCGGCAAAATCCTCATATTCCTTCAAAAGCTGTCTGTCAGATTTATTTATGATTTCCATTTCTTACTTATTCCTCCGCCTTTGTTATATATTCATGTCTATATTCCTCTATATTATAACACATTTCACAGATAAAATCAACACCTTTTCGATAATAAATTCGCCTGAAAAGCTGATTTTTTTTAGTAAAAACAGCCGAATCTGCCCAAAAATCCGCGTCACAGGTCGCCTTTTACGCGTTACAGGGAATCAAAACCCTGTGAGGTGTTAAGGAATATGCAAAAAAAACTACCTCGAAATTATCATTTGTTTATCAATAAAAATGATTGACAAAACGCTCGGAATGTGGTATATTATACACATGGACGCGATATTTGTTTGAGACGTCCGTTAAGAAAGACAGGCTTTTTGAACTATATTTAGGAGGAAACAACTATGTTAAAGAAATCCGTACTTACCCCCGCACTCTCGGGCGTTCTCGCTGTTGCAGTAGTAGGCTCGGGTGTTGGTTATTACAATGTATTCGTCAAGGACAAGGGCGATGCAGGCGAAGAAGCTAAGAAGAGCGGCAAGAACAGCAAGACCGCTGTACTCACCGTTGATGAGGCTGCAAAGACCCTCGGCACTACCCTCGACAAGGCTCAGCAGGTAGCTAAGGGCGAGACCGATACAGGCTGCAAGGCTACTATCTCTTACGCTGCTCCTACCGACGGCGAGATCGGACAGCTCGGTCTCAAGGAGATCTCAATGTCCGCAGAGGCAAAGCAGAAGGACAAGATGTCGGGCATGGATTACACCATCAGCTACGGTGGCACAGGTCTGCTGACCCTCAATGTTGTATACGATAATAATAATGAGACTGCCTATGTAAGGGTTCCCGAGCTCTCTGACGCTTACCTCACAGGTACTGCTGCTGACATCGAGAAGCTGGTAGGTTCCTCGCTGGGCGCCTACACTTCCGCAGCAGGCATCGGCGGTTCCCAGGATACTCCCGACCTCTCGGCTCTTGAGAACTATGACTTCTCGGCTCTGATCGAAGACCTCATGACCTACGGTGACACCGTTAAGGACAACCTGCCCGCTCCTACCGACGGCGAGGCTTACAAGGTAGAGAAGGACGGCGTTTCCATCGAACTCACCACCAAGTCCTATACCGTTACCTCCGCTGACGCTAAGAAGGTAGCTGAGGCTATCGTTGAGAAGGGCAAGAATGACTCCGCTCTCAAGGACTTCATGTCTCAGGTAGGCATGGATGATTCCGAGTACGCTTCCATGTGGGATGAGCTCAACGTAGACGACGCTGACTCCGAGGACAAGAGCGTTACCGTTGACCTTTACTACACAGGCGACGACGTTTGCGGCTTCAAGGCTTCCACCTCCGACGGTGAGGACTTCCACATGATCGTTGCTTCCGATGCAAAGAACATCATCGTTGACTGCGATATGTCTTCTGTTGACGATTCTACTTTCGTTATGAGCGGTCTGCTCACCTACACCGACGACACTCTCGACGGCTCCATCAACGTTGACGCTGACGACGACGGCGAGAAGATCAGCATGGTTATGAACTACAACAGCATCAAGATCACCGAGGACAGCGCAAGCGGCTCCATCAACGTTACCGCAAGCAAGGGCGGCGAAAGCGTTATGGATATGACCTGCACTCTCGACGTTTCGGGCAATACAGGTACTGTAAGCTACACAGGCAACGTTGAAGGTCAGAACATCGGTACTCTTACCGTTTCTGTTGAGGAGACCAATGCTTCCGATATCACTGTTCCTACAGGCACAATGTACAACTTCGGCAACGAGGAAGAGCTCCAGAAGTATGCTGAGAGCTGCGATACCGAGGGCTGGATGAACACCATCAAGAGCGCACTCGGCGACGAGCTGTATTCGCAGATCTTCGGTTCGACCGCAAGCGTTTATGACAACAACACCAAGTATGACGACAATGATTTCAGCAGCTCCGATTTCAGCGAGTATGATTTCGGTTCCGAGAGCAGCAGCTCCCAGGTAACTGCCTGATCTCATTTCAGTCAAAGAAAGAAAATACAGGAAGGGTAAACTGTAATGAGAAAGAAAATAATACTTGCGGTGCTCCTGACGGCGCTCGCAATGTCCGCAGTCTCCTGCGGCAAGGAGAAGTACAGCAACAGCAGCGGCGAAGATGCGTCTGCTGCGGAGACAACAACTACTGCTGCATCCGCTTCCGATGTGAGCGCGGATGAAAGCTCCGAGGCTGATACCGAGACCGAGTCCGGCAAGGACAGCTCCGAGGACGAGGACAGCAGTTCCAAGGCTGAAGACGAAAGCTCTGAGGATAAGGACAGCAAGGACGACGACAGCAAGGGCGAAGAGGGAGCAAGTGAGACGATCACTATCCCCCCCGATATCGAAGCTCCCGACATCCACACCGAGCAGACCGTAAAGAAGCTCATCTAAAAAACAACGCTCCCGAAGAGGTGATACTCTTCGGGAGTTTTTTGTGAATATTCCGCGTCGGACGGGCATATTATAGCAGGAATACGTTCGACGGAGGGATACTATGAAAAGACAGAGCTTTTTGAAAGGCTCGGCGGTGCTGCTGGGGATGGTGCTCATCACGAAGGCGCTGGGGCTTGTCTACAGGATACCGCTGACATCCATGCTGGGCGGCAGCGGTATGAGCTGCTATTCGGGGGCGTTCGCGGTGTTCACGCCCGTTTTCGCGGCTGCGGCGGCAGGACTGCCGTCGGCATTGTGCAGACTGGTCTCGGAGCAGATGTCCCTCGGAAGATACCGAAGCGCACTGATGTACCGACGGGCAGCATTCGTCATCTACGGCACGCTCGCGGCAGTGCTGACGGCGGCACTGGTGCTTGCAAGCGGCATACTCGCGGAGAGGGTCATCCATATCCCGAACGCGAGGTTCGCGGTGGCTGCCGTGTCGCTGACGCTGATGCCTGCCGCCGTAATGAACGTCCACCGCGGATGGGCGGAGGGGATGGGCAGCATGAACCCCACAGCCGCGTCGGAGATAATCGAGACGGCTGTGAAGCTGGTGCTGGGGCTCGCGCTGCCTTACGGGGTGCTGAAGTACGCCGAGAACAGCTTCGCGAAGTATCACGGCTGTTTCGGGGAGTACTGCACCGACCGCGCTCAGGCTCTGCGGACGGCCGCGCCCTATGCGGCGGCGGCTTCGGGGCTGGGAGTGGCAGCGGCATCGGCTGTCGCCCTCGTTTACCTGTCGGCAGGCTCGAAACGGCAAGCACACGACCCCGCCGACGAAACGGGAGAGCGCGTTACCACCTTCCGACAGGCGGGCAGACGGCTGCTCAGAGCGGCTGTGCCTGCGTCGATGACGGCTGTGGCGGCGACCCTGACCTCGGCGGTTGACCTCGTGACCGTACCGCCCATGCTCGACAGGGCGATGAGAGCACAGCCGACGCTGTTCTCGCAGCTGGGCGGGCAGGGGATAGCCCTGTCGGAGCGGTCGGGATTCATCTACGGTTCGTACACGGGGCTTGCGCTGACCATCTTCGGGCTGGTGCCGACCTTCACCGCCATGCTGGGAAAGAGCATACTTCCGCAGCTGAGCTCGGCGTGCGCAGGCGGCGACTCCGCGGAAGTGCGGCACTCGGTGCGGTCGATGATGCTGCTGTCGGCGGCCATCGCGATGCCTGCGGGAGCGTGCATCTGCGCGTTCCCCGAACAGCTGCTGAGACTGTTCTTCGCGGGGGCGCCCTGTGAAGCCGCGCTCTGCGTCAGACCGCTGGCGTTTCTCGGCATCGCGGCGGTGTTCATGGGGGTCTCACTGCCGTGCCTCACCGCTTTGCAGGCCTGCGACCGACAGCTGAGCGCCGCCGTGATGACCCTCGTGGGGACGGCGGTGAAGCTCGGACTGAACCTTCTGCTGATACCGATGCCGCAGTTCGGACTGACGGGAGCGGCAGTCTCGGCGGCGGTCTCGCAGGGGCTGGTGCTCGTTATGGCAGCGGCGGCGCTGATACGCGGAACGGGTGCGGAACGGTCGTGTCTGCGAGTGCTTGCCCTGCCGCTTCTGCCTGCGGCAGGGTGCATTCTCGCCGCAAAACTCTGTCAGACGGAGTTGATCGACCCTGCGGATGGTGTGTTTTCAAGGTTCGGAGTGGTTTTTTCGATATTTGTCGGGGTAATAGTGTACAGCGTCATGCTGCTGGTTTTGTGCATATCGCCAAAAAACGAGGATTCGGCGTTTTTATTGAAAAAAATCGCCGAAAACCCTTGAAATTTTTTCGGATATAGGTTAAAATAGTAGTATAACCGTTAGTTTTCTGAAACGTTGGAGGTTGAAACGCTTTGACCGATAGTGAATTTGAACAAAGAGCCGCCGCACTTCTCGCAAAGACGGAGTACGGCCTGACAGACCTTGCAGAGATAGTTACCCTGCTCAGAAGCGAAAGGGGCTGTCCCTGGGATAAGGTGCAGACTCACGAAACGATAAGGCGCGACTTCCTTGAAGAGACTTACGAGGTGCTTGAGGCGATCGACTGCGCAAGCCCCGAAATGCTCCGTGAGGAACTGGGCGACGTGCTGCTGCAGGTGTTTTTCCATACCGATATCGAGCGCGAGAGGGGGACGTTCACCCTCGACGATGTCGCCGATGAGGTGTGCAAAAAACTCATACTCAGACATCCCCACGTTTTCGGCGATGTGAAGGCTGATACCGTCGATAAGGTGCTCTCCAACTGGGACGCCATCAAAAAGGACGAGAAACAGCAGGAGACTTTCGCCGATACTTTAAAGAGCGTGCCGAAGGTATTCCCCTCGGCGATGAGGGCGCAGAAGCTCGGCAAAAGGGCTTCAAGGGCAGGCATCGAGCTTGCTTCCGCAGACGATGCAAACGAGCTGGCGAAACAGCTTATTGACAGGGGCGAGACCGCGAAGGCTATGCTGGTGCTCGCAAATGCCGTGAGACTCCGCGGAGGCGATGCGGAGGAAGAGCTGGCACGGGCGTGCGACAGCTTCACCGAACGCTTCGAGGAGCTTGAGAGCTCGGGCAGGACACTTACGGAGGTCGCCGCCGCAGAGCTGTACGACTATTGACAATCCAAGCGTTTAGGCTTGTTATAAACAATTATCTGGAGGTTTTTGAAATGAAAAAGGCAGAACTTATCAATGCTATCGCCGATAAGGGCGGTTACACTAAGAAAGAGGCTGAGAAGGCTCTCAACGCAGTTATCGATTCGCTGACCGACGTTATGGTATCCGGCGACAAGATTACTCTCGTGGGCTTCGGCACTTTCAAGACCAAGGAAAACCCTGAGAGAATGGGCAGAAATCCACGCACCAAGGAGGAGAAGCTCATCCCCGCAAAGACTGTTCCCGTATTCAAGCCGGGTCAGGCTCTCAAGGACGCTGTAAACAAGTAATGCTGATTCTACGGGGCATACTTTTCGGGTGTGCCCCATTTTATTTCGTTAAGGGAAAGTGTGGATTTTATGAGACTTGATAAATATCTGAAGATCACAAGGCTTATCAAGCGGCGCACAGTCGCGAATGAGGCTTGCGACGCAGGCAGGATAGAGGTAAACGGCAAGGTCGCCCGTGCTTCTTACGACGTTAAGGTCGGCGATGTCATCGCGATAAACATGGGTCAGAGACCCATCAGGGTCGAGGTGCTGAACGTGACCGAATATGCGACCAAAGAAAACGCTGCGGAAAACTACAGGGTGGTCGAATAACGCTCTGTAGCCGCTGTGAAAGGGGGTGCTGCCATGCCCGATTCGGAAAACGAGCACAAAAAGGGAACGGAGACCCGTCCCCGTAAGCTTGAGCTGTCTCTGCTGGCGGCTTTTCTTGTTTTTGCGGCAGCACTGCTCATGACGGCGCTGCTGGGAAGGGACGACGGAGAAGGTCTGTCCTACAGCGTGCCCGAAACGTCGGTCACGGCTGCGGAGGAGAACAGGTCGGGTAAGGTCACAAAGGCGAGCACCACCCGCAAAAAGACCGAGACCACCAAACGGGTCACGACCGTGAAGACAAAGACCGCAAAGACCGCCGCTCCCGCGCCCGAGATGACAGAGACAGTCTATCCCGTTGACATAAACCTTGCGGTCTATGAGGATCTTGTCGGGGTGAGCGGTATCGGTGACAGTACCGCTTCGGCGATACTTGCCTACCGTGAACAGGCGGGCGTGATACACAGCATGGAACAGCTGCTGGAAGTCAGCGGCATAGGCGAGAAAACGCTGGCGGTGCTGTGCGAGTATTTCTATGTCAGTGATGCCGACAAACTGCACGAGGCGGAAGAGGCTGCCGTTGTCTGCGGCACCGAGCCCGCGGATGAACAGCCCGACGCTGCCGAGCCGACCGAGCCCGAGCCTCCGCAGATGACCGATGTGAACATCAATACCGCGACCGCCGAAGAGATAGCAAAGGCTCTGCTGCTGACCGACAAACAGGCACAGGCGATAGTTGAGCTTCGGGAGAAGATACAGTATTTCAGCGCGATCGAGGAACTGCTCTACACGGAGGTCATCACGGCTGCGGACATCGAGCGGATACGCGGCCATGTTCTGCTGTGAGCGTTCGGCAGGACGGAAAAAGTAAAAGGAAAAGGTGAAAAGAAATGGATATGGAAAGGATAGTCGGCAGACTCACGGAGGAGTTTGCTACAAAGCGAGAGTACGTCGAGAATGTTATCACCATGCTGGATGAGGGTGCGACCG
The DNA here is from genome assembly GCF_900119155.1 of Ruminococcus sp. YE71. GTDB lineage: Bacteria > Bacillota > Clostridia > Oscillospirales > Ruminococcaceae > YE71. The sequence continues at coordinate 129,721 of NZ_FPIR01000006.1, read as the reverse complement.
TGCCGTTCATCTCGCGCTACCGCAAGGAGATGCACGGGGATATGGACGTGCGTTCGTTCAGCGAGCGCTACGAGTACATGAAGAACCTCGAAGCGAGAAAGGACACCGTCATCGCTTCCATCGAGGAACAGGGCGCTATGACCGACGAGCTGAGGGCGAAGATAGGAGAGGCGACCCTGCTGACCCAGGTGGAGGACTTGTACCTGCCCTTCAAGCCGAAGAAAAAGACCCGCGCATCCATAGCGAAGGCGAGGGGACTTGAGCCGCTGGCAGACCTGCTGCTCTCGAAGGAGACAAAGCCTGCCGAAACTCTGGCGGCGGATTTCCTGAACGATGAAGTTCCCGACGCGGCGGCGGCTTTGCAGGGCGCGTCCGACATCATCGCCGAGCGCATCTCCGAGAATGCCGACGTGCGCAGCGCAGTCCGCGACCTGACCTTCGAGACGGGAACGGTCTCTTCGGTGCGCTCCACCGAGGAGGAGACTGTTTACGACAACTATTACGATTTCCATACTTCGCCGAAGAAGATACAGGGTCATCAGTGCCTTGCCATCAACCGCGCCGAGAAAGAGGGCGCACTCAAGGTGAAGCTCGAAGTCGATGACGGGCGCATCCTTGACCGCATCGGCAGGATGACCCTGCCGAAGAAGTCCGCTTACCGTGAGATACTCGAAGCGGCTGCCGAGGACAGCTACGACCGTCTCATCAAGCCGTCAATCGAGCGCGACATCCGCTCGGCACTGACCGAGACTGCCGAGGACGGCGCGATACACAACTTCAAGCTGAATCTTCGGGCGCTGCTGATGCAGGCTATCGTTCCCGGCAAGGTCATCATGGGTCTCGACCCGGGATTTGCGCACGGCTGCAAGATAGGCATCATCGACGCGGAGAGCAAGGTGCTGACCACCGACGTGGTGTACCTGCACCAGAAAGACCGCATGACCAATCGCATCAAGCAGCTTTGCGACAAGTACAAGGTGGACTGCATCGCGATAGGCAACGGCACGGCGTCGCGCGAGAGCGAGGAAGCTGTTGCGGGGCTGGGCGTTGACTATGTTATCGTGTCCGAAGCGGGCGCGTCGGTCTACTCGGTGTCGAAGCTCGCCGAGCAGGAATTCCCCGACTACGACACCAACGTGCGTTCGGCTATCTCCATCGCAAGGCGCTTGCAGGACCCCCTCGCGGAGCTTGTCAAGATAGACCCGAAGTCGATAGGCGTGGGTCAGTATCAGCACGACATCAACCAGAAGAAGCTTACCGAAGCGCTCGATGGCGTGGTGGAGGACTGCGTGAATGCGGTCGGAGTGAACGTGAACACTTCGTCGGCGGCTCTGCTGGAGCATATCTCGGGTCTCAACGCCACGACTGCGAAGAACATCGTGCAGTACCGCACCGAGAACGGCGCGTTCAGGTCGCGTAAGCAGCTGCTGAAAGTTCCGCGCCTGGGTGCGAAGGCTTACGAGCAGTGCGCGGGCTTCCTGCGCGTGTCGGGCGGTGACACGATACTCGACAACACGGGCATCCATCCCGAGTCATACGAGGCTGCCGAAAAGCTGCTGGGGATGCTGGGCTATACCCTCGACGACGTGGCGAACGAGCGACTCGGCGATTTCAAGGAGCGTGCGAAGAAATTCTCTGTGCGTGAGATAACCGAGACCTGCGGCGCAGGCAAGGAGACGATGATAGACATCGGCAAGGAACTCTGCAAGCCCGGCCGCGATATGCGTGAGAGTATGCCTGCACCCGTGTTCAAGCGCGGCATCATGGGCATCGACGACCTCGAAGAGGGCATGGTGCTCGACGGCACCGTCCGCAACGTCATCGACTTCGGCGCCTTCGTGGACATCGGCGTGCATCAGGACGGCCTCGTTCACATCTCCGAGATAGCCAACAAGTTCATCAAGCACCCCTCCGAAGTCCTGACCATCGGTCAGACCGTCAAGGTCAAGATAATCAAACTCGACAAGGTCAAAAAACGCATCTCCCTGTCGATAAAACAAGCAAAATAAACAGCATTAGCGCGTATACGGGGCGTTTGTGCCTGTCTTACTGGGGAAAACCTTTCTGAAGAAAGGTTCTTCCCCAGACCCCTTTCCAAAGACTTTTAATATTTTTGGGGCAAGGGGTATCTTGCTAAAGTAGAAAAGCAATATCCTGAAGCTGTTGCTTTCTACAGAAGGAAGATACCTCTTGCCCCAAAAAAATATCAGAAGTTTTAGGAAGGGGGGGTGGGGGAGAACCCTTTTTCAAAAGGGTTTCCCCCAATAGACGAGCGCAAACATCCCGTAAACGCGCTATAGTTGTTTTATTTGCTTTTTATTGTCGCGTAGGCGATGATGGCTATCCATTCGCGGACGAGGTAGGTGAGGAGGTAGCGCGGCTCGGTGTGGGCGGAGACGGCGTAGGGGCGGATGCCGACGCGTTTTGCGAGCATCGCGGCGCGGTACTGGTGGAAGGAGTCGGTGGCGAGGGCGGTCGTTTCGGGGAGCGAGTGTTCTGTCATCATCGCCTTTGAGAACGCGAGGTTTTCGGCGGTCGTGCGCGACCTGTCCTCGACGAGTATCCGTTCGGGAGCGATGCCGCGGGCGGTGAGGTAGGTGTACATCGCCTGCGCCTCGGCAATCTTTTCGTCCGTCCCCTTGCCGCCCGACACGATGCAGACCGCCTGCGGAGCGGCGTTCAGGTACTCTGCGGCGGCGTTCAGTCTGCGGCGCAGCATACGGGTGGGGCGGTCGCCCTTGACGCGGCAGCCGAGCACTATGAGGGTGACAGGCTTGTCTGTGGGCGGCGAATTATCGGCGGCGCGGTACATTATCCGCGTCAGGACGAAGCCCGCGACCGCCGCGGCTGCCGTCACGCAGACGAACACCACCGTCAGCGTCGGGTATCGGTCGGGATAAACGGTCAGCAGCATGGCGGCCGCCGTCCCTGCGATGCCGAGCGCGTTGCCTGCGTTCAGGTCGGGCAGGGGATTGAGAAATAGTATCAGCAGAAAAAATTCCGCCGCGAGGAGTATGTCTGTCAGTGTCATTATTTTCTCCGTATTTTTCAAATTTTGCCTGAAATATTCCGCACGAAGTTCAGCATAATAATATCATGAGCTTCGGAGGTGAGATCCATGCAGAAATACAATGATATGTCCGAGCTGCTCGAATCGGACAGCCGTGCGATGGCGTTTTACAACTCGCTGCCCATGTCCGCACAGCAGCAGCTCTACAAACGAAAAGTCCGCACGCTCGAACAGCTTTACAGCGTCGCGGATACCCGTCAGCCGATGATGGATACCGTTTCGGCGAACGAGATGACGGGGGCTGTGCCTTCGGGCGGCGACATGACTGCCGCACAGTGGGAAGAACGGCTCGGCCTGTCGGGAAACACAGGCTCCGCAGCGGAAAAATAACCGCACAGTCTCTTTTTACGGAGACTGTGCGGAGGATATTCCGTCAGCTCGGGGTCATGCTGCCGCAGTTTCGTCGGAGACTCTTTCGTCTGTCTCGGTGTCGGTCTCTTCCGACGCGGTCTCGTCGGGCAGGTCGGTCTTCGGAAGTTCGGGCTCGGCCGTGAAAGCGGCGATCTCCGAAGTGTCCGCCGCTGCCGCGCTGGTCGTGATGACTATCTCGGGCGAGTAAGCGCTGTAGGTGATGACGGTGTTGGAAGGCTTGTAGTACGCCCTTACCTTGAAGGTGTAGGTCGTGTTCGGCGTGAGTCCCGTAACGGTGAATGAATTGTTCGTGCCGCCCGAGATCATGCTTACCGGTGAGTATTTGTTCGTGGCGGGATTGAGGACGAGCAGTCTGTAGCCGTCGCAGTTGGCACGCGACCACTTGAGGTATACGGAAGTCGCGTCCGCAGACGAAGCGGTGAAGGAAGGCGTCGCAGGCTTAACGAGCACCGACTTGCAGGACGAGTAGTAGCCCATAGCGGTGATGTCGCCCTTTTTTGTGATGGGGCGAACCTTGTACTTCGGGGTAGTGCCGCCCTTGATCTTGGAATCGACGTATGTTGAAACGGAAGGGTCTGTCAGTTCGGCGATGACTTCGTAGCCGTTGTAGGTGTTGTTGAAGCGGTAGATCCTGTAGCTGGTGGTGTTGCCCGTGGGAGTCCATTTCAGGGTGACTTCCGCGTTGCTGTTGTAGGTGAGGTTGCTGAGGACGGGGGTAGCGGAAGGCGCGTACTGATCGTAGATCTCCTTCGTTACCTTGACGTTCTTGGTCGCCTTGAAGTTGCTGGGCTTCGAGAGGGCGGTGATGGACGACGAAGAATCGAACACCTGTGCCCAGTAGTAAGTGCCGTTGATGTACATACAACCGAGACCTGTGCGGGTGTAGATACCGTTGATGTAGGAATTGTGGTGACCCGTGGAGTTCTTCCAGGCTTTGTAGACATCGTTCGCGGAACCGTAGCCGTAGGCGATGTTCTCAGCCGCCGAACCCGAGTAGCTGAAACCTTCAAAACAGCTTCTGCCGTCGGGACGGGTGTGGGCGAAATTGACGCTGAGTTCCGCGGCACGCTGTACTGCGTAGCCCATCAGGGTCTTGTCCATGACAAGCTGACCTCTTCCGAGGGATTTGCGCTCGGTATTTATAAGGTTCAGCGTGTCGTAAGCCATGTCGTATCTGACCGTGCCCTGAGAATAGACCTCATAGGTGATCGCCGCCGAAGCGGAAATAGCTGTCAGACCGACAGCCATGCACATCAATAAAATGAATGAAAACAGTTTTTTCCTCATATGACCAACTCCTCTTAAAACAAAAAACAGAAAAAACAGTTCGGGATCGTCCTTGATTTTGCGTAATAAAGTTTTAAATACCCTTTAATAAATATTATACCATATTTGATGTGACTATGATATTAACAATACTCACGAAAAATACAGTTGAGTTTTTGTCATGTTCTACAAAGTTGTCCGAAACCGAAAAAAATGAGAAAAAAGGGTTGACAAGACCACGATTTTGTGATAAAATAGAATACGTTGAAAAGAGCAAGTGAGAAATAAAGCCTGAAACAAGGAAGCTTAGCTCAGCTGGGAGAGCATCTGCCTTACAAGCAGAGGGTCATAGGTTCGAGCCCTATAGTTTCCATTACGGATCAATTCCGATCAGGCCGGGTAGTTCAGTTGGTTAGAACGCCAGCCTGTCACGCTGGAGGTCGTGGGTTCGAGCCCCATTCCGGTCGCTTGTCTCGATCCTTGTGGTCGGGGCGACGAGAGTTGCTTGCTCTTTGCCTCTGTAGCTCAGTAGGTAGAGCAGGGGACTGAAAATCCCCGTGTCGATGGTTCGATTCCGTCCGGAGGCACTTACATTTGCGGATTTAGCTCATCTGGTAGAGCGCCACCTTGCCAAGGTGGAGGTAGCGAGTTCGAGCCTCGTAATCCGCTCTTAAAAGCCCCTTGTTCAACATCAGGGGCGTTTATTCTATCTGAACATAAATGCTGTGACGGGAACAAGTAGCGCGGCTGATACGGCTTTCAGAGAGTCTGCGGTGGGTGAGAGCAGATAAGCGTCGGTCGGGGTGAATTACCTCCCCGAGTATCGTGTGTGAGAAAGGCGAGAGCGATTAGCACACGGCGTTTTTTCCGCGTTAAGGATAATGAGGTCGGAAGTGATTCCGATGAACGAGGTGGTACCGCGTTTTCAACGCCCTCGGAGAGCAGACGCTCTTCGGGGGATTTTTTTTTATTCGGAGATATGGTCATGAGCTGCATCGAATGTACGGATGAACTGTGCAGGCGTTACGAGCAGGAGCAGATAAGGCTTGCGTGTCAGCTTTCACTGACCGACCGCTTCGACCCGAATGAGCTCAAAACAGCCGCGGGCGTCGATCTTGCCTGCCTGAAGGACGGCGGCGCTGTCGCTGCCGCTCACTGATAAAGAGAGTCATATCCCTGTTCTGACACGGTTCGCAGACCTTGAGACGCACATCCCCCGTGAGGAACTGAAATGACCCGACAAAGCGAAAGGTCGTGATATACATGAAATCGCCCGACGATCTCATTCTTTATGGTAGGCGTGCCGCACGAACAGCGGGAAATGATGCACGGATAAACCATGAGACTTGAAAAACGGCGCGTCCGTACCGAAAGGTGGTACACCATCGGCTATTCGCCCGTGCTGGGCGGGTACGTGCTTGCGGTGACTGTCGGCTGGCTCGGGAACTACGACAGGTACTATTCCGTTTCGGAGGAGGAATACCTGCTCGGGTACAGCGCTCCCGAAAAGCTCGACGAGCTGGCAGATTCGCTTTTCAGGGCGGCGAACAGCTCGGACAGATTCATCTGCTCGGAAAAGGCGGATGAGAATACGAACGTACAGAACGAGCTTGCACAAAGGCTCGTGAAGGATAAAAACGACTACTACGAAAAACATCCCGAAGCAATAACGGATTTTGAAAGATTTTGAACGGAGGAAAAAACAATGACATTATTTGAAGAACTCAAAAGACGCGGACTACTCGCACAGCTGACCGATGAGGCTGAGATCAGAGACCTTATCAACGAGGGCAAGGCGACCTTCTACATCGGTTTCGACCCGACTGCCGACAGCCTTCACGTTGGTCACTTCATGGCTCTCTGCCTGATGAAGAGACTTCAGGAAGCGGGCAACAAGCCTATCGCACTTATCGGCGGCGGTACCGCTATGATCGGCGACCCCTCGGGCAAGACCGACATGAGAAAGATGCTCACCAAGGAGACCATCAATCACAACGTGGAGTGCTTCAAGAAGCAGATGAGCCGCTTCATCGACTTTTCGGACGGCAAGGCTATGGTCGTAAACAACGGCGACTGGCTGCTCGACCTGAACTATGTTGACGTTCTCCGCGAGGTAGGCGCACACTTCTCGGTAAACAAGATGCTGACCTTCGAGTGCTACAAGCAGAGAATGGAGCGCGGTCTGACCTTCCTTGAGTTCAACTACATGATAATGCAGAGCTACGACTTCTACAAGCTGTACACCGATTACGGCTGCAATATGCAGTTCGGCGGCGACGACCAGTGGGCTAATATGCTGGGCGGTACCGAGCTTATCAGAAAGAAGCTCGGCAAGGACGCTTACGCTATGACCATCACCCTGCTGCTCAACTCCGAGGGCAAAAAGATGGGCAAGACCGAAAAGGGCGCTGTATGGCTCGACCCCGAAAAGACCAGCCCCTACGACTTCTTCCAGTACTGGAGAAATGTCGGCGACGCTGACGTTATCAAGTGCCTCAAGATGCTCACCTTCGTACCGATCGAGGAGATCGAGGAGATGGAGCGCACGATGGAAGGCGCACAGTTCAACAAGGCTAAGGAGCTGCTCGCGTTCGAGCTGACAAAGCTCGTTCACGGCGAGGAAGAGGCTCAGAAGGCTCTCGACGCTGCTAAGGCTCTCTTCTCTGCAAACACCTCTTCGGCTGATATGCCTACCACCGAGATCGAGGCTTCCGAGCTGACCGACGGCGGCATGAACATCCTCGACCTGCTTGTCCGCTGCGGACTCGCTCCCTCTAAGGGCGAGGGCAGAAGACTCGTTACCCAGAACGGTATCGCAGTAAACGACGCCAAGTTCACCGACCCCAAGGGCAGCGTTGACCTCTCGTCGGAAGTCATCATCAAAAAGGGCAAAAAGGTATTCCACAAGGTCGTTGTAAAGTGATATAACAGTTAAATAGTGCGGGAATTGCTTGGGGGAGCCCCCTTCCTAAAACTTTTTATACTTTTGGGCAAGGGGGTTGTTCTTCCTGACTTTGTGGTGGTCGGGAAGATGGGCGTTCTTTTGCTTGATCGCTTGCCCCTTGCCAAAAAGACGTTTCTGCGGATTTTATAATAACAGAATGACCCGAACACCTTTGTGATCGACAAGGTGTTCGGGTCTTTTTTTATTGGCGAATATATTATTGGGAGCAGAAGCCATCGTCCGAATGCTGTGCGAAGCTGATAAGCGGCACGGCGGTACCGATCCGATCGTTTGTTATTCTTTGCTGGGTTTTGAGAGCATTTTTTCTACCAGCAGTCTGGCGGTTTCGGTGTGACCCTCGTCGGTCTCGGGGGAGTAGAGGGTCACGATATTCCGCTGTCTGGGGCGCTTGAAGTATACCGCCATGCGCAGACCGCCTGTTTCGGTGAGCGAAGTCTCGACGTAGCCGCCGTACTTTTCTGCGAACGTGTATATCAGCGTGATGCCGAGGTTCTCGAACGGCGACTGGTCATCGGCGAGGACAGCCTCGTCGGAGTAGACGCTGCGGAACTTTTCTATCCTCTTCAGGTCGGCAGCCGTGCCGTTGTCCTCGACTATCATGATGCAGTATTCATCATTGGCAGTGACGGTGAGCTTCGTTGCCAGGAACCCTTTCGGCTGGGCGTGCCGGACCGCGTTCGAGAGCATATTTATCACCGTGTAGTCGAGGTCTGCGGTGTTGACGATGCAGACGATACCTTTCGTTATATCGAAACTGCAATTTGCGGTCACGCTGTCGAAACGCGAAGGCAGCAGGTTATGTATCAGGTGTCGGATGTGTTCGCCGAGGTCGATTATCAGGTCGGCTGTGTTGCCTGTAAGCATTTGCAGCAGAGCGGAGGTGTTCGAGTCGGCGATGCGCTGTTTGCTGAGCTCGGTCATGAGCCCCTGTTCGGAAACGGCGGCGCGGAAAGCAAGGTCTGTGTATCTGGTGACGCTGGATTCAAGCCTGTCCCTGAAAGCGCCCAGAGCCGAGGTCTTGGTGAAAAGCTCGGTGGCGTATTCGGCGTCGATAAGCTCGAAGAGGTAGTATGTCTCGTCACCGTTGGTAAGAGGGAGCATCCTGAGGGAGTGCGGACCGCATTTCACGAGGGTCTCGGACGTCGGTCTGCCGTTGAAAACGCATCGCGAGTTGCGGACAAGAAGGGACGTGAGATCCTCTTTGGAGTTCGTCCAGAGGATGTTGAAGGAGTTATCGGTGATGAAAGTGTCCCGCCCCGTGGCGGCAGCCATACTTTTGAGGATTTCCAGATCCATGCTTATCTCTCCTGATATTTTATTTTTATTATAGTATACCGAGTCATGCGGCGCTGTCTTCGGACGAGCTGTCAAACATATCGGTGGTCACGATACCCGGGTCGTACTCAACGTAGAACAGCTTGAAGTGCCGTCCGACCTTGCCGACGTAGCAGTTGTATCTGAACATCTCGGTCTTTTTCGAGCCGCGGTAGGTGACTTCCGCCACGACGAGGTCAGCCTCGCTGATATTCGGGACTGTGCCGTACTGTTCCTTATAGCCGTTCATGGTGTATTCTTCGAGGGGCTTGGAGTTGATGATATTGTATTCGAGCTTGAAGTCATCGCCGTATTCCTCTGCGAAATCGGCGCAGAAAGCGTCCATATACTGTTTCTCGGTGAAGCCTGTATCGGCGAGATCCTTCTCATAGTCAGCCTTCATCTCTTTCGGGAAGCAGGAAGCGTAGCTGTCGAAATCGCGGTCGTTGACGGCGTGGAAGTATTTTTCGACGACGTCGGTGCTTTTCTCGCCGACCCCGAGGAGTCCCGAGCCGAACAGGGTACCCAGGATGAGGAGAACGACAGCGCAGGCGATAACGATAAGCAGGCGGACCTGTTTAGGGTCGCGTTCTTTTTTACCGCCTTTTTTAATGCGGTCTTCCTCTTTATTCTTTAGGGATTCGTAGTATTCTTTTTTCTGTTCGGGAGTCATGAAGCGGACGGGAGTTGCGGACTTATACTTATCAGCCGAGTGAGTTTTAAGGTTCGGGTCACCGTAACCGCAGTGTTCGCAGAACTCACCCTTATATTCCTTACCGCATGACTTACAGGTCTTAGCCATAGATGTTCCCCTTTGATGAAATAGCGAGAAGTTTTGGTTCATCAGAACTTCAAAGATATTATACCACATTATTCGCCGTTTGTCATCATTTTTTTGTAAAAAAACTCATTATTTACAAAAATGTTCCGCAAAACAAATGAAGCGTGTTCGCCAGGGGATCAAAAAGTTTAGGAGGGAGGGAGACCCCCGCCTTAGCTACGCACGGCTACAAAGGGTCCCCCGGCAGGGGCTTTGAAGAAAAAAGAGATCCATCGTCCCCACCAACATAAAATCGGCAAATCCCGAAAACCCGTCCCGAAAGGCGCCAAAAGAAAAGCCCACTCCAACAAATCAAGAACCAACCGATTTGCCGATTTTATTTTCGCGAGAGAGCGAAGCGATTCGAGTGAAACCAAAAAATCGCGCCAGCGATTCTCCCTAAAAGCCCCAAAAACAAAAGACAGCAAAAAAAGACGTCCGCTTCGGGTTAAAAAGCGAACGTCTTATGTGAATAGCCTTGAATTACTTAGCGAGGGACTTAGCGAGCGAAGCCTTCTTTCTGGAAGCATTGTTCTTGTGGATAATGCCCTTAGCGCAAGCCTTGTCTACCTTCTTGATAGCTGCCTTTACAACTGCTTCCTTATCGTCAGCGTTGTTCTCAACAGCGAGATTAGCCTTCTTGAGAGCGGTTCTGAGGTCGCTTCTGACAGCCTTGTTTCTTGCAGCCTTAGCGTTGTTAACGAGAACTCTCTTCTTAGCGGACTTGATGTTTGCCATGTTGGTCTTTACCTCCCTTGTGATGAATAATATCAACTTATTCGTGCAGACTATCCGTATGACTGAGAGGGAACATACGGTAGTGCTTAAACAAGCATTGTGAATATTATAGCACATCTCCGCGCAGATTTCAAGGGGTATCGGGGGAAAATTTCGGAAAATACTCGGGAGCGGTTTTGTGCAGGATATACAAAAAGGAGGAACTATGGCGATAGATACAGACCTTGCGCTGGAGGTTTTTGACAGCATGGAGGACGGGGCTGATGAGCTTTCGGGGGTGAGGTGCGGAAAATACCGCGATGAGGATTCGGGCTTCGAGGTCACCGAGATAGAGGTGCTGACCGAAGCGGCGGCTGAGCGTCTCGGCAAGCCTGCGGGCAGATACATCACCCTCGAAGCGGACGCGCCCCTTTATGAATGGTCGCCGAAGTTTGAGGGACAGTGCCGCGCCGTTTCACAGGCGCTGGAAAAGGTGTGCGGCGGCAGGGGAGAGACCCTCTTTTTCGGGCTCGGCAACAGACGGATAACGCCCGACTGCGTGGGTGCGCTGACTGCCGACAGGGTGTTTGCGACGCGGCATATCAAGCGCCTTGCAAAGGGGCTCGACACGGATGAACTCGGGGATTCGGCGGTCGTGGCGGCAGGGGTACTCGCTCAGACGGGCATCGAATCGGCAGAGCTCGCGGCGGCACTCTGCCGTCGGCTAAAACCTGCACAGGTCATCGTCTGCGACGCTCTCGCGTGCAGTGAGCCGTCACACATGGGACGCACGATACAGCTCTGCTCGACGGGCATCTCCCCGGGAAGCGGCGTTGACAACTCCCGCGCGGAACTGTCGGAACGCACCCTCGGAGTACCCTGCGCCGCAATCGGCGTGCCGACCGTTTCGCGCATCATGTCGGGGGATGAGCGGTTCGAGGGTCTGCTGGTCACGCCGAAACCCGTGGACAGACTCGTCCTTCGGGCGGCGGAGATCATCGCGGCGGCGGTCAACCTCTACCTTCACCCGACACTGACCTATGAAGATATTAACTCGCTTATTCTGTGAGAAAAAATACGGTATATGTGCAAATCTTACAAAAAGGCTACAAAACAGTACGCGTGTAAATTTTTTTTGAATTGCGCAAATGACTGATTGGTAATCGTTTACTGAAAACGTATTCTCACACCTGCAAGAATGCGATTTGTTCAGATTGTACAAAAGAGGTATTTGATATATTGCAAAATGCCGATTGAAATTAAATTGCGGTTTTGGTATAATAAATGTAGTCACATGACGGTATTATTATGGAAATACGCTTAGGATAAAATGTTTGTCACTTTAGGAGGTTATTATCATGAGAATCAAGAGAATACTCGCGGGAGCTTTCGCACTGACTATGGCTTTTGCTGTGGCTTCCTGCGGAAAGTCCGGCGGCTCGTCCAGCGAGTCCAAGCCGCAGGGCGGCAAGGAGCTCGACGAGGAGGATAAGGCAACCATCTCCGAACTCAAGGATCAGCTTGAGGATAAGGAGCTTGCTAACAAAGAGATCAAGTGGATGGCTCACTATGACATCAACCCCAGCGAGGGCGCTGTAAAGTCCCCGGGACTTGAGCTGTTCGAGCAGAAGTATGACGGTAAGGTAAAGTGGGTACAGACTACCTGGAACACCCGCTACGATGACCTTGCGAACGCTGTAATGGGCGGCAACTCCCCCGACTTCTTCCCCGCATCCGATATGGATACCTTCCCGAAGGGCGCTATCAAGGGAATGTTCGACCCGATCGACGACGTTATCGACCTGGGCTCCGACCTGTGGGCTTCCACCAAGGAGTCCAGCGACAATTTCGTCTTCAACGGCAAGCACTATGTTGCTGTTATCGACGTTTCGCCGAACTATGTATGCGTATACAACAAGACCACTATTGAGCAGAACGGTTTTGACGATCCCGCTCAGCTCCTTGAAGACGGAAAGTGGGACTGGGATACTTTCAAGACCATGTGTACCGAATTCACCGATGCCGATAACGACAAGTACGCTCTCGACGGCTACTGGTACGTTAAGGCTATCTCCGAGACCTGCGGCAAGCCGCTCATCGGTCTTGATAACGGTATGCTCGTTAACAATATGTCCGACCCCGACGTTGAAAAGGTTCAGAACTTCATGTACGAGCTCGGTAAGAACGGCGTTATGTTCGACCGTTCCACCAACGGCTGGCAGACCAGAGGCGACGGCACAACAGGCAACGGTCTCGGCGACTACCAGACCCTGTTCATCCCTGTAGGTCTGTGGGGCATCGAGGCTCCGCTTGCTACCACCAAGCCTTTCGGCGATATGGAAGCGGGCGAGATCATGTTCGTTCCGATGCCTAAGGATCCCGACAGCGATACATACTACATCTCTTCGCGTGTTGACGGCTACAACCTCTGCCACAACGCACCCAACCCCGAGGGCTTCGCGGCTTATATGTCCTGCCTGATGGTTGCTAAGGACAACGCGGCTTCTATCTATGAGAAGACCCTCAAGGAAGAGTACAAGTGGACCGACGAGATGTACGAGATGAGACAGCGCATCTACCAGATGGCTGCCGAGCATCCTGTATTCAGCTTCGCTGACGGCGTTTCCGCTGAGATGGACGCTGCTATGCTCAACGTTTCTCAGGCTACCATGCTCACAGGCGGCGGAGCTACCACTTGGACCGAGTGTGTAGGTGAGTACGGCAAGCAGGTTGACTTCATCGTTAAGGAAGCTAACACCAAGATCTCCGATACTCCTACCAACTGATAGGCGGCTCAGAGCGCTTTTTCTCCCCAAAATATCATCGGTACCGTCCTTCGGGGCGGTGCCGATTTTTGTTTTGCCGTCGGAAAAATTGACAAGGTGAGGGAAGATATGTTATAATAAAATAACAGCGCGTATATTTCCGAATGTTACCATTATTTTTTCACAATGGTGGGGTAAACTGATACGGAGGTGATCTTTTGTTCGGATATGTAAAGCCGTATAAACCCTTCCTGCGAGTGTACGAGAACGAGCTCTACAGGGCGGCGTACTGCGGTCTCTGCCGCGAGCTGAACAGGAGCTTCGGGTTCGTTCCGACACTGACGCTGAGCTACGACCTCGCGTTTCTTGTGCTGGCGGACATCGGCATCAATTCATACAGACCTGAGATCACTCATGAACGCTGCCCCGTGCATCCCGTGAGAAAGGCGAAATGCCTGAAATGCAGCGGTTCGGCATTCGAGTACGCCGCCTGCGCACAGGTGATACTCGTGTACCACAAGCTGCGGGACGACCTGCACGACAAAGGTCTGAAACACCGCCTCAGAGCGCTCGCTCTTATACACAGGGCAGGAGCCGACTATAAAAAGGCGGCGGCTAAATACCCGACCCTCGCACAGGCGGTGGAGCGGGCGATGGAACGTCAGTGGCGTACCGAACGCAAACGCTCGGTGTCGCTCGACCGCGCGGCTGAGCCGACAGCGGCTATGATGAGAGCCGTGTTCCGCGAGCTGGGGCGCTACGACCCCGACAAGCGCGACCTGCTCGGACAGTTCGGGTATATGCTCGGACGGTATGTCTATATCTGCGACGCCCTCGACGACCTCAACGAAGATTTCGCGTCGGGAAGCTTTGATCCGCTGATACCGAAAGCGGCGTATAAACTGCGTCGGAACAGCAAGATACTCCCGAAGGAACAGCGCGAGAAGGCGGCGGCGCTCGCCGAGAACAGCGTCATGCTGACCCTCGGGGCGCTGGCGGAGGTCTACGTTCGGCTTGATCTAGGCGGCGTGAAGCCCATGACGGACAATATCATCTATCTCGGGCTGAGACATACATTTGATGAAGTGAAAAAGAATGCCCTCAGCGGCAGAAAAAAGAATATGAAAACAGGACTGAAAGGCTATAACAATGAATGACCCATACAGCATACTCGGAGTTGCGAGGAACGCTTCCGAGGCAGAGATAAAATCAGCATACAAACAGCTCGTCAGGAAATATCATCCCGACCGCTATCCCGACCCCGACATGGCAAAGCTCGCGAACGAGAAGATGTCGGAGATAAACACCGCATATGACCGCATAATGGAGGACAGGCGCAACGGCGTCAGCTATGACAGCTATTCCTCTCAGACAAGCTACAGCACGGGCAGGAATTACAGCTCCAGCGGAAATACCTATAACAAGTACAGCGATTTCAATCCCGAGACCGCGTTCGACGCATATAGCGTAAGGCAGCTGCTGGCGAGCGGCGACCTGAACGCTGCGGACAGCATCCTTGCGGGCGTGCCCGAAAATCAGCGCGACGCCGAATGGTACTACCTCAAGGGCATGATAAGCTACAGACGCGGCTGGTTCAATGAGGCGTATCACTATACCTCTCAGGCGACTCGTCTTGCTCCCGGAAATCAGGAGTACTCCGAGGCGTTCCGCCAGATGAACCGCCAGCGCAGCGGCTATATGACGGGCAGCGCCTATCAGCCGAATTCCCCGATGGTGAACTCGCCCGACGTGTGCGATATACTCAACGGTCTGTGCCTTGCCGACTGCTGCTGTGAGTGTCTGGGCGGAGACCTGATACCATGCTGCTGAACGAAAAAGCCGAAAGACCAAAGCGCAGCAGAGCTTTCTGCGTGGCGCTCGGCGGAGTTATATCAGCGCTGGTGCTGCTGCTCATGTTCATGAACACCGTCTTCCCGATGCTCGACTACGCGATACCCACCTACGCAGGATTTCTGATGGTGGTGGTCATCTCCGAAGCAGGCTCGGGCTGGGCGTTCATGACCTACGCCGCCTGTGCGGTGCTGTGTATGCTGATGACCCCCGATTATCAGGCAAATCTTCTGTTCATACTGTTTATGGGGTACTATCCGATACTGTATGTGTATTTGCAGCGCCTGAATAGTGTACGGATACGCAGGCTGTGCAAGGTGCTGATATTCAACGCCGCTATAATAACCTACGCGCTGGTGTTCAAGTTCCTGTTCACGTCGGTGGATCTGTTCGAGGGGATGGAGAACTTCGGCAAGTGGGCAGCGCCCGCGATGCTTGCGATGGCAAACGTGTTTTTCATGATATACGACAGGCTGCTCGGCAGCCTGATACAGCTGTACACCATGTGGTTCAGAAAAAAGATACTGACAAAGAAATGACCCCGCCGTATCGGGGTGTGCGGTGTTTGGGAGTGTGTTTTCTTGGGGGAAACCCTTTTTCAAAAGGGTTTCCCCCAAGAGAAAAACTCCCCGTTAAAGCGAGACAAACAAAGGAAGCGATATCCGAAATGAAAGAGAAGAGCATTTTCGAGCGTGCGGACGGCGGTCTGACTGCGGAACAGCTTGCGAAGCGCGATGCTGTCCGAAAGAGGATACGCATTGTCGGGCTGGTGTTTTTTCTGCTGGCGGTCGCAGGGATAACCTATCTTGTGCTGCCATTTCTGAAAAACGTCGGCAAGGACGGTTACTTCGAGAAGGTTCAGGATACCATTGACGACTACGGAACGGTCGGCGGCCCGATAGTGTTCGTGGTGATACAGGCTTTGCAGGTGATAGTCGCGGTCATACCGCCTGTGCAGGTGGTAGGCGGACTGCTGTACGGATGGCTTTTCGGGGCTTTGCTGTCCTTTGCGGGGATAGTCCTCGGAGCGCTTGCCGTGTGGGGCGTGGTGAAGCTGATGGGTGCGCCGCTGGTGGAAGCGGTGGTCAGCGAGAAGCATCTGAAAAAGTTCAGTTTCCTTGAAGATGAGCGCAGGCTGATATTCATCCTCATCATACTCTACGTCATCCCCGGGGTGCCGAAGGACATAATCACCTATCTCGTGCCGCTGACGAAGGTAAGGCTGAGGGATTTCCTGATGTATGTGATGCCTTTCCGTCTGCCTGCTATACTTCTTTCGACGGCGTTCGGAAGCAGTGCGGCGAAGGGCAATTACGGCGCCGCTATCGCTGTTGTTTCGGCGATAGCCGTGATAGCCGTGCTGGGGCTGATGTTCCGCGAGAAGATACTCGCAAAGCTCGGCGAGCATCATCATAAAAGCAAAATGCACAAATCTGATAACTGAAACATGATAAGTTTCTGCCAAAGCGACAAATCGTGTAAAAATGAAAAAAATGTCTTGACAAAGCTGTTTTGCTGTGATATAATATATAACGTCGATTGAGCCGATGACTCGAAAGGGAGCTCGAAAGGCGCTATATGCGGGTGTAGTTCAATGGTAGAACTCCAGCCTTCCAAGCTGGCCACGTGAGTTCGATTCTCATCACCCGCTCTTTTAAATTAAATATGGTGGGTATAGCGTAGTCGGTTAACGCGTCAGATTGTGGTCCTGAAGATCGAGAGTTCGAATCTCTCTACCCACCCTTTGCGTTTGTAGCTCAGCTGGATAGAGCAACTGCCTTCTAAGCAGTAGGCCCGGGGTTCGAGTCCCTGCAAGCGCGCCAATCAACCGCTGCACTTTGGTGCGGCGGTTTTTGTTTTGTATAAGAGGTGACACACATGAAAGAGATAACCGAACGACTGAAAGAGCTTGCCGACCCGAAGTACAAGGAGTTCCACAAGGGGCTGTTCAAGGAGATGGATACCGAACATTTCTTCGGCGTGCGTACCCCTGTGCTCCGCGCCCTTGCGAAGGAACTGATAAAGGACGGCAGGGCAGGGAAGTTCATCGCAGAGCTGCCCCATGAGTATTACGACGAGTATCAGCTGCACGTCATGATTCTCTCCGAGCTGAAGGACTACGAGACCGTCATAGCCGAGTGCGACCGTGTGCTGCCCTACGTCAACAACTGGGCGACCTGCGACCAGCTCCGTCCGAAGTGCTTCAGGAAGAACCGCGACCGACTTATCGGCGAGGTCATGAGGTGGTATTCCTCGGACGAGGTGTTCACAAAACGCTTTGCCATCGGGATGCTGCTCGGCCACTATCTCGGCGAGGATTTCAAGCCCGAATATATGGAGCTCGTCAGCAAGACCCCGACGGAGGAGTACTATCTTCACATGATGGTGGCATGGTATTTCGCCGAGGCTTTTGTCAAACAGCCCGAAGCCGCCCTGCCTTACATCGAACAGCAGAAGCTCGATAAAAAGACCCACAACAAGGCGATACAGAAAGCCTGCGAGAGCTTCCGCGTACCCGATGATACAAAGGAATATCTGCGAAAGATGCGGAGATAGTGCATTTTGTGAAAATAATATCAATTTTGAAAAAATCTCTTGATTTTCCGAGAGATATGATGTATAATATGTAGTGGCGGATATTTTTATCCGTAATTACAGGTAACAATTGGGGCTTGCCCCCGAAAATCTATTACAGGAAGGATGTCATTATCATGGCAGGATTAAACAAGGTCACAGTTGACGACATTAGCGTTAAGGGCAAGAAGGTCCTCGTTCGCGTAGATTTCAACGTTCCGCTGAAGGACGGTGTTATCACCAACGATAACCGTATCACCGCTGCTCTGCCCACCATCAACAAGCTCGTTGAGAACGGCGCAAAGGTAGTTCTCTGCTCGCACCTCGGCAAGCCGAAGAACGGTCCGGAGGACAAGTTCTCTCTCGCTCCCGCAGCTGCAAGACTCGCTGAGCTCGTTTCCACCAAGGTCACCTTCGCTAAGGACGACACCGTTGTAGGCGACAACGCTAAGAAGGCTGTTGCTGAGATGGCTGACGGCGAGATCGTTGTTCTTGAGAACACCAGATTCCGCGGCGCTGAGGAGACCAAGAACGGTGAGGCTTTCGCTAAGGAGCTTGCTGATCTCGTTGACGGCGAAGTATTCGTTATGGACGCTTTCGGCTCGGCTCACAGAGCTCACGCTTCTACCGCAGGCGTTACCAAGTTCGTTAAGGAGACCGCTGTTGGTTACCTGATGCAGAAGGAGATCAACTTCCTCGGAAACGCTGTTGAAGATCCGGTTCGTCCTTTCGTTGCTATCCTCGGCGGTGCTAAGGTAGCTGATAAGCTCAACGTTATCAACAACCTTATCGAGAAGTGCGACACTCTCATCATCGGCGGCGGCATGGCTTACACCTTCCTGAAGGCTCAGGGCAAGGAAGTTGGTACTTCCCTCGTAGACGACACCAAGATCGACTACTGCAAGGAGATGCTCGCTAAGGCTGAGGCAGCAGGCAAGAAGCTCCTTCTCCCTGTTGACACCACCGTTGCGGCAGCTTTTCCTGATCCGATCGACGCTGAGATCGCTGTTGAGAACGTTGACGCTATCCCTGCTGACAAGATGGGTCTTGACATCGGTCAGAAGACCGCTGCTCTCTATGCTGAGGCTGTAAAGAGCGCTAAGACCGTTGTTTGGAACGGACCTATGGGCGTGTTCGAGAATCCTGTTCTCGCTAAGGGTACTATCGCAGTTGCAAAGTCCCTGGCTGAGACCGATGCTACCACCATCATCGGCGGCGGCGACTCGGCTGCGGCTGTTATCCAGCTCGGCTTCGCTGACAAGATGAGCCACATCTCCACCGGCGGCGGTGCTTCCCTCGAGTATCTCGAAGGCAAGGTACTTCCCGGCATCGATGTTATCGCTGACAAGTAATAGCAATATTCAATAAAACGGGGCTGGCGGCTTCACGTCCGCCCCGTTGATTGATTTTACGGAATATTAGGACAAGTTAGGAAAAAGGAAAAATGACAGGAATATATCATTATCTCCCGATACTCTTCACCGCAGACAATGCGTTCGGAAAAACAGGCGTGCTGGATAAGTACGGCAACATTCTTGGAATAATACTCTGCGTGTTCGGAGTGATCATGCTCGCATTCGCGGGCAAGGTCAGAAAGATGGGCAGCTTTTACCTTGAAATGACCAATAAAGACCCCGTCATCAAGGAGACGAACTACGTTCCCGCCGAAGCTGAGATAGTCAGCAAAAGAACCACTAAGCTCTCGACCATGACACTGAAGGAGATGCTCGTGGAGTTCGAGGTGAACGGCATCACTTACAGCAACTGGACCCCCGACTTAGGTTTCGAGGGAAAGGTCGCTATCGAGTATGACCCCGTGAATCCGAAGGATTTCTACATCGCCGATAAGGTGAAGGCTGAGGAAACAGACGTTCCCGATACAGACGACGAGGGTGATGAACTCACCGAGACACCCAAGACCAACAATGCGTTCATCGCTATGCTGGGCTTCGGTATCGTGCTGTTCGGACTGGGAGCGGCATTTTTGTACGATTTTTATTTTATCAAATAATAAGGAGTAATTATCATGAAAAAGGATGTAAGAAAGGCTATAATCGCAGGTAACTGGAAAATGAACAAGACCCGTCCCGAGGCTAAGGAGCTTCTTGAGGGCATCAAGCCCCTCGTTGCTAACGCTGAGGGTAAGGTAGAGGTAATCGCCTGCGTACCGTTCACCAACCTTGAGACCGCTGTTGCTGCTACCGCAGGTTCCAACGTTAAGGTAGGTGCTGAGAACGTTCACTTCGAGAAGAGCGGCGCTTTCACAGGCGAGATCTCCGCTGATATGCTCGTTGAGGTAGGCGTTGAGTACGTTGTTATCGGCCACAGCGAGAGAAGACAGTACTTCGGTGAGACCGACGAGACTGTAAACAAGAGAACCGTTGCTGCTCTGAACGCAGGTCTGAAGCCTATCGTTTGCGTAGGCGAGCTCAAGTGGGAGCGCGAGTGCAACATCACCGACGAGGTAGTTGCCCGCCAGATCAAGCTTGACCTGTGGGGTCTTACCGCTGAGCAGGTTAAGAACGTTGTTATCGCTTACGAGCCTGTATGGGCTATCGGCACAGGTCTGACCGCTACTCCCGAGCAGGCTGAGGAGGTTTGCGCATTCATCCGTGCTACCATCGCTAAGCTCTATGACGAGGCTACTGCTGAGGCTGTTACCATCCAGTACGGCGGTTCCATGAACGCTAAGAACGCTGCTGAGCTGCTTGCTAAGCCCAACATCGACGGCGGTCTTATCGGCGGCGCTTCGCTCAAGGCTGCTGACTTCAACGTTATCGTACAGGCTGCTGTAGAGGGCTGATAACGTCCGATCTGTTGCAGGGACATGAAATGGCTTTAAAGGAAAAGATCGGGACGTCGGCTGACAAGCTCATCGGCGGACTGATCCTTGCTCTGCCGTTTTTAGGCTTCGGTGTGTATTCAAGGCTGGTACCGCTCGCAGCCGCAGCAGGGGCAGTTTACCTTCTGGTACAGAGAGCTCTTGCGACGTCCTGCGGCGAGGGGATAGTTTATCTCCGAGAACAAGCCGAAAAAAGGGCGGACGGACGCTTCGAGGTCACTGGGGTGTTCATCTTTCCTGCGGAAGGTAAGCTTCACAGCCCGTGCTATCTGATGAATGCACAGACAGGAGAGGTCATGATGTACAGGTGACCGCGATTCGGAAAGGATATGATAATGACAAGATCCGACAAGCTGATAAAAAATGTACTGAACGCAAGTCTTATCTGTGAGGGTATCTACTGCGGACTGTATATTATTGCCTACTGTTTAATGAGACCGCTCTTTGAGCTTTTTGACCCTATCCTCTGGCAGATACAGAGCAAGGATTACACAACGGGAAGCGATACGGAGCTTACGATGAAGATCTTCTTTCCTACGATACTGTTCGTGCTGGCAAGCGGAGCGGTGTTCTATCTGGTCTGGAGCTACATCAGCAAGATGACCGACCAGCAGAAATTCTGCCCCGAGGGCGGCGCGGTGCTGGCACTGTTCTGCATCCTGCGCGTAGTTCTGGAAAAGCTGCTGTTCCGCATCGAGATGACGGCGGCTTCGGAAAACGGTTCAAGGGCTCTTGCGGCACGCTCGGTCTTTAATCAGATGCTGTCATTTCTCAGCAATATCCACTTCGCGGCGCTGATACTTGTATTCATGGCTTTTGCAATGATGTGGCACAAGCGTATGACTTATAACGATCAAACGATCTGATACAACTTAATATAGAAAGGACAAAAACAATGTCTAAGAAAAAAACTGTAGTTTTAGTCGTAATGGACGGCGTCGGCTTCTCCGTTACGGGTCTCGGCGACGCTGTTACCGAGGCTAACACTCCTACTCTGGATATGCTCCTCAAGAACTATCCCAACACCTCGCTCAAGGCTCACGGCGACGCAGTTGGTCTGCCTTCCGACGACGACATGGGCAACTCTGAGGTAGGTCATAACGCACTCGGCTGCGGTCAGATCTACTCGCAGGGCGCTAAGCTCGTTAACGAGTCCATCGAGAGCGGCAAGATGTTCACTTCCGAGACCTGGAAGCAGCTCATCGGCAACGTTAAGGACAAGAACAGCACCCTGCACTTCCTCGGTCTGCTCTCCGACGGTAACGTTCACTCGAACATCCACCACCTTGAGAAGATGCTCGCAAAGGCTAAGGAAGAGGGCGTGAAGAAGGTTCGCTGCCACATCCTGCTGGACGGTCGTGACGTTCCCGCTACCTCCGCTCCCATCTACATCAAGGAGCTTGAGGACTGCATCGCACAGCTCAACGACTCTTCCTTCGACGCTCAGATCGCTTCGGGCGGCGGCAGAATGAAGATCACCATGGACAGATACCAGGCTGACTGGGGCATGGTAGAGCGCGGCTGGAACACCCACGTTCACGGCACCGCAAGACAGTTCGACAACGCTCTTGCTGCTGTTGAGACTCTCCGCGACGAGACAGGCGCTATCGACCAGGATCTGCCTGAGTTCGTTATCGCTAAGGACGGCAAGCCTGTAGGCAAGGTCGAGGACGGCGACAGCGTTATCCTCTTCAACTTCCGCGGCGACCGCGCTATCGAGATCTCGATGGCATTCGACGGCGGCGACGAGTTCACCGCTTTCGACAGAGGCACTATCCCCGACGTTATCTACGCCGGTATGCTTGAGTACGACGGCGACCTCAAGATCCCGAAGCACTACCTCGTAAATCCGCCCGAGATCAAGAACACCCTCTCCGAGCTGCTCGTGAAGAACGGTCTGTACAGCTACGCTGTATCCGAGACCCAGAAGTACGGCCACGTTACTTACTTCTGGAACGGCAACCGCTCCGAGCGCTTCGACGAGGAGCTGGAGACATGGAAGGAGATCCCCTCCGACCGCGTTTCCTTCGACGAGCGCCCCTGGATGAAGTCTGCTGAGATCACCGACGATCTGATCGTTGCTATCCGCTCAGGCAAGTATGACTTTATCCGCTGCAACTACCCGAACGGCGACATGGTAGGCCACACAGGCAACATGGACGCTACTATCACAGGCGTTGAGGCGGTAGACCTTGGTCTTGCACGCCTTATCAAGGTTTGCGATGAGTGCAACTGCACGCTGCTCGTCACCGCTGACCACGGCAACGCTGATGAGATGCTTGAGAAGAACAAGAAGGGTGAGGTCCAGGTTCGTACCGCTCACTCCCTCAACCGCGTTCCGTTCATCATCTGGGACAAGGAGACCCGCCACGAGATCATCGACGCTGACAGCACCAAGTACGGCCTTGCAAACGTTGCACCGACCGTAGCAAAGCTGCTCGGTCTCGAAGCTCCCGACTGCTGGGAAGCATCCATGATCTGACATCATCTGTAAACTTTGAAGCCGCAGGTTCGTGCCTGCGGCTTTTTTACTGGGGGGGAGAGTGCGGGTTTTCTTGGGGGAGAACCTACCTAAACACTTTACGAACATTTGAAAAGTGCGATAAACAGACGATTTTGCTATAATTAACTGTGCAGCTATTTGTAATATGAATAGAAGAAAAGAAACGACGATGCGTTCAAAATCGAATCAACGCGCCGTCGTTTTTTGTTTGTTTATACAAGTCACAAGAATAACCTCTTGACAATATGGTTAGCATATGTTACAATGATAAACGGATTATTGATAATCACATTTTCACAGGAGGGATAAAATGGCAGTACCTGATAAAAGTATCGATCCGCGGCTTCTTGCCAGTGCGCAGACAGAATTCATGAAACACGGCTACCTCAAAGCAGAACTAAAAACTATTTGCGAGAACGCAGTCATTACAACAGGGGCGGTGTATAAGCGCTACAAAGGCAAGGAAGACCTGTTCAGCGCTGTTGTGGAGGATATAGCAGATGAGCTGAATCATTTCGTTGAAAGCCGTTCTTATATAGATTTTTCTGCACTATCGGACGAAGAAATATACAATTCATGGGTGATGTCGTATGAATCTATGATGCCTCTCTTCAAGCTTCTCTACAATAATCGTGAGACTGTCTCTTTGCTGATTGACAAGGCTGCCGGCACGCGCTACGAAAATTTCAACCATGAATATGTCACGAAAATGAGCTATGCTTATGAGCAGTTCTACGCAGAGGCGTACAAAAGAGGACTTGCTCATGCAGAAGTTACCAGAGAAGAATTTCATGTTCTGATCTCGTCTTTCTGGACTTGCGTCTGTGAACCGATCATTCACGATATGTCATGGAAGCAGATCGAGGAGCATTGCCGTATCGTCTGTCGTTTCTTCAACTGGCAGGAGGTCATAATGCTAAAGAAAGGCGATGAAAACAATGTTTAACAAGATAAAGCCCTATATGGGCGACTACATCAAGTATACCTATGCGGCTCTGGCGGTCATGTTCGCAGGACTGATCGCCTCTGCAGTACCGTTTTTTATGGTTTACCGAATCATAAAGCCGCTGATCGGCGGTGAAACACTATCCGCCGGCTATTATGCAGTGCATATAGCTGTTATTTTTGCCTGCGAGTTAGTCTACGCTATCTTATATGTACTGGGATTGAAATACTCGCACATTTCCGCATACAACACACTAAAAAATATCCGTATTTCATTGCAAAAAAATCTGGAGCGTCAGCCTCTCGGCACAATACAGGATATGGGTAACGGCAGAATAAAAAAGCTGTTTACCGATGATATAGATCAGGTGGAACTTCTGCTGGCTCACGCAATTCCCGAAGGTATTTCCAACCTTGCAATGGCATTGATAGCAATTATATGTATGTTCTTTGCAGACTGGAAACTGGCGCTGCTGTCACTCTGCTCTCTGCCTTTGGGACTGTTTGCAATGGGAATGATGTTCAAGGCGGGTATGGCACGCATGAACGCCTACTATGCCGCATCTGCAAAAATGAACGCAACGATAATCGAATACGTCAACGGTATGGAGGTCGTCAAGGTTTTCGGGCGGGACGGCGAATCCTATCAGCGCTATGAAACCGATATCCGAAGCTATCGTGACTTTACCCTTGCGTGGTATAAAGCTTGCTGGGGCTGGATGGCTCTTTACAGTGCGATACTTCCATGTACGGCTCTTGTCATGCTGCCTGTCGGAACACTGTTTGTTATCAATGGCACATCAACGCTTGCCAATCTGGTACTTGTGTTCTGCCTGTCGCTGTCGATTGGTGTACCGCTGCTGAAAGCACTGAGCTTTGCAGGCAAATTCCCACAGCTTGGCTATAAGATAGATGAAATTGAAAAAGCTATGGATAGTGAACCTTTAAAAACTAATGATAATTCGTTTATCGGTAATTCACATATCGTAAAATTTGAAGATGTACGTTTTGCTTACAAGGAAAAAGAAGTCTTGCACGGTGTATCCCTTGAACTCGGTGAGGGGACGCTCACAGCTCTTGTGGGAGAATCCGGCAGCGGTAAGTCCACACTGGCAAAGCTGCTTGTTCACTACTACGACCTCAGTAGCGGACGTATCACACTGGGTGGTCAGGACATCACCGATATGAGCATTGAAGCGCTGAACGACAACATCTCCTATGTATCGCAGGAGCAGTTTCTGTTCAACACCACGCTGTATGAGAATATCCTCATCGGCAAGCCCAGTGCGAGTCGTGAAGAAGTGATGGCGGCAGCAGAAAAAGCACAATGTGGAGAGTTCCTCAAACGTCTTCCAAAAGGCATCGACACTATGGCAGGCGACGGCGGAAAGATGCTGTCAGGCGGTGAACGACAGAGAATTTCTCTTGCAAGGGCGATACTGAAAAATGCACCTGTCATCGTGCTTGACGAAGCGACAGCCTTTATTGATCCCGAAAACGAGGAGAAAATGAACTCTGCTATTGCTGAGATAATAAAGGGCAAGACCGTTCTTGTCATTGCGCACCGCTTGCAGACGATCGTGAACGCCGATAAGATCTGCGTGATGAAGGACGGAAATATCATCGCCGCCGACACTCACGAAAAGCTCCTGCAAAGCTGTGTGGAGTATCAGAAGTTATGGAACAGCAGTGAAGCAAGAGCTAACTGGACTATCGGAAATGAGGTGAGAGCATGATAGGACTTATCGGACGAATCCTTGGTGTTTCGGGAAAATACAAAGGCAGAATATACGGTGCTATGTTCCTTTCATTTCTGAAAGGTATGCTGATGAAAGTTCCAATTATGCTGGCATATTTCGTTGTTACGGCATTCATAGAGGGAACGGTCACAAAAACGCATTGTGTTTACATAGCTGCTGCACTTGTGGCAAGCGTTGCTGTGCAGGCATTGCTCCAGTATTTCGCCGACAGACTGCAAAGTGCATCAGGCTACATGATTTTTGCGGATATGCGCATGAAACTGGGTGAGCATCTGCGCCGTCTGCCTATGGGTTACTTCACAGAAGGCAACATCGGCAAGATAAGCTCGGTGCTGTCAACGGATATGGTCTTCATCGAGGAAAACTGCATGATGACATTAGCCGATATGATGAGTTACCTGTTTTCACAGGCGATCATGGTGCTGTTCATGTTTTTCTTTGACTGGCGTTTAGGATTTATTTCCCTGATTGTGACATTGGGAATGCTCGCTCTCGGTTTTGCCATGAAAAAAAGTACACTTCACCACTCTGACGAGCGTCAGGAGGCTTCAGAAAAGCTGACGGAGTCTGTGCTTGACTTCACAGAGGGTATCGGTATCATCAAGACGTTTAATCTCATGGGCGATAAATCAAAGGAGCTGACCGACAGCTTTGAGCGCAACTGCAAAGTCAATCTTGATTTTGAGTTCGACCATG
The DNA here is from genome assembly GCF_900119155.1 of Ruminococcus sp. YE71. GTDB lineage: Bacteria > Bacillota > Clostridia > Oscillospirales > Ruminococcaceae > YE71. The sequence goes on along the minus strand of NZ_FPIR01000006.1, from coordinate 103,261 downwards.
CACCGTGGCAGACAGGAGTGAACCTGATATACACTTTCGGAACCGTTATAGTCCTTGCAGTATCCTCATATCTGTATTTTTCGGGAGCTATGCCGCTGAATTTCTATATCGGTATGCTGCTGTTTCTGTTTGATCTGTTTGTACCGATGAAGTCATTCTACGGACAGATCGCAAGGCTGACGGTAATGAACGCTTGTATGGACAGAATTGAATCACTGTTTGCTGAAAAGGAGCTTTCTGACAACGGAGCAGAAATGCTCAAAAACAACAATGCTCCCGAAATAGAATACCGCAATGTCACATTTGCCTACGGCGAAAAGGACGTGCTGAAAGACATATCATTCAAATCAGGCAAAGGCACGATGACCGCTCTGGTTGGACCGTCCGGCGGCGGCAAATCCACAATTGCAAGTCTGCTGACACGCTTCTGGGACGTGAAAAGCGGAGAGATATTTCTGCGCGGTACGGATATACGAAAGATACCGCTTGCAACACTTATGGATAACATCAGTATGGTATTCCAGAGGGTGTATCTGTTTCAGGATACAGTCTACAACAATATTGCCCTCGGCAGACCCGATGCAAGCTGTGAAGAAGTCATCGAAGCTGCAAAGAAAGCTCGCTGCTATGATTTCATTATGCAGCTGCCTGACGGCTTTGATACAGTCATCGGAGAGGGCGGCGCAAGTCTTTCCGGCGGTCAGGCACAGCGGCTTTCTATTGCAAGGTGTATACTGAAAGATTCGCCCATTGTCATTCTCGATGAAGCGACTGCAAGTGTTGATGCAGACAACGAAAGCTACATACAGCAGGCGATTTCAGAACTTTGCAAGGGCAAGACCTTGCTCGTCATCGCACACAGGCTCAATACAATCGCTCATGCCGATAACATTATGGTCATCAAGGACGGACAGATCGCAGAATCGGGTGATCATCAGAGCCTTATGGATATGGGCGGCATCTATCATAACATGGTCACAAAACGTGCAGTCAGCACGGGTTGGAAAAATTAAGTTTGAAGGAGTATATTTATGGAAAAGAAATTTGAGGTCAAAGATCTTATCACGGTGGGTATTTTTACCGCACTGTATTTTGCGATAACATTTGCGGTCGCTTGCATCGGATTTATCCCGATATTCATGGTATTTATGCCGCTGCTTGTTCCGATTTTCGCAGGAATACCGCTTATGCTGTATTTTTCAAAGATAAATCATTTCGGAATGGTCACAATTACAAGTGTAATCATTGCAATTCTCATGTTCATTACAGGACACCCTTATCCGATTTTTATCTTCTGTATCGGTGCAGGACTGCTGACAGAGATCGTACTGAAACTCGGTGATTATCAGAGCATCAAGTCGTGCGTGATCGGTTCTTCGACATTCAGTCTATGGCTGCTCGGTATGGTCATTGCTTTCTTCTTCGGATTCCGTGAATCATATCTCAATTCGCTCGCTGACGGATACGGTCAGGAATACGTCGATAAAATGTCGGGATATACTCCGACATGGGTATTCTTCACTATGATAGCTATGTGTATCATCGGGGGACTGATCGGCGGTCTGCTTGGCGCAAAGGTACTCAAAAAGCACTTTCGTAAGGCAGGTATGGCTTGATGGAGTTCGGACTTTCATCAATTTCGGACAAAAGTGTACTGAAACTTGATCCGAGAACAAAACTTTGTCTGCTGATAGCGATAAGTCTTATTATGGTGGGCGGAAAAACAGTCGGCGTGGAATACATTCTTAGAGTGATATGTGCAGCAATTCCGTTTGTGCTTCTTCTGACAGTCAGGCACATAAAATCCGCACTTATTTATGTCGTACTTATTGCTTTTTCTGTATTTTGTGAAGGCAGTGTGATCCCAAATATCAGCGGAGCGCCTAATCTGATACTGATGATATTATGTGGTATCATATCAAGGTTTGTTCCCGGCTATATGATGGCTGGTACACAGTACGGTCAACCTCTGTCAGCGAGTTTATGACTGCAATGGACAGGATGCACGTACCGTATTTTATCACGATACCGTTTTCTGTGATGTTCCGTTATTTTCCAACACTCAGCGAGGAATACCGCAGTGTCCACGATGCCATGAAAATGCGTGAGATCGGGCAGAGCGTGAAGAATCCATTTACATATATCGAGTATGTGCTTGTACCGATCATGATGTCAACTGTCCGCATTGCAGATGAACTTTCCGCCGCATCTCTGACAAAGGGACTGTGTGCAGGCGGCAGACGGACGCATATATGTCAGATCAGTATCAGACTTTATGACTGGGTGCTGATGCTCGGCACGTTGGCTATGATCGTTTTATTCTTCGTATTTTAAGGTGAGAACATGATAGAATTCAAGAATGTAACATTTGCATACAGCTCGACAGATGCCGACGGCAGGGCGATCGAACAAGGCAGTATCAACGGTCTTGACCTTACGATACAGAATGGCGAGTTTGTCGTTCTGACAGGCGGCTCAGGCTGCGGAAAAACAACGATCACAAGGCTTATCAATGGGCTTATTCCACATTATTACAATGGAAGTCTAAGCGGTGAAGTGCTTATAGACGGGAAGAGCGTTCCCGATACGCCAATATTTGAGACTGCTAAAAAAGTCGGAAGTGTTTTCCAGAATCCACGTTCGCAGTTTTTCAATGTGAATACCACTGACGAGATCGCATTTGCCGCTGAAAATCAGTGCTGTGAGCCTGCTGAAATATCAAAAGCGATAACTGCAACAGCAGCTTCCATGCACATAGAAAAGCTGCTCGACCGCAATATATTTGAGCTTTCGGGCGGAGAAAAGCAGATCATAGCCTGTGCAGGCATCAATGTTCTGTCGCCTGATATCATCGTACTTGACGAACCGTCATCTAATCTTGACAGCGAGGCGATAGAGAAGCTGAAAACTGTGCTGACAGATTGGAAGTCGCAGGGAAAAACAATCGTTATTGCAGAGCACCGGCTGTATTTTCTGCGTGAGCTGGCGGACAGAATGCTGATACTTGAAAACGGCAGAATTGCAAAAGAACTGATTGCCGAAGAGATAAAAAACCTTACTGCTGACGATACCCAAAAAATGGGTATACGTCCGATGACGCTTCCCGAAATACACTGTTCAAACTCAAAAGTAGACCTGCAAGGCGATGTTCTGTTACTGGAGGATTTCCGTTTTACCTATAAGGACGGCAAACACGGTATCAATATTCCTCGGCTCGAATTGCCTGCAAATCGTATCATTGCAATAATCGGTCACAACGGCGCAGGTAAAAGCACCCTTGCAAGAAATATCTGCGGACTTGAACGCAGGTGCAAAGGCACTCTCACAATGAACGGCAAAAAGCTAAAAGCGAAAGACCGTCTGCATTCTTGTTATATGATAATGCAGGACGTGAACCACCAGCTTTTCACCGAGAGCGTTCGTGACGAGGTGATGCTGAGTATGACGGACAAGTCGCTGACTGACGAGCAGAAGATACAGAGAGCCGACGAGATACTGTCACAGCTTGATCTTTTGGAGTATGCCAATACGCATCCCATGGCGCTTTCGGGCGGACAGAAACAGCGCACTGCTATTGCTTCGGGTATCGCATCAAGCAAGCTTGTTATAATCTTTGACGAACCCACCAGCGGTCTTGACCTTGCACATATGAAACAGGTTTCAAACCAGCTAAAAAAGCTGAAAGAAATAGGCAAGACAATTATTGTTGTTACTCACGATAATGAGTTTATTCTTTCCTGCTGTGATCATATTGTCAGATTGGAAAAAGGATGTATCGAAGAAAGAAAAGGGTCTTCCCCTTGCCGTGCATAGCTAAGGCGAACCCCTCACTAAAACTTTAAATACTTTTTGGCAAGGGGCAGTTGTTCTTTCTGGCATTGTGCGGGTCGGGGAGTTTGGAGTTCTTCTCTTAGATTGTTTGCCCCTTGCCAAAAAGACGTTAGTGAGAGCGGAACGCCTCATTTGGCGTTTGGGGAATGCGCTCTTCCGTCGTAAGCGGTCAAATGAGACTTTCAAATCAAAGTTCACCCTATATCAAAAGTTTTAGGAGGGGGTCTGGGGGAGCGGGAGGGCAGAGCCCTCGCAAAAACGGCAGTTTGTAAAATTTTTATTAAGAAGCACAAGGTAACGTTTACATTTTCGGATTAAACGTTTTCATGATTTTTGAGGGGGTTGCAATATTTTTGATTTTGTGGTAAGATAGATTCAACGGAAGAAATAGCCGTAAATGATACGAGAATATTAAAATGAAAGGCGGAGTTAATTATGAGCGTAGAAATAATCAACGGTCAGTCTATTCCCAATATGCCCTGGCAGGACAAGCCCGAGGGCTGCACAGAAGTCATCTGGAGATATAATGCAAACCCCATCATCCCGAGAAATCTTCTTCCCACATCCAACTCTATTTTCAACAGTGCGGTAGTTCCTTACGAGGGCAAGTTCGCAGGCGTGTTCAGAGTTGACGACAAGGCAAGAAACATGGAGCTTCACGCAGGCTTCTCCGAGGACGGCGTAAACTGGAAGATCAATCCCGACCGCATCGTTTTCGAGCAGGCTGACAAGGCTACCGAGGAAGTAAACCAGTGGGGCTACGGCTATGACCCGAGAGTATGCTTCATCGAGGACAGATACTGGGTGACCTGGTGCAACGCTTACGGCTGGAAGCCCACCATCGGCGTTGGCTACACCTTCGATTTCAAGACCTTCTATCAGTGTGAGAACGCGTTCCTGCCCTTCAACAGAAACGGCGTGCTCTTCCCGAGAAAGATCGACAATAAGTTCGTGATGTTCAGCCGTCCTTCCGACAGCGGCCACACACCTTTCGGCGATATGTACATCTCCCAGTCTCCCGACATGAAGTACTGGGGCGAGCACAGACACGTTATGGGACCCCTCAAGGCTTGGGAGTCCAAGAAGATCGGCGCAGGTCCTATCCCGATAGAGACCTCTGAGGGCTGGCTCTGCTTCTATCACGGCGTGCTTGAGAGCTGCAACGGCTTCGTTTACAGCTTCTCCGCCTGCATCCTCGACATCAACGAGCCCTGGAAGGTCAAGTACAGATGCGCTGAATACCTGCTCAGTCCGCAGGAGATCTATGAGTGCGTAGGCGACGTTCAGAACGTTACATTCCCCTGCGCGACCCTCTGCGACAAGGATACAGGACGCATCGCTATCTATTACGGCTGTGCCGACACCTGCGTATCGCTGGCGTTCACCACTGTTGATGCTGTTGTTGACTACGTGAAATCCCACAGCTCGGTTTGATAAGCCGATACTCTTTTAGTCAGGTAAGAATTAAGACCGTCTGCTTTCGGGCAGGCGGTCTTTTGTTTGCTTGACACGGCTCGTGAGGATATGATATAATAGGATATAAGGGGTGATGATGATGAGCAAAAAGGTGATATGGTTGCACCGCGTACTGTTCTCAGCCGACGTGCTGATGCTTGCGGCGAGCCTTGTGTTCTTTCTGATAAAGTGGAGCTCGCTGCCCGATGAGATAGGCGTACACTTCGACGGCAGCGGTGCGTTTGATGTGGTCGATTCAAAGATATTCGGGTTCTATCCTCACGTTGTCGGAGGGCTGTTCATCGCGGGCATAGCTGTTGCCGACCGTCTCGTCAGAAAGAAGAATACGGGGCTGAAGCTGACCGAAAGGGGAGAGCTGCTTTTCCGTTCGGAGCTGTTGCTGAACCTTGATGTCGTTTTGTTCATATCGAGTACCGTGTTTACGCTTTGGTCGCGGTCGGTGGCTCTGCAAGTGCCTCTGAATACCGCGCTTGTCGTCGGCTGTATGGAAGTGCCGTTTCTGATAGTGGTGCTCGGCATTATCGTGCAGGTCGTGACCTGCCGAAGGCACAGGCTGAAAACCGAAAAGAAGGAGCGCACGGGCACGATGCACAGGGTCAGCCGACTTGCGGCGTGGATGCTGACCGTGTCGGGTATCGTGGTGCTTATCGCCTGCTGGGCGATGGAGTCCTTAAAAGACCGCAAGCTGTATTTCGGGAATTTTGACGCTTATCTCGACATGAGACTGCTGTTGGTGCCGCAGGCGATGGCGGTCGCGGCGGTGGCGGTATCGGAGATCGTTTCGGTGAGGGCGGTCAAGGCGGACAAGCCTGCGCTTGTCCTGCTTGCCGACAGGCTGAAACTGCTTTGCGGTCTGTTTTTTTTTCTGGTGGAATCTGAGTCTTGACGCTGTCGGCATGATAGAGTACTATTCGGTGGGTCTGTTCGCGGTGCTGTGCGTGATATCGCTGGTGTTGTATGCCCGTCAGCGGCACAGACCTGTTAAGGAGGATAAAAATATATGAAACTTATCTCTTGGAACGTAAACGGCTTCCGCGCCTGTCTGCAAAAGGGTTTCGGCGACTTTTTCGCGGCGGCGGACGCTGATATCTTCTGCCTTCAGGAGACGAAGATGCAGCCCGACCAGGCTGATTTTTCGCCCGATGGCTACCACATTTACTATCATTCGGCGGTGAAGAAGGGCTACTCGGGTACGGCGGTGTTCTCGAAGACCGAGCCGCTTTCGGTCGCCTACGGTATCGAGGGTGAACACACTGACGAGGGCAGGGTCATCACCTGTGAATATGAGGATTTTTACTTCGTTTGCTGCTACGTTCCCAACGCTCAGAACGAGCTGAAACGCATCGGCTACCGACTTGAATTCGAGGACGCGATGAGGGCGTATCTCGTGAAGCTGGACAGCAAAAAGCCCGTGATCTACTGCGGCGACCTGAACGTCGCGCACAACGAGATAGACCTGAAAAATCCCAAGTCCAACGTGGGCAACGCGGGCTTTTCGGACGAGGAGCGCGGTAAGATGACCGAGCTTCTGGCGGCGGGTTTTGCCGACAGCTACCGCAGGCTCTACCCCGAACAGGTGGGCGTGTATTCCTGGTGGTCCTACCGCTTCAACGCCCGAAAGAACAACGCGGGCTGGCGCATCGACTATTTCGTGGTGTCCGAGCGGCTGATGGAGCGGGTCGAGGATTCGCGGATACTCACCGACGTACTCGGCAGCGACCACTGTCCCATCGAGCTTATACTGAAATAAAAAAGAAATCCTCTCGTCAGAAACGAGAGGATTTTTTTCGCGGCTGTTAAAGCCGTTTCAGTTCAGTTTTTGGATCAGTCTCTGGACTTCTTGGAAACAGTCAGAGCGCCGATGCCGAGCAGTGCAACAGCACCTACGAGACCTACAGCAGCACCAGTCTTCGGGTTAGCATCCTTGTTGGTAGTGGAAGCCTTGGACGAAGTAGTGGAAGCGGTAGCAGCCTTGGAAGAGGTGGTGGAAGTAGTTGCAGCAGTGGACGAAGTAGTAGAAGTGGTCGCAGTGCTGGAAGTAGTGCTGGTGGTAGGATCTACGGAAGCAGTCTCGGAAGAGGTGGTAGGAGTCTCAGCAGACTCAGTGGAAGAGGTCTGGCTCTCGGTAGACTCGGTGGACTCTGTGGACTCGGTAGATTCAGTAGACTCGGTAGACTCAGTAGATTCGGTGGAGTCAGTAGCGCTGGTCTCGGAATTGAAGCTCTCGCTGCTGGTGAAATCTGCAACGTCAGCAACCTTCTTGCCCTCGAGGTCGTAGATAGCCTCGTCCTCGATGTAGTAAACGGACTGACCCTCGTGAGCAGCGATCCACTCGTCGAGTGCAACACCGTCGATAGTCTTGCTGCCGTCCTCAGCAACTACAACAGTACCCTGTACATCGTAGTCACCGTACATCTCAGCGAATGCCGAAACAGCGAACATAGTGCCTGCCATCAGAACAGCGATAGCAGCTGCTGCAAGTTTGTTAAGCTTTTTCATGATTAATCCGCCGCAGTTATTTTTTTTCTGCGGCTTCCTCCTTTCGTTTGATAATTACGTTATAGCACACGAAGATGTTGTAATTATATCTCTTTTGTAACATTACTGTTAACAACACCTTTGATATTCATCAATTTTATTGCTTATTTACAAAATTTTTCAATGTAGTTGTCGATACATTGTGCAATGATCTTTTTTGCCTCGGAAGGACCGCTCACATCGTCGATGACCGTGTCCTTGTTTTCGAGCTGTTTGTAGACCGAGAAAAAGTGGCTCATCTCGTCGAAAATATGCTTCGGGAGCTCTGCGATGTCGGTGTAGCCGTTGTAGCTCGGGTCGGCTTCGGGTATGCAGATTATCTTTTCATCCGAAGCGCCGTTGTCGAGCATACGTATCATGCCGATGGGGTAGCACTTCACCAGCGACATGGGCGCGAGCGTTTCGGAGCAGAGCACGAGAACGTCGAGAGGGTCGCCGTCGTCGGCGTGAGTACGGGGGATGAAGCCGTAGTTGGCAGGGTAGTGGGTGGAGGTGTAGAGTATCCTGTCCATGCGGAGCAGACCCGTTTTCTTGTCAAGCTCGTACTTTACCTTCGAGCCCTTGGGTATCTCGATGACCGCCGTGAAATGTTCGGGGTTTATCTCCTTGGGCGAGATGTCGTGAAGTATGTTCATGCGTAAGCCCCCTTCGTCAGTTGGATTTCTTGTTCAGGTTGCGGAATTCCGCAGGCGAGAGCATCTCGTGGCGCTTGAACACCGCGCAGAAGTACGAGCAGTCGTTGTAGCCGACCTCGCTGGCGATCTCGTTGATATTGCGCTTGTCCTCAAGCAGGAGCAGCTTGGCCTGCTGGATGCGTTTTCTCGCAAGGTACTCAAAGGGACGCAGGTTGAGACATTCCTTGAATAGTCTGCACAGATACTGCGGGCTGAGCCCGATAAGCTCACTCAGCTCGGTGAGGGTGATGTCCTTGCGGTAGTTGGTGTTGATGTAGTCGATAACGGGCTTGAGCTGGTTGAGCTTTGCGCTGTCCTGCGAGCCGTTCTGCATATTCACCACGCGGTTGAACTCAACGAAGAACTGGTACAGGTGTACCGAGCACTGCTGACCGCCGTAGTAGTAGTTGGTGCGCATGAGGTGGAGCATCTTCTTGAAGATGGCATCGAGAGAGCTGAGGTCGTGGATTCGGAAGACCTTTGCGCGGTCGAGCTTGATGTAGTTCATCATATTTTCGATCTCTCTGCCTTCGTAGGTTATCCAGTGGGTCTCCCAGATCTCCTCGGTAGGGAAGTATTCGTGGGGGACTTTCGGCGGCAGGTAGAAGCCGTCGCCCGCGTTGATGGAGTATTCCTCGCCGCCGACGCGCAGGACGCCGCTGCCCCTTACGCAGTAGATTATCTGATGGTTCGGGTAGCCTTCTTCTCTTATAAAATGGAACTCGGTATCTCTTGCGCCTATCCCGAGGATGTACATCGGAAGATTGACCTCATCACTGAGTACGGGATAATAAAAGTCTGTCATATAGTAATCTCCTTTCCGAGAATAAAAAAATCATATACCTTATTTAAAAAGTGTAATATATTATGATAATATCATATCACAATATGTTCGTTCTGTCAACCGTTTTTTGAAAAAAATTGTGGCAATTTACAAAAATATCAAATTCTGAAAATAAAAAAGTCCAATTAGGAGCGAAAATGAGGTTTTCTGACGGTTCACGTCAGGCAATAATATTGTCATATCTGTCGCGCATCGGGCATATAATATCCTTATAATATAGTGAGTTGACAGAAGGAGGCATCCTATGAGGGCTCCGACGATCGGATTTTCGGGCATGGCGCGTGACTTCAAGCCTGTGCGTTCGATGATGACCATTTCGGGCGACAGCGAAGTACGGATAGAAAACTGCAAACGGCTCATCGAATGCGGCGACATAAAGTGCGGACTTATCTCGGCGGGCTATCTTATCGAGGTATGGGGAAGCGGACTTTCGGCATCGAGCTTTGCCGACGGGAGCGCCTGCATCACGGGCAGGGTACAGAGCATCAGCATTTCGCGCAGGCGCGGCAGGGAGGATGACGGCAGATGAGGGCATGGTACATATCGCTTGAGATGACGGGGGTGCCGTCGGCGAGGGTGCTGACCGAGCTTGCGAAGAGCCACATCACGGCGCGTGAGATAACAGCCGACGGCGACCGCGTGACCTTCTCGGTCAGGATGATACAGCTTCGGGCGGTCAGACGCTTCGCGGCATCGCTGGGCGCGGAGCTGCGCGAGACCGAGCGGGGTTTTCTCGCGGCGGCGGTGAAGGGCGTGCTTCCACGCTCGGGATTGCTGATAGGCGCGGCGGCGTGGGCGGCGTTCGTGTTCGTCGCGAAGGACTATGCCCTGTCGATACGGGTGCTGACCGACGACGAGCGCATCCGTGCGGACGTACTGCGGCTGCTTGCCGAGAACGGCTGCCCGACGGGTGCCTACATCCCCGACCTGGACAAGGCGGGGCTGGAGCGCCTGCTGAAACAGAAGGCGGAAGGGGTGTCCTGGGCGGGCATCAGCATCACCGACAGCACCCTCATCGTCGATGTCTACGGGGACGACCCTCAGCCGCAGATGTTCTATGACCGTATGCCCTCCGACCTGGTGGCGACCCGCGACGCGGTCGTCGGGAAGATAGAGGTGCTGGACGGTCAGCTGGTCACGACGATGGGCAGCGGAGTGGTCAGGGGAGACAAGCTGGTGAGCGGCAGGATACCCGTCACGAAAAAGGTCGTGAAGGACGACCCCGTCCTCGGCAGGGTCATCGCCGAGGAACAGTCGGAGAAGTACGTCCGCTCCCTCGGGAAGATATACGGCGTCTACACCGACGTGCAGACCTTCGAGCAGCCCCTCGCCGAGACATCCCTCGTACACACGGGCAGCACCCTCACGCTGAAAAGGCTGAGGGTGTTCGGGATGGAGATACCGCTCTATGCCGAGCGTCCTCAGGGGTACAGCACAGTTTCGGAGGGGTATTCGCCGCTGACGCTGTTCGGCGAGGAGACCCCCGTCGGAGTCGCTTCCGAAGAATGCGAGCTGTGCAGCTTCTCGACGGTGCGCTACACCCCCGAACAGGCGGTCGAGCGGACAAGGCGGCTGAAACAGCTCTACGAGCAGAATTTTCTCTCGGAATGTGAGATCCGTTCCTGCTCGGAACAGCTCGAAACTGCCGATGATCGGGTCAGGCTGACCGTGACCTATGAAATTTACGGTCTGATAAGCGAAGAAAAGCAATTTTTTATAAAAAAGTAATAAAAAAATCTTTATTTTTCTTGCAATTTAAATTAAATTGTGGTATAATATCGTAAGGAGATGTGCATTTGTGAAGTTCATCTCCGAAGAACTGATCCACGGAGCAAACATAATGTACGAAAAGTCAGTCAGTGTTGCCGAAGTCGAGCATATGCTCAACCTTTTCGGCAGTTACGATGAGAATATCAATACGCTGCAAAAGCAGTATAACGTTACGGTAGTCAACCGCGGCGGCGAGATACGCATCACGGGGGACGAGGATAACGTCACAAAAGCGGTCAAGGCGGTGGAGACACTGCTCACGCTGTCGCATAAGGGCGAACGCATCAGCGACCAGAACCTGAGGTATGTTTTCTCGCTGGTCGAGGAGGACTTGCAGGATGAGCTGAACAAGCTCTCCGACGACGGGATATGCGTGACCCTCGGCGGCAAGATAGTCAAACCCAAGACCCTCGGACAGAAAAAGTATACCGACGCGATACGGAACAATACCGTCGTGCTTGGAGTCGGTCCTGCCGGTACGGGCAAGACCTACCTCGCGGTGGCGATGGCGGTCAAGGCGTTCAGGGCGCATGAGGTCAACAGGATAATCCTGACCCGTCCCGCTGTTGAGGCGGGTGAGAAGCTGGGATTCCTGCCGGGCGACCTGCAAACAAAGGTAGACCCGTATCTCAGACCGCTGTACGACGCACTGTTCGAGATGCTGGGGGCGGAAAACTTCCAGAAACAGCTCGAACGCGGCAGTATCGAGGTCGCACCCCTCGCCTATATGAGAGGACGCACCCTCGATGACAGCTTCATCATACTCGACGAGGCGCAGAACACCACGCCCGAACAGATGAAGATGTTCCTGACGAGACTTGGTTTCGGTTCAAAGGCGGTAATAACAGGGGATGTGACACAGATAGACCTCCCCGATGCCCGACGTTCGGGACTTATAGAGGCGATGAAGGTGCTGAAAAACGTGCCCGATATCTCTATCAACCGCTTCACGGAAAAAGACGTTGTACGCCACAGACTGGTGCAGGACATCATCAAGGCGTATGAAAAATACTACGAAAGGGGTAGCAATCATAAAAATGGATAAGGTAAAGGTTCTGATAACCAATAAACAGACAGAAGTTAAGATCCCCGTAGGCATTCGCCTGCTGATCCGCAAGAGCTGCCACGCAGTGCTCGAATACGAAAAGTTCGGGTATGATGCAGAGATAAGCGTGCTTCTTGTCAACAATGAAGAGATACACAAACTGAATAAGGAGTTCCGCGACATCGACAGGGAGACCGACGTACTCAGTTTCCCGCTCGGAGAGAACGGAGTTTATGATGAGAACCCCGAGACCGGCGCAAAGATGCTCGGAGATATCGTTATTTCGCTGGAGACCGCGCTCAAGCAGTCGCAGGTCTACGGTCATTCGCTCGAACGTGAGGTAGGTTTCCTGACGGTGCATTCCATGCTGCACCTGCTGGGATACGACCACGAGGAAAGCTCGCTCCAGGAGCGCATCATGCGTGAAAAGGAAGAGGCTATCCTTGCGGAGCTCGGCATTTCGAGGGATGAAACATTTGTAGTTTCGGAGCACTCGCACCCGAATGAATAAATTTCTTAAAGGATTTTACTATGCCGCCGTCGGCATCGTGAGCTGCGTCAGGACTGAGCGCAACATGAGAGTACATCTCTGTTTCACTTTCTACGTCCTGCTGCTCATGCCCTTCTATGACTTTTCGAGAGGGGAAAAGGCGGCGGTATTCTTGTGTATCGGGGCTGTCATGGCAGCCGAAGCGTTCAACACGGCTATCGAAGCGGTGGTCGATATGGTCTGCAAGGAAAAACATAAGCTCGCAAAGTGCGCAAAGGACGCGGCCGCAGGTGCGGTGCTGCTGACCGCGATAGCCGCGGCGGCAGTCGGGATAATGCTTTATATCGACTTTGACGCCCTCGGTGAAGCGGTGGGATGGTATATCGCCCATCCTGTCGCGATAGCGGGACTGGTGGGTTCTGCTGTGCTGTGGGTGTTCGCTATCACGAGACCTTCGGGCAAGGAGCTGCTCGATAATCACAGCGCCGATAATGATGTGAAAAAATGACAGACCTTCTGTCGGAGGTGTAAAATGGATAAACCATTGTTTTCTGTTATAATTCCAGCACATAATGAGGAGAAATACATCGGAAAATGCCTGCGTGCCGTCAGGAGCGCCGCAAAATATGCCGCTCCCGACAGCGTGGAGATCATCGTTGTCGCGAACCGATGCACCGACAGAACTGCCGAAATAGCAAAGCATTACGGCGCAAGGGTGCTCGCGAATGACGACAAGTGTATCGCCGCGATAAGAAACACTGGCGTGAGGGCTGCAAACGGCGAGATAATCGTGACCGTCGATGCCGACAGCCTTATGACGAAGTATTCGCTCATCGAGATAAGAGAGCTGCTGAACAGCGGCAAATATGTCGGCGGCGGCACGAACCCGAAATTTGACAGAATGTCGCTGGGAATAGCGGCTTCGGCAATATACGTCGCGGTAAATCTCCTGCCGATCATGATGAAAAACGGCGGTTATCTCAGCGGTGCGATGTTCTGGTGCTACAAGCGTGACTTTTATACAATAGGCGGCTTCGATGAGACGCTCGTGAGCCTTGAGGATATGGACTTTGCCTGCCGCCTGAAAAAGCACGGCGAAAAGAGCGGCAGAAAATACGGCACGCTCAAGCGTTCGTATGTCACCACCTCGTCGCGCAAATTCGATGAGTTCGGCGACTGGTACTTAATAAAGAACCGCAGGCTGACAAAACGCATCTTCACGGGCAAAGACCGCGAAGCGGCGGACAGCTTTTATTATGATGTGAGATAGAAAAGGAAAGTAAATATGAGTGAAACTAAAAACGTATTCGTAACGATAGTCGGCAGACCGAACGTGGGAAAATCCTCGCTTCTCAACGCACTTGTGGGCGAGAAGATAGCGGCGGTCTCGGCTAAGCCGCAGACTACCCGCACGCGCATCACGGGCGTGCTGACGCAGGACGAGACACAGTACGTGTTCATCGACACGCCCGGAAAGCACAAGGCGAAGAACAAGCTCGGTGAGCACATGATGAAAACTGTACAGGAAACTGTACAGGAATCCGAGGTCGCACTGCTCATGTGCGACTGCACAAAGCCCGTTTCCGACGCTGAGCGCGAGCTTGCGGCGGCGTTCAGACGCAGGGCGCATCTTGTGCTGGTGGTCAACAAGACCGATCTCATCGAGAAGGAAAAACTGCTCGAACGGCTGGCGGAGTATTCGCAGATAGCCGAGTTTGAGGAGGTCATCCCCGTGAGCGTGCTGAATGCCGACGGTCTTGACCTTATAATGGAATACCTTGCAAAACGCGCCGAAGTCGGGCCTCATTACTTCCCCGACGACAAGTTCACCGACCAGCCCGAAAAGGTGCTGATGGCGGAGATGATACGCGAAAAGGCGCTCAACTGCCTGAACGACGAAGTGCCGCACGGTATCGCTGTCACCATAGAACAGCTCGAAGAGCGCGACACCTCAAAGGGCGAGCCGATACTCGATATCAGGGCGACCATCTACTGCGAGCGCGATTCCCACAAGGGTATCGTCATCGGCAAGGGCGGCGCTATGCTCAGACGCATCGGCAGCGAGGCAAGGACAGAGCTTGAGAATTTCTTTGAGATAAAGGTGAATCTTGACCTTTGGGTGAAGGTCAAGGAGGGCTGGAGAAACAAGGAGGCTCTCATCAAAAACTTCGGTCTTTCGTGATAATCGCGCTCTTTTCGGGTACAATATGAGTATCACGATGGAAAGGAGCTTCCGAGATGGACGATGACGACCGCAAGGAGACCGACGAAAGTACCGAGAGATACTGGAAGGAGTTTGTCCGCACGGGCAAGGTCAAGGATTACCTGAGATACGCACTGGGGATGAGGGACGAGTGATAACGCTTGACGGGCTTGTTATCGCAGAGCGCGATACGGGCGAGACAGGCAAATCGGTCACGCTGCTCACCAAAGAGCTTGGCTGCATAGACGTGTATGTACGCGGAGGACGGAAAAGCAAGAAAAGTCTGTCCTCCACGCAGCTTTTTTGCTATGCGCATTTTTCGCTGGAGGAAAAGCGCGACGCACGCGGCATTTCCCATTACTATTACAACAGTTCGGAGCCGATAAAGCTGTTCTACGAACTGCGGCTCGATGCCAAGCGGCTCGCACTGGCGTGCTACTTTGCCGAGCTGCTTCTTTTTGCAGCCGAGAGCGGCGAGGGAGCCGAGGACGTGATGCGCCTGACACTCAACACGCTGTATTATCTCGATAAGGGCAGCCGCGGCGAAGCGACGCTCAAAAGCATCTTCGAGCTGCGCCTGCTGTGCGAAACTGGCTACAGACCGAATCTTATCGGGTGCTGCAACTGCTACAAGGTCGAGGACGACGCGATGCACCTGAACCTCGCAACAGGCAGTCTCACCTGCTCTGACTGCACGACAGGCGATGAGGGTCTCTACGACTTCGTGCTGGACAGGCAGCTGCTGTACATAGTGCGCTTCATAGCACTGGTGGAGTACGAAAAGCTGTTCAACATCAGCATAAGCGAGAAATACCAAAAACGCCTCGGCGAGTTCACCGAACGCTTCGCCGAATACCACTACGGCAGACGCTTTCAGAAACTTCGGTTTTATAAGATGCTGTGAGTGCGGGTCTTACCGGGGGAAACCTTTCTGAAGAAAGGTTCTCCCCCAGACCCCCTTCCAAAGACTTTTAATACTTTTTGGCTATTGGGTGATTCTTCATTAATTTGTGCAGGTCGGGAAGATTGTAGTTCTTCTGCGATATAGCCTGCCCCTTGCCAAAAAGACGTTCAATGGTGGGTTACGCTTCAATTGCGTTATTTCTAAGATGATATCTCATGAAATGTCAAGGGACTATCTTACCGACCACAACAAACGAACAACATATTAAAAGTTTTAGGAAAGGGGTTTGGGGAATAACCCTTTTTCAAAAGGGTTTTCCCCAATAATCCCCGCACGAATATAGAAAGAATATGAGACAAAAGGAGTCAGAATGAATACTATAGATAAGAAATACACGGATGCGTTGGAGCTTCCGAAGATACTGGCGATGCTGTCGGAGGAGTGTACGGGGGCGCGTGCTAAGAGTGCCGCTCTGAACATACAGCCATCGACCGACCTGTTCACTGTGAAGCGTGAAGTTGCGAAGACTTCGGCGGCGCTGGATATGTCGTCGAGGTACGGCACGCCGATGTTTTACGGGCTCGACGGCGCGGCTCAGGCCATAGGCAGGCTCGGAAATAACGCCGTGCTGTCGCTGGCGGAGCTTATCGCCATCCGAAAGCTGCTGACGCAGATAAACTCGCTGTCCGACTGGTACGCGAAGTGCGAGGTCAAGCGGCCCGAGCTGGAGTACCTTTTCGACAGCCTGTTCCCCGACAAGTACCTCGAACACAGGCTCGACATTTCCATCATCGACGAGAACGAGCTTGCCGACGAAGCCAGCAGCGAGCTCGCTTCCATCAGGCGCAAGATAACCGCCTGCGGTCAGAAGATACGCGACACTCTGGAGAAGATGATAAAGTCCCAGACGGTCAGCAAGTATTTGCAGGAGAGCATCGTGACCGTCCGTGACGGCAGATACGTTCTGCCCGTCAAGAGCGAGTTCAAGGGTCAGGTGCAGGGCTTCGTGCATGACACCTCTTCCAGCGGCGCGACGCTGTTCATCGAGCCAGCGGCGGTAGTTGAGGCGAACAACGACATCAAGATTCTCGAAGGCCGCGAGCTTGACGAGATAAACCGCATCATCAAGGCTCTTTCCTTCGACTGCGCCGCGATACGCGAACAGCTCGAATCGGGCTTCAATGCGGTCTGCGACCTCGACCTTTACTTCGCGAAGGCGAACCTCGGCGCGAAAATGGCAGCCTGCGAGCCCGAGATAAGCGACGAAAGGGTGATACTGCTCAACAAGGCGCGTCATCCGCTCATCGACAGGAACAAGATAGTCCCCGTCAGCATCACGCTGGGTCAGGGCTACGAAACGCTCATAATCACGGGTCCGAACACGGGCGGTAAGACGGTGCTGCTCAAGACCGTCGGACTGCTGACCCTCATGACCATGTGCGGTCTGCTGATACCCGTCTCGGACGGCAGCCGCATCTCGGTGTTCGGCAGCATACTTGTCAGCATCGGCGATTCCCAGTCCATCGAGAATGACCTTTCGACCTTCTCGGCACACATGACAGGGGTGGTCGAGATACTGTCTCAGGCCGACTGTGACAGCCTTGTGCTGATGGACGAGCTGGGCTCTGGTACCGACCCTGCCGAGGGTGCGGCGCTGGCGGTCTCGATAATCGAACAGCTCCGCGCTCAGGGGGCGAGCACCATCACCACCACGCACTACCAGGAGCTGAAAATGTACGCGCTGGATACGGCAGGTGTCGAGAACGCCGCCTGCGAGTTCGATGTGGAGACACTCAGCCCCACCTACAGGCTCATCATCGGCACCCCGGGCAAGTCGAACGCGTTCGCTATCTCGCGGAAGCTGGGCGTTCCCGAGAGCATCATCGCGAAGGCGCAGTCGCTGGTCAGCGACGAGGACAGGAAGTTCGAGAGCATAATCGAACGCCTCGAAGCCGCCCGCGAACAGCTCGAACAGAACAACGCCGAAGCCGAGCGCCTGCGTGCCGAAGCCGAACAGCTCCGCACACAGCTGGCGGAGGAGCGCAAGGCTTTCGAGGAACAGCGCGTAGCCGCCCTCGAACAAGCTCAGCGCGAGGCACAGTCGATGCTGCGCAGCGTGGAGAAGCAGTCGCAGGAGCTTATCGACGAGCTGGATGCACTGCGCCGCGAAAAGGAAAAGCCGAACTTCACCAACAAGGCGATCGACGCACGCCACAAGCAGAAGCAGACCATCGACAAGCTGTACATGGAAGCCAATCCCGTTGTGAAGAAAGTGGATAACTACGTGCTGCCGAGGGCGCTCGTCAAGGGCGACTGGGTGACGCTGGCGGATTCGGGACGGCGGGGTATCGTCGTGTCCGAGCCCGATGCGAAGGGCATCTGTTTCGTGCAGCTGGGCGCCATGAAGATGAAGGCAGACGTGAAGAACCTGCGGTTGGATGAGTCTAAAAAAACGGACACAAAAGACAAAAAGAAAAAAGGCGGCAGAGTCACCACCAAGGGTGTCCAGAGCAGGGCTACGCGCAAACTGTCCAGAGAACTGGACATCCGCGGCATGACCTGCGACGAGGGCATCTATGAGCTGGACGGGTTCATCGACCAGGCGGTGCTTTCGGGCGTGTCGATGCTGACCGTCATTCACGGCGTGGGTACGGGCGTGCTGAAAAATGCCGTTCGCGCACACCTCAAGCACCATCCGAGCGTGAAGAGCTCCCGACGCGGAGTTTACGGCGAGGGCGAGGACGGTGTGACCATCGTAGAACTGAAATAACTGTACAGAAAAGGAGACGCATATGCTTATCACAGACAAAAACATAGACGGCGGAAAGCCCTTCGACTGGGGACGTACATCATCCGATTACGCGAAATACCGCGATATTTACCCCGAGGAGTTCTATCGTCAGCTCACCGAGAGAGGGCTGGGAGTCGGCGGTCAGAAATGCCTTGATCTCGGGACGGGAACGGGCGTGCTGCCGAGGAATATGTACCGCTTCGGCGCGGAATGGACGGGCGCGGACATCTCCGACGGGCAGATAGCCGAGGCGAAGCGCCTCGCCGCCGAGCAGGGGATGGACATCACCTTCATCACCTCGCCGACCGAGGACATCGACTTTCCCGACGGCAGTTTCGATCTCATCACCGCCTGCCAGTGCTTCTGGTACTTCGACCACGAGCGCACCTCGCCGATGCTGGCGCGGATGCTGAAAAGCGGCGGAAAACTCGCGGTCATGCAGCTGGCGTGGCTGCCTGCCGACGACGAGATCGCGGGCAGGTCGGAAGAGCTCGTGCTGAGATTCAGCCCGAACTGGACAGGCGCAGGCTTCACCCGAAAGCCCGTGTTTATCGACGAGGCGGTGCTGAAACATTTCCGCGTCACGGAGCGCATCGGGTTCGACAGCATGGTGCATTTCACCCGTGAGAGCTGGCACGGCAGGATGAGAGCCTGCCGCGGAGTGGGCGCTTCGCTCTCGGGCGCGGAGCTTGCCGAGTGGGAGCGTGAGCACAGGGAGCTGCTGGAAAAGACCGCTCCCGAGGAGTTCGACGTGCTGCACTATGCGGCTATGGCAATACTCGAACCTGTATAACAGTACGTAAAAACGGACTTGCGGTTTTGCTGCCACGAGTCCGTTATTTTGTACATTATGCGTTTCTGCTTCGGATGTACTCGCCCACCGAGTAAAGGAACTGACGTCCCTCGGGGGAGTCCTTCAGCTTGTCGGCACGGGCGTTCAGCACCACTGCCGTACCGCCGCCGACCTCGTATTCGTACATCAGCGCAAGGTCGTGATTGCGCTCCACGTTGTCGATGGAGCGGATGATGACGCGCTTGCCTTCCGAATGACCGTCGAGTATCTCGCTGCGGGAATTCATCACGATGTCCCACCACAGCGGCTCGCTGTACTTGCGGCAGGGGAACGCCGCCAGCGAAGGATGCTCGGTGTCGATGAGCAGACCCATCGTGCCCACGGGTTCGGGCTTGTTCATCATGTTGGAGATGGTCCTGAACATCGGGTAGCACCAGAAATCCTGACACCAGAAACCCTCGATGGAGTTTTCGAGCTTGTCGAGGTCGGGCAGGATGAGCACCGTCTTGCCCTGCGCCAGCGCGTCCTTTGCGTCCTCGGCGCTTGCGAAGACCATTCCCTCGGGGAGGGAGGGCTGCTGCTTCGGGTAGACCATCAGCTCGTAGTGATTGCGGACGTCGGTGCCCTCGACTTCGAGTTCGAGCCTGAAACGCTTCGGCACTTTGGGTGAGGGGATGACCGCCGTCAGCTCGCCGAGGGTGAGGTAGTTGTCCTTCGTGTCGGGGATGACGCCTGTCAGCTCCGCCTTGACGTTTCCGCAGCCGCATATCAGCTTCGCGGAGAAGTTCCTGCCTGTGATGCCCGTCGGGCGGAAGTTCGTGAGCCTGATGACCGCGCGGAAATCGCTGCCCGCTTCGAGACAGTAGCCGCCGAACTCCGCGAGTATCACGCAGTCGTTGCAGAATTCACGCCACTGTTCGGGGGAGCAGGTGCCTTTTTCGTCCATGAAAGCATCGAGCACACCGACCAGCGCCGTTCCCTGACCGCTGAAATCCTGGATGTCGAGCAGCTGGAAACCGCCCAGCAGCTTCGAGCGGAACACCGACTCCATCTCTTCCTTGTAGCACTGCACCGCCAGTGCGCCCGACGCCTCAAAGTAGTCGCGGGCGAGGGGCAGCAGGCCTGCCTTTTCGAGCCTGTCGCGGAATATCTCGAAGTTGTAAGCCTTGATGGAACCCGTGTATTTTTCTATCTCGCTGAAATTCGGGTAGGTCTCGAACTGACCGATCTCGTGGGTGACGATGGGCACTTCTGGGATGAAGTCCGCATTCGCTTCGGTGGCTTTGACGGTCTTCATGGTGGTGCCGTACTGTATCTGCACCGTGCCGTCCTCGGACGCTTCGGTGGATACCGCCGAGTGTACGGGGCGGATGACGCTGTCGTAGTTATGGGTGGTGGAGGGCTTATCGGTCTGGATGTGACCCAGCGGAGCGTCGCACATGGCATACGAACCGCGGAGGAGCCTGTCAGATGCAAGGCGCACGCCGACGAAGAAATCATCGTTCTCCACGACGTTCGGGTACCACTGGAAGTTGTTGGAGCCCTGGGTGTAGAGGTGCCTGTTGTCCGCGTGCTTGTACATGGCGAGGATGTCGTTGATGCGCTCGGGACTGCCCCAGAGCTCGTTACCCATGGACATCATGCAGAAGGAGGGGTGGTTGCCGAACTCGTTCAGCATCCTGAAACCCTCGGAGATGAGGTAGCTCTGTTCTATCTCGTCGAAGCCCTCTTCGTTTCGGGCGTGGATCGTGCCCCAGAAGGGAAGCTGCGGTTCAAGGTATACGCCTGCGAGGTCAGCCGCTTCAAACGCCGCCTCGGGAGGGCAGCAGGTGTGGAAGCGGTAGTGGTTCATGCCGTACGACTTCGAGATGCGGAACACGCGCAGCCATTCATCCACGTCGGTGGGGGCAAAGCCCGTTTTCGGGAATATCATTCCGTCGTGCTTTCCGCGGAGGAAAGTCACTCTGCCGTTGATGCAGAACTTGTCCCCCACCGTCTTGAATTCACGGAGACCTGCGGTGGTCTCGGTGACGTCATCAGCTATCCTGACTGAAATTTTGTACAGTTCTGGGCTGTATTCGTCCCACGTCCTCGCGTCGGCGCCGAGGGGCAGGGTCACGAGCAGTTCGCCGCCCGAGAATACCGCTTCGACGGGTTTCGGGGCGTGGACAGCCTTGCCCTCGGGAGCGTTGAAGCTCACCGCCGAAACGGTCGCTTTGCCGCTTGTTTCGCCCGTTATCTTCGCGCAGATGCGGAAGGACTTCTCGCTGAGCACGGGATCGACGCGGAGCTCGCTCACATACGTCTGTTCTAAAATTTGTACACCTATCTTTCCCGTGATGCCGTTCCAGTTTGTCTGGGTGTCCTGGGAGGTCAGGTGGCCGCCCTTTGTGGGGTAGCCGACGTTCGACACGCATATCAGTATCTTCTGAACGCCGCCGCGGATATAATTTCCGATGTCGTAGATGTGGGGAGAGTTCAGGCTGTCCTGCGAGCCGACTTCCTCGCCGTCGATGAATACCTTCGTGAGTCTTGTGCGCTCAAGTATCAGCACCGCGTTTTTGCCGACAGCCTTTGAAAGGTCGGCTTCGCGCATGAACCATGCGTCCCCCTCGAACAGTCTTGTGTCGGTGAGAAAGCCGTCCTCACGCTTGGTGTTCTCCTCGCCGAGACCTGCGTGAGAGGTGGTGTCGGGCAGACATATCCTGTCCGGGAAATCGGCAGGCATACCGAGCCTGTCCTTGTCAAGGCAGACTTTCCATTCGCCGCTCAGGTCGATGTAATCTATCATAGAGCTCTCCTCCTATATGAACAAGGTGCCATTTCTTTCTAAGCTGATTATATCATATTATTCGGCGGTTATCAAGAGTTAATTTCCCTAAAATGTAAACATATGAAACGACCGACAGCTTTACAGCCATCGGTCGCGGGAATATCGTTTTATTTCATATTATTTCGTCAGCCGTAGGGGTGTCATCTCATCTGAGAACCGCACATCTTGCAGAAGCCGCCGTGATCCTGAACGTTTCCGCAGGAAGGGCATACATGACCGCCGCCTGTGGTTGAGTTCCAGCTGTTCTGAGTGTTGTACTGCATATCGGAGCCGTAGCCCTGACTGCCGAAGTTCTGATTGTTGAATCCCTGATTTCCGAAGCCGTTATTGCGGCTGTTGAAGATGCCGTTCTGCGGGTTCTGTCCGTTCTCGTTCTTCTTCGAGGTGATGAGTATCAGCGACACCGCAAATCCTACAAGATGACCGAAGAATGTGAGCACGAAGTGCAGTTTCGGGTCCTGTCCGATGTTCTTCGCGTAGCGTGCGATGAAGTAGGCTATCAGCGTCCAGATGATGAACGAAACGATCACCGAACCTATATTAAAGGTGAAGTGGATCATATCAAAAAAATTCTTGTCCATATTCATAATGTTGAACCTCCTGTTTATTATCTTTCAGCGTTTTTTGCGCTTTGAACCGACACCGACACCGTCGGACAGGCTTTCGAGCGCGCCCTCTAAGAGGCCGCACAAGAACTCTATAATGAAATCTGCCATATCCCTACGGCTCCTTTCTTTGTTTGTTCATGTATGTATTATACCGCCAAAACGCTGTGATGTCAATAGTTTCCGCGCATTTTTGTATGAATGCCGAACCGCTCCCGCGACCCTGAAAACCGCCCCACAGGGTATTGATAACCGCTTGTCGGGTTAGTGCGAAACGGGTCATGCGTTATCGCTAACCGCACAATTTACAGTTGGATTACAGTTTCATATTTTTGCTTGATTTTTTGAAGGGGGCGTGATATAATCTATTTCAAGGAATCGGGCAAAAATATTGATATATCGTAAAAAACTCTTGAAAAATGAGAAAAGATATGGTATAATCATTATATAGGAAGCCGACCCCTATCTGTGTCCGCAGGACACACAGTAAGAACAAAAGAGTTTTAGGAAAGGAGTTGTATGTTATGAAAGATATCCTTGAAGCTCTGGTATCCGATCCGTATGTATTCGGCTGGTTCATAGCGTTTCTGATGTTTCTTGTCGCCGAAGCCGCAACACTGCACGCTCTCGTGTCGATATGGTTCGCTATTGCCGCTGTGCTGGCGATGATCGCTGCTGTGGCAGGTCTGGCATTCATCTGGCAGCTGCTCATATTCGTTGCTGCGAGCGTGGTGCTTCTCTTCGCTACAAAGTCGATCGTTAAGCGCATCAGAGAGAGCCGCACTTCCGATCCTACTGAGGACTATGACATCGGCAAGACTGCCATCGTTATCGAGGGTATTGATAACGAGCAGGGTCTCGGCAGAGTCAAGCTCGACGGCGTTGACTGGGCTGCACGCTCGGCAGACGGCGGAGAGATAAACGAAGGCGCGGTCGTAACAGTTAGAAAGATAGACGGCTCGAAGCTTATTGTTACAAGGTGATTTTTTTGGACAGCTTGACTTGATATCCATTATAAAGGAGCAGATCTCGGTATGTCGGTCGTTCTCATCGCTGCGGCGGTAATAATCGTATTTATCTTTGGCAGTATAAAGAAAGTTCCGCCATCTCAGGTGTGGGTGGTCGAGCGAACGGGTCAGTTCTGCGCTTCGTGGGAGACGGGGATACATTACGCAGTGCCTTTTCTTGACCGTGTCGTCAGGAAGATAGATATGCGTGAGCAGCTCGCCGAGATCACGATGCAGACGGCTGAGACAAAGGACGGTCAGACGGTCAGCATCGACGCGGTGGTATTCTTTTCTGTGACTGATGCAGAGAAGTTCACCTACGGCATCGAGCGTCCCGTTGAGTCGGTCAGGAGTCTGGCGCTGACTGCGCTGCACGATATTGCGGGAAGCATGGAGCTTGAAAAACTCCGCAGTGAACGCAGAACTGTCGGCGCAAAGCTCACAGATGTGCTCGGCGGCGCTGTCGGTATCTGGGGTATCAGGATCGAAAAAGCTGAGCTCAAAAATATCACAACAAGGTGAATTTTCGGACAGATGTCCGACCTAAGGAGGAAAATATAGCATGGATGGAATCGTAATTCTTCTCATCATCGTAGCGGTGCTGGTAATACTCATCATCGCGAACATCAAGATCGTACCGCAGTCATATGTGTGGGTCATCGAGAGATTCGGCGCGTATCACGCTTCGTGGGGCACCGGACTTCACGTTAAGATACCTTTCATCGACAGCATCTCGAAGAAGGTAAACATGAAGGAACAGGTAATCGACTTCCCGCCGCAGGACGTTATCACAAAGGATAACGTAACCATGAAGATAGATACCGTAATCTTCTTCATGATAACCAATGCGATGCAGTTCACCTACGGCGTTGAGCGCCCGATAAAGGCTATCGAGAACCTCACCGCTACCACACTGCGTAACATCGTCGGCGACCTCGACCTCGAAGCTACCCTCACCAGCCGTGACCTCATCAACACCAACATCACCCGCGTGCTCGACGAGGCTACCGACCGCTGGGGCATCAAAGTCATCAGAGTTGAGCTCAAGAGCATCATCCCGCCTCCGGAGATCCAGGATTCGATGGAGAAGCAGATGAAGGCAGACCGTGAGAGACGTGAAAAGGTAATTCAGGCTGAGGCTGAAAAGAAGGCCCAGATCCTTATCGCAGAGGGTGAGAAGGAGTCCAAGATCCTCCGCGCTCAGGCTGACAAGGAAGCTAAGATCCTTCAGGCAGACGCTCTCAAGCAGCAGAAGATCCTCGAAGCACAGGGTGAAGCACAGGCTATCGAGATGGTTCAGAACGCTCTGGCGCTCTCCATCGAAAAGCTGAATGCTGCTAACCCGAACGACGCTGTTATCCAGCTCAAGAGCCTTGAGGCGTTCGCTAAGGCTGCTGACGGTCAGGCTACCAAGATCATTATCCCGAGCGAGATCCAGGGTCTTGCAGGTCTGGCAGCAGGTATCAAGGGCGTTGTGACCGAACCTCCCAAGAAGGTCGTTTCCCCCGCTCCCACCAAGAAGTACCTCACTGACTAAACCGAAACAAGCAAGAGCTTCTGTACAGTAAAATGTACAGAAGCTCTTTTAACATTTTGTGCATTGACTTTTCAGCGCTTTAGTGCTATAATATAGGCTGCTAAATTCGTGAGAAAGGGGAGCTCGGCATGAAACGTCTGCTGACGATACAAGATATATCCTGCTTCGGCAAATGCTCGCTGACGGCGGCTCTGCCCGTCATTTCGGCGATGGGCGTCGAGACGATAGTCCTGCCGACGGCTGTTCTCTCGACTCACACGGGCAGCGGTTTCTCGGGATTCACTTTCCGCGACCTCACGGACGATATCGAGGGGATAACCGCTCACTGGAAACGGCTCGGGCTGACCTTCAACACTATCTACACGGGCTACCTCGGCTCGCTGGAACAGGTGTCTATCATCAGAAAGCTCATCGCCGATTTCCGCACCGAGGACACCCTCGTGGTCGTTGACCCCGTTATGGGCGACGGCGGACGGATGTACTCGGGTTTTGACAGCAAGTTCGTTACCGCTATGAAGTCGCTCTGCGCTGACGCGGATGTGATACTCCCGAATGCCACCGAAGCGGCTCTGCTGCTGGGACAGAATTACCGCAACGACCTCACCGCCGATGAGATACAGAGTATGCTCATGCGGCTGACGGCTCTCGGCTGCGGCACCGCGATAATGACGGGCGCGAGCACCGATAAGGCTCACAACGGCGCGATGGCTTACGTCGCACGCACGGGCGAATTCGTGACCGCTTCCTGTGAGAATATCTCGGGGAGCTTCCACAGCACGGGGGATATTTTTTCGAGCGTGCTGTCGGGGGGCATGACCCTCGGCATGGATATGCAGACCGCCCTCGACCTTGCCGCCGAATTCACTCACGACTGCATAAAAGCGACTCTTCCGATACGTGAAGAACACTGGTACGCTGTACGCTTCGAGCCGTGTCTCGGTATGCTCGCCGAACGCTGCCGAAAGTATATCGACGTGTGAGGTGTGCAAAATGGAGCTTGAATTGTTTACCGCCGAGAGCGAGGAGGAAGTCAGCTCTCAGACCTCCGAAAACGACCGCTTTGACTTCGGTACAGAACAGACAGGCGGACTTCTCAAGGGAATGGGCATCGTCATCGTGATGATGGTAGTGCTTCTGCCGCTGCTGATCACCATGGACAAAAAGACCCGAAAACACCGCGAAGATCTGATGCTGATAGAAGAAATGTCCAAAAAAGAGGATAGTGAAAACCCCGCCGATGAGTGATGCGCTCGTCGGCGGGGTTTCTTTCTTGGGGGAGACCCTTTTGAAAAAGGGTCTTCCCCCAAACCCCCTCACTAAAACTTTTAATACTTTTTGGCTTTTTGGTGATTCTTTCTAAGTGTGTGAAGGTCGGGAAGATTGTAATTCTTCTGTTATATTGCTTGCCCCTTGCCAAAAAGACGTTGAATAGAGCGTAACGCACCATTTGAGCGTATTTGTCAGTTGGTATCACATGAAGCGGAGAGAGTCTATCATCCCCACCACAACAAACGAACAACATATTAAAAGTCTTTGGAATGGGGGCCGCCTTAGCTGCGCACGGCAAGGGGAGAACCTTTCTTCAGAAAGGTTTCCCCCGTGAAAACCCTCTGAAGGCGTACTCACTCTATCTTACCGCCGCCCACGACGTAGTTGCCATCGTAGAATACGACCGACTGGCCGCGGCAGATCGCGCGGTGCGGGAGGTCGAACTCGACGCGGATGCGTCCTTCGCCAAGGGGGTGGAGGGTGCAGGGCACGTCTTTCTGGTGGTAGCGTGTCTGGCAGGTGCAGCGGAACCCGTCGGGCAGGTCGGCGTATCTCACAAGGTTCAGCTCGCAGGCGGTGAGTTCGCTGCGGCAAAGCTCGTCCTCGCGCCCGAGTATCAGCGTGTTATCCCTGCGGCGCTTGTCTACCACGAACAGACGTTCGCTATAGCTGACCCCGATGCCCTTGCGCTGTCCGATGGTGTACCTCATCAGACCCTTGTGTTCGCCGAGCTTTGTGCCGTCGGTCAGCAGGATGTCGCCGTGAGGGGGCTCGCCGACGCGGCGGGTGATGAAACCTGCGTAGTCGCCGTCGGGGATGAAGCAGATGTCCTGACTTTCGGGCTTGTCCTCACTGACGAGACCGTCCCCGTGAACGATGTCGAGTATCTCCGACTTGTTCATGCAGCCGACGGGGAAGAGGGTGTGTGCGAGCTGTTCCTGAGTCAGCCCGTAGAGCACGTAGCTCTGGTCTTTTTCGCGGTTGGGGGAGCGCATCAGCTGCCACCTGCCGAGCTTTTCGTCGAACTCGCGGCGGACGTAATGCCCCGTCGCGATGTAGTCGAATCCCAGTTCCAGCGCCATGTCGAGGAACTTCCCGAATTTCAGGTATTTGTTGCACTCGATGCAGGGGTTCGGGGTGCCGCCGCGGAGATATGTCACGATGAAATCTTCGATGACCTTCTGCTCGAAGGTGTGTATCAGCACGAATGGGTGGAAGCGGATGCCGAGCTTTTCGGCGACCTTTTTCGCGTCGTCGATGCAGTCGGGCAGGCAGAGGAACATCGACGCGCCCTCGACCTCATAGCCCTCTTCGAGCAGCAGCTTCGCCGCCGCCGAGCTGTCCGCGCCTCCGCTGAGTGCGCAAAGGACTCTTTTCTTATCCATAGTATCTCCTTCTCACACGCCCTGTTCTTCGGCGGCTTGCAGCCACAGCTCTTCCGCGTCGAAGGGCTTTCCCGTTTCAAGGCACAGCTGACGAACGCGGTTGACGCAGGGGAGTATCCTGTTCGTGCCAGTGCGGAGAGTGGCTATCGCGCACCTCGACCAGACGGGAGCTTTCTTCGCAAGTCCGCTCTTGTCGAACTCTGCGATGACCCTCTCGGTATCGAAGGGCACGAAAATATGCTCGAATTCCCAGTCGCCGCCGTCCGACTCGGCGATCAGTATCGTCGCTTCGGTGGAACCGTGTTCGGGCAGACCGCAGGAGCCCACGTTCACGATGGTCTTTCCGCCGTTTCTGTAGGTGTAGGGGGTGTGGAAATGGCCGCAGACGGTGAGCTGTGTGTTCGTTTCGGCGAGCACCTCGTCGATGATGGGGCACTGATAGTCGAAAAGCAGGCGGTTGTCCTGCATCGAGCCGTGACAGATGGATATGGGCGGCAGACCTTCGGGCTTGATCTCCATGCCGATGGGCATATCCTCGAAAAAGCGCAGGTCGGAACCGCGCAGCTCCTCGTAGGTGTACAGCAGCGAACCCGACTGTGAACAATAACTCCACTGTTCGGCGGTGTTGTAGCGGTGTCCGAGCAGGTAATCCTCACGGTTGCCGCGGATGAACCATGTCTCGTACCATTCGGGGATGTGAGTGAGTATGCGCATGGTCTTCTGCGGATAGGGGCAGTCGGTGACGTAGTCGCCGAGAAAGGCTATCCCGTCGATGTCATCCTCCTCGATGCGGCGCATACAGGCTTCGAGAGCAACATGGTTTGAATGTATGTCTGTGATGAATGCTATCCTCATGATGTATCCTCTGTGAATATATTCAGATTGGGGCGCAAAAAGGATGCGCTCCACTAATAATTATACCGTATCGTGCCCTGATTGTCAAGATGTGTGAATTATGTGTGAATTATTAAAAACGGGCGCTGTTCTGTAAAAAAAGTGTTCGAGCTCATATGATAAAAGTTCATGCAATCGGTTGTGCTGTATGATATAATGAAGATGAGAAAGTATGTGTTTTTTGACATGAGGTATGCGCATGAACATAAAGATCACGATATTCGCACTGGTGTCTGCGCTTGCCGCTTCGCTGGTCGGATGCGGCTCATCGCCGAAAAACAACAGCTCGGAAAGCACGGCTGCCGAAACGACCGCTTCACAGCAGGGATCTGCCGACACAAGCTCTCATGAGCTTATCAGCCACACATGGCTACAGCAGAAGGACAGGCAGGTCATAAACGAAACGCCCGCTACTTATGAAGCGTTCGGCGTTGACAAGACCGCGAAAAAAGCCTTTGAAGAGGGCGTTGCCGAAAAGACGAAACTGCCAGTCATCAGCGTGACGACAGGCGGCGGGGATGTGACCTCGCGCGAGCTTTACACCTCATGCGTCGTGGATGTTTTCAACTGCGATGAGGGACAGGTAATCGACGAGGCTTCCGCAGGGATAAAGGTGCGCGGAAATTCCAGCGCGTACTACGGCGACGTTAATGAGATACTGAAAAATCAGGTGCCTTACCGCATAAAGTTCGACAGCAAGACGAGTATGCTCGGACTCAACGGCGGCGCCGAGTGCAAAAGCTGGGTGCTTCTCAAACCCGACTGGGATATAATCCGCAACGACATAGCGCTGAGATACGGCAGACTGTTCCTCGGGGACGATGCGTTCTGTTCGGATGCGCGTTACGTGGATGTGTACGTCAACGATGAATATAAGGGTCTGTATCTGCTCTGCGAACAGTGTCAGGTCAACAAAAACCGCGTTGATATAACGGAGCCCGGGGAAAATTATTCGGGGACCGATATCGGCTGGTATCTTGAGATAGACAACTACGCAGGGTCCGAGGACTTTGACTACTTTGTTGAAGTGGATTACGGCGGCTATGAGGTCACCGACATCGAGGGTGAGACGAGGGCTTTCGAGCCTGCGGGCTACAGCGTCAAGAACGATGTGTATACGCAGGAACAGCTGGATTTCATCGAAAAGTACATAAACAATGTGTTCGAGATAGTTTACCGCGCCTGTGAAAAGGGCGAGTATTACACCTTTGACGAGAATCACGAACTTGTGAAAGCCGACTTCACGACCGCCGAGGAAACGGTCGGCGTGGTGATGGATATAGATTCGGTGGTGGATATGTATCTGCTGTACGAGCTTGTCCATGACTACGACTGCGGCGAGGGCAGCTTCTTCATGTGCGTGGACTTCGCGGAGGGCGCAAAGATAGACAAATTGCAGTTCACTTCGCCATGGGACTTCAACTGGGCTTATTACGACAGCCCCTCAAGATACTGGGCAGGCGCGTTCTGCGAGGAGAGCTTTGCGAAGGATAAGGGCGACCGCTCGAATCCGTGGTTCATCGTCCTCATCAAGCAGGACTGGTTCCGCGACAGGGCGGCTGCGAAATGGAACGGGCTCTACAGCTCGGGCGAGATAGAAAAGATCATCGGGCAGGAAAAAGAAATGCTCGAAGAATACAGGGAAGAATTCAACCGCAAGGACGAGTGGGCTGTTGACTGCGCGTATCAGCTGCTCGACGGGTGGTTCAAAGACAGATTTGCATGGTTCAACTACGCTTTCAAGCAGAAGTGAGCCGATAAAATATAAACAAAGGGGTGGCCTCTGGGTAAGGAGGAGATAGTATGGGAGAAAAAGTTTATTATCTGAACGACAAAGATCAGAACGAACTCACTGCGCCTTATGTTCATATCTATGGGGTGAGAGCGCTGGAGGGACAGCTCGATATCGCGGTGTATTCGGACAGCAGCATCGTTGAGCTCTCGGTAAACGGCATCACTGCGTGCAGACAGAAGAGCGACCGCGGAGCGTTCGATTTTCTGGTGACTATGCCCGAGGGACTGGTGGTCATAAAGGCACAGAGCGCCGACGCGCCCGAGATATTCGATGAGGTGAGCGCCGTCATCACGGACTGACGCTGCATAACAGAATAATTAGTCAAGGCACTTTTGTCGGTTCGGTGACAAAAGTGCCTTTTTGTTTTATTCCCAATTTCGTTATGTATTGCTGCAAATGATGAGTTACTGTGCTGACTGCTTGACCTGCTGGGAAAAACCTTTCTGAAGAAAGGTTCTTCCCCAGACCCCTTTCC
The DNA here is from genome assembly GCF_900119155.1 of Ruminococcus sp. YE71. Taxonomy (GTDB): domain Bacteria; phylum Bacillota; class Clostridia; order Oscillospirales; family Ruminococcaceae; genus YE71. The sequence continues at coordinate 72,102 of NZ_FPIR01000006.1, read as the reverse complement.
AAAGACTTTTAAATCTTTTTGGCATGGGGCAGCTGCTTTTTCAAAAGGATGGCAAAATGGGGTCATACGCCGCATTTTGAAAGAACGTCTGCCCCCTGCCAAAAAGAATCAGAAGTTTTAGGGAGGGGGGTTGGGGGAGGACCCTTTTTCAAAAGGGTCTCACCCAATAAGTCACGCAATCCGTATGGTAAACCATCATTTATAGCAGTACACAACCGAATTGTTTTATGCGAACCACAGCCTTGTGACGAGGGGCGCGAGGATGAAGCCTGTGATGTCGGCTGCGAATGAGGCTATGAACATCTGTGGGCGGGGCTTTTCGCCGACGGCGGCGGAGTAGGCGGCTATCGTGTAGAGGGTGGTCTCGGTCGCGCCCATCATGACCGACGCAGTCCGCGCTGCGAAGGAATCGGGCAGATTTTTGGACAGTATGCCTTCGAGCACGGCGAGGGACGCGCTGCCCGAAATGGGTCGGACGAGCATGAGCGGCGTGCATTCGGCAGGGAAACCGAGCCGTGCGGCAAGTGGCGCGACTGCCCGTGAGAGCGCATCGGCAGCCCCCGATGCGGTGAACATTTCCACGGCGGTGATGAGCAGTATCAGCATCGGCAGGAGGGAGACCGCGGTGCGCAGGTTTTCGGCGGCGCCTTCGCAGAATAACGTCACAACGTCAGTTCTGCGTATCAGTCCGCAGAGCAGCACGGCGGCGAGTATCAGGGGCATGGCAAGTTCCATCGGGAGTCCTTTCTCCGTCTTTCGGAAGAATAATATTTTCATATGTACGTTTATTCGGACAGATCGCGGCGGCGGTCAGCAGACCTGCCGCCAGCGCCCCCGCGCTGACTATCAGCGTGGGAACGGTGCAGTCCCAGATATCGGCAGCGCCGTGCTGACCCCTCATTTTGGCTGTTGTCAGAGGTATCAGCTGGATGGAAGCGGTGTTCAGCACCAGGAAAAAGGTCTTCGTCCGAAGGCTCGCCCCCTGTCGGGAGAGCTGTTTTGCGGCTGCGATGCCAGTCGGGAAGGCGGCGTTCCCGAGACCGAGAAGGTTGGCTGTGACGTTGGCGGAGATGCTTTCTGTCACACTTTTGTCAACGTTGTGGAATAAGAGTGAGAGCGGACGTTTTACAATAAGTGTGACAGCTTGTGTGACACCACAGTGTTTTGCAATATTCATCACTCCGCCCCACAGCGCCATCGCCGCAGAAAGCGTTAAAAACAACGTAATTGCATGGCTGCCGCCGTCCATGGCAGCCTGCGAGAGGGCGTGTGTGTCTCCGAAAGAGACAGCATAAGTGACAGACGAGATTATTAGCAAAGTGAGCAAAAAACAGAGCATTTTTTAGCCTTTCTTTATGCAAAAAATGGTTTTTTATGTCTATTCCAGTTGCAAATGTTAATATTCTTGGAAAACTATTGACAAATGACAACGCTTTGATGTATAATAACGTTAAAGTAGTACCAAACAAGAATCTTTGTCAAAAGGAGTTTATGCTATGAAATCAACAGGTATTGTGAGAAACATCGACGATCTTGGACGTATCGTTCTTCCGATCGAGATCAGACGCACATTCGATATAGACACTAAGGATCAGGTCGAGATCTACACCGATAATGACATGATCGTTCTGAAGAAGTTCCAGAGGAGCTGCATTTTCTGCAAGAGCCCCGACGACCTCACCGAGTACATGGGCAAGGCAGTCTGCGCAAAGTGTCTCAGCGAACTGAAAAAATGACCGACGGCGCCCTCGCGGATAAGAGCCGTCCTGATATGAAAAAAAGAGAGAGGAGAGCGTGTACTGCGCTTTCCTCTCTGATTTTATGCCTGTTCGTCTGAGATTATGACATCGGCGGACGCGTTTCGTCCGGGTCGGGCAGCAGTGGTATGAACCTGTCATCCTCACCGCGGAAAAATGTGGATTCGTAGGGGCTCGTAAGAAACGGCACCACGTCAGGGTCTATGTTGCAGACGGTGTTCAGCCTGCATATTTCGAGGGTGTAGGGCATCGCCAGCGAACTCATCGACTCGGCGCCCGAGAGGAACAGCCATCCGCTGTCGGTCTCGGCGGCGGGCTGACCGCTTTCGGGGAGAAAACGCCGCATGAAGCCCACACGTTCGCCCTGCTCGACGATGCGGCGGCTGACAGCACAGAACTCTCCGACGCCGAGCTTTCCCGTGTAGTCGAACTCGGGTGCGAGCAGAAGCTCGTCAACGGGATGTTCGTCGTCTGTATTCTTGCAGACGTTCTCGCGGTGCAGGTCAAAGACCGCGCTGATGTGCGGCATCAGCGAGATGAGGGCACTGTAGCCGTGAGAGAGCTTGAACTCAAATTCCTCGCGGTAGACGGGGAAGAGCTGATAGAACACGACTCTGCTGCCGTCGGAGAGCTCAAGCTGTTCCGCGCCCTGAGGGGCTTCCTGAACGTCGATGAGCATCGTGCCGAAGAGGTCGGTATCCTCGGTAATGTTCGAGCCCGAGGAGAAGATATGTCCGAAGCCTGCGTAGCTGTTGCGCTCCTTCGGGATGGCGGAGATGTTCTTCATCAGGTTTATCGCCCACGCCGACTCGGCAGGCGTCCATGAGGCTGGCAGGTACATCACGTATTCGCAGCGTGTGCAGTTGTAGGGTCTCAGCTCGTCGGGGACGTTCATCTCGGTAGCGCCCGAACCTACCGTCACGAAGGTTCGCCATTCATGCTCGTCGTCGGGGTCGATGACGGCGATGTCGGGGAACACATCCAGCTCGGGACGGTGAGGGGTGATGCCTGTGAGGTCTCTGCCTCTGATAACGCCCGTTATCTTGCCGAAATACGTGCCGATGTGAGACAGCACGATGCGGTGGTCGTTAGGGGCGTAGCGTGCGTTCATGCTTTTCAGCTCCTGCCTGCATACGGCGAGAAGCTCCGAAAGCTCCTCCTCGGAAACGGGGCGGTCGGATGACTTGTTCAGTTCCTCGGCTTTGAGCAGCTCGGCGTAAGCGGCGTAGTACCTGTTCCTGAGGTAATCGGCGCGTGCGGCGAGCAGGTGCCATTCGGCGGAGCTGTCCATGTTGTCAAGGGCGTTCAGGAATATCTCGGCAGTCTCGGAGAGGTCATTTCCCTGCGAAGATTCCGAGATGTCGAGCATGGCACGGACAAGGGGCAGCATAATATCGGGGTCTGCCTTCGGGTCGCGCTGCTCGCTGAACAGCAGCCTTACGACCTCATGCAGATCGCCCTGTCTGCGGAGCTCTTCGGCTTTTTCAAGAAGTGCTTTTTTTTCTTTATCTGTCATGCTTTACTCCATATGAAAGATGGTCTGTTCTGCGGTATAGCAGAAGAAAAATGCAGGAGCGTGTCTCCTGCATATCGGGTCATATCACGTAGTCGTCGGCAGCGGTGCTGTCGAGGGCTATTTTATTATCGACGATGTCTTTGAGGGTGATGCTCTCCAGCGTATCGTTTATGGAATCGTACAGCTTCTGCCATACGAAAAGGGTGGCGCACTGAGCGCTTCTCGGGCACTGGTTCACCTCATCCTCAAGGCAGGAGACTGGTGCCAGCGTTCCCTCGGTCAGCCGAAGTATCATGGCGACGGTATAATATTCGGGTTCGTGAGCCAGCCTGTAGCCGCCCTGAGAACCGCGTATGCTTTTGATGAAACCTGCCTTGCACAGTGCTGTGATTATCTGCTCAAGATATTTGAGTGAGATCTGCTGACGCTCGGCAACTTTTTTCAGGGGTATATTCTGCTCGGCTTCCGCATTTTCCGCAAGGTCGAGCATGAGACGCAGAGCGTATCTGCCCTTGGTTGAAATATACATTCCGATATCCTCCAGTTTGCTATTACATTAATTATATAATAACTTTTCCGATTTGTCAAGTGGGTTTTATGGAATTCTGTGGAATATCAGCATATTGTGACGGAATATCTGACGGACAGGCGGCGTGCTTCGGGCGTGAGCGAGCGATAGAGCGAGGGTGCGAAGCGCCGCAGGTGCATATCCGCGCCGAGAAGGTCGGCGCAGCCTTCGGAGCAGACACGTTCGCAGAGGGCGTTGATGCGGCGTTCGGCGGTTTTGGCTGAGGTCTTGTCGGTGAGTTCCCGTTCGGAAGGGCTTGAAAAGAGCTTTGCCGAAGCGGGTGCCACCCGAAGTTTTACGCTGACGATGAGGACGTCGCCGTCGGTGACAGCCGTGACCTCTCGTGAGCGGACGCGGAAGAGCATCTCGGTGCCGTCGGGCTGTTTTCTGCCCGAACGGAAATGCCTGCCCCTGCCGCTGACTGCGGCGATGAGCGCCATATCGTTGGGTGAGACCTTCGCGGAGTACCTGCCGCCGACGAACTCCGCACCCTCGCCGAGGGTCAGCGGTGATTCGGCTTCGATGGTCTTGCCGTCCTTCTTTTTTTCGGCTTTTGTCTTTGCGAATTCGGGCAGGATGACCGTCTGCGAGGGGGTGTCCATAGCGGCGAGAAGCTCGGTGAAGGTACAGCGGCAGCAGCTCCCCGAATCCTCGCCCGAGCGTATCATCCTCACGAACCGTTCTGACGCGACCGAGCCTGCGGTGACGGGCAGCGAGAGTATCTTCTCGGCGGTGGGGTAAGCGGCGGCGCAGTCGATGTTCAGGAAGGTCTCTCCCGTCGAGAGGAAGAATCCGCAGAGCTCGTCGGTGCGCGAGAGGTCGGTGTCCCTGCCGAAGAGAATGACGCGGTCCTGCCCGAAGAACAGCTCGCCGCCGAGTTTTCCGCGGCATTCGCTGACAGCTTCCGCGACCGTTTCGCCGCTGCCGCTCACCAGTCTGACGTTCGGCTGTGACGGGTCGAGGGGAGTGTCGCCGCCGCTGCCGTCGGGTGCGAACACCTGCATGGTGACGCTGTAGCCATCCTCCGTTTCGTCGATGCCGACGGCGTGGACGAGCACGCGGTCGGCTATCTCGGTGGGTCGGCTTTTTGAATAGTATCCGAGCCCCAGCAGGGCTATCATCATGAACAGGAAAGCTCTTTTCATCCTTCACGCTCCTTTCGCAGGGCGTAGAGCGGTGAAGTCAGTGCCGCGGCGGCAGCGGCTGCGGATACGCCCGTGCAGACGGGGAGCGAGACGAGCCGCGGATACAGCCCTCTTGCCCCGAGCGCGAGCAGAAGTGCGGACAGCAGGGCGGCGGTACCGCCCATCAGGATGTTCGGGGACTTTGCGCCGGTGAGGAGTTTCAGTGAGCGGGTCAGCACCATCAGCAGAGCCGCGCAGGTGATGACCGCGCAGGAGGTGGATACCGCGAGAAACATCGCTCCCGAGCGGTCGATGACCGAACCTCGGGTGCAGTCGGCGAGGGTGAACCATAGGCTACCCGAACGGCTCCGCCACCTGCCCAGCACCGAACCGCACATGAGAAAGAATATCAGCGACATGACAGCATCGGCGGCAAGGTATATGGCGGCGGAGCGGCTCTTCGGCTTCGAGGTGAAGGGGATGAGGGTCACGGCGAGGAACAGGTCGGCAGAACCGCCCGACAGCCGCACTGCCGAGACCGCGGCTTCGCTAAGCGGGTCGGGGGAGTAAAGGCTCATGCGGTCGGGGAGCATCGAGCCGCGGAGCTCGAAGAATATGACCGCGAGGATGCCGAGAAAGACGGGCAGCATCAGTACAGCGGTCCGCGCAAGACCCTGCCTTCCCATCGAGGCGGTGTAGGCGCAGACGAGCAGAAGCACGACTGTGATGCCGAAGCGTGAGTAGCGTTCGGGCGAGACAGCTTCGAGCAGCGACGCAAAACTGTCGGTGATGACGAGCAGCAGCGCAGCCGCTCCGGCCACCGTCATGAGGGAGATGATGTTCGCGGCGGCACGGCTGCAAAAGAGCTGCCGCGACGAGATGACGCGGACAGCAGGCATCAGCAGGAGCCATTTCACGGCGCAGAGGATGAGCGCTGCTGCGGCGGTCAGCACCGTGTTCTCGTTCGGGAGCGGTTCGTAGAGGGACAGCGAGAGCATCCGCGCAAGGATGAGTATCGCCGCTGTCTGATAGGGTGAAAGTGAGTTCATTCGGAAAAGTCCTTTTCGTGCAGAGGTTATTGACCGTCGGGTCTAAGGGCGTTTATCGTGGGGGATTCGCGGGCGAGGTCGGCGAAGTTCTTTCTTCCCGTGACGTTCATCAGACGGTCACGCTTCAGCGGCGAGAAGGGCGAGGTGTAGGGGATGCCGACGAAGCTCTGTGAGCAGATGTTCGCGGTGACCATGACGGCGCAGACGCTTATCCCGAAGAACCCCGCGAAGCCGCCCGAGAGTATGAACAGCAGTCTCAGGACGGTCAGCTGCTGTGCGAAGGCAGGCAGAACATAGGACGCGGTGGCGGTGATGCCCACCACAATGAGCAGGGGAGAAGAGATGATGCCGCTCTTTACCGCCGCGTCGCCGATTATCAGACCGCCCGCTATCGAGACGGCAGTGCCGATGGCGTGGGGCAGGCGAATGCTCGCTTCGCGGAGTATCTCCAGCAGGAGCATGACGGTCAGCATCTCGGTGAAGAGCGAGAGCATGGTAGAGCGTTCGCCTGCCGAAAGGCTCAGCAGCAGTTTGAAATTCAGCATCTCGGGGGCGTAGTTCACCGCCGCGATGTACACCCCCGGGAACGCCGCCGCGAGGATGAAGGACAGACAGCGTATCAGCTTGATGAACACGGCGAAGTAGGTCTTTGCGGCGTAGTCGTCGATGCTGTCGAAGCCCTGTGCGAAGATGTAGGGGCAGACCAGCGCGAAGGGTGCGCCGTCGATGAGGATGCCGATGCGTCCCTGAACGAGTCCTGCGCAGAGCATATCGGGGCGTTCGGTGGTGCCGACCTCGGAGAAGAGCAGCTTTTCCGACTGTTTTTCGAGAAAGGGCAGCAGGAAAGCAGGCCCCAGCACGCTGTCGAGACCCACTGAGCCGAGCCTCTTTCTCACCTCTTCGAGCATCCTGCTGTCGGCTTTGCCTTCGATGTAGGCTATGGCGACTTCGGTGGAGGAGAGCTTGCCGCACCTGACCAGCTCGAAGCGCAGCTTAGGGGTGCGCATACGTCTGCGGACGAGTGACATATTCGTGCGCACCGTTTCGGTGAAGGCTTCCTGTGAGGATAGCAGGTCGTTTTCCGAGGTGGGCTCGGAGATGGACTTCGAGGGGTAGCCCTGTATGCCGAGGGCGGCGGCGGTCGGGATGCCGTCCACGAGAAGCAGCACGAATCCCGAGAAGAGCAGGTCAGCGGCTGCCCCGACAGTCGAGGCGTTTGAACGGTCGGCGGACATGAGACAATGCTCAGTGATGAGCCGCATGAGCTCGTCGGGGGAGATGCGGCTGCCGTTTTCGAGCTTCATCAGGGGGCGGAATACCAGCTCGCCCACCGAATCGGACGAGACCATGCCCTCGATGGTGACGGCGGCACAGCGAACACCGTTTATCGTGACGGTGACGGCGGAAAGGTCGGCAGTGTTCCCGAGGTGGGTGCGCAGTGCGAGCAGGTTGCTGTTCAGAGGTGGCAGGAGACGAGTGTCCTTGGTGATGTCATTCATTTCGTTCACTTCCTTTTAGCGTATTATTGACAGAGCGGCGTGTGAATATTCGCGGCGGTATCGGCGATACTAACCGTGAGGTGATAAATTTGCTCATAGTGTATATACGTGCGGTGCTGCTGTACATCGTGATAATCTTCTGCGTGCGGCTGATGGGAAAACGTCAGCTGGGGGAGTTGCAACCCAGCGAGCTGGTGGTGACCATCATGCTCTCGAACATCGCGACGCTGCCCATCGAGGACGTGAACATCCCGCTGGCGATGGGGCTGATACCGATACTGACGATAGTCTGTCTCGACGTGTTCTTCTCGTATCTCACCATGAAGTCGGGGGCGGTGAGAAGGCTGCTCTGCGGTTCGCCGAAGGTGCTGATCTCGAACGGCAAGCTCGACCAGAACGCGATGCGCAGGCTCCGCTTCACGGTGGACGACCTGTTTGAAGCGCTCAGGGCGCAGCAGGTGTTCGACATATCGCAGGTGCAGCTGGCGATGGTGGAGACCACGGGTCAGATCTCGGTGTACGTGAAGAAGGAATTTCAGCCCGTGACCCTCGGCGACCTGGGCGAACAGGAGGACGACGGCGACCCGCCCGTAGTGCTTATCGAGGACGGCGTGCTGGTCAGGGGCGCACTCTCGCGAGTGAAGCGGGACGGGAAGTGGCTGAAACGGACGCTGGCGAAGGAGGGTGTGACCGAGCAGGATGTTTTCATCATGACCTGCGACGGGAGCGGAAAGACAACGGTGCTGAAAAAGGAGAAGAACAGATGAGAAGGCTGATACTTTGCTCGGTGATATTTTTTGCGGTGGCGGCAGGATCGTGGGGTTCGCTGAGGGTGCTGAAGGGGACGACGGAAGAACTGTGCCGCCGCATTGAACGCTGTGCCGAAGCGCACGATTCCGAAAGCCGCGAGACCGCGGTGGAGGCACTGGAGGAATACTGGGACAGCTACTATTCAAAAAGCTCGTTCATCACGCGCTCGGAGTCGCTGGAGGACATGAGCGTTTCGGTGGCTGTGATACGGCATAAATACGGCGAGGAACTTGCGGCAGAGCTTCGGGCGCTGCGTGAGAGGGCGCGTATCATCTTCGAGGAACAGCGTCCGCGCCTTTCGGGAGTGCTCTGAGGGGCTGCGAAAACGATATCGGCATCATCACCCGTGAACGCCGCAGAACGCGTTTTCGGGTGATATTTTGCTGCCAAAACGGGGAATATACAATTATATATGCCGAAAATACATTTGGTTATAATACCATAAAGTGAGATTGATTCGTTTGTGATAATTAGGTGTTTTTTTCTATTGACTTTATTGTAAAAATATATTATAATTTAGAAGAGTAGAGTTGCGAAATAAGGCGGTTTGCGACCGTTTCGGCTCTCTCATTTATTATTTTACAGTTATCCCAAAAGATGGAGGTACACAGATATGGCAGTTTTTTGTCCGAAATGCGGCACACAGAACTCTGATACAGATAAGTTCTGTCAGTCGTGCGGCGCTCAGCTCGAAGGGGCAGCTCCCGCCGAGCAGATCCAGACAGATTACTCACAGCCTGCTTACAGCGCTCCCGCTCAGGAGCAGACACAGTCGGGCTTTGGCGTGAGCGGCGGTACAGCAGATAAGAAGAAAATGAATCCGATCCCGCTGATAATCGCAGCAGCAGCTCTCGTAGTTATCATCGTTATCGCGGTGATCCTGAAGTCGGTATTCAGCTACGAGAAGATCGACGCCAAGGATCTGTTCGATGTTTCGTTCTCGGGTCCTAACGGCTACGGTATTTGCTACGCACAGCTCGATATCGACCCTGTTCTCGCTTACACTGAGTACAAGGTTGAGATGGAGGACTACTCCCAGACCAAGGCTTTCGTTATCAAGAACGACAGCGACGATGACGATGAGCTCACCAAGAAGAAAAAGGTCGAGTACAGCAACTACTTCTCGGACGACAGAAAAGACCTGCTCAAGGCTTACAAGAAGTCCAAGGACAAGAGCGACGCTAAGGATAAGAGAGATGCTCTTCTCGAAGTAGATAAGAAGAAGAATGAGTTCACGCTCAAGGTAAAGCCTTCCAAGGAGAACGGTCTGAAGAATGGCGACAAGGTCACCTTAGAGGTAGATTTCGATGAGGAATACCTCAAGGAGAACAAGATCAAGCTTGAGAACACTTCCTGGGAAGTTGAGGTAAAGGGTCTTACAGAGGCTATCACCATCGACGACGCTTTCGCAGGCTTCAAGCCCAAGTTCGAGGGTCTTGACAGCGAGGGTTCGTGCAGTTACGACTCCTACGGCGGCGACTACAAGTTCGTTTACATCTACAACGAAGGCTCCAACTACGGTCTGAGCAACGGCGACAAGCTGAAGTTCACCGCAAGCTGCGAGACTTACGACATCCACTACCTCGACAACAAGGACGAGAAGAAGGGCTTCTGGTTCGCTAATGACGGCAAGCTCTATGTATGGCCTTACGAGTCATCCAATGTTTCAAAGGAATACACCGTTGAGGGTCTGAAGGGTCTTGAAGTTGTTGATCCCGCAGAGGAGATCGAGCTTGAGTACTCGGGAGCTTCTCCGTTCCTCGATGTTACCGCTAAGGTAAAGAGCGGCTCCAAGTACGCTGATTACATCTCCGTAGGTATCGAAGACAGCTACAATGACCGATACAAGGCAGGCGACACCATCAAGGTAAGAGTATACGGCTACTACAGCCTCAAGGAAGCAGGCTACAAGCTCAAGGATGTTGACGACGACGGTTACAGCTATGTTGACATAACTATTCCCGAGACCGCTCCTCACTATGCTACCGCTGCTGAGGCTCCCGACGCTAACGCTGCTCTTGAAGAGACCTTCGCCAATGCCGAGACAACCCTCAAGCAGTACATCCAGGGCAATAAGTACCTGAGAGACGGCGTTTCGCTCGACGATAAGGCTAAGTCTGTATCGCTCAAGGCTGTTTCCAACTACTACAGCATGAACGATATCACCGATTATTCGTCCCTCGGCTGGGGTGCTGCTGTTAACAGGATCAGCAGAGTATACAAGGTCGATGTTACACTCGATAACGGCGGCAAGCAGAGCTTCTACATCGTTGCTTACGTTGACAACATTATCAATACCGACGGTACCTATTCGAGCACCGAAGATGTTGATTACACCTTCTATGAGAAGAACAGAGACGCTATCGAGGCTGTTGAGGGTCTCGCAGGCTACACTGTAAATGCATTCGGCAACGGCGGCGAGGCTTCTACCGAGTCCAAGGCTGACGAGTCGAAGGCTGATGAATCCAAGGCTGACGAGAGCAAGGCAGACGAGTCCAAGGCTGATGAGTCCGCAGCTGACAGCAAGGCAGACGAAAGCAAGGCTGAGTCCGCTGCTGAGAGCAAGGCTGATTCTTCCTCCGAGGAGAAAGTTCCGTGAGCTGACAGCGTGAAAAGCTGAAAAATGAAATTATCCGCTCCTGCATATAATGTGGGAGCGGTTCATTTTGTCCGGTGTGAAAAATCGGAAACGGAATGACGAAATATCGACGAAAAGATTCGTGAAAATGCACAAAAATGACAAAAAGCTATTGAAAAAAGCTGTGAAATATGGTAGAATATTACATGGAGAGGTAACTCTCTCGGAAAGGCGATGATGTTATGAAACTGACTTTTATCGGTGCGACACATGAGGTCACCGGAAGCTGCACCTTCATCGAGGCGTGCGGGAAGAAATTCCTCGTGGATTTCGGTATGGAACAGGGCATAAACGTTTATGAGAACGACCAGATCCCCTGTGCTCCGTCGGAGATAGACTTCGTGCTGCTGACGCACGCTCATATAGATCACTCCGGACTGCTGCCGCTGCTTTGCGCAGGCGGCTTCGCAGGGAAGATACACTGCCAGAAAGCGACCGCGAACCTTTGTTCGATAATGCTCCGCGATTCGGCGCACATACAGGAGTTTGAAGCCGAGTGGCGCAGCCGTAAGGGCAAGCGTAAGGGCGTCAAGGAAGTGACGCCGCTCTACACGATGGCTGACGCGGAAAAGGCTATCGAGGCACTCTGCCCTCACGCCTACGAGGATGAGACCGAGCTTTCGGAGGGCATCCGCGTGATGTTCCGCGACGCGGGACATCTGCTGGGGTCGTCGGGGATAAAACTGACCCTGACCGAGGACGGCGAGACGCGGACGATAGTGTTCTCGGGCGACATCGGCAACGAACACATCCCGCTGATTCGTGAGCCGCAGTACTTCGAGAAGGCAGACTATGCAGTGATGGAATCGACCTACGGCAACAGGCTGCACGACAAGCCGAGTGACTACGCCGAAGCGCTGGCGAAGGTGGTCGATGAAACGCTCGGGAACGGCGGAAACGTTGTGATACCGTCGTTTGCGGTGGGCAGGACTCAGGAACTGCTCTACCATTTCAGGCAGATCAAGCAGGAGATGCTGGTGACCAGCGTGCCCGATTTCGACGTGTACGTGGACTCGCCCCTCGCCATCGAAGCCACCGCCATTTTCAACCGCAACGAGGATTCCTGCTACGACGAGGAGGCGCTCAGGTACGTCACCGCAGGGGTCAACCCCATCAGCTTCAACGGTCTGAAGATCGCGGTCACCAGCGACGAATCGCGAGCCATCAACTTCGACAAGAAGCCGAAGGTCATCATCTCGGCGAGCGGTATGTGCGAGGCAGGCCGCATCAAGCACCACCTCAAGCACAACCTCTGGCGGCGTGAGTGCCTTGTGCTGTTCGTGGGCTATCAGGCGGTCGGCACTCTTGGCCGCAAGCTGATCGAGGGAGCGCGGACTGTCAAGCTCTTCGGTGAGGACATCGCGGTGGGTGCGACCATCATGCAACTGCCCGGAATGAGCGGTCACGCCGACAAAAACGGGCTCGACCGCTGGATCAGTGCCATCGGCGGTTTGCAGCACGTCATCGTGAACCACGGCGAGGACACGGTCATGGAGGAATACGCCGCGCATCTTCGTGAGGAGATGGGTCTGACGGTCGATTGCCCGTACAGCGGCGCGACCCTCGACCTGCTGACCAATGAGTTCGTCAACGCCGAGCCGAGACCTGCCGCCAAGACTGCCTTCGAGAGCACGCCTTACCTGCGGCTGAAAGCGGCGGCGGACAGACTGCAAAAACTGATCGCGAGATCGTCGGGTCTGAGTAACAAGGAACTCGCTCAGATGACCGACACATTGAACAACCTCTGCGCCAAATGGGAGCAGTGAGATAGGAGCACAATTTCATGAGAATAATCCACTACAGTGAGATAAATGCGGCTGCCCGCGACCCGAAAGGGTTCGTGGAGGAATGCTGCTACGAATATGACCAAAAATGCAAGGACGCTGCCGAAAAGATCGCGGCGCATCTGAAGGAACACCCGATAATCCTGCTTGCGGGGCCCAGCGGCTCGGGCAAGACGACCACCGCCCTCAAGGTCGAGGGCTATCTTGACAAAATGGGGCTTGAGACCCACACGGTGTCGATGGACAACTACTTCCTGCCGAAGGATCAGATAAAGATCTATGATGAAAATAATCAGATCGACTATGAGTCTCCGCATCGGATCGATATTGCGCTTTTGCAGGAGCATATGCGCGCTCTTGCAAAATGCGAGACGGTGAATGTTCCGGGGTTTGATTTTAAGGAACAGGACAGGATCGAGGGCTACGAGCTGAAACGCCGCAAGGGTGAGCTGGTGCTTTTTGAAGGCATCCATGCGCTGAATCCCGAGGTCACGGGCTATGACGACATCTCGACCTGTATGTATGTGAGCGTAAGAACGAGGATACAGCTCCCGAACGGCGAGCTTGTTCACCCCGAGCTTATCCGTGCGATGCGCCGTATCATCCGCGACAGAAACTTCCGCGGACGCAAGCCTACGGAAACGCTCGATATGTTTAATAGCGTGCAGAGAGGTGAAAATCTTTATATAGCACCGTTCAAGCAGCGTGCGCATATACAGTTTGATACTTTCCACGCGTTTGAACCGAGTCTGTACAGAAACTACATCATTGATGACTTTGCAGAGCTGAAAAACAGCTATGACGGGTATAAACGCTTTGCACCGATAAGCGAACTGATAAATGTGCTTGACCCGATACCTGATGATATCATGCCGAAGGATTCGCTGGTAAGAGAGTTCATTGGCGGAAGCTCTTTGAAATATTAAGATAATATTATTATAAAAAAGTCCCCTTCGAGTTATGCTTGAAGGGAACTTTTTGTACGCTTACAAACCCCAGCCCGACATTGAAAGGCGGATATAGTAACCGCGGTCGGCGCTGCAAACGGGACATTTCTCGGGAACGGAGTCGCTTTCGAGGATATAGCCGCAGTTCATGCAGATCCAACGCTCGGGCTGTTCGGATGAATAGAGCCTGCCGTTTTGGTAAAGTTCGATGAAGGTGCGGAACCGTTCGGCGTGCGAACGCTCGATCGAAGCGATGTTTTCAATGCTCTGTGCGATCTCGGAAAAGCCTTCTTCACGGGCTTTGGCGGCAAAAGACGGGTAGATGTCGTTTGCTTCGCGAAGTTCGTTTTGCAGGCTGTCAGATAACAACTTGCAGATATCACTGCCTGTGACGACGGGGTAGTCGGCTGTAAACTCGCAATCAGAAATGTTCTGCTGTTTCAGATAGTTATAGAAAACCTCGGCGTGCTCCTTCTCCTGTGCGGACGTGAATTTGAAAAGCATACCAATAACGAAATCTTTCTGAGCGTCACAAAGCTGTTTGGCAAACGAGTATCTCAGGTGAGCCTGACATTCCCCTGCGAATGCTCGCATAAGGTTCTGTTTTGTAATAGAAGTACTGAAATCTGTACTCATAAATTCACCTCATTTTTGATTAATATTATTATATTGTCAACGTTCCGTTTTCACTTTCAAGCAGGATCAGAATCTGCTCTTCTTTGCCGGTACGGACGTTGAAATAGACAAGGACATTTCGTCCCTCGTCGGTTTTACACTTGTACTCGTAGCAATAGGCTTCCTTTCCGCCTTCGAGCGGAATGAGCGCCTTGCAGCTCGAAACGCATTTGAGGTACGGTGACAGCAGCTGCTTGCAGGCGGCAACTGACATGGTCTTTTCTGGGAACTGCCTGCGGGTGTGATTTGTCAGATATCCGTCGGCTTCGAGGCCAAGAATCTCGCCGTTGTCGAGTGCGGCTGTGACCTTTATCAGGTCGGTGTAGCAGACGATGTCGTCGATCGTATAGGCAAAATTTACTGTGACTGTGTTTCCTGAACGCTCGTAGTAAGTCACTTTCATATTGCTATATCCGCACTCTTTCAGGTACTCGGAACACTTCTCAATCGCATCGTTCAGAGATAGCTCACTGCTATTCGGCTGTCTTGACTTAACAAAATATGAAACATAACCACCTTGCAGAGTCACAGCACAGCTTACGGTTCCGTCTGTATCGGAAAATATCCATGCGGGCATATTCCCGTCGCGATTGTAGATCACTGTCAGATCGTTTGAAGAAACCCCGACGGCTGATGACGCTATCTGAAGCGCCTTTTTCTTAGATATCGTATCGGCACTCTTTGTCATTTCGGGCTGCTTTTCCATGATGTGGTCAGAAAATGGACCGTCATAGATGAGTCTTGGGTAAGATGTGAAACCCTTCTCGTAGTCTGTGAAGCTTTCAGCGACGTCAGCGGATTCGATCTCCATATAGTTATCTGAAATTTCATCAAACGACGCCTCGCCGCATGAGATCTCTTTTTCAAGCTTCCATAGATCGTCTGAAAGTTTGACTGCAAACTTGTGGAGCTTCTTCAAATTATTATAGTATTCTTTATCGGGTTCCTGACCGTAGGCGCTTTTATCGGCGGCGGCTCGCGCGTAGTTGCCGACCTGAGACAGGAACTTGTTGGTCTTCTCAAGATTGAGCTGAGTCACGGGAAGGCGCGACATCGCGAGCTTGGCATTAGACGCTTCGTTGAACAGTTTATTCGCGAGGGCTGCCTGCTGTTCGGCGGTACCTGCGTAAAGCTGTTTTTCGAGAGTTGAGTTGATGTTGTCAGCGGCGACTGCGAGGTCCTCGAGCGCCCGAAGGTAGCTGTTTGTTATGAAGGTCTGCTTGGCTTTGTTTTCACGCATCAGTGAGATGTTGCGCGTCATCAATATCGCGAGCGCGGTTATTCCGTACAGCATTATGCGGATCA
Organism: Ruminococcus sp. YE71; assembly: GCF_900119155.1. Taxonomy (GTDB): domain Bacteria; phylum Bacillota; class Clostridia; order Oscillospirales; family Ruminococcaceae; genus YE71. Next base: position 56,430 of record NZ_FPIR01000006.1, on the reverse strand, counting down.
ATGTTCTTTTTCTGAATTTCATATGCTTATATATCCTTTCTTGTTATATGTGCAAAAACTTGGTCAAATGTTAATATCTGTACATAAAAACGTATCGCAAATATATTATTGTTCGTTTACTAAAAATTATTCCAAAGTAACGCTTTTTGTTCACAAAAATGTGATAAAATAAAATGATAATCTTCGGAAAGGGGCAGAACATGATCTATTTTGACAATGCGGCGACAACTGCGCCGATCGAACAAGTTAAAAAGGCGGTCGCCGAGGCGATGGAGGATTTCGGAAACCCGTCCTCGCTTCACGGTCTCGGGCTGACTGCTCAGCAGAAAGTCTCTTACGCCCGCAAGATCATTTCGGGAGCGCTTGGTGTGACGGATCAAGAGCTTTTCTTCACTTCGGGGGCGACAGAATCGAATAATACCGCAATTTTCGGCGCCGCAAATTCGCTCGGCAAACGCAAGCCGAAGATCGTTGTCTCCTCTGTCGAGCACCCTTCGGTCGCCGAGCCTTGCAGTGTGCTCGAAGAACGCGGCTTCGAGGTCGTTAGAGTCCATCCGCGGGAGAACGAGCACGGCGAACGTGTGTTCTTTGCCGAGGATTTCGTCCGCGAGGTGGATGACAGGACCTGCCTGGTCACGATGATGCTCTGCAACAATGAGACGGGTGCGGTCCTGCCTGTTGCCGAGGTTTTCCGCCGCGTCAAGAAACTTCATCCCGACACCCTGACCCACTGTGACGCGGTTCAGGCTTTTATGAAGCTGCCTGTCAAGGCGAAAAAGCTGAACGCCGACATGATCTCGGTCAGCGGTCATAAGGTCCATGCGCTCAAGGGCATCGGCGGGCTGTACGTGCGAAAAGGCGTGCACCTTCCGTCGCTGGTGTTCGGCGGCGGTCAGGAAAGGGGATTCCGCTCGGGTACCGAGAGCGTTCCGCTGATTGCGGCGTTCGGCGCGGCTGTCGAGCAACTGTCCGCAAATTTGGACGAAAGATACAAACACGTCAGCGAGCTGTCATCTTATCTCCGCAGTCAGATCGCCGAAGCTCACCCGAACATCCTGTTCAATTCGCCCGACGGCGCTTCGCCCTACGTCAACAGCATCGCTGTCAAGTGGCTTCGCTCGGAAGTTCTTCTCCACTACCTCGAAAAGCGCGAAATATACGTGTCAAGTGGTTCTGCTTGCTCGAAGGGAAAGAAAAGTTCGGTGCTCGGCGAGTTCGGAGTGCCCGATGAGCTTGCAGATTCAACGCTCAGGATAAGCTTCTCATATATGAATCAAGTAAATGAGGTTAACACACTTCTTGCCGCTCTCGACGACGCGGGCAGGGAACTTGTCAGCAAATAAAGCAGGAGAACAAATGTTCTGTACTATATATAATATATAAGGCGACATACATCGACAATTTCTTGAAAGGAACTCAGATAATGAAAGAGATCATACTTTGTAAATTCGGCGAGATCGCGCTGAAGGGTCTGAACAAGTCCACCTTCGAGAGCGTGCTCGTCAAGAACGTTAAAAGACGTCTGCGCAGGTATGGCAGCTTCGAGCTCTGGAGAGCACAGTCCACGCTGTACGTTTACCCCAATTCCGAGGATACCGATATGGATGAGGTGCTCGAAGAGCTGAAGCACGTTTTCGGCATCGTGAAGCTCTGCCGAGCGCTGGAGGTCGAGAAGTCGATGGAGTCTATACTCCGCGACCCGATCGAGTACCTGACCGACGCCCTCGAAGACGCGAAAACCTTTAAGGTCGAGGCAAAGCGTGCTGACAAGCAGTTTCCTGCGAAGTCCCCCGAGATCTGCGCCGAGCTGGGCGGAAAGCTCCTTGAAAAGTTCCCGCACCTGACCGTTGACGTGAAGAATCCCGATGTGCTGGTCATGGTCGAGATCCGCGAAAAGCACGCCTTCGTTCACGCGCAGAACATCGACGGTGCAGGCGGTCTGCCCATCGGAACCAGCGGACGCGGTATGCTCCTGCTGTCGGGCGGTATCGACTCGCCTGTTGCAGGCTACATGATGGCAAAGCGCGGCGTTCAGCTTCAGGCGATACACTTTGAAGCGCCGCCCTACACCTCCGAGCGCGCGAGACTCAAGGTCGAGAAACTCGCCGAGGAGATCTCGGCTTACTGCGGCGACATCGCTTTCCACTGCGTGCCCTTCACCGACATTCAGGTGGCGATCCGCGACAACTGCCCCGAGGAACTGTTCACGATAATCATGCGCCGTCTGATGATGGAAATCGCTCAACGCATCTGCGAGCGCGAGACCTGCTCCTGCCTTATCACGGGCGAGAGCATGGGACAGGTGGCGAGTCAGACAATGGGTGCGATCGTCTGCACCGACGCGGCCTGCCGTATGCCCGTGTTCCGTCCCTGCATCGGACTTGACAAATCCGAGATCGTAAAGATCGCGCGCGACATCGGCACCTTCGACACGTCGATACTCCCTTACGAGGACTGCTGCACGGTATTCACGCCGAAGCACCCGAAGACCAAGCCGCAGCTTGACGATGTTGTGAAGGCTCAGACCTCTTTCGATTTCGAGCCGATGATCGCAAAAGCCGTTGAAAATACGCAGTTTAAGCTGTTCAGATGCGGCGAAGAAACTGTAAACCTGTAAGGCTTTACAGTACAAAAATAGCGACATTTCACCGCTTTTTTGCCATAATTCGGCAGCGGGTCTTTTTTAGGACAGAATAACGAAAAAATGTCTCTGACAAGTCTATGTACTTTACGAACGGGCATTTTTGGACAGTTCTTTCTGTCGCAAATTCTGTACAATTACAGCCGGTTACAGAGAAATGACAACCGTATCAAACTGTAACTTTTTCATCCCGTTCTTTGCACATATGTGTAAAAAAACGTACAGCTGACGCTTGATAAAAAACATCTTCTTTTTGCGGTATTCCGTGGGTTTCCGACATTTTTCGAGGATGTCAAGTAAAATGCAAAAATGTTACGCGAGTATTACGTTTCACCGTGTACGAGCATTTGGACAGATGATATTATGGTTAAAATTCCTAATTAAATTCATAGAATGACCTGATTTGGTCGTTTTTGTATGTGCATAATTCCCATAAAGTTTGAGGGCAGTTTTATGAATTTTTACGAAGATAACAAATCGGTAACAAAAAGTATTGACAGCGCAGCGGCTTGTGTTGTAAAATATATGACAGAACACGGGCTTAGTCTGTCCTGCGCGGAAAGCTGCACGGGCGGAGCGCTTGCGGCAGCCGTTACTTCGGTGGCGGGGGCGTCGGCGGTATTCCTCGGCGGTGCGGTGACATACACCGAGGAGATGAAGATGAAGCTCGTGGGTGTAAGGCGTGAGACGCTTGAACGGTTCACCGTGTATTCCGCGGAGACCGCCGCTGAGATGAGCGAGGGCGTGAGGGAACTCACAGGCTCCGACTTCGGCATCGGGATAACGGGGATCGCAGGACCCTCGGGCGGCACTGACGAAAAGCCCGTCGGGACCGTCTACGTTTCGGTGAGCGGAAAGAACGGCACTGTTACCCGTGACCTTGCACTGTATAAAGAATATGAAAAGTTAGACAGAAGAAGTATCCGTGAGCTGACAGTTCTTAAAAGCCTTGAAATGCTTGAGGATGAATTTAAGAAAGAAGAAAGGAACGGTAACTGAATATGTCTATGACTAACGAAACCCTCGGACTTGAGAAGCAGAGAGATAATTCAAATTTCTTCGTCAGGTTCTTCAAGTACTTCGTTCCCTGGAAGGGCGACGGAGCTGGCGAGGTCATAAGAAAGATAATCTTCGTTGGTTCTATCGTACTGTTTTGCAGCTCGATAAACCAGCTGACGGATTTCCTTGAGACCGATAAGGAAACTCTTGAGTACTCGGCTCAGATACAGTCACTTGAACCCGATTTTTCCGATGAGGTGAACATCGTCGGTGCGAAGACGGGCGGAAAGGACGGTTCCGATGCTCCCGAGGCTCAGAAGAGACAAGTCCAGGAATGGGCGAAGGACTTGCAGAAAAGAAACAAAGAGGTCGTGGGCTGGATAAAGATCCCGGGCTTCTGCAATTCGGACGGCAAGGAATACATAAACTTCCCCGTACTTCAGCATGAGGACAACGACTGGTACCTCACACACAACATTGACAATCAGCCTTACGAGTCGGGCAGCATTTACGCCGACTACCTTATCCCGATAAACGCGGACGGTCAGGCTGACAATATCACGATCTACGGACACCATATGAGAAAGCTCGGTACCTCCTTCACACATCTGGCAGAGTATAAGAGCGGCATCAAATTTCTCAGAAAACATCCGATAATCGAATTCAACACCATCTACGAGAGCAATCAGGAATATGCGATAATCAGCTGCTTCGTGGCTGCTATCAACGAGTCGCAGGACAACGGTCATCTCTTCGATTACTGGCGCTACCGCAACTTCGACGACGGCGACTACAAGTTCAGCACATGGCTCGATAACATCGCGAAGGCTTCCTGGTACTCGGTAGACATCCAGTGCGACCCCGAAGACGATTATATCACCCTCTCGACCTGCTCAAATGAGGTCGCGAATATGAGATGGGTAATAATCGCCAAGAAGCTCGACGAGGATGACGATAAGGAAGCGGTCATCGCCTCCTATCAGGACAAGAAAGATAAGGATATCTACTTCCCGCAGGTGTGGAGAAACGTCTGGGGAAACAGCAGAAAGTATCTCGGCTGGGCTTACTGATAAAGCCAAAAGGTACTTGAATTTTTTTAGTCCGTGTGTTCACGGCACGGATAATGACGGTCTGACCGTCGGAAAGGTAATGTGATACTGAAATGAAGCAGGAAAACTTCAACGAATCGCTTAAAGAGAATAATGACGAACGTGAGGTCACTTTCGTAAAGAGAGCAGGCAGCGTTCTGGGACTGGGAGCTGCGGCTGTTGTTGCAGTCGGCGCTGTGGGCGTCTATGCGATGCTCGGCGGACGCGCTATCCCCACCAATATCGAAAACAAGGCTCTGCCCAAGTTCTCGGTAACTCAGACTGCTGCGGAGCAGTCCTCCGTCATCACCGAAGAGACCGCTCAGACTTCCTCACAGGCTGCCGAAACATGGCGCAAGGCTGGCATCGACGAGTACGACCTCGTTGTAGAGACCGTCAAGGCAACAAAGAGCAGCGCAGGCGCTGCGGTCAAGAAGGCTGCGGCTGTTTCAAAGTCTAAGACCACTACTTCGGCTGCTAAGACTACTCTCAGGACTTCTTCCACCACAAAGAGCGAGACTACAGTTTCCAACAAGATAGAGACTGCGGCAGCTAAGACTACCACCGCTGCCGAGACCACTACCACAACAGCAGCTCAGACCGAGCCCGCTACCGTGGAAGTGACCGACGAGATAAAGAGCTGCGGCGTTAAGACCATGTACACCTCCGAGGGCGTTAACCTCAGAGAGCAGCCTTCCCTCAGCGGTGATGTCCTCAGAGTGCTCGGCACAGGTTCCGAGGTCATCGTTACAGGCTACAACAGCGACTGGTACAGGATCAAGGCTGACGGCGAGACAGGCTACTGCCTCAAGAAGTATCTCACCGATACAAAGCCCGAGGACGAAAAGAAGGTAACTAATCCCACCGTTGACTACACCGAGACAGAGTTCGATATGCTCTGCTATGTTCTTCAGGGTGAGGTCGGCAACTGCTCCGAGGCGAGCAAGATCGCGGTGGCAAACGTGATTCTCAACCGCGTAAAGTCCCCCCTCTTCCCCAACAGCATCTCCGAGGTGCTCACTTCTCCCGGACAGTTCGACGCTATCTACGGCTACTACAACGGCACCACCGTTCCGAACGAGAACACCATCGAGTGCGCTAAGCGTGCCCTTGGCGGTGAGGACAACTCCAACGGAGCTGTTTACTACTACGCTCCCGCTTACTGTGGAAGCTCTACTGCGGCTTGGTTCGAGACGCTGACATTCTGCACCGAGATCGACGGACAGAGATATTTTAAGTAAAGTTATGTCGTTCGGCGTATTACACATGATGCGTCGGACGATGTTGTGTAAAATAATGAAAAGTCAGGGCAGCAGTTTTATCTCCTTGACTTTTCGGTGTTTTATGGTATAATGAAAATTAGGCGTTGGATAAGCTTTTTCGTATCCGACTGCGGACGATCATTGAGGATTTATCATGAAAAAAACTGCAAAAAGAGTTCTGACTTCTGTGGGTTCTGTCGTGCTGGGCGCAGGTCTGATAGCCGTTGGCGGAAAGTATGTGTTTACTCCCTCCGCACCTCAGCAGATAGCACATAATGAGCCGATACCTTCCCTGCATATCCGCTCTGCCGATATGCAGCTTGGCTCCGTAATGGCTGAACACGCTGTGGACAGCGTGGGTTCTGTGTCTGTGACAACGCTCAGCGCCGCGGATCTTCAGCTCCCTAAGGGAAGCTCGGGGACTAAGGCGTCTCTTGACGATTACAAGATGCTCATCAAGATCGACAAGAAAAAGACTCAGGCTGAAAAGGACGCGGAGAAGGCGGGAAGAACTTCCGCGGCTGCCGAAATGAACGGCGCTGTACCCGCAAGGTCCATGAAGAGCAAGGGCACACAGACAGGTCTCGCAAAGGGCGAGGCTTTCGATAAGGTCTATGAGAACTGCTCGACAGAGATCTATGATCCGAAGCCCGAACCGCTCAATCTGACGGCTACAAGAAGTGTCAAGAATGAATATTTTACAGTCCATGACATCATTTCGGGCAGCACTGTAACCATGAACGCCCACGAGATGCTCTGCCGTATCGTGAACAACGAGATCGGCGGCGAATGGAACGAGGAAGCTATCAAGGCTCAGATCGTTGCGGCTTACTCTTTCCTGCGGTATAACGACACTATCGGTCTGACTCCCGAGGTCGGGCTCAAGTCGGATTACAACAGCAAGATCGAGAAATGCGTTTCCGCTGTCGAGGGACAGGCTGTTTTCTACGATAACAAGATCATCAACGCCGTATACTCTGCTTCGACGGCAGGCTACACGGTCGAGAGCGAGCGCATCTGGGACGTTTATTACCCGTACCTCAGAGCGGTAGTCAGCGAATACGACTACGAAGACCCGAACTACGGACTGGAGTACTCCTTCAGCTACGACGAGTGCAAGTCGATCATCGCGACGGCTTTCGGCATCAGCCTTTCGGACAACTACGACAACTGGTTCGTGATGGATGATATCTACAGCGGCAGATACGTCGGTTACATCACCCTCGACGGACAGAAGCGCGTTCCTGCAAGAGAGATACAGGACGCTTTCGATATGACCTCTCAGGCGTTCACCGTGAGCGTGAGCGACGGCAAGGTAGTGTTCCACACCTTCGGATGGGGTCACGGCGTCGGAATGTCACAGTGGGGCGCCTGCTACTATGCGGAGCATGGTTTTACTTACGATCAGATCCTGAGACATTATTATCTCAATACGACAGTCGCACTCTCGAAGGAAAGCTCAAAAGCGGTCGCGAGAGGTCAGGGCTGACAGAACGATGATGATGTCTGCAAAAAATGAGGCGATGAATCATGTCGATAATGGATAAGATCACGTCGGGAGCGAATTCGATATCGAATTCGGTCAGAAAGACGGGAGAAACTGCAAAGATAAACAACGAGATCACGCAGAACAAGCGTGAAGCCGACAAGCTTTACATGAAGCTCGGAATGCTTCTCAAGGAAGCAAAAAACGGCAGCTTCGGGATAGATGAGGCTGACGAGATCTCGGCTAAGATCGACGCGCTTTTTGAAAGAAACGCCGATCTTGAAAAGGAGCTTGTGGCTATACGAGGGAACAGGTTCTGCGTGAACTGCAACGCTGAGATATCCGCGGATTCGCTGTTCTGCCCCGAGTGCGGCACTCGCAACGAGATACCGAAGCCGACCGAGCCGAAAGTCGTTCGCGTGAATGTTGTGAAGAGCGCCGAAGAGACAGCGGCAGCCGAAGAGGTCAAGCCCGTTGAGGAGACTGCGCAGCAGGAAGAACAGGCTCAGCCCGCTCCCGAGCCGACCGAGAAGGTCTGCCCGAGCTGCGGCAGCAAAGAAGCACCCGAAGCGGTTTTCTGCTCGGAGTGCGGAACGAGATTATCGGATTGAAAATAAGGGACTGCTCAGGCAGTCCTTTTTTGAACTTGACGGGCTGACGGCTCTGTCAAGTTCGGACGGTTTACATATCAGGAGGATGGCTATGTCGGTTTTGGTAAGAGAACTTTTGAAGGGAAAACGCGTGGTGCTGGGTTCGCAGAGCCCGAGACGCAGGGAACTTCTGCACCTGCTCACGGACGATTTCGAGGTGCAGCCTTCACAATGCGAGGAGATAGTGCCCGAGGGGGTGCCTGCGGTCGAGGTGCCGATCTGCCTTGCGGAGCAGAAGTGCCGCGACGTCGTGAGCCGCTGTCAGCCCGACGATAACACCATCGTCATCGGATGTGACACGGTCGTGATACTCCGCGACGAGATCCTCGGTAAGCCGAAGGACGAGGAGGACGCTTTCAGGATGCTGTCCTCGCTGTGCGCCGAGACTCATCAGGTGGTGAGCGGTCTCTGCGTCTGGTACAAGGGCAGGTACCACACTTCGTATGACGACGCGTGGGTGACCTTCAGCGCTCACACCGACGAGGAGCTGCGCTACTACATCTCAACAGGCGAGCCGATGGACAAGGCGGGCGCATACGGCATTCAGGAGCTGGGCGGTCTGCTGGCTTCAAATGTTGACGGCGATTACAACAGCATCGTCGGTCTGCCCGTGAATGAACTTTCCACCGTTATCTGTTCGATACTCGGGGACGAAAATGGAGACCCGTGACTGGCTTCGGGCGGCGATAGCTTTCGGCGCAGGAAACGGCAAACTCTGGGAATACATCCGTCCCGATGAGCCCGATGAGTGTATCAGAAGACTGTTAAGTGATGAGACTTTACAGTATGATAGTTATGTTCGTAAGTATAAATCTGTGTCAAACGAACAACTTGACAGTATCTTTGACATCTGCGAAAGGCACGGGATAACTGTGACGACCATCGACTCCGAGGATTATCCGTATGATCTGCGGTTCCTTGATGCGCCGCCTGCGGTGCTTTTTGCGAAAGGGGACATCGGGGTTCTGAACAGGTTCGTTTCGGCGGCGATAGTCGGTTCGAGGGACTGCACAAGGTACGGCGCGGCGATGGCGGCTATCTTTGCGCGGGCGTTCGCCGCTCAGAACGTCTGCACCGTCAGCGGTTCGGCAGTCGGTATCGACACGGCGGCGCACGATTCGGCACTGGCGTCGGGAGGGTACACGGCGGCATTCCTCGGCTGCGGACTGCTTTGCGACTACCCGAAAGGTTCGCTCGCGCTGAGAAAACGCATCGCCGAAAAAGGCGTGGTCGTCTCGGAATATCTGCCTACGGCGCTGCCCGCGAAGGAGAACTTCAAGGTGCGCAACCGCCTTATCGCGGGCGTGTCAGACTGCGTACTGGTGGCTGAGGCAGGCATCCCAAGCGGTGCGCTGAACACGGCTTCGCTGGCGGCTGAGATGGGGAAGGAAGTGTTCGTGATACCGCCTTCCGACCTGACGGACAAGCATTTCTGGGGACAGTCGGAGCTGCTTGCGGAGGGCGCATCCATCGCACTTTCGCCCGAAAGCGTCCTCGAATATCTCAGACAGGTCAACGGCTGATGTTTACACAGAATGAACGCAGTGTAAATAAAATGTAAATTGACAATTTTATCACAAATTTCACGGAATAAGGGCTTGAAAAAAAAATCGAGTTGTAGTATAATGGTAATGTGGAGCGCGGCAGATGTTGTGCCGACGCATCCGGATTCCTTAAATACTTTTAGGAGGTTGACTTAATATGTCAGTTAAAGTTGCTATCAATGGTTTTGGCCGCATCGGTCGTCTCGCATTCAGACAGATGTTTGGTGCTGAGGGTTACGAGGTCGTAGCTATCAACGATCTTACCAAGCCCTCCATGCTCGCAGATCTTCTCAAGTACGATACCGCTCAGGGCGGCTACTGCGGCAAGATCGGTGAGAATCTTCACACCGTAGAGGCTGACGACGAGGCTAACACCATCACTGTAGACGGCAAGACCCTTCAGATCTATGCTAAGGCTAACGCTGCTGAGCTTCCTTGGGGTGAGATCGGCGTTGACGTTGTTCTCGAGTGCACCGGTTTCTATTGCTCTAAGGAGAAGAGCCAGGCTCACATCGACGCAGGCGCTAAGAAGGTCGTTATCTCTGCTCCCGCAGGCAAGGACCTCAAGACCATCGTATTCTCTGTAAACGAGAACACCCTGACCGCTGATGACAAGATCATCTCGGCTGCTTCCTGCACCACCAACTGCCTCGCTCCTATGGCTAAGGCTCTTAACGACTATGCTCCTATCCAGAGCGGTATCATGAGCACCATCCACGCTTACACCGGCGACCAGATGATCCTCGATGGTCCTCACAGAAAGGGCGACCTCAGAAGAGCAAGAGCTGGCGCTGCTAACATCGTTCCTAACAGCACCGGTGCTGCTAAGGCTATCGGCCTCGTTATCCCCGAACTGAACGGCAAGCTCATCGGCTCCGCTCAGAGAGTTCCTGTTCCGACCGGTTCCACCACTATCCTTACCGCTGTTGTAAAGGGTACTGACGTTACCGCTGAGGGCATCAACGCTGCTATGAAGGCTGCTGCTTCCGAGAGCTTCGGTTACAACACCGATCCTATCGTTTCTTCTGACGTTATCGGCATGAGATACGGTTCTCTCTTCGATGCAACCCAGACCATGGTTTCCAAGATCGCTGACGATCTGTTCGAGGTTCAGGTTGTTTCCTGGTACGACAACGAGAACAGCTACACCAGCCAGATGGTTAGAACCATCAAGTACTTCGCTGAGCTGGGCTAATCAAATAGCTTAAATCGCAAGTTAAACAATATGAGCGTCTCTGCTTTTGGGCAGGGACGCTTTTTTGTTGACATTGTCAGGTCGAGGGTGATATAATAGTATCAGACAAAAGAACAAAAGGGAGCGGTAGAATGAAAAATGCACTTAAAGCGATATTTCGGTGGATAGGACTTGTGGTGCTTGCGTTAGTTATCGGAGTTGTACTGATACTTGCTGTCATGTTCGCTATTTCCGAAAAGCAGGATCGGGCAGATAAGCAAAAGCTCGAAAGCCTGAAAACAGAGATCACCGACAGCGGCGAGCTTCGCATCATTAACAACGGAACAAGTTCCGCAGGCGACCGCGGCGAATACAGGCTCACCGTTTCGGGCGTGATCGAGGAAAGCAGGAGACACGCTGCATCTCACTACAACGAGCTACGCTTTGGCTGGGATTTCAGGGCGGTCTCGGCAGGGGAGACGTATATCCTCGTCGATCTGCTCGGTGGCGGCGACTATTATTACGGCGCGGATATCTATCGGGTCATGGTCGATGACCAGCTGAATATCGCCTATGAGATGCACCATTCAAAGCACCTGTCCTACAATGGCAATAAGATAAAATATGATCGCTATTTTGACAGCGCACAGTTCACCTCGGGCGGTGTGACTTATGATATCGGCAAAAATGCCGTCAACGATATGTTCGGGCTGTGCTTTGGCAGCGTTTTAGACCTGACGAAGGACAGCGGCGTGTTTCTTTCGCCTGAAAGCCCCGAGCTTGAGGACATGGACAGGCTTGAGATACACGATCTTTACAGACCCGAGGACATGATCTTCAGGGAGCTTCCCGAGCCGTATCTGACCACCGACAAGGTGTACTTCGACAGGGAAAACAGGCGGCTGTATGTACTGCGTGACGATATAAGCAGCTGCGACTGGTACAAGATCGGCCTTGACAGCTGCATCACCATCGAAATGCTCGAAACGGCACTTCGCTGAGGATCGAATGAATAAGACCCGCCCGAAAGTCTCCCTTCGGACGGGTCCGCTTTTCAGGTGTAGACCGATTTGAATTTGATGCCGTTCTCGGCGAGTATCCGCGTGATACGGTCGGCGTTCCCGTCCGTCTCCAGCGAGTAGCCGCACCCGCTGCCGACATTCTTCGGCGTCGGGACTATCCGCACTCGGATGCCTTTTTTCCCGAGCAGCTTCTGCGCCTTCACAGCATACGTTATCGAGGTCATCCCAATCAGTTGCTTCATAAGCCGCTCCGTTCTTTCTGCCTGAGCCGTGTTGCTCTTTTCCATTATATGCTGCATACCCTCTTTTTTGTGCGCTTTTTTCTGGGGGAAGAACCCCCTTCCAAAGACTTTTGATATTGTTGGCAGTTTGTTGCGGAGGGGAAGATAGACTCTCTCCATTTCAAGAGATGAACATTTGTAGGACGTGGGCTTGCTCCCGTCGCTTTTTTATGCTTTGAGAACGCCGCAGCAAAGGCGGGGTCTCCGCCAATTAGTTCAGAACTCACTTCCGTAGAAAATGAGTTACATTTTTTTAATAAACTCTTGATTATTTTGTCCTAATGTGATATAATATTATAAGATATGTTGTACCTGTAGATATCTCGTTTGCGGAGGTGGTTTCCTCTTGGTTAAAAAGGGACGTGATTTTCTTATCGTGCTTATCGTCGGGATAATTCTGTTCGTATCAGCGACAGCCGAGATAATGCTCGTATACCGTGTGACCACTCAGCAGACGGTTGAGTCAGGCGCAAACAGGCTCGAAGCCATCAGCGGCGAGCTTGAAGACAGCATTTCCGACGCGAGGAGCACAGCCCTTGAGCTTTCGATTGAGGTCCAGATGTACCTCAACGACAAGAACGAGCTTGAAAAATTCATCAGGCGCAGAAAGACCGAACTTCTCGAAGAGACCAACGAGATATGTTTCAACACCTACATCGGCGCTCCCGACTGGTACATAATCCCCGATTTTAACGAGCCCGAGGGCGGTTTTGATGTCACGAAGCGTGCGTGGTATGTGGGCGCAGTCAGAAACGGCGGTACCCCCTACGTCACCGACCCGTATGTTGACGCGCTGACGGGCGGTTTCTGTTATTCGGTGGCGGTCATGCTGCCCGACCGAAGAACTGTCGTCGCCATCGACTTCAAGATGGACGCGATTCAGCAGCACATCTCACAGATGTACCACGACGACGAGCGAAACGCCGTTATCGTGACTCAGGAAGGCATAATCGCAGGCTGCACCGATGAATCCCTCATCGGCAAAAGTCTCGTTTACGAGATGCCCGATTACGCAGGCATTTTCTCTCTTGCGAAGAGTTCAGACGGCAGCGTGCATATCAAGCGCCGCGGTGAGAACCTTTTTGCGGCGTCGTCCGACTTCGGCTGGTACCTTATCGTGAACGAGAGCAATATGTCGCTGTACAAAAATCTGTACGTTCAGCTTCTCGCGATAACGGTGCTGTCGCTCACAGTTTACGTTGTGATAATCGTGCTTTTCATACGCTCCGACCGCACCGCGAAAAAGGCGGCGGAAGCGCTGAAATACAAGGAAGAGTTCATATCGAACGTCACGGCAGAGCTGCAAGTTCCCATACGCTCGATACTGAAAAGCTCATCCGACCCGAACATTTCCGACCCCGATGAATTCGCCGACAGGCTCACGGGGATAAAGGAACAGGCGGGAAAACTCTCACACATGATAGGCGAGATGCTGTCATATCAGTCGATCGTCAGGACGGAAAAGCTCGACACACCTCTGAGCAACAGCTCGGGTCTGAAAGTCAACAGACATTTCAGGACTATCATCGTTATCATACTCGTGGCGGTCATGGCGGTCAGCCTTTATACGAACGTCAACGCCGTCTACAGCTGGGGAGAATCGCGGCTGCAAAACGAGGTGGCGAGCTGTGAGTATCAGCTGGGCGAGTGGATAAACACCCAGAAGAGCATACTCGATATGTTCTGCTCGATTTTCTCGACTCACCCCGAAATGCTGGACGATTACGAGGGCACGGTCGTGTATCTCGATGAGATAACAAAGCAGTTCCCCGAAATTTCGGTGAGCTACATGACCAATCCCGACCTTGAACATACCGTCTACATGAACAACGGCTGGGAGCCCGATGAAGACTGGCACGTTGAAGACCGCGACTGGTACAAGGAGCTCATGGCTTCGGACAAGGACTGGAGCATTTCCTCGCCATACTATGACGAGCAGACGGGTCTTTACTGCGTGACTTTCTGCGAGAAGGTCTACGACGCCAGAACGGGCGAGTTTCTCGGGAATTTCGGCATAGATTTCTATATGGACAAGCTGGTGGATATCCTCGGCAAGTCGAACACCGATACGGGTTACGCCTTCCTTGCCGACGCAAGCGGCGACATCATCAACCATCCCTTCGGCAGATACCAGATGACCGAGAATATCAAGACCAACGTCAACGAACTGAACTACAACAAGGTGCAGCCCGACGGTCACACCGTCAGGATAATCAAGGACTACGACGGCAGTCTGAAAGCGCTCATCGCCACCACGAGCGACAGCTCAAGGTTCTCGGTGTACGTTGTCAGCAGCCTGTGGATGATATACGGCAGCACGATATTATACGTGCTCGTCTGCGCATCCGCTTTCGCATTCTGCATCATAATGATATATAAGCTGATGACCAACCTCATCGAGCTTCAGGAAAATGCGAACCTCAAACTGAAAGAGTCTGCGGACGCCGCTATCGCTGCCGACAAGGCGAAGAGCAGCTTCTTAGCGCAGATGTCCCATGAGATACGCACACCGATAAACGCTGTACTCGGCATGAACGAGATGATTCTCCGCGAATGCACCGACAGCGAGATACGCGAATATTCGCGGAATATTCAGAGCGCGGGCAGGACTCTGCTGGCGCTGATAAACAGCATCCTCGACTTCTCGAAGATAGAGGACGGCAAGATGGAGATAGTCCCTGCCGAATACGACACCGCCTTGATGATAAGCGACCTTGTGGCCGCTGTCTCGCCGAGGGCTTCGGCGAAGGGGCTTGCGCTGAGACTCAGGATAGACAGCAGCCTGCCGACTTCACTGATGGGCGACGACGTGCGTATCAAGCAGGTCATCTCGAACCTGCTGACCAATGCGGTCAAGTACACCGATTCGGGTTCCGTGACCCTCACCGTCAGGGCTGAGGAACGCACCGACGACAGCGTGAAGCTGTTCGTGGAGATCGCGGACACGGGCATCGGCATCAAAGAAGAGGATATCGACAAGCTCGAAGTCTCCTTCAGAAGGCTCGACATCAGGCGCAACAGGAATGTTGAGGGAACGGGTCTCGGTATGTCGATAGTCACGAAGCTGCTAAGGATGATGGACAGCGAACTGAATATCGAGAGTACCTACGGCAAGGGCTCGGCGTTCTCGTTCCTGCTGCCGCAGAAGATAGTCAGGGGCGAGCCTATGGGCGATTACCATAAGCGTGCCGCGAGCTTTGAGACAGAAGAGGAGGAAACGGGCTATCTCTACGCTCCCGATGCGAGAGTGCTCGTGACCGATGATAATGAGATGAACCGCAAGGTCGCGGCGGCGCTTATGAAGCTGCACGGCATCACGCCGAAACTCGCGGTGTCGGGCGAGGAGACGATTGAACTGCTCGGCAGAGAGAAGTTCGACATCGTGTTCCTCGACCACATGATGCCCGTGCTCGACGGCATCGACACGCTGAAGATACTTCGCGCAAGAGACCTTGTGGGCGACACGAAGATGATCTCACTGACCGCAAACGCGATAGTCGGTGCCCGTGAGAGCTACATCGACGCAGGCTTCGATGACTACCTTTCAAAGCCCATCGAGCCGAAACAGCTGGAGAAAATGCTTGCAAGGTATCTGCCCGCGGAACTCGTGAGCTATCATGAGCACCCGACAGAGAATGAGAACAGAACTGAGCAGGTGACGGATATGGAAGAGAAGAATATCAGCGCTTTTACCGATGAAGAACTCAGGCAGATTAGCGCGGTATGCCCCGAACTGAATGTCATCACGGGTCTCGGGTACTGTATGTGGGAACGCGATTTCTACATGGAGATGCTCGGCGAGTTCGCAAACGAGGAGCGCGCCGAAACGCTTGAAAAGTGCTTTGCGGAGAATGATATCCACGGCTACGGCGTGTCGGTTCACTCGATGAAGAGCGCCGCAAAGACCGTCGGGGCACTGGTGCTGTCGGAGAAGGCGAGAGTCCTCGAAACGGCGGCAAAGGCAGGAGACACGGAACGCATCAGACAGGAACACGCGGAGCTCATCGCGGCGTTCAGAGAAACTGCTGAGAACATACGCAAGATCATAGAGCAGTTTGGTTAATTTTCAGAGCGGAGGAAATATATGTATCGCATAGTAGTCACGGATGACGACATACTCAACAGAAAGGCGGCAGACCGCATTCTGAGCTTTAACGGGTACGAGGTCGTCTGCATCAGCTCGGGCGAAGAGCTGGTGGAATATATGAAATCAAATACTCCCGACCTGATACTGCTCGACGTTCACATGACGGGCATGGATGGTTTCGAGACGATGAGACAGCTCAAGAGCGGCAAGTACTCCCGAAGCGTGCCCGTTATCTTCCTGACGGCGGATGACGACGCCGAGACCGAGACGAAGGCTCTTGCGGCAGGCGCTATGGACTTCGTGGCAAAGCCCTTCGTGGCGACGGTGCTGCTGCTGAGGGTGCGCAATACCATCGAGCTTTTCAGACTGCAAAACGGTCTGAAAGAAGAGGTCAGGGAGAAAAACGATGAGGTCCTGCGTCAGCTTGAAAAGAACGAGCGGCTGTCCTTGCAGATAGTGCAGACCCTCGCAGGAACGATCGACGCGAAGGATACCTACACCAAGGGTCACTCGGCAAGAGTCGCGAAGTACGCGAAGGAGATAGCCAAGAGGTCGGGGATGTCCGCGAAGGCGTGCGAGGATATCTATATGATGGGTCTGCTGCACGACGTGGGCAAGATAGGCGTTCCCGATACCGTTATCAACAAGCCCTCGAAGCTCACGGAAGAGGAGTTCGAGCTGATAAAGTCTCATCCCGTGGTGGGCTACAACATTCTGAAGAACATAAGCGAGATGCCGAAGCTCGCCATCGGCGCAAGGTGGCATCACGAGCGTTACGACGGCAAGGGCTATCCCGACGGTCTGAAGGGTATGGAGATACCCGTTGAAGCAAGGATAATCGCGGTGGCTGACGCTTATGACGCTATGTCCTCGCGCAGAAGCTATCACGAGATGTTCGCGCAGGAATACATCAGGGGCGAGTTCATGAAGTGCAGGGGCACTCAGTTTGACCCCGCATTCGCCGAGATAATGCTCGAAATGATCGAGGAGGACAAGGATTACCGTATGTGTGAGGCTGCGTCCGAAGCGGACAACCCCGAGGATGATACCGTATTCGGATTCCTCTCGATGCTTGAAGCAGGCGGCATCGACACGGCGGTGGGCATGAAATACTGCATGAACGACGTGGAATTCTACAAGGAGATGCTGCATGAGTTCGTGTCCAACATCTCCGACCGTGAGGTAAGGCTGACGATAAGCATGGAAAACCGCGACATGGAAAAGTACCGCAATTACGTCCATTCGCTCAAAAGCGCGGCACTGACTGTCGGCGCGGTCAGACTCCACGACAAGGCGAAAGAACTTGAAGAAGCTGCCGTTGCACAGCGCAGCGACCTCGTCAGCATCGGCCACGAACTCCTCGTGTCCCTGATGCAGCAGGTAACAGGCGGCATCCTCATGTCGCTCGGTATGTACGAATAAAAAGCATGAGCGGCAGGGAAGTTGTCCCTGCCGCTGTTGTTTTATCTGACTATGCTTTTTTCAAACTCGTCATAGAGGTCGCCGCTCCCGTTGTAGAGCATTATGCCGCTGTGAAGATACGCCTTTGCGGTCTTGCCGCCGATGCTCACTTCCTCATCGTTGCCTGCCGTCACCTCGGCGCGGAAACGCTCGGCATCAGCGATATCGGTGTAGCCCGTGACTGCCGCGAATTCATCTCCGCCGACTCTGAATACGAACATATCCTTGCCGAGAGCCTTGTCGATGCGTCTGACGCAAGCCTTTATCACCTCGTCACCGAGTTCGCGGCTGAGCTGCTTGTTGATGTAGTCAAGATTCTTTATGTCGAAACAAACTATGTATGTGTCTTTCTTGTCGGTGAGCCTGTCGTAAAGCTCTGTAAGGTCAAATTTTATCCTCATATCAATACCTCCGTCCATGTAATGCTTGTTCATTTTCGGATATATGTCTGTAAAGCTGCGCGTTTTTACAAACTCTGAAGGATTCACGCCCCACAGTGAGCGAAACGCCCTTGTGAACGCTTCGTTCGAGCCGTAGCCGTACTTGACAGCCGTATCGAGAACGCCTGCCCCTGCCATAAGCTCTCTTGCCGCAAGGGTCAGTCTGCGTCTCTTGATGTAGGTCATCACGCCCGTGTGAGTGCAGTATTTCCACGTTTTTTGCAGTGCGGAGAGCGAGCAGCAGCTGTGCGCGGCTATGTCCTCCTGCGTTATTTTGTCACCGAGATGTGCCTCGATGTATTCAAGTGCGCTGACAAAAATGTAAAGATCCTTCATTTTATCCGCTCCTAAATAATTCTGAAAGTACTTTCTGATATAAGTATAACATATCCGCGCCGATCGTTCTTGACTTTCTGCGTAAATCTCACTCGGACTAAAAAAAAAGGGACGCTGTATTATTTTCAGCGTCCCGAAATATTTATGACCTGTCTTTACCAATACATTACAACGGGAGTGCCGATCTCGATGTTCTCGAAAACGTACTTCGCGGCATCAAAAGGCATATTGATGCATCCGTGCGAGCCGTTTACGGTGTAAGCGGAGCCGCCGAAGTAGCTGTGCCAGGTAGCGTCGTGCAGACCGATACCGAAGGTCGAGATATTGTTCCAGTAGGTAACGGGAGTTGTCCATGACTCGCCGTCGGTAGTCGAGCCTCTGAGCACCTTATCCTTTTCCTTGTACCAAATCTTATACACGCCGCCTGGGGTATTTCTTGCGGCGGTAGGCAGACCCGAAACGATGTCGCACTCATACTTTTTCTTACCGTTCTTATAGTACCAGAAGTGCTGTTTTTCGAGGTCTATCTCGCAGTAGGTGTCACCGATATCCGATGTAGGAGTTCTGTCGCAATTGCAGGTATATTCGTAACCCGTGCTCGGATTCTTGTAGTAGTACGGCTTAACGGTAGCCGAGATGCCGTCCTTTACGAGCTCTGCGAGCAGTGTGGCGGTCTTGTCGCGGTCTATCCACCAGCCGTAGTCGCCCTCGCCCTGTTCGACGGTAATATCGCCGCGGGTTGTGGAATGGAAGGCGCGTTCTTTGCCGTAGCTGTCGTATTTAGTGCCGAGCTGTTCGACGTACTGCATGACCTTTTCCTCGTCAACAGTCCAGCCGTCGAGGGGATTTTCGGTCTGGAAGGTGATCCAGTTGATGCACTCCGAACCGTCGAGACGTTCGGTGGTGTAGCCGAAATCGAAAGTGAACTGCACGTCATAGAGGGCGTCGAGAGTCGAAAGCTGTTCTCTGAGGTCGGCCTCTCTGACCTTCGGAAGCTCGTAGCAGTTGCAGTTTGACAGGTCGATGGAGTACTTGCCTCTGTCGAGGAAGCCCTGTATATAGTCGTAGAGTGCCTGCACCTTGTCTGCGTCGATGCTGGTGCCGACTACCTCGGGCACGATCTGGAAACCGCTGGTAGTCTTTTCGATATAGGCGTTTTTGGAAGTATTCTTCGATTTGACGTTGACGATCTTGTTCTCCACTTCCTGATAGAATTTCTTCTCATCAAAAGTGAACTCGATGTTGAAGTTGTACACCGATTTCTGGGTCTTGGCCTTGAACCAGCCGTTGTGATCCTGATCGTTATAGAGGTTCTCGACGCTCTTGTCGATATTGTCGGTGCCGCCTATGTCCTTGAGGGCTATGCGGACGTCTGTCCCGTCGGGACGGGTGAGAGTGATAACGTCGGGTGAATCGCCTGTCTGACGAACCTCTTCTGCGGCTTCCTCGGGGGTCATGCCGCTGACGTTGGCGCCGTTGATCGAGGTGTTCTCAAGGAACCTGCCCTCATACTTGGCCTTGCCCTGCGTGAACCAGAAAAGACCGCCTGCGCCTGCGCCCACCAGCATTATAGCTGCGGTTATGCCTGCCGCCGCGAGACGTCTTGCGTTCTGCTTCTTGCGCTTTTTTGCGAGTTCCTGCTGAGCGCGTCTGCGGTCGGCAGCGGAGCGGCTGTTCTTGCTGCCGTTCCTGTGCTGAGGCTGTTTCTGCTGCTGAGGAGGTCTGCGTCTCTGACCGCCCTGACCGCCGCTGTTTGCGCCGCTTTGCTGACGGTGCGGCTGTGCGGAGCTGCGCGGAGGGGGAGTTCTGTACACCTCGTCGTAGTAGGTGTCGTCATATCCGAAGTCGTTGTTATCGGTGAACTTCGGGGCGGCGCTGAAATCGGGGTATTTCGGCAGTCTGCCTGCAACGGATGAGACATCCGCGAACCGCATCTCTGCGTTGCTGCGCTGAGCGGCAGCACCCTGTATCTTCCTCGCCAGCTCTTCTTTCGAGAGCTTCTGCGACTTGTTTTCTTCGCTCATTGGTCTATCTATCTCCAATCAAAAACTGAAATCCTTTATCTTTTGTCTGTTATGTTGTCTTATTTGACTGCCCCTGCCGTCCAGGAGACCAGGTCTGTGAACGTCCTAGGGTTCATGACGGTGAAGTACATATCGGGGAAAGCCGCATTTGCCGCGTCCGATTTGTCGGGCGCAAGCTCTGTGAAGCAGTAGCCGTCGGGGGAAATAGTGCGCACCCATCGGCTGCCCTCAGCAAGTCCGCCCTCTATCCTGATGTAATCCGAGCCCGAAGCCTTGCCTGGGGCGTCGGTGCGTTCCTCCGAACCGAAGGAGCTTATCAGCGTTTCGAGGTCGTCGTATTCGTCGGGGTCGGTAATGTAGCATTCGCAGTAGTCCTCGCCGATCCTCAGCTCGACCTTTGCGTACTCGGCCTCACAGACGGTCAGATTGCAGAACCTGTCGAAGGCGAGGTAATACAGCCCTCTGCCGTTCCACGCCTTGTATACCGTCTCGTAATCCTCAGACGTGTCCAGCGACTTCAGGTCAGTCTCCTCGTAGCCTATCCACTTGCTTTCGTAGAGGATGTTGCCGTCGAGAGTCACGACGTAGTGCTGAGTGTCGTACATATCCTCTTCGCCGCCCGTCAGCGGTTCAAAGGCTATCCTGTTCTTGTCGAAGGATACCTTTTCCTCTTTGATGCCGCCGTTGACGGTCCTGAAATATTTTGTTGTATTATCGCTGTATTTCACGCTTATCATGTCGGGCGAAACAGCGGTTATCTTCTTCACTCTGTCGGAATTGATGAGCTCACTGCCCCTCTGATCCAGCAGACCGAAGCCCTTGTCGTCCTTGAAGATGTAGTAGCTCCCGTTGAAGCAGGCCGTGCATTTATACCCGTTGAACGGCTGTTTTTCGGGCTCAACGATGAGCGACGCCGCGTCGAAGGTCGTGAACACGACGTTTCTGAGCACGTCAGCCTTTGTCAGTCCTTTCAGCGATTCGGGAAACTCGGCGTGTTTTTCGTTCATCCTCACGCTGCTGTCCTTGCTCGACTTACTGGAGTCGGGCGAAAGGCCGCGGCTCTCATTTCCGCCGCCCGAACCTTTCGAGCAGGCAGTGAGCAGCACTGCCGCCGACAGTATAGCGGCTGTTTTTTTCAGTATCATAGCTTCCTCTTTTTTTATTCTGTCAAGATGATATGATTTTATACGCTATTACATTATAACCCATCTGCACTTTTTTTGCAAGGGTTTTTGGCTTTTTTCATCATATTATGAAAAAAGGCTCACATTTTCCGCACTCGCCTTTGACAATAATTATCCGTTATTTTCTGTTTCTCCGCAGCTTTTTCTTCACCGACCAGCCGAAGCTGCCCAGCACCTTCCCTAGCGCGAAATACTGCCCGTGTGCATATGCGATGAGCCCCGCACGTTCGAGTGCGAGCCTGCCCTTTTCGTCGATGAGCTCTTTTGCGGCATTGACCGCCGTCACATCCGCGATGAACATATCGTGGGAGCCCAGCTGCACGGTATCGCGCACCCTGCATTCGATGTTGACGGGGCATTCCGCCACCAGCGGAGCGCTCACCTGCGAAGAGGGCTGAGGTGTCAGTCCCGTCAGCGCGAATTTATCGCAGTTCCTGCCGCTTTTCACGCCGCACATATCCACTGCTCTCACAAGGCGCTCGGTGGGCAGGTTTATCACGAACTCTCCCGTCTGTTTTATCAGGTCGTAGGAATACCGCTCGGGTCTCACCGAGATGTAGACTATCGGCGGGCGCGTGCAGAGTATGCCTGTCCATGCAACGGTCAGCACGTTCGGCGCGTCCACGGTGCCGCAGCTGACGAGGGTCGGCGGTATGGGCGAGGTGATGACGCTGCCTTTCCAGACCTCTTTTTCAAATTGCTTGTCGCTGACTTCGGTCATAAGTCCTCCTTCGGGAGTTTTTCCGCGATGGTATCGTAGTATTTGTACAGCTTCTGCACATTATTTTCGAGGAAATAGTAGTGTGCTATGTATGGTATCAGCAGTACAAGAAAAAGTACAGTAAGCGGTATCAGCATGATGAGCTCGGTCACCGCGATGACTAAAAAGCAGGCGACCGTACACAGTGCGAACAGTATCATCACGAACAGATGCACAAAGCGCTCATGCTGAAAATAGCGTGTTTTTTCCTTGTGTATGCGCATCAGCCTTGCGTAGTCGGTGTCGGGGTCTGCCAGCGCCGCATCGAGGAAGGCTATGTATTCGAGAAAATATTTTTTCATGAGAGTTACCTCACAGCTCGAATTTCACGGCGTTCTCTATCTCAAGGGCGTTGAGCTTAGCGTCCTTGTAGACCTGTTCCTTGTCGATGTTCAGCTGCTGACCCACAGTCGCGCCGAGGATGCCGCCGAGTCTGCCGTACCATTTCTTCACGCGCTTGGCAAACGGCTTTTTCTTCTTGTTCGGCATGAGGACAGCGAGAGCCATCGCAAGTCCGAGCCCGATGAGGGTCATCTCGCGTTCGCTGCCAACCTGATAGGGGAAATCCGCCTTTTTCGGCTCACGCTTCTTGCGCTCGCTCTCGGCGCGTATCTCCTTGACTTTTTTGACAGCGGCATTTACCTTTGCCTTATCTATGTTCATATCTCCAACACTCCGTTCAATAGCTCTTTTTCGCTCTGCCGCTCGAATACGGGTTCGAGGGCTGAGGGGTCTGCGGTGCAGGCTGCGGCTGAGGTGTCGCCTCGGCAGTTTCTTCGCGCTTTCTGAACGAGAAGCGCCTCTTCTCCTGCGTTTCTGCGGTCTCGCCCCTGCGCTCACGTTCGAGAGCCGCCTTTTCCTCGGCTATCTTCGCACGTTCGTTTTCGAGCTTCATACGTTCAAGCTCGGCGCGTTCCGCCTCAAGCTGCTGTCTTTCCTTTGCGAGCTTTTCCTGTTCGCGGGTGAGTTTCGCGCTCTGCTTTGCGGCTTCTTTTTTCTTCTTTTCGGCAGCAGCCTTTTTCGTGCCTGTGGTGTGGGTATAGGAAACTCCCGTACCGGGGATGCCGACCGTCGTGGTCTGTCTGCCCGTCGTGCTTATCGAATGGCGCACTCCCTTTTTGCCCACCGACACCGAAGCGCTCTTTTTGCCGAGGTTAAGTCTCATTCCGTTGCCGAGATTGATGCTTTTCCTGAAATTGAAGCCCATAAGCTCACCCTCACTTTCTTCTCATCATGAGGAGAGGTACCCACTCATCCTCAGTCATTTTTTCGCCCGTAAGCTCAAAGCCGTGCCTGCGGTAGAACGCCTGTCCGCGTTCGTTGTATTCGAGTGCCCACAGGTGGTCTGCCCCGAACTGTCCGATGGCGTATTCGACCAGAGCGCCGCCGATGCCGCAGCTCTGAAAAGTCGGTTCCACGTACAGCTTGACTATCTCGGTGCCGCTGATGCGGATGAAGCCCTTGACCGCTCCGTCGTCGTAGACGAAGGTCTCGCGGACAGCCGACGGGTCGTTTGTGAATTCGGCAGCCTTGTCGATGACGTTCAGCTCGCCGAAGTAGTATTCATCGTTTTTGAAAAACTTGTAGAAATTCACACGGTAATTGGTGACGAGCATCTCGGCGATTCTCGAAGCGTCGCTTTCCCGTGCAGGTCTGATATTGTTCATTCTGTTGTTCCTTTATATATCTGTAATATCTCAGCTGAACGGATATGCCGCCGTGAACTGCGCCGCGGCTTCCTCGGCTGTTATATGTCCGTAGTGGTACAGGTCGAACAGCCTGAAGAACTCCTCGATGCGTGCGGTATCTTCAAGCTCGGGATCCATCAGCTCGAATTCCTGTGTCGCGGATATCTTCATGCTGGCTTCGTAGGAAACGCCCGACAGCTTCGAGCAGGCGTCAAGCGTCTCGATAGCCGAGCGTGACAGCGGAACGCCCTTTTCCGTGCCCTGTAACATTGCCATAGTCTCGTTATTCAGCAGGAAGTCAACGAGCTTTGCCGCCTGTTTAGGGTTTTTGCTGGTGCGGCTTATGGCGTAAAGGCTGGTGGGCTTAACGTACCAGCCGAACCTTTTCGAGTTAGGCTCGCAGACATAGTCTCCGATGACGGCTTTTCCTCCGTGGTCGTTGATGGGGGACACGTAGTACTGTGCGTCGGAGACCCACATGATGACGCCTGCCGACTTGTTATTCAGAAAGTTCTCCTTGACATACTCGCTGCGGGAGAACACGCCCTTGTCAACAAGCTCCGCCTCGAACTCGAACATATTCTTCGCGTTTTCCTCGCTGAATCCGCCGAAGGCTTTTTTGCCCGACACCTGTTCTTCGTGAGCCACCAGCGCTATCCAGTGCGATTTCGGAGCCGCGTCCAGCATCAGCACGTCTTTGTTTTTGAGCACTTCCGCGCAGGCAAACAGATCGTCCCAGGTCTGCGGCACGGAGAGTCCGTTGTCTTTCAGCAGTTTCTCGTTGTAGTAGAAGGTCTGTGCGTTCAGCGAAATGGGGATGGCGTTGAGCTTTCCGTTGCGGATGCCGTATTTCAGCTCGTCATCCGAGAAATTGCTCAGGTGGATGATGTCGCTCAGCTCGAACAGGTCGTAGAAACCCTCGCCGTTGGGGGAGTATTCATCCAGCCACGCTGAGTTTATCTGCATGACGTCGTACTCGTTGCCCGACATCATGAGAGCGTCAAGGTTCTCCTTGTACCCCGTGAACTCGTTGGAGTAGGGGACTACCGAGATCTCGTCGTTCTTCTTCTCGAACACTTCGAGCCCCTGGATGGTGTAGTCGCTGCGCATCTCGCTGCCCCACCATGAGAAGGTTATCTTCTGGGGCTGTACTATTGGTTCATGTATCTCGTCGTCGTCCATGATGCAGCCTGTCAGCGTCAGTGTCAGCGAGCACAGCAGGCAGAGCATCTTTTTTCGTAATGATAGCTTCAATGTCTTACAGCGCCTCACTTTCGTGCTTTGCGGGGTCGTACAGCACGAAGCTGTCGCCGTCCAGTCTGTTGGCTGCAAGAAATGCCTTTGAAGCCTTTTCGAGCAGCGAATCGAAATCGTCGGCACTGTCGGGGTATACGCTGACTCCGACGTTGACGTGGAGTTTGAGCGCCCCGTCCTCACCTGCGGAGAAGCCGCTGAAAGATGAGCAGAAGTCCGCACAGGTCATTTCGAGGGTGCGGTGTGCCTTGAAAATATCGAATTCCGAGAAGTCGGCAAAGACAACGATCCTGTCGCCCTGCGTCCTTCCGATAAGGATCTCTTTTTCCTTTTCTGCAAAGAACTCCTCGGACATGGCTATCAGTTTTGAGCGGATATCGTTCCAGTACTTTGAGGAAACTGCCGAGCGCACCTGTTCGGGGTCCTTGACTCCGAGTACGATGAACGCGTAGGTGCTGCCCACCAGCGAAGTCTCGATCTTCTCGCTTATGTTCTCATCGAGTCCGTATTCGTTCAGCTTGCCTGTGATGGGGTCGATGAACTCGTTGCCCTCAGCCTTTATCTCATCGCGTCTGAAAGGTGCGGCTGCCACAAGTCCGACGAGCCAGCTGAGCGATGCCGCTGCCGCCACGTACATTACCAGAGCCAGCAGTACAGCCCTTGTGGGCAGGTCGGGGATGGGCGACGGCAGGGTAACGATAACGTGCCAGCCTGCGTCAACGGCGACGCTTGCGCCGAGGGTGCTGTTTTTGAGCACCGACTCGCCGTTCTGGTCGTCAAACAGTTCGGAGATATCCGAGGGGATCTTTGTTCCTCTTGCGAGTCCCGCCTCGTTGGAAAGGATGATGACGTTCTTCTCGGTCGCCACTGCGTAGGTGTTGCTGATAAGCTCGGCGTCGGGGAAGAGGGTCTCCATCTTCTCGGCGTAGAAGGACAGCACGAAGAGCGAATGGTCGGTGGCGCGTCTGAGGTAGAACACCTTTCCCGAGCTTACGGCAGGGGAGTAGAGCCAGCAGTCGCCCTGACTTCCGAGGCGGTCGCTGAAAAGCTCATACCCGAGCCTTGAGATAAGTTCGGACGTGCCCGAGCTGACCTTTCCCACCGTCTCCGAGTCGGAGTAGATGAAGAAAAAGTCGTTGTAGTTCTTGCCTGCCGAAAGTCCCAGCAGGCGGTTTTTCATCTCTGTCTTGGCTGCCTGAGCCTCATACTCTTCTATCTGACCGCTGATGGGGTCGAAGTCGGTGGCGCAGCCGCTCCTGAAGGCTTCGGTGCAGTCCAGCTCGGCGGACGCGGTGAAGTTGTTGACGGTGGTAGCCATCTGCAAAGCGAGCGAGGTGACTTCTGAACGCAGTTTTTTCTCTACGGTGTGTCTGATATGGAAATACAGCAGCAGGCTCCCGATGATGACTATCGTGAGTATAAGCACGGTATAGAACATCGTCATCCTGCTTCTTATATGCCTGACGGTCACAGGCTTTTTTATCGGTTGTGACATTTTTTTCTCCTTGCTGAGGGGGTGGGTGCGGCGGAAAGAACGCGCTTCCGACCGCGATTTTTATTATAACCTTTATTATAACATTTTTTTTCTTTCAATGCAATACGGATATACGAATTTTTTATTATTTTATCCGATATCTTATCCAGTTTATATGTTTGTAATAAAAATATGTGAAAAAAGCCTTGAAATATTTCGCAATATATGATATAATTGATAAAAGGTTAATACATTCTTATTGGTGCGGCTTTTTTTATGGAAAAAACCGCCTGATGTCA
The DNA here is from genome assembly GCF_900119155.1 of Ruminococcus sp. YE71. Lineage (GTDB taxonomy): Bacteria > Bacillota > Clostridia > Oscillospirales > Ruminococcaceae > YE71. The sequence continues at coordinate 29,276 of NZ_FPIR01000006.1, read as the reverse complement.
AGGAGGAACGCCACTGATGAAAAACGAACGCTCTGCGGCACAGGCTCTGGCAGGGAAACAGTTGAAACGTGATCGGGGCAGGAAAATACTGGCGGTCGTCGCCGGTATCGCGATAGTCGGCGCAGGCGCTGTCAGCGCGGTGACTATCAGCAGGCTTAAAAAGAACGATTCCATCCTTCTCGCACAGAACCTTATTTCTCAGTTTGAGATAAACACCACCTACCGCGAACCCGAGCTTGCCGATGATGACGATAACGACGGCGACGGGCTCACAAACGGTGAGGAAAAGGAGCTCGGCACCAATCCGCTCGATGAGGACAGCGATTCGGACGGCGTGTCGGACGGGATAGAGAACAAGTTCGGCACCGACCCGCTGAACCCCGATACCGACGGCGATACTCTGCTTGACGGTTACGAGCTCATCGTGGGGCTCGACCCCAAAAAAGAACGTACCGACGGCACCACCCGTGATATCGTGCGTATGATGGATCACACGCTGAAGGAAGGGCAGCTGTCGATGCACGTCACGGGTACGGCAAATATTGCGAATATTTCGATGACGGAGCTGAACCTTTTCGGCATCAGCTCGAACTCGGGCATCGTCAGCAAGGCTTACGATATAATGTCCGACTATAAGTTTGAGACCGCGTCGCTTTCGTTCCAGATCGACAAGAACAGGCTGAGGAAGCAGGGCATAGACATGAGCGACCTCTCGGTGCTCAGGTTCAACCCCGCGAATCAGCAGTATGCCAAGATAGACAGCACCTGCGACAGCGAAAAGGCTACAGTCAACGCGGAGATCACGGAATACGGCACGTATGTGGTCGGCGTGGTGGGCTCGGCAAACAAGACGCCCCTCACGAGGATAGCGTTCCTGCTGGATAACTCGGGCTCGATGTACCCCGTCGAGAAATGCTCGGTATCCCCCGAGAACGACGTCAACTTCAAGCGCCTTGATTTCACAAGGGGGCTTATCAGCAAGATAGAGGGCGAGGGGGATTACAAATACTCCATCGCGAAATTCACGGGCTCGTATAAGCTGATGCAGAGCTTTACTACGGACACCACCAAGCTCAACTCCGCGCTCAAACGCATACGGAACGAGGATGAGGTGTTCGACGGCTCACATATCGAGTCGGCTTTGCAGCAGTGTATGGAATCCTTCGACAATACCAAGTCCACGAATACACGAAACATAATCGTTCTGCTTTCGGACGGCGCTTCGGATGAGTCTAACGCAAAGACCATCGCACAGCTGGCGAAGATAGCGGACGAGAAGAATATCATTATCATGACCGTAGGCCTCGGACGTGAGGCTGACAGAAACTGGCTCCAGAACGTTTCGGCGGAAACGGGCGGAAAGTACTACTCGGCTTCCGACGCGGACGCGCTGGAAAACGTTTATTTGCAGATAGTGACCACACTTAATTACGATATCGTTGATTACTCGGAGAGCGACGAGGCGCTTCACGGCTACTCGCTGTACAATACGGGCTTCGACCCCGTGAAGAACGGTCTTGCGGTGAAGAATTTCCGCGCTTCCGAGACCCCGAGCCTTGACTACGGCATCGCGATAATGGCGAGAGACTGGTACGTCGGCAGACTGCCGATGAAGCTCGGCGATATCGAACCCTTCGAGGAGAGCGCCCAAAAGTACGCGGCGGCAGGCTACAGCTTCAAGGGTACTGATGTCGAAAAGCGTTTCAAAGACCATCAGCCGCTCTCGAACCTCGTGCCGACGCTCCAGAATGGCGAGCTTGCAGATGTCAAGCGCTATCTCGACTACAATTCGCTGGGCAATACCCTCAGAGTTTCTTCCGAACTTGACGCCAAGGTGGCGAAAGAGGGCTGGAAGGTCAGGGAGTATAAGCTCAATTCCAATAACCTGCACTGGAAGCGCGTTGAACTGCTTTCGCTGGACATCGCGGGCTCCGAGGAAAAGATAAGAGCCTCGTGCTCCGAGTGGGAGACCGAGTTCTACAAGGCGCTCTACAGGCTCAACGCCGTGCAGTGGGCGGACGAGGGCGCGACCTTCGACCTCAGGAACGGGGAGCAGGGCTTCGAGAACCTGAAACATCTTCTGGCGGTGGGCGAGCCTGTCGTTACCATGATTGACGGCTCACATACCGTTAACGCTACGGGTCTGATACAGGACAGCACAGACCACCGCAAGTACGTGCTGACCGTTTATGACAGCAACTATCCGGGAGTGGAAAAGAAGCTGTATATCACAAAGACGGTCGAGGGCGTGTTCGAGATCGATGACTCGGACAACGTTATCATCCATAACGTCGGCTGCAAGTACACCTGCGAGTATGAAGGCAAGCAGGTCGGCGTGGAATTCTCGGATGTTGCGGTATAATGCAGAAAAAAATATCCTGAAAGAGGGCGCTTCTGCCCTCTTTTTTTCTTGCCTCGCAGGCGGGAAGGTAATCGTTTTCTATAATTGTTGCACAAAAAATATGTGAAAAGTTTGTGACAAATTCGACGATAATGGCAAAAGATTTTTTTGAAAAAAGCTTGATTTTCGGGCGGGATTCTGCTATAATGATATATGAATCAACGGGATAACTGTATTTATCATGGTTTTTCCGTATCTTTTAGGTTCGATCTTTATAATATGGAGGAGATTTAAATGAAAGTTGCAAAGATCTTTGCAGGTATGTCTGCATTAGCACTTGCTGCATCTATGACTGCTATGACCGTTTCCGCGGAAGAAGCAGTATCGGGCAGCTTCTATCCTGCTACTTATGATGCTACCTATGTTTATTCCGGCGCTGACATCGCTGCTATCGCAGGCGATGCTATTGTTGACCCTGATGCAAATGCACTCAAGGACAAGAAGGCTCAGCTCGTTGGTTATACCAATACGGAGACCGGTACTGTTGATACCTACAACCTCGGATTCAACATTCAGGTAGGTCATGTTACCAACGCTAAGCTCACTATCGAGGTAACCAGCTCTGCAAACAACATCTACGACGGCAACGGCGGCGTAGGTTCGGGCTATATGTACACCGTTCAGACTTCCTGGAACCAAGACTCGCCTAAGGATGACGAGAAGGGCTGGAAGAAGTTCGAGTATGAGGATGACGGCTCTCAGAAGATGGCTTGGGGCGCCTGCGACATCAACAATATGTCCACCGGCCCGAGCAAGTACAACGGTGAATGGGCTCAGATCACTCTGACCGACACCAACGTTTCCGCTCTTACCTTTACCGTACACGTTGACTGCTCTGAGTCTACATGGGAGTATCACCCCTACGAAGAGACTGACGAGAACGGCAACATCTATCAGGTATTCAGCATGACAGCAGGTACCGTACTGCCGAACAACGTTGACGCTTCCCAGACTCAGGAAGCTGATACAGGCAAGTGGGCTGTAGTTTCTTCCGACGAGATCAACAAGCAGATCCCCGGCGGCAAGACCAGCGGCAAGGAAGACAGCAAGAGTGACAGCTCCAGCAGCACTACTGACAGCAACAGCTCGACCACTTCGAGCAACTCCTCGTCCACTTCTTCTACGACGAGCACTACCAGCAAGTCCGGCAGCTCCACTACCAGCAAGGCTTCTACAACAGGCGGTTCGACCAGCACATCTGCTTCTACCGCTGCTTCCGACAACACCGAGAACGCAGCAAGCGGTGCAGCAGCAGGCGTAGGTCTCGCTATCGCAGCTCTCGCAGGTGCAGCAATCGTTGTATCCCGCAAGAAGTAATTTTCGGATATTTGCGTAATTCGCTTAAAACGAGAAAGACCGTGTCTTCGGACGCGGTCTTTTGTGCTTATCACCGTCTTTTTGGCAATGAGCAACAATATATAAAATGAATCACGATCTTCCCGAACACATCTATCTTATGACATATTTATAAGTCGTTGGAAAGGTTCTCCACCGGGAAAAAACACCCCCGAGGAGCGCTGCATCTTTTGTGTAATCTGCACGGTTTTGTAAACGTTATCTGTGTGAATTTAACAAAAGCATTTTTTATTATTGTGAAAAGCGCATATTGAAAAAATACGTGCTTTATGCTATAATTGACTATAAAGAAGCAATATTCTTTTGTTTAAAATTCGGAGGTTATTATTATGAAGAAAATTTTAGCTTGCACGGTTGCTGCTATCCTTGCTGCTTCCATGATGACTGCCTGCGGTTCGGACGATTCGTCCTCTTCCGGCAGCACCACTACCACCACCAAGGCTGCTGAGAGTGCAGCTGAGAGCACCGAGGAGTCCAAGGCTGACAGCGCTGAGGAGTCCGCAGCTGACAGTGCAGAGGAGTCCAAGGCCGAAGAGAGCACCGCTGACGAGTCTAAGTCTGATGAGACTGCTTCTGCGGGCACACAGTTCACTCCTATTTCGGGCGTTGCTGATGCACTCAAGAACTACGACAACTGCTCGCTCAAGTTTAATGCTGATACCGATGTAAATGCTTTCGTTGAGATGTTCAACGAGGAAGTTAACGGCAAGAAGCCTGGTGATGAGGGCTACTATGATTACGGCGATGAAGCTTATATGGAGCTTTCCGTTGAGGACGTTGCAGGCATCCCCATGCTCAAGATGAACGAAGTTTTCGAGAAGGAGAACGTGTTCAAGAGAGGCAGACCTTTCTACTGGACTCCGAAGATCCGTTTCGATATGAACAAGATGTTCAAGGGTCACGAAGAGGATATGGAGAAGATCTTCACCATGAAGGTGGATATTGTCTGCATCGCAAGAGATCAGGCTGTATATGACGAGAACGCTGACGGCGACGCAGGTCTCGGCCCTGTTACCGTTGCATGGTACGGCGGCGCATTCGGCTGCAACAACAACGACAAGTGGGACGGCAACCTTATCGAGTGGAGCTGCGCATCCCTCATGAGCGGCGAGGACAGCGAAGTTGAGTGGGCAAACCAGTGGGCTTATACCGAGGTAATGGCTCGTCCGGGTCTCAAGGACAGCGCTATGTTCAAGAAGGACTATGAAAAGAACTTCATGACCATTATGGCATGGCAGGTAAAGAGCCACATCGACTGGTACATCGCTGACATCGTATTCGAGGACGAGGACGGCAACATCATCCCTGTTCCCGCTGAGAACATCCCCGGCGGCGCTTCCTACGAGCAGCAGGACAACTCCGACCTTCTCCCCGACGGCGTTATCACCCGCGACGAGAACGGTATCATCACTTCCTACAAGGATATGGATCTCGGAACCCCTGTCAAGGAATAATTACTACTCAAATATACATCAAGACTGCGGAGCGATCCGCAGTCTTTTTTTGCCGCTGAAGCACTGAAAAAGAGAAAGGCTGCGTAGCCGTACAGGTCACGCAGCCTTATTTTTCAGATGAAATAACTCTTAGTTCTGGAAAGCTATGCGGAAGAAGTTGTAGAGGTGAGCTCTTATGCAGTTGTCACCGTGGTAGCCGCCGTTTACATAGTGCCAGATATGCGGAACGCCGTTCTTCTCGAAGTTGTTGTGGTAGTTCTTCGGGTTGTCGTAAACGGTCCTGTCGTCACTTCCTGCGGTTATCATCAGGAAGTAGGGCTGTTCGTCAGCGCTCCAGTTGAAGGAGCCTGTAACTCCCGGAGCAGGGCAGATAGCGCCGATATAGCCGAAGAGGTCGGGTCTCTTCATGCCGATAAGGAGAGACTCGCGTCCGCCCATCGAGAAGCCTGTGATAGCGGTGTTGTCCTTGCCCGTCTTGATGCTGTAATTGTTCTCGATATAGGGCATGAGATCCTTGGTGAGGTCGTTGATGAAGTTGTCGTATGCCTGATTGTTGGTCTCGTCCATGGCTGTGCAGGATTTGAGAGTCGGGCTTGAGAATACATCGGGGAATACGCAGATCATTTCCTTTGCCGCGCCCTCTGCGATAGCGTTTCCGATCATCTCACGGGTGTGCATCTCGGCATTGCCCTTTGTGAGCATTCTGTCGATGCCCTCATAGTAACCGTGCAAGATGTACATTACGGGGTACTGCTTGTTGGGGTCGTAGTTCGGAGGAAGCAGGATATTTACATCCTTCTGTCTGTTGCAGGTGGTCGAATAGTAGCTCTTCTTCTGGATCTCGCCGTAAGCTACGCCGCTCTTTGCCCAGTTTGCGGAATCGGGCTCCTTCTCGACGATGATGGGCTGTACCTGGGCGGTGAAGTCTGCCATCGAAAGATGATTGGATACCGATACAACAGGGAATTCGGTGATCTCGCCGACAATGTACGAATGGAGCGCGGCAAGGTCTGCTTCGTCGATAACGCCGCTCCGGTCAACGTCGGCATTCTGTGCGATGAACTTGTCGTCTGTGCCTTCGAGGATCACTCTCCGGAGTTTGACGAGGTCTGCCACTGTGATCTCGCCGTCGAAATCGACGTCGCCTCTTCTGATATCCTCTGCGGTAATAACTACCGACACGGGTCCGTCGATCTTAGTTCCTGCGGGAGCGGCGATGATTTCATCTACATAGAAGTCGCAGGTCGATTTGGTGGTCTCGACTACGAGAACGAGGTCGGCAGCACCTGCGGGGATGGTGTATTCAGCGTTGTACAGCTGAACGAACTCGCCGCGGTTCGCAGTCTCCTGAGCGATCTTGTCATAATTCGGGTCGCCGTTCAGGTTGTACTGGAGCGTGAGCTTGAACTCGGTGGGGTTGGAACCTGTCAGGTTCGTGAAGCAGGCGCTGAATGCGTAGCTCTGACCCGGCACGAAGGTGTCGGTGCTGAGCGATTTCTGTCCGCCGTTCCATGCAGAAGTTCTGCCCGAAAGGAACAGCGACTTTGAACCATCGTACTTAGCGTTGCCGCTTACGGCTGCCGTACATCCGCCTCTTGCCGTCCATCCGTCCGTTCCGCTTTCAAAGGTGTCGTGGAACAGGTAGCTGCCTGCATTGTATGCGGCTGCGTAACCTGCCGCTTCGACGGTGATGGCGGGAGCCGCAGGCGCAATTGCCAGACAGGACGCGGTCAGGGCTGCTGATGACAGTACTGACAATAATCTTTTGGTAATCGTTTTTGATCTTGACATTTCATTTTCCTCCGATCTGAGTTGAGGTTGTTGAGCTTTCAGAAATAATATTCTGTTCTTGAAAGTGCCGATAAGCACTTTGTTGATTTGAGAAATACGGCGTGCGGTCTGCGGGTCATTCGGGCATGGAAACGAGGTGCTTGCGGATAGCGAGCGCGTCGTCCTCTGTTATACTGCCGTCGGTGCCGACCACGTCCGCGTTGTACCTGCCCTGTTCGGTGAGCTTGTACTTGTCGGGAGCGGCGACAGACTGCATGATGAGGATAACGTCACTCATGTCCGTGACGCCGTCAACGTTTGCGTCGCCCCAGTTCGTGGTCCTTACCGTCGGCCCCTCGATAACTGTGCCGCTTACCGCCGCGAAGAAATTATCCACATAGAAATTCGTTGCGGGGGTGTCGTCGTCCGAGTCGCCCTCGGTCTCGACGTAAATGAGAAGCTCCTTGGCGCCTGCGGGTATCTTGTAGCTTGTGTTCGCAAGCTGCGTCCACTCGCCCTTCTTGACAGTCTTGGTGTCGATCTTGTCGTAGTAGATCTCGCCGTCCGAGCCCTTGTACTGGAGCGTGAAGTGGAACTTAGTCGTCGGTGCGCCCTCGTTGTACTTGACGACGGTCGAGAAGCTGTAGCTTTCGCCAGCCTTGAACTTGTAGTTCAGGCTCTTGCCCACGCCCTTCCAGGACGCCGAACGGTCGGAGCAGTAAACGGAGCCGCTGCCCTCATACGCCTCGTCGATGGTCAGCGCGACCTTTGCGCCGCCGCGGTCTGTGCAGCCGTCGAGCTTGCCCTCGAAGGTGTTCTTGAAGATGTAGGTCTTGTCAGTCGCCGCCGCGCTTGCACCTGCGCCGTCAAACTTCCACCAGTCAACGTTCATGAGGTAACCGTCGCCGCCGTTGAACACGAGGTAGAGGTCGTGCTCGCCGCTTGCGCCCGAAACGTCGCAGGTGAGCTCCTCCCAGTCGTGCCAGCCGTCCGTGCTGCCGACTTTGAGGGTGCCGATGGTCTTACCTGTCTTGCTGTCGAGGTGGAGCTCGATGGTTCCGCCGCTTCCCGCAGAAGCGACCGAAGCCGTGAACTTATCCGCGCCCTCACCGAAGTCAACGCCCGCGACCTTGACGTAGGAGCCCTTTTGGATAAAGCCGATGTTCACCGAATTGTTGTCATCCTTTTCGGTCTTGATGCCCTCGCTCCAGCAGATGGTCTCAGCCTCGACCCTCTCGAAGGGGTTGAGGGGTTCCAGCTGGTCGGGGCCGCTGTTGGTGAGCTTCACGACGGGGATAGTGCCGTCGGCGTTGTAGGTGAACTCATCGCAGGAAGCGCTGCGGTTGAAAGCGCCGCCGCCGGGGATGCCGTTCTTGTGGTAGAAGAAGTAGGAATGATCCTTATAATCGATGATACCGCCGTGAGTTGTGTAGCAGTTTGAGCCTTCCTGTATCACGCCGCGGTACGTCCACGGCCCCGTTACGGAGGGTCCCGTCGCATAGCACTGGCTCTCGCCGCCGAAGCCGTCAACGAAGGACGCCCACACGAGATAGTACAGGCTGTCGTGCTTGTATATCCACGGACCCTCGCCGTAGGTGGTGCCCTTCTGGCTTGAGCCGAACTGCTGTGCGTTCATGTCGAACTGCTTTATCTGACCGTCGAGGGTCACCATGTCTTCCTTCAGCTTGACGTAGTAGCACTTGGGGTTGCCGAACATGAGCCATGCCTGTCCGTCGTCGTCGAGGATGACGGTCGGGTCGATATAGTCCCAGTTGGGGCCGCAGAGGGGCTTGCCGATGGGGTCGCGGTAGGGGCCTGCCGGCGAATCGGCGACTGCGACGCCGATCGCTCTTCCGCCGCCGCCCTTGTTGGTGGTCGTGAAATAGAAGTAGTACTTGCCGTTGCGCTCGATGCACTGGGAAGCCCATGCGTCGTTTTTGTTGCACCATGAGAAGGATGTGTCTTCGAGTATCCTGCCGTGGTCTGTCCAGTTCTTCATGTCCTTTGTTGAGAAGCACTGCCAGCCCGTCATGTAGTAGAAATCGTTATCGCCCTCACGGTCGCAGCCCGTAAACACGTACAGCTCGTCGCCGATGACGACGGGTGCGGGGTCGGGGGTGAACGAGGTCTGGACGATAGGATTATCTGCCTGCGTAACAATTGGTGCTGATGTGCAGAGCGTCACGGCTGTCAGCGCCGCCGCTGTAACTGCCGAAAAAAATTTTTTCATTATGATTCTCCTCTTCTTATTAATATAAAGCGACTAAAATATTGAATGCAATCGTTTACGTAACATTATAGCATAATATTAACACGAAAAGTCACTAAAATCAACCAACAATTATTAACATTAAGTGGATAAAATATGGAAGTTGACGAATGACAATTGAGCAGCCGTAAAAGAAGGTACCGTGTCAAAGCAATGTCAGGCTTCCCACGCCGCCTTTTTTTGCCGCAAAAAACAAAAACACCGACATCTCTGCGATGTCGGTGCATTATGATCCGATACCCTGTAAGTCGGGTAAATAGTTTTCAAATCAATAGCGCATTTACGCGCCTGCGAGCGTTTATCTTACGCCTCTCTCTTGATCTCGCCTTCGCCGAGGTCGGGGTAGTGAGAGTACTTGATGTCAGCTCCGAGTTCCTTGAACTTTTCCACAATGTTTTCATATCCCCTCTGGATGAAGTGGATATTGCCTATTTCGGTCGTGCCGTCTGCGGCAAGACCTGCGATAACGAGAGCCGCGCCTGCTCTGAGGTCGGACGCGTTTACGGGTGCGCCCTTGAGTTTATCAACGCCGTTTATCAGTACTGCCTTACCGCTCACGGTAATGTCAGCGCCCATCCTGCGAAGCTCCTTTGCATATGCGAAGCGGTTGTCGAAGATAGCTTCGGTAACAACACTTGCGCCGTTTGCGAGCGTCAGCAGAGTGGAGATCTGCGGTTGCATATCGGTGGGAAAACCCGGGTGGGGCATGGTCTTGAGCTTAGCTGCCTTGAGCTCGCCCTCAACATGAACCCTTACGTAGTCGTCAAACTCGTCAACGGTAACGCCGATCTTTCTGAGAGCCTGAGTGATGCTCTCCAGATGCTTCGGGATAACGTTCTTGACGAGGACATCACCGCCTGTGATCGCAGCGGCAGCCATGAAAGTGCCTGCCTCGATCTGGTCGGGGATGACCGAGTACTCGATGCCTTTGAGTTTCTTGACGCCTCTTATCTTGATGGTATCGGTGCCTGCGCCCATGATGTCAGCGCCCATGCTGTTGAGGAAGTTCGCAACATCAACGATGTGCGGCTCCTTAGCGCAGTTTTCGAGCACTGTCAGACTCTCAGCCTTTACGGCTGCGAGCATAGCGTTGATGGTAGCACCGACGCTGTTCATATCGAAGTATACGAGCGAGCCGATGAGTTCGTCGGCGTAGAGGCTTACCTCGCCGCTTTCGAGGGTGTCGGTCGCGCCGAGAGCCCTGAATGCCTTGAGGTGCTGGTCGATCGGTCTGTCGCCGAGGTCGCAGCCGCCGGGCATCGCAACGTGTGCCTCATGGAACCTTCCGAGCAGAGCGCCGAGGAAGTATGAGGAAGCCCTCATCTTGGTCGCCATTTCGTAGGGCACCTTGGGGTTAGTGATCGAGCGAGTGTCGAACATTACCCTGTTTTTATTGATGAGCTTGACTTCTGCGCCCATCGAGCGTAATATTTTCAGACAAAAGGTGATATCGCTTATCTGCGGAACGTTTTCCAGAATGACGGGTTCGTCACAGAGGATCGTAGCAGCAACTATCGGCAGCACAGCGTTTTTAGCCGCACTGATATGCACCTCTCCCTTGAGAGGCGAGCCACCTTTAATGACTATTTTTTCCAATGTCGTCCACATCCCTTGAGCTTTTTTTCAGGCGTCTGTAAGTTTTGAAGCGCCTTATTATTCTTGCCGTCAAAGCGTGATCTCATAACAGTAAAAAAACGGCGGTATTTTTTGAGAAAAAATAAAGGCGGCAAATTTAAAGTTCATTTAAGTTTCGCGCCTCTATTATTCTAACATATTATACTAAAAATTGCAAGTCTTTTTTTTGCGTACAGTATTTTTCGTCAAGCTGTCACACGACCATCATTATTAAAAAAGTTCACAATTTGTAACCGCTTTGTTATCTACAGTGGCAATAATAACGGACAGTTGAAACCTTTATGTAACACTATTATCGTTTTGTAACGAATTGGAGTACATTTTTTCTCCCTGATTTCAAAAAAATTAAGAATTTGTGCAAGTCTGACAAAGTTTTCTGTCAAAACTCGGCAAATATTTTGCGCCCGCTCCCGAACGTTCCGTTTCTTTTCACGTATACGCCACATATGGTGCCGCGGTTTGGTCACTTGTACCATATATTCAGGTCAACTGCGCCGTTTATACCGTCAATAATGCCGTTTCCGCAGCGCTGCCAGAGTATGTGCGCTCCGTCATATGTGTCTGAGGAAAGGTAAGCCGCGCACCACACGGGGTACTTGTCGCGGTTGACCCAGAAGCGTTCGAGGAAGTTTTTCGAGCTGTAGAGCATGGTGCTGTAGCCGCTCTCGCGCAGACCCGCCGCGAAGGAGTCGAGCACCATTTCCATGTCGTGGATGCTGAGTTTGTAGTTTTGGAAGTTGTAGAAATCCTCCCAGTCGAAGGCTATCGGCATATCCACAGCCGTTCCGCCGAGCTTTGCCGCGACCCACTTGCCGACTCCGAACGCGTCGGCGGGGTCGGTGTCCTCGCTGTAGACGTAGATGCCGACCTTCAGCCCTGCTGCACGGGCAGCCTGTATGTTGTAGTCGTAGCACTCGTCGGTGGTGACGGTGCCGTCGGAGGAGAAGCCCATTCGCAGAATTACGAATTCACAGCCTGCGTCGCGGACCTTCTCGAAATCAATATCTCCCTGCCAGCGCGAAACGTCGATGCCGAAACTGCGGTCGGCGCCTGCATACATCTGCATGAAGTCGGAGAACTCTATCTGGTCGCCTGCGTCAACGTAGGGTTCGGGCTTGCTGTCCGAGACGTTGATGTCGAGGTCCCAGCTGATATAGTTGCCGCTGTGGTCGGTGACGGTGACGGTTATCGGGTAAACGCCCGCCGTGGAGGTGTCCACGAAGCCCGCATAGCTGAGCGTCGGCTCGGGGTCGCAGTAATCGGCGTAGCTGACAAGGCTGTTCAGGTCGAGATCCGAGCCTGTGAGGATGGTGTTTCCCGAGCCGTCCAGCAGGCAGACGGGGGGCTGAGTATCGGCGACGGTGAATTTCAGAGTGAAGCTGAATTTCTCGCCCTCGTATTCAAGCTCTATCTTCTGTTCGTGCTCGCCTGCCTTGTCGGTCTCAAGCAGGGTGTCGGGAGCGGTGAGCTTCGCGTTGGTCGTTACCGCATCGGAGAGCTTTATCTCCGCAAACTGCTCGACAGTCTTGGGATAATCGAGGGTTATCTCCTTGCGGAGCTTTTTGCGAAGAGCTTTTTTATCGTCGGTCTTGCTGTCCGCGGCAGACGAAGCCGAATCGGGAGTGACCGCAGGTTCGTCGGGGGTGCTCTCGGAGATGTCGGGCACTTCCGAGGTGTCCGTCATCGGTGTCACAGCCGCGACCGCCGATTTCTCCGTGCCGCGCTCGGGCATCGAGGACTTCTGTTCTATATCGGTGCCGCAGGCGGTGAGCAGGAGCGCAGCCGTACAGCAGGCGAGTTGTTTTTTCATATCTTCTCTCCTTTAAATGGGGTACCTTATTATTATAACACGTTTTGCGCGGATTGTAAAGCGCGAAATTTGACTTTCACCGCAGAGTGTGATATAATTTTTATAACCTCATTTTATGCGGTGCTGTCTGCGGATCTTACTGGGGGAAACCCGCCTTAGCTTCGCACGGCTTGAAGAAAGGTTCTCCCTTTGCCGTGCGTAGCTAAGTCGGCTCCCATTCCAAAGACTTTTAATATGTTGGCAGTTTGTTGTGGTCGGGAAGACAGACTCTCTCCGCTTCAAGAGAGACCATCTGATGAATACGCTCAATAATGCGTTATGCACTCATGAACGTCTTTTTGGCAATGGGCAAGCTACCTAAGAGAAGAATCACAATCTTCCCGATCTGTACAAACTAAGGAAGAAGCACCACAAGCCAAAAAGTATTAAAAGTTTTAGTGAGGGGGTTTGGGGGAAGACCCTTTTTCAAAAGGGTCTCCCTCAAGAGAGCACCCGCAGTCAGCACCACAAATTCTTATTCAAATGGAACATTTAAGAAAGAGTTGATTTTCTTGGCAAGGATATATCCGCTGTTTTCCTCCAGCAAGGGGAACTGCATTTACCTCGGGGACGCTCACGCGGGCATCATGATAGACTGCGGCGTTTCCTTCAAGCGCGCGTCTGAGGCGATGAGTGCGAACGGTCTGCCGCTTGAAGCGGTAAAGGCTGTGTTCGTGACCCATACCCACTCCGACCACGTTTCAGGGCTTAAAACGCTTGTGAAAAAGCTCGGAGTGCCGCTCTATGCGCAGGCGGACAACATCGCTTCGCTGATGAGCGGCGGCAAGCTGCCCGACGGCGCCGACTGCCGCACCCTTAACGGAAGCGTCAGCGTCGAGGGGTTTACGGTCGTGCCTTTCGTCACGCCCCACGACTGTGAGGCGAGCTGCGGTTACAGGGTGGTGTTCCCCGACGGCAAGACGGCGGCGGTCTGCACCGACCTCGGCAGAGTCACCGAGGAAGTGCGGACGGGCATCATCGGCTGCGAGCTTGTGATGATAGAGTCGAACTACGACCCCGACAGGCTGCGGACTTGCAGCTACGCGCCCTACCTCAAGCAGCGCATAGCAGGGGAGTGCGGACATCTCTCGAACCCCGACTGCGGACGTATGCTCGCGGAGCTTGCGCAGAACGGGACGCGGCATTTCGTGCTGGGGCACCTGAGTGAGGAGAGCAACACTCCCGAGCTTGCCGAGCGTTCGGCGAAGAACGCGCTTCTGCCGCTGACCTTCGGGCGTGATTATCTGCTGACGGTGGCAAAGCCCTGCGGCGGTTCGGCTATCGCATTCTGACGGGAGGGAGACTATGCTGAAAGTGACTATCGTCTGCGTCGGCAAGCTGAAAGAGGGCTACTGGCGCGACGCTGTGAGCGAATACACCAAACGGCTCGGGGCGTACTGCACCTTCTCGGTGGCGGAACTGCCCGAATCGCGGCTGCCAGACTCGCCCTCCGACAAGGAGATAGCGGCGGCGCTCGAAAAGGAAGCCTGCCTGATGGACAAGTACCTGACCGCAAAGGGCGCGTACAACATCGCCATGTGCATCGAGGGCAAGACTATCAGCTCGGAAGAGCTGTCGAAGAAACTGACCGACGCGGCTGTCGGGGGTTACTCTGCGGTGAACCTCTTCATCGGGTCGTCCTTCGGGCTCGCGGACAGGGTGAAACGCTCCTGCGGCTTCCGCCTGTCCATGTCGCCCATGACCTTCCCCCACCAGCTCGCAAGAGTGATGCTCTGCGAACAAGTCTACCGCGCTTTTTCCATCGCGGCGAACGCTAAGTACCATAAATAGCATTGGGGGAGACCCTTTTGAAAAAGGGTCTTCCCCCAAACCCCCTCACTAAAACTTTTAATACTTTTTGGCTTGTGGTGTTTCTTCCTAAATTTGTATAGGTCGGGAAGATTGTATTTCTTCTACTATATGGCTTGACCTTGCCAAAAAGACGGACGCTGGAGCGTATTCATCAGATGTTATCTCTTGAAATGTCAAGGGACTATCTACTAAAACACAACTATCGTCCAACATATTAAAAGTCTTTGGAATGGGGGCCGCCTTAGCTACGCACGGCAAGGGGAGAACCTTTCTTCAAGCCGTGCGAAGCTAAGGCGGGTTTCCCCCGGTTAATACCCGCAGAAAAAGGAGCAGAAAATGAAGAACGGTAAGACACCTGATCCGAATACCCTTTATCCGATAGAGGGGTACGAGAACGAGATATATGTCAAGCCTGCCGTGACGAGGGGGAACATTATCGTCGGGGACTTCACGTATATTGCCGACAAGGATTTTGAGAGCCATGTGACCCACCACTACGACTTCATCGGGGACAGGCTCATCATCGGGCGGTTCTGTCAGATAGCCGCTGGGGTGGAGTTCGTGATGAACGGCGCGAACCATCAGATGAACGCGGTAACGACCTTTCCTTTTTACACCCTCGAAGGCTGGAACGCCGAGCCGCCCGAACATTCCGACCTGCCGCTAAAGGGCGACACCATCATCGGCAACGACGTGTGGATAGGTCAGAATGCAACGATACTTCCGGGAGTTCACATCGGCGACGGTGCGATAATCGGGGCGTGCAGTGTGGTGGGCAGCGATGTGCCGCCTTATACCATCGTTGCAGGCGACCCTGCAAGGGAACTGCGCAGACGTTTCGACGACGAACTGACCGCTCTGCTGCTGGAGTTCCGCTGGTGGGACAGGAGCATCGAGGAGATAGACAGGCTCATCCCGATACTCACCGACTCCGATCTCGGACGGGTGAAGGAACAGCTCGGACGTATGCTCGGAAAGGGTTGACAGTACAAAAATATGGACAAGAAAACAAAGCTGAAAAAACGGCTGAAAGTCTGGGGCATAGTGCTCGCAGTGCTGTTCGTGTTCAGCGTTCTGAACAACAAGTGGCTGACCGTCAGCGAGTATGACTTTACCGACAGCCGCATAGAAAACGGGTTCACCATCGTGCAGGTGTCCGACCTGCACAACGCACGTTTCGGCAGGGGGAACCGCAGGCTCATCGAGCGGATACGTTCCCTTTCGCCCGACATCATCGCGATAACGGGCGACCTTGTGGACGGGAGCTTCACTAACGTTTCGGTGGGAGTGGACTTCTGTGAGCAGGCGGCGGCGATCTGCCCGACCTACTACGTCACGGGTAATCACGAGCACTGGCTCAGCGACGATGAGAAGCGTCAGCTGTTCGACGGGATAAGGGACAGCGGCACCGTCATCCTCGATGACGAGACGGTGACTGTCGGGATAAACGGCGACAGGGTGCAGCTCTGCGGACTGGACGACGACAGCCTCTATACCGATACCCTGCGCGACCTTTCGGCGGAGTTTGACCGCAGTATGCCCGTGATACTTCTTGCGCACGAGCCGCAGTATTTTTCGGATTACTGCACTTACTCGCCCGATCTGGTGCTGACGGGTCACGCTCACGGCGGACAGGTGCGGCTGCCCTTCATCGGCGGACTTGTCGCGCCCGATCAGGGCTTTTTCCCGAAGTACACGGAAGGGAAGTTCACTGACGGCGAGACTGCGATGATAGTCAGCCGCGGACTCGGCAACAGCGTCATCCCCGTGAGGGTGTTCGATCCGCCCGAGATCGTCAGCGTTCATGTTTCGGGTAAATAAACAACAAGGAGAAAAGAAATGAGAGACATCTACAGCCACCACAAATTCATGACCTTCAAACAACTGCGCGAATACTATGCGATGCTGAGACGCAGGCAGAAGATATGGTTCAGTCTTCCGTTCTTTTTTGCGGTGGCGGGGATACTGTTCACATCCATCTCGATGGGTGCGTCATTAACGGCGCAGTTATTCGACGGACCGATGACAGGCATCCTTGCCAACAATACCATTGATATGGCGACCTGGGTCTGCATCATGCTGTGCGTTCCTTTTCTGCCTGTGGAGCATACCGAGCGGTTTGTTGCGGCACCCGTTCTCATGGGCGCGTTCACGCTTATACCGTTCGTGCTGTTCGGCTCGGTATCGGTTGTGGCAGTGATAATGGTCTGCTACTATACCGTGGCGGCTGTACTTATGAAGCCCATCGCCGAGCAGGTGCTTTTCATGAAGCAGCTGCCCGATTTCCCGTTTCTTGAGAGGGTGGAGCTTGAGCGGATGGAGTATGAGCGTACCCTGCTTTACAGCGAGAAGGCGAATCAGACCCTCGCAAAGGACAAGATGCCGCAGAAGCCCCACGAGGAATACGACGGTTCGCAGGCTGAGGAGCTGCTCTCTCAGCTGCCTGAACGCCATCTGGAGGATTTCCACATCAAGCACGGCGAGTTCGACACTCCCGAGGACGAGTATACCGACAAGCTCTCGGGATCCGACGGCGAGGCGGAGCTCGAAATGCCCGAGTTTGACGACCCCGATGACGGATACGAGGAAGCAGTCCACAACTTCGACGCGGAGAATGAGAGATACAGAGATCTCGACGAAGCCGAGGAGGGGTTCAAAGACGCTGTCCACAAGTACGACGGCAACGAGGTCAAGGTCGATATCGCCGAGCCCGAGAAGAAGTGGAGAAGCTATTGATATTGTACAAAAAAGCAGACAGCAAAAAGCACAGCGGATATGAATCGCGCTGTGCTTTTTTTTATGCCTTGAAGATATGCGGTTTATCAGAGCGTTTCGATAGAAGATACGAAATCGCTGAGATAGCCGTTCAGCTGAGCTTCGAGAGTTCCGCGCTCTGCACCGTTCATCATCTCGTTGATGGCGGCAAGGTCGAGGGAACCCTTCGAGCTGACATAGAAACGGTAGAATGTCTCGTCGTCGAACTGAACGATGTATTCGGCGGTCAGGGTGCCGAAATCGTTCCAGAGTCTGCCCTTTGCGGCGTGTCCGTTGACCTCGCAGTCGTAGGGCTGATCCTTTGCGTAGCTTTCGATGAACTTATCGAAAATGTCGCTCCTCACAAGACCGCTCTCGTGCATCTCAACGTTGTTGCCGTCCGCCGTGAACTCGGTCTGTGCGTCGATGGTCCTGTTATATGTTGCAAAGTGAACTTCAGCCTTTGTGCCCGCGATCTCAACGACAGGGGGTATCTTTAACTTGCCGTCAACGGTCAGAAGATTTCCGTCGCTGTCGTAGATCTTATTGGTGTCGAGGACTTCTGTTCTGAGGGATTTCTGGATGGTGGTCAGCATCTCCTCGTACTTGTCCTGAGGCATATTCTCATCCATGCACGAAACGTTGACGTCGACTCTTACCTTGCCGTCGAGATAGTCCTCGCCGTAGAAGTACATCGGGCAGTCCTGAGACCTTGTGTGGCCGTTGATATAGCCCATATATTCGGTGTTCGGGATGTTCTCGTTCTTCTCCATGAACCAGTCGAGACCGTTGGTGCTGTCTACGAGCAGGTATACGTCTATCGTGCAGTAGGAATTGCTTCCGTCATCTGCCGTGAAGGAATACTTGAGTTTTACCCTTGTCTGGTCGCCGTCTTCCTCGTATTTTTCCTGTTCCCATCCCTCGAACTTCGGGACATCGAAAGAGCACTTGATGCCGAGCAGTTCGTTGGCCGCCTCTACAGACTGTACCTCGACTTCGGGTTCGGCGGGTTCTGTAGCTTCGGTCTCGGCATTGTCGGCGCTGTCCGCTGCCGATGTCTCGGCAGGCTTTTCACTGTCGGATTTAGCCGAAACGGAAGAGGTATCCTCCTTGTCCTTGCTTTCCGAGCCGCTGTCGCCGCAGGACGTCATTCCGAGGCACATCACGAGTGCCAGCACCATAGCTGCGAATTTTTTCATAAGCTCATCTCCATTTCTCCTGTAAAAAATTGATATAGTATTCTACTATATGGTAAAATTATAACATAAAAATGAAGAAATATCAACGGTTAATTCGCATAGCTTTCAGAAAGCGTATAAAACAGCACTTGTATATTATAAACAAAAACTATTGGAAATACGACAAAAAACGATTGTTTTGCGCTAAATCTTGTGCGCAGCGGTCTACATTATGACGCCGCCGCAGAGGACGGAGCCGTTTTCGGAGTAGAGGACTGCGGACTGACCGCGTGCGGCGGCGCGGACGGGCGTTCGGAATGTGAGGGAGAGGGTGCGGTCGGGGAGAAGTTCGGCTTCGGCGGGCTGGGGTGAGTGGTGGTAGCGTATCTTTGCGAGACCGCTGAAACGTTCGCCGACGGAAGGCTCCTCCATCCCCATAAAGACCGCGTCGGAACAGCGGATCTGTGACGAGTAGAGCGAGCTCTCATCGCCTATCACCACCGTGTCGGATGCGCTGTCAAGCTCCCTGACGTAAGCAGGGTAGCCGAGGGACAGCCCGAGCCCCTTGCGCTGTCCCACCGTGTAGCGGTGGATGCCGCCGTGGGTGCCGAGGACTTTGCCCGAAGTGTCCACGAAGCTGCCCTCGGGCGGGAGCGTTTCGACGTGTTCCTCGATGTAGCCGATGTAGTCGCCGTCGGGGACGAAGCATATCTCCTGTGAATCGGGCTTGTCGGCGACCGACAGACCCGCTTTTTCTGCGATGCCGCGGACTTCCTGCTTGGAAAGCCTGCCGAGGGGCATCATCGTGCGGGCGAGCTGCTGCTGTGTCAGCCGATAGAGCATATAGGTCTGGTCTTTTTCCGTGTGATCTGCCTGTCTGACCGTGAACCGACCGTTCGGCAGGCGCTCGACGCAGGCGTAGTGTCCCGTTGCGATGAGGTCAGCCTGCATGACGTCGGCAAACTCCAGCATCTTGTCCCATTTTATCGCGCGGTTGCAGATTATGCAGGGATTAGGTGTTCTGCCGCTGACATATTCGCTGACAAAGGGCTCGGTGATGTACCTGCGGAAATCCGCCTGACAGTTGACGGCGTAGTAGGGTATCCCGAGCTGTGCCGAGACCTCACGCGCATCATCTATCTCGCAGCAGCGGCTTTCTTTTCCGTCCGCCGAGACCCATGTCCGAAGGGTGACGCCTATCACGTCGTATCCTGCGAGTTTCAGCAGATACGCCGCGACAGCACTGTCCACACCGCCCGAAAGCCCGACTATTACTCTTTTCATCAACATCACCCGACTTATAAAAATAATCAAGAACTAATAAAATTATACCTTAGAAAAGCATAGCAAGTCAATAGGAAATGTTGAACAAATACTTTTAAATAAAACCTATCTACGTTGTAGGGATTCATAAAAAGTAATAAAGCCTATTGACATAGTAGGAAATATATGATACAATAGCATTAATTCATAGCGGACTTATAGGAATACACCCTGCTCCGCGATACTGTCGGTAAACTCGCGGATGATGCCGTGAAGCTCCTCGGAGCGGTCGGGCTGGTGCGAGAGATAGGCTGCGACGAGCTCCTGCTCGGGATAGACCAGACAGCGCTGACCCCACTTGCCGCACATCGCAAAGCAGTTGTCCGACACGCGGAAGAAATAACCGTAGCAGTCACCCGAACCTGTCTCAACGGCAGGCGAGACCGCACGGGAAACGGCAGCTTCAGAAATGAGCTGTTCGCCGTTCCATCTGCCTTTTTGCAGGAAGAAACGGCCGAGAAGAGTCAGCTCGTGAAGCGTGAGCCCGACACCCGTCGCACCGTAGAAATGTCCCTCGGGACTTTTTACGAAAGGCGGTTCGGGTATGCCGAGGGGCGTGAAGATACGCTCGTTCAGCACGCACATGAGGTCGCCGCCGAAAGCGTTTTCCACCGCCGCCCCCACAAGATAGGCGGGGATGTTCGAGTAGTGGAAAGCGGTGTCGGAATGGTTGGCGGGGAGCGACAGGATATGCTCCTGCCAGTTGCCGCCCTCGGGACGGAAAGGATATTTGCCCGCCGTCATCGTGAGAAAACGGCTGAAAGGCAGTCCGCGGAAAGCGGCGGATGCGAGCGGACGGACGCTCTTGTCGAGATAGTCGGCAAGGGGCAGTTCGGGAGCGAGCAGACCGTCATCACAGGCAAGCGCAAAGGCGGCGGACGTGATGGATTTCGTGACCGAATATATCGGTCGGCGGACATCATCGGCGAAGAGCCGACGGCTCGTCTCGCCGCGGTAAAACACCTCTAAGCCGTGGATGTCAAGTCCTGCGGCGGCAAGACGTTCGATAACAGTTTCAGGCATGAATGACACCTCCGTTTTAATTATAGACAAAAGTCGGCGGGATGTCAAGGAGGAAAGATGGATAATAGGCTTTTTTATAAAGGATGTTTCGGACTTGAGCGTGAGACGCTGCGTGTTGACCGCGACGGCAGACTTGCACAGACGCCGCATCCCTTCGGCGATGATGAACATATGACCCGCGACTTCTGCGAGAATCAGATCGAGCTGATAACGCCTGTCTGTCACAGTATCGATGAGGTTATGGATGAACTGGAAAAGCTCGACCACGCCGCACGTAAAAAGCTGGCGAAGATGAATGAGTCCATCTGGCTGTACAGTAATCCTCCGCACTTCGAGAACGAGGGCGACATCCCCGTTGCGAACTTCACGGGCGAGCATTCGGGAAAACGCCTGTACCGCGAACAGCTCGAACGCCGTTACGGCAAGCGCCTGATGCTCTTCTCGGGGATACATTTCAACTTCTCATTCGATGACGAGTACCTGCGCAGCATAAGCGGCGGCGAGGACTTCGGCAGATTCAGGGACGCGTTTTATCTGCGGCTCTACAAGCAGATCTCGGCGCACAGCTGGCTGCTGGTGCTGCTGACGGCTTCGAGCCCGATATGCGACGCTTCGCTGTACGAGGACGGCGCGTCGGGAGCGTTCAGAACGAGATACGCTTCTATCCGCAGCGGCGAGAGAGGCTACTGGAACTCCTTCAGACCGAAGCTGAGATTCGGCAGTCTCGATGACTTCATCGCGAGCATCAGGGAACACGTCGATAAGGGAATGCTTTTCTCCGCGAGTGAGCTTTACCTGCCCGTAAGACTGAAACCCTGCGGCGTCAACGACCTGTCGAGCTTCAAAAACGGCGTGAGCCACATCGAGCTGCGAATGTTCGATCTCGACCCCACCGAACCGCTAGGCGTGAATGAGGACGACCTGAGATTCGCGCATTTGCTGATGATGTATCTGTCGGCACAGCCCGATCTCGACTTCACGGAAGAACGTCAGGAACAGGCGGTCATCGACCATCAGAACGCTTCGCTCTATTCGCTCGAAGGTGTGACCATCGGCGGTACTCCGATACTGGAGAAGGCTTCGCAGGTGATCGGCGAAATGGAGAAGTTCTTCGAGGGGGACGAGGCGGCGCTGGCAGTGCTCGGATATGAAAAAACGAAACTGAATGATCGCTTGTGTGAAAGGATAGACCCGGGTGATATTTACGGATAAAGGATGATTTTCAATGTGCGAACTGTTAGGTTTTTCGGGGGCGGCGCCCACCGACCTTCGGCAGTATGCGGAGGTGTTTTTCAGCCACAGTGAGACTAACCCTCACGGATGGGGCATAATGTATGAGGACGGCAGCAGGCATATCGTCAAGGAGCCTGT
The DNA here is from genome assembly GCF_900119155.1 of Ruminococcus sp. YE71. Lineage (GTDB taxonomy): Bacteria > Bacillota > Clostridia > Oscillospirales > Ruminococcaceae > YE71. The sequence continues at coordinate 7,081 of NZ_FPIR01000006.1, read as the reverse complement.
GAAGGCTTCGGACAGCGAACTTCTTCCCGAAGTGCTCGAAGAGCTCACGCCTCAGAAAAATATGCTCGCGCACATCAGATACGCGACGATAGGTTCGATAAAGACCGAGAACTGCCACCCTTTCACGGCAGCGGATATCTCGGGCAGGACCTGGACGATGATACACAACGGAACGATATATTCGGGCGAAAGGACGTACAAATACCTGAGAGAGCAGCGGGGAGACACCGATTCAGAGAGGCTGTTTCTGGCGTTCATCGACATGATGAACGAGAAGCTCGCGTCGGGAAAACTGAGCGAGCGTGAGAGGTTCGCGGCGGTGAACGGCTTCATCACCGAGAACTCGCCGAGAAACAAGCTCAACCTGATGATCTTCGACGGCGACCTCATGTACATCCACAAGAACCTGAAAAATACACTCAGCTATAAAAAGCTCGAAAACGGACTGCTGTTTTCGACGACACCGCTTGACGGCGACGGCTGGATACCGTTCCCGATAGCGCAGGTCACGGCGTTCAGGAACGGGAAGGCCGTGTACAGGGGCACGGTCCACAAAGGGGTCTTCGTGCCGAATCTTGAATACATCACAGCACTTGATGCTATGAATATATGAAAGGACAGATACTATGTCAGAATTACTTAAAATAAACGGGCTCACGGCTTCTGCCGAGGAAAAGGAACTGCTCCACGGGGTGGAACTCACCATCGGTGAGGGAGAGACTCACGTTCTCATGGGACCGAACGGCGCGGGAAAATCGACCCTCGGTTCGGTGATAATGGGCAACCCCGAATACAAGGTCACCGACGGCAGCATCCTGTTCGACGGTAACGATATCACCGCACTCAGCGCGGATAAGCGTGCGAAACTCGGCATCTTTCTGTCGTTCCAGAACCCAATCGAGATACCGGGCATCACCCTGTCGGAGTTCCTGAGAAACGCTCTCGAACAGGTGACGGGCAAGCACCTCAAGCTGTGGGATTTCAAGAAGAAGCTCAAGGCGGCGATGGAGCTGCTGGAGATGGACACATCCTACGCCGACCGCGACCTGAACGTGGGATTCTCGGGCGGTGAGAAGAAAAAGGCTGAGATCTTGCAGCTGCTGATCCTCGAACCTAAGCTGGCGATCCTCGACGAGACCGACTCGGGTCTGGACGTGGATGCGGTCAAGACGGTCTCGAAGGGCATTGAGGAATACAGAAGCAGGACGAACGGTTCGCTGCTGGTCATCACACACAACACGAAGATCCTCGAGGCGCTGAACGTGGACAAGACCCACATTCTTGCGGCAGGCACGGTCGTTGCAGAGGGCAGCGGCGAGCTTGTGAACGAGGTCATCGAAAACGGTTTCGAGAAATATATTGTCAGGGAGTGAGCGAATGAAAGAGAAAACACAGGTAGCCGAGATCGACCGCTCGCTCTACGATTTCAGATACGATGAAAATGAGAGAGATTTTTTGGACAGTGGTATAACTCCCGAAATAATCTCCGAGATCTCCGATGAGAAAAACGACCCCGAATGGATGAGAGAATTCCGTCAGAGATCACTTGAAATTTACAACAAAACTCCGATGGTGGAATGGGGCCCGTCGATAGAGGGTCTGAACGTTGACAACATCGTGACCTACATCCGTCAGAAGAGCCGCATGAACACCGACTGGAACGACGTTCCCGACGACATCAAGCAGACCTTTGAAAAGCTCGGAATACCGCAGGCTGAGCGTGAATCGCTGGCAGGCGTCGGAGCGCAGTATGACAGCGAGCTGGTGTATCACAACGTGCGTCAGGAAGTGGCAGAGTCGGGAGTCGTCTACACCGACCTCGAAAGTGCGATGCACGATGAGCGCTATGCCGATTTAATAAAATCACATTTTATGAAGCTCGTACCGCCGACAGACCACAAGTTTGCGGCACTGCACGGAGCAGTCTGGTCGGGCGGTTCGTTTGTGTATGTACCGAAAAATGTACACTTGGATATTCCGCTCCAGTCCTATTTCAGACTCAACGCAAAGGGCGCAGGACAGTTCGAGCACACGCTGATAATCCTTGAAGAAGGCGCATATCTGCACTTTATCGAGGGATGTTCAGCTCCGAAATATTACGAAGCGGGACTTCACGCGGGCTGTGTCGAGCTGTTTGTCGGAAAGGGCGCGACGCTGCGTTATTCGACTATCGAAAACTGGTCGAAGAATATGTACAATCTGAACACAAAGCGTGCATTAGTACAAGAAAACGGACGAATAGAGTGGGTGTCGGGCAGCTTCGGTTCACACGTAAGTTATCTCTATCCTATGAGTATATTAAACGGAAGAGGAGCGAGCGCTGAGTTCACGGGAATCACTTTTGCAGGTGAGGGTCAGAATCTTGACACGGGTGCGAAAATCGTTCACAATGCTCCCGATACCTCCTCGTATATGAACACTAAGTCCATCTCGAAAAGCGGCGGGACGAGCACGTTCAGAAGTGCGGTGGTCGTAAACGAAAACGCTCACGGCAGCAAGAGCTCTGTAAGCTGCGAGTCGCTGATGCTCGACAGGATCTCGCGTTCGGACACTGTGCCTGCGATGGATATCCGCACAAAACACTGTGATATCGGGCATGAGGCGAAGATCGGACGCATCAGTGACGAGTCTGTATTCTATCTGATGTCCCGCGGTCTGAGCGAAGAGGAAGCGAAAGCGATGATCGTTCGCGGATTTGCGGACAACGTTTCAAAGGAACTTCCGCTCGAGTACGCGATGGAGATGAATAACCTTATCGGTCTTGAGATGCACGGAAGTATAGGGTGAAAATTATGCAAAACAATAAACTGAATATTTTGCCTGTGCCTACGTTTTCATGGCTCAAAGTCAATGGCGTTGAGCTTGATGTGAAAGAAAATGAAACATCAGAGAGGGCTGCGGCACGGCATGAAATAAATGCAAAAGAGGGCGAAAGCAAGAATTCGCTGATATATATTGATTCTTCGGAGAATGTAGAGGTGCAGGTCAACGCGGCTGTCGGTTCTAAGGTGAAGCTCGTTCAGATCTTCGATTCGGAAGCGAAAACGATTGCGAAAATCACTGCAAATGTTGCCGACGATGCTAATTTTGAACTTGTTCAGCTTTACCTCGGCAGAGACACCGTAAGCGAGATACTTACGGATCTGAGCGGCAGAAAATCGCAGTTTACTGCGGATATTGCGTATCTTCTTTATAACGAGGACAAGCTCGATGTCAATCTCGTTGCTGTCCAGACAGGCAGAAAGAGCAATTCGGAGATCAATGTCAAGGGCGTTCTTAACGGAAAGTCTGCGAAAACTTTTAAGGGAACGATAGATTTTCGTAACGGAGCTGTAGGCGCAAAGGGCGCTGAAAAAGAGGAAGTCCTTCTTCTGAGCGACGACGTTGTTAATAAAACGGTTCCGCTGATCCTTTGTGCAGAAGAGGATGTTGACGGAAGTCATGGCGCATCTATCGGAAGACTTGACGAAAATCAGGTCTACTATATGCAGTCTAGAGGAATTCCCGAGGAGAAAATTACTACATTACTTGCTAAGTCCAAGATCGCTCAGATCATAAAAAAGATCGGCGATGAACAGACTGAAAAACAAATTCTTGATAAACTCGGATGGGGTGATGATGATGAATAAGGCTTTACTTTCAAAGTCAAATTTTCCTGTCTTTGATGTGTATAAAGACCTCGTCTATCTCGACAATTCGGCGACTCAGCAGAAGCCGAAAAGTGTTGTAGATGCGGTGAATACCTACTATTATGAGCAGAATGCGAACCCTCTCAGAGGTCTTTACGATCTCAGCGTCAAGGCTACTGACGCGTATGAGGATTCGAGGGAGAAAGTCCGCGGTTTCATAGGTGCGAAAAGTGTTAAGGAAATAATCTTTACCCGCAACGCTTCGGAAAGCCTGAACCTTGTGGCTTACTCCTGGGGCCGTGCGAATATCATTACAGGAGACGAAATACTGGTCGCAGTTTCCGAACACCATTCCGACCTTCTCCCGTGGCAGCTGCTTGCTAAAGAGAAGGGCGCAAAGCTTAATTATCTTGAGTGTGATGAGTTCGGAGAGTACACGATTGACGCGTTCAGAGCGGCGCTCACACCAAAGACAAAGCTTTTTGCGATAGCTCAGATCTCAAACGTTTTCGGACGTGTGAACCCGATAAAGGAATTCGCGCAGATCTGCCACGAAAACGGCACTATCATCGTGTGCGACGGTGCGCAGAGCGTGCCCCACATCCCTGTGGATGTGCAGTCGCTGGACGTTGATTTCCTTGCGTTTTCGGGACACAAAATGCTTGCGCCGATGGGCATCGGCGTGCTGTACGGCAGGAAAGAGCTCCTCGAAAAAATGCCGCCGTTCCTTTCGGGCGGCGAGATGATCGAGTACGTGACCCGCGAGGGCGCGACTTACGCCGAACTGCCCCACAAGTTTGAGGCGGGTACGGTCAATGTCGGCGGTGCGGTCGGACTTGCGGCGGCCATCGATTATATAAATGAGCTCGGCTTTGATGCCATCGAACAGCGCGAAAACGAGCTGACCGAGCTTGCTTTCAATGAGATGAAGAAGATCCCCCACATTCACATCATCGGCGCCGACAATGCCGCCGACCATCACGGCATCCTGACTTTCACCATCGACGGCGTGCATCCCCACGACATCGCGGCGATCTTCGATGCCGATAATGTTGCGATCCGTGCAGGTCATCACTGCGCACAGCCGCTTCACCAGCATCTCGGCGTGCAGTCCACCACCCGTATGAGTCTCGCATTCTACAACGACGAACAGGATATCGAACGTTTTATTGCTACACTGAAAACGATAAGGAGGCGTATGGGATATGACGGATAGCTTTTACGGCGAGGTGCTTGCCGATCACAATCTGCACCCTCTGCACAGGCATGATATGCCATGTGCGACTCATGTCTGTAAGGGTCTGAACCCTACCTGCGGCGATGATATCGAGCTCCACCTCGACATCCACGACGGCATTATAACCGACGGCTCGTTCACGGGTATCGGCTGTGCCATCTCGCAGGCGAGTGCGGACATCATGCTTGAGCTGATAATCGGAAAAACTCCCGAACAGGCCAAGTACTACACAGCGCTTTTCCGCAGGATGATAAGCGGAGAGATCACCGAGGACGAGCTGGAAGAGCTTGAAGAAGCAGGCGCTTTGCAGAATGTCTCGAAGATGCCTGCCCGTGTGAAGTGCGCACTTCTCAGTTGGAATACGATGGAAAAACTGCTGGATGGGGGTGACAGTTGAAATGAAGATCTCTACTCGGGTCGAGCTCGGGATCGTGGCGCTTGCCGACATCGCCGTGAATTCCGAGAACGGGAACACGGTTTCCTCGGCAGAGATCGCCGAGCGTCAGAATATCTCACAGAAGTATCTCGAACAGATCATTCTCGGGCTTCGGCAGGGCGGTTTCGTGAAGGGTCAGAAAGGTTCTCACGGAGGATACCTTCTGTCGCGTCCTGCTGAAAAGATATTTCTCTCCGAGATCCTGAACGCTCTCGATAACAATATCCTTGCCGACACCTACGAGGCTGACGAAGCGCAGGCGAACGACATCCGTTCGTCTGTCAACAGCTGCCTCTGGGACAAAATGAATAGCTATATGCGCCGCTTTACCGAGCAGATGACCCTTGCAGACCTCATTAAGGAATACAAGGACAGTTCGGGCAGCGGCAAAACCTATATGTACTATATCTGATATCTGTTTCGGTCTGCGGGCGTCGGAGCACCGAAACACGATCCACGATCAAAAGGAAACGGAGGAAAGAGTAATGCCGATTAGGTTAAAAGAAACGTTACCGGTCATCGAAAAGCTGAAAAAGGAAAATATCTTTGCGATGACCGAAGAAAGAGCAAGCCATCAGGACATCAGAGAGCTCAAGATCGCGGTCCTTAACCTCATGCCAGACAAGGAGAATACCGAACAGCAGCTGCTTCGGCTGCTCTCCAATTCGCCGCTGCAAATCGAGGTCACGTTCATCAGGCTCGTCACCCACCAGTACAAGAACACACCGATGGGCTATCTGCTGAAAAACTACCAGCCATTCTACCAGATAGAACACAAGTATTTCGACGGTCTTATCATCACGGGTGCGCCTGTCGAGAAGCTCGAATTCGAGGACGTCGATTACTGGGGCGAGCTGTCCTCGATACTTGAATGGAGCAGGATACACGTAACATCCACTCTGCACCTCTGCTGGGCGGCTCAGGCAGGTCTGTATTATCACTACGGCGTGCCGAAGTACGAGCTTGACAAGAAACTCTCGGGCGTTTATGAGCACGTCCTGACCGATCCGACCAGCGAGCTTGTCCGCGGTTTCGACAAGAATTTCTACGCTCCCCATTCCCGCTACACGGGCATCAGGAGCGAGGATGTTCGCAAAGTCTCCGAACTGTCGGTCATCGCCGAGTCGGAGCTGACAGGTCCGTATATCATCAGCGACGGCGGCAAAAATGTCTTTGTCAACGGTCATCCCGAGTATGATCTTTACCGTCTCGCCGAAGAGTACATCCGTGACACCGACAAGGGCATCTCCCCTGAAGTCCCCGCCAACTACTTCCCCGACGACGACCCCGACAAGGAACCCGTCAGCCGCTGGATCTCCGCATCGAGCCTCCTCTTCTCCAACTGGCTCAACTATTTCGTATACCAGATCACCCCCTACGAATTCTGACCATTATGCCCGCAGCCGCCCACGCAGCTGCGGCTTTTTACGTGGGGTGAGTGCGGGTCTTGAATTGGGGGAGGAGCTGTTGCACCATCAGCACTCCCTCTCAATATCCGCACATCTAACCCGTCGAATACAATGCTTTGTAAAATAGGCATTTTCAGCGCGCACACCCCCAAGCCCTCTTCAAAAAGAGAACTCGGGGGTGTTTTGTTCTGTTGGTTTTATGCCGATTTTAGTTCAAAAAGAGATATTCCGAGTCGGTTTCCCGAGATCTTCGTAAAAAGTTTCTTTATGTTGTATGCCAGCCCGAGCAAAATGAACTCTGTTTTGATGTTGTTTTTGCCCCTGCAAAGGAATCTTCTGAAGCCATGATCTTCTTTCAGCACTCCGAACA
>NZ_FPIR01000011.1:111017-136561 GCF_900119155.1 Ruminococcus sp. YE71 | reverse complement strand
CTTCCTTGAAAAGCCGCACTCTTGCTTAAGCAGCTTGCACATCGAATCAAGAGACATTTTGCTGCCCACAATGTAACGAGCATCGGGTTTGATAATCGCTTTCATTTTCATACCTTCTTTCTTAAAATTTAATAGTCTTTCAATTGCACTATTTTATCTTTTATGATAAAATAGTAAACGTGCAATCTTTGAGACGCTTTTTTCGCATGTAAGAGGTCAGGGGTTCGACTCCCCTTAGCTCCACGATATTTTAAGCCCGCAGATTTTTTCTGCGGGCTTTTTTTCTTTGGGGAAGACCCTCACTATCCCCCCCTCAGGCAGCTGCGGAGGAGCGCTGGGCGAGGTAGGCGGCGAGACGGGTCTGGACGTTTTCCTGTAGGTTGCGGAAGAAGAACTGGTAGTCGTAGATGTGGTAGGCGCCTTCGGGGAGACCCGGGACGATGCTCGGGTAGTCGGCGGGGTCGATGTCGGTTACTTTGAGTGTGCCGCGTTCCTCGTCGATGTAGCATCCGCAGAGGGCGGATTCCTCGCGCTTGATGCCGCCGCTGTAGCTTGTAAAGCAGGCGCCTTTGTTGAGCGACTTGTCGGCAGGGGCGGTGTCGGTGCTCCATGTGAGCGGATTGATCGAGAGCATACGCCTGCCGCGCGGTATCAGCATCGTCTCCTGAACGTCGGGAGATTCGCACTCGAAGCTGATGAACACGCCGAGGTCGTCCGCGCTCTGTGCGGGGCGGAGCTGGGGGCAGTCAGCGATCTCTTCCTCGGTGACAGCCAAGCCGATGGTGTAGACGGCGATAAGACGGTCGCGGAGTTCCTCATCGCCGAAGTACTCCCTCACAAGTCGGTAGCACATATCCGAACCCTGCGAAAAGCCTGCGATAATGACAGGTCTGCCGTTGTTCTCGTGCTCAAGATAGTAGGCGAACGCCGCCGACACGTCAGAATAGGCGAGTTCAAGGCGGCTGTCGCGGACATCCTCTTCGGCAAGGAACGAGGACATGGCAGCCTGACGGTAGTAGGGAGCGAACATTCTGGTGCTGTCCTCGTAGATGCCGCGCTCCATGTTCAGGGCGCCGACGAACGACCTTTTCGTCTCCTCGTCGTCGAGGGACATATTCGCTTCGTCCTTGGTGTCCACCGTCGGGCAGACGAGGAACAGATCGGCGTCCTTGTTCTCGCCCTCGGCATAGTACGCCCAGTTCGAGTGGTCGGAATAGTCGGTGTCGGAAATTTCGGTGACGTCGGCAGCTGCGGACGACTGCGAACTTTCCGCGGACGCGTCAGCCTGTCCCGACTGTGCTTCGGCACACGCCGACGTGCAGAGACACATCAGCGCCAGCAGGAGTGCTGTGAGTTTTCTTTTCATTTTATCCTCTCCTCGGATCATTTTCATGATACTATTATAACATCAGCGCCGCCGAAAGTCAAATCGGTCGGACACCGAAATTTTTTTGCATGGGTGTAATATCGGCGGAGGATTTTTCGTCATAATAGGTAAAGAACGATTTTTGAGAGGTATCACCATGAAATTACTTATCACTGTTATGACCGCTGTTGCACTGTTTGCAGGGACGAATGTTCCGAAAACCCTGTCGCCCATGCTCGACAAACTCAGGTACACAAATGCTGTCGTCGAGGTGGATGACGCGGATTTCCACCATGAGGATGACGAGATAGCCTTCGTTTTCACTTACTCGAACTATGCGTGGACTCGTACTTACACCGTGACTTTCGTGACCTGCGGCGGCGAAAAATACTATCTCGACCTCTCGGACGAGGAAAATGTTAAGACAGAGGAACTTCTCCCAAGGCTCAGAAAAGAGATCGACAAGAAGAAGTTTGCGTCCGACCATGACAAAAACCTCATCCGCACCTGTGTCCTTGAAGCCGAAAAGATCGACAAAAACGCGGAATTCACCCGTGAACACGCCGCCTGTGACGCAGGAAGCCGGGACGTGTATTCGGCGGTGGACGGTGAGCTGCTGTTGTTATGCGAAAGCGGCGACTTCTGCGGAAAACTTCATGACGAACACGCCGAGCTGATAGTCGGTATTCTTGATGAAGCGGGTCTTGCGACCGTATGGAAGTGATGGTCACAAAAAATTAACAAATTTCTTCAAAAAGCCCTTGCAATTCGGCTCGGAATGTGGTATAATATTCGTATATGACAAACCGAACATGAAAGGGCGTGTATTTTCACGATGAGTGTTATAGAGATAGTTGCAGGAGCTGTGCTCATTCTTTGCAGTATCGTAATCATCCTTGTGGTGCTTGCACAGGAGAACAAGGACGACGGTCTTACATCCGCTATCGGCGGCGGCTACAATGAGAGCTTCTACGAAGGCAATATGTCGAGGACCAAGGACGCTAAGCTGTCCAGGATCACCAAGGTATCGGCTGCGCTGATTTTCATTATCACTCTTGCACTGAACGTTATCGTTCACATCAAGAAGTAAGAACACTTTAAAGCCCTGCTCACACGGCAGGGCTATTCTTTTTGACAGAAAGGATAATAATGAGAAAAGAATTTGAGAAATTTGTACTTGACAGACTGAAAAAACACAAGGAAGGGCTGACTTTCGACGAGCTGTACAAACCGCTGAAAGCACAGCTCTCCAAGCGCGATCTGGACAAGGGGCTCGAAGACCTGTCGAGAGCGGGAAAGCTCATCAACACGGGGCGCGGCTACGTTATCGCGTCGGGGGACAAGCTCATCGACTGCAAGGTCTCGCGCATCAAGAAGACCTTTGGCTTCGTGAGGAATGTGGAGACCGATGAGGAGTACTTCGTCGCAGGCAGGTACCTGAACGGCGCTCTGCCGGGCGACCTCGTGAAGGTGCAGACCTACATCGGGCGCGACGACAAGCTCGAAGGCAAGGTCATTGAGATAACCGAAGAGTGCTTTTCGCGGTTCACGGGCAACATCGTCAGCGAGTGGGGCGAGCTGAAGGTCGTGCCCGACACCCTCTCGAAGTACGCCATGACCATCGAACAGCCCTGCAATTTCGACCTGCGCGAGGGGGACAAGGTGCTGGCGGAGATAAGTCACAGAGGCACTTCCCACGCAAATCACAGATGCAAAATAGTCATGACCTACGGCAGTTCCCTCAAAGCGAACGTCTGCGCCATGAGCGTGCTGGGGCTCAACGGCCTTACCCCCATCTTCCCGCCCGAGGTCATCGCCGAGGCGAAGAGCGTTTCCGACTACAGGGCTATTGCCGCGGAAATACCCAACAGGCTCGACCTCCGCGACCTGCCGATATTCACCATCGACGGTGCCGCGACAAAGGACATCGACGACGCTATCTCGGTGGAAAAGACCGAGAACGGCTACAAGCTGGGCGTACATATCGCGGACGTTTCGCACTACGTCACTTCGGGGTCGAAGCTGGACAACGAAGCGTTCAAGCGCGGCACCAGCGTGTACTACGCGAACCGCGTTATCCCGATGCTCCCCACCGACCTCTCCAACGGCATCTGCTCGCTGAACCCGAACGAGGACAGACTGGCGTTCTCGGCGCTGATGGAGCTTGACAAAAACGGCTTCATCACGGGGTATAAGTTCGCGAAAACGGTCATCCGTTCGAGGGTCAAGGGCGTGTACAGCGAGATAAACGAGCTCCTCGAAGGGTACAACGCGAAAGCCCTCTGCGAGAAGTACGCCGAGGTGCTGGACTGTCTGCCCGTCATGAAGGAGCTGGCGGACATCCTCAAAGGCAACCGCATACACCGCGGCGCACCGCAGATCTCCACCACCGAGAGCGTGCTCATCATCGACGAGAACGACTACTGCATCGACGTTGAGCCCCATCAGAGCGGCATCAGTCAGGAGCTTATCGAGGACTTCATGCTCTGCGCCAACGAGTGCGCGGCGAGGTTCGGAGCCGAGAACGGCCTGCCCTTCGTTTACCGAGTACACGAGGATCCGCCCCTCGACAGGCTGGAGTACCTCAAGGCGGGACTCACCGAGCTGAACATCCCCCACAACTTCGACGGCGGAGTGAAGCCGAAGACCCTTTCGGAGATACTGGAGTGGGAGCGCGGTACCGAGCGGTTTCCCGTGGTTAACAACCTTGTTCTGCGTTCGATGGCGAAGGCGAGATACGACGCCGAGCCTATCGGGCACTTCGGACTGGTGCTGAAGGACTACGCCCACTTCACTTCGCCGATACGCCGCTATCCCGACCTGGCGATACACCGCATCATGACCGAGTTTCTCGCGACGGGCGATGCGGAGAGGTGCGGAAAGCTGTTCGGACGATTCTCCCACTCGGCGGCGATTCAGGCTACCGACACCGAGCTCATCGCCATGCAGACCGAGCGCGACTGCGAGGACTGCTACAAGGCGGAGTTCCTGAAAACAAAGCTCGGCGACGTGTTCGAGGGTGTCATCATCAGCTGCGTGCCCCACGGTATGTACGTCATGCTGGACAACACCTGCGAGGGTCTGGTGAAGATCGAGTCGCTCCCCTACCCCGACTACGAATACGACGGCAAGTTCTCGATCAAGCGTCACGGCAAAAGCGAGGTGTTCACCGTCGGCAAGCGGATACTCATTCAGGTAGCCGCCGCGGATGTTTCCAGCGGCCGCGTGGACTTCGAGTACATGGGTGTTCCGAAAAATTGACAAGCAAAGCTAAAGTGTCCGTTTTTACGGACACTTTTTTACTGTAAAAAACGCCCGAGGGGAAGTTTCCTCTCGGGCGTGTATGTTTTATGTGATGACAGCTATCAGTTGTTGATGAGCTTGTCCTCGTCGCTCCAGCTGTAGAGCTTTCTGATCTCCTCGCCGACCTTCTCGGAAGGATGCTCGGAAGCGAGCTTTCTCATAGCCTTGAAGTGAACCTGAGCGCCTGCTGCGGACATATCAACAAGGAACTGCTTTGCGAAGGAACCGTCCTGGATGTCCTTCAGAACCTGCTTCATAGCCTTCTTGGTGTCCTCGGTGATGATCTTCGGACCTGTTACATAGTCGCCGTACTCAGCAGTGTTGGAGATGGAGTATCTCATGCCTGCAAAACCGGACTGGTAGATAAGGTCAACGATGAGCTTCATCTCGTGGATGCACTCGAAGTAAGCGTTTCTCGGGTCGTAACCTGCCTCGCAGAGAGTCTCGAAGCCTGCCTGCATCAGAGCGCAAACGCCGCCGCAGAGAACAGCCTGCTCACCGAAGAGGTCAGTCTCGGTCTCGGTGCGGAAGGTAGTCTCAAGAACGCCTGCTCTTGCGCCGCCGATACCCAGAGCGTAAGCAAGACCCAGCTCCTGAGCGTTGCCTGTAGCATCCTGCTCAACAGCGATCAGGCAGGGAACGCCCTTGCCAACTTCGTACTCGGAACGAACGGTGTGTCCGGGTCCCTTAGGAGCGATCATGATAACGTTAACGTTCTTAGGCGGAACGATGCAGCCGAAGTGGATGTTGAAGCCGTGAGCGAACATAAGGGTCTTGCCCTCGGAAAGGTTCGGCTCGATGTCGCTCTTATAAAGAGCAGCCTGCTTCTCGTCAGGGATAAGGATCATGATAAGGTCAGCCTTCTTGGTAGCCTCAGCAACGCTCAGAACGGTAAGACCCTGAGCCTCAGCCTTAGCCTTGCTCTTCGAGCCCTCGTACAGACCTACAACAACGTCAACGCCGCTGTCCTTGAGGTTCAGAGCGTGAGCGTGACCCTGAGAACCGTAACCGATGATAGCAACAGTCTTACCCTTTAAGAGGTTAAGGTCGCAGTCATTCTGATAGAAAATTTTTGCATCAGACATTTTTAATTCCTCCAAAAAATAGTTTTCATATTAATAAGTCCGCAGTGAACGGATTTACTGACTTGTTTTCCGACCCGAAGAAGTGATCTCTGCTCACTTCTTTGGAGCGATGACTTCCGCACCCTTCTGGATAGCGATGGTACCCGTGCGCACCATCTCGATGATGCCGTAGGGAGCGATAAGCTCTTCAAAGCGCTTGAGATGCTCGTACTTATCGCACACCTCAAGGGTCATTGTATTGACGGTAAGGTCTATTACCTTTGCGTCGGCGATCTCGCAGATGGTCATGATATCCTGACGCTTGTCCGCGCCTGCCGCGATCTTCACCAGCAGGAGTTCGCGTGCCATGCACTCGCCCTGTGCGAAGGTCTTGACCTTGATGACCTCAACGAGCTTGTTGAGCTGTTTTTCGATCTGCTCGACGGTGTAGTCGTTACCGTCGGCGATTATCGTAACTCTTGAAACTGCGGGGTCGTGGGTAGGACCTACCGCAAGGCTCTCAATGTTGAAGCCCCTGCGCGAGAACAGTCCGCTTATACGTGACAGCACGCCGCTGTGGTTCTCCACAAGAACTGAAATTGTGTGCTTCATGTTATGATCCCTCCGTGAGTCAATGATCTATCTTTATGCTTTTGATTATGCTGTCGAATTCGGGTTTGAGGTCATCGTACCTGTCCGCGGGAGCGCAGAAGTTCACAATGAACACATCGCCATCCTCAAAGAACTGGTAATGATCCATCTTCATGGGGATGCCGAACACCTTATCCTTCTGCACGGCGTGTACGGCAGAATACTCACCCACGTCGTAAGCGGTGCAGGAAATGAACTCATAGGTCTCACCCATGTCGATATCCTGCTGCATAGCCTCGTTGACGCTGTTGACGATTATCGGAACCGTATCCTTGGTATAGCTCGGGCTGTATACGGGCTTTGTCACGTAGAAGACCGCCGCACCGTCTGACGGGCTGCCGTCGCTCATGACGTACATAGTCTCCACATCGTCGTCCGAATATGCCTTGTCGAGTTCGAGCTTATCCTCGTCGCCGCTTTCGGCTTCTGACTCGTAGTCTTCTCTGGTGAGCCACACCGAGCGGTCAAGCTCAAAGGAGACTCTTGCGGTAGATTCGGGGAGCTTCGGAGCATCCTCGTCCTGTCCCGAGGCTCCCGAAGAAGCATCAGCGGACTTTGCAGCCGAAACGTTGCTGTTTTTGTCTGCCGCGGAGCTGTCGTTCTTCTTGTTCCCGCAGGATGCGAAGGTGAGCGCCGCCGCCACAGCAGTCAGAACTGCCGTCATTTTCTTTATCAAAAAAATCTCTCCCTTTTGGGGTAGTTATCAGAATGCCAGTGTCTTCAGCACTTCCTCGTACTCGGCGCTCATGCGTTCCGAAAGCTCTTCGGTCGATGAGAAGTTAAAACTGTACTTTGTGCTGTGATCGATGATCTCATAGCTCTGGCGGACAAGAACGATCTGACCGTCGGCAAGGGAATTTCTCACAACGACCTTCAGGAATTTCCTTCCGCCGACCTCTGTGATACCCGATGCGCTCTCATCGAGCTGCATACCGTCGATCTTTTCGTAGGTCGCCTTGAAATCTGCGATCTCGGCATCAGCCGCGTCCTCGATCGACGTTCCTTTAAAAGAGCTCGATCTCAGCGGTGTCGGGATGATGAGGTAAGGCACATCGTAGGTGAAATTCTCCTCCGTCATGCCCTTTTTCACGCTTTCGTCGGTGAAAAAGTAGCTGCCTTCCGCGCCCTGTCCCTTGATATCCTTATCGCTGAACGAATAGCCGTCGTTCTTTAGCTGTTCGATGTATCTGTCGCGGTCGATCCATTTGCTCTTGTCGAGTGAAAGAGAGTAGGAAACGCCGTTGAAGACGAGATACTCGGTCTGAGCCGCCGAGGAGCTGACGTCCTCAGTCTCATTATTGCCGTTCTTGCCGCAGGACGCTAAAGATAGCGCGAGGACTGCCGCTGTCACGGCTGCGAATAAATGTCTTTTCATCCTATACTTTCCTGTCGTCGCCCTCGGCAGTGATATGCCGATGCGCGATACTCCTTTAATTATACAGCTGCCTTATGAACGTAACGTGAACGTTTATACACGATTTCATTAATTTAGCGTTATAAAGTAGCGAAATCCTTATCTACAACGACTTCGACGAGAAGTCTTTCGTCGCTGCCTGCAAGGCGTGCTATCGCCTGCTTCATGCTCTCCTCATCGGTAACGCGCAGAGCGGTGATGCCGTAAGCCTCTGCGAGCTTCACGAAATCGGGCGAACCGTCAAGGAAAACAGCGGTCTGTCTGTCGTCGTAGCCCTTGGTCTGGAGCTCTCTTACCATACCGAGGCGGGTGTTCGTCATGACAACGAGCTTCACGTTCACGTCATGCTGGACAGCGGTGGCAAGCTCCATCATAGACATCTGGAGAGCGCCGTCGCCGCAGATAGCGCATACCTGACGGTCGGGAGCGGCGAGTTTTGCGCCGATGGCGGCAGGCAGGCTGTAGCCCATAGTGCCCATACCGCCCGAGGTCACAAAGCGTCCGCCGCTGCGGAAGCGGTAGTCGGTGCATGTCCATATCTGGTTCTGACCGACGTCGGCGCAGATGACGCTGTCATCGGGCATCGCCTGCGAAAGCTCGTCGATGAACCGCTTGGGGTTGACCGTACCCGAAGGCACGTCCGCGAACTTCTTCTCGGTGCGGAAGGACGCAAGCTCGGCGAGCCATTCGTCGTGGGTACACGGCTCGGCGATCGCGAGGAGCTGGGTCAGCACCTGCTTGGAATCGCCTACCAGCGGATAGTCAACGTTGATGTTCTTGCCTATCTCGGCAGGGTCGATATCTATATGGATTATCTTCGTGGTCTTTTCGAGGGCGAGCGGAGTGCGGACTGCTCTGTCACCGACGCGTGCGCCGATGAGGAACAGGGTGTCGCAGTCGTTCACGGCGCGGTTTGCTGGCTTGCAGCCGTGCATACCTATCATGCCGTAGAACAGCTCGTCATCCGACGGGAACGCTGAAATGCCCATCATCGTGGTGATAACGGGTATCTGCATCCTGCGTGCGAGTTCGAGGACTTCGGGGACTGCACCGCCTGCGAAAACGCCTCCGCCGAGACAGATGAGGGGCTTCTCGGACTCTTTCAGAGCCGCATAGACACGCTTCACCTGATAGGGATTGCCCTTGACTGTGGGCTTGTAGCCTCTGATGTCAACGGTCTCGGGATACTCGAAGTCGATCATTTCGCGCTGAACGTCCATTGGAACATCTATCAGCACGGGACCCGGTCTGCCCGTTCCCGCGATATAGAACGCTTCCTTGAAGATGCGCGGTATCTGCGCCGCGTCACTGACGAGGTAGCTGTGCTTGACGAAGGGCTCGGCAGCGCCTGTGATGTCTGCTTCCTGAAAAGCGTCGCTTCCGATCTGATCGCGGTTCACCTGACCCGTAATGCAGATCAGCGGCACCGAATCGGCGTAAGCGGTCGCTATCGCAGTGATAAGGTTGACAGCGCCGGGACCCGAGGTCGCGATACAGACGGCAGGCTTGCCCGTGATACGCGCATAGCCGCTCGCTTCATGTCCTGCGTTCGCCTCGTGTCTTACAAGTATGTGACGTATGTCGGTATTTATCAGTGCATCATAGAAAGGGCAGATCGCCGCTCCCGGATAACCGAAGACGACCTTTATGCCCTCTGCGGTCAAACATTTTGCCATAGCCTCCGAAGCTGTGATCTTCATAAAACATCGCCTCCGTGTCTCTTTTTTAAAACTTCATTATATTATAGCACAAAAACGTTAATATGTCAACACAAACTTTACGCCCCCACGTCTGCGATACTTGGATGAGGGGTATATAAAAACAGTAATGACACTTGAAATCGCCCCGTGGATGTGATATAATCATATAGTGTTATTCTTTTTCCGAGGTGAGCAAATGATAATCACTAAGACACCTTTCAGAATGTCTTTCTTCGGCGGCGGCACCGACATGGAGAGTTTTTTCAGGGAGCACGGCGGCCGTGTGCTTTCGGCGACCTTCGACAAATACTGCTACGTGAACGTGCGGCACCTGCCGAGGTTTTTTTCATACAGCACCGAGCTTTCATACTCGAAGACCGAGCGCGTCACCGACATTGACGATATCGAACATCCCGCTATCCGCAACGCCATGAAGATGCTGGATATGCACGAGATACGCCTGACCTACGAAGCCGACCTGCCTGCGCGGTCGGGTCTGGGTACGAGCTCTTCCTTCGCGGTGGGGATGCTCAACGCATTCTACGCCCTCAAGGGAAAGTACGCCGACAAGAGAAAGCTCGCGGATGAGGCGATACACCTCGAACGCGTGCTGTGCGGCGAGGCTGGGGGCTGGCAGGATCAGATAGCGGCGTCCTTCGGCGGCTTCAACCGCATCGACTTCACCCCCGACGGGTACGAGGTGCTCCCCGTCATCATCAGTCCCGAGCGGAAGAAACG
The DNA here is from genome assembly GCF_900119155.1 of Ruminococcus sp. YE71. Taxonomy (GTDB): domain Bacteria; phylum Bacillota; class Clostridia; order Oscillospirales; family Ruminococcaceae; genus YE71. Next base: position 126,325 of record NZ_FPIR01000011.1, on the reverse strand, counting down.
GCTCAGCGACAACCTCATGATGTTCTTCACGGGATTCACGCGGTTCTCTGCCGACGTTCAGCAGGCGAACAACAGCGCGGACGGCGTCAGGACGGAAAAACTGCTGGAGATGCTCTCACTCGTGGATGACGCGGAGCGGATCCTCACCGACAGCAGCGCCGACCTCGACGACTTCGGAAGACTGCTCGACACCACATGGCAGCTCAAACGCGGCACGGGCAGGTCTGTCAGCACCAGCGCCATCGACGAAATATACGAGACGGGCATGAAGGCAGGCGCACTCGGCGGAAAACTGCTCGGGGCGGGCGGCGGCGGTTTCTTCGTGTTCTACGTCAGACCCGAACAGCAGAAGGCGGTGCGGAAAGCCCTCAGAGACCTGATGTACATACCATTCGAGTTCGAGAACGGCGGCACAAGGGTCATACACTACACCCCCGAGACCTACGAACCGAGAGAAGAGGAAGAGCTATGAAAACGGTCATAATGGCAGGCGGCAAAGGCACGCGCATCGCAGAAGCCGCGCCCCTCATCCCGAAGCCGCTGATAGAGCTTTGCGGAAAACCCGTCTTGCAGCACGAGATAGAATGTCTTGTCTCACAGGGGTTCGTGGACATCATCATCACGGTGTCCCACATGGCGGACAAGATAATGGGATACTTCGGGGACGGCGGACGCTTCGGGGCGAGGATAGAGTACTTCGTCGAGGAAAAGCCCCTGGGCAGCGCAGGTGCGCTTTTCAGGCTGAGGGACAGGCTCAGCGAGGATTTCCTGCTGCTCAACGCCGATTCGCTGTTCGACATCGACCTGAACAGATTCACGGCGTACCACCACGAAAAGCAGGCGCTCGCGACCATATTCACCCATCCGAACAGCCATCCCTACGACAGCGGACTTATCGAAGCGGATGAGAACGGCGCGGTGACGGCGTGGCTCGCAAAGGAGGACGCGCGTCCCGAATGGTACCACAACCGCGTCAACGCTGGTCTGCACATACTCTCGCCTAAAGTGCTGGATATGTGCGGTTCCCCCGAAAAAGCCGACCTTGACAGACAGCTGCTGAAACCCCTGTGCGGCACGGGGAAGCTGTTCTGCTACGACAGTCCCGAGTATGTCCGCGACATGGGCACGCCCGACAGGCTCGAATCGGTGCGGCGCGACCTCGCTTCGGGGCTGACGGCGGCGAAAAGCCTTCGCACAAGGCAGAAGGCGGTCTTTCTCGACAGGGACGGCACCCTCAACAGGTACGTCGGTTTCCTGCGCACCCCCGAACAGCTGGAGCTGCTGCCCGACACCGCCGAAGCGGTAAGGCTCATAAACGAGTCGGGGTATCTGGCGGTGGTGGTAACGAATCAGCCCGTCATCGCACGGGGCGAGGTCACTTTTGAGGGGCTCGACCTGATACACCGCAAGCTCGAAACGCTGCTCGGACGCGAGGGAGCGTACATCGACGGGCTGTATTTCTGTCCCCATCACCCCGACAAGGGCTTCGAGGGCGAGGTCGCGGAGCTCAAGACCGACTGCGGATGCCGCAAGCCGAAGCCCGGGATGCTGCTGAAAGCGGCCGAGGACTTCGGCATCGACCTTGCGGAGTCGTTCATGATAGGCGACAGCGAGAACGACATCGGCGCGGGAAAAGCCGCAGGATGCAGGACGGTACTGCTCGGCAGCGGCAGCTTCGGACAGGACTTCACTGCCGATTCGCTGCTGTCAGCGGTGAAACACATCATCGGAGGTATGGACAAATGAGAGAGCTTGACAAAACTCTGTCGGGACATCTGGACACCCTTATCGGGCGGCATCCGAGCCTCGGGGCTGTGCGTGATGAGATAGCGGCGGCGTACCTTGCGATGGAGGAGTGCTATGAGCGCGGCGGAAAACTGCTCATCGCAGGAAACGGCGGTTCGGCGGCGGACAGCGAGCATATCGCAGGTGAACTGATGAAACGGTTCAGGAATCCCCGTCCAGTGCCCGATGAATTCGCGGAGCGGCTGAAAAGCATCGACCCCGTGCGCGGCGCACAGCTGGCTGCGAACCTCGAACGCGGACTGATGGCGATACCCCTCGTGGCTCACGAGGCTCTGACCACCGCCTACATCAACGATGTTGACGGGCTGGGAGTATTTGCACAGCAGCTCTACGGATTCGGCAGGAAGGGCGACGTTTTTCTAGGGATAAGCACGAGCGGAAACAGCCGCAACGTGATGTACGCGGCGGTCACCGCGAGGGCGCTCGGCATATGTGTCATCGGGCTGACGGGCGTGGAAGGCGGCGAGCTGGCGGAGTTTGCGGACGTCGCCGTGAAAGTCCCCGAGACCGAGACTTACATGATACAGGAGCTTCACCTGCCCGTTTATCACTGCTGGTGCTTGATGCTTGAAGAGCATTTCTTCGGGTCGTAGAGACAGCGGTCAAACAGAATATTCGGACGAGTCGTCTGCCGTTCATTTCGGCGGACGGCTTATTTTTATACAAAAAAAGGGGACATTTTGTTCATATCGCACAAGAATGTTAAGAACAATACCATAAAATAAATAAAATTTTGTTATATTTTTTAAATAACTCATATCTTGCTTGACTTTTGCGATTGGTTTAGTTAAAATTATAAATAAAGATAATATATTTTAGCTATATTTTTTAATGTAATCGCAGTTTTTGTATTCATTTCATCCAATCGGCAGGTCAATAACTGCCAATGCAGCCTTTTATTTCCGTAAGGCAGCACGCAGTAAAATATAAAACGCTAAAGGAGGTCGTTATGAGCTGGTCAAATCCTACCCAAGAGGAAGCGCAGGAGGGCTATGACAACGCCCGTTCCAAATACTACAGCGCAGCCGAAGATTATTATCACTATCGGAGCCAGGCAGATAACTGCTACGCCGACATCATGCACAACCGCAACGAGTATGAGTCATGCAAAAGCGATAAAATGAACTTCGACAAGAGAGTCGAGGGCATCGAGTCGATCATCTCGTACATGGAAAAAGGCGAGCTTCCCGAAAGGATCGAAAGTGCGAACTCACAGGCAGACACCGCGAATGAGACTCTTGGCAAAAGCGTCAGATGCAGCGGAGTGAACGCCCCCGATCTTTCGGCATCATTCAAGTGCAAAAGCGTTACCGACGACAGCCGTTCGGCTGCCGCTTTGCAGGCTTTCAAGAAAGAGAAGGCACGGCTCGAACAGTCGATGAAGGACATCGACTCGAAGCTGAATGCCCTCGAACAGCAGGCTGACGACCTCGTGAAGCAGATGAACTCGCTGAACGATCTGGTCAACAGCAGCAGAAAGACCATGAACGCAAGCGCATTCGAGATGTCACACTACAAAAAGTACACATGATCTGCTGAAGAAAGCAAGGTGAGAAAAATTGCGGATAGAACTAAGTGCCGGCGGTCTTAAAGGCATGATCTCCATCTCCCAGTTCTCGAAGGAGTACAGAAAACTCGCGGACAGGAACAGGGATGTGGTAAACGCATTCAAGACCGTGCAGACCAGGACACAGACGCTCTCGGGCGGTGTGGGAAACCTCAAACCCGCACTGGATGCTGTTTCGGAAAGGGTGAAACAGACCGAAGAGAAACGCGTCGAGAAGATCGAGAACGCAGGTCAGCGGTTCGCTATGTTCCTGAACAATACGCTTCAGACAGACAAGCGGGTCGCACAGGACATCAAGGTCAGCAATCAGGAATTCTACAACGTCAACCCGTGGGCAGTCCCCAAAAAGCCGAAGAAATGGTGGCAGAAGGTCGGAGACTGGTTCAAGAAGGTCGGAAAGAAGATCGGCGGCGCCGTCAAGAAGGCCGTCACATGGGTCGCGGACAAGGTCAAGAAAGCCTGGGACGCTACCGTCAAATTCATTAAGAAGCACTACAAGACGATACTGAAGATAGTCGGCGGTGCGGTGCTGATAGCGGGATTGTTCGCGCTGTCGGTGGTCACGGGAGGCGCGGCGGCAGGCGTGTTCGCGCTGGCGGCAAAGGCGGCTGTGACCATGGCGCTGACGAGTACGGCTACGTCGGTCGTCTCGGGCATAGTCCAGGGCAAGTCGGCGGAAGAGATATTCGACTCGGCGGGCGACTCCTTCTTCAAGGGGGCCATCACGGGCGCTATCTCGGGCGCTGTGAGCGCGGTCGGACCCGCGGTGCTGACTGCCACGGGCTCGGAATTCTTCGCGAAGGGCGCGGAGATACTTGCCAAGGGCGCGGGAGATTTCATCGGAGGCATGATAACCGAGGGCACGGATTACCTGTGCGAGCACGGAACGCTCTCGGGTTTCTTATCAGGCTATGCGAAGGACGCAGGTCTGAACGTGCTCAAGGGAATGGCAGGCGACGCGGTCGGTGCTGTCGGCGGATACCTCAAGAACAAGGGGCTTGACCTGCTGACGGATACCTTCAAGGGTCTCGGCGGCGGAACGCTCATGAAGTCGTTTGAAAAGACTATCGGGGACTTCTCGAAGAAGGTGCCGTGGCTCATCGGAGAGAACGGCGTGTTCGGAAGCATCGGCGATCTGTCGAAGCTGTCGGATCCCGCAGGTCTTGCGAAGGAGCTCGGAAGCAGCTGGCTCGGACAGGCGTTCGGCGGAAAGTTCGACGGAGTTTCGGATATGATAACCGACGGGCTCACGAACATATCCGACGCGCTTGGTCTGCCCGACCTGGTGAAGTCGGGAGTCTCGGACATAGCCAGCAGCATAGGCAGCGCGATGAGCGGCGGCGACATCTACAAATCGCTGGGCAACAAGATGATCGACTTGGGCAAGAACGCCATGAATTCGCTGTGCGGCTCGGGATTCGCACAGAGCATCAGCGACTCGATGAAATCGGCATTCGACCTGTCGAAGGGACTCAGCAATATTCAGGTCGGGGCACTGTCAGCCAACCTGAAGGAAGGCAGCGTCACGATAGATTTTTCAAAGATGTTCAGATAATGACATAAGCATACAAAACGTTAAACATACACAGAGGTGAGTAAATTTGGATATTGAGGTTTACAAGGAAGCGGTTTCAAACGCCGATATGTCGTTCAACAACGAGAACTACGAGAATGCGGTGCTGTGGTACGACAAGGCTCTCGCCGAAGCCCCCACCGACGAATACGCCCTCTCAAAGGCGGGCGCGGCGCTCGTGGCATCGGGCAGGTTTGAAGAAGCGTTCGGTTATTTTGAAAGGGCTGTGGCTGCCGACCCCGACAACGGCGACAACTACTTCAACCTTGCGAACGCATACTTCTTCTCGGGCGACATCGGAAAGGCGATGGAATACTACACCGAAGCCGATGCGAGGGTATGCTCGGATGACGTGAAGGCACGCATCTACTATCAGCTCGCACTTATGTGCAGCATCAAGGAGGACTACAAGGCAGCCCTCGTGAACTATCAGAAGTACGAGGACGCAGACAAGACGGGTCAGGCGGCTCTCGACACGGACATCCTCGCAGACAAGGTGGAGATCTGCATCAAGCTCGAGGACTACGACAACGCTATAAAATATGCGTCAAGATGGCTGAATCTCGCACCCTCGGATATTCGCTGCTACATGATATACTTCAACATGATGATGGCTACCGAGCAGTACGAGAGAGCGCTGAAGACCCTCGACGACGCGCTGAAATACGCTGTCACCGATGACGCAGGCAAGTATGCGGTCGAGGTCAGCCGTGCAAGCTACTTCGTGGCGGCGGCAGGCACTTACGCCGACACCGAAGGAGATTACGAGCAGAAGGCTTACGACCTGATGAACGAGCTGGTCATGAGCGATCAGGGTTCGCCGTATGACAAGAACGAGCTGGTGCTCGCACTCGGCGAGCTGTGCATCAAGATGGGCAAGGTCGATGAGGCTATCCAGCTGATGCAGGTCATCACCGAACAGTCGGATTCGGACAGCGCTCCCGCGAAGAAGTCCGAGGAAAGAAAGCTCGACCCCGCCGAGATAGACGCTATGATGTCGGGCGACCTTCAGAAGATGGACTCGATGATACAGAGCGGCGAGCTGGATGAGAATATCGGCGAAAACGTGCCCGTCAGCTACGACGAGAACGGCAACCCCGTCAGGGATTTCCCCGACGAGCTGTTCAGTGAGGACGGCGTAAAGCTGCCCGACTTCAAGGAGCTCTCGGACGCGGCTGCCGCAGAAGCTGCCGAAGCCGAGGCCATGATCCGCGCACAGAAAGAGAAGGTAAACTATATGCTGCTCTCGTGCTATGCGTACAAGGAGGACTACGTCAACGCCCTTGAGTACGCTCACCGCGTGAGAAACAGCGACAGCAATATCTATTACTCATTCTTCGGAAGATACTCCGAAGCATTCTGCATGATGCAGCTCTCAAAGAGAGGAGAAAAATTCACAAGGGAAGAAGCCGACAATAGATATAATGAGGAGATAGCGTTCTTCAGGGCAGAGATGCTCAAGAGAAACGAAAGCTCCGCCTACGCCCTTATCTTCCGCACCCGTATGTACGCGGAGATGGGCAAGTTCGACAAGGCAGCTGAGCTTGCCGAGCTGATGGCCGAGGACGACAGAGAATCCGTAAAGCAGTACATCGAGGACTGCCGCCGCGAACTGTCGGGAAGCTGATAACGCATAGAGGAGGTGTGTAAATGGCTTCGTTTCAGGAATTCATTCTGGGCAAGAACATAGTTCTCGATGAGGAAGAGTTCACCAAGGCTTCCGAGGACTTCAAGGAGCTTGCAGGCAAGATCGACAGTCTTTACAAGGACATCACCGATATGCTGACGGATATCAAAACGGGCTTTGATTCGCCTGCGGGCAAAAAGTTCGTGAACAGCTGCGAGAACGCACTGCTTGAGCCGCTCGAACGGCAGAAGACAGTAGTCACACACATCGCAGACAATCTTACTTCAGCACGAAATTCCTACCGATCGGTATTTGAAGAGTACCGTGAGGCAGCGAAGAGTATGTCCCCCGAATGACGTTTTTTCGGCGGCAGGTATGCCGACCGATGGAAAAAAAATAATAAACTGAAAGGAGTATATGCTTTATGGCATCAATACTTACAAGCGCGATCATCGTAAACACAAAGAGCAGCGTTTCGACCTACGTCACCACCGCACAGGGGCTCTACGATGAGCTTCAGACCCTTATCAACAATCTTACGTCCTCTAACTTCATGGGCGATGCTTCGGACGGATTCAAGGATTTCTTCAACAGCAAGGCTACGCCTGCGCTGGTAGCTAATCTTACCGAACCCGGCTCTTCGATCACGGCAGGTCTCCAGTCGATGCTCGACAGCATCAAGGAACAGCTGCTCGACACCGTTGATCCGCAGCTCGGCGACATCAACAGAGACCCGACCAAGTGATACCAAATTTAAGTAAAGGAGCTTACTGAAATGGCAGATATAGTTTACAGATTTGAAGAAATGAAGACCGCAGCAGCTCAGATAGAGGACATCGCGGCAAGATACAAGGCAGCTTCCGAGACCTTCCAGAAGGACTTCGCAGATGCGGCTTCGGGATGGGAAGGCGCGAGCAAGGACAAGCTCTCGGCTTTCGTTCAGGGGCCCGTGAACGAGTATATGGGAACCACCGTACCGGGCATCGTAACCGCGCTGGCTGAGCTCATCAAGGCTAACGCCGAACAGATGGAGAAGGCGGATCAGCAGATAGCGGACAACATACCGTCACAGCTCTGACCCCTGACGGAACTTGACTAAAGCAGGTGACTGATATGGAAGAAAACAAAGCGGTTCTTACCGATATGAAGGAAGCAAAGGAGCTTTTTGAATATGAGATGACCGCTGTCCTGCTGAATGTGAAGGGCTCCTTCGGGGAAATGAACAAGGAAGCAGGGTCGGAGTACCTGGACATGGAAGTGCCTAAAACCGAGATAGACTACAAAGCCCCCGACATCGAGCTGAGCGGCATAGGATACACCGCTTCGGACGAGATAAAGACAGAGGCATTCTCTGCCGAACCTTTCAGGGTGCAGTCTCCCGACATCACGCTCGGAACAGCTGATACGACCGTGCATCAGTTCGACGCAGGCAGCTTCAGACCCGCGATCGACAAGGGCGCGTTTGCGGCGGCGGCTGTATCGGGAACGGACAGCATCAGCTTCGGCACCGACTTTGAAAAGCCCGACCTTTCGGCGGCAAAGACAGCAGCTGCGGAAAAAGCAGCGCTCGGAACGGACGTTTCCGCACAGGCGCTCATCTCGGGTGCCGAATCTGCGAAAGCGGCTGTGAAGCCGGAGGTCAGCATCGGGGCGGCAGAGACAGCTGTGCCCGAAGTATCGGCTTTCGGCAAGCTGCCCGAACAGAAGGTCACGGGAGAGGTCGGCGTATCGCTGCCCGACAGCAGCGTCAGCGCGGCGTACACGCTCCCCGCTGCCGAAAAGCCCGAAGTAAAGGCGGAAGTGCCGAAGCTCGGCATCGGCTTTGAAATGCCTGTCTTCCAAAAGAGCGGGACTACCGCTCCGAAGTTCCCCGAGATACCCGAAAAGCCCGATCATTCGGCATACATCAGCGAGATACTCGACAGTATCAGGCAAGAACTTTAAGGCAGCACCGCAGACTTTGCGCAGTGCTGTCTGCAATACAAGACCTGTCTCCATAGGTATTACGCTTGCGGAGACAGGTCATTGTGTAATTTTGCTTATCTGAGGTGAGGTTATGGAAAGTAATAAGCTGCTCATCGGAGTTCAGTTCATCGACCCGAAAAATAACAACAAGAGTCTTGTCTTTGAGCTCATCGTGCTCAGGGATTTCACTCTCAGACAGCTTATCGACGGTATAAAGTACGGTCTTGAGAAAAAAGGCAGAGACCCGTTCTATACGGCGTGCAGGGAGATATTCGCTCAGTGCGCGTCTTCTGCCGACTCCGACGGCGTTTACCGCAGGATGACTCTCACCTCATATAACGATGCATATCTGAACGAAAAGCTCAACGGCGACCGCGCTGTTATCAGGGAATCTGACATGGGCAAGTCTCTTTTCGAGGTGGGGTTCATCTCCTCAACGAGACTTGTGTTCGACCCGACCGAATCCTACCGTTCATATGAGATAAACACCTCGGTCATCATCCCTGCCTTCAACCCCTCGGCTGAGGGCGGCGACAGCATCCCCTACCCCGAATACAACATCAGCACGCGTCAGCTCTACCGCTTCGACGGCACCCCAGTGGAGATAATCCCGCCCTCGAATCCGCCGCAGAAGCCCGAGCAGAACCTGCTGTTCATGCTGCTGCCGACCGTCATCATGATATCGACCACCATGCTCTCACGCGGTGTGATGAGCAAGGGGCAGTCGATAGGCACGGTGCTGATGGGTGCGGCGATGAGCCTTGTGACCGTCATTATCTCGGTCATAAACTTTTTCAGACAGAACGCGAAATACAAAAAAGACCTCGCAAGATGGCGTGAGGATTATGAAAAGTACATCGACAAGACCATCGCTGAGATACTCGAACGGCAGAAAGCCGACTCGGAAAAGCTCGATGAGCTTTATCCCGACGTGAACGAGCTTTTCGACGACAAAGACCCTGCCAAGAGCGTGTACGGCGTGTGCGGCAGCATTTTCAGCAGATGCCGCGAGGACAGCGACTATCTCCTGCTGCGTCTCGGCATCTCGGACGCGGTGGAGAACCGCTTCGAGATACGCGGCAGCAAGCGCGATGTCATCTTCTCCTCCACGGGCTTCCGCATAAAGTTCGACAAGGTGAAGCTGTACATCTCCGAGGATGAGGACTACGACAATCAGGAGGACGAGACCTACTACCTCTCCAACCTGCCGAACTTCATCTCCGAGAAGTACCGCTGCATGAGACGCGCTCCCCTGCTGTTCCCGCTGAGGAACTGCGGCGCACTCGGCATCGTTTCACCGAACAGGCTGTTCTCCGAGCGGCTGATACAGCGCACCGTCTTTGACCTGTGCTTCTATCACTCGCCCGACGATGTGCAGTTCATAGTCCTTTTCGACCCCACCGACGACAGCGAACGCATCGAGAGCTGCATCGCCAGCTTCAAGTTCATGCCGCATTTCCGCGACCTGTTCCCCGACCGTTCGCAGTTCGTGTTCGACGCGAACAACGCCAACATGGTGTTCAGCAATATGCTGAGCGTTATGGGCGAGCGTGCCGCGGTGAAAGACCAGGGAGTATACTTCCCCCACATCGTGTTCATCGTGTACCACGAGTACGGGCTGAAGGAACACGCCTTCGCCCAGTTCCTGCCCCAGCTCCCTGCTGAGGGCAAGCCCTTCGTCAACCGCAACGGACTGACCTTCATCTTCCTGAAGAAGTACCGCGAGCATCTGCCCGCCTACTGCGACCATGTGATAAACATCACGGGCGACCACACGGCAGAGCTGATACCTCACGAGGACGCAAGGCTCACAAAGCCGTTCTCCTTCAACATATCCCCCGACTGGAACGCGCAGATGTACAACACCTCGAAGATACTTTCCTCCCTCTGCTACTCGAAGATATCCCAGAACGGAAAAGTGCCTTCGGCGGTAAGTCTGTTCGAGCTTTACGGCTTCACGAAGAACAACATCGACATCCCTCAGCTGTGGGACGCCGAGGGACGCATAAACGTCATCGACACCCTGTCGGTGCCCATCGGCAAGACCGAGAGCGGCATCACCTGTCTCGACCTGCATGAGAATTTCGACGGGCCGCATATGCTCGTCGCAGGCACTACGGGCTCGGGCAAGTCGGAGACTATCATCACATACCTGCTGGGACTGTGCCTTTACTTCCGACCCGACGAGGTGAACATGATGCTCGTCGATATGAAGGGCGGCGGATTTATCAAGCGTATCGGCACACTGCCGCACGTCGTGGGTTCGGTCACCGACGTTGACGGCGACGAGAACGGCACGGGCGCTGAGTATATGCTCAAACGATTCCTCGATTCGCTGCGCTCGGAGATAAAGCGCCGCAAGATACTCTTCAACTCGATGCACGTTGACAGCATCAACCAGTACATCGGCGCGTGCAGGAACATCGACCAGCACATCAAGAAGATAAACAACCGTCTGAAAGGCGAGGACAAGGACCCCCTCACCGAAGCCGAGGAAAAGGCGATACGCGACCAGGCGAGGTTCAATTCGCTGGCGCATCTTGTGCTCGTGGTGGATGAGTTCACCGAGCTCAAACGCTTCTCCAGCGAGAGCAGCGACGTTGACTTCATCGGCGAGATAACCACCATCGCCCGAGTAGGACGAAGCCTCGGCTTCCACATCATACTCATCTCGCAGAACATCGAGGGCGCCATCACCGATGATATACGCGTCAACTCCAAGTCACGACTGTGTCTTAAAGTCGCGACGCGGCAGGCTTCAAAGGAAATGATCGGAAACGACCTTGCCGCAAGCCCCACCATGCCGGGTCACGGCAGAGCGTATCTGCTGGTCGGCACAGGCTCGAAGTTCGAGTACTTCCAGTCGGGCTATGCGGGCGCGGTGGCGGAAGAGAATTTCGAGCTGCCGATAGAGATGACTGAGGCTTCAAAGACAGGTATGTACACATCCTTCTACCGCTCGGAAAAGGATAACACCGACGTCAAGCGCCGCAAGAAAGAGCTTGAAGCTCAGGGCAAACTCGAAACTCAGCTCAACGCTGTCGTCGGCGCGATAAAGACCTACTACAACCGCAACAAGAACAACTATCCTCCCGTACACATCATCTTCCAGAGACCTCTGCCGAGCAAGGTGGTCTATGAGGATGGCAAGCTGTATGAGGAGAAGGACGGCAGATTCGAGCTCACAAGGGAGATGAACGAATGAACGCTCTTGCAATGGGGATCTACGACGATCTTGACGATCAGACCCAGCCGATACTCGGGGTGGATCCCGTTTCAAACAATATCATACTTTTCGGCGGTCACATGAGCGGCAAGACCACGTTCATCAAGACCCTGCTGGTGAGGATGCACGAAAACCTCGATACCGATGAGGTACACAGCGTTTACATACTCGACTTCGGCGGGAACTTAGGTCAGTACCGCGACCTGCCGCTTGTGTCGGCGTGCTTTGACAGCGGCAACGAGGAGAACGTCAGGAGAGTGTTCCGCACCGTCGAGAACAAGCTCGAAAAGAACGTGAAACTGCTGGCTTCGCGGCAGTTCCTTGAAGTGTGGAACAGCGACGAAGCCGAAAAGCCAGAGCACATCATGCTCATCATGGACAACGTGAACTCGTTCCTTGCGGACGAGAGGTACGAGAGCTACCATGAGACGCTCACGAAAATGTGCCGTGAGGGACTGTCAAAGGGTCTGTCGATGGTGTTCACAGCCGCCGACCTGAGCGGCGGTATAGGCAGGCTTCTCGGAAGCTTTTCGATGAAGTTCGCGCTGGAGGGGTCGGCGGATAAGTACGTCGATATCTTCGGTCAGCGCGTGAACGAACCGATGCACTGTTCGGGACGAGGGGTCGCGATGATACAGGGCAAGCCGAGAGAGTTCCAGTTTTTCCTCCCCTTCCGAAGCGAGAAGGAGGAACTGCCGATGTTCACCGAGGTGCTTTCGTCGGTAAAGACAGGGAACGAAAAGCTCACCGCCTTTGACGGCGACCTCACCGCGGAGAACCTCAGCGACTTCATAGCGGCGGACTTCGACGAGAATATCCCGAGCGACTGCCCCGTGGTCGGGCTCGACTACTACGACCATATGCCCGTCTATGTGAATATGCACGAGATGCACTCGATAGCCATCTACGGCAAGAAGAAGTTCGGCAAGACGAACCTTCTTAACCGCATGATACGCTCTATCAGAAAAAGCTGCCCTGGCTATCGGGTGGTGTTCTTCGACGACGGCAGAAAACAGCTCGAAGCGCTGTATATGGAAGCGCCGCAGAATTCGGTCTACCTTACGTCGGTGGACGAGACGAACGAATATCTCGACGCAAACGGCTACGCCGCGAAGATGGATCACGGCATGATAAACAAGAACTTCACCGAAAAACCGAACCCGCCCACCGTGTTCGTATTGCAGAACAAGATGCTGTTTCAGGCAGGCGGTGCGCAGCTTCTGAAGAACGTTTTCCCGAAGATGACGGCAGTCTCGGAGGAGAAACAGTACTGGTTCATCTACTCGGATGTGCGGAAGATAAGCAACAACGACCGCGATACCGAGTCATCGCTCAACAACAGCATCTCGGTGGCGTTCCTGCTGGACAACATCGCCGAATTCGTCGGCGACAGAGGAAGCAGGTCGGTGTTCGGGGAGATGGACCCGAAGGAACTGAAAAACGAGTACGCCCGCTGCGAGGTAGGCGACGGCTACTACTACGATATAGAATCGGATGAACTCAAAAAGATAAAATTTATCAAGGAGGACTGAACATGGCTGACAATAACAATCAGATGGTCGCGTATGACACAAGGGTCTTCGACAGGTGCATCGCTATGAAGGATACCTTCATCAGCAGGTACGACGAGATAGTTACTTTCTACGACGAGATAGTGAAAAGGCTCGGCGAGAACTGGATGGGATACGGCGCCGAGGCTTTCATCTCGGACGCGACGGTCGTGAGGAAAAACATCACGGGTATCGCGGATATACTTTCCACCATGTGCAGCACCCTTGAGGATGTGCGCGAGGTCATAGTCGAGTACGACAAACACCTCGGCGAATACAACCGCGACCCGTCGAGCGATCACGAGTAACCGAAGGGCATGAGGATAGTTCATTACGGGCTGACCAACAAGGGCGGCAGGCCCGTCAACGAGGACTGCATCGGCAGCGCGAAAAAAGGCGGCGCCGAATGCTTCATACTCTGCGACGGGCTCGGCGGTCACGGCATGGGCGACAAGGCTTCGCAGCTGGTGACGCGGTTCGCGGAGGACGGGTTCAGGTCGTGTACCGAGCTTGAGGACTTTGTGTCCTCGGTGCTGATACTCGCTCACACAAAACTGACCGCCGAACAGCAGAAAATGGGGCTGAACCACAAGATGCTCACCACCGCGGTGATACTCGTCATCGACGGGGACAAGGGTATCGCCATCCACATCGGCGACTCGCGGCTGTACCGTTTCAGGAACGGCAGCGCCATATGGAGGACGCGGGACCACAGCGTTCCGCAGATGCTCGTGATGACGGGTGAGATAGAGGATAAGGATATCCGCTTCCACCCCGACCGAAGCAGACTTCTGAGGGCGCTGGGCGACGACAGCGAGGCCGCACGCTTCGACACGGAGCGGTTCGACGTGCGGGAGGGTGACGCTTTCCTGCTCTGCTCGGACGGTTTCTGGGAGCCTGTGACCGAGGAACAGATGTGCGCGTCCCTCGCGGAGAGCGGCTCGCCGAGAAGATGGGTGAGCGGCATGAAAAAGCTCGTGAAGCAATATAACCGCGGCAAGGACGGAGACAATTACTCCGCCATAGCCGTGATGATAAAAGGATGAGATGTATGCTTTGTGAAATAAGGAGCTTCATCGGAACAAGAAAATATCAGGAGGACTCGGCGGACTTCTGCTCTGCCGACGGCGAGCTTTTCTGCACCGTGTGCGACGGCATCGGCAGCAGGAGCGGCGGCGAATTGTCCTCACAGACTGCCGTCAGGCGTTTTGTTGAACTGTACAAAAGTTCGGACACGTCTGATTTTTCCGCATTCATTCTCGCGGCTGCCGAACAGATAGACCGCGAGGTTTACGACCTCTGCGGAGAAGGCAGCGGCACGACCGCTGTGGCGGTGCTCGTCCGCGGCCGTGAGCTCTACTGGCTCTCGGTGGGTGACAGCCGCCTGTACATACTTCGCGGCGGCGAGCTCAGACAGATAACTACCGACCACAATTACAGCTACGTGCTCGACCTGCGGCGCGAGAAAGACCTCATCGACGAGGAGACCTATCTTGCCGAGCAGAAAAAAGGCGGCTGCCTTGCGAGCTTCATCGGCATGGGCGGCATAGACATAGTGGACGTGAATTTCGAGCCGCTGATACTCGAACCGAACGACCGCCTGCTTCTCGCGACCGACGGACTTTACAGGCCCCTTCCCCACGAGACTATCTGCGGACTTCTTTCGCAGGGGACGGCGCGTGAAGCCGCCGACAGGCTGATAGACGCCGTGAAAAGCCTCGACATCGAGCGCGACAACACCACACTTGCAATAATAGATCTAACGGAGGAATAAATATGAAACTGAAACGATGCCCGAACCTGCATTACTATGACGGAGACAAATACGACGAGTGTCCGCATTGTTCCGCTGCTGCATCCGCACCTCCGCCGCCTCCCGCGCCCAAGCCCGTGTTCGAGCCTGCGCCCGAACCGATAGCCGAGCCCGAGCCTGCACCTGCTCCGCAGCCTGTGCCCGTGTCGCCGCCTGCTCCGCAGCCCGTGCCCGTGCCGCC
>NZ_FPIR01000011.1:0-110897 GCF_900119155.1 Ruminococcus sp. YE71 | reverse complement strand
GTGCCGCCGCCTGCTCCTCAGCCCGTGCCTGTGCCGCCGCCTGCTCCGCAGCCTGTGCCCGTGCCGCCGCCTGCTTCCGAACAGCCCGATTCGCTGTCTTCGCAGCTCGACAGGGTCAGCTTTACAGGCAACATGGAGGACGCACGCGGACGCTCGAAAGCGGCTGCGCCTGCCGATGACGGCGTGACGAGAGTCATCTTCGACGAGCTTGACGATGATTTCGTACTGGCGTGGCTGGTCGTGACCAACACTTCCAGCAAGGGCAAGGTGTTCACACTGACCGACGTGAAGATGACCGTCGGCAGATCGGACCACGAACGCCCCGTAGACATCGACCTCAGGAACGACAGGAGCGTTTCGAGAGGTGCGCAGGCAGTCGTCATCTACGACCCCCTGAACAAGAAATTCCTGCTGCAAAGCCTCGGCGGAAAGACCTTCGTCTATCTGAACCGTGAGCTTGTGCTTACATACTCGGAACTCAGACCCTACGACACCCTCAGACTCGGCGAGACCGAGATGGTGTTCGTTCCGTTCTGCACCGAAAAATTCTCGTGGTAACAACGTTGCCGCTCTATAGGAGACTGCTATGAATTATTGTCCGTACTGCATGAATGAGCTGAAAGGGAACGAGAGCGTCTGCGGCCGCTGCGGAAAAGAGCCTGCGTCCTACACCGCTCCCCCTCATATGCTCCCTCACGAAGCGCTTCTCAACAACAGATACCTCGTCGGAAGTGTCATCGGCGAGGGCGGCTTCGGCATCACTTATATCGGACTGGATTCGCTGCTCGACTACCGCGTTGCCATTAAGGAGTTTTACCCGAACGGCATGGTGAACCGAAACAACACCGTCTCCAACGACGTGCGGAGCATCAGCGCCGAGTCGGCGAAAGACCTTATCTCGAAGAGCCGCGAGCATTTTCTCGGCGAGGCGAGGATGCTGGCGAAGTTCAACAACGAAAAGGGCATCGTCGAGGTCAAGGACTTCTTTGAGGAGAACAACACCGTCTACATCGTGATGGAGTACCTCGACGGCATCACGCTGAAAAAGTACCTCGAAAGGGTCGGGACCATTTCGGCGTACAATACCGTATGCCTGCTGATGCCCGTGTTCAATTCGCTGAGGAAGGTACACCGCAAGAACCTCATCCACCGCGACATCAGCCCCGACAACATCATGCTGGTCGATGAGGAAGTGAAGCTGCTCGACTTCGGCGCGGCAAGGCAGTTTGCGGACGAGAAGAGCCTTTCGGTGATGCTCAAGCACGGCTACGCGCCCCTCGAACAGTACCGCAGACACGGTGCGCAGGGTTCGTGGACGGATGTTTACGCCATCTGCGCGACCATGTACAAGTGCATCACGGGGCAGATCCCCCCCGACGCGCCCGACCGCATCTACGAGGACGAGCTGAAAATGCCCTCCGAGCTCGGCATCGAAGTGCCGCCGAAGTTTGAGGAAGTGCTGAGACACGGTCTTGCGATAAAGGCGGACGACCGCATACAGGATATCGACGGACTTCTGGCGGAGCTTTCCGAAGTTCCCGGCTTTGAGATGCTCGGGGACGCGCCTGCTGCACCTTCTGGGACGGTCAGAAAGGTCAGCGCTTCGGCAGTGGCTTCGGACAGTGATTCGGGACGTACCATCGCACAGCCGCAGGATGAGGAGATGCGCTTCTCGCAGTACATCGCCGCTCCCCTGCCCGATGATGAGCCCGAACCCAGACCCGTGCCCGCTCCGCAGCCCTCCCCCGAACCTGCTCCCCTGCCGCAGAACACCGAAGAACCGCCGCAGGTCAGCACCGAACCGAGCGAGCCTGCCGCCGTCAGACGGGGCGGCAAGGGCGGAATGATAACGGCGATAGCTGCCGCAGCCGTGCTGCTGGTGGGTGTCGGTGTATTTCTGTCGGTCAGGGCAGGAAAAGACAGCATCAGGGCGGACAGCACGGCAGACACGGAAAAAGCGTCGTCCTCGCCGCAGATAAAGGTCATGGACTCGGAAGCAGAGAGCAGTGAGAACGAGACCGTAACCACCACGTCGGCTGCCCCGACTGAGTCGGACACCTCCGAGGTCAGTCAGCCCGATGAAAGCTCGGACTCGGGAAATGAGATCGTTTACGACGCGGACAGCTTCTTCTTCGTCACCGACAACTTCTTCACGATTGACTATACCCTGCTGGACAGCAAGCGCGAGGACATCGAGAAAAAGTTCGGCATCGACCCCGAGACCGTCGATTACAACTGCTCCTACTGGATAGAGGGCGAGGCTGTGATGACCCTTTCCATCCCCGTCACGCGGGTCGGAGAGGACGGCAGCGAAACGACCGACTTCGAGCCCGTAAAGCTGTTTTTCAAGAACGGTCTGCTTGCCATCGCCATGTACGAGATAGACGGCGGCTTCAACGATTCGGTGGTCGGCTACGCTACCGCGACCTACGGCGAGGCTACAACCATAAACGGCGCGGAGATGGAATGGCTGCTCAGCGACAAGGAGTGTATGTATCAGGCGTATGTACACAACTTCAACGAAGAGCAGGAAGAGAGATTCGCACAGATGTATATTTCCCATTCTTACCTGAAAGAACAGGACATCCTTGAATGATCGGGTGGTGAACTTTGGCATGAAATTTTGTATGAGATGTATGACCCAGTACGACGACAGCTACACCATCTGTCCCGACTGCGGTTTTGAAGAGGGAACGCTGCCCGACGATTCGCGGTGCATCGAACCGGGGTATATCCTCGGTGACAGATACATCGTGGGAATGCCGCTCTCGGTGGACGGCTGGATGATAAAATACATCGGCTTCGATTTTCTCACCGAGCGGAGGGTCACCATTTACGAGTACTTCCCTACCCGCTACTGCACGCGCCCCATCGGCGACGTTAAGATAAACGTGGTCAAGCAGCGTGCCTACGAAAGATACCTGGGGATACTCAACGAGAGGGCGCGTCTGCTGTCCGAGCTGCATCTGCCCGACAACATCAGCGCGGTCTGTGAGACCTTCGAGCGGAACAACACCGCCTACGTCATCACCGAGTACCACGAGGGCACACCGCTCAGCGAATACATCCGCGACAAGTCGCCGATAAGTCCGCAGACAGCCGAAAGACTGTTCCTGCCGATACTTCGCTCACTGGACGGACTGCACGACAGCGGCTGCGTCATCGGCGGTTTCTCGCCCGAGAATTTCATGGTGGTGCAGAACAAGCTGATACTTACGGGGATACTCGACGGGCTGTTCTTCAACATCACCGACGACGCGAACGACGTGAAGCACAGCGAGTGTGAGAACTGGTATCCCTACGAGCGGCTGAAAGAGTATGACTCCCCCGACATCATCCCCGCGAACGATGTCTACTCGGCGGCGATGGTGATGTACAGCATACTCGGCATCACCCTCCCCGACGCCTCCGAAAGGGCGGCGTTCTATCGGAAAAAGCACAAGGATCTGCTGAAAAAGCCTTCGGCTTACGGCATCAAGATAGACAAGAACAAGGAAAACGCACTGCAAAACGCGGCATTCATCGACCTTGAGGACAGAACGCCCGACATCGAAACGCTCATCAAGGAGCTGACCTCCGAGAAAGAGGTCACCCTCAGGACAAAGCGGAACAAGGGCTTCCCGCTCTGGGCGAAGATCGCGATACCTGTGGTGTCGGTGGCAGCCTGCGCGGGCATCGTGTTCGGCGTAAAGATGCTGAACAGACCCAAGACCACGGACACGCTGCTGACGGGTCAGACGGTGGTTCCCGAAGTGGTGAACTTCACGCTGACCGATGCCACGGAGACCCTGAAAAACTCGAACCTGCTGATGGAGATAGAAGGCAGGGAGATCGACGACAGCAAGGAAGCCGAGATAATCACGGCGCAGAGCGTCGGGAAAGGCTCGGTGGTGTACGAGAATACCGTCATCGGAGTGACCGTGAACGCTCACAGCAGCATGGTCACGATGCCGAATTTCCTCGGGATAAACATCGACGACTGCACCGACGCGCTGGAGAACATCGGCATGAACTACACCGTTCACGAGGACTACAGCAGCACCGTCGCGGTCAACTGCGTGATGCGGCAGAGCATCTCGCCTTACGAGGAAGTCTCGGCAGGCGAGAGGGTGGAGCTCACCGTTTCGCTGGGGCGCGACCCGAATGCGATCATCGCCGACGAGCAGATGCTCACGGGCGACCATGTGGGTCAGACCTACGAGGAATATCTCGACGAAGCGGACGAGACCGACACACCCGTCGAGGTGGTCGGCAGGGTCTGCGACAGCAGTGTGCCCGAAGGCACCATCGTCGAGCAGTACCCGTCGGGCGACACGGTGCAGGACAGCTCCGAGCCTGTGCAGGTGGTGGTCACCACGGCGGCGACGGACATAATCGTGCCCGATGTCACGTTCCTGACGCAGGAGCGCATCGAGGGTATGCTGGCGCTGTACGGACTTGCCGCAGAGTTCAGTTCCGAACCGAACGATAGGGTCGCCGAAGGGCTTGCGGTCTCGCAGCAGCCTGCCGCAGGCGAGAAAGCCGAAGCAGGTTCAACGGTCAGCGTGAAACTCAGCGAGGGCAAGGGACTTGTCGAGATGCCCGACACGGTCGGGATGACCCGCGACGAAGCCGCCGAAAGACTGCGTTCGCTGGGGCTGTCGGCTAAATACACTCACGAATCCGTCCCCGACAAGCCGAAAGATCAGATTGTCAGACAGAGCATCGCGGCAGGAGACAGGATAAAGGTCGGTTCGACCGTTCTGCTGACCGTCAACACGAAGAAACAGACGGCGGAGATACCCGACATCGTGGGTCTCGACGTCAAGGAAGCAGAGACGAAACTGCGTGAAGCAGGGCTGAAACTGCGCATCTACACCGACACCGACAATCCTCTGACGAGCGGCGCGGTATTCGCACAGTCCCCCGAACCGGGACTTCGTGAAGTCAGCGGCGCGGTGGTGACGGTCATCCTGCGTGACCCATCTGAGGTCGTGCGTGAGGAAGTCACCGAGTTCACCATCTCGCCCGAGAAGAAGATGCTGGTGCCCGGACAGGAGTTCGTGCTGAGCATCGACGCCAGCAACATCACCGATATGTACGCGCTCGAATACGACATCTCGAACGAGGATGTGCTCGAAGTCACCTACATAAACAAGCAGACGCTCGATATGACGTTCCGCGCGAAGAAAAACGGCAGAGCTGTCATAAAGATAAGCTGCGGCGGCTTTGAAAAGACCTGCACCGTCACCGTTTCGGGTGCGATCAAAACGCCGGGCAAAAACTGAAAAAACACCGAACGCACAGTCTGCGGAAGGCTGTGCGTTCTTTTTTTGCGCGTCGGAACAACTGTACAAAAAATATCCCTTGCGAGACATTCTCTCACAAGGGATATGAAGTGATATCAGATCAATTACTGAATGTCGTTCTCATCGAAGGGGTCGCCGCACTGAGGGCAGAACTTCGGAGGATTCTTCGGGTCGTCGGGCTGCCAGCCGCACTTGTCGCACTTGTAGAGAGGTGCGTCCGCAGGCTTCTTAGCGCCACAGTTCATGCAGAACTTGCCCTGGTTTACGGTGCCGCAGGAGCAGGTCCAGCCGTCAGCGGAAGCTGCGGGAGCGGGTGCAGGCTGAGGCTTGCCGCAGTTCATGCAGAACTTGCCTGAGTTGGTGGTTCCGCACTCACAGGTCCAGCCGTCTGCTGCGGGAGCCTGCTGCTGGGGCTGCTGCTGTGCAGGCTGCTGATACTGCTGCTGCATAGCCTGCTGCTGATACTGCTGCTGCATCTGCATATTGTACATGGAAGGATCCATAGCGCCGCCGCCCATCATGCCGCCGCCGACCATACCCATGCCCATGAAGCCTGTCATAGCGCCTGCGGTGTTGCCTGCTGCGGTCTCACGCGCTCTGTTGATGGACATTCTGTCCATAGCATAGAGAGCGCCGGGATCCTGAGCTGCTACCTTTGCAACGTTGATGTCTGCATACTGCTCCTGATACTTAGCGATACGCTCCTTGGACTCATCGTCAACGTTCAGCTCGATAGCAAGGTCGTTGATCTTGATACCCTTTGCAGCCCATCTGTCAGCCAGCAGCTTGTTCATGGTCTCAGCGAGATCCATCGAGTAAGCGATCATCTGATCGTAGGGGATCTTCTTTGCGCTGATCTCGGAGATAGCGATACCGAACTTCGGCTTCATATCAGCCTTGAGCTGATTGATAAGTCTCTGACCGTCGCCCTCGGTAGTGGTGAAGGGCTTGGAGATATCGTTGACATTGGTCTCATAGAAAGCAGCGGGATCGAAGATCTCGATCTCAGCCTTGCCGTGACCCTGAGCGTTGAGGGAGAGGTTCATCTCGCCGTCTCTGAAGGGCACCTTGCCGAAACCTACGGGGATGTCGGTAAGAGGTCTGAGGTTGATGTAGATGATCCTCATGGTATGCTTAGCCATACCGCCTGCGGTAAAGCGAGCGCCTATCTCCTTGATGGAGGGCAGAAGATCCTTGAAACCGCTTCCGAGGATGGAAGGTGCGGTGGAAGAATCATACTTATACTGACCGCAGGTATCGTTATCCTTAGCGATGACCATATCCCATACCTTGCCGTCCTCAACGAGCAGGGCTGCCTGGTTCATCTGAACATCGAATACCGAACCGCTTGCGAAGTAATCCTTAGTACCCTTGTTGGGGTCTACCTTACCTCTTACGACTCTTGTTGCAGGTACGCACATAGTATCTGCGGTCATGCCGTCGCAGCGGAAGTATTCTACGACCTGATCCGAAAATGTAGAGCTTACAGCTCCTGTGAACATCTTAATCAATCCCATAATTGACCGTTCCTTTCTTGTTTGGAATATATACTAACGGCTTTCGAGCCGTTTCTGTATCATCATCTCAGCTTGGCGACCTTATTGACCTTCCAGGCTCTTTCAGCGGCAACGTTTCGTATGCTTATCTCGCCGCCGCAGTATTTGCAGACCTTATGCGAGCCCACAACGTCTATCGGAGCGCCGCAGTACTCACAGACGAGCGTTTCCGCCCCGCCCGCGTTATCCTCCGAGAGGTAATACACGAGCTTTGACTGATACACGTACTGCATGGTACCCTTGCCCCTGCGGTTATAGCCGACCGCGCTCTGGTAGGTAACGACCGCTTCGTCGTTGAGCTTGCGGTAATCGGATATAACAGTCTTATGCAGGGTAACGTTCTCGTATACGATATCCTCGGTCTCGGTAAGAGCCAGCACCTCATTCATGAAGGAAGGAGTGCTGATCTTTTTCAGCTTGTCGATACCCTCGGCACCGTTGGTGTTCAGCACCGAGAAGAAGCTCGTCACGGCGCTGTCTATCATTTCCCTGCACACGTTGAAGTTGAAGTCGGGGAAATCCTTGAGTATCCTGCTTCTCATAAGGTCCTCAACACCCGAGAGTGTCCTCGGTGTGTTGGCAGTCTCATCGGTGACTTTTTTTATCTCACCGACAAATTTTTTTGCGTCGCGGTACACGCCTCTCACCGAAAGATAAATCTTTCTCAGCACGAGAACTGCGATTATCACGATAATGAGGACGATCGCCGCGTAGATTATCTCTTTAGTTCCCATCATTCGGTCATCAGTTCATGAAGGTCGCAATGATAGAGCCGAGTATCGAACCGCCGATACCGCCGATGAGCGAGTAGAGTATCAGCTTCGGCTTGCTTATCGGAAGGTTTCCGATAAACTTGCCCGTCTGACCGTTCATCGCGAAGAAGAACTTCTCGTCATTATAAGTGGTATACAGCAGCCATGTGGGGAACATGGCGTACTCGGTCTTTTCGATGGTAGTCTGTTTCTGATAGTTCTTGACATCGACGGTGTCGTACTTCGCCGAATCCTCAAGTTCCTGTCTGGTGGTATTCTCGATACGCTCCTGCGCACGGGGGAAGCACTTGTCGGCGTCCTCATCGAATCTCTCGGCAAGGAAGCCCGAGAGGTAAGCGGGGGTGAAAGCGACCATATCCTTGAAGTCGAAGGGCTCGATGGAATCCATCGCGGCGTCCTCGGTCTTGGAAGAGCCGTCCACGGGCACTTTCTCGAAGTTAACGGTACCGTCGCGCATGATGTCGTAGTACTTCTTCTCGGTGTATCTGTAGTTGCCCGAAGTCCAGGTCTTTTCGTTGATGCCCTCGCCCTCAATGCGTCCGTCGCACTTGCCCGAGTAGAGCCAGAACGGTATGTAAACGCCCTGCATCTTATCGACTACCTTTTCGCAGTCGAAGTCCTTCGGGGTAAGGGGCTTCTTGCTGAACTCCTTGAAGGAGGACATTACCTTGTTCTTCTGCACCTTGAAGGGGATGACGTAATCGGGAGCGAAGTCCGCGATTATCTGTTCGCTCATGATGACGGCGTTTCCGCAGTAAACGCAGATAGTCGCCGCAGTCGAGCGGTCGGTGATTATCTCTGCGCCGCAGTGGGAGCAGGTATACTTTACGAAGTCGTTGCTGACTGTGCCGTCGGTAGTCTGGGTGTATTCGCCTTCAACTATCTCCTCAGCGTGCTCGACCTTAGTTTCGTCGATAGGCTGATCCACAACAGCGCCTGCCGCCTTCAGATCCTCAAGAGAGAACGTATCGCCGCAGTATATGCAGTCGAAGCATCCCTTTTCGGCAGACCAGAAAAGCTCTGCACCGCAGGTGGGGCATTTATATGAAATATTAGAAACTGCCATAGGTGTAACTCCTGTCAATCCTTGATCTTGGTCTTGCTCGTAGACGTTCTGAGGTAATTATCTCTCGAGTCGTGAAGATCGAGCTTACCTTTTACATAGTGATCTGCCTTGGTAGCCTTATGCTTTGTTCTGCTCATCGACACGAGAACGCTTCCCGTGATGAAGGCACCGAGCGGGAAACCTACGACCGCGCCCACGGTAGAATCGCCGTCAGCCGACGCTATAAGAGGCGTAAAAACGACCGCATTCGAGATAAGCATCAGCCCTGCGGTCCGTAACAAACTGCGAAACATATCGTTCACCTCATCCTTTCATATCTATACAAAAATTGTATATGTTAATAATTCACACAAATCCACATGATTCGCCATAAATTATTATACCATTTTTCCAATCTGATGTCAAGTGAAAATCTGAAGTTATTTTAAATCTTTTATCCAATATATCTAATTTACAGAAAAACCGCGGAATAACATGGTTTTCCATTATTAATAGGTTAAATTAGTTATAAAGTGGAAATTAATTCCGTTGACTTTTTTTGTGCAGTGTGCTATAATTATGAAAATAATCCAATAAATTTTTAGGAGGAATAGATCATGAAAGCTATAAGCAAACGAATCGGAACTTTTGCTTCCGCACTGTCGCTGGCTCTGTCATGGGCAAGCGTACTGCCTGTCTCGGCTGCTGAGATGCCTGCCGACGCAGCTCCGTCCCAAACTTCTCCCATTATTATAAATGAGGTATGCACAGGCAACAACGGCGAAAACGGCAACATCACCACCGCCGTCGATAAGAAGGGCGAGTACTGCGACTGGGTAGAGCTGTACAACAGCACGGGCTCCGCCATCGACCTGAAAGGCTACACCCTCGTCAAGGACGACAGCGATGTCTACACCTTCGACAGCGTGTCTGTACCCGGGTACGGGCATCTGCTGGTCTTCTGCTGCAAGACCTACAAGGGCGATGAAAGCATCCCCCACGCGGCTTTCAACCTCCCGAGCGGCAGCGTGAAGCTCTCGCTCACCAACGGTGATACGGTCATGAACAGCGTCAGCGTTCCCGCCCTCGACAAGGACATCACATGGGGACGCAAGCCCGACGGCACCGACGCGCTGATGCAGCTGGCTCCGACCCCCGGCACAAGCAACAATGAGGCTCAGGCTTACGTGCCCTGCAACGCGCCGATATTCAGCGCGGACAGCGGGATGTATTCCAAGAACTTCGACCTTGCCATCTCCACCGACTCGGGCAACACCGTCTACTACACCACCGACGGCACCGACCCAACCACCAGCTCAACACGCATCAAGGTAACTCAGCCGATAAACATCTACAACAGGAGCGGCGACAAATCCACCGTCGCAAGGGCTGTGCCCGTTTCAAAGCTGACACCCTGGAGCAACGGCGCTTCCCTGCCGAAGGAGAGTGCGGTGGACAAGGGCACCGTCATCCGTGCGGTCACCTACAGCAAGGCGGGCGAGTACAGTGAGGTCGTCACAAAGACCTACTTCGTCGGGGTGAATAATGCGAGCCACAACGGTCTGCCGATACTTTCGGTCACCACCGACCCCGAAAACCTGTTCAACTACGACTACGGCATTTTCGTCAAGGGCAGGGTCTACGACCAGAACGTGAACCCGTTCGACGACAATCCGCCCGCGAACTACAATCAGCGCGGCAAAGAGTGGGAGCGTGCGGCACACATCGACTTCTTCGAGTCGGATGGCAGTCTCGTGCTTTCGCAGGACTGCGGCATCAGGACTCAGGGTGCATATTCCCGCGCCGACTATCAGAAGTCGCTGAGATTCTATGCGCGCGCCGAGTACGGCCCGAAGAACTTCAAGGCGGCGCTCATCCCGAACGCTTACTCCGAGTCTGACGGCACCACACAGATAACGAAGTACAAGAAATTCGTTATGCGCGGCGGCGGAAACGACAACTTCTACACGAAATTCAAGGATCAGTACACTCAGCGCCTTGTGAACGACAGAAGCATCGACACTCAGGAAGGACGTCCCTGCGTTATGTTCATCGACGGCGAGTACTGGGGTCTCTACACCTTGCAGGAGGACTTCGACGACCACTACTACGAGGAGAACTACGGCGTGAACGCCGACGACGTGGTGGTCTACAAGAAGGGCGAGATAGACGAGGGCGTTGAAGAGGATATCGAACTGTTCAACAGCCTGCGCAGATACTGCGAGAAGAACGACCTCTCGAATGCGGATAATTACCGTGCGGTCTGTGATATGCTGGATGTGAAGAGCTTTGCAGACTACATGGCTGCCGAGATATTCATCATCAACGAGGACTGGCCGGGCAACAACTACTCCATGTGGCGCACCCGCGTCGTTGACGAGAGCAATCCCTACGCCGACGGCAGATGGCGCATGAACCTCTACGACACCGAGATGGGCACGAACCACTACGGCAACAACGGCACCTTCTACAACAGCGACAACCTCAAAAAGATACTGTCGAACAAGAACGACGATATGCCCGTCATCTTCAACGCACTGATGAAGAACGACGAGTTCAGGGAACTGTTCGTGACCTGCTTCATGGATCAGGCGAATGTGAACTTCGCTCCCGACAGGTGCGCTTCCCTCGAAAAGTACTACATGGAGACCTACTATCCCGAGCTTGACAGGTTCTTCGCACGTTTCCCCACCTGGGCGAACCGAGGCAGCGCTACAGACCCCTGCCTCAAAAGGATGGAGAACTTCCTCAGAAAGCGTTCGGGCTATGTTCCGGGTATGCTGACAAGCGACCTTGGGCTCAAAAAGGCTGTCCCCGTTTCGGTCAGCACGATAAACCCCGAAGGCGGCAGCGTTTACATCAACACCTCGACCCTCGACATCTCTGAGGGCATGAGCGGATACTACCACCCCGATTACAACATCACCCTGACGGCTCAGCCCGAGGAAGGCTGGGTATTCGCAGGCTGGCAGGGAACGTTCAGCTCCACCGACAGCACCGTCACCCTCTCCCCTGCCGACGCGGCTACGATACAGGCCGTATTCGTGCCCGAGAACGGAACGAGCAACCTTCACACCGTTACTTTCAAGGGAGACGGAGTTGACCTCTCGCTCTATGTGGCGGACGGAAACAGCGTCACCATTCCCGACAGCGCACTGGCTCGCGAGGGCTACACCTACACCCTCGAAGGTCTGCCCGACAAGGTCACGAAGGATGTGACCGTCACCGTCAAGTACACGGGCATCAGCTACACCGTCAAGTTCATGGGCGGCGGCGCTCCGGGAACGAGCTACACGCAGAGCATGACCTACGGCAAGTCCGCCGCACTGCTGGCGAACAAGTACTCGCGCACGGGCTACGTTTTCAAGGGCTGGTCGAGAACGCTCGGTGCAGCTTCACCCGAATTCACCAACAAGCAGACGGTCAGCAATCTGACCACCGTAGCCGACAGCACTGTGAACCTCTACGCAGTATGGGGCAAGAACATCGCGAAATGCACCGTCACTCTTGCAAGCACGAGCTACCCCTTCTCGGGCAAGCAGATAAAACCGGGAATCACCGTCACGGACGGCAGCACCACACTTAAAAAGGATACCGACTACACGCTCTCATTCTCGAACAATGTGAACGTCGGCACGGGATACGTCACCGTAACGGGTATCGGAAAGTACGCGGGCTCTGTGAGAAAGAGCTTCAAGATCACCGAGAGCGACGTGAAGATAGGCATCGCTTCGGCGGAAGTCACCATTCCCACGCAGTACTACACGGGTTCTGCGGTGACCCCCGACCCGAAGGTGGTCGTCAGCGGCGCTGTGCTCAAAAACGGCACCGACTACACCGTCACCTACAAGAACAATATAGAGACAGGCAAGGCGGTCGCGGTCATCGTCGGCAAGGGTCAGTACAACGGCTCGCGCAGTGTGAGCTTCGTCATCGCGCCGAAGGTTCCCGAAGTCAGTGACCTGCGCTCCATCGCAAAGGGCAAGATCGTCCTCACATGGAAGAAGGACAAGCGCGCCGACGGATACCAGTTCATCATCGCCGAGGACGCCGAATTCAAGATGGGCGCACGCACGCACGTCATGCTCAAGAACGATTCGATCTCGCGTCAGTGCGTGAACCTCAAGTCGGGAAAGACCTACTACTTCAAGCTCCGCTCCTTCAAGACCATCGGCGGCAAACGCTACTACGGTCAGTACACCGAGGTCTTCACCTGCGACGCAAAATAAAAAACGTCATAAGCCTTTGTGCAAAATGACGAAAATAGAATATTGCTATTGACACCCGCCCGATTATGTGATATAATATCATAGTCGGGCGAGCGTTGTTAAACACGGTTCGGTCTTGATGGACAGGTGTCCGAGTGGTTTAAGGAGCCGGTCTTGAAAACCGGTGATACGGCAACGTACCGTGGGTTCGAATCCCACCCTGTCCGTTTTATATTCTATGCGGATTTACCCAAGTGGTGAAGGGGCTCCCCTGCTAAGGGAGTAGGTCGGGAAACCGGCGCGAGAGTTCAAATCTCTCAATCCGCGTCAAGCAGAAAAGCACGTATTTACGCAATTTAACGCAGATACGTGCTTTTTTATATGTTTAAAGATTTACAATACGTCAAGAGATATGAGCTATTCTACAGAAAAAATAGGCTATTTCAACCTATTTTTGTCATGAATTTTGTCATGAAAACCATTCATTAAAATCGCCCGATCCTGCATTTGCGGGGTCGGGCATTAGTGTTTTTGTCATATTTCAAAATATTACAACATTTAAGTCGAAAAATGGTTTAAAATGTAAATCAAAGTGTTCAGTGAAATTTTTTATTTGAGTATATCCGCAAGAAATAATTCGTCCCTGTTATGAGACTTGATCCTTTTGTATTCCCGTATCGCATCAGTTAGCCTATCTATGCTTTCACCAAAATAATCCCGATAGAACGCCGAACTGTTATCATATCTCTTTTTACCAAGATAAATATTCCTTTTTGCATATTCTTTCGGGGTGTACTGCTTTTGATGCTCAAAATCTGTCATCAAACCTTCTGCTATTATAAGCAGCATTTCAAGCTCGGGTTTGGTGCAATACTTTTCAATTCCTTGAATTTTATGCTGAATATCCTTCGGCAGCTTCAGTTTATCGGTCTGAGTATCTCCAATACGCATTATCAGAACATCATTACCCGGATAGATTCCAAGTTCTGTATAGACCTGAGTTCCTGATTTGATCTGTCTTGCGTGAAACGGTGTCAAACCGAGCAGATCGTCTTCTGTAAAGATCAAAACATCATTTTCAAGCAATATCCTTATTATTTCTAACTCGTTAGAGCCTTCACACATTATCAAACGCTTCATTTTTTCAGCACCTTCTTTAACATCATAAGTGCCTCGTAATTTACCGCTGTTTGGAAGGCGTTATTGTAGTATTGCTTGCTCTTTAACAGCTCACTTCGTATATCATATTTCAGATACATATTCTCCAAAGTGACCTTATCATCAGCCTTGCATATCCAGATATTGTCCTGCCTGCCCATCTGATCGAGCACTTCACAGTAGTGAGTAGAGAATATAAGTGACGCACCATGCTTATTGACGGTCTTATCCTTGTACAGCACAAGAAGATTATCGACAAGGGTTTTATGGAAATTATTCTCTATCTCGTCTATTATAAGGTCAAATCCTTCTTTGAGAGAAGCCGCAGCAAGAATATAAAGAAGCAAGCCTCGTGTAGTTCCGCTTGAAAGAATATATACAAGCTGTGTATCCGAGAGCGTTTTTTCCTCATTCTTGAGCTTTAACAGATAATTATGATCGTCAAGCCTTTTCAGAGCCAAAATGTTTTCATCAAAGATCCTGAAAATATCCTCAAGAATCTCGCTGCCTATCTTGTAATTCTTCATTGCTTTAAAAGCAAGATCATAGCTGCTCTCTTTTGAGATATATCCGTCAAAATACAGCGCATAGGTCTTTTTTGATTTTAAAACAAAGAAAATGTTTGAAGTGTCCTCCGGAAGCTCTCCTATCTCGGTAAGTTCCTCATATGCATTCGTATCGAGAACATTTTTTGCATTTGATTTGAAATACGGCTGCACATAAATATGCTCATTCTTAAACGCTGCTTTATTTCCAAGATTCTTGTCATTTTCAAGCTCGGTTATATAACGGTACAAAGCCCCTTCATGATAAAAGATCATTTCAAGAGATATTCCGTCATAGGAATAATGCTTTCCTTCAATCCTGAATTCGCCTAAAATAGAGTAGCAGCAATCAAGCAGCTCCAGAGCGCTTGTTTTACCCGATGCATTCTTTCCCACAAAAGCCATAGAATTGTAGGCATAAAGTCCCGGTGCCACCTCTTGCAGCTCATACTCTTTATCCTCAGATGTTTTTTTCGACTTTGGTACAAGGTCGATCGTATAATCCTCGCAGCAATTCTTAAAGCCGCAGGCTTTTACATACAGAAGTTTCAATCAAATCGCCTCCTCTGTATAATAGTATAGCACAATAACACGTTTTGAACAATATTTCTGTTTGAATTTAATTGTAAAATTTGTATGAATATCAAATTGCGATTTTTGGGTATAGAAATAAAAGCGGAAGAATTATCCTCCGCTTTATGTTATTATGCTGGTGTTAAAAGCTACCGTCATCAGAAAGGATTTTGCTTATCATTTCTTTTATACAATCATCATCATCAAGACAATAAATATTATTTGATTGGACAGCTTCAGCTCTTCAAGGTGCTGATTGGAAAGCCCTTCATTCGGGGTAAGAAGCGAAACGCTTCGACGCGCTGGCGCAGAAAGCCATTATGTTCTTCAACCGCCTCGACAGGATCATCGAATCCCTGCCGCCCTACTCCGCGAAGGGCATAAAGCACAACCGCCTGTTCGAGCTTCTCAACGAGGGCTTCTTCGACAACGAGCCAAATATCGTTGACGACGGCTGCTATCACCGCCCCGATCACAACGACCATTTCCACACCGACCTGACCTTCTCAGATCTGGACTCCGATCTCGGCGAAGCGGCGGTGGAGTTCAACCGGCGGATGAAAGCTATGATCGCGGAGTACCGCGTGTTCATCGAGGACTGCATCCGTGTGAGGGAGGTCTATGCCGACTTTCTCGAAAATATCCACGCGGGCAGGGAGTACCTCAACGCCAGGGAGACCGCCGACATCTATCGCTATTTCCTCTCGAAGCAGGACGGCAGGATCAACACCTACGCAAGGCTGGAGCCCTCGGGTACCATGTCCGAGACCTTTGTGCCGCTTAACCTCGACGGCGATCTCGTCATGTACGAGAAGTACAGGTTCAGCACGGTCGGCGGGTTTCTCTACATCGACCTGTTCAAGGGTCTGCAAAATCACTACCTGCCCCGAAAGTGCGGACTCTGCGGCCTCTACTACCTGCTGGAAGCGACCGCCTATTCGCCCTTCTGCACCCGCCCCGTCAAGGGCAGGCGGGGAAAAACCTGCCGAGATCTCGGACACCGCAAGACCTACACCGACAAGGTCAACAGCGATCCGATCCTGCTGACCTACACCAAGGCGTACAAACAGCACTACGCACGCTACCTCAAAAAGAAGATGACGCAGGCGGAGTTCCGCGAGTGGGCGGACTTTGCACTTGAACTGCGGCAGAGGGCGTATGATAAGGAGCTGTCCTTCGAGGAGTACGAAACAGAGATCAGAAAATGACCGCATTTATGCCGAGAATCAAAAAAGGCTGCCGACGTTCAAAGTCAGCAGCCTTGCTTTTTGTTATTTCAGCTTAGCTTAGGTGGTCGGGAGATCAGTCGTCTTGATCTTCCCTACGACGACCATCTCGATCGCCAGCGCGTCGGCTTCGGTGATGCCCTTGCCGCTGTCCGCACAGTCGGCATTTGCCTTGCCTGCTTCGGTCAGCGCGTGCTTCTTCGGGTCAGCGAGATACTGACGGATGAGCACAGCGTCCGCGATATCGACCTTGCCGTCGCAGTTCGCGTCACCGTAATCGGCAGTCACCGTTATGGGCTCAACTTCGTGGGAGCCCGAATAGTAGTCGCTCAGAGAAATGCCGTTGCCTGCCTTTCCGAGCTTCACCTTGTGGTCGAGGCTGATGAACTTGCCGTTCTCGTCCTGCCACAGCGAGGGCTTCACGAACTCGTACTTCTCGTCGTCCCACTTCTGGAAGTTGTCGTACATAAGTCCGCCCGTGTCGGAGGAATTCTCGTTGAAGCACCAGAAGGTGTGGTGGATGCGCTTTTCCTTCATGTAGTCGCGCAGGAGGGTGAGCCACTGGGTGTTCGCGCCCGAGGGGTCGTTCACCTCGTCAACGAAGCCGCCCCACTCGCCCATCAGCAGCGGATAGCGGTGCTCCTCAACGAGATACGCCCAAGCATCGTACCAGTACTCGTCAAGCAGCGACTGGGTGTCGAACTTGTAGCTCGTGTAGTTCGGCTTCTTGCCCTCGAGGTGGAACCAGCTCTGCTCGTAGACCAGCGGGCCGTAATCGTGGGGCGAGTAGACGATCTGCGAGTTGTACTTGCCGATGTCCACGGGGTTGTCCTTGACGCCGCGGAGATTTCCGCCCCACCATGCGCCGAACACCTTGCTGGGCTCGCCGTAGTGAGCGTAGTCAACGGCAGGAGTCGTCCAGTCCGCGCCTCTCGCAAAGTCGGGGTAGCACTCGATGCCCTCGATCATGATGAGCAGGTTCGGGTTCTGCTCAAGGCACGCCATAGCACCGCGCTCGGCAGCGTACTTCCAGTTGTTGAGGTCGGTGGAGTCGTCCCACTTTGCGAACTTGCCCTCTTCGGGCTTGCCGTGAGGCTCGTTCTTGAGGTCGATGGCGATGACCGTGTCGTCGTCCTTATACTGCTCGCAGAACCAGGACAGCGCTTCCAGCCAGTCGTCAGTGGAGTAGTTGTCATCGTACCACAGCGGATAGTTGTGACCTGCGGCGTTGGTGGTGGCGCAGTGAATGTCCATCATGATCTTCACGCCGTTCTCGCGGCACCACTCGACAGCCTTGTTCCAGATATCGAAGCTGTACATATACTCGATGGGCGTGCCGTTCTCGTCGAAGGTCTTGACAAGCTCGGGGTTTTCGTAAGGGTTGACTTTAAGGATCGGGTCGGGCTCGTGATTCTTCCACTGGAGGATTATCTCGGTGGACATGGGCACGCGGAGCAGGTTGAAGCCGTGATCGGCGATGATGTCGAGACAGTTGTGCATATTCGCAGACCACACGCCGTCGAACACCTGACTTCCCACGTTGTAGCCGAACCAGTTGACGCCTGTCATCCAGACGGGGTTGCCGTACATATCCACGACTTCGGCGTTTTCATTGACGTGCAGCCAGTCGTCGTGGTAAGAGTCGGGGGCATCAGCGGCAGCAGGCACAGACTTCACAACGTCCGAGCCGGGCATGAGCACCATCGAGCAGGCGCAGGCAGCAGCCGTCACGCCCGAGAGCAGTTTTTTTAGCATGGTTATCTTCCTTTCTGTTGCTTTATTTGAGCGCATCTATCTTTGACTTCGCAGTCGGGAGATCCGTCTGCGCGAGCGCATTTGTAACGATCAGCTGTACTGCCTTCGCGTCGGAAGCGTTCACGCCGTCCGAATCAACGCAGTCGGCATTTTTCAGACCTTCCGCCGAGATGGGGTACTTCTTCGGGTCGGCGAGATACTGCCTGATAAGCACAGCGTCCGCAATATCGACCTTGCCGTCAGTGTTGGCATCGCCGTAAAGCGGCTTCGGAGCAGTGACCTCGCTCTCGGTTATCGGGTATGTCTTCAGGTCGGGGAGCTCGTCGAGGGTGATGCAGTAATCGCTGTTGTAAACGTCGATGAGGTTGTCCACAGGGTTGTTCTGCTCGCTGGTGAGGTAATTCATGTACCAGGGGCAGAAGTAGAGCCAGCGTGCCCTCTCGTTTTCGAGGTTCTCGATGGACGGGATAGAGTCGTTCTCGGACATCGTCACCATCTTCTGACCGTCGGTGCTCTGCACGAGGCTGTAGAAGGTCGAGGAGATAGCGCTCAGGTTCGGCAGACCGTCCTTCGCGTTGTACTTGTCGTAGCCCACGATGTCAACAACGTCGTCGCCCGGATACCAGTTGGCGGAAGTCGGGAAGGTGTAGCCCGTCCACACCCAGATGAGGTTGTCGAGACCGTATTCGTTGGTCAGCTTGTCGTAGAGCAGGCGGTAGAGCTGCTTGCAGGGCTCGGCGCCCTCAGCACCCCACCAGAACCAGCCGCCCTCAGCCTCGTGGAGAGGTCTCCAGAGGACAGGAACATCAGCGTCTTTGAGCTTTTTCAGCTCGCCAGCGATAAGCTCGATGTCCGCCATGAGGACTTCGTTCTCCCAAGTACCCTCCTCCAGCGCGTTGGAGATGCTGAACGTGGTGTACTTGTCGCTTGCGGACTTAACGTAGAACGCCGTCTCGGAGCTGCCCTTTTCTGTAGGCACGTTCCAGTGCCAGGTCAGCGTTGCGATGCCGTGATACTTGTTCGTCCACTCGATAGCGCGTTCGGGCGCGTCGTCACGCCATGTCGAAGAGGAGCTGTAAGCCAGCAGGTCGATGCCGCGGATAGCGGGCTGCTTGCCTGTCTTTTCCTGAATGTACTGGAACTCAGCCTCGTTGTCCTTGATGAAAACGTCGGGGCTGTTCCATGAGTTGTAGTTGTGGGAGCCGCAGTACTCCTGCTGACCCGCGATTATGTGCTTGCCGTACTGGTCGCGGAGATAGCTGTAAAGGCGCTTCGTCGATTCGGAGGCGTTCGGGTTGGACAGCTCTGTCGTGGGCGAGAGGTTCGAGATATGCTCGGGCGCGGGCGATACCTTCAGGTAGTCGAAGTAGGTGTAGCCCCAGTAGCCCTCCAGCTCGATGGTGTTCTTGCCCTTGTTCAGCAGAACGATTCCGCCCGAAGCCTCAGCAAACGACTCGTTGTAGGGGAAGCTGACCTCGCCCTGATTTGCGCCGTTGACATTGAGGTACTGGACTTTCTTGTTGCGGTCGCTGGGCTGGCAGTAGCAGAACGCCAGCTGATACAGCCCCGTCTCGGGAACGCTGACCTCGACGCTGACAGTAGTGCCCTTCTGGTCGAGATAGGAAAAGCCCTTGCCGGAGAAGTTGGAGAGGTCGGTGTCATCGCTCCAGTCTCCGCCGGGTTTGAGACCTTCGGTGCCGTTGGAGAAGATCTTTCCGCCGGAAGTGCTGCCGTTTTCAAACTCGTAGATCTGAACGCTGTCGTCCGCCAGTACCTCTGAGAATGAGACCACAGGCGAGACCGTCGATGAGCAGGCCATTACCGCCGCGACAGCCGCGGACAATGCGCTGATAATACGTTTTTTCATTTGGTTCCGTCCTTTCGGGATAATATTGAGCAATAAAATTAATACATAAGAATAATATATCACGTTTTGCCGAAGTTCGCAATAGTTTACACAGAAAATTAAATAAAATATATTGCTAATTTTAAAAAATATAATAGAAATGCTACAAGGCACACGGCTAAAGCTAATTATCCGATCCCGGTTGACGGTTAAAGCGGGGTGTGGTATAATTAAAACATACACTACAAAAGGAGCACTCACATGACCGAAAAAGAGAAAATGCTTTCGGGTCAGCATTACGACCCGACCGACAAGGAGCTCACCGAGCTTCGCGTCAGGGCGCACAGGCTCTCGATGGAGTACAATGCCATCCCCGAGACCGACGAGGAAAAGCGAAAGGCGATACTCGACCAGCTTCTCCCGAACAGAGGAGAAGGGACTTTCCTGCAAGGCCCCGTGCAGTTTGACTACGGAGTGTTCACACGAGTCGGCGAGAATTTCTACGCGAATTTCAACTTCACCGTCCTCGACACCTGTCCCGTGACCATCGGTGACAACGTGTTCTTCGGACCCAACTGCACCATCGCCGCAGCCCTCCACGACCTCGACCCCGTCGGGCGCAGAATGAGAAAGCGCCCCGACGGCACGCTCTACGACCTCGAATACGGCAAGCCAATAACCATCGGCAACGACTGCTGGATCGCGAGCAACGTCGTGATCTGCGCGGGCGTGACCATCGGGAACAATGTCGTGGTGGGGGCAGGCTCTGTCGTCACGCGGGACATTCCCGACAACTGCGTCGTGGGCGGCTCGCCTGCGCGGAAGATAAAGGATATTGTGATTGGAAAGGAGTAACCCATGATAAAAATCTACTGCTACAGCAAATGCACCACCTGCAAGAAAGCGCTGAAATGGCTGGACGACAACGGCATCGCTTATGAGCTTACCGACATCAAGACCGACCACCCCGACGAGGCCGCGCTCCGCGGTTACTATGCAGCGAGCGGGCTTCCGCTGAAACGCTTCTTCAACACCAGCGGCATCCAGTACCGCGAGATGGGGCTGTCTCAAAAGCTGAAAGACATGAGCGAGGACGAACAGCTCGCACTCCTCGCCACCGACGGTATGCTGGTGAAGCGTCCGCTTGTGGTTGGAGACGGATTCGTGCTGGTCGGATTCAGGGAAGCTGAGTGGGCGGAGAGGCTGAAATAGCGCGGATGCGGTCAGATGATTGACTATACCGACGTTTTGTGATACAATAAAAAAGAATTTTAAAAGGTGGTGACGGCTTGAATAACAAATTGCAGATAAGAAACAGCACGGTCGATTTCCTTGTGTTCACTCGTGATGCAGCTGATGACGGAATTGAAGTTCGGGTGCAGGATAACGACGTGTGGCTCACTCAGAAGGCTCTCGGCGAGCTGTTCGGCGTTGACAGAACGGTTGTCACAAAGCATCTGAAGAACATCTTCGATGAGGGCGAGCTCGATGAGAATTCAGTTTGTGCAAAATTTGCACAAACTGCCGATGACGGAAAAAACTATCAGTATAAGTTCTATAACCTGTCGGCTATAATGGCGGTGGGCTACAGGGTGAACAGCGAGAAGGCTGCCGCTTTCAGACAGTGGGCGACAAGAGTTCTCGACACCTTTGCAAAGCGGGGCTATGTGCTTGATAAAAACAGACTTGAGAACGGTCAGATATTCGGCGAGGACTATTTCGAGCACCTGCTTGCAGAGATACAGGAGATCAGAGCAAGCGAGCGGCGGTTCTATCAGAAGATAACGGACATATACTCAACTGCGGTGGACTACGACAAGAACAGCAGGATCACTCAGGACTTTTTTGCGATGGTGCAGAACAAGATGCATTACGCCGTTCACGGAAAGACCGCTGCGGAGATGATAGTTGACCGAGCCGACCACACTAAGGAACACATGGGTCTGACCAACTGGAAAAATGCTCCCGACGGCAAGATAGTTAAGACCGACGTTTCAGTCGCCAAGAACTATCTCAACAAAGAAGAGATGACCGAGCTCAATGAGATCGTAACGATGTATCTCGATTATGCCGCAAGACAGGCTCGCCGTCATATTCCCATGACAATGGCGGACTGGGCAGAAAAGCTCGACGCCTTCCTGCAATTCAACGATGCCGAGATACTTCATGACAAGGGCAAGGTGACTGCTGCTATTGCAAAAGCATTTGCCGAAAGTGAATTTGAACAGTACCGTGTGATCCAGGACAAACTCTATCAGAGTGATTTTGATAAGATGATAGAAGCACTTGAACTGTCAGACGATAACGTAAACCACTGACCGGGGAGATCGCCAATGAACATCACCGACCGAGATATCACACCCGCCGAGCTCGAGCGCATCTACGACGACTTCCGTCAGATCGAGATGGCGGACGGCGTGCCTCAGCGAAAGACCGAGCGGTTTCAGTTTGTCCTCGAGGACAGCGGTGCGGTCATCGGGTACGTTTCGGGCATCACCGAGCACAAGTGGTTTTATCTCACCGACCTCTGGATCG
The DNA here is from genome assembly GCF_900119155.1 of Ruminococcus sp. YE71. GTDB lineage: Bacteria > Bacillota > Clostridia > Oscillospirales > Ruminococcaceae > YE71. The sequence goes on along the minus strand of NZ_FPIR01000011.1, from coordinate 88,389 downwards.
CAGAACCCCACCGCCGTCACGGGCTCGGCACAAAGCTGCTGACGATGTTGGAGCAGAAAGCTGCCGACATCGGCATGGAGCATATTTACCTCTGGACAGCGGGCTTCACCAATCCGCTGTTCTACGAGAAGAACGGCTACACGAGATTCGCCCTGCTGGAGAACAAGTGCGAAGTCGAGGGCTACCACCAGATCGGCTACCGAAAAGATTTGACGTGAAAAAGCGGCACTCGCAGGAGTGCCGCCTGTTTTATCTGTCGGAAGGATCAGTGGTCTGCTCCGTCAGGTCGCTGTACGCCCACGCCTTTCGGTAAGCATCTCCCATGACCTCGTGCGCACGGTACTCTCGAAGAATATCGAGGTCGATCTCAGCGGTGAAAATATTCTCCGAGCCGTCCGCCTCGAGTATGCACATATCGCGCACGCCCGGCTCGTCGCGCAGCCACGCTACCCCGTCGAACACCGTCGAGTGACCGTTGCAGTCGGGGACGCTGTCGGGATAATTGCAGGTCGCGACGGCGAGCATATTTTCGTAAGCCCTCGTCCTCAGCGCGGCGAGACGGTTGATCTCCATCGGGCAGGCATTGGGCGCGAGGACTACCTCCGCGCCTTTCAACATCAGCACCCTCGCGCTCTCAGGGAATTCGCGGTCGAAGCAGATCATCGCACCCACCCTCGCCGAGCCGACCGCAGTGTCGAGGTCGCAGACATGAAAACCGTCCCCCGGGTCGAGCGCAGCTTCCGCACTGAAATCGCAGGTGTGAACTTTGGAGTACTTCAGCGCCCGCCTGCCTAACCTGTCGAACAGCACCAAAGTGTTCAGCGGCTTCGGCTCATGCTTTTCAAGAAAGGTCACCCCGACCGCCATCTCAAGCTCAGCCGCTAACCGCCCGAAGGTCAAAACGAACTCATCATCGGCAGAGATAGCTTCCGCTGTCCAGACCTCCGCAGACCGCTCGTAAATATCGTACCCGATGCTGAACATCTCCGGAAACAGCGCAACGTCCGCGCCAAGCGTTTTAGCTTTCCTGCAAGCAGCAACGCCCTTCGCGAGATTCCCCGCGAGCGTGCCGGTGGGATTAATCTGTAATAGTGCGACTTTCAGTTTACTCATGTCGGTGCTCCTTTGCGGTGTTGATGATTTTATTATATCACATGGATGGTTGAAAATCAAGGCGGGTGGTTGCGGCTGATGATTTTTCATTTGGCGTGCGGTAATCAATCTTCAACAGGGCAGGTATAGTTGTTTCCAGCATATGATATACAGAAGAGCCGTGTTGTCAGTCAGCACGGCTCTTTTTGGTGGGAATAATTTTTTTTGGGGGATTGGTTGGCGGTTACGATTGGTTGGCGGTTACGCCTAATCAGACTTGTGTGGAACGGAAAACGGGTGCGCCAATAGGCTATGGTGCTATGGCTAATAATAATTCATTTAGCAGTTCAGCTGTTTCAAAATACGTCTTCACAAGAATTAATAACTTGGGTGTATATAGCTTTCATATTCATAAACCTTTTTATCAATAAGTTCGCATATGTCATCGGTGTACTGACTCCGACATACACTTACTAATTTTGGTGAATTTCCTAAAGAGCCATTATAATAAATTATCTTTATTGATTGCATTGATATTTCGTCATCTTTAATATGTACTACATAGTAACAAGATTCAGGATATGCAATTTCGCTTTCTCCAACATGAGATACAGTTCGACAATTATTTGGATTGATTATCTTTATTTTTTCAATCATGTCATTACTAATTTTATCGCTTTTAAATTGAATCTTGCATTTACTATTCCACTCAGCTAGTTTACTATAATTAAGAGGAAATTCTGAAATGTTTTTCTTAATGTTTCCATCTTCATCAATAATGTAATATGTTTTATCTTTTGCACCTAAATCAGCTTGATAGTAACATAGAACAAAATCACTATCACCAGAAGGTAATGTGTAATTATGAAATTGTTCAAGCGGATCAAAAAAATAAAAAAGGACAAAAATACCGATAAAAATTAAAAGTAAAATTAGAATGATATATTTCTTAACCTTTTTCATGATAAGTACTCCATATTAATACAGTTAAGATATTTCATTTATTGCGTTCGGGAAATCAAGAGGTTTAGAAGATTTTTTATTGATGGAGAAGAACGCATATAATGCCAAGAGAAGCCAGGAATGCAAAGGTCAGTGAGTGTTTGCACTATTCACCATTGCACTCTTGAAATAATAATTACACTGCTTATCTCTGATTTCGTGATTCATTTATAAGCTTAGTAAGACGTTTCAGCTCATCAGGATTTTCTTCCAGCCAATCAAGCAAAGCATCGAGATCTTTCAGTGGATCAATTGGTTCATCATCACTTGGCAGGGTTCTCTCTGCTGTGTCTGTATTGAATGTAAATGACAGATCCATATACAATGGCTTATTCGGATCACGTTCATCAGATACGTCGATCACGTCCCCGCCAATTCTTAAACACTGAATTATGCCATACCAAGCATCGCTGATCGGTGATTCATTAGGTTTTGAGCCCATATAGCTTGTTAGCACCTTGTCGTCAGTCAATGTGATCTTAAACAGTCCCATCTTCCTTCTCTCTTTCACTATTATACTTGCAAAATGTTTCTTGATTTATTCCTTGTTATAATATGCCCCACAATAACCTCATTAATAACTACACTGAAAAATCGTAATTGGTTTATTTTTGGTGTATGGTTGATGTAGAACATTCATTACTGCCCGATCAGTTTGGGACTGTAATCAACTATGTAAAATGCACAAGTGCAAAGCACATACAGTCTTTCTTCTTCCGAGAGCATTTGGGTCTGCTTTCTCAGCACTTCTATCAGATCTGAATAAAGTGTATCATCCGCTGTTTAAGCTATCATTTCAGCTTTTTCAATATTCTGCTTGATAACTGTACTGCATTCCGATCTGTCAACCGCAAACTTCTGGTAATTATGATTGCGGTTTTCACGGTTGACTCTTTCCTTGTATGAGCGTGCAGTCAGTTCCTGCATAGTCACGGTGTAGCTGCAATAGTCGGGATCGGGTATCGACTTCATGTGGTAGAATGCTTCGACCATCGGATAGTTGATGTAGAGCTTGCTCATGTCCGATGATTCTACAAAGTATTCTGCCATTTTGATTATCTTCTCAGCAGAATACAGTCCGTCTTGTGGGTCAAGATCGAAGATAAGAAGGATGTCGGAATAGCTCTCATCAAAAATAGGCTTTAAAGAAACATCAGTCTCATGAGCTTTAAGCACTTGAAGCAGATCCTTGCTGTCTGGATCACCGTCAGCAAACATCTCGTTGTACAGCGTATAAATGTTCGTGTTGTAAGAAACGATCGTGTGATTATTGTCGATGCCATAGACCTCAAGCAGATGCGTCATCAGTTTGACATCAGTCTTTGCACCCTCGACAAGCATCAGTATTTTTGCCTTTTCCTTAGCCATCGAACTCACCGCTCTTGTACAGCTTTTCGAGGTTGTGACCCTCACGAAGCTCTCTGTCGGTCGCATTTGCAAACGAGGTCAGCTTGTTGTCCGAGAGAATGAAATAGCAGTCGGGACGCATTATTCTGTTAGTCAGCAGATTGGTATTATGCGAAGTGAGAATGACCTGCGTATGCGGCATTTTCTCCAACAGTCTGACGATGCTTTCAGCAAGTTCATAGTGGTAAAAAGCATCGAATTCGTCGATGAAGATAAGAGAAACATCTTTAGCGGTCTTGTACCAGTAAAAGAAAGTGTAAAGTGCCTTAGTGCCGCTTGATGCGACCTTGAAAAACGGCATGGGTGTGGCTGTGTCGAAGTACAGAGCCATTGTTCCATCGGGTTCTTTTTTTATGTCGAGGTTTTCTTTTACGCCTGCATTGTAGAGGAATTGCTGAAATTCGTTCCTGAGTGTATCATCTTTAAGGAAACTATAATAGTCTGTCCTCTTGAATTTATATCCTATATATTCATCATCGTCAGGACATTTGAACCAGAGCATTGAATTAACAAAGGAGATCATCTGAGACAAAGGGTGATTTTCTTCGAGGGAAACATTATTGACAAAATAGCTGAGTGCGGATTCAACGTTCAGGTTTTTAAAACGTAACGAGCCTGCAATTGCCCGAAATGTCTCGCCGTAAGCTACTTCGCCGTTTCTGAAATCATATCTGAAAAACAGATCATTGTCGATAGCTATTTCTTCAAACAATAACTCCTGTTGAGCGTTTTTCTTATAGCGATACCAAACATCAGCATTATTGAATCGGAATAAATATTTAAATTCAGCATAATCCTGCTGACTCTCCGAGTTCAGATAATAGACATAGAGATCTTCATTGACCTTTTTGGAGAAAAGATGCGTTACTATATCAAAAACCGCCAGCCCAAGATTTGACTTGCCGACAGAATTTTTGCCGTAAACTATCATTTTGCTGATAGTATCATCGGTAATACATTCGGTGTTGAACTTATAGTCCCTGACATCTGTAAAATCAATTGTCAGCGTATCCTTGAAATTCTTAAAGCCTGTTACTTCAAATCTTTTGAGCATTTTTATCACCGCCTGATTATATTATAGACTATTTTCTATGAAAAGTCAACACTCTCCGTAAAAAAATTACGGAGAGTGTATAGTGCTGTAGATCTATTTTATCAATTTTGAGTTGAGTGGGATTGGTGGTAAGTTATCTAGCGGTTACTCATTACCTTGTCATATGAATTCATTTTTACTTGCAAAAAGTATGTCTAATTAACGCTTTTCGCAAAATATTCTCATTGGAGAAATGTTATTTGAGAATGCAGCTAATCGTTGATTGGATGAATATAATAAAACTCCCCAAAGCGTCCTTCTGATATGAAATCATATTCCGAATCAGAGTCTTCGATAATATCATTTAATGTTGATTCAAGGTCGTATCCGTGACCATCAGTACAATATTTATCTACCATGATATAAATAACACATGAACCATTTTTAAGAACATCGTCTGTTTTTATAAAGTCATTATTTAATCCATCCTTTGATGACATATAAACTTTGTCAAACAATTCAAATGCTTTAAGGTTTCCAGTCACTACATCTGCTGCATCTCTTTCAGCTATTACTAAGATTGGCAATTCACTGTATGTGCCTATTCTACACCGTCGAGGGCGTTCGCTGCTGGGAAGCTGAGGCGGAGACTGATCTTCGGGCGGTGCTTGACGGGTTTGTTTCGGTGGGCAAGGCTCGCAATATAAGATAATAAAACGGATAGCCGGTTCAATGCCAGCTATCCGTTTCTGTATTTTTTCAGTAGTATCTCACATCAAAGTCTGCTCGTTGATTATCAGATGAAATTCAAGACCGAGAAATCCCGCGGCTTTGCGGCAGAGCAGCATTCGCTCCATGAAGATCTCGAAGTATTCGCCGATCTCGCCGTATCTTGTGTCGATCTCGAGCTTCAGCTTGATCGCCGTATGATCCTGATTGATCTTCAGCACCGACGACTTGACGGAATAGTTCACCCTGTCGTGGATATCGAAATTCGTTTTGTCTTTGTCCTGAACGCGGCTTCTTCTGACGTCGGATTTGTCGGCAATGATAAGTGCCGCCGCGATCTTGCTCACAGGCAGACCGCAGCCTTCGTCGTGGTTGCCGATGGCCTTGATTATCGGTGCGATATCCTCAGCGGGGATGCCCATTTTGTCCAGCAGATAGAAGGTCATCATCGCGCCCGACTGGCTGTGATCTTCGCGGTTTATGACGTTCCCGAGATCGTGCATCCATGCTGCCGTCAGGGCGAGGTCTATCGTGTGGTCGTCCAGACCCAGTGTCTCCAGAATGTACCCTACGCGGTCGGCAACGACGCCGATGTGAGCAAAGCTGTGTTCGGTATACCCCATCGCCTGCATCGACTCGTTCTGCGCCTTTATGTACACGCTGATATCGTGATCCTGTCTGATCCTGTTGTACAGCGGAAATCTCTCCGCGTTTTCATGAAAGCTGTTCATAGTGGTTCATCTCCCTTGAGTGTTTATTTTGTCAGGCGGCTGTCGATGTGGTCTTTCAGCAGCATCAGCTCTTCCATCACGATACAGTGCTTGAAGCTGTTCTCGCGGACGCGTCTGACGCACTCGTCAAAGTCCATCCAGAGGACACTGTCCACCTCTTCTTCTTGCAGGTCGAACCCGCTTTCGTCGGTGTCGTTCCAGAGGGCGTAGACCTTCGACACCTGCCTGTCGTGAAACTCCTTGCCGAAGAATTCATCGTCGTATCGGATACGCCTGATACCGCAGTAATGCAGGTCTTCCGCGACGGCCGTTACTCCGAGTTCCTCTTTGAGCTCTCTGAGTGCCGAGGAGATATTATCCACGCCCGCAGGGATATGCCCCGCGCTGGAGATATCGTAACAGCCGGGGAATGCCGACTTGTGATCGGCACGCTTCTGGAGAAGCACCTGCACCCTGCCGTTCTTAACCCTCAGAAGCCATACGTGGGAGGTGCGGTGCGGTATGCCTTTGAGATGCGCGGTCTCGCGGTCAACGGTCTGTCCCGTGGGAACTCCGTTTTCGTCTACAATGTCAAGTATTTCTGCCATGGTTTCTCCTTTTACATCAGAACGAACTGATATACTATTATAAAGGTCTATGTCAATTATACCATACCGAGCCGCAATAGTCAATCGGATATCTTTCAAAAGTCTCATGCTTGATTATTGGTCGGAACTATGGTATAATTGTATTTGCAAATAAGAAGATCCCCCGCAGTTCATCACTGCGAAGGATCTTTGGAATGCTTACTGCTTTTCAAACTTCCACCACTGGCAGGTGCTTCCTGTGGGGACCCACTGCTGAACGTTCGCGCCTGCGCCTGTCTCGGCGTTGATGATCTCCACACACTTGCTCTCCCTTGAGCACTTGGTCATTATCATCACCGAACCGCCGGGGTTGGCTTTCAGTTTGAACTTCTGGGAATCATCTCCGCGGAAGCTGGAGATCTCCACATTTGCGCCGTTAGTATTTGCGCCGTCTGCTACCGTCATGTAGCAGTTTTCGCCTGTGGAAAGCTCAGATACTATATAATAGTAGCCGTTGCCTGCGGGCTTGATCTTCCATGTGTTGTTCGCCTTGCCGGGAACTGTGCCGTACTGCTGGACGTTCGTGCCGTCTGCGCGGCCGGATTTCGATACGTCCATGCATCTGCCGCTGTTGACGTTGCGGATGGCGTAGACCGCGTTCTCGTCAAGTGCGACTTCGCCGATGTAGCGAACATCGGGCTGTCCGGGATCGTCCATGCCATCACCGAGATAGTAGCTGAGCATATTCGACTGCACATATCCCTTGCTCGTCATATCGTTTCTGTAGGCAGGATCCTGTGAGAGGGTGTTCAGACGGTAGTCGGTCGGCATCGTCGTGGAGATGATGACAAGGCTTGCATAGTCCGAACCGGTGCAGATGATCTCCTCGCGCCAGTCGCCCAGAATATCGCCGTAGAACATCGGCGCACCTCTGTCGCTTGACGAACAGCCTGTGATCTTCCATGTCGTTGCCAGACGCTCGACAGACTTTGTATCATAATGCCACTTCTCGATCTTGCTGTCATTATAGGATTCCGAGAGCAGGTCGCCGTCCCAGTAGAGCTTCAACGACGGGTATGCATTGGTGTCGGAGATCTTGTTGCCGTTCATGTCGTACATACCCTGGAACGACCAGACCTCCATGCCCTCGTGGGTCGGGTCAACGTCACCGATGTCACCGCGTCCGATATCGACTGTGCCGTCACCGCCGTAATTCGTCCAGATGAGCTTGCCTGTGCTGGCGTTGTAGATGTATTCGAGGAGCGTGTTGGGGTTTCTCTGCTGAACGCCGTAGCCCCACATTTCCTTGCCGTTCTGCGCATTTGAAAACGCGGTAACGTGCCAGCGGTCGCCGTGAACAACGTCCTTGACCTGATAGCGGAGCGTGCCGTCACCGTTGAGCGCGTAGCCCATGTGCAGAACCTCGTCCTTGCCGTCGTAGTTGACATCCTCCACACGGAACTGGTGCGCTTCCGCACCGCCCATCGATTTAGCGTCATACTTCCAGAGCTGTTTGAACTCTGTTCCGCCAGCATAGCCGTATGCTACCATCAGGCTGTTGAAGCTCTTGTCGGAGTTGCGGTTTTTCAGCCAGCACACGAGTGCAGGGTTCACGCCGTCAAGATATCCGACCTCCATCATACACGCCATCGGACCGACGCTCATGTAGTCCTGAGGGAGGTTGACGGAGGCTTCGAGCTTGCCTGTCATGCCGTCGAGGACTGCTATCGCCTGACCGTTGCCGCCTGAATTGTTCGAGAATGTCTTGCCGTCACCGAAGGTCACGCCGTCCGCGATTCGGACAAGTATCTCCGCAGAGCCGTCCAGATCGAGGTCGTAGACCGTAGCGCCGTCCCACATACCAACGTCGAGGGTGGACGCACCTGGGGTTATGTTATTCTTGTTCTCGCTGTTCACGCCGAGATCGAGAGTCCACAGGTACGTGCCGTCGTTCAGATATGCCTCGAGCTTCTGGTGATCGTCGGTGCAGCGGTCTACGAGGTAATCGTATGCGCCGTCACCGTTGAAGTCGCCGACCCAGACGAAATGTATCGTGCCGCCCTCCTTGATCGGAATGATCTGTGCCGCACCGTTATTGCCCTTAGTCCAGACGGACGAGCCTGCTTTCAGCGTGAAATCGCCGTCGGTCGGGGTCTCCACACCGTTATATACTGTCGTGACATAATAGGTATTATCCTGCGTAAGATCTGCTGTTTTGTCGGTGAAATTTGTTCCGCCTGTTATCGGCGAGGAGTTCAGCTTCACCGTCGTGCCGTTGGTTCTGCGGTAGAGGTTGAAGCCGATGTCCTGCTCGTCCTGCGCGAGGAGCCGCCAGCTCACGAAGACGGAGCCGCCTGCGTTCACAGCATAGGTTCCTCTGTCGAGCTTCTCGACCCAGCGTCCGCTTGTGAGCGTTTTCTGCCCGTTATAAGGGTCGGGCGTTTTGAAGGTTTTGGAATAGATCTGCCCCGACGGGAATTCGGCAATGCGGTTCACCAGATACTCCTGAAGCACAGTGATGTCATCGGCGTCGAATGTGCCGTCCGCATTGAGGTCGCAGATCGCTTTCTGGACGGCTGTCAGGCTGTCCGGATTTTGATAACCGCGTTTCATGCACACCAGATCGAGCACATCTATGGCACCATCGTAGTTGAGATCGGCATAGCGGTAGGTCTCGGTTATTTCTTCGGCAGAGATGGGGGCTGCGGGCATGGCTGTCATCCCGACCGACATCGCCATCATAGCAGCCGCGCTTTTCTTCATGAATCCTTTTTTCATAATATAGATACTCCTCGCTTTCGTGAAGTGGACGTGTAGCATATCTCTATTATAGCATTTAACCAATATATGCACAATTGCAAAAAGGGTGCAATTTGTTGCAAAATCGCTTATTTTGCGCCTGCGTGACATAAATTTTTGTAACATTCCGCCAATAATTGAAATAAAACTCTGCTGCAATAGCACTACAAACGCCGTCTGAACAAAAGAAAACTCCGCCCAAGAAAAGCACAGCGCGTGGAGTCCCGTCAAAAAAGCGACTGTGAAGTGACCGATTGAACAGACAAAAAAAGCTATCCCGATTTTTTTCGGGATAGCTTGCTTTTTATTTGCGCTGTCTTTTTCTTTGCAGCTTGTAGCGGTACATATTTTCGTCGGCTTCGGACAGCAGCTCCTCGATATCCAGCTTGTCGCTGCTGCTTTCCGCAAAGCCGATACTGGCGGTCACGGGGAAAGGCTTTTCGTCGGAGGAGGTCAGCTCTTTCAGCTTGTCGCAGAACCGAGCCGTAAGTTCTTCGCTGTCAAAGCTGTCTCTCACGCCCACGATATAGAACTCGTCACCGCCCGCTCTCGCGCAGATGTCGGAGGGCTCGGTGATGGCAAGTGCTGCCTCGCCGACCCGCTTGATGCCGTAGTCGCCCTCGGCGTGTCCGAAGGTGTCGTTTATGTATTTCAGACCGTCCATGTCAATGACGCAGGCGAAGCAGCGCTTGCCGGCAGGCATTCTGTCTTTCAGTTTTTCCAGCTGTTCGTACATTCCGCGCCTGTTCAGCAGACCTGTCATCTTGTCGTACACGGAAAGCACCACGAAACGGTTTTTAGTCCTCACCATCTCAAGAGCGGTATTCACAAACCGCAGCCAGTTGCGGTAGACCAGATTGAATTTGCTGTGATCGCAGAGCTTTCTCTGCAGGACGGCGTAGCCAAGGGTCTTGACAGAAAAATGGACTGCCGAGAAATAATAAACGTAAGGCTCGTCGTGGTCTTCGTACATCTGAGGGAGCATCAGCGAGGTATCAAAGGAATAGCCCTCACCCTCGCCGCAGAAGTCCTCCTCGCCGACATTGGAGCGTATCAGCATAAGCTTCATTCTGTCGGGATAGCCCTTTGTCATTTCGTTGTCCGACTCCAGCCAGTCCTCTCTGAGGCAAAGATAGAAATTCACCAGCGGATCGATGATAAAGGTGAGGTCGTGGATATTTCTTATGCAGTCGGCAGGGCTTTGGGACGCGGACAGTCTTTCGGGGATATGGCTCTCCATCAGCAGACCTATATCCACATTATCCGCATAGGAGACCTGATCGTAGTTCCTTGCTATGTAATATATCTGATGATTTATTGACTCGATCGTCCTGTCAACATCAGGCGGACAGCCGCAGCTTCTTGAAAGATGGAGCATTTTTTTCAGATCGGACTCGTAGGGGATTATTTCCTTATCGGGCTCAATGTCCATCCTTATTCTATCTACCGCGTCCGCCGCGCATTTGGCAAAGTTTGATTCGATGGAAGTCAGCGAGATCCTGTTCAGAGCGGCTTCGGGGGTTCCCTCAAAGCCGATGACGCAGATATCCTTTGGGATCTCGCCGCCCAGTCGGGTGTACTCGTCGATGAAGCCCAGCGCCATGTGGTCGCTCGCGGCTATGACAGCGTCGGGCTTTGCGATCCTGCCTTCGATTATATCCTGAGCCAGCTGGATACCGCTCCCGTACCAGAAATCTCCGTATCTGATATGCTCGTCGGATACTTCAAGTCCGTGGAGCTTTACCTCGTCAAGCATAAGCTCCAGCCGCTGTTCGGCTTCGGGATTGCCCTTGAATCCTGTAAGTAAGCAGATATCCTTGCAGCCGTGTACCTCGATAACGTGGCGGCAGATCTCTCTTATCTGTTCGTCGTTGGCATTTTCGACCACCGCCAGATCTTTGTACGGCATACTGATGCAATAGGCGGGCAGTCCGGGCTGAGCTTTTATTCTCGGATACAGCATCTCCATATACTGTGATTCGTTGTTGGGCATAAGGCTTATGCTGTCGATAACGACTCCGTCAAACCTGCTGAAGTCGATAAGCTCAAAAATATTGATCTCGCCGATCATATGATCCTTGAAGCCTTCAAAATAATCAAGGTTTATCATTGAAGAAAACTGTGCTACGTTATAGCCGTATTTTTCGCACTGTGCAAAGACGCCCTGACTTATTCTCTGGGAATGGGAGGTATCGGGAGAAGCGGTCACAAGGCAAATGGTTTTTCTTCTGCTCATCGGGCTCACCTCACTGTCTGCAAGAACTGTATTCTCACACTTGAATTATACTACAATTATAACATATTATATGAATATAGTCAATCAAATGAAAGTTAGCCGAGTGTAAAAAAACGAGCGGGGAGGTTGTGCATTTATACAAAAAAATTTTAAATACTCGGGGAAAGGACTGACCATTACCGACAGCAAGTCCGTCTCGTTCATCATCAAGACCAAGTACTATGGAGCTTGGAGCGCTGTCAAGAGCGTTAAGTGCAAATAAGATTTAGTGACAGAGCCATCGGGAATATCCGGTGGCTCTGTTTTGGCAAATTGAGAAAAGTCCTGTTACGCCCGAACGAGCATAACAGGACTATATTATTATCCGAGCTTCTCCTCGCCGTGAGGCTTGAACCCTGTGAAAAGGCAGATGCCGAGGAATCCCGTGAATCCCGTCGCGGCGAACACGCTGAAACGCTCGACGATGCCGAAGTACTCTCTCGGGACGGCGTCCTTACCGATGGCTCCCACGAACATCATCGTCAGCGCAACAGTCGCGGCGATGGCGATGTAGCGGTACTTTCCCTTTGAGCGGTAGCCGCCCACCATCATGACGATGAGCGAGGCGATCGACAGCAGGACGACAAGGGCGGTGACGACATAGATGTGCATGAAGTCCTGAAAATTCCCGGCGTTGCCGCTGTCCGAGAGGGGGAACATGGTGTAGCCGATGCCCGACACCCAGCTCATGCCCGTGAACAGGTAGATGCCGACTCTCAGCGTTCTGGTCAGCTTGTCTTTGATGTAGATGCACACGCACATCAGGCAGACCAGCGTGCATTTGTTGCCGGGGGCGTCCAGCTGGTTCCAGAGCATTCTGGAGGGCGAGTTTTCCGCGCTGAGGTCGCTGACCGCCTGCGCCATCCAGTTGTAGCCGGGGTAGGCGAGGGGCGAAAATACCACCGCCGCGACATAGGACAGGAAGGACACCACGCCCAGCAGTCCGATGTAATTTATAAGCGTTTTCTTATCCATTGTTTCCTCCGATCTGCTCCGCGAACCATTTGATGTATGCGCCGAGCATATCCTTTTTCGGTTCCTTTCCGCTGTTCACGCAGTCGAGCTGATACTCCGTCATCGCGTGTATCGTCATCGCGAAGCTCTCTGCCGCTGTGTCAACGTCCTCCACCGTGATCTTGCCGTGAGCCTTCAATGCGTAGAATAGATTTTTGGTGGCAAGGAGCATCTTCTCGGTCTCCTCCGCCATTATCTGCGCAGCGATGGGGTCCAGCGACCTCTGCGAGTAGATGACTTTGTAGAAGCTCATCATCTCAGGTTGTTCGTTGAGCCTGTTGTAGTTGGCGACCGTGAAGCTCAGCACTTCCTCCGCCGACCTGTCCCTGACAAGCTCGCCGAGATCAACCGCGGCAGCCGAGACCTGCGACCTCGACCTCTCACGCAGGAAGTGGTACATCGCGCTGATGATCTCCTCCTTCGATTTGAAGTGGTTGTATAGCGAGGGCTTGCGGATGCCGAGCCTGTCGGCGATCTGCGACATCGACACGCCTCCGAGCCCGTTCTCTGCCGCGAGCTCCAGCGTCGCTAAGATTATCTGTTCGCGTTTATCATTTGACATATCAAGCACCTCCGAACCTCTTGTTAGTTATTATACTACCGTTCGTTAGTTTTGTCAAGGGCTTTTCGTAATTTCTTTCGGATTTTTTTATTTCTGACAGAAAAAACAGCGACCCACTACGCCCGACGACCGGGCATAATGGGTCATTATTTCAGCTGTTTTTAGTCGAAGATCGAGAGTTTATAACTGTGTAAAAATTTGGACAAATACTCCCTATTCCCCGAAAATTGCGTCACACGAAGGCCACATGACCTTCGCTAAGCCTTGTATTTACCGCGGGAATCGAGATTTGCACAAATCTTCAAATCTCTCTGCCATGAAAGAATATTCGCCGGATCGGAATGGTATCATTTTGTTATCGGATCGGAGTGAGAAGTGCAAAAAGTGCTGTAATTGCGTGTGGGTTGGGGTTGATTTATTATTCCCACTCCCCAGATTTCACTCGATACTAAACAAATTTGTTTAGGCGATTTGTGCTGTGGTATCTCAGTTATACATTTTGCTCTGTACTATACTGCCCACTGATGCCGAGTTATCATTTTTTTAGCGCCATGATAACCAAAACCAGCGACTTATAGGAGAATATGTGCCCGGTGGCTTGCTCCTTATTTGGTATTATAGCGCAGATTTGGGAGGTTGTCAAGAGGTTTTCGATGATTCATTTTCACCAAGCTTTTCTCCGAATGTTTCCTCATGAGCAGTAAAATATGCATCACGTACCACTTTGATCCATTCACTTAATAACTTACATCTTGCATCTGAATCAAGATGATGGAATAACGTAACAAACTCTCCGGTGATCCAGCATAAACATATTGCGGAGTGTTCTGCTGCGGTTGCAATACCATAATTTGAATGCCCGACAGTAATTAGGTTTTCTGTACTTCCATTCGCAAGCCTTCCAAAAGTCCCTTGGGATGATGCGTGTGTAATGAAGCAAGCCAATTTGTATTGTGACAACCAGCCAGAGTCAATGTTTACTATTTCTTGAATCTTTTTGAAGCTTCCAGCATCGAGTTTATTTCCTTTCTCATCAAGAGCGCCTTTTGCCCAACTATAATTTTGGTCATCGGTATTTGATTGTTCATAGTATTGTTTGGCAATCTTTTCCCCATGATGCCTTATAAAATCTGCGCAGCAGCATAGTTCATATAGTGTTCTCCACCGAGCATATGCACCATCTGCAAACCCAAGCCTCATTAAGTGGAATATTTCCAAGAAAATCTGGCAAGCTCTTCCGTGCATATGTTGCAACACCAAGAAAGAATACTGTTTATGCCTTCTTTCCTTTCGCTGTCCTCAGCAGAACCGCCGTAGCAAGTCCTTTCGAGGAAGTATTGTCTGTTCACTCTGCCTGAGATCGTGATATAACCCTTAGATTCAAGCTCCTTGTTGAGCTTCTGCACTATCTTATATGCATAGGACTTGGATACATCAAGCTCCCTGGCAACATCTTCTACTCTCATAAAATTTTTATCTGTCATTAAGAGTATCTCCTTTCTTCAACTTAACTCTAATTCGTTAAGTTTTGATTATATTATACTAAACATATGCCGTTATGTCAAGCGCAAAAACACTAAACATTTTTATTTCTACTATCTTGACAAGCACTAAGCATATATGTTATAATAGATTTGTGAAAAATGGCGGCGCAGATCGTCTGCCGATTGAAAATGGAGGGCAACAATATGGCAATAGGTGAGAGAATCCGGTTTCTCCGGAACCTCAGAGGTATGACACAGAAGTTTCTTGGCTTGCAGGTCGGCTTCTCGGAACGGACAGCCGATATTCGTATGGCACAATATGAATCAGGCTCACGCACACCCAAAGCTGACCTTGTAGAACAGCTTGCCGACGCACTTGACGTATCGACCGAGGCTCTGAACGTGCCAAACATAGACAGCTACACAGGGCTTATGCACACACTGTTTGCCTTAGAGGACTTGTACGGCTTCAAGATCGACCGTCTGGACGGGGAAATCTGTATCCGCATCAACAGACAAAACGGCTCAACATTTGCGAAGATGACAGGTCTGCTCGAACCGTGGGAGGAAATGGCTCAGAAATACCGCAACGGGGAGATCACCCGTGAGGAGTATGACCAGTGGAGATATAGGTATCCGAAGTCGGAAGCGGAGCGGAAAACAACAAATAAATAAAGGAGTGATAGTAGTGATACCTAAGTGGGGATTTGGTTCTGCACCATTAAAACCTGAAACACAAACAAAATACAGAAAATCGCTTAAAATAATACTTGCATACATAAACAATCCAATAGCAACTTATGAAATCAATATATTAGATGATATAAGCATGGTTAAGGGGTTGTTTAATCGAATTATTAAACAAGATCAATGGGATTGGTTTACTGTTTATATGTACTTTGATTATCCAAATTACTTTGAAAACAAAGAATTTGTTAGACTTTTAGCTGGTTTGCGAACTTGCATAAAAAACAATAATTTAGATGAAATCAAAAGGATAAAAAATAAGCTATTACAAACTAATATTTGTGTTTACATAAACAACTTTCTTAATTTTGATATTCATAATGAAGATAATGATGAATATATATATATCCTATCTCGCCGCGAAGATAAAGAACTACTAAAAATAGGAATGACTAAAAGGAATGTATTAAAAAGAGTTCAAGAAATAAACTCTGCAACGGGAGTTGTATATCCGATTTCACCAAGAGCTGTTTTTAGAGTAAAAGATTGTAAACTGGCTGAAAAGATGATTCACAAAGAATTATCTCAATATAGACTTAGAAGTGATAGAGAGTTTTTTCAAATTCCTTATAAAAATGCAACTGAAATTATAGAAAAATGTTTAAAAGATAATGATCTCCTATATTACAAATACTAACAAAAAGAGCTATCCGATTCAAATACGAATCAGATAGCTCTTATCTTTTCAGACAATTATTTTTATACTGTTGCCGATGATAGAAAAATGTTGCCAAATCGGTGCCATTCAGCTTAACTATACCACGAAAAGCACGGTATTACGCTGTTTCAGCAAGTATTTGCATTATTCCCACTCAATAGTAGCAGGCGGCTTAGTAGTAACATCATACACAACGCGGTTGATGTGTCCCACCTCGTTAACGATACGCGATGAGCAGACCTCGAGCACCTCGTAGGGGATGCGTGCGAAATCGGCAGTCATGAAATCGGTGGTAGTAACGGCTCTGAGCGCAAGCGTGTAGTCGTAGGTGCGGAAATCGCCCATAACGCCGACCGAACGGTTGTTGGTCAGCACTGCGAAATACTGTCCGATGCTGCGGTCAAGACCCGCCTTCGCGATCTCCTCACGGAAGATCCAGTCAGCGTCCTGGAGGATGGTCAGCTTTTCATCGGTGATCTCGCCCATGATGCGTATCGCAAGTCCGGGACCCGGGAACGGCTGTCTCCACACCAGCGTCTCAGAGAGACCCAGCTCCTGACCGAGCTTTCTGGTCTCGTCCTTGAACAGCATCCTCAGCGGCTCGATGATGTCCTTGAAGTCAACATAATCAGGCAGACCGCCGACGTTGTGGTGGCTCTTGATGACTGCCGCGTCGCCGCTTCCCGACTCGATAACGTCGGGATAAATGGTGCCCTGCGCAAGGAAATCAACAGCGCCGATCTTCTTTGCCTCAGCCTCGAACACGCGGATGAACTCCTCGCCGATGGTCTTGCGCTTGGTCTCGGGGTCGCTCACGCCGTTGAGTCTCGCCATAAACCTGTCCTTCGCATTGACGCGGACGAAATTGATGTCCCAGTCAGCGAACGCCGCCTCGACCTCGTCGCCCTCGTTCTTGCGCATGAAACCGTGATCGACGAATATCGCGGTCAGCTGATTGCCGATAGCCTTCGAGAGCAGAGCCGCCAGAACAGAGCTGTCAACACCGCCCGACAGAGCCAGCAGCACCTTGCCGTCGCCGACCTTCTCGCGGATGTCACGGATAGCGGTCTCGGCGTAGCTTTCCATCGTCCAGTCGCCCTTGCAGCCGCAGACTTTCTTGAGGAATGCGTCGAGCATCGAAAGACCGTTCTCGGTGTGGTTAACTTCGGGGTGGAACTGCACTGCGTACAGACGCTTCTCCTCATTCGCCATAGCCGCAACGGGACAGTTGTCGGTGTGAGCGGTGATGGTGAAGCCGTCGGGTATCTCGGCGATATAATCGGTGTGGCTCATCCACGAAACAGCCTTGCTGCCCGTCTTTCCGAAAAGCAGACAGTCGGGATCGTAGTAAGTCTCGGTCTTGCCGTACTCAGAGGTAGTGCAGGTCTGCACCTTGCCGCCGAGCACATGAGCCATCAGCTGCGAACCGTAGCAGATGCCCAGCACGGGAACGCCCAGCTCGAACACTTCCCTGTCGATCGAGGGTGCGCCCTCGCCGTAAACGCTCTGCGGACCGCCCGTGAAGATGATGCCCTCGGGAGCAAGAGCCTTTATCTCATCAATAGTGATGCTCTTGTAGCTCTTGACCTCGCAGTAAACATTACATTCTCTGACCCTTCTCGCGATAAGCTGATTGTACTGACCGCCGAAGTCGATAATAAGCACATACTCATGTCCGTTCTGACGCATTTGCATTACCTCCGAATAAAAATATAAAGTAATTATAACATATCCCTGCCGTTTTTGCAACCAAAAAAACAAAAATAAATCAAAATAATCTGTTAAGTCCCGTTTATGCTCAACAGGAAAAGAGTGCGTATCTAACTTGGGGAAGACCCTCCGCCTCAGCTTCGCACGGCTATAAAAAAAGGTTCTCACCCAGCCCCCTTTCCTAAAACTTTTAATACTTTTAGCAAAGGGTGTTTTGCTATTATAAATAGTATTGGTCGGAATGTTTGTAGTTCTCTTGTAAAATAGTGAACCCCCTGCCAAAAAGACGTTCATGAGTGCAAAAAACTTCAAGGTTCAGGCACAGGGAGCGGCGACAGCAATTCCCTGCCCTGCCAAAAGCGGCGAGAGCCTGTCTTCCCGACCACATCTATCCGCAAACATATTAAAAGTCTTTGGAAGGGGGTCTGGGGGAGAACCTTTCTTCAGAAAGGTTTCCCCCGGTTAATACCCGCACTCACTAACAAATAAAGAGAGACCGCGGGAGTCTCTCTTTTGGAAGTCATATCAGGTCGAGGTCGGATGCGTTGAATTCGAGCCAGTTGGCAGAATTGCCCTCAAGGATCACGGAGCCGAAGCCCTCGGTGAACTCGCCGAGTCGTATCGAGGAAGTGAGCGCGTCGGGTCTGCCGACCTTTGCGGTGCGCTTGTCCAGATAGCAGAGCGCGGATGTGCGTGCATCGTCGCCTATCCACTCGAACTTCTCAACGTCGATATCGGGAGTAAGTCTGCGGGTACCGTTTGCGTCGAGGCGCGGAAGGGTACCTACAACATACACGAACTTTTTCTTCAGCTTCTCGTACACCTGAAGGGTCGTCATCTCGCCCACAGCGCGGCGGTAGAGGGTATTGTAATCCTCAAGCAGCTCCTTTATACATTCAAGGTCGCGCTTTGCGATGACCTCGCGCAGGTCGGACAGACCGTACAGAAAAACTGCGCGGCATTCCTGTCTGTCAAAAGCAGTCAGAAGGACATTACCCAGCCTCATCATCTTTGCAGAGATGGTATCACCCTTTTTTGCGCGGAGATTCTTCATAGTCTCGGCGCAGGCTTTGCCCGTCAGGCATATGTATATACTGTAATCGATGTGATGGTCAAGAGCGGTCTCATTCTTGATGATGACCGAAACGTTCTTGTCGAGCATACCGATGATGCGGGGGTCGTCGCCCTTTATAGTCGAACGGTACTCCGAATCATCCAGCTTTCTGTCATGGATACTGACTCTTTCGCCCTTTGCTCCAAATAAACCCATTCATCTCACCTCTTCGCGGAAAAAGTATTTTATTATCTTATTATAACCTATTATTCTCAAATTGTCAACGATTTCTGCACAAATATAAAAAAAATCCCGCATCATCTCCCTTATCGAAAAAAATTTGCATTCCCTATTGAAATGTCGGGAATAATGTGTTATAATAATATGAGTAATGCCGTGAGGTGAGTTTTTTTGATGCAGCATATTCCCACGATAATCGACACGCACGGCAGCGCCGAGATACCCGACGAGCTGCAAAAGCTCGGCAGGCACAGGATATGCTGCTTTACGGGTCACAGACTCAAAGACCTTCCCGACGGCGGCAGCGAGGACAGCGAGGGCATGAGGGCTCTGCGCGAACGGCTCGAACTGCTCATCAGAGTACAGCTCCTTTCGGGGTACGACGTGTTCATCACGGGTATGTCCAGCGGATTTGACATCCTTGCGGCGGACATCCTGCTCAACATCCCCGACATCGCGCCCGAAGTCAGGCTCGTGTGCGCAGTCCCCTACACGGGACAGATACGCGAGATGAAGACGCCCCGCGAACGCAGCATCTACAAGCAGGCGCTCGACTCCGCCTTCTGCACGTTCGTGTTCTTCGGAAAGTATACCGACGGATGCTACAAGGTGCGGAACCAATTCATGGTGAACTGCTCCTCGGCACTGATAGGCTATCTCAAGAGCCGCGAAAAGCTGCACTCGGGTACCGCTCAGACGGTGCGAATGGCTCAGAAGGCTCACCTTGCGACGGTAATGATATATAAGGATCAGATAGATGAAGATCTGAAAGGATAAGGATAGGGAAAATGGCAAAGACAGCAAAGACCGGAACAAAAAAACGCAGGAGACGTTCGCAGGCTCCCGTAGCACTGATATACTTCACTACTCTGCTGATATTTCTCGGAGTGTTCGGACTTTTCGCGAAGATGATAGTAAACAAGCTCTCCACCAAACACGGCGCGGACGCTAATATCTCAGACACCTACATCGATTCCTACAACACCCTCTACGCAAGAGTCAACGCAAAGGACGCCCTCGCCGACCTGTTCGTGCTGAGGATCTGCCCCGAACAGGCGAGAGTCATCGTGGTGCCCATCTCATCCTATACCGTCAGCACGGTGGACGAAGGCAAGAATTTCCGCGAGGTATACGCTGAGGGCGGCATCAGACAGCTCCAGACCGCTGTTGACAACACCTTCGGCATCAGCACAAATTACTACGCGACTGTGACCAACAGCTCCTTTGAGGACATCTGTGACATAGTCGGCGGCATCACCTACGCCCCCGAGGAAGAACTCTACTACCTCGACAAGAACGGCGACAACGACATCTCGCTCCGCCCGAACAAGGCTGTGGCACTCTCGGGCAAACAGATAAGGCTGATACTCCAGTCGCCCGTGTTCTCATCGGGCAAACAGGGCAATATGGAATTCCTCGGAGTCGCCCTGACAGAGCTTATCAACAACGCTTTCGATCAGGTGGAGATGACCTCCGCGAGCCTTGATAACATCTACAGCAAGATCGGCTCGAACAGCGCTACCAACCTCTCGGAAAACGAGTACAAGGAACACAGGGCCTACATCAAGGCTATGCTCGAAAAACAGATCAGACCTGCGGAGACACTGACCCCGTCGGGAACCTGGAGCGATGAAAAACACTTTACCCCCTCCAACGAATTCAAGCAGCAGCTTTATGACGTTATGGAGGCTACAAAATCACAGGCAAAAAGCGGTGCAAAGACGGAAGATCAATAAAATTTACTCAGAGTTAATTGATTATTCATCCTTGAAACGAAAAATTCCGCTCGGGTACTTGCATTTTACGTGATTTTGTGGTATAATAACTACAATATCTCAGAGAAAGGACCGATCGAAAGACCGGTCTTTTGATTTTATATCAGGAGGAGATCGAATGAATACAGTCGATAAAGCACGACAGCTCGCCGAGCCTATCTGCGAAAGACTGGGACTCTACCTTTGGGATGTGCGCTTTGAAAAAGAAGGAGCGCTATGGTATCTGAGGATATTCATCGACCGCGATGAGGGCATCGATATGAATATCTGCGAGGAATTCTCCCGCGCTTACAATGAAGTGCTCGACGCTGAGGACTTCATCACTCAGAACTACATCTTCGAGGCAGGAAGCCCCGGACTCGGCAGAAAGCTCACAAGGCGCGAACACTTCGAGGTCTGTACGGGCGACGAAGTGCGCGTAAAACTCTACAAGGCGAGGGACGGTCAGAAGGACTTCACGGGTCTGCTGGCAGACAGCACCGACGAGGGCTTCACTCTTGCGTTTGAAGTGGACGACGAGGGCAAGCCGACATCGACCGCGCAGTTCACTTACAAGGAATGCGCTTCGGTAAACTTAAACGACGATCAGGATCTCTTCTGATCGGATAAAAACAGCTAAAAAACCTACATTCAGAAAGGATCGGTTTAAAAAAATGAACAGAGATTTTTTTGCGGCACTTAGCGAGATGGGAGCCGACAACGGACTTTCGTCCGAACAGCTCGCCGAGATCATCAAGCAGGGCGTTGTAAAGGCTATCAAGAAAGAGAACCCCAACTGTGATAACATCAGATGTGAGATCAATGCCGAGACAGGCACTTTCGAGATGGGCATCCTCAAGCTCGTAGTTGACGACGAGCCCCTCGACGATTACAACGAGATCAACATCGAGGAAGCACGCACCATCGACCCCAACTGCCACGTAGGCGGTATGTGCCTCATCGCAGTTTCCCCCGCGACCTTCGGAAGAGTTGCGGTACAGAACGCAAAACAGCAGATCAAGCACGAACTCAAGAACCACGAGAGAGCACGCATCATCGAGCAGTTCAACGACAAGCTCTATGAGTGCGTGACCGCTAAGGTAGAACGCATAGAGGGCAAGACAGGCAACGCCGTGCTCAGCATGGACAAGAGCGAGGTTTACCTCGTCCACAAGGAGCAGATCCCCGGCGAAGTGCTCGTTCCGGGCGACCTTATAAAGGTATACGTGGTAGGCATCGCCAACCCCGAGAAGAAGCCCTCACTTAAAATATCGAGAACTCACAAGAACCTCGTCAAGAGACTCTTCGAGACCGAGGTGCCCGAGATACACGACGGCGTCGTTGAGGTAATGGGCATTTCGAGAGTCGCAGGTTCCCGCTCGAAGCTCGCAGTAAGGAGCAACGACCCCAACGTCGACGCTATAGGCGCCTGCATCGGCCCGAAGAAGTCGAGAATTTCCGCGGTAGTCGCAGAGCTCGGCGGCGAAAAGATCGACATCATCCCCTACAGCGAGGACGAAGAGGAATTCATCGCAAGAGCACTCGCTCCCGCACAGGTCATCAGCGTTACCGTCAACAAGGAAGCCGAGACACCCGAGTGCAAGGTAGTCGTTCCAGCAAACCAGCTCTCACTCGCTATCGGCAACAAGGGTCAGAACGCAAGACTCGCAGCAGGACTGACAGGCTTCAAGATCGACATCATGTCTGACGTTCAGGCTGCCGAGATGAAAAAGCAGGCTGAGGAACAGCCCGAGGCTGCACCCGAAGAAGCAGCTGAGACGGCTCCCGAAGCTGCCGCAGCAGATAGCGAGGAATAATGAAGCAGAAGAAGATACCTATGAGAATGTGCCTCGGCTGCAACGAGATGAAGCCGAAGCGTGAGCTTATAAGAGTAGTCAAGAACGCCGAGGGCGAGATATCGCTCGACCTGACCGGAAAGAAATCGGGCAGGGGCGCATATATATGCCGCAGTGCGGACTGCTTCCGCGCAGCAAGAAAGGCCAAGCGCTTTGAACGCGCTTTTTCCTGCGAGATAAGCGGCGATATCTATGACGGAATGGAGCGTGAGCTGGAAAATGACGAATGACAAGTCTGGGCTGCTCGGCATCTGCCGCAAGGCAGGCCGCATGAAGCTCGGAATGGATACCGCAAAGTCCGCCTGCGATCTGGGCGAGGCTAAGGCAGTGTTCACAGCAAGCGACCTTTCGGCAAGATCGCTCAAGGAAATGCGCTTCTGCGGTGCAAAAAACGGAGTGCCGGTATATAGGCTCGGCATGACGATGCAGCAGATCGGCAGCGCGGTCGGAAAGGTCACGGGGATAATCGCCGTTACCGATCCGGGTTTCGCCAAAAGCCTTGCAAAGGGCGCAGAGGATGTTTCTGCCGACATCAACGAGTTTTTCAATGATATTTAAGGAGGCTGCCTATGAAATCAAAGACAAACAAGATCAAGCTCTCGGAGCTTGCAAAGGACATAAATACAAATACCGCTAAGGTCATAGAGTGTCTTGCTGACCTCGGCGGCGAGCCCAAGAAGAGCGGCTCGATGCTCACTCCCGAGGAAGTGTGCTACGTAATGGAGTTCTTCACCCAGAACAATCAGGTGGACAGCTTTGACGCGTATTTCGCAAACAACGTAGCTCCCGAAAAGCCTGCCGAGGAGAAGAAGCCCGCAAAGGAGACCAAGAAGCCTGCCGCTAAGGCTGAGCCCGCTGAAGCTCCCAAGCCCGAAAAGAAGGCTGCTCCCGTCAAGGAAGAAAAGAAGCCCGAGCCTGTAAAGACCGAGGCTCCCAAGACCGAAGAGCCCAAGGCGGAAGAACCCAAGGCCGAGACAAAGCCTGCTGAGGTCAAGGAAGAAAAGAAACCCGAACCCGCTAAGCCCAAGAAGCCCGAAAAGCAGAAGGCTAAGAAGCAGGAGCACGGTGAGAAGAAGACCCTCATCGGCAAGAGCTCGGGCGACGACAAGGGCTACACTGTTTCCGAGGACGAGAAGAAGCAGACCAGCTACCACACCGTCGATACCCGCGGCAGCTACGTAGAGCTCGACAAGTACAACGAGAAGTACGACAATATGGCTGACGCTAAACAGGGCGGCGGCAAGAAGCGCGACAACGTGACCAAGAAGCAGAAGATCACCCAGAAGTCGCAGCAGCGCAAGAAGGACAGATTCTCTCACAACAAGGAGACCGAGCAGGAGAAGCTCCGCCGTCTCGAACTTGAGAGAGCAAGAAAGCAGCAGCTCAAGGTAATGATCCCCGACGAGATCGTTGTTTCCGAGCTGGCTACCAGACTGAAGGTCACCGCTTCCGAAGTAATCAAGAAGCTGATGATGCTCGGCGTTATGGCTTCCCTCAATGAGGTCATCGACTTCGATACCGCAGCACTCGTTGCAGAAGAACTCGGCGCAAAGGTAGAACACGAAGTTATCGTTACTATCGAGGAGAGACTTATTTCCGAGGAAGAGGACGCTCCCGAAAGCCTCAAGGAGCGCTGCCCTGTAGTAGTTGTTATGGGTCACGTCGATCACGGTAAGACCTCTATCCTCGACAGGATCAGAAACGCACATATCGCTGACGGCGAGGCAGGCGGTATCACCCAGCACATCGGTGCTTATCAGGTATACCACGACAACCGCAAGATCACCTTCCTCGATACTCCCGGACATGAGGCATTCACTTCCATGCGTGCAAGAGGTGCCGACATCACCGATATCGCGGTGCTCGTTGTAGCTGCCGACGACGGTATCATGCCCCAGACCATAGAGTCTATCAACCACGCAAAGGCTGCGGGCGTTCAGGTCATCGTCGCCATCAACAAGATGGATAAGGAGGGCGCTAACCCCGACCGCATCAAGCAGCAGCTCACCGAGCACGACCTCGTTGTCGAGGAGTGGGGCGGCGACGTTATCTGCGTGCCCGTTTCGGCCAAGACAGGCGAGGGCATCGAGGATCTGCTCGAAAGCATCCTCCTTGTGGCTGACGTTCAGGAGCTGAAGGCTAACCCCGACAAGCTGGCTAAGGGCGCAGTTATCGAAGCTCGTCTCGACAAGGGCAAGGGCCCTGTTGCTACCCTGCTCGTTCAGCAGGGCACACTGCACAAGGGCGATGTCATCATCGCAGGTATGTCTGTCGGCAGAGTCCGCACCATGACCAACGACAAGGGACGCTCCATCGACAAGGCAGGTCCGTCCACTCCTGTTGAGATCACGGGTCTCGCGGAAGTTCCGGGCGCAGGCGACCAGTTCAACGCCGTACAGGACGAAAAGCTCGCAAGAGAGCTCGTTGAACAGCGCAAGCAGCAGGCTAAGGAAGAGCAGTTCAGCAAGTTCACAAAGGTAACCCTCGACAACCTGTTCAGCCAGATCAGCGAGGGCGAGATGAAGGAACTGCCCATCATCGTAAAGGCAGACGTTCAGGGCTCCGTAGAGGCTGTACGCCAGTCGCTGGAGAAGCTCTCGAACGATGAGGTAAGAGTACGCGTTATCCACGGCGCCGTAGGTGCCGTAAGCGAGAGCGACGTTATGCTCGCAAACGCTTCCAACGCTATCATCGTAGGCTTCAACGTTCGTCCCGACCCCGTTGCCAAGGAGAGCGCGGAGCAGGCAGGCGTTGACATCCGCCTCTACCGCATAATCTACGACGCGATCGAGGAGATCGAGACCGCTATGAAGGGTATGCTCGCTCCCAAGTTCCGCGAGGTGGATACTGCCCGCGTCGAGGTTCGTCAGGTATACAAGATCACAGGCGTCGGCGCTGTTGCGGGCGCATACGTACAGAGCGGCAAGATCGGCAGGAACGATCTTATCCGCGTAGTCCGCGACGGTATCATCATCGCAGACGACAAGATGAGCTCCCTCAAGCGCTTCAAGGACGACGTCAAGGAAGTTGCGGAGAGCTTCGAGTGCGGCATCACCCTTGAGAAGTTCGCTGACTTCAAGGAAGGCGACATCTTCGAGGCTTACGTGATGGAAGAGTACCGCGACTAAAGTCACAGACGACAGATGAGAGATAAGAGAAACAGGATGACGCTTCATCCCTGCTCTTGTCTCTTTGATCTGTTTTATCAAGCTACAGAAATATACAGACCAAGGAGAACCAAATGCCAAGCTACAAAGCAGGAAGAATGGCGGAGGATATCCGCCGCATCGTATTCGCGAAGATGAGAGAGCTGAAAGACCCCCGTATCGGCGGAGGTGAACAGCTCACCGTTACACGCTGCGAAGTGTCCCACGACGGCAGCTACTGCAAGGTGTATATCTCGGGCTTCGGCGGCGAGAAACAGACCGCTGACGCTGTAAAGGGACTCACCTCGGCAACAGGCATCATCAAGCGCGAGATCTCGAACGTACTGGGGCTCCGCAAGTGCCCCGACCTGAAATTCATCGCCGACAACTCGGGCGAAAGCTCGCAGCGCATCTTCGATAAGCTCAAGGCGATATCAAAAGAGCTTGACGAACGAGAGGATGCAGGCGACACGGAAGAGGAGTAATTCGTGGAATTTGCAGAACTGAAAAAATACCTGGATGAACATGACAGGTATCTTATTCTCACACACAAAAGCCCCGACGGCGACACCGTGGGCTGCGGCTTCGGACTGTGCAGTATGCTCAGACGCATGGGCAAACAGGCAAACGTCACAAACAGTGAGCCGTTCCCCGACAGATACAGCTTTCTGTACGAGGGCTACTATACGCAGGACTTCGAGCCCCAAACGATAATCGCGGTGGACATCGCCGACGAACAGCTGCTGGGTTCGGGACTGTCGCAGTATGCAGGCAGGATAGACCTCTGCATCGACCACCACATCTCGAACAAGATGTTCGCAAAGGAAACGGTGCTCGATGCGTCTGCTGCGGCTGCCGCACAGATAATCTTCGCCTTCGCGGAGGATCAGGGGATAGAGCTGAACGATATCGAAGCTATGTGCCTTTACACGGGCATCGCTACCGACACGGGCTGCTTCAAATTCAGCAACACCACCCCCGACACACACATCGCCGCGGCTAAGCTCATGGGCTACGACTTCGACTTTGCGCTGATAAACCGCAAGATGTTCGACCTAAAGAGCCGCGCAAGGATGCACATCGAACAGATGATGACGAAGGATATGGAATTCTGGTTCGGCGGCAGATGCACCGTCATCACTCTCACCACCGAACTGATGGAAAAAAGCGGCGCAGACCCTGCCGAATTCGACGGACTTGCTCAGCTGCCCCTCTCTGTTGAGGGTGCGGTGATGGGCATCACGATAAAGCAGCGTCACGAGGATCGGTTCAAGCTCAGCGTGCGTACCACCGAGGAAGCGGACGCTTCGGCGTTCTGCAAGCGGTTCGGCGGCGGCGGTCACATCCGTGCCGCAGGCTGCGAGATCAAGGGTACTCTCGAAGAAGTGAAGGCTCAGGTCAAGGCGGCTGTCAAAGAGGTGCTGGATGGCTGACATAAAAAACGAACCGATCGGCATACTCGCGGTCAACAAGCCCGAAGGCTGGACGAGCTTTGACGTGGTGGGCAAGCTGCGCGGAGTGCTTCACATGAAGCGCCTCGGTCACGGCGGCACCCTCGACCCGATGGCGACGGGCGTACTGCCCGTACTCGTCGGAAAGGCGACAAAGTGCTTCGGGATAATGCCCGACAGCGGAAAAAGCTACATCGCGGGTTTCAGGCTCGGCATCACCACCGACACGCAGGACACTACGGGCGAAACGCTCGGCACCAGCGACATGGCTGTGACAAGAGCCGATATCGAAGCGCGGCTGCCGTCCCTCACGGGCGACATAATGCAGCTGCCGCCCATGTATTCGGCTGTCAAGGTGGGCGGAAAAAAACTCTACGAACTCGCCCGTGAAGGCAAGACCGTTGAGCGTCAGGCAAGACCCGTTCACATCGACAGGCTCACACTGACCGATTACGACGAGCAGACCCGTGAGGGCAGGCTCGAAATAGACTGCGGCAGCGGAACTTACGTTCGCACTGTGATAGACGACCTCGGACAGGCGCTGGGCTGCGGCGGAGCTATGACTTCGCTCGTTCGCACCCGCTCAAACGGGCTCACTCTCGAAAAATGCCGCACGATAGAGGAGATCGCGGAGCTGTGCGCGGAGGGCATCCCCGAGGGACTGCTCTGCCCCGTTGACAGCGTGTTCTCGCCCTACCCCGTGATACGGCTAGGCGAACGCGAAACGGCTCTGTACAAAAACGGCGTCAAGCTCGGCACACATCAGGTGCAGATGTCCGAAACTGCGGAGATCTACCGCATCTACGGCTTTGACGGGGTACTGCTCGGACTGGGCGGCTTCGTTGACGGCGGGCTAAGACGGAAAACTAACTTTTATTGAGAAAAACATGATAGTGATAGATCAGAACGAGCGTATCGGCGCGAATACCGTGGCGGCGCTCGGATTATTCGACGGAGTGCATCTCGGTCACAGGAGAGTGCTGGCGGCGGCGAAAAAACGCGCACGCGAGCTTCACGCTCTGCCTGCGGTATTCACCTTTGATACACTTTCCGTCACATCCAAGGGCAGGCTCGACGCTCTGCTCACAAATGACGACAAGATCGCAAGGTTTGAAGAACTCGGCATGGAATACGTCTGCGAAGCGGATTTCGGCGCACTGAAGGAACAGTCTCCCGAAGAATTCGTCGAGGATATCCTTATCGGACGGATGCACTGCGTCTGCGCAGTCTGCGGCTACGACTTCACCTTCGGGAAAGGCGGCTGCGCAAACGCCGCCGACCTGGAAAGGCTCTGCAAGGAGCGCGGTATCGAAGCGCTGACGGTCAGCCAGCTGTCTATCGGCGGCGAAGCTGTGTCCTCGACGCGCATCCGCGAGCTTATCCGAAACGGCGAGATCGCCCACGCGAACGCTCTGCTGGGTTCACGCTGGCAGATCACCGCTAAGGTGGAACACGGCGCCGAACTCGGACGGACGTGGAACTTTCCCACCATAAATCAGCCCATCCCCGATGGTCTTGCAGTCCCGCGTTTCGGCGTGTACTGCTCAAAGGTCTGCGTGGACGGCAAATGGCTGGCAGGTGTGACGAACATAGGCGTCAAACCCACCGTCGGAAGCAGGGAAAGACCTCTTGCCGAGACATTCATACTCGACTACGACGGCGACCTTTACGGCAGGGTGCTGACTACCGAGCTGTATGAATTCGTGCGGCCCGAACAGCGTTTTGCCAGCTTCTCCGACCTTCGCGAGGAGATCGGCAGAAATACGGATCATACAAAGAGATATTTTGAGACAGTAAAATGAGGAATAAAAATGGCAGATTTCAAAATGTTTTCGGATATCGCCAAAGAACAGAACGAAAACGTGAAGGAACAGCTTGAAAACTTAGGTCACGCTCTCGACGGCGAGGATATTAACGGCACGCAGTTCGAGGTCAGGGCTTCGGGCGAAACGAAGATAGGCGTATTGTCCATCTGCGTTTTTATGCTCGGCGCAACGATCAAGATAGGCGTTAAGGACTTTGTGCAGATGCTGATGCACAGGGAATACGACCGCGGATATATCATAGCGGGCGCAGTTATTCTGGCGGCAGCAATCGCTTTTCTGATATTTGGTCTGCTCCACTACTGCAAGAAAAGGATAGCAGTAAACGGCACTTCGATAACGATAAACGGCAGAGAATACCATTGTTCGGACATCACTTCCGCAAAACTCGGTGCTCTGAGTTCGCTGAAGCTGTATCACGGCGAGGAAAAGCTGGTGCAGGTCTCGCTTGCGGAATACGAAAACGCCGACAAGCTCGCATCATGGCTCGAAAAATGCAACATCAGCGTCGAGCGCGACATCGAAGCGAACGAAAAAGCCGAAACTGTCATAAAGATCGCGGCCATGATCGCCGCGGTCCTGCTCAGCGTCGGAATATTTCTGCTCATCAAGATGTTCTGAGCCGAACATCTTTCGTTATACTGTCATTTTTCTATCACAGCAGGGCTTTACAATAGTTACTGTTGTTTGATAATTCTATTTTGGGAAGTGATACACTTTGATAGAGGTACAGAATCTGTCCAAGCATTACGGTGACAAACACGCCGTTGACGGCATCTCGTTCACCGCAAATGACGGCGAGATACTGGGCTTTCTCGGACCGAACGGCGCGGGAAAGTCCACTACCATGAATATGCTCACGGGCTACATTTCCTCGACAGGCGGAAAGGCACTCATCGACGGAGTGGACATCCTTGAAAATCCGCTCAAGGCGAAGAAAAACATCGGCTACCTGCCAGAACTGCCGCCGCTTTACATGGACATGACGGTCAAGGAGTACTTAAACTTCATATACGACCTCAAGAAATGCAAGCTGCCGAGAGTCTCACACCTCAAGGACATCTGCAATCTTGTGAAGATAGACCACGTTTACGGACGCATCATCGGCAACCTGTCGAAGGGTTACAGACAGCGTGTCGGGCTTGCACAGGCGCTGGTGGGAAATCCCCCCGTGCTCATCCTCGACGAGCCTACCGTAGGTCTTGACCCCAAGCAGATAATCGAGATACGCACGCTGATAAAGCGCCTCGGCAAGAACCACACCGTCATCCTCTCCTCACATATCCTGAGCGAGGTGCAGGCGGTCTGCGACAAGATCATCGTTATCAACGAGGGAAAGATAGTCGCGGATGATACCGAGACCGCTCTTTCAGACAAGTTACAGGGTTCGCATATACTCACCGCGAAGATCGAGGGAGAGTATGAGAAGGTCGCAAAGGCTGTTCTGAATATCGAGGGCGTCGAGCTCTGCAAGCAGGTGAACGAACGCGAAGGCGTTATCGAATACCGCATCGAGAGCGAAGAGGGCGTTGACATCCGCCGCGAGCTTTTCAGGGAGATGTCCAAGCTGGACTGCCCGATACTCGAACTGAAGAGCGCCGAGCTGAGCCTTGAGGATATATTCCTGAAGCTCACTCTCGGCAGTACGGAACCAGAGGAGGCAAAATAATGGGCGCGATTTTCAGGCGCGAGGTACAGAGCTATTTCACCTCGCCGATAGGTTACATTTTTCTTGCCGCTTTCTATCTGTTCTCGGCATTTTTCTTCACAAGCACATCCATACAGTCGGGCAGCACAGACATGAAAGGTATGTTCGGCAACCTGATGATGATACTCGTCGTGCTCATACCGATACTCACCATGCGCACGATGGCTGACGACAAGCGCACCAAGACCGACCAGTGCCTGCTGACCGCCCCCGTAAGTCTCGGCGGCATCGTTGCGGGCAAATTTCTCGCGGCTCTGCTGGTATTCACCTGCGCAGTCGCAGTGACCGTGGTCTATGCGGTCATCGTTGCAGGCTTCGGCGAAGTCGAGTGGATGGTCATCATCGGAAACATACTCGGACTTGAACTTTACGGCGCGGCGTTCATCGCCATAGGCATCTTTTGCAGCAGCCTTACCGAAAGCCAGGTCGTAGCGGCAGTTGTGAGCTTCATCACGATTCTCGCCGTGAACATCCTTTCCGTTATCGGTTCGCTCCTTCCGTGGGCACCCGTACAGAAGCTGCTGAACACCCTCTCCTTCTACGAGAGATACACGGGCTTCACATACGGCCTGTTCGACCTTTCCAACGTGCTGTTCTTCATCAGCGCGTGTGTAATATTCCTGTTCCTTGCGGTGCGTGTCCTCGACAAACGCCGCTGGGCATAACGCAAAGGAGGCTGATATCCAATGGAAGAAAAGGAAAAGGATAAGCTTTCCGAAGCGGAGGAGACTGTTTCTCCCGACACCCAAAAAGCTAAGAAAGACCACAAGAAGCTCAGGCACGGCACTATGGCGACAGTCACCACCATCATTTTCGTGGCGGCAGTCGTTCTCGTGAACATCATCGCAGGTATCATCTTCAAGAAATACCCCCTGAGCCTTGACCTTACAAAGAACTCGAAGTACAGCATCTCCGAAGAGTCGGAGAAGTATGTAAAAGACATCAGCGCTGACGTTACCATCAAGGTATTCGCGAAGGAAGAGAATTTCACCGCCGTCAACGACTACACCAAGCAGGCGAACGAGGTAATAAAGCGCTACTGCGAGTACAACAGCCGCATCAAGGCAGAGTACATCGACATCGACTCCAACCCCGACATCGTCAGCGAGTACTCCGATTACACCATCGGCAACTACAGCATCATTGTTGAATCGCCCTCTCTCGACGACAACGGCAATCAGATGTATGACGACAATGACAAGCCCCTCAAAAAGATACGTCAGGTATCCCTGCTCGACCTCATCACCCTCACAGATGAATTTGAGCAGCAGACTCAGGGCTACGGCATGAGCGGCAGCGACTACCTCACCCAGTACGCGGGCGGCGACGAGACTACCGCCTTTATGCTGGCAGTGCAGAACAACGTCGTTCAGGCTTCGACCGCAGATCAGGCGTTCGTTTCGGCACTGATGGCAGTTACCGATCCCAACCCTATGACCGTATGCGTCCTCACGGGCAGAAGCGAGCTTGCACCGCTCAGCTACCTTAAAAAGCTGCTCCAGGCTAACGGCTACACGGTCACCGAGATCAACATCACCACCGACGACATCCCCGCAAACGCGGATATGTGCATCATACCCGCTCCGCAGAACGACTACATGGAGTCCGAGATAAAGAAGGTCGATGACTTCGTGGCAAACGACGGAAAGATGGGCAAGCAGCTCATCTACATCGCGAACTACGCTCAGCAGGAGACCCCGAATATCGACGAATTCCTGGAGGAATACTACATCAAATTCGACAAGGGCGTTGCCTTTGAAACAGACCAGAGCCACTTCACCATGAGCGGTTCGGGCCAGATCTACACCATCGCCGACAACATCTCGGGAACATTTGCAGACGGCATCGACACCAAAAAGTCCCAGCTGCTGCTCGCTTATCCGAGACCTATCAAGATAATCTCCGAAGAAAGCGGCAAGCAGAAGGTCGAAGCGCTCGTCACCTCTACCGATCAGGGCTGCATCATGGACACCGAAACGGGCAAGGCGCTCGAAAACGGCAAGCAGACCTTCGCGGCACTTTCCTCGAAGGCGAGCTTTGAGGACGGCGGAGCTGTGTACTCGAACATTCTTGTGCTGGGCTCTTCCGAAATGGTATCCGACCAGTTCCTCATGTTCAACCAGTTCCAGAACCGCACCTACATCCTCAGCCTTATCAACGGCATGACAGGCAAGACCAGCACAGGCATGACCATCGAACCGAAGGTCATCAGCGCCAACATCTTCGACATCACAGCCGAGCAGATACGCAACCTGAAGATCATCTTCATCGGCGTTATCCCTGCGGTGACGCTCATCACGGGTCTTGTTATCTGGCTGAGAAGAAAGAACAGGTGATCGGCGCATGAACGAAAAAGTAAAGGGACTCGTCATCGGCACTGTCGTGCTGGCGGCACTCGGCGGCACCCTCGGCATCCTGAAACTCACGGGTGCAGACAAGGTCCCTGCCGACGACAGCTCCTCGTCCAAGGCGGCAACCACCAGTTCGCACGTTGACGAGAGCGTTCAGCTCATAAACGTGGCAAGCACCGACATAGCCGAGATAGACGTTACCAACACAAACGGCACTTTCACCTACATGGGACCCTCCGAGAGCGGAAAGACCTCGGCTTCGATAACCGAGCTGAAAGGCCTTGAAGCCGCTGCCCGCAAGGTCAGCGATATCGGCGAAGACACCGCTCAGCTCACCGCCTACAAGCTGGTGGAGAGCGGCGCATCCGACCTCGGAAAGTACGGTCTCGCAGAGCCCGAAGCGGAGTTCCTCGTGAAGTTCGCAGACGGCACCGAGCGCACCTTCCTCATCGGCATCAACGCCCACCAGAACCGCTACCGCTATCTCTGCGAGAAGGGTTCGGACGACGTCTACATGGTGATGGAATCCACCATCTCCGCATTCCTCGGCCGCAAGGAAGACCTGCTCAATACTACCCTGCTGGTCAAGCCCGAGGCTTCAAATGAGGAGGACACCTTCGGCAAGCTGACCGTCCACAGAAAAGACCTCGACTACGACATCGTGTTCGAGAACGACGACGGCAAGAGCGAACGCTCCAACAGCAATATGCCTTCGGCTCAGGTCATGACCGAGCCCATCTTCTCCTACCTCAACGGCACCACTTCCACGGATGTCATCTACTCGCTCTACGGTCTGACCGCTATGGAAGCGACCGTGATATTCCCCACCGACGAGCAGAAGGCAGAGTACGGTCTTGACGCCCCCTCCACAGTCGTGACTTTCACGGGCGAGGGCTACGACTACAAGCTCTGCATCGGAAACGAATACCACGACGTGAACGAAGAGGGCAGCGAACAGTCCGCCGCGGCGGCTTACTACTGCACCTTCGAGGGCGTCGAGGGCAAGGACTGCATCTGGAAGATAGACGCGACTGCGCTTCCCTGGGTAGATCTTGACCCCATCAATGTCATCACCACGCTCATGACCTGGAATATGGTCGTTGACGTGAACGAGGTGAAGATAACGGGCGACGGCGGCGCGGACTTCAAACTCACTTCCTCGGGCGAGGGCGACAGCCGGGAACTGACCGCTGTGACCTGCGACGGCAAGGACGTGAGCGTCGATCTGTTCAAGTCGCTGTATCAGTACCTGCTCACCTGCCCGACCAATCAGGAGATATACTTCAAGGATGTCAGCGGCGACCCGTATCTCACCATCGAGATAAACTGCGGAAACTACACCGACAAGATAGAGCTCTTCAAGGATACCGAAAGACGCTCGGTAGTCAAGCTCAACGGCAGAGTTTCCTACCGCATCCAGTCCAAGTGGGCTGACAGACTTATCAAGAACATCGAGGCGGTAAAAACAGGCGGCACCGTAGAAGAGGATTACTGATTTTTTTGAAATGGCACGTCTCATTCCGACATTTTCCGCACAATAAAGGTGTTATAATGAATTTGTTCGGTAAAACACACAAAAAATGAAAATTTAGCGATAATTTA
Organism: Ruminococcus sp. YE71; assembly: GCF_900119155.1. GTDB lineage: Bacteria > Bacillota > Clostridia > Oscillospirales > Ruminococcaceae > YE71. The sequence goes on along the minus strand of NZ_FPIR01000011.1, from coordinate 53,595 downwards.
TAAAAAAGGCTTTTCAAACGCCAAATAATATGTTATAATTGTTTTATCGGATATTGAACGATCTACGGCGGTGATCGCTGCACTGCCGCTCAGAAGGAATATATATCAGCGAAGAAAAGAGGCATTACACGATGGCAGAAGAAATGAAGTTTTTCACTTACAAGGGCAAGCCCCTCGTAAGAAAGGATAATACCATCTATTTCGGCAATATGTACGATGACTATGTGGTAATGATCGAGATCAAGAGCACATCGAAGCAGGGCAAGCTCGAGGTGGCGGATAAGCTCAAGCTCCGCCGCATGGCGACCACCATGCCCCCCAAGATCGACAAGACCGCTGATGTGACCAGCCTTTACGAGGCTCTCGACATCGCGTGCGCATGGCTCAAGGCATAATTAAAGCAACTGAGAAAAAATTTTCCCTCTCTGTGTTAAAGCCGGTACTCATATAGAAGCATTAAGCCATAGTATTTCTGATTGAAAGTCAGAAGTACTATGGCGTTTCTATTGACAACGCGACAATGGGGTGATATAATTGTTAATAACATAAATAGGAATATGACGGAGGAAACTATGTTAAAAGATTATGAGATAGATAAACCAATTCTTGAAACTGATAGACTGATTATTCGTACACTTAACGAAAACGATGTGCCTGATTTAAAAGAGTGGCTTGGGAGAGATGAGATCTATACATATTGGGGCAGAAAAGCAAGCAAGAATGAGAAAAATCCCGAGCTTATGTTTATTGATGCCCGCCCCTGGGTAAAAAGAAAACCTTCTCCTGATTTTGATTGGGGAATCGTATTGAAGGGATCCAATAAAGTGGTAGGCATGATTGCAGTATTTAATATCCAAAATGCCAGAATGGGTGATATAGGATACAGAGTTAATCCGGAGTACTGGAATATAGGAATTACTACAGAAGCTTTAAAGGAAGTGGTACGGTTTATATTTGAGAACACGGAAATAGACCGTTTGAATGGGCGTGCGGATGTAAGAAACATTGCCTCAAATAAGGTTATGGAAAAATGTGGTTTTATAAAAGAAGGAACCGTTCGCCAAGGAAAAATGGTTTCTGTTTATTGCGATTATAATATTTATGGTATGCTTAGAGAAGATTATGAGGGCTTGCAAGGTATAAATAGTTAGGTAAATTCTGATTTACCTAAGCAGTCAAATAAATACATTGCCCCGAAGCAATTATGAAATGCTTCGGGGCAAAACTTCTGTATGGGTATCAGTCATAAACAGTGAGGGATTTTTTTTGTACAAAAAGTAGATTGACAAAATATGCCCTTAGTGATATACTATATAATGTATCTTTATAGAGAAATATAGGGAAGTATGAATTTTTAATGTAAGGGGCATACTACGAATGGTTTTTGCTGACAACTTATTCTTATATCTGTTTTTACCGTTATGTCTTGCACTGTACTTCATCTGTCCGAAAATACAGATGAAAAACAATGTGCTTATCATATTTTCACTGCTGTTCTACGCATGGGGCGAACAGCTTTATGTACTGCTTCTGCTGGCAAGCTCGCTGATAAACTACGCGGCAGGTCTTGCACTCGCAAAGCACCGCGACACGAAAACGGGCAAGCAATATCTCGCGCTCTCCCTCGTGGTAAACATCGGACTGCTCGCGGCGTTCAAGTATTCGGGATTCATCGCCGAGAACCTGAACCTCATCCCGTTCGTGAACCTCCCCGTGCCGAAAATGCATATGCCGATAGGCATATCCTTCTTCACCTTCCAGAATATATCCTACACTCTCGACTGCTGGTGGGACAAGACCCCCGCCCAGAGGAGCTTCAGAAAATACCTGCTGTACATCTCCATGTTCCCTCAGCTGGTGGCAGGACCTATCGTCCGCTATTCGGTCATCGCGGAGGAGATAGACAACAGACACGCCACCACCGAGGACATCTCGGCAGGCTTCTCGCGCCTTATCCTCGGCATAGCCAAGAAGGTCATAATCGCGAACAACATCAACTCCGCCGTTACCGCCTGCTTCGGTCAGGCTTCCGACGGCTACAAGGCTGCTGACAGCCTGACTCTGCTCGGCGCATGGTACGGTGCGACCCTCGTTGCGCTGTGGTACTACTTCGACTTCTCGGGCTACTCCGACATCGCGATAGGCATGGGACGCATCTTCGGCTTCCATTTCGACGAGAACTTCAACTACCCGTTCGTCTGCCGCACCATCGGCGAATTCTGGCAGAGATGGCACATCTCGCTGGGTTCCTTCTTCCGCGACTACCTGCTCTACGTGCCGATATTCGGCAAGCGCAGAAAGTACGGCGGACTGTTCCTGGTATGGTTCTGCACGGGTCTCTGGCACGGCGCCAGCTGGAATTTCGTGCTGTGGGGTCTCTACTACGGTATGTTCGTATTCATCGAGACGCTCATCGGCAAGAAAAAGCTCAAGAAAATGCCGAAAGTCGCCGCGCATATCTACACCAAGCTGGTCATCGTGGTGGGCTTCGGTATCTTCTACTTCGAGAATATGCCTGCCATGGGCAAGTTCTTCAAAGCGCTGGTGGGTATCGGCGGCGTTTCAAACTCCGTTACCAACCGCATCTTCATGCAGTATATCTTCCTGTTCGCGGCGGCGGTGCTCTTCACCTTCCCGATAAGGCAGATTGTACAGAAGCAGGTCGAGGGCAACCCCTCGCGCGAGACTGCGGTCGCGGCTGTGGGCATCGTGTGCAACGCCGCACTGCTGCTGCTCTCCACCGTGCTGCTGCTCAATACCACGAACAATCCCTTCCTTTACTTCAGATTCTGACGAGGTGACTTTATGGACGAAAAGAATAACATCTCAGCCGATGAGCTGCTCGATTCGGTCACCGAGGTCGAAATGGAGCTGAAAGATCACCGCGCTGACGACGATTTTGAAAGAATGCTTGCCGAACTCAACGGCGAGACCTATATCCCCCGCCCCCGTCCCGAGCCTGAACCTGTGGAAGAGACCGCAGCCGAGCCCGAGACGGAGCCCGAGACTGCTCCCGAAGAGGCGCCCGTGGCCGAGACTGCGGAAACTGCGCAGGAGACCTCGGAAAAAACCTCGGAAGAGGCAGAGACCACGGCTCGGGAATTTCCGAAGCCACTGGAGCAGACTACCGAGTATGAACCCGTTTTCGACGGGCTGACAAGCGCCCTCTCCGAGAACGGCACTCCCCTGCCCCCCGAAGAAACTCAGCAGAAACAGCCGCAGGAACATCACGCGGCTCACAGACCCCGCCGCAACGACGAGGAACGCTCACGCAAGAATTTCCAGCGCGAGATGAAAGAACGCGCCGAAGCCGAAGAACGCAGACGCATGGCGGCTATCGAAAAGGAACGCGCCGAGCGTGAGGCAAAGATGATCGAGAAGATCGCTCAGATGTGGAGAGATCCTCAGCTCAGCGACGGCGGCAGAATGGAGCTCAACATCAAGACAGAAGAACGCAAGCAGATACGCATCACCATTCCTCCCGAAGCGTATAATCAGGGCAAGACTAAGGAAGCCGCGACTGCCGTACAAAGACAGGCAGCCGATGAAACTCCTGCCGTTGAGCCCAAAACGCTGGAGATGCCGAAACTGACCCCCCAGCAAAGAACGGAAGTCCAGATGGCTGCCCGTTCGGGGGGCAGACCTGCTGCGCCCAAAAACGCATCTGCTCCCGCTCCGCAGAACAGACCGCCGAAAAGACCTGCACAGAACGCTCCTCAGGGCGGCAAACGTCCTCCCGTAAGGCCGAACGCTCCCGACGGGGCAGCGTCATGGGCTGCGATAGGCGCGGCGGCAGGAACTGCGGCAGCAGCAGGAACGGCAGCGGCGGCGGAAAAAACCGCATCAGCGGCAAAACGTGCGGCAGTACCTGCTTCGGCAGCTGTCATCGGTCAGGCTGCGGCAAGACCGAACAGCACCCGCAAGCCTTCACAGCCCGCTCGCAGACAGCCCGAAAAGCCCGTTCAGGCAGAACAGCCAAAGGCTTCCGAAGCGGCACTCTCCTCAGATGAGATCAGACGCAAACAGCTCTCGATAGTGAATGTTATCGTGTGCTGCACTATATTCTTCGGGCTCGGGATATTCCTGCTCTTCTGCAACAGAGAGTCGGGATTCATCAGCTCGGAAAACCGCAACCTCGCCGAAAAGCCGAAGCTCACACTTGAGTCGGTGCTCGACGGCAGCTACTTCACCGACATCACCAAATGGTACACCGACACCATCCCCGGACGTGAGGACTTAAAGCCCGTATCGTCGAAATTCACCAACCTGTTCGGCATCCATCTGGGCGACGTAAAGATCTCAAACGGCGGTCTTGCTCCCACCAAGAAGGAGACACTTGACCCCGAAAAGGCGGTCACCACCACCGAAGTCACGATTAATACCGACTTCTCCAACAAGAAGGACAAGACCACCACCACAAAGAAAAAGGACAAGAAGACCACCACCGAAAAGCTCGCGGAAGTTCCCGAGAACCTTGACGACGGCGAGTGGATAGGCAGCGTTGTCGTAACGGGCAAGGGCAAGGACGTAAGAGCCATGAGCGCATTCAACGGAATGTTCAGCTCGGGCGAGTTCTACGCGCAGACCATCAACAAGTACAAGGCGCAGCTCGGCAATTCGGTCAACGTCTACACCATGAATATGCCCTCCGCAGGCGCCTACTATATGCCGAAGAACCTTGCCGACCAGTTCACCTCGCAGCACGACTGCATCACCAACATCGGCAACAACCTGAACGGCATCGTGAACGTTGACGTCTACGACGCGCTGGAAAAACACTCGAAGGAGTATATCTACTCGCGCACCGACCACCACTGGCAGCCACTTGGCGCTTACTACGCGGCACAGGTGTTCGCTGAGAAGGCGAAGTTCGACTTCCCCGAGATAACCTCCTACGAGGAGTGCAGGATAGAGAACTTCGTCGGCACCATGTACGCCTACAGCGACTACGACGAGGAACTGAACCAGAATCCCGATACCTTCATCTACCACAAGCCCAACAACCTCGGCTCGCTGGACATCTACAACTACGACGAGTGGTTCGGCAGCAAGGTGGGCGGCATGATGTTCCACGAGTATGCTTCGGGCGTGAACTGCTACTCCTGCATACTCGGCTCGGATGACGTTATCGTCGAGATCGACACCAACATCCACAACGGCAGAAACCTTGTCATCATCAAGGACAGCTTCGGAAACGCGCTCGTACCGTACCTGACACACGGCTTCGAGAAGATCTACGTTATCGACTTCCGCTACTTCCAGCTCAACGCCATCAACTTCATCGAGGACGTTGACTGCACCGACCTGCTGTTCGCGGTATCCATCGGCGCGGCTCACACCGAGAGCCACATCAACATGATCGGAAACATCCGCATCCAGAATTATTCCGACCCTGCCGATACCACATCCTCACAGGGCGAACCCGAGGTGATCGTTCCCGATCAGGGCGACCCGACCACCACCACAACGGCCGCAGAGACCGAACAGCAGCCCGAAGAGACCTCCGAAAATTACGACGGCGGCTACGGCTACGATGACGGCGGATACAACGACTACAACACCTGGTAAAATGACATTTTTAGCCTATCCGTGAAGTTCTTTTGCGGATAGGCTATGCTTGCTGAAAAGGCGATATTTTCCCATAAGGAGAGAAACGAATGAAAGAGCTTGAATACCCCTTTGACGCGCAGTTTATACTGAAAAAACGCCGCAGCCTGAAGCGTGAGCTTCTTGCGGACGGCAGCGAGCGCATCAAAAAGCGCATCGCGGTGCTTGGCGGCTCGACGGCTGACGACATCGTGTCGGCGGCAGAGCTTTTCCTGCTGAACTACGGCATCGAGACCGAATTCTGGGTGAGCGAGTACAACAAATACTACGAGGACGGCGTGTTCGGCAACCCCGAACTTGACGAGTTCAAGCCCGACATCGTGTGGGTCTGCACTTCCTCGGTGAACCTCAAACTCCGCTCCGACCCTTCCCTTTCCGCAGACGAGGCCAAGAGCCGCATCGCAGCCGAGCTTGACCGCTACAGACTGCTGTGGGACAAGCTGAAACGCTTCGGCTGCCCGATAATCCAGAACAATTTCGACGCGCCGTTCTACGCGCTGATGGGCAGCATGGACAGCTGGGATGTCCGCGGCGCAGGCTACGCCGTCAACGCCCTCAACATGGGCTTCGCGGAAGCCGCTCAGAACGGCGACATCCTGCTGCTCGACCTGAACCGCACCGCCGCCGAGTACGGTCTCGACCGCTGGTACGACAGGAGCAGCTACTATATGTTCAAATATATGTGCGCACGCGACGCCATGCCGAACATCGCCTACAAGCTGGCGCTCATCATCAAATCCATCTTCGGCAAGAACCGCAAGCTGATGGCGCTCGACCTCGACAACACCATGTGGGGCGGCATCGTCGGCGACGACGGCGTGGACGGACTGGAGATAGGTCAGGAAACGGGCACGGCACAGAGCTACTACGAGTTCCAGCAGTACGTCAAGGACCTCGCGAAGCTGGGAGCGGTGCTGACCGTCTGCTCGAAGAACGAGGAGGAGAACGCCATCGCGGGTCTGAGCCACCCCGAGGGCGCCGTGACACCTGCGGATTTCGCGCTCATCAAGGCGAACTGGGAGCCGAAAGACCGCAACCTGCTGGAGACCGTTCAGCAGCTCGACCTGCTGCCCTCGGCGATAGTTTTCGCGGACGACAACCCTGCCGAGCGTGCGATAGTCCGCCGCACCATCCCCGAAGCGGCTGTTCCCGAACTTGACGGCGACCGACCCGAGAGCTACATCCAGACCATCAGCGCAGGCGGTCACTTCGAGCCCACCGCCATCAGCGCCGACGACCTTGCCCGCAACGAGATGTACAAGCGCAACGCCAAACGCGCCGCACTCGCCGCAAACGCAGGCGACTACGGCGAATACCTCGCAAGCCTTGAGATGAAGGCGGAGATATGCGCGTTCAAAGACCTGTACCTCAAACGCATCGCACAGCTGACCAACAAGTCGAATCAGTTCAACCTGACCACCCGCCGCTTCACAGCCGAACAGCTCGAAGGCTTCGCCGCGTCCGACAGCCACATCACCCTCTACGGCAAGCTGACCGACAACTGCGGCGACAACGGCGTGGTCTCGGTGGTCGTGGGCGAGATCGAGGGCGACACGATGGAGATAACCCTGTGGCTTATGAGCTGCCGCGTGCTGAAGCGCGAGATGGAGCTTGCGATGCTCGACGTGCTGGTGCGCCGCGCCAAGGAAAAGGGCGTAAAGCGCATCGTGGGCGTGTACCTGCCGACCGCGAAGAACAAGATGGTCGAGCGGCTCTACCCCGACGTGTTCGGGTTCAGCGAGCTGGGCGAGGGCAGGTACGAGCTCCTCACCGAGGGCTACGAATATAAAACCAAATACATTGACATAACGGAGGACTGAACAATGGCACTGAACACAAAGGACATTTACAAGAGACTGAACGAGGTTTTTCAGGACGTTTTCGATGACGACAGCATCCGTGTGACTCCCGACACGACCGCCGACGACATCGAGGACTGGGATTCGATGGAGCACATCAATCTCATCGGCGCGGTGGAGAACGAGTTCGGGCTCCGCTTCAAGATGGGCGAGGTATCGGGCATGAAAAACGTTGGCGAGATGGCATCCATCATCGCTAAGCGCGGTACAAAGTAATAAGCCGAAAAAAGCTGCCGAAGCGAAAAGCTCCGACAGCTTTTTTAATTGCTCAAAACAGTGCAGCCGTCCCGTTTCAGTACAGCCTGTGGAAATAGTACGCAAAGTCGGTGAGGAAACACACACATATCGCAAACAGCGGCAGTACATTGAACAGCACGAGCCCGATGTACCCCTTGCCTATCAGCCCGCGGCGGCGAAGCCTGCGGAACAGCGTCACAGAGACCAGAGTCGCGGCTATCGGGATGCCTATCAGCTGTAAGGGAACGAGGTAGTTCCGCTCCCAGATGGCGTAGCTGCTGCTGATATATATCGCCCCGTCGATGCTCGCGCTGTAATAGAACATCAGCCAGAAACACCAGTAATGCAGCATCAGCGCGGCGATGACATCGGCCATCGTGAAAATAACTCTTTTTTGTTTCATATTGCGCTCCTTTCTCTTTCTCACTTCTCCCAACGGTTCTTGAAGCGCTCCGCTTCGTTCTTGATGGAGGTGCCGTTGCTCTTGAGGTACTCGTTGACAGCCGCCACCACGATGAGGATGATACCTGCCACGAGCAGATATACCCACCATTCAGCCCTGCCGAAGAACGACTGGGTGATGTAGAGCGTGAGCCCGAGGAATGCCGAACCCGATACCGCGAACCACTTGCCGTTCTTCTTTGCGAAGGAGACAAGCAGGATGATGAGAGTGGTTATCAGCACGAACAGGGTGTTCGCAAGGCTCTGATTCATCAGCGCGTCGAGCAGCAGGAAGCCGAACGCCGAAACGTGCGCCGCAAAGGTCAGCCTGGATGCGAAGCTCTCGTTCTCGCGCCAGATGAAGCGGACGATGACGCCGAATGCAAGCATCGGAAGGAGGTTTATCTTCGCGTTGACCGCCGCTTCGTCGGAGATGAGGAAAGGTCTTGTGTAGACGAGACAGCAGAGCAATCCCGAAGCTATCGTCATCATAACGCGGTTAGTCTTGTCGGTGTGACCCGAACGGATGAAGTTCCCAAAGAACGCCGCCGCAAGCATCAGCGAGATGCTGTAAACTGCGCGTTCGTTCACGCCCGATGCGCAGGAAAGCGCCATGAACGGAGTTATCATAATGCCGAGGGAAGCCGTGTCGAGCCTGAGTCTGCCCTTTTCGCCGCTCGGATAGAGCTGCTCACGGTAGAGCAGACGTCCGCAGGCGAGCACAGCCGCCATGCAGCAGGTGATTATCAGGATAACCAGGTCGTAATTTGCGCCCGTGTCGGCGGAGATATAGCTGCCCAGCGACACGCCCGAACGCAGGAACGCCGCTATCGGGAATATGGAAATGAGCACGTTGTTCTGGTTCTGGCAGAGGATGTACAGCCCGACCGCCATAGCCATCACGCATACAGCCGCGAGAAGCGCTGCGGAGCTGTACTTGTCGGTAAGCGACCACTGCATGAACAGTCCCGCCGCCAGACTCCAGGCGTACTGGGAATGAGCGTAACCCTTAAAGTCCTCGGAGTGCTTTGCGAGGCAGGTGAATGCCGCCGCCGCGATAAGCACGACTACCGAAGCGGTCAGCATCGAGAGGGACATGGATTCGCTGTAGCTGTGGGTGATGCGGAAAATATCATCGAGGAAGCTGACAGACATAAGCAGCGTGAAAGGCGCCGCGATCCTGTGTACGATAAGGTGTCTGCCCTCGTTCTTCTGACAGCCCTGCCATACCAGCATAGCCGTCAGCAGCAGCGTTGCGAGAAGTGCGGTGAAAAGCTCGCTGTAGCTTTCGGATTCCAAAAGCGCACATCTGTACATCACGGAACCGAAGGCCATGATCGGCAGCAGAAAGTCGGAGAATCGGGTGCGCAGTCTGTGTACGCGGTCGAAGCCGATAAGGATGACTGCCAGCGCGAAGGTGATGTAGAGTATCTGTCCGATCGCCGAGCCGATAGCAAGGTCGAGGTTCCCGAACAGCGAACCTGCCGCGAAGCATATCGTCACGGGGAAGAACAGGCGCATCAGCAGTATCTGACGTCTGCGCTTCGGCTTGTATTCAAAGATGAATGTCAGCGCCGCGATACCCGACATGAGGAACGGAGCCGCCGCCATGCATTCGCTGTCGATGAGTCCCAAGCCTGTCAGGAATATCAGGATGGTGAATCCGAAGTCGGATACCACCGTGCGGATGTCTGCACCCAGCAGACCCGCGAATCTGAAGCCGAGTGCCATCACGAAGATGATACCCGCGAAAATGAGCATGGAAAGCTCTCTGCTAATTTCGGATACCGCCGACAGATCGGGGACTGCGCTCATACTCAGCGCAAAAGCCGTGAAAGGCACTATAAGCAGGTGTTTCATGACCTTAGCCATAGTGTTCCCGTTCTGCGAGAGCATCAGCATAAGCACCGCCGTGAGAAGGAACGCACAGGCGGAGATGATATAGCCCTTCGTACCGCCTGCCATGAGTGCGGCAAGACCGCAGGAGAAAAGGCTTACGGGGAACACGGCGTCGGAAACCGCCGTGCGCAGTCTGCCGACATTCGCAAAGGCGAAGGACATAGCGAAGCTTATGAGCATCATCGGGAGCAGTGCCCCGAGCACTCTGCTCTGTGTGTCGGGATAATCGAGCGACTTCACGATGGCTGCCGAAACAGTCCATGCCGAGAGGAGGGCACTCAGCGGGAGCAGGTGCTTTGCGATCTTCGAGGCCGCGCTCTCCTTGCGCCCGAAGGTGTGTACCGTGAAAAGTGCGGTGAGCATCAGCGCGATAGCCATATCGCACAGGAAGCTCGTGAACTTGTCGTTGGTACGGTATACGATAAGCGCCGTAAACAGCGCGAGAATATCGCCCCAGTCGGAGAAGCCCGAACGGATGACGGGGATGTACCGCCAAACAAGCGCCATCACGAACATGATAAATGCGAACATCATCGTGCGGTCGTTTGCGCCTGTGTCAACTATCATGCAGGTCATCTCTGCGATGATGATGATTCGTCCGACTGCGTGTGCAGCCTTGAGGTAGATATTGTCGAGCACACTGCCGTAGTACATCGCCTGTGCGAACCACACCAGTGCGGTCAGCAGTTCGGGGAGTTCCCATCTGCCTGCCAGATCGACCATCATGAAAGGCAGAGCCGTCATAGCGTAGACGCTTGCAGTCACGACGGTGAATATCCTCAACGGGTCGCCTTTTTCCTTGGCGAACTTCGTGTTCTCGCTGTAGAGCAGGTATATCGGGACTGCCGCGATAACGTTGAGCGCGAACGCCCACCAGCGCCTGTCCTCGATGACCTGAACGCTCATGAGGGTGAACGAGACAAGTCCGCTGTAAAGAGCCGCGTGTACGAAGCCGCCCATCTTATACAGCTTCGCGGCGTGTGCGAGGAACAGCGTTATCAGCAGGGTGGCAAGGCTGTACAGCAGCCAGAAGCCGTCACCGCTGACCGACAGCCATTCGCCCACGAGCCCGAAGTATCCCATCGTCACGAAAGTAACGCCGACGAATACCGAACCCAGCAGGTAGAAAGCCATCGAGGTGTTCCTGAGTTTAAGTTTCTTGTGTGCGAAGGCACAGCAGCCGAAGAAGAACAGACTCATGAGCGCTATCACTCCGACTCTGCCCCAGTTGTTCATATCGAGCCATGCCGCCTTCGAGAATACCATTCCCGCGAGGATGACAAGGGCAGCGCCTATGCCGAGAAGCACAGACGCAGGGTTGCGTTCCTTTTTCGGCTTCGGGGGCTGAACAGACTGTACGGGACGTACAGGAACATATGCGGGCTGCTGAGCGGCTCCTGCCGTCTGAGCAGCGGCAGGCTGATACGCCTGCGGAGGAACGTTCTGAACGGGGGCGTTCTGCGGTCTCTGAGGGAACGGCGGAACGGGTGCGGACTGCGGTGCGGTCTGAGGTGCAGGCGGCACTGCTCTCTGAGCGGCTACCCTCTGAACGCCGTCGTTTCTCAGCCTGTCGGGAACGGGCGGACCGTAAAGGTCGGAAGGCTTCGGAGCGACAGGCGGTCCTATCAGCACCGAACGTCTGCCCTGTTCTGGGCGGTAGCCTTCGGCGCCCTGCATCTGCCTGTTCGGCTGAACGGGTTCGCCGCGCATCGCCGCGACAAGCGTCATCAGCTCGTAGCGGTCTATCCTTCCCTGAGCGAAAAGCTGGTCAACGAACAGCTTGTATTTTTTCAGCTTAGCCGAGCGGCTTATCAGAAGAGGTATAAGTATCAGGGGCGAAATGACCCATGCAACAGCTAATAGTACAGTCATACCTCAGCATCTCCTTCCGTCACGCGGCAGCGTAATACCGCGGTCTTTGATTTGTTAAATAAATTATAACATATATCCGCGTCGGTTTCAAGATGCCGTATGTAATTTTTTCGCAGACGTTTGTCATGCAGATGCAGTGACAAATGTCATTCAGAAAAAGCTCAGCTGTTCGTATCTGTCGGGCAGGTCGGAGATGTAGGCAAAGCATTCCTCGGGGGAATGGATGATGCCGTACCTGTCGCAGGTCTCATGGAACCTGCGCATCAGCCTGTAGCTGTTGCCGCTCGCGACCTCGTATGAGTCGCCGTACCGCATCATATACTGCCTGCTCAGCCCCTGAAAATGCCTGTCGAGCGCCCGATAGAAGTACTCCCTGCTCCCCTCACGCAGGGTCATGCCTATCCCGAAGCAGACGATGCCCTTCACCCCCACGTCAAGGCAGTACTCCATCAGCCTGTCGAAATTCCCGTCGGTATCGGTGAGGAACGGCAGGAAGGGGCTCATCCACACCACCGTCGGAATCCCACGCTTTTGGAACGCTTTGAGCACCTCGTAACGCCTGCTCGTCGGGCAGACGTTCGGTTCGATGATACGGCTCAGGTCATCGTCGGCGATGGTCAGAGTCATTTGCAGAACACTTTTCCCCTTGCTGTTGATGCTGTCGAACAGGTCGATGTCACGCAGCACGCGGTCTGACTTGGTGATGACCGCCGCCCCGAACTCGTACCTGTCGATGAGCTCAAGACACCTTCGCATCAGCATCAGCTTTTCCTCGCAGGGCTGGTAAGGGTCGCACATCGAGCCCGTGCCGATGACGATCTTTCGGCGCTTTGTGCGCAGTATCTCCTCAAGCAGTTCGGGAGCGTTGACCTTCACGCCCACATCTTCAAAATCATGCTCGAAATTATAGCACCTGCTCCTGCTGTCGCAGTAGATACAGCCATGGGTGCAGCCGCGGTAGATATTCATACCGTTGTGAGCCGTCAGAAGCGACTTTGCTTTTACATAGTGCATACCCTGTCCGCTCCCCTTTCCGAAACTGCCGATGTCTTTTTACTTTTTGCGCTTTCTGACCGCGAATACTGCGGCGGCGGCAACTGCAAGAGCACCTGCGCCTGCCAGCACGGGCGTAAAGTTGCGCTTTACCTCCTTTGTCTCTGCCTGCCCTGCGGGAACGCTCTCCGAAGCGGATGTCAGCGCATCCTTGTTCTTCGCGATGACGAGCAGCGAAACAGTCCTCGGCTGCATTTCGAGGGTGACGCTGCTGCCGTCCAGCTTCACGGCAGGATTCGTGTCGGACATATCGAACACCTTCGCCGCCATGTCGTTGATGCCGTAGAGATGCACATAGCCGTACTCTTCGCCGAGGCTGATGTTGGCGGTAGTCGTTTCGGCAAAGGACTTGTTTGTGACCACCACGCGCAGAACATCGGTGTTGTCGCCGTCTATCGCGGCATAGGCAGTCGAAGTCTCAATATCGTCACTGACGCAGGAAACGAGGGTGTCGCCGAAGCCGCTCCCCTGCCCGTCGTAGTTGGTGTAGAGGTCGATGCCTGCCAGCTGATACTGCGCGTCCATCGAGAACAGGTTCGCACAGTAGACTTCGTTCTGCGCAAAAATACCCAGCGCGTCGGCCTCCATAACAGCGCCCGTCACGTCGTAAGCGCCCTGAAAATCATACTCGGTTATGGCTATCTTCGTACCGGGATAGTAGGTGTCCACCGACTGTTTCAGCGCAGGAAGTATCGGCAGGAACTCCGCGCCCGTGTCGGTTATCCAGCTGTCCTCGGTGTAGGTGTCGTCCCACATACTGCGTGTGGCATTGAGCTTGTTTTTCACGCAGTCGGGGTCGTTGTAGTGCTGGCAGTAGCGCTCACCGCAGGCGCCCTTCGCCTCGGTATAGAAATGCACGTCGAGAACGTCGAGCAGGCGTGTGCCGCACTCGTCCTCCGCCTTCTTCATCTCTTCCAGATAGTAGTCGATGAACCAGCGGTATTCGGGGTGGTCGGCGCGGATGATGTTCCAGTCCTCAGCCCCCGCGAAGTTCGTGAAGGCACCGTAGCCGAACAGCGCAGGCCCGAAGATATCGGCGTTCGGGTCGATGGCCTTGACCGCCTTTGACATGGTGACCGATTTCTCGACTATCTCCGCGCAGGAAGTCCTGTCGGGGTGGATGCGCGAATGGGTAGTGCTCCACAAACCTGGCTCGTTGTCGAGGGAATAGCCCCTGATACCGCCGTTCTGCGAGTCGCCAAGCGTCTGCACCAGATAGTTTACGAACTCATCCATGTAGACAGTGCCGTCGTTCAGGTCGGGAGTCAGAGTGAAATCCGAGCCCTTGACCATCTCCACCTTGTTCCACCTGTCGGAAGGTGCTTTCTCGGAAGCCGATACCTCGCCGTTCGTGTCCGCCGCCACGTATCCTGCCAGCTGTAGGGTCATCAGCGGATACGCGCCCTTTTTCTTGCAGACGTCCGCCAGCTGAAGGGCTATGCATCCCGGCTTGTCCCTCAGCGACTCGTCCACACTCTGCTGAAAATACCCGTCGGAGTTATTCTTCCAGTCAGAGCCAGCGTTTGAAGCGTTGTTCTCCCAGTTGTAGGCGGTGTAGCGGTTGCCGCCCGCACGCACCGACTTCATCAGGGTGTCGTTGTTCATGAGCTCGGCGTTCGTGCCGTAGATGTACGGCGAGATGGCCTTGCGGTCTTTCGAGGCATCGACGGTGATGTTGACCGTGCTGCCCGAAGTGTCTGCGCTCGCCTGAAAAGCGAACAGCGAAACGGCTATGAGTGCCGCAGCCACAGCGGCAAGTTTTCTGTTTAACATGATAATTCTTCCTTGTCCCAAAGTATCGCGGACAGCCTTCCTGTCCCGAGTCAATTATAACACACAGCTGTCTTTTTTTCAAGAATAATGGTCACAGATATTGAAAAAAAGTGATTAATATGTTATAATGTATACAATCATAATATAGGGGGATGACGGGATGAACGTTCTTCACATGAAATACGCACTTGAGGTCGCACGGTCGGGCTCGATAAACAAGGCGGCAGAGACGCTCCTCATCGCTCAGCCGAACCTCAGCCGCGCTATCAAAGAGCTTGAAGGCAGTCTCGGGATAACCATCTTCGAGCGGACGACCCGAGGGATGACCCCGACCCCCGAGGGCGAGGCTTTCCTCAATTACGCCGCCAATATCCAGAAGCAGATAGACGAGGTCGAGAATATCTACAAGGGCAGTTTCGTGCAGAAACAGCGCTTTTCGGTGTGCGTGCCGAGGGCTACCTATATCTCCGAGGGGTTCGCGAATTTCACGCAGAAGATAGGCAGCGACCCCGTGGAGATATTCTACCGCGAGACCAACGCCTCGAACACCATAAAGAACGTCCTGTCCTCGGAATACAAGCTCGGTATCGTCAGGTATGCTTCCCACTTCGACAAGTACTTCAAGTCGATGTTCACCGACAAGGGGCTGGAGTATGAGCTCATCTCGGAGTTCAGGTTCATGCTGGTCATGAGCAGGAGAAGCCCCCTCGCAGAGCTTGACGAGATACACTTCACCGACCTTGAAAAATACATCGAGATAGCCCACGCCGACCCCTATGTGCCATTCATGTCAATGGCCGAGGTCAGACGGGAGGAGCTGCCCGACAATATCCGCCGCAGGATATTCGTGTTCGAGCGCGGAAGTCAGTTCGACCTGCTCACCGACAATGAGGAGACCTTCATGTGGGTGTCCCCCCTGACCGACAAAATGCTCGAACGCTACGACCTTGTGGAAAAACCCTGCGCCGATAACGACAAGCTATACCGCGACGTTTTGATCCACCGCAACGACCACAATCTCTCAAAGCTCGAAAAGCTGTTCATCACCGAGGTGTGCATGAGCAAGCGCAAATATCTCTGATAAATTTATCAAAACCGCACGATATGTGCGGTTTTTTTATTGCAATTTCATATATAGCCATTGATAATACTATATATAAAATTTATAATTCCATGTTATGGACGATTGTGGTATAATTGTTATCGGAAAAACAACTTACACGATACTTTCAGGAGGTAGGAAGATTATGAAGCTCGACAGAGTGATAGCAGTCAGAAACAACAAGACCGTTTACCGTGACGGTGACAAATGCATCAAGGTGTTCAACGAGAACTTCTCGAAGGCTATGGTGCTCAACGAGGCGCTCAATCAGGCAAGGGTCGAAGAGACAGGACTTTCGATGCCGAAGATCCACGAGGTCACCACCATCGACGGCAAGTGGGCGATCGTATCCGACTACATCAAGGGCAAGACCCTTGCGCAGATCATTTCGGAAGAGCCCGAGAACGCCGAGAAATGGATCAAATTCTTCGTAGAGCAGCAGCTCATCATCCACTCCAAGACCTGCCCCATGCTGAGCAAGCTCAAGGACAAAATGAACTCGAAGATCTCACAGGCCGAGCTTGCGGCTACCGTCCGCTACGACCTTCACACCCGTCTTGAGGGTATGCCCAAGCACAACAAGCTCTGCCACGGCGACTTCAACACCTCGAACGTCATCATCGCCGAGGACGGCACCCCCTTCATCATCGACTGGGCACACGCAACTCAGGGCAACGCTTCGGCTGACGCGGCAAGATCGTACCTCTGCTTCTGGCTGGACGGCGATATCGGCGGCGCTGACATCTACCTCGACCTGTTCTGCTCGATGAGCGGCACCGACATGAAGTACGTTCAGTCCTGGATGCCGATAGTTGCGGCTTCGCAGTCGGTCAAGGGCAACGCCAAGGAGCGCGAGTTCCTGCTGGGCTGGGTAAACGTAGTCGATCAGTGATAACAAGGAGGGCACGAAAATGAAAGTCGTAGTTTGTATTGGTTCGTCATGTCACCTGAAGGGTTCGAGAAACATCGTCAGCGAGTTCCAGAATCTCATCGCAAAGTATGAGCTGGGCGACCTCGTTTCTCTCGGCGGAACATTCTGCATGGGCAGATGCCAGGAGGGCGTGTGCGTCACTGTTGACGGCGAGTTCTACTCTGTCACCCCCGAAAGCGCACGCGAATTCTTCGAGACGGTGATCCTTACGGGAGCACGCAAATGACCGTCGTACAGATATGCGTCGGTTCGTCCTGCCACCTCAAAGGCTCTGAGGAGCTGGTAAAAAGGATCGAGGCCGAGATCGCCGCTCACGGTCTTGAGGATGAGGTGCTGATAACGGGCGGCTTCTGCCTCGGGAAATGCAACCGCGAGGGCGTTACGGTCAAGGTCGATGAGGATGTGTTCACGGGCGTGACCGAACAGAATTTCAGTGAGTTTTTCAAGGAGAGAGTTTTGTCGAAAGCAAAGGCAGGTATTTAAATGTCGGATTTTCTCACGCTCAAAAAATCGAACTGCAAGAACTGCTACAAGTGCATAAGGCAGTGCCCCGTGAAGTCGATACGTTTTTCGGCGAATCAGGCGCACATCATCGGCAACGAGTGCATACTCTGCGGTCAGTGCTTCGTAGTCTGTCCCCAGAATGCAAAAGAGATAAAAGACCAGACCGAGAAGGCTAAGGTGCTGATACAGCGCGGAGACCCCGTAGTCGCGAGTATTGCCCCCTCTTTCATCGCAAATTACAGCGGTATCGGCATCGAAGCCATCGACTCTGCTCTGAAAAAGCTCGGCTTTCACTCGGCTGAGGAAACTGCGGTGGGCGCGGCGATAGTCAAGAACGAATATGAGCGTATCCTGCACGAAGAACAGCGTGACATACTCATCTCCTCCTGCTGTCATTCGGTAAATCTGCTGATACAGAAGTACTTCCCGAAAGCGCTCCCGTATCTTGCGGATGTGGTGTCACCGATGCAGGCGCACAGCATGGAGATAAAGAAACGCATACCGAATGCGAAGGTGGTGTTCATAGGACCCTGCATCTCGAAAATGGACGAGGCGGAACACTATGAAGGCTACATAGACGCGGTGCTGACCTTTGAACAGCTGTCAAGATGGCTCGCATCCGAAGGCATTGAACCGCAGAAAGAAATAATACCGAAAGAAAAGAGCCGCACAAGGCTCTTCCCCACCGCAGGCGGCATACTCAGGTCCATGTCGCTTGACGAGCAGGGGTATTCATATATCGCGGCGGACGGCATCGACAACTGCATAAGCGCACTCCGCGACATCGAGAACGGCGGCATCCACAAGTGCTTTATCGAGATGTCCGCCTGCGCCGGGAGCTGTGTCGGCGGCCCTGCGATGGAGAAGTACCGCAAGAGCACCGTCCGAGACATCATCGCCGTTACGGGCTACGCGGGCGTGAAGGACTTCGACACAGCGGAGCACGACAGCGTTGAACTGCACAAGAGCTATACCTTTATAGAACGCCGCGCCGCTCAGCCCACCGAGTACGAGCTGATAGAGATACTCCACCAGATGGGAAAATTCAAGCCCGAGCAGGAGCTCAACTGCGGTACCTGCGGCTACAATACCTGCCGAGAAAAGGCGGCGGCGATATTCCAGGGCAAGGCGGAAGTTTCCATGTGCCTGCCGTTCCTGAAGGACAAGGCGGAGAGCTTCTCCGACACAATCGTAAGGAACACCCCCAACGCACTCATCGTGCTCAACGACAAGCTGGAAGTCCAGCAGATCAATTCAGCCGCCATGAAGATAATGAATCTCCGCCACGGCTCGGATATTCTGGGCGATCAGGTGGTGCGCATACTCGACCCCGCCATCTTCATCAAGGTGCAGAAATCGGGGGTGGGCGTGTACAACAGCAAGACCTTCCTCGCCGAGTATCAGAAGTACGTCGAGCAGACGGTCGTTCCCGATAAGGAGAGCAGGATGCTCATCTGCATCATGCGCGACGTTACCGATGAGGAACGTAGCCGCGAACGCAAGGAAGAGATAAGCCGCCGCACCGTCGAGATCGCCGACAAGGTGGTCGATAAACAGATGCGGATAGTTCAGGAGATAGCTTCGCTCCTCGGTGAGACTGCCGCCGAGACAAAGATAGCACTCACAAAGCTCAAGGAGTCGATAAGTGATGAATGACCTCTGCGCAGATATAGGCTACAAAAGCATCTCACATTTCGGCGAACAGCTCTGCGGCGACCATGTGGACGTTGTGGAACAGGACGACGGCTCGTCGGTCATCGTGCTTGCCGACGGACTGGGCAGCGGCGTTAAGGCGAGCATCCTCTCGACCCTCACCTCGAAGATAATCTCTACCATGCTCGCGGCAGGTCTCCCGCTGGAGGAATGCGTCGAGACCATCGCGGCTACGCTTCCCATCTGCCATGAACGAGGTGTGGCGTATTCGACATTCACCATCATCCATCTGATGAACAACGAGTCTGCCGAGCTGATACAGTACGACAACCCCCACATCATCTTCATCAGAGACCTTGCCGTGACCGATTACCCAAAAACCGAAATGACCATCGGCGGCAAGCGGATATTCAAGACCGTGCTGAAACTGCGTGAGAACGACGTGTTCGTGGCGATGAGCGACGGATGCCCCCACGCAGGTCTCGGCCGTGTGTACAACTTCGGCTGGAAGCGTGAGGATATCGCGGAGTTCATGGAAGCGGCGGCGGCAGGCGGATATACCGCCAAGAACCTCGCCACCATGCTCATCGACGAGTGCAGCAGGCTTTACGGCGGCGAACCCGGCGATGACGCCACATCCTGCGTGGTCAAGATACGCAAGCGCGAGCCGATGAACATCCTCTTCGGTCCTCCCGCAAACAAGGACGACTGTTCAAGAATGATGAGCCTGTTCTTCTCGAAGGAGGGCAAGCACATAATCTGCGGCGGAACGACTTCTTCGATAGCCGCCAAATGGCTCGGCACCACCGTGACCGCAAGCCTTGACTTCACGCGGAGCGATGTTCCGCCTATCGCCTACATCGACGGCGTTGACCTTGTGACCGAGGGCGTTATCACGGTCAACAAGGTGCTCGAATACGCCAACGACTATCTCGGCGAAAACAGGTTCTACGAGGAGTGGAACTACCAGCGCGACGGCGCTTCCCTCATCAGCAGACTGCTGTTCGAGGAAGCCACCGATATAAATTTCTACGTCGGCAGAGCGGTCAACCCCGCTCACCAGAACCCCGAACTGCCGATAAACTTCTCGATAAAGATGAATCTCGTCGAGGAGCTTTCCAAATGTCTGAAAAATATGGGAAAACGAATAAAGGTCAGCTATTTCTGAGGTGTATGATGAAGAATAAACGAGTTTTCGATACCAAGGTGCAGTATCTGAAATACAAGGTACTTCGTGAGGTCGCAAGACGGGCATGGGACGACACCCTGCTCGAAAGCCTGCTCGATATCCCAAAGACCATAGTGCCCGGCAAGACCCCCTCTATGCGGTGCTGTGTCTACAAGGAGCGTGCCATCCTCGCGGAGAGGGTGAAGCTCGCGATGGGTATCGGCAAGTCGGAACAGAGCATTATCGAGGTCATCGACATCGCCTGCGACGAATGTCCTGCCGCAGGCTACGAAGTGACCGACTCCTGCCGCGGCTGCCTTGCACACCGCTGTGAGGATGTCTGTCCGAGAGGGGCTATCTCCTTCGGACACGACCACAGGGCGCATATCGACAAGAGCAAGTGCGTTGAATGCGGACGCTGCTCGAAGGTCTGCCCCTACTCGGCGATAGTCAACCGCAAGCGTCCCTGTCAGAACGCCTGCAAGGTCAAGGCTATCACCATCAACGAGGAACAGACCGCCGCCATCGACCGCGACAAGTGCATTTCCTGCGGCGCCTGCGTTTACCAGTGCCCCTTCGGCGCGATAACCGACAAGTCTTTCATACTCGACGTTATCGACCTTATCAAGAAAAGCCGCGAGAACGGCAGCAGGATATACGCCGTGGTCGCCCCCTCGATATCGAGCCAGTTCACTTATGCAAAGCTCGGTCAGGTGGTCAGCGGACTGAAACAGCTCGGCTTCCACGCGGTGGTCGAAGCGGCTCTCGGCGCCGATATGGTCGCACTCGAAGAGTCGAAGGAACTTGCCGAAAAAGACTTCCTGACCAGTTCGTGCTGCCCCGCCTTCGTGGCATATATTAAGTCGGCTTTCCCCGAGCTTGAAGAGCACATCTCCCACAACCCCTCGCCTATGGCGGCTCTCGCAAAGTACATAAAGGACACCCACGAGAACGCAAAGATAGTTTTCATCGGGCCCTGCACGGCAAAGAAAGCCGAGATACAGCGCAAGGAAGTACGCCCCTACGTTGACGCGGTGCTGACCTTCGAGGAATTGCAGGCGCTGTTCGACAGCAGGGACATCGAGCTGACCTCCCTTGAAGAGGACGTGCTCGACAACGCTTCCTACTTCGGCAGGATATTCGCACGAAGCGGCGGACTGTCGGACGCGGTGGCGGAAGCTGTCGCAGAACAGGGTCTCGTGCCGGAAGTGAACCCGAGCGTTTGCAGCGGCATCGAGGAATGCCGTACCGCCCTGATGAAGAAAAAGCGCGGAGTTCTCGCCGAGAATTTCATCGAGGGAATGGCCTGCACAGGCGGATGTATCGGCGGAGCGGGCTGTCTCACCCACGAGGAGAAAAACAAGTCGCAGGTAGACAGCTATGGCAGAGAAGCCCTTGAAAAAACAATCTCCGAAGCGGTCGCTATCCTGAATTTAAAGTGACTGCGATAAGACATACTTAAGACTCGCCGTACAGGAACACCCTGTACGGCGTTGTCATTTACAGTCCGAAAAGCCCCTCGCCGAGTTCGCTGCGCAGCTTTTCGAGGGCGCGT
The DNA here is from genome assembly GCF_900119155.1 of Ruminococcus sp. YE71. Lineage (GTDB taxonomy): Bacteria > Bacillota > Clostridia > Oscillospirales > Ruminococcaceae > YE71. Next base: position 31,941 of record NZ_FPIR01000011.1, on the reverse strand, counting down.
TTCTCTATCCGCGAGACATACGAACGCGAGATGCCGAGATGTTCTGCGGTCTCGCGCTGGGGCAGAGGCGCTTTCCCGTCCAGTCCGTAGCGCATACGTATCACCTCGCGCTCACGCTCGTCAAGGACGGTCTCCACCTTCCCGAGCATCGTCCGAATAGCGGTCTCAAGCCCCACCTTCTCGTCCACGGGCATACTGTCGTCGGCAAGGATGTCGATTAGAGTCAGGCAGTTGCCGTTCTTGTCAACGTCCACCGACTCGTCGATGCTGACCTCTGCCGCGAGCTTTTTCGTGGCGCGGAAGTGCATGAGTATCTCGTTTGAAACGCACCTCGCCCCGTAGGTCGCGAACCTGCACCCCTTTGAATAGTCGAACGTCCCCACCGCCTTTATCAGCCCTATCGTGCCGATGGAGATAAGGTCATCGGCGTCGTCCGAGCCGTTCGGAGTGTACTTTTTCACGATGTGAGCCACAAGCCTTAGATTGTGGCTGATGAGCTTGTCGCGAGCCTTGCTGTCGCCTGCCGCCATACGCTCAAAGCACTCACGCTCCTCCTTCGCCGACAGCGGCTTCGGGAACTTCCCCGCACTCTCGAAATGAAGCGCGAACGGCAGAAGATTTTCGGTCAGGAGCTTTATCAGAAGTCCGAACATATCATCACCCCACAGTTGTTTTTTTCGCATACTGTCATCATATGCGGCTCGTTACGGATAAAGACCTGACAGCCGTCATGCCCCTGCTTTGTACGCATCACAAGGCCGGGGCGCTTTATAGCTTTTTTCTTTACCTTCAGCGTTCAGTTATAGGTTTTGCAGATAATCAACTCTAATAAAAATGAATTAGACAACCATCTGCCGATATTATATAATATAGTAGTACTTAAATCAAATGTACAAGGAGTGAAAAGCTATGATAAAAGCGGCACAGATACTTACCGACCTAATCGGAAACACACCGCTTCTGAAAGCAAACCGTTTCCTTGCGGAACAGGGACTTGAAGCCGAGCTTTACTTTAAACTGGAGTACTTCAATCCCGCAGGTTCTGTCAAGGACAGGATAGCATACGCAATGATAATCGACGCCGAGGAAAAGGGCGTGCTGAAAGAAGGCTCGACAATAATCGAACCCACATCGGGAAACACGGGCGTGGGACTCGCTTTCGTAGGCGCATCGAGAGGATATAATGTGATACTGACCATGCCCGACACCATGAGCATCGAAAGGCGCACCCTCGTGACCGCCCTCGGCGCACAGGTCATCCTGACCCCGGGTGCGGCAGGCATGAAAGGTGCCGTCAGAAAAGCCGAAGCGCTGAACGCTCAGATAGAGAACAGCGTGATCCTCCAGCAGTTTGAGAACCCTGCCAACGCGAGGGCTCACGAACTCACCACCGCTGATGAGATATGGCGCGACACCGACGGTCAGGTGGATATAATCGTCGCAGGCGCAGGCACGGGCGGTACCGTCACGGGTCTTGCAAGAGGTCTGAAGGCGAAGAAGCCCTCGGTCTACGCGGCGGCAGTTGAGCCGAACGAGTCGGCAGTCCTCTCGGGCGGAAAGTCGGGACCCCACAAGATACAGGGCATCGGTCCGGGATTCGTCCCGAAGGTGCTGGACGAGAGCGTGATAGACGAGGTCATCAGGATACGCAGCGACGAGGCGATAGACACCTCGCGTCTGCTCGGCAGAAAGGAAGGTCTGCTCGTGGGGATCTCCTCGGGAGCGGCGGCATATGCGGCAGTTCAGCTGGCTAAGCGCCCCGAAAACAAGGGCAAGGTCATAGTCGCGGTGCTTCCCGACACGGGCGAAAGATACCTCTCCACCGAGCTGTACAGATACCCCGACGAGACGCACTTCGAGAAGAAGTCCGCCGCCGAAAAAGCATGAAGGGAGCTGAGTCAGAATGTCAGAACAAATTGAACAGCCCCGCACGACCTGTGCGCAGGGCGGTGCTCTCGCGACGATTAACGCGCTCCCCCATGTGATAGCCATTTCCCATGCGGCTGAGGGCTGCGCGGGAAACCTCACCAACCCCATCTCGTTCTGTTCGGGCTACAACGGCGAGGGCTACTGCGGCGGCACTCAGATACCCACCAGCGCCATCCGCGAAAAGCACGTCGTTTTCGGCGGTGCCGACAGGCTCAGAGAGGAGATAAAATCCGCACAGGAACTTCTCGACGCCGAGCTTTTCGTGGTGACGACAGGATGTATGACCGAGATGATAGGCGACGACGTTCAGGCGGTCGTGAGGGAATTCGAGGACGCGGAGACCCCCGTGACGGCGGTCAACACCCCGAGTTTCAGCGGCGACGCCTACGCGGGCTACGAGATAGTCCTTGACGGCATCTTCAACGGCTTCGTTCAGCCTGCCGAGAAAAAAGACCCGAAGCTCGTGAATATCTTCGGCATCGTTCCGAACTTCGACCCCTTTTTCAGGGGCGACCTGACCGAGATAAAACGCCTGCTGGAACGGCTGGGGCTGAAGGTCAACACCTTCTTCACCCCCGACCAGACCTTCGAGAACGTGCGCAGTTCCTCGGCAGCGTCGCTGAACATACACTTCTCGCACGTATGGGGCACGGGCTTCGTGAAGAATTTCGAGAAGAAGTTCGGCACGCCGTACTTCACTGCCGACCTGCCGATAGGCGCATACGCCACGGAAAAGTTCCTGCGCGGGCTGGCAAAGCACATCAAGATAAGCAAGAAACTGCTCGATAAGGTCATCGAGGAGGAGAAGGAGAGCTACTACCGCTACTTCGCGAAAACAGTGGATGTCATCACGAATTCGCAGTTTTTCTACTACTCGGCGGTGGTCGCGAATTCCAACTACGCGCTTCCCCTCGCAGGGTTCCTGTCGGAGGAGCTGGGCTGGCACGTTGAGGATGTCATCATCACCGACATCCTCTCGAAAAACAGGAAAGCCGCAGCCGAGGAGGCTTTTCGCAGCACAGGTCTCGGCGCCGAACTGCTGTTCGAGCCGAACGCAAAGAATATAGAATGGCACCTCTCGAAAAAGCATTTCCGCGACCGCGGCGACAGATATTTCGACGCACATTCGCCGTTCTACCTGGTGGGCAGCAGCATCGACAAATACGCCGCCGACACGCTGGGGGCGCTGACTCTTGCTGTCAGCTATCCCGTGCGCAGCAGGCTCATCGCAAACAGGGGCTATGCAGGCTTCCGCGGCGGACTGACGCTGCTCGAAGACCTCATCAGCGTTCCCCTTTCGGGAAGATAAGGAGGGATAAACAGCATGGAAAACTATTTTAAAAGCAGTATCCCACCCACAAGAGAGGAGCGCATGGAGACTTCCGACGCCTTTCACGGTTCGAGCTGTGAGCTTGTTGACTGCTCACGCTGCGGCTGTCTGAAAGGCAAGGACAGACGATTCTGGCAGTCCAGCAGCGCCTGTCAGATGTCCCTGTCGATAATCATGAGCAGCACGATAGAGAACTCCGTCATCATCATGCACGGCCCCATCGGCTGCGGCACCGCCCTGCACACCCTCATCCCTTCGACCAATTTCGGCAAGTCGGCAAGAGGGCTCCCTGTAAAGCCCTTCAACTGGCTCTCCACCAACCTCACCGACACAGAGATAATCACGGGCAGCGAAAAGAAGCTGAAAGAGACCATCGAGTATGCCGACCGCACCTTCCGTCCCGAGATCATCTTCGTGATCTCCACCTGTGCGCCGAACATCATGGGCGACGACATCGAACAGATAATCAACGACGAGCAGAAGGTGGTCTCCTCACAGCTGACCGCCGTACACTGTCCCGGATTCCGTTCGAGGGTGGTGTCGAGCGCCTACGACGCGTTCTACCACTCGCTGTTCAGGCACATCAAGTTTGAGCCTATACCCTACAAGGACTACGTTCCCGCAAGCGAGGCCGACGGGCTCTCGCTCATCCGCGCCGACGCCTACGAGTACAAACGCGCCCACAACGTTAACCTGATGTCGCTGGAGTCCTCGGGCGCTCCCGACGAACAGGAGCTGACCCGTCTGCTGAACCTGCTCGACCTTAACGTGAACGTCATGGCGGAGTACGCCAACAGCGACAAGATAAGGTTCTTCTCGGAGGCGGCGCTGAACGTCAGCCTCTGCGAGATGCACGATGACTACATACTCAGCTATCTGCGCGACAAGTACGGCATCCCCTCTTTCGTGAAGATGCCCCTCGGCATCAGGGCGACGAAGGAATGGCTCATCGGAATCGGCGCGCATTTCGGACTGGAAGAACGTGCGAAGCGCCTTGCCGACAGCGAGGAACAGCTACTCCTCAAAGCCCTTGAGCCGCTGAAAGAGAAGATAAAGGGCAAGCGCATCCTGATAACGGGCGGCAGCGTGAGGTCGGCTAACGAAGCGTATCTCTTACAGGAGCTGGGGCTTGAGATAGTCGGGCTGGTTGGATACCTGTACGACACCAACGCCGACCCCGTCTTTGACGAGCTCTCGGACAGACTGCCCGAGCTGTCGGTCATCGTCAGCGACCAGCCCTTCGAGTATGTCAACCAGATACGAAAGCTCGATCCCGACATCGTGCTCGTCCATGCAGGCTACAACGCCGTCCCCTCGAAGCTGGGCTTCAACACCATACCAGAGTTTGATGTGGGTAGCTCATATTTCGGGTTCAGCGGCGTGTATCAGGTCGCGAAAAAACTCGCATTCGCACTGGACAGCGGCTCGTTCTTCAAGCATCTCGGCGAGAATTACGAATCGCCCTACAAGCGCGGATGGTACGATCGCGACCCGTTCAGCTACCACAAAAAATGAAGCGGAGGTGAGGTATGTCATACAGGATAGCAGCTGCGTCCTCGGACGGTATCCGCATAGATACCGCCTACGGACAGGCTGAACAGTTCCGCATCTACGAGGTGGACGACGCAGGCATCACCCTCGCCGAGATACGCCCCGCGGAAGTGAAAAGCACGCCGCATCCCCACGAAGGATGCAGCGGAAACGGCGGCGGATGCTCCGAACACACAGGCACGGAGCCCGTGAGCGACTGCAAATGCGTGCTCTGCAAGAGCTTCGGCAGAAAGGTCATAAAGTACCTTGAACGAAACGGCATCTACGCCTTTGACATCGAGTGCGATATCGAAACAGCACTGAAAAAGATAACCGCATACCTTGAAAGGGTGGAGTTTCACCGAAGGGTCTGAAACGCCGCCCCGTATGCGAGACTAAAATATGGGAGGAATAATCATGAAAAGGAAAAACAGGATAATAGGAGCATTTACGGCGCTTGTATGTGCGGTGAGCATAATGGCATCATGCTCGGCTTCGACTGCCGATGAAAACAGCAGCGGCGGGGCAGCAAAAGACAGCCCGAAGGGCACTTCCGCTTCGAACGGCGACTTCAAGTACGGTCACATCCAGATACCCGGCAAGGACGGCTCGCTTTGCAGTGCGCCTATCTACATCGCCTACGAAAAGGGCTTCTTTGCGGAGCAGGGCTTTGACGTTGAGCTTATCTCGGCGGATTTCGAGACACGAAAGATCGGTCTGAACAACGGCACCATCCCGATAGTAAACGGCGACTTCCAGTTCTTCCCGTCCATCGAGAACGGCATCGACGTAAAGGTGGTGGACGGTCTTCACGAGGGATGCATCAAGTTCGCCGTCAGACCCGATTCGGACATCTACACCGTCAACGACCTTAAGGGCAAGAAGATTGCCGTTGACGAGATAGGCGGAACCCCTCACCAGACTGCGAGCCTCTGGCTCGAAAACGCGGGCATCTCGGCAGACCCTGCCGACGGCGAGGTGACTTTCCTGCCCTACTCGGACGGCAACCTTGAGTTCGAGGCCCTCCAGAACGGCGAAGTTGATGTGGCAGCCGTATGGGATCCCCTCGGTTCGGTCAAGGAAAAGGCAGGCGAGGTAAGGATCATTTTCGACCTCAGCACCGATGATTTCTTCAAGGATCACTTCTGCTGCTTCCTCTACGCTTCCAACAAGCTGATAAAGGAAGATCCGCAGCAGATTGCAGACCTTCTGAAAGCCTACAGAAAGGCTCAGGAATGGATCTACGAGAACCCCGAGGAAGCGGTGGACATCATTACCGAAAAGAAGCATTCGGCTATCGAGGACAAGGAGCTGGCAGTCCAGCTGATAAAGAGCTACGGCTACCCCTCCGCATCCGAGCACGGGTCTGAATGGGATGCAAAGGTGCAGGAGAACGTTCAGTACTTCGTGAACGGACTTTCGCAGATAGGCTACCTGCAAAGCGACCCGAAGGACTTCGCCAAAGAGCTGTACTACAAAGTTGATGTGAGCTGATCGCTCTCAGATCAATACAGAAAAAAGGTCGGGCAGTACCATACACAGGTTCGGTACTGCCCGATCTTTTTTCGTGGTGTATATTCTCAGAATTCGTAAGGTGTGACCTGATATACGAAGTAATTCAGCCAGTTCGAGAACAGCAGACCCGATGCCGAGATCCACCTGCTCACAGGTTCCTGCGAAGGGTCGTCATCGGGGAAATAATTCGCGGGTATCTCAGGGGCGAGCCCTTTTCCGAGGTCGCGTTCGTATTCCTCCGCAAGCCTGTGAAGGTCGTACTCGGGATGGCCGTTGACGAAGATGTTCTTGCCGTCATCGGTGACGAGATACGGCCCTGCCTCCTCCGACTCCGCGATTATCGTGAGCCCGTCGGCGATGAGAATATCCTCCCTCCTGACGCCCGTGTGACGCGAATGGGGCGCGAAGAAATACCTGTCGAAACCTCTCACGAGCTCGTTGTTCACATCATTCACTTTGTGTCTGTAGATGCCCGACAGTTTTCTGTCAAGCTCGTACTTCGGCACGCCGTAGTGATAGTACAGCCCTGCCTGCGCTGCCCAGCACAGATACAGCGTCGAGGTGACGTGTATCCTGCTCCATTCGAGGATGGAAGTGAACTCGTTCCAGTAATCCACGTCCTCATATTCCAGCTTTTCGACGGGTGCGCCCGTGATTATCAGCCCGTCAAAATACTTGTTCTCTATCTGATAGAAGGGCTGGTAGTTTTTCAGAAGGTAGCTCATCGAGGTGTTCTTGTACTGATGGGTCACGAGCCGTATGAAGGTCACCTCTATCTGCAAAGGCGAGTTTGAGAGCAGGCGAAGGAGCTGATGCTCGGTCTCCTGCTTTTTGGGCATGAGGTTCAGCACCGCTATTTTCAGCTCGCGGATGTCCTGATGCGATGCGCGTTCTTCGGTCATCGCGAATATGTTCTCTTTTTTCAGCTTCTCTATCACGGGAAGCGATTCTTTCAGTCTTATCGGCATTATGATTCCTCCTTCACAGTGCTGAGATATTTTTTTATCTCATCTATATAGTGCCCGCCCATTTCGCTGAGCACGCTGTATTTCTTGGTTATGTAGCCTATCTCCATTATGCTGTTGGGGTTTTCGTCGTCGTCGCGGAAGGGCACCACCACACAGCTCTCGCCGTTGAGCTCCTCCGAGATTATCCCCGAACAGAGGGTGTAGCCGTTCAGACCTATCATCAGGTTCAGCATCGTTGCGCGGTCGCTGGCCTTGATGGTACGGGGGTAGATGTTCTCACTGAGTATCTCCTCCGCGAAAAAACTGCCGTCACCGCCGCTCTGCCTGAACGAAAGGCAGGGATACGGCTCAAGCTGTGCAAGGCTGATGGAACTTTCGTGCGCGAGGGGATGCTCTTTCCAGAGGTAAACGTAGGCACGGCATTTTATCAGCTCGTGAAAGATGAGCTCGTGCTCGCCGAGCAGTTTCGTAATCGCGCGGCGGTTGAGGTTGTTCATGTAGAGTATGCCTATCTCGCTCCTGAGACGAGCCACGTCGTTGATGACGTTCATGGTCTCGGTCTCGAAGATGGCGAACTCGTACTCCGAGATATCGAACCGCTTCGCCATCTCGACGAACGCCTTGACCGCAAAGGAGTAGTGCTGTGTCGAGACGCTGAACCTGCGGCGCAGCGTGGATTTATCCGCATAGCTCTCCTGCAACAGCCTCAGCTGGTCGTAGATGCCTTTTGCGCGTTCGATGAAATCGCCGCCCTCGGCTGTGGGTATCACGCCCTTGTGGGTGCGCAGGAAGATGCTGATGCCTATCTCCGATTCAAGGTCTTTTATCGCCCCCGTGAGGGTCGGCTGCGATATGAACAGCTTCTCAGAAGCCTTGTTCATCGAACCGCACTCCGCGATAGTTATCGCATAGCAGAGCTGCTGTATCGTCATTTTATCACTCCGTTAAAAAAGCGGAAGCGACCATACTCATCACTTCCGCTGCCTGTTATTATCGATGTTTAGCGTTTTCACTCATGTGAAAACAGCGCAGGATAAAGCAGACAAGAAGCGTTTTACCATGCGCATAAGCATTATTCTGTTTTCAGCAGATATGTTTTTCATAACAATACGCTCCTATAGCTTTTTTCTAATTGTAACATATCATATATGAATTGTCAAGCATCTCGGTTATCGTTTTTGATTAGCGCCATCAATAGCCGATCCCGATACCCCACTCGTGTTTTTTACCAAAAAGAAGCCTCACATTCGCAATTTTTGAACAAAATATCTCAAAATCCGATTGACTGTTATGTTAAAATGTGGTATAATAACATTATAGCCCATGCTGCCGCATGGACTCACGCAATTTCTCCACGCTGTATAAAGTATAAGTAAAAACCATATTTAAAGGTGTGCTATGAAAAGAATACTTGACATGATATCGGTCCTCACAATGAAGATCAATGACGACAGCAAGCGTCAGCGCCACAAGAATATCGCGATGTCGGTCATTGTCTGCATTTCCGCAGGCATCATGCTTGTGATGAACATAATTAAGCATTCAACGCTCATGACCATTACCTCAATAATACTTGTGACAGGTTTTGCGTTCACGGGCATACTGGCAGGCGTTCTGAAAAAGATCCGCGCCTCTACCATCATCATGGCGCTTCTGCTGACGGGAGTTTTCACCGTCTTCCCCATTTCGGGCGGAAATGAGGGCTTTGCCGTTTTATGGGTGCTGCTCATACCGCTGTTCAGCATTAGTCTCTTCGGTCTCAGTATAGGCGTCGGAATGAACCTGTATTTCACGATACTCGTGCTGGTGCTGTTCTATTCACCGCTCAGCTCGAATATCGCCGACCTTTACACCGACAATTTCATCCACCGTTTTCCGATACTGTTCATCGCCGATTCGGTGACGGCACAGTATATGGCGCTCAGCACCGAGTACTACTACAAGGTAACGCGGCGGCAGGTCTACATGGACGACATGACAGGCGCTTTCAACCGAAAGTACTTCATCGAACTGCTGGAAGACCCGAAGGTCGTGAAGGAAGACCTCTGCATTTCGGTCATCGACGTGAACGGGCTGAAAGGCACTAATGACACCCTCGGTCACGCGGCAGGCGATGAGATGATATGTTCCGTTCCCGAATTTGCGAGAAAGGCATTCGGCAAGGACGTGACTATCGCACGTATGGGCGGCGACGAGTTCGCTATACTCACCTACGGCAAAAAGGACAAGGTCGCAGACAAGATAAAGAAGATGAAAGAATACGCCGAAAAACACAAAGGCGAGCTGATAAATGAAGTATTCATCTCCGCGGGAACTGCCTGCCGTGCGGATTTCGGCAGCCTGACCCCCGAGGGTCTCTATCAGGCAGCCGACAAGTTCATGTACGAGGACAAGACCGCTTTCTACAAACAGAGAGGGCATGACCGCCGTCACCGCTGAATCCATTAAACCTATCAAGGCACTTTTGTCATTTGCAGACAGAAGTGCCTTTGCTTTTTCTCAAAAATGTCAAAACCGTCACTTTAAAATTCACCGAAGAGTCATACAGACGGTGTGTACATCTTCATCAACCGTTCCGCCGCCGAACAGCTCTACCCGTAAATCGAGTGCAGACCCGAATCCTGTCTGATGTTCTCGACAGATGACGTGAATTTTTTAAGGGACCTCTCGGAACTCTGCGAGTCCTCATACAACGAAAATGAAGCGTAAACCACCATCGAACGTCTTTTTGGCAAGGAGCGCACCAATAAGAAGAATTACAAACTTCCCTACCTGCACAAATTAAGGAAGAAACACCCACAAGCCAAAAAGTATTAAAAGTCTTTGGAAGGGGGTCCAGGGGAGAACCTTTCTTCAGAAAAGTTTCCCCCGTTCAAGACCCGTACTCATAAAATAAAAGAAAGAAAGGCACTCGCGTCGGGATGACGGAGTGCCTTTTTGTTATATAAGGTTGTGGACGGCGTCGAAGATCCTGTGAGCTATGAAGGGGTCATTCATTGTATATAGGTGTATGCCGTCCACGCCCTCAGCTGCGAGGTCGTTTATCTGATCGACTGCGTAAGCTATGCCTGCGTCGCGGAGTGCAAGGCGGTCGTCGCCGTAGCGGTCGAGCACCTTCACGAACTTTTTCGGCAGTTCGACTCCGCAGAGTTTCACCATGCGTTCGATCTGACGTTTGTTGGTGACGGGCATGATGCCTGCTTCGATGGGGATGTTTATGCCTGCGAGCTGTGTTTTCTCGCGGAAGTCGTAGAAGTGCCTGTTGTCGAGAAAAAGCTGAGTTATCAGGTGGTCAACTCCGCACTCGACCTTATGTTTCAGGTGCCGTATATCGTCAACGGCGTTCCTGCTTTCGGGATGCACTTCGGGGTAGCACGCCCCCACGATGTTCAGGTCGTAATTCTCGCGGATAAAGGTCACGAGCTCATCCGCGTGACGGAAATCTCCCTTCACCTCGGCGCCCTCCGGGATGTCGCCCCTGAGTGCCAGCACGTTCTCGATGCCGTTCTCGGTGATGCTGTCGAGTATCTCCGCCGCCTCATCCTTTGTCAGGTCGATGCAGGGCAGATGCGCAACGCTCGTGGTACTGTACTTTGAAACTATGTCAGACGCTATGCTTATGGTCTTGCTTCCGTTCTTTCCGCCGCCTGCGCCGTAGGTCACGCTGATGAAATCGGGCTCGATATCCGTCAGCTTATCGAGAGTATCGTAGATAACGCTCTCATCCGCGCTTGGCTTAGGCGGAAATATTTCCAGTGAAAAGACCTTTTTTCTGTTGAAGATATCAGCCGTTTTCATTTCCCATTCCTCCGATATGTTTTGTGCCTTATTATTATAACATATCTTCCGTGAATGTGTTAATACCGATTTTTCATGATCTGCCATAGCCTGAAGCTATATCACGAACTGTAATTTTCGATGTACTCGGTCAGGTGTTCGAGGTAGCGGCGTGTCATGGCGTTCATGGGGCGGTCGGTGGTGGTTATGTAGCCGATGTCCATGCGCTCATCGCTTTCGAGAGGGATAGCCACGATGTTCTCGCCGTTGAGGTCGGCGCTGAGTATGCCCGACGAGATGGTGTAGCCGTCAAGTCCTATCAGCAGATTGAACAGGGTCGCACGGTCGGAGACCACGATGTTCTTCGGGCTCTCCTCGGTGATGTGCAGCTCCTCCGCGAAATAGAAGGAATTCTTCACACCCTGGTCGTAGGTCAGCCGCGGGAAGTCACGCAGGTCGCTGAGGGTGACGCTCTTTTTCCCGACGAGGGGATTGTCCTTGCTCACGAAAACGTGGGGCAGTGCGGTGAACAGCTTCTCGAAGCGGATGTCCTCACTTTGCAGGATGTGCCTGATGACCTCGCGGTTGAAACTGCTCAGGAACAGTATGCCGATGTCGCTTCGGTGGGTGCGGATGTCCTCGATTATCTCGGCGGTCTTGAGCTCGCGCAGAGTGAACTCATACCTGCTCCTGCCGTACTCACGCACAAGCTCAACAAAGGCGTTGACCACGAAGGCGTAGTGCTGTGCGGACACCGCGAACACCCGTCTCGGCGGCGGCGCGGACTTGTACTCGTTCTCGAGAAGCTCGGTCTGCTCGACTATCTGCCGCGCATAGGAAAGGAACTTCGTGCCGTCCTCCGACAGGTACACGCCCCTGTTGCTTCGGTTGAAGATGGTTATGCCCATCTCCTTTTCAAGCTCGGCGACAGACTTTGAAAGGCTCGGCTGAGCGATGAAAAGTCTCTGTGCCGCCATGGTTATCGAGCCCGTCTCGGCTATCTCGATAATGTATCTCAACTGCTGTAATGTCATAGGTCCCCATCTCCTGAAATCATCTGCCGAACAGGGCATTTACCTCGCTCAGCTTCGGCGGGTCCGAGAAAGCCGTCCCTCAGCAGGAACGAATGCGTCTGCGGCACCTGACCGTGCATATATACCTCGCACTTTCGCATGATGTCATCTCCTTTTCCCCGAAAAAGTCCGCCGATGATATTATTGTAACACATCGCGTCCCATAAATCAAGTGGGCAGGAGCCCCTCGGCATTCGGGAACGAATATCGCACCCGAATGCCCGTTTTCTGCGTAAAACTGGGAAATAAATAAAAAGCTGACGATAAATGTTTTCAAATTTGTCGAAATTGCAAGTTGTTTTTTTGGACAAATTGGGGTATAATATTAATACTACTGCTATAATGATGCAGTATATACATTAGAATATATCACATATAATATATATAATACACATCCGAAAGGAGGATGGCAGCTTGTCAGAAAGAAATGACCTGCCCGCGAACGAAGGCAGCAGCCCGAAAAAGCCTGCTCCCGAAGCCGCGGACAGTACAAAGCCCAAACGCTCTCCGCAGCCCTCAGGCGAAAAACGGTCTGCGTCAGGGAACGGTCAGTCTTCGCCGAACGTACAAAAGCGTCCGCCGCAGAAAAGACCGTCGGGCTCAGACAGCAGCGGCAGACCTCACAGCGGTCAGCGTCCCCACAGCAGCGGTTCGTCACACTCGTCGCACCACAGAAGCAAGGACGGCGCTCCCGTAAAGAAAAGACCCCCGCAGAGCGGTCATCAGACGCATCACAGAACAGGCTCCGCCGCTCATCACAGCGACAATCCAAAACAGAACAAGCCAAAGAACGACCTTGACTTCGGAAAACACTCCACAGACAAAAAAACTCAGCCCGAGACCCAAAATAGCGGCAAGAAAGGCGGCTTCACCAAGAAGCAGGCGCTGACAGTCGCGGCACTGATACTTATCCTGCTGCTGATACTCGCACTCGTCGTGGTGCTGATACTGTGGCACTACTTCGGACTGTTCGACCGAGATCATAAGGACAGAACGACCTCCGAGGCTATGGTTTACTCAGATGTTGATTTCTCACGCCCCGATACTCTCGATAAGGTCTCCGAGGACCAGAAGCTCAAGGAACTGACCGCTCAGGCTGAGAAAATCTCCAACAAGGATGTTATGAATATCCTGCTGATAGGCGAAGACCTGAGAGATACCGCCGAGGAGAGTACGGGAAATACCGACGTTATGATGATAATATCCGTCAATACCAAGGATAAGACCATCACACAGACCTCGGTCATGAGAGACTGCTATGTGGGCTTCGAGGACGAAAACGGCTACTGGTGGTACTCGCGCATCAATGCGGCGTATCATTACGGCGGCATAAAGCTGACCAGATCCACCATCGAGAACTACCTCAACGTCAAGATAGACAGATATGTGCTCGTGAACTTCAACGTGTTCATCGACATCGTTGACACGCTGGGCGGCTTGGATATGTACGTTTCCGATGATGAAGCGAACGGCTACCCCGACGCTGACCCCAACGGCGACAATACACGCGGTATGCAGAACCCTCTCGACGAGCAGAACAAGTACCTGCACAACAAGAAGGGTACCGACTACATCAAGAAGGGCGGAGATCTCCACCTCAACGGCAACCAGGCTCTCGCTTACGCGAGACTCAGACACGTCGGCAACTCCGACTGGGAGCGTACCGAACGTCAGCGCAAGGTCATCGCAGAGATGATAAAGAAATCGCGCTCGATGTCGCTGGTGGATATGGACAGACTCGCAAACAAGATATTCCCCCAGATAAAAACAGATGTCACCAGTACGGAAATGGCACAGCTGCTCATAGATATGCTGGACTACCGCAACTACAAGATACAGGAGCTCAGAGTTCCCGCCGACGATACCTACACCAATCAGGTAATCAACGGAATGGACGTTCTGAGCGTTGACTTCCCGACCAATGCGCAGATGTTCAAGAAGCTTGTTTACGGCTCCATCGAACTTGACGACAGCAGCAAGGAAAAGAAGCAGAATATCGAGTGATAAAAAAAATCCCGAAAGAGTGCTGAATGCTCTTTCGGGATTTTTTCAGTAATTCTTTTTTTCGGGCAGGGACGCGTACTCGCGGAAAAGCTCAAGGCACTCCGCACGGTCAAGCTCCTCGGAGATATCGAAGGGCTCGCTGAAAAACTTCTTGTCCCGAAAGCCGATCTCCTCTGTGTCCGAGATATTGCAGCCGTAGTACACCTTCGAGATGTTCGCCCACAGCACCGCACCCGCGCACATCGGGCAGGGCTGAGCCGTCGTGTACAGCTCGCAGCCCGTCAGGTCGAAAGTCCCGAGGGTCTTGCAGGCTTCCTTTATCGCCATTATCTCGCCGTGGCAGGTGGGGTCGTTCTGCCTTATGACCTCGTTGTGACCCCTGCCGACGATGCGTCCGTCCTTCACGATGACGCACCCGAAAGGACCGCCGTGACCCTCGCGGATGCCGTACCTTGCCTCTTCGACCGCCGCCTTCATATATCCATTCATAAGTCCACTCCCTCAGCAAAACACCGCATGAGCCTCAGACCCTGCGGTGTATGGTTATTTCAGTTTGTTCTTCGAGCGTGTGCGGATGCGTACTGCCAGAAGTGCCGCCAGCAGCACGATGACCGCCATCGCCGCGATGAGTATGGGCATCAGCTTGTCGTGCATGGTCTCGGGCTCCTGAGCCTCCGACGAGGTGTTCCGACCCTTTGGACGGGGCGACACGGAATTCGCCGCCGACTGTATAGCCGCTTCGTTTCCCGAGCCCGTAAGGGACACGGTCTCAGCCTCCGACCCGTCAGTGCTGTCGGTCAGAGCTTCGGTTTCGCTCTCCACGCTGCCGTTTTCGGACAGTCTGATGATGTTGACGGTGTACACGTTTGAAACAGCCCCGTCAGGGGTAGTCACGGTGATAGTCCTGAGGGTGCTGCCGTCAGCCAGATACTCCGAACCCTCGAACCATATAGTATCGTACTTTCCGAGAGGCTCGGCATCGATGCCGACGTAATCCACCTCATGCGGCAGCGTCACGGTATAATCGTATATGCCCGGCGAAAACGCGGGTACAAGCTGTCCCTCGCTCACGGTCAGCGTTGCAAGGGTAGCTTTGAGCGCGTCGGGCAGCGAGCTGTCATCCGCGACCTGACTCACATCGCTGTCATCGGCAACGCCCGAAACCTCAGCGGCGGCGCTCGCCGAGATACCTCCGCCCAGCATTATGCCGTCGGGAGACATCACCGAACCGTTGGTCAGCGTAATCTGCGAACTGCCTGGGCGCAGAGCCCTGAAGGTCAGCGTAACGGTCAGCTCCGAAGACGGTGACTGCGGAAAAGCCGTGAGCGTGACGATACCGCCGCCCCCGCTTGCGTACTGCGATCTCACGAACTCGATATCCTGTTCGGAATAGCCGAGGGTGCCGTGTATCGTACCGATATTCCCGTCAGCCGAAAATGTCACCTCTACCGTGAACTCGCCGCCCCTGCCGATACTGTCGGGGACAGAAAGCAGGGCGTAAGCATCGGCATGAGCGCACAGCGGAAGCCCGAAGATTATCAGCGCCGCCGCCATCACAAAAAACGCTATACCGCGTTTTATGCCATTACTCAGATCAGTCATATCATTAATCCTTTTTTAAAGCAGCACGCCTTTTCCGACGTGCGGTGCGAAAAAATGTTTACTCTGTAATTATAATACTTTTTACCCATCAAGTCAATAAGGTGCGATATTTTGTTACAGAACGTACAATTTTCTTTGGTAAAATCATCTTATCAAAGAGTGGATTTTTGTGCTAAATGCCGAAATTTTTGATACCCCATTGACAAATCCGACATGAAGTCGTATACTGTAAGTGTACTACAACACATAGTACACTTAACACATACGATACATACAGAGTTATGTGTAAGACAAAACAAAGGAGATACCATTACGAAAGGAGGATAGAGAAAATGACAGCAAGAAAAACAAAAATAACCATCGCGGCGGCACTGACCGCAGCGGCGATAGCAGGCTGCGCAGGCTACATTTCGTACAAAAATACAAAACACGAACAGTATATGCAGTTCTACGATTAGACGGTAACGCCTGTCACCGAGAAATATTCCAAAACAGATAACGGCAATTCTTTCGGTGATTATTACGACATCGAAAAGACCGAACTTCTCACGGGTCAGATAGAGATACGTCCCCACGAAAAAGAGAATGAGGTCATCATTGATTTCCGCGGCGATCTTGCTCCCGAAGGTCAGGACCGCTCAGGGCTGTACCGCTACATCGGCGCAGGCACTGACGATTATTACCTCGAACTGTGCTGCGCCATAAACACAAAAGGCGAAAAACGCTACACCTGCTTCATGAGCACCGCAAGCGGGAACAACCCTGTGGATTTCGAGATAGACAAAAAAGGAAATTTCAGGTACACGGACGATTTCAGGCAGGACGCGGTCGAAAGCGCAGAGAAAAACAAAGACAAGATCTTGCAGCTGAAAACCGATTTTGAAAAAGAGGTACTCGGAGACACACAGGTCGGCGCGAAAAGCATGGCCTGAGAACGAAAGGAGATCCTCGATATTTAAGACAGGACAAAAGAAAAGAGGCAGCAACAAAAAAACGGACGAAAGGAGCGATATTACTTGATAACCATAGATATTACGGGTCGCACACCCATATACGAACAGATATGCAAATCGGTGTGCGGCGAGATAGCACGGGGCGTGTATAAAGAAAACGACCGCATCCCCGCAGCACGCGCACTCGCCAAAGAACTCGGACTTAACCCGAATACAGTCGCCAAAGCCTACAGCATCCTTGAACGCGACGGGATAATATATTCCGTGGCAGGTAAGGGCTGCTTCGTTGCGAAGCACGAGGGCAAGGCGGACAAACGCCTGACAGAAGACTTCGAGAGAAAAACAAAAGAAGCTCTGTCGGCAGGCGTTCCAAAACAGACGCTCATAGATATAGTAGAGAGCGCAGCGGCAGAAGCCGAAAAAGGAGGTAACGAACAATGATAGAGATTGAGAACGCTTCGATGCTGTTCCAAAACAAGGGTCTGATGGCTAAGGGCGAACCCTTCCGCGCGGTGGATAAGGTCTCGATAACGATACCCGACGGCTGCGTATACGGCTTTCTCGGCTCGAA
This sequence comes from Ruminococcus sp. YE71, assembly GCF_900119155.1. Lineage (GTDB taxonomy): Bacteria > Bacillota > Clostridia > Oscillospirales > Ruminococcaceae > YE71. The sequence continues at coordinate 14,689 of NZ_FPIR01000011.1, read as the reverse complement.
CGGCGCAGGCAAATCGACTCTGATGAGAATGATGTGCGGCGTTTATAAAATGAACGAGGGCAGCATAAAGCTCGATGGCAGAGAGGTCTACGACGACCCCCAGGCAAAATCGAACATATTCTTCGTAAACGACGAAACGGTGCAGTACACCCCCTTCACACTCAACGGGCTCGCGAGATACTACAAGAGCTACTACCCAACCTTCTCGGACGAGGTGTTCGGAAGGCTCTCGGCAAAGCTGAACCTTCCACTCGACAAGCGGCTCAGCGAATTCTCGAAGGGCATGAAGCGTCAGGCTGTCGTCATCATCGGACTCAGCTGCATGACAAAGTACCTGATGCTGGACGAAGCCTTTGACGGACTTGACCCCGCTATGCGCAAGGTGGTCAAGAACATGATAGTTGACGAGATGCTCGACCGCGACGCTACGCTCATCGTGTCGAGCCACAATATCGCCGAGATAAACGAGCTCTGCGACCGCGCGATGCTGATACACAAGGGACAGCTAATCTTCTCGGGCGAGCTTGACGAGATCTCGGGCGGATTCAGAAAGGTGCAGCTTGCAAGAAAGAACCTGCCTGTAACGAGAGAGGAGCTTGAAGCGAGCGGCGTTACTGTAATGCAGTGCAGCGTTTCAGGCAGCGTTACACAGGCGGTCATAAAGGGAACAGAAGAAGAAATAATGCGTAAGCTCAAAGGGATAAAGACAGACCTTACAGAGATAATACCGCTTACGTTAGAGGAGATTTTCATATACGAACTGGAGGCGAGAGGCTATGGCAGCGAATGTGTTCCAAACGATAAATAAGGCGGCTTTAGCTGAGGTGCGGACGCACAAGAAATTCTTTATTGTAACAAATATACTGCTTGCAACGGGAGCTTTGATGTATGCTCTGATGAGCGGCTTTTATTCGCAGTATGACTACCTTGACCAGCTGGAAAATCAGGTGGCAGAAGGGTTCTCGCCCTCGTGGTTCGGCTTTGCACTTATAGCGGCAGGCTCGCTCATGGGCATTTTCGGAGCGGTAGGCATTTTCCGTGACATGACGAATCAGCAGATCTGCGACGTTCAGCACTCGCTTCCTATGAGTGCGAATCAGCGCTACTTCTCAAAGCTTTTGGCTATGTGCTATTCACATATTCTTCCCGTCATAGTTTACACAGGCATCGCAATGCTTTACGGCGGCATACTTTGCGCTACACACGGTGTTGACGGCAGCGTGAACCTGCAAATATTCATGGGAGCTCTTACAGCTGCATTATTCACTGACGCTATCACGATAGTCTGCACCTGCTGCTGCGGTGCGTTTGCAGAAAGCATTTACTTCACTGTGATAATGATGTTCTGCACCTCGGTTCTTCCGATATTCATTTTCCACCTGCTTGTAGAAAATTTTGCAGGACTTGATATGTTCGATATTCCGCACTTTGTCGGTATATGGACATACTCGTTCGTAGCACTTGCAGAAGATTCAAGCTTTATATTCTACACAGTTATAAACAGTCTTGTTTCTGTCGCAGTAATGGCAGCAACGGTGTTTATCTACCGCAGGCGTGACGCAAGCTCGGTAGGCGCTCCGATAGTAAGCCGCTTCTTCTTTGAGCTGCTGCTTGTCATGGGCGTGTTCACCGTTTACAGCATGGTGCTGTTCAATTTAGACGGCGTTTACGGACTTGTTGTTGTGGCGATAATCTACATTGTTATCCACATCATCGTCACCCGTGCAAAGCTCACCCTCCGCAGCTTTATGGTATGGCTGCTCAAATATGCGGCTACCTCGGCGGTGTTCGTTATCTTCATGGGTATAGCTTATGTAACAAACGGCTTCGGACTTGTTAAGAGTCTTCCTATGAGAAACCTTGATAAAGCTCTGCTTGATATTTCGGTCTATTATAATGAAAATGGAGAATATCAACGCTTTGAGTTCGTAAGCTACGACTGTGAGAAATGGGCAGAGATCCATAGAAATGAGAAAAATCTCAGTGAAGAACTGCTTGACCTCTCCACTCTTTCTGACGCTCAGATACGTGAGGCTTCAAGGCTGATACAGGACGCCTACGTTTCAAAGCCCAAGAGCTTCGATGATTATCTGCATATGCTCTGGAACGGTGATTTTTACAGCAGGGTAAACTATGATGATACCCATGATGTTTATCTGAGTATCAGCACCGTTGAATCTACAGCCGGTGATCCTGATCACGCTTATGATTTCAAAAACGGCGTAAAGTATTGCGAGTACATCCGTCACAGCCAGACAATGACATTTAGCAATGAAGAGTGCAAGGAATTAGCTCAGAAGCTTCGAGACCTTGGCTATCTGAATGAAATTAACCTTAACGATGTAGTGATCGATTAAAATAAAGAGCCGCCTGCTCCCGAAAAGGAGCAGACGGCTTTTTATATCGTTATGCTATTTTCGCAAATATCACTTCTGGAGCTTCCAGATGTAGCGTGCATACTCGTCTACCGAGCGGTCTGCCGAGAAGATGCCTGCGCCTGCGATGTTCGCAAGGCTCATCTTTGCCCAGCCGCTTGTGTTGGTGTAGCACTCGCTTGCTCTGCGCTGTGCAGCCTGATAGCTGTCGAAGTCTGCGAACGCCATGTAGGTGTCCTGAGTCTTGAGGGAGTTCGCGATCTCCATGAAGCGCTCGCCGTTGATGCCGCTTGTGAGCATATCAACAGCACCCTTGAGCACGCCGTTGTAGTTGTAAACGTCGATAGGTCTGTAGCCGGGCTTAGCTCTCTCAACTTCCTCAACGTTCATACCGAACAGCAGGATGTTGTCAGCGCCCACCTGCTCGAAGATCTCAACGTTCGCGCCGTCGAGAGTACCGAGGGTAACAGCACCGTTTATCATCAGCTTCATGTTGCCTGTACCCGAAGCCTCGGTACCAGCCAGCGAGATCTGCTCGGAGATATCAGCCGCGGGCATGAGGATCTCGGACAGGGATACGCAGTAGTCTTCCATGAAGATAACGTTCAGCTTCTCATTGAGCTTGGGATCCTTCTTGAGCTCCTGGGAGATGTTCCAGATGAGCTTGATGATCTGCTTAGCCATATAGTATCCCGGAGCAGCCTTTGCCGCGAAGATGTAGGTCTTGGGCACGAAGGGTGCATCGGGGTTAGCCTTGAGGTAGTTGTACTCAGCGATGATGTTGAGTGCATTGAGCTGCTGACGCTTGTACTCGTGGAGTCTCTTTACCTGAACGTCGAAGATGGAGTCGGTATTGAGAGCAACGCCGTAGCGGTTCTTCACGTACTTAGCGAAGCGCTCCTTATTGTCATGCTTGATCTTTGTGAGCTGTTCGAGAACTGCCTTATCGTCAGCGAACTCTCTGAACTTCGCAAGCTCGGAAGCATCTCTGAGGAAGCCGTCGCCGATAGTATCGCGGAGCAGCTGAGTCAGACCCTCGTTGGACTGATAGAGCCATCTTCTGTAAGCGATACCGTTGGTAACGTTAGTGAACTTCTCGGGAGTGTAAGCGTACTCGTCCTTGAAGGTCTCGCGCTTGATGATCTCGGAGTGGATCTTTGCAACGCCGTTTACGTGGTGGCTTGCGTGAACGCAGAGGGTAGCCATCTTGACCATGTTGTTCTCAACGATGGACATATGAGTTACCTTAGCGGAGTCATGATACATCTCGTCGAGCTTGCGGCAGTATCTCTCGTTGATCTCGATGATGATGGAGTAGATACGCGGAACGACGCTCTTCAGGAGGTTGCACTCCCACTTCTCAAGAGCCTCGGGCATAACGGTGTGGTTGGTGTAAGCGAAAGTTCTGGTAACGATATCCCAAGCGGTATCCCAGTCGTATCCGCACTCATCGAGCATTATTCTCATGAGCTCGGGGATAGCGAGGGTCGGGTGAGTATCGTTGATGTGGATAGCCACCTTGTCAGCGAGGTTGTCGAGGGTACCGTAAACGCTCAGGTGAGTTCTTACGATATCGCCGATGGACGCTGCGGACATGAAGTACTGCTGACGCAGACGAAGGCTCTTGCCCTCTGCGTGGTTATCGTTCGGGTAGAGAACCTTGGTGATAGCCTGCGACATGATATTTCTGCCGAGAGCCTTGAGGTAGTTACCCTTGATGAAGTCATCCATACCGAAGGAAGCAACGTCAGCCTTCCAGAGTCTGAGCTTTGAAACAGCGCTGCTGCCGTAGCCCGAAACGTACATATCGTAAGGGATAGCGGTAACAACGGTGCTGTCGGTGAGCTCAACGGTGTGGAAGCCGTTCTCCCAGGACTCTCTGAGGTTGCCGTCGAAGTGTACCTGTACAGCCTCGGTAGGAACAGCAACGAGGAGTGCGGAACCGCCGGGCAGCCAGTTATCGGGGAGCTCGGTCTGCCAGCCCTCTTCGAGCTTCTGCTTGAAGATGCCGTACTCATAGAGGATGGAGTAGCCTGTTGCGTGGTAGCCGTCAGCTGCCAGAGCGTCGAGGTAGCAGGCAGCGAGTCTGCCGAGACCGCCGTTGCCGAGACCTGCGTCGGGCTCCTGCTCGTAGATGGAGTTGATGGAGATGCCGAAATCCTTGAGCATACCTACAGTCTCATCCACCATTTCGAGGTTATAGATACTGGTCTTGAGGCTTCTGCCCATCAGGAATTCCATCGAGAGGTAGTACACCTTCTTCTTTCCTTCCGAGCGGTTCTTTACGGTGAAGTGTCTTCTCTTCGCCTTCAGAATGCCGACTACGATGCGTGTGAGAGCCTCATAGACCTGCTGGTCGGTAGCCTCATCGGGCGTAGTCTGAAAATCGTTGTGCAGCACGTCCACGAACTTCTTTTTGAGCTCCTCTTTCGAGATAGTCTTGGGCGCTGCCGCCTTGGTTGCTTTTGCCATGAAAGTTCCTCCTAATAATCTAACAATGTATTTTACAGTCATTTTTTGACAAAACACTTTTTGTATTATAACACAAAATCACCGATATTTCATCAATATTTCGTGAATCAGTAACATCTTATAACAAAAGTTTCTGCGTTATATCGCGTGATATGTATGTTTTTCACAGAGTTTTGCGCCTAAAATCATCATTTAGCTGATTTTTTCTGCAATTTTCGTAGATTTGTACGATTTGTGAACAGGGTTTTCGGTCATATTCACAATTTTCGGGTGGGGGGTTTGGTGGTTTTGGCCTGTTTCTTGGGAGTTATTGTTTTTTTTTTTGGGGGGGGTTGGGGTGGGGTTGCCGCTCTTGACGAGCAGCTTAGGGGTTTGACTCGAATCGCTTCGCTCTCTCGTCAAAATAAAATCGGCAAATCGGGTGTTCTTGGTGGTGTTGAGTGGGTTTTTCATTTGGCGCCTTTTTGGACGTTGTTCTGGGGATTTGCCGATTTTATGTTTGGACTGTTCGTTTGTGCGCTTTGGGTTCTGAGCGACCTCTCGGGGCGGGGACTCTGTCCCCGCGCCCCTGCTGAGGGGACCCTTTGAAAAGGGTCTCCCCCAGACCCCCTCCTAAACTTTTTGAGTCTCTGGCGTTCACGCTTCGGTGGTGGGGGTCTTTGTTATTTTTCTTGTGTATTCGTTATCGAAATTGCGCTTTTTTCTGCACATTTGCTGCAATCTTACCGCTCGGTTCTCTATCGCTATTATCTTCGCTGCTTCCACCGAACTTCCTTCAAGCTCCCTCAGCGACACCGACTTCGGCACGCCTTCCACTCTTCTCAGTACCTCCGCACCCCTGTCATTGAACGCAAGCACCCTCACATACGGCGGCTCGATGAAATCTTCCCTCGTGACTCCCAGCGCCAGATGCAGCGCACTTCGCCTTATCCTCGCAAGCGTAAAGTTTGCCGACTTTACATCCTGCAAAAACTCCCCAAGCGTCGGTTTCGGGTCGCGCCTCGCCTTGATGATGCGGTCTGCGAGCGGTTCGTTCACCTCGGGCAGCCGCAGAAGCGTATCCCTGTCGGCGGTCAGCAGCCCGTACAGCAGGATGTCATCCGCCCCCGACGGCTCCGAAAGCTCCCTCGGCACGCACCCCTCGGGCACGAACCCCGCGATGTCCTCACCCGCCGCCAGAAGCCGACGTAGATTGCTGCCGCTCGCGCCCTCCGTGCTGTCGTGAGCCGCACCCTCGCGGCGCACGGGCAGTATTTCCGCGGAAATGCCGTTCCGCACGAGCGCCCTGACGTACTCCACCGCCAGCGTACTGTTCGGACTCGCGATGACCGCCGCCGCTTCCCCGCCGAAACGTTCGGCGGCAGCCGCGTGCAGAGCCGCAGGGTAGGTCATGCCCTTCGTCGTCAGCCTGCGGACTTCCTCGCTGTCCGAAAGCTCATCCACCGCCGAAGCCGCCATTCGGATAAGGTCGGCGCTGTCAGTCTCGCTGCCGAATGCGAGGGCGTCTATCCCCACCCGACCGAGCAGCCTTATCGCAGCGTCGGCAAAAAAAGCCGCCATCGAACAGGAATAGGGCGCAGGCAGCTCGATGACGAGGTCTGCGCCGTGTCTCACAGCCATCTCCGCACGCTCGTGCTTCGGGCAGACCGCCGTTTCTCCGCGCTGAACAACATCACCGCTCATGGCAACGACGATGTGAGTCGCCCCCAGTTCACGAGTCCGCCGAAGCAGATATTCATGCCCCTTGTGGAACGGGTCGAACTCGGCTACGATGCCTGCTACGTACATTTTTCCACCTACTCTCCAAATTATTCATGAGCGGTACGTATGCCAATTGTGCAAAAACCTCAAATTTGCAAATACCTCTTGCCAAAACCGCCGTTTATTGATATAATTATAGTATATGTGATTTCCGACGCTTTGTCAAGGGAGATCAAATCTTAATGTAAAGGATGTTTAACATATGAAAATTCTGGTTGTAAACGCAGGTTCGTCCTCGCTCAAGTATCAGCTTCTCGACATGGACGGCGAAAAGGTGATCGCAAAGGGCAACGCTGACCGCATCGGTATCGGCGGACACATCGCTCACAAGACCGGCGACGGCAGAGCTTTTGAAGCAGACTGCGAATTCCCGACCCACACCGAGGCTTTTGAGAAGCTCGTTGAGGTACTCACCACAGGCGACGCTAAGGTCATCGACTCCATGAGCGAGATCGGCGCAGTCGGCCACCGCATAGTACAGGGCGCTGAGGTGTTCAAGGAGACCTGCCTTGCTACCGACGAAGTTATCGACAAGATCGACGCCCTCGCAGAGCTCGCACCCGTACACAACCACCCCCACGCTCTCGCACTCCGTGCCTGCAAGAAGGTACTGCCCGAGGGCGTTCCGCAGGTCGTTGTATTCGACACCGCATTCCACGCTACCATGCCGAAGAAGGCTTTCCTGTTCGGTCTGCCTTACGAGGACTATGAGGAGCTTCACGTAAGAAAGTACGGTTTCCACGGCACTTCCCACCGTTTTGTTTCGGCAGAGCTGGCTAAGCTGCTGGGCAAGAAGCCCGAGGATCTGAAGATCGTATCCTGCCACCTCGGCAACGGTTCTTCGATCACCGCAGTTGACGGCGGCAAGAGCGTTGACACCTCGATGGGCTTCACTCCCCTTGACGGTCTGACCATGGGCACACGCTGCGGCGCAGTTGACCCGTCGGCTATCGAGTTCGTTCAGAAGAAGCGCGGTCTGAACCCTGACGAGATGACCAACTACATGAACAAGAAGTCGGGATTCCTCGGAGTTTCGGGCGTTTCCTCTGACAACAGAGACGTTACCGTGGCTGCTGCCGAGGGCAACGAGAGAGCTGCTATCGTAAACGAGATGTTCGGCTATCAGATCAAGAAGTACATCGGTTCGTACGCTGCTGCTATGGGCGGTGTTGATGCTGTTCTGTTCACAGGCGGTATCGGCGAGAACGATGCACCGACAAGAGAGCGTGCTTGTGAGGGACTTGAGTTCCTCGGCATCAAGCTGGACAAGGAGCGCAATAAGGTAAGAGGCGAGGCTTGCCGCATTTCCGCTGACGACAGCAAGGTCGAGGTTTGGGTAGTACCGACCAATGAAGAGCTGCTTATCGCACGCGACACTCTCGCACTGGTAACCAAGTAAGAAATACCAACAAAAGCCGAACGAAAAAGGATTGCGCTCATATAGAAGTTTTATTCCAACAACTATAAGCAAGACCTTTACAGCAGGCTATTAAACAAAACAGGCAGAGCTTCTATTTCGAAGTTCTGCCTGTTTTCATTATGATGTTTCTTCATACGATGAAGAGTATCGCTTAGCTTTTAGTTTATGAATAATGTTTATTTCAAGAACTGGTATTTCTCGTCTTCCATTAATTAGTTCTTGTAACTCCTTTACAGTTTCAGCTGTTAATTCTCTTTCAGCGTGACTTTGGATAGCTTCTATCTTAATGGATGTTTTGTGATAAGAATAGTGTTCAATAATTCTTTCAACAACTTTCAGTATTATTCCGATTGCACAAACAATAATACTTAGTGCATCAGATTTGAATAAGGCAAACATAGTGACAAAAAACGAAATAAGTATAAACAAAATAATAGATAAAAGAATCATGCGATTTTTAACCATCTTTTTATTCCACCAAATATTCTGTTTTTGACATTCAAATTGAGCTTGACGATCAGCTACAGGATTTTTAAACTCATACCAGTTCTTTACACCTGGTGGTTTGTCACGACCAGTATTATGAATGTGGATATCCGCTTCTTTTTTGTACCTATTATATGTGGCTAAGGCGATTTCTCTAAGCTTCTGTTTATGAATATTTGTATAACTATCTTCGTCTATCATTAAAACATAAGAATCAAAATAATTGCGCAGAGAAGCAGCGTTCTTTAGCTTACTATTAAAAATGCAAGCAGTTACAAATGCAAAAACTTCTAATACCGCAGGTATCCCGTTACTGAAAAGCTCTGGAGCTGAATCAGGAACAAATATCATCGCAGCAGACGCTATACATAATACCCAACTCAAATAATTGAACTTTTCCGCCGAATTGAAATACCTTCTTGAAGCATACTGAATCTTCAATAACAGGTCTTCATTTTGACGATTGCTAATGATTTGACTGTTTATCATACTCTTTTATCGCCTCACATAATCTCGAATAGTCTTTTTGTGCAATGGAAAACATATAGTCATCGCTTATAAATGGATATATAAATCTTCCATGACACTTTCTTGTAATCAAACCTGATTCACATGGGCAAGGTAAATGACCTTTGTATTTCCTTTGTGATATGGCATGAAGCAGTTTAACGCATTTGACAAGATCATTCTCATGAAAAATTTGCTGATATGTCTCTATTACACCATCAAGATCGTGTCCTCTATCTCCAAATGGGAACTCTCCAAATCTAGTGTAATACTCATAAGAAAAGTAGTATGGTTCAACTATGTTTTTCATCCATTGCAATAGACTATACCCATTATAGAAGCACAAAGCTATGTATGCTTCTGTTTCTAAACAAAGCTCGCCATCTGGATATCGGTGAATATATGTTTTATCAATATGATTCCCGATATCCCACACGTCGGGTAATTCTTCATTGTTTAGCGGAATAAGAATTTTGAGTTCATATTCATTATCTACAGTGAAATTATTGTAGGAACGATTAATTTGTACTTTTCCAGAAAGAATAATTGATGTATTTTTATCAGTATTTTCTTCCTTCAGGCCGCCATATGATGTAAGAAGTTCATCAATCTGCGGTTTGATATGATTATAGTCTATTCTCATGAGCAATGATAAGGCTTTGAAGCTGTTGAAGCATTGATAGGTGTTGCAATACGAGCCTTTCTGTATTTTTTGATGATCGGATTGTTAGGATCATAATTTGCAAAACTATTCTCCAAGACAACACCAAATTGATTGTCGTCTTTCTGAGTCAGCACTTCAAAAAGGTCTGTTTTAATAGCTGTAACCCATTTAAAAAAGCTCTTAGGTATTCTTGCATCATCGTTCCATTTATTCGCAAGATTATCATCGGGATCAGCGGGATTCGGGACACTCCATTTTCCGCTTTTATAGGATAATACTGGAGAATTATCATACCGCAAAGCATATTGTTCAAAAGTCATTTCGGTTTGGTGAATGCACATCTCAAGTCTATTCAGCACATATTCCAGCAACTCAAATACAGAACAATTCTTTTTTTCGTAGTTAGATGCGATTCGAGTAGCCATTGTCGTTATCAATGCAGAAATCGGTTTAATCTCGTCACCATCAGAAAGATTGGAATAATATGCATCGCGCTGATATTTCAAAATCTGTATAACCCTTTGTAGAGCAGAGCGTCTTATCTCATTTGGTAATTCCTCAGCAGTAGCACTTTCAAATATGCCACGTTCTATGTATTTGGGAGCATACATTAAGAACGGAGCGTTAATTTCATCAAACCACTTTTTAAAGCCTTTGGGATTATTTGAAATCCAACGATAGCTTTTTTCAGAATTCTGCCGTGGAATTGCAATGCTTGTATCAACAATTTGTGGACTCAACCCTTTTGTAATGAGTGCTGCTTTTTCAGAATCGGTATCGCTTACTGCCGGAACTAAATCAATTGAAAAGCTAACACCATTGATATCAGCATACTCAATAGTAAAGCATTCCTCCCACTTCACAAGCTTTCCGCCATAAGTATCATTACCTTTCAGTGTGTCTTCAATTAGGTTTCTCAAACCACTCGGGGTGTAATCTGACTTTGTTCCAGTAACCTGACAAATACAATCAAGATCATAGCTTGGACTATCAGCCTTCTTTGCAGGACGAGTAACCGTTCCTAATGCAAATGAGCCCTGTGGATATATGGTTGCCTCAATACCATGTTCATCTAAGAACGCAGCAAGGGCTTCATATTTGCTTTGAGCATTCTTAAATAGTGTTGGCGAAATATCCATTTTTTCAACAACTGACAGGAAATCCTTCTGACGTTCAGAAATGTTCATAATAGAATCCTCCATTAGATTTTAGCACTCTTGTGCGTCGAGTGCTAATCTTAGTATAGCACTTATCGAGAAAAATGTCAATAGTCGTTATATAAAAAGTACAGATACTCCACATGAGGTATCTGTACTTTTTGCATTATTCAGAACTCCACAACCTGATCAATCTCCGCCATAAGCTCCTCGGTGAGCCTGAGAGCTGCGATGATCTTCTTGTAATGCTCAATGTCCTCAGCGGAGAGCGCAGTCTTCTTGCGGTCTTTGAGCCACTTCTGCAACGGCTGGTAACCGCCTATGTACTGCTCCCACTGTGCCTGCGGTACGTTGTCGAAATACTGTGTCTTGCTGATGTACACCCTGCCGTTTTTGTATTCGGGCTTGACGACCTCGTTTGTGCCGTCACCGATAAAGCTGTACGGTTCGGTATCGAACTCGGTCTGCATCAGGTGGCATTTTCTCAGCTTGCCGCCGATCTCGACCAGTTTCCAGAAGGTTTCCTGATCTGTTGGGTATGGCACACGGGGAAAGTCGATTTTCAGGAACTCTTTGTATTTCTCACGGTAATTTGGCGAATGAAGAATAGCATAGATATAATCAAGTAAATCAATCGGAGTGAAAACAGATTTATCTTGTGATTCTGTTGCAAAAGGTAAACCAAGTTTTTCTTCAATCAGATGCACAATGTCCATTTTCAGATTAGGCTGCTTTGTTTCTTTTCCAAATTCAGTATCATATAAGAATATCGGACAAACAATAGGTATGCCTTTGTTGCTGTAATGGAAACGGTTATCTACTAAACAAGTGCTGACACTTACATGAGACCAATTATCTGTAATAGCTTGACGTGGAATTATAAGAGCTATATTGTCCTTTAACATATGTTTCATCACTTCTGTTCTTGGTCTCCACAATATCCTATTATCAAAATATGTATACTTATCATCAAATGGTCTATAAGAAATTTTGCAAATTAGTTCTTTGGTTAATTCAATGGTCTTTGCATTCTTTATTACGAAATCAGCATAGTTCTTTCCTAAATGAAAAATCTCATTCAGCGACTCCTCATTATATTCCATTTTCGATAATCTTGACAATCTATCACATAATAAATCTGCGTTTTCATCATAAGCAAAACTATCGCCCATTGAAACAATGCCTGTTACATTATGGATAAATAAATCACTAAGGCTAAATCCTAATTCATATGTTTCCGAATTACTGCTATCCTTTTGAACAAAAAAGTAATATGGTTCGATTGGTTCTATCTTTGAATATGTCACATTACCACTGCTTAGGATTTCGTATTTTGTGTTTCTTGCGCCGAATACATCACTGTGATAAACTTCTGTACTATTCCTTTTTGAGGTGGATTTCTTGATGAATATATTAACTGAAACTCCCTGCATAATATCAAATACATTTTCGTCCCTTTCTCCATTTGGAGCGATTTCCTTACGCATTACATTGCCATGAAGATCAACGATATAAATTACATCAAAAGTTTCCAATAAGTGATGTCTCATACATCTAAATGTTGGATTGTCCAAAAAGGCGTGATTATTGATGAATGCAAGAATGCCATTGCCATGTTCAGAGATTATTTTCTCACACAGCCTTATAAACTTTACATAATCATCGTTAAGCCAATGCTTACGCTCATTAAAGTATACTCCGTCTATGTATTTATAATCATTTATCAGGTTTGCGATAAACTCATTATTGTTTGATGATATACCGGAGTATGGCGGATTACCAATAATCACGTTAATGCCATTATTCTTCTTCGCCTGATTCGCTTCAATAGACTCAAACGCCAGCGGATCGTTATCAAACAGCGTCATCTGAAAATCGTCCTTGCCCGCTTCTTCCAGCGAATTGGTCAGGAACACATTCAGACGGTGGTCACCGCCGAAATCATAGCCCGTATCTTTCAGCACCATAGCGAGCTTCATGTGAGCTACGGCATAGGGAGCCATCATCAGCTCAAAGCCATTCAGACGTGGCAGCAGGTGCTTTGGAACATACTCGTTCCATGCCTTCTTGATCTGCTCCTCACTCTCACCCTTGTGCTTGGCTCTGAAATTATCATATATTTGCAGAATGGTCTGACGCAGGAATGTTCCCGTTCCTGTTGCGGGATCAAGTATCTGAACGGCAGGTACTTCCTTTGTGTCTTCGGTCATGCCCTGACCTCTGATCTTTTCACGCATATATTTCACGGTCTTGGTTTCTTCCGATGCCAGACCGTCTGCAAGTCCGAACTCCGTTTTCAGAATACTGTCAACCGCCCTGACAATGAAATTGACAACAGGCTGCGGCGTATAGTAAACGCCCCTCTGCACCTTCTGTGCCTTGTCGTATGCGGTCAGAAATTCCTCATAGAAATGGATAACAGGGTCTTCACGACCGCCGCCCGTCTGACGGTTGAAGTCGGCAAGTATCAGGTCGGTGTTAGTGTGCGTGAGTATCTCCACAACATTCGCAACTTCCAGCTCGTCAAAGGTCAGGTGTCGCTCACTGCTCTCGCCAAGACATTCCTCCATGAGTCTTTTCAGGAACGGATTAGTGTTCGGAATGCAGGCGATAGCTTCTTTCACGTTGAAGCTGTCCTGCGTCTTATCCATGCACCTTGCCGAGAACAAGCCGTAAACAACGGTCTGAGCGTACATATCTGCAAACTGCTGCTTGGTCATATCGTGGATAAGATTGTCCTTGAAATCCTTGAACAGCTTATGCACATATCCGTCATGCGTTTCGACAGCGTAAATGTCAAGAATACGGTCACGGATAGCCTGAGCCTCCGCCGCCAGCTTTACAGTAAGCGAAGCGGAGTCCCTGATAACCTGATGATATGCTGTCACAAACGCCGATGACCACTGTTCATACCATGCCTGCGTGTCTGTAACATCTTTCACCCATGACAAATGCCCGATGCGATCTTCAAAAGTTCGTATCTGCGTGAAGTCCTCAACCGCAGGCGCACAGGAGATCATTTTTATCTGCGGAAGTCCTGCGATCTTATCCTCAAAATGTGCGATACCGATAGTGCGGTTATTATCCGTCCCCCAGAAACAAAGGAACAGAAGGTCTTTCTGCGACCATACAGCGTGTTCAGCGGCATTTCTTCTCTTTGGGATAAGTCCTGACAGTATCTTACGGAGTGCCGACACTTCAAACTTGTTGCTGTCGAACTCTACGCAGAAGATGCCCCATTTCTGCTCGTCGCAAAACGGCTGTAACTGGCGGAGATTCTTGATTTTCGCAAAAGCATCAGGTTTCAAACCAATGTCAGCAGCATCAAAATCGTATGTAATATCGTCGATCTCATCAAAATCATCAAGGTCGATGTTCCAGTTCAGTTCCTCGGTGAAGTATATGATAAGATCATCTACGCTCTTTATATTTCTGATATCCATATCTGTTACCCCTTATATCATCTGAAGCCATGTAACCAACTTGGCTTTTTTGCCCATAGGCGCTTGTATTGCTTTCAGATAATTCTTCTTAATGTAATTCTCTATCACTTTGCGTATCTCGGAGAACTGCTCCTCATTAGCGTTAAAGGCTCTGCTCTCTTCACGCTCGCACTTGATAGCAGTCCATATCTCATGCAGATCTTCCGTGACCTGATTAGTTTCCGGATCAACCACATACCAACGGTAAATACCGTCGCCGTCCGACCATGAGCCGTCAGCTCTCTTGGTAGGCAGTTCATAGCAGAAGAAATATCCCTTCCGTGTTGACGCCATTTTACCGCTGTACATCTTTCTTGGCAGCTCCTTGACCTGTTCAAGATAGTCGGGATTATCTGCTAAGAGCT
>NZ_FPIR01000008.1 GCF_900119155.1 Ruminococcus sp. YE71 | reverse complement strand
ACTTTAGCCGTTCTTCTTTCCCGACTTCCGACGTTCGTCTTAGCTGCGCACGACTGCGAAAAAAGCGGAGGCTTCCTCAAGAAATTCGTTGAGTTCTTCAAGCTCACGGTTCTTCCTTTCAAGCTCTTTTATTCGCTTGTTTGCAGCCTGGAGCTGCTGAGCAAGGTTAAGAGATTCTTCGGGCGAGCGAGTGCCCGAGCCTGTATCGATCTCGCCTGCCTTTGCTTTACGCACCCATGTCAGCAAGGTGCTTTTGGGTATACCAAGTTCAGCGACGGCAGCGTTGGTCCCCACCTCTTTAGCTAATTTCACAGCCTGCTTTTTGAATTCGTTGTCATATTTTCTTTCTGCTCCCATGTTTGACACACTCCTTTGGTTTTATTATACTTTGGTTGTTGGGGTTGTATCAAGTTTTATTATACAGCATTACTATGAGGACAACGTATCCGGTAAGATCTCCGATGAACGCTTTACAATGATGTCCGATGGATACGATGACGAACAGAAGAAGCTGAAAGCAAGTGTTGCAGAGCTGAACGCTTTTATTGAGACAGCGGAGCAGAAAACAGCAGATGTGAACTCGTTTATTAAAGTAGTACGAAAATATGAGCATATAACCGAGCTTACTGAGAAGATAGTCATTTATGCTCCCGATAAGAGCAGCGGACACCGCACTCAGGATATTGAGATACACTTCCGCTTCGGCGTTGCAGTTGCTTCTGCTGTTGCTGACAGCAGAGACTACGATAAAAAGAGAAAGGCTGCGTAGGCTATTCTACGCAACCTTTACCTTAATTCTTAAATACTTCTTTTAGAGCGCAACTCTTGTGCAGTCCCTTGTTTTTTTGCAGTGATTCAGTGGAGCTGTATCTGACCGTTGTTCCTGCGTCTGTCCTTTTCGGGGTGCTGACGGTAGAACTCGTTCTTGTCCTCGTACATCTTCGCGTCGGCGGAATCCATGGCGCTGTCGATGTCGATGTCGCCCGAGATCCATTCCGTACCCACCGCAAAGCTCACATCGTCGGTAGTGTCTGCAAGGGCGCGAAGCTGTGCGGTCTGCCGTTCAAAGGCTTCCTCGGTGATGTTCGGGCAGAACACCACGAACTCGTCGCCGCCTGCACGGTATATCTCGTGGTCGCCGAACGCGAGCTTCAGCAGCGAAGCGGCTCTCGAAAGCAGCTTGTCGCCAGCCGCGTGACCTTCGGTATCGTTGACGGTCTTGAGACCGTTCAGGTCGGCAAAGACAAGACCGAAAGTCTCGGGCAGTTTGCTCTTGTCGGATTTCAGCTCTTTTATTCGCGTGTTCATGAAATTTCGGCTGCCCACCTGAGTGAGTTCGTCGATATTGCTTTTGATCTCGAGCTTTGACAGGAGCTGATGATTTGCGATGACTGCGCCGATGAGGAACGAAGTCAGTTCGAGCGTTTCCTTTATGTGCATCATCTTCGTCTTATCGAAATTCGCAGCCCAGATGAACCCGACGACCGTTTGGCTGAAACGCACTGAGTACAGAACGATGCTGTTGATCTTGAAATCACAGAGTGATTCGTACCACAGGGGATCGCGTTCCTTTATCACGCTGAGGTCGTCGAGCAGCAGGCAGTCGCTGCCCGCAAGGTCGTTTTCCCACGCAAAGGCGACCTCGTAGGGTGTACATTTCATCCCCTTTGCGATGATCTCAAGAAGTTCGGGCTGAGTGCCGTACTCGTTGATGAATGTGCATTTGTGTTCACTGCGGTCAACGGTCAGGAGCGAGCACAGTTCCGAACCGCAGACTTTTCTGAGCTCGGCGATAGTCTCGGACATGGACTGTATGAAATCCTGAGTTTCATGGAGCTTGATGCTGATATTAATGACCGCCGCCGAAGTTTCGGCAGAGCGGTGGGACATCGCGTCGGTGTCCATTTCTTTTGAATGGTCGAGAACGTAGAGGACGTACACAGTCCTCGGGCTGTCAGGGGATTCGGGCGTTTCGCCTGTCAGAACAGGAAGATAGAACCCTTTGAGCCAGAACCCGTGGGCGTTCACGTAGGAGTAGAGAGGTTTGCAGGTGCTGCCGCATCTGTAGCAGAAGCTCTCGAAGTTCACATCGGTAAAATAGCTCCGCCAGGGGATACCCGGGTAAAACTTCGGCGCTTTCGGGTTTCTCGCGATTATCGCGGCATTTTTCTTGTTCAAAGCCATCAGCCGAATCTCGCTGAAGCTGCCGTCGGGCATAATGTCGAATGCGTATACGCTCGCCAGACCGATCATGCTTTCTATCCACTGCTGAAAATCCATAAGCCGCACGCTCCTTTACCTGAACTTTACAATTAAATCACAATTCATTAACTTAATTATACACCATTCTTCGGCAAAAATCAATAGATAAATCAAAAAAAGTTTAAATACATTAAGGCTCCGATCTGTTTTCGGGATCGGAGCCCATATTTCTATCGAAAAATGTAAAACAGGATATTGCCGTTAACCGAACACCCTGACGCTGTCGCCCGTCTTGCCGTGGAAAATGATATATCCGCCGACAGGCAGGGGTATCTCGGCAGGCGCGTCCTTAATGTGGGTGGTGTAAACGAGCTCGCCGTACTTGTTGTACACGCAGATAACGCTGTTTTTCGGGCGCTCGGCAATTATCGAGCCGCCGCTCATGTCCTCGCCGATGCGGAACCACTGTTCAGCGTCACATCGTGTATATCAATGTTCCTGAGGTCACGGTTCGTTGATGAGGGAGTTGTGGTATCCTTTTTGATCTTGTGAGCGATCAGAAAGAAAACCGCCGCAAAAGTCACTGCCGAGAAGAAAATGCTGATATAAAGGTACATTTCCGTCTCCGTGGTCTCAATGATCTTTGAGTCATCAACATTGCGGTACGAACAAGCCTTTGAGAAATTATTACCGCTTTTTTCGGCGCATTTCTCGCTGTATTCGCGGTAATCAAAGCTCTCGCTCTTATCGAATATCAAAAGCTCACTCTCGGGGTAGATCGAGGTCAGCAGCATATAGTCGTAATCGGAGATAACGCATTTTCTGCCTATTCCGCCCTCGGCAAGAAGTCCGCATTTATAGAAGCCCGCTATCTCAAAGGGGTAATCCATACCGCCCGCCGTCAGGGTGAAGATGTCTCCGGGCTTGAAGCCGTCGGCGATCTTGAAGTATTCGGGCAGGTAGATCGGGTGCTGGAGCTTTGTGATCTTATCGTCGGACAGCGTTTCGTCCCTGACGAAATCCTCAAAGGCATACTCGGTGCTTTCGGTCACAAGGGTCATGTTCACGGAATGGTTTTCGCCGTTATTACTGTATCAGCGAAATCGACTTTGACGCTTGAAACAATATAATACTATTCCGTGCATCAAACAAGGCATACCACCTTTTCGGCGGTATGCCTTGCTTTTTACCAATCAATGATAGTATCAACGATCTCACGCTGTTCCATAAAAGCATCCGGCACTCGTTTTTTGTACATGACTGTGATTTATTAGCAGAGGGGAAAAGCATTGATTTTACCAGCTTTTCAGAATTATTGTTTTGACTGATAGGCAGTCCTTACGCCGAACATATTGAAATACTCGGACGTAGCCGCGGCGATCATCTCATCGTCATCTATCATCAGGACTTTGAAATTTTCGTTATCCATAACTTCTCCTATCTCTCTCCGATCTGTTAAATAACCGATTTTTACGGAGCGTTTGTCTCTTGGATTTTTATACCAAACCTTATGAAAAAAGTCAATCTGCCGACAATAAAACTGACAAGCAAAGCTGTAAACACACGAGAATTCGCCGTTTTTGTAAAGAAGTGTTGCATTTTGCCCGTAAATATGATAAAATATAAATATGAAGCACCGAACCCCCCGACCGCACCGAAAGGAGAGACCTATGAGGATATTATTCATCGGCGGAACAGGCACGATCAGCATGGCTATCACACGCCTGCTCGCTCAGCAGGGTCACGAGCTGTACCTGCTGAACCGCGGCAGCCGAAACGCAGACCTGCCAGAAAACGTCCGCACGATCATTGCAGACATCAGCTACGAACAGGAGACCGCAGAAAAGCTGGCAGGAATGGACTTCGACTGCGTTGGCGAGTTCATCGGCTTCGTCCCTCAGCAGCTTGAACGTGACTTTCGGCTGTTCGGCGGCAGAACGAAGCAGTTCATTTACATAAGCTCCGCCTCCGCCTATCAGAAGCCGCCGACAAGCTATATCATCACCGAGGAGACTCCTCTTGAAAACCCCTACTGGGAGTACTCGCGCAACAAGAAAGCCTGCGAGGAATACCTTATGGAGCGCTTCCGCGAGGACGGCTTCCCCGTGACGATAGTCCGCCCGAGCCATACCTATGACGAGCGCAGCGTACCTCTCGGAGTCCACGGCAGGAACGGCAGCTGGCAGGTGGTAAAGCGCATCATGGAAGGCAAGCCAGTAATAATCCACGGCGACGGCAGCTCCCTATGGACGATAACTCACAACAGCGACTTTGCAAAGGCGTATGTGGGGCTGATAGGCGACCCGCGGGCAATCGGCGAAGCCTTCCACATCACTTCAGACGAGAGCGTCAGCTGGAACGAGATATATCACGCGATAGCCGATGCGCTGGGCGTTGAGCTGAAGCCCTATTATGTTTCCTCGCAGACCCTTGCCGATATGAGCGATTATGATTTTGTCGGCAGTCTCATCGGCGACAAGGCGAATTCCGTCCACTTCGATAACTCGAAGGTCAGGGCGATCGTCCCCGACTTCAAGGCGGAGATAACTGCGAAAGAGGGCATCCGCAGGACGGTCGAAAACATCCTCGCGCATCCCGAATATCAGCACCCCGACGAGGAATTCGACAGCTGGTGCGACAGGGTCATCGCCGCACTTGAAAAGGCAAAGAAGGACTTTCACTGACATACAATTACAAGGCGCAGAGGCTTTATGGCTTCTGCGCTTTGTGCTGTCACAATATTGTCAGGGATGTACTTGAAAAAAGTCGGATGATATGTTATAATATCCAATGTGCCTTCATACTTACAGGCGAAAAAAAATACATACAGGAGCAGCAGAAATGAAAAAAATAATGATAATCGAAGACGAATCCGCCCTGCGCGACGAGCTTTCAATCATGCTTCGGAACGCGGGCTACGATACGGTCGTTGTGACCGATTTCGAGAACGTATCGGGTCAGATGACCGCCGCGAATGCCGATCTCATCCTGCTCGACATAAACCTGCCGAACGTCAACGGCGAGACACTTTTGCAGGAGTTCCGCAAGGGCAGCGACACCCCCGTCATAATGCTTACCAGCCGCACCACAGAGCTTGATGAAGTGCTGTCCATGAGCTACGGCGCGGACGACTACATCACAAAGCCCTACAACCCGACGATACTACTTCTGCGCATCTCGGCAGTTCTGAAACGCACCGCGAAGGTCAGTCAGGTGCAGAATTATCATGATATCGAGGTCAGCACCGTCAAGGGCAGCCTGTCGCGTGGCGGCAAGGAGCAGATACTCACCAAAAACGAAATGATAATCTTTCAGCTGCTGCTTGACCGACAGGGCGAGATAGTGACCCGTGACGACCTTATGACCGCCCTCTGGGACAACGACGAGTTCGTCAATGACAACGCCCTCTCGGTCAACATCAGCCGCCTGCGTGGAAAGCTCGCGGACATGGGGCTGCCCGACGCCATCGAGACACGCAAGAAACAGGGGTATGTGCTGAAATGAAGCTGACTGATTATATGAAAGACAGGCTTGCGGTGTACCTTATCGCAGGCGGGACATGGGTGCTCGTGCTGATATTTCTGGCGGCGTTCCGCGTTACGGTGCAGGCGGCGGTCATCGTGAGCGTGATACTCTGGCTCGGGATGTTTGCCGCCGAAGCCTGGGGCTTTACCCGTAAAAAGAGCTGGTATGACAAGCTGGAAAACTGTCTCGGCGAGCTGGACAAAAAATATCTGCTCTCTGAAATGGTCAGCGACCCCGACTTTTTAGAGGGGCACATCCTCTATGAGGCTTTGCAGGAGTCCAACAAATCCATGTGCGAGCATATCGCCGAATACCGCCGCGAGAACAAGGAGTTCCGCGAGTACCTCGAACTTTGGGTGCATGAGATAAAGCTGCCTGTCGCGAGTTTGCAGCTGATGTGCCACAACGATGACGGCAATTCGTCAAATCACACCAAATACGCCGAGCAGATAAGGCGCATCGACGACTACATTGAAAACGTCCTCTACTATGCCCGCAGCGGCAACGCCGAGCGCGACTATATCATCAAGCCCGTGTCGCTCAAACGCACCTTTGCCGACATCGCCATCAGGAACCGTGAGGAATTGCTGGAGCGCGGCATTTCGCTCCACACCGAGGGTCTTGACGTGAACGTAATGACCGATGGCAAGTGGCTCGGCTTCATCCTCGGTCAGCTGATGGGCAACAGCATGAAGTATGACGCAACAGAGATCACAGTTACCGCTGAGGACAGCCCCGAAAAAACAGTGCTGCATTTCCGCGACAACGGCTGTGGCATCCCCGCGGCCGACCTGCCGAACATTTTTTCAAAATCCTTCACGGGGGAAAACGGCAGGACTCACAGAAGATCGACGGGCATGGGTCTGTACATCGTGAAAAAGCTCTGCGGAAAGCTGGGTCACAGCGTTTCGGCGGGATCGGTGCAGGGGGAGTTCACCGAGATCTCCATTACTTTCGGCAAAAACGACCTGCATGACGTTGTTTGAGCCAACATTACAAAATTGTAATGTTATGTAAGATTAAAACAGCGACTATCGTTTTCAAGTGTGCTATAATTAGATCATCGAAAGGGCAATGACCCGAAAATAAAGAAAGAAAAGGTGATCTTTTATGAAAAACACAAAAAAGAAAATCAAGAGCATTAGAAAGGCACTCGTTATTTCCTCAGTTACTATGGCAGTATGCATCATCGGCGTTCTGCTGGTCTTGGTGAAGGAAAAGAGATTGGATGCGGCAGGCTGCTCGATACTTGCCTGCAACGCTGCGATCTTCAGCTGCTGCTGCGAAGCACTGAAGAAGGCTGAAGAGGTCTGACGAGTAGGAACAGAAGGAGAATAACGATCATGGAGTTGCTAAACATTCAGCATATAGAAAAGTATTACGGCAGCAAATCGAGCCTTACGAAAGCCATCGACGACATATCTTTCTCGGTGGAAGAGGGCGAGTTTGTCGCGATAATGGGAGCATCTGGCAGCGGAAAGACCACGCTTCTCAACTGCATCTCGACCATCGACCGCGTGACGGCAGGGCATATCAGCCTTGAAAATACCGACATCACCACCCTCAAAGGCAAGGCGCTGAACAAGTTCCGCCGCGAAAAGCTTGGTTTCATTTTTCAGGACTTCAACCTGCTCGACACGCTGACGGCTTACGAGAATATCTCGCTGGCGCTCTCGATTCAGAAAAAGCCTGCTGCTGAGATAGACAAGGCGGTCAAGACGGTCGCCGAACAGCTCGGCATCACCGAGGTCTTGCAAAAGTACCCCTACCAGATGTCGGGCGGTCAGAAGCAGAGGGTCGCGTCGGCACGCGCTATCGTCACCGACCCGAAGCTGGTGCTGGCAGACGAGCCCACAGGAGCACTCGACTCAAAGGCGGCAAGATGCTGCTTGAGCGTTTCAAGTACCTCAACAGTGAGTGCGGCGCCACTATAATGATGGTCACCCACGACAGCTTCACCGCAAGCTACGCAGGCCGCGTCATTTTCATCAAGGACGGCAAGGTATTCCACGAGATAAGCCGCGGCTCCGACAGCCGAAAGCAGTTCTTCGACAAGATCATCGACGTGGTAACGCTGCTGGGAGGAGATGTGAACGATGCTCTGTAAACTCTCCCTCAGTAATATCCGCAAGAGCCTGCGGGACTATGCGGTATACTTTTTCACGCTCATCATCGGCGTTTCGGTGTTCTATGTGTTCAACGCCATAGGCGGACAGGCGGCGATGATGGAAGTCTCGAAGAACCGCAGCGACATCATCGAACTGCTCACGACGATGCTTTCGGGCGTGAGCGTTTTCGTGGCAGGCGTGCTGGGTCTGCTTATCGTCTACGCAAGCCGCTTTCTGATGAAGCGCCGCAACCGTGAGTTCGCCCTCTACATGACCCTCGGCATGAGCAAGGCGAAGATATCGGCGATATTGCTGCTCGAAACGGTCATCATCGGTATCGGTTCGCTGGCAGTGGGACTGGTGATAGGCATAGGGCTCTCCCAGCTGATGAGCGCTCTTGTGGCGAACCTCTTTGAAGCGGATATGACCGCATATCGTTTCAGCTTTTCGGGCGAAGCGATGCTGAAGACCGTGATATATTTCGCGGTGATGTATCTTGTGGTGATGATCTTCAACAGTGCCGTCATCACGAAAATGAAGCTCATTGACCTCATACAGTCGGGAAAACGTTCCGAGCAGATAAGGCTGAAAAATCCCTGGATCTGTGTTGTGATCTTCCTGATGGCGGCGGCAGCGCTCGGCTTTGCCTACTATCAGGTGGGCTGGAATTACAGCGAGCTCTCACGCAGCCGTCTTATAATGTATATCATAACGGGCTGTGTTTCCACCTTCCTCATCTTCTGGTCGGTGTCGGGTATGCTGCTCCGCGTGGTAATGTCCATGAAGAACATCTACCATAAAGGGCTCAACAGCTTCACCTTCCGACAGATAAGCAGCAAGGTCAACACGATGGTGTTCTCCATGACGGTCATCTGCCTGATGCTGTTCGTGACCATCTGCACCCTTGCGGCGGCGTTCTCGATCCGCAACTCGATGAACTCCAACCTGACCGATCTTTGCCCTGCGGATCTCGAACTCACCTACCTCGAATATTCGGACGATGAGATGAAAACTCCTGTCTACGGCGATGTGACCGAGCTCTGCGAAAAGTACGGCTATGACCTTACCGATGAGTTTTCGGACTACGTGCATTTCCACGTTTACGCAGACCGTGATCTTACCCTTGCAGATTCGCTCGGCGGTCATCTGGATGAGACCCTTGAGGAGTTCCGTTTCTTACAGACCGACGTTCCCGAGACCATCATCCGACTCAGCGATTACAATACGCTGATGAAGCTATACGGCAGACAGCCGCTCTCACTCGGTGATGACGAATTCATCGTGCTCTGCGATTTTAAATCCATGAAGGCGCTCCGCGACAGTGCGCTGACGAAGGGCTCCGAACTGACCGTCTGCGGTCACACACTTCGCTCGAAATATGACGAGTGTCAGGATGGTTTCGTGAATATATCTTCACAGCATATCAACGCAGGAATGATAGTCGTTCCCGATACGGCTGTAGATGAAACTTTTGCGAACATGGATTATCTGATCGCGACCTACAAGGGTGGTTCGAGAAGAGAGAACAAGAAAACAGAAAGTACAGTCCGTGACGCTTTTGAAGCGATAACGACAAAAATGACCGACGACTTTGACAACAGCCGTTTCAGTCTTGAACTGAACACAAAGCTCGACATCGCCGAAGCGACAATCGGTCTCGGCGCGATGGTGACCTTTCTTGGTCTATACATCGGACTTGTGTTCCTCATCGCCTGCGGTGCGATACTCGCCCTCAAAGAGCTTTCCGAGAGCGTGGACAGCATCACAAGATACGAGATGCTCCGCAAGATCGGCGTTGAGGAGAGCGATATCTCCAAGTCGCTCTTCCGTCAGACGGGGATATTCTTCCTGCTGCCGCTGGTGCTCGCCGTTATCCATTCGGTGTTCGGCATGAAGTTCGCGGTACAGATATTAGAGGTGTTCGGCACCGAAAAGATGGGTTCGTCCATCGCCGCGACCTCGGTCATGATACTGCTTATCTACGGAGGATACTTCCTCGTAACCTATTTTTGCAGCAAAGGCATAATCAAAGACAGAAAATAACAAAACGGAAATACTATACAAAAGCTTTCAGCCGATGTCCGCCGATCTATTCGGGCATCGGCTGTTTATTTTTTTGCTCAGAACGAGGAAAAACAATCTTGAAAAATAAAAAATCGCCAAAAAGGGGTAGACAATGTTAACAAAAAGTGTTATAATGGTAACATAAAGCGTATTATTTCTTTAATTGAGTATAAAAAGCGGTATGATAGTCCGCGTGGGGGGAGTTTTTTACAGAAAGGGGTTGCTTTTTGTTGAACACGAAAACTGCTAAAAAGATCGCATACGTGGTCAACACCGTCATGCTTTTGATGGTTTTTGGACTGATGGCATTTTTTAAGCTGCTCGATGCTGATTTTCTTGTTTATTTCAGCATCCCGACGGCTTTGGTATACGTGATCTCGTACTTTCTCGTCTATACGGATCATCTGGAGATCTATCTATGGTTCTGCTATTGCTGGCTGGTGCTGTATATGGCGGTGACGACGGTCTTTCTCGGCGAGAGCTACGGTTTTCACCTGTACTGTTTTTCGATGATACCTGTCGTCTATGTGGTGGAATATATGTCGTTCAGGATCGGCAGAAAGGGTGTCAAGGCTCTGTACATCAGCATAATCATCGCACTGATCTACTTTGTGTTCATGAGCTACGTCATGGTCAACGGTCCGATATATGACCGCGGAAAAAAGTACGCGCCCTTCTTCTGGATTTTCAATTCGCTGACGGTCTTCGGGTATCTGGTCATCTACACGAACTATCTTATCCGCAATATCATCAAGTCGGAGAAGAAGCTCAGCGAGATGGCGCACAGAGACCGCCTGACTAAGCTCTATAACAGGCACTATATGCTCGAAAAGCTCTCGGAACTGCCCGAAGGCGGCAAGCCCGATATCCTCGCGATGGTGGATATAGATGACTTCAAGAAGATAAACGATACCTACGGCCATAATGCGGGCGATGAGGTGCTGAAGGTCATCAGCAGCAAAATGACGGCTTCCTGCGAAGGCTGCGTTATTGCAAGATGGGGCGGTGAGGAATTCCTTATACTCTGTCAGGATGACGAACAGCTCTCGCACGAAATGCTCGACAAGATGCGTGCGGGTATCGGCTCGGAACCCGTTGTTTTCGAGGACAGCAGTATAAAGGTCACAATCACGGTGGGTATGTCCCGCAGGAACAGCGGCGACACCATCGACGAGTGGATACATCAGATCGACAAAAAGCTCTACAAAGGAAAAAAGAGCGGAAAGAACAGAGTAGTTGTCTGAATCGGAAAATAATGCACAGCCCTCTTCGGGATCAGCCCCGAAGAGGGTGAAAAATTGCATTTTACCGCCAAAAAACTGTTGACCCCGATGCCACAGTGTGGTATACTGTTATCAGCGGTCAGAATTCCGCAGGAAGGAGTATCGGAAATGAAGTTCGGAGAATTCAGGAAGTATATTTCAAAGATCGACAGGGTGAGCATCTGTAATGCTGAAACTCTGAGTTATGAAAACTATCAGTTCATCAGTCAGGTGCCAGATAAGTTCGATGAGCTGTATCTTTACGGTATCGGCAGGATACAGTCGGAGTTTCCGCTCAGGGAAGCGCTCGATGAGGCTTCCGCACATGGCTATGAGCTTACCGAGGAAAACATGGATAAGATAATTTACGCAAACTGCATCGAGATCATGCTTTCGGAAAAGCCGAGGGATTTCGGGGCTGATGAGAGTGCAGAGGATATCGCTTTCTCATTTTCGTGACGGCTGATCGCAGGTGAGAAAATGGAAGTAATAAACGGTCAGTTCATCATGCGCGGTCTTTCGGAAAACGATCCGCTGAGGATAATGTCTCACAGCGAGCTTGTCGCGTGGGTGAAAGAGATAGGGTTCCTGCCGCTGTTCGCCAATGAGATAGAGGGCTTTTCCGCAGAGGAACACGTCTCTCCGAGGTACTGGTGGACAGGGAACAGAGAGCAAGACCCCTGGGAGTGGCGTGAGATCATCGCGTCAGGCAGGGAAGTCGCCTACGGTAAATTCTTCGGCGGCAAAGCAGGCTTTATCAGCACCGAATGGCTGCCTGTTTTCGCAAATTACAGACGAGGCGGATACGATTTTGATTCGCGCTGGGATGACGGTCTTGCCAACAGGCGCGAAAAGCTTATCATGGATATGCTCACCGAACGAGACAGCGACGGCGACATCATCCGGACAGACAAGCAGATACTTTCATCGGACCTGAAAAAGCTCTGCGGCTTCGGTAAGGGCGGAGAGAAAAATTTTCCGGGTATCATAACAGGGCTCATGATGCAGACCTACCTTACGATAACCGACTTTCACAGGCGCAGGAACAAAAAGGGCGCGGAATACGGTATGCCCGTTTCGGTACTGCTTCCGCCCGAAGCTGTATGGGGTTATGAGCTCGTCACATCTTGCTATGACGAAGCTCCGAGTATCTCACGCGAACGCATAGTCGGGCAGGTGAGAGCACTCTTCCCGAACGCCGACGAGGAAAGCATCGGCAAAGTCATCGGCAAAGCGCCGTAAACTATACAGAAAAAGAGCGGACAGCTTCGCAACTGTCCGCTTTTGATTTGTCACCTTGAGATATACTTGATGAGTTCCTCGCCGTAAACGGTGCGGAACATATCCATAACGCCCGTTGTTGCGTTTCGGAACGGTACGAGGTCGGGGTACACGACGATCATGCCCTTCGCTTCAAGCTCCTTGACGCAGTCCTCTGTCTGCTGTTTGACAAGGCTGCGGTTGAGCTGCTGAGCGTCGGCGGCAGCGTCGGAAATGACCTGCTTATAGTCATCGGAGAGCTGTTCCCATATGTCCTGACGGATGGTCAGCGGCATGGCGTCGTAGCTGTGGTTTGTGACCGAAAGATACTTCTGCACCTCATAAAGTCCGTTGTTGTAGATGACGGGGATGGGATTCTCCTGAGCGTCGAAAACGCCGTCTGTGAGCGCCTGTTTCAGTTCGGCGAAGGGGTAGCTTCGGGGATTTGCGCCGAGCTCGGACATGGTTTCCATAACGATCTGGTTTTCGGGAGTGCGGATGTTCAGCCCGTCCATATCTTCCGCTTTTTCGATGGGACCGATGTTCTCCGAAGTGGTCACGCACCTGAACCCGTTGTCGAAATAAGCGAGAACGTGCATATTATACTCTTCGAGGTCGGCGTTGAGCGCCTGCATCACGTCACTGTCGATGAACGTCCATGCCGATTCAAAGTCACTGAACAGGAACGGCAGAGCGGACACGCCTATCTTCGTAGCGTAGAGCGCGTAGTTGCCTGCGCTCGAAACGGTCATATCCACGGTCTTTTCGATCATGCCGTTGATAAGCTCAGAGTCGCTGCCGAGCTCTCCCGAGGGGTGTATCTCGAACAGTATATCGCCGTTGGTCTTTTCGGTGACGGTCTTGCAGAAGCTGTCGAGGGCGATACCTCGGGGGTCGTCCGCACCCGTGGAATAACCGACCCTGACCGTGAGCGGGTATTCGACCTTTGTCTGCACCTGAGATGTCTGCGGATCGCTTTCGATGGATGATGGGCTGCCGCTGTCTTTCTGACAGCCCGACATCAGCAGGAGCGAGACCGACAAAAGCAGTGCTGTCATCTTTTTATTCATTCTCCTGCTCCTCTCCGCTGTACAAAGCATACATATTCTTTCCGCTGCCTTTGACCTTGTAGAGGGCGCTGTCTGCGTTTCGGTACAGCTCCTCATAATCTCTGCCGCTTGCGGGGTAGAGCGCAATGCCAACACTGACAGACACGCTGACCGATGCCCCGTGAGCGGTATATTCCTTGTTCATTTCGGTGCATATCTTCTCCGCGGTCTTCTCGACCGTTTCGATATTGCCGCCGCAGCGAAGGAAAGCCGAGAATTCGTCGCCGCCTATCCTTCCGACGCTTTCACGGCTGCCGAAGATCTCCGACAGCTTGTCGGCAGTGTCTACGAGCACCTTGTCGCCCATGACGTGCCCGAGATTGTCGTTTACGGATTTGAAGTCGTCGAGGTCGATGATGAACATGGCAAGTCCGCTCTTTCCCTTGTCCATCTCCTCGCAGAAACGTGTGCGGAAAGTGCCTTTGTTGAGAATCCGCGTGAGCGAATCGGTGGACGCTCTCTCGGAGATGATGTCGGCTTTTCTGAGAAGTCTCGCTATGAGAAGCAGTATGATAAGGAATATTGTCAGAACAGACCCAACAGCAAATCCCACGTATACCGTTATCTCGGTCGTCAGATCTGTCACGGTCGTTTCGGGAAGTATCGTGATAAAATACCAGTCGTGCAGTCCGATGGGGACTATCTCTGCGATGTAGTTTTTGTCATGTCTCTCGACATACAGCGTCCTGGCTTTTTCGTTTGCAGGCATTTTCTGTCGGGGAATGAAGTCTTTCAGGTCGCTGCTCTGCTCGTCGTTTCCGCCGAAAGTCGAGTGAGCAAGAATCTTCCCCTCCGAGCTGACAACGATGTTTGACGTGGTTTTGGACATACTGATCGAATCAATGATCGAGTCGATGGTGTCTGTCGTGAAGGTTCCGTAAATAACGCCTGCGGCAGTACCGTCCTTGATGATCGGAACTGCGAGCACGAGCACTTCATCGCCGTCCTCGTCGATGATCGTGGATTCCGATATGGCGTTGTGACCCTGCATAGCCTCGCGGTAATAGCCCGAGAGGTAGATATTGCCCGAGGATGTTCCGTTGTAGTTTATCGTAGCGCCCGAGGAATTAGCCACGCCGATATTCTTGAAGCCTCCGATACCCTTTGTCGAGAGTATGGTCCTCTTCATCGAGTTATAGTCGGAAAGGTCGATGGTCCGGAAATACCTTGCCTGCGATTCAAGCATCGTCAGCTGGTCATCGAGCTTTGTGTAGAATACTTCCGAAACGGTATTCGCGTTTTCAACAAGATGCGCTTCCTCTGTTTCGCGCAGTGTGGCGTTCAGGTAGTGTCTGAACACTAAGAACACCGCAATCAGCAGTATGAGCATCACCACGACCACGATGGTCGTATGGAGATGCGTCGATCTTATCTTCTTCATTTCTGACCCCTGTTATAGTTCGTGATTTAGAAATAATTTATGTAACTGTATTAATATGTTTTGAAATAATAAACAGAATTTGTCCGTATATTTTCTACTCTATTAATTATACTAAAAAACCGCTCCTTTGTCAATGACTTTTTGAATAAAAAATAAATAAACGTAAAAAAGGAACAGTCTGTGTGACTGTTCCCAATAAATACCTATATTCTGAATGTGATGACGAACGCCTTTGTGAAGCCGCTGCTTCCCGATACCGTGCAGATCTTTCCCTTGTGGCGTTCGATGATGCGCTTTGTTATCGCAAGACCCAGCCCTGTACCGTGGTCGATGGTGCGGGCGGTGTTCTCGGTCACGAACGGCTCGAAAATATCCAGCCCCTCGGGAAGCGGAGAACCGCTGTCTTCTATCCTGACCAGAGCTTTGCCGCCGTCTTTTGCGACAGATATGCGCGCCTTTATGCCGTCGGGATTGT
The DNA here is from genome assembly GCF_900119155.1 of Ruminococcus sp. YE71. Lineage (GTDB taxonomy): Bacteria > Bacillota > Clostridia > Oscillospirales > Ruminococcaceae > YE71. The sequence continues at coordinate 157,881 of NZ_FPIR01000008.1, read as the reverse complement.
GCTTGTAGACATTCACGATGAGGTTTGAAACTGCGCGTTTCAGCTCCTTCTTGTCGGCGCTGATGGTCACAGTCTCATCGGGGATATCTATGTCGAGATCGATCTTGTGTTCCTCGATGTCGCAGTAATTCTCCGCGATGATATCCCTCACGACAGCACAGAGATCTACCTGTTCCATCACAGGCTTGTAGCCCGAAGTTCCGAGCTTCGAGTATTCAAACAGCGTATTTACCATGTCGTTCATGCTGATGGATTTGCGGTAGATTATATCGAATATCTCCTGCTGTTCTTCTGGTCTGACCTTCCCGTCGGAAAGTGCCTTTGCAAAGCCCTGCACCGAAGTCATGGGAGTTTTCAGGTCGTGAACTATCGCGGCATAAGTCAGGTCTTTTTCCTTCACCTGCCGCTCGCTCTCTTTTCTGACCGCCTTTCGGGTCATCAGATAGAAAATGAACGCGCTCGTCACATAGATGATTATGTCCGACATAAGCCACAAAAACGTAAAGATCATCGCAGCCTTTGAAGACTTGTCGAGCCTTTCGAGCTGTATGTTCGCAAAGGTATTCTATGTTGTTTGAGATGACCGTGGCAAAAAACGTCACCGCCAGAAATGATAACATTATTTTCTTGCGGAGCTTTGCCATCCCGTTTTTATTCTTCATAACGATATCCCAGCCCTCTTATTGTCTTGATGTGTTCTGCACCGATCTTGTCGCGAAGACGGCTGATTATGACGCGGATGGTGTTGTCATCCACCGCGCTGTCGGAATACCATGCGCTTTCGTATATCTGTTCCTTCGTGAAAACACGTCTCGGCTGTCCCATCAGTAGTTCGAGCACCTTGAATTCCGCCATCGTCAGTTCAATGGTCTTGCCGCCGCTGATGACGCTGCACTTGTCAAGGTCAAGCGAAACGCTGCCTACGGTTATAAGGTTCTTCACCTCCGCTTTCTGCGAGGTCGAGCTGAGTCTGCGAAGCTGTGCCTTGACCTTCGCGGCGACTTCCAGCGGCTCGAAGGGTTTTGTGATGTAGTCATCGGCGCCGAGATCGATGCCGAGCACTCTGTCCGACAGTGTGATCTTTGCGGAAATGACCATCACGGGGATATACCTTTCCAGGCTGCGTATCTTTTTAATCACCTGATAGCCGTCGATCTTCGGCATCATGATATCAACGAGCGCAAGGTCGATGTCGTTTTCAGCGATGATATCGAGCGCCTGCTGACCGTTATTCGCCTCAAGGATCGTCACGCCGTCCGATTCAAGGTATATTTTCAGCAGTTTCACTATCTCTTTTTCGTCATCTGCAATAAGGATCTTTGGCATTTTCGTCACTTCCCCTGATATTTGTAAGTTTTTTCCTTTATTATATCACAAAACCAAACATTTGGCAAGTCACCTGCTTTTCGGTTGTTATCATACTAATCCATCACCCTTAACGGTACTATCGATTAGTATTAACCGAACATTAAAATCCGCTCTCTGGCAAAAAAAGAGCCTGACACATTTCGTGTCGGGCTCTGCTGTTTGTTATTTCAGACCGAGAGATTCTCGCCCTTGAGACCGATGTAGGCACCCTGCTTCGCCTCAGCCGATTCCTCGTGTGCGAGCAGCCACTTGTTTCTTGCCCATAGCATCTTGTCCTCAAGGTTTCTGATCTCGGGCTTTTCGATGTCGGTGTTCGTCTCTCTCGGGAGAACGATCGCGACTCTGAAACCGTCATCGGAAGTCTGGCACGGTGCATAGTGCAGCGATGTCGCATAGACCTCAACGACTGCACCTGCGGGTGCGCGGAACGCCTTTACGTCAGCCGTGTCGAGCACGCCGTTTATGATCTTCTCCTGCTTTGCCAGCAGCAGTATGAAGTCGGTCGAACCGATGTTCAGCTCGCTGTTTCTGTGATATTCAAGACAGTTGAGCGACTTGTTGTGTCCCCAGCACATTCCGAGCTCGATGGGCATACCGCCGTAAGCATTTTCGGAAAGAGCCTTGAATATCCCGCACTTTTCGAGACTGTCGATCCAGGGCTCATAAGCAACGCCCTCGGCAGGCAGTGCGATATCGTTCATGGCTTTTGTGAGCTCTGCGGTGTCATAGCCCTCCAGCACCTTGCCGTATTCTGCGAATTCGGGGTCTGTAACTGAATAGATCTTCATTATTAGTATCCTCCTTGTTGTTTTGCCCCATTTTTCGTCTGAGCCGTGCTGATGGGGACACTATAATTATACATCTTCTCACCGAAAAAGTCAATCGAAAATTTCGCACCCGATATCCGAGACCATATCGATATCGATGACCCTGCCTGCGGCATCGAGTTTCTCGTCGCTGAAAACAAGCGTGCGGAAAGTGCTGTCTACCTTTCTCAGCTCCCCCGTGAAGTTCTCGTAGCAGCCGCCCGATTTGTGTTTGTCGGGAACGAAGCAGGTGACGGTGACAGTCGGGCGGTATCCCTCGGCGGTCATCGCGGTCAGAAGCGCCAGCCTGCGGTCAAGCTCATCCTTGACATGGTCGGGAAGTTCGCATTGTTCCTTCGTGATTCTGCCTGTCTCGCATATTATCTCATCATACCCCGTCAGTGCCGCGAACGGCGAGAACTGTGCCGCCCGTTCCGATAAGCTCATCGGCTTTCGATCCGCCGACTTATGGTGCGGCAGACCGATAATATCCCTGTACGGAAAAAATTCGTCCATTATATCACCTCTTCACGCCTTGTGTCCGCCTATCTGACCGTTCCTTTCGATGGTCATGCAGCCTTCAAGAAAATTCATGCCTTTGAGCAGGGCGTTCTTGCCGTATTTTTCCTGTATTGCGAGTGTCGCGAGCTGCAAGCGGTGCTCACGTTCTTCCGCCTGTTTCGCAAGCTCGCTCTTTGACACCGCCGTATCCGCATCCGTGAAAAAGTCGAGCTGTATCGGCTCTTCGTCGGGGATGTCGTCCGTTATGATGACATTTTCGGCAACGACATTTACTCTGCGTATCAGCAGTTCGGGGTCAACAACGCGGTCGTATATCCGTAGTACAGTCTCACACAGCAGGGAAGTCGAGCTCGTGTAGTGGTCGATGTTTTCCGTGCCGTGTGCGTGCTTAGGGATTACTCTGCCGTAGTGGTCGGTAACGACCGCGCCCCTGTACGACCGTCCGTGTCCGTCCGAAAGGCTCTTGCGGTCGTAGCCGATCACGAGGGTGATTTTTTTCGTGACGAAGCCTTTGCGCACAAGGTCGAGAGACAAAAGCTCCATCATCTCGCGGACGATGAGCCTGCACTTCCCGAACGTATACGGTTCTTTCAGCACCTGTCCCGAGGATATCGACTTCGCGGACGGTCGGTAGCTTTTGATAGCGGGCACGGTAGTCGGTTCCCAGCCCCATGCGTGGTCGATGATGAGCTCGGCGTTCACCCCGAAGGTCTTGTACAGCTTTTGTTCCAGACGCGGTTCAAGCGACGCCCGCGCCACGTCACCCATCGTGTAAAGGTGCATGGCTTCGAGCTTGCGGCTGATGCCTGCGCCGATGCGCCAGAAGTCGGTCAGCGGACGATGCGTCCACAGCAGCTCGCGGTATTTCCGCTCATCCAGCTCGGCGATGCGCACGCCGTCCTTGTCGGCAGGGGAGTGCTTCGCGACGATATCCATGCATATCTTTGCAAGATAGAGATTCGTACCGATGCCCGCCGTTGCTGTGATGCCCGTTTCGTACAGCACCTCCCGTATCATGGTCATGGCAAGCTCGTGTGCGGTCATGTTGTAGGCGGTCAGGTAGCCCGTCACATCCATGAATACCTCGTCGATGCTGTAAACCACAATGTCCTCCGCGCTTATATATTTAAGGTATATCGAGTATATCCTGCTGCTGTAATCTTCATAGAGCCGCATCCGCGGCGTAGCCGTGATATAGGAAAGCTCCAGCGACGGGTCGGCGGCGAGTGCGTCCGCGTCAAACGATCCTCCCGAAAAAGCGTACTTTCCCTCGCTGTTTTTCCTGATCCTGCCGTTTCTGACCGCCGTTACGAGGCGTTCTCTGTTGACCTGTTCAACGCGCTGTATGACCTCGAAAAGCCGTGCTCTGCCCGAAATGCCGTGAGCTTTCAGGCTTGGTGAGACCGCGAGGCATATTGTCTTTTCTGTGCGGCTCGAATCCGCGACCACAAGGTTCGTCGTCAGCGGATCGAGCTGACGTTCGGCGCACTCCACGGAAGCGTAGAAGCTTTTAAGGTCGATAGCAACATATGTTCTTTCACTCACGCAGAGCACCTCCTTTTAGTTCGCGGTCATAACGTACCATCGCCCGATACGGCTGGAAAAAGTCGAATCGGCAGGTTCAAAGTACAGATGTTTTTCCTCGCCGCGTATCATCACGGTGAAGCAGTATCCGCTGCAATCATCGCGGTATATGTTCGCAGGCCGAAAATCCTTTATCTTGTCTATCGTGAATGTACGTCCGTCGCTCCAGGTCACCGACCGCGGCTGCATATAGCCCGTAGCGTCGAAATCGGTGCTGACCCTGACGTACACTTTTTCTTTCTTATTACGGTCAACTGCCACCCTGCTCACCTCTCACACGATAACGCTTTCATGAGCCGCAAGGAACCTTCTGACATCGCTGTCCGACGCGATATCGCCGTCATCGAGAATGCCGATGACCTTTCCGATGAAGAACACCTTGTCCTCCTCGGTGAAATGTATGGTCTTGTATCTCTTGTTGAACGAGTGCAGACCATCGCGCTGAAATTCCTTTATGAACGCCTCATTCCCCTTGATGAACGCACCGACCTCGCCCTCGCGGATATCGCTGCACTCGGGGAAACGGCTGATGAGCACCATGTCCCCGTTGTGGTATTCGGGTTCCATGCTGCTGCCGTTGACGGTGAAAACATAGTCCGCCCTGTTGACGAGCTCGGATGAGTAAAGATAGATGGGCTCACCCTCGTCGGTGAGGTCGGTGGGGTCGCCGATACCTGCGGCGAGCTGTCGGCTGAAATATGTGAGCCTTGTCAGTTCGGGGCAGCTGTCCATAGTCTCGGCGGCCGCGAGCGAGTCAACAATGTTATCGACAGCGTACCTGTGACCTTCCGACAGCTCATGATACTTTGCGACGAGCAGCCGCTCCTGTTCGGACATATTTGCGCGGGGGTCGTCCACACCGAACAGCTCATAGAGCGTGATGCCGAGTATCCTGCAAACGGGCACCAGCACATCAAGGTTGGGCTTTGAAAAGCCTGTCTCCCAGTTGCTGACCGCGCTTGAAGCCACACCGAGCCTCCGTGAAAGCTCTTTTTGTTCCATGCCGAGCTGTTCACGGTATTTGCGGATGTTTCGGCTGACGATGTTTATCTCTTTATCAGAGTTTTTCTGACGAGCCATACTTAGCTCCTTTCTGTCACGTAACGGATGCTTTTTTACGGGGCCGTATCTTCTGTATACAATTATATCACAAAATATTTGTTGTGTCAAGCAGTAACCCCACCCTATTATTTCAAAATATTTGTAACAGACTGCTGTAAATATTGCCAGCCCCAAAAACAAAGCTGTCCGCTCCCTTTCGGAAACGGACAGCCCGTAATTGTAGGTGACGTGATCAATGTCGGCACTTTATCTGCCGAGGGTCATCACTGCTTGTTCTTTCTGGTAACTACGATCATGGCAGCCGCTGCAAGAATGGTAGCGCCGAAAGCAGCGCCCGAACCTGTAGCAGGGTTGCTGTCGGAAGCGGTCTTGCCGGCAGATGTTGAGGTGCTGTCTGCGGTGGAAGCAGTCGAAGCTGTGCTCGAAGCAGACGAGGAGCTCGAAGCGGAAGAGCTGCTGACGGAAGCGCTGTCGGTGCTGTTGTCGGAGTTGGAGCTGCTGTCAGCTGCGGAGCTGTCGCTTGTGGACTCTGCGGTGCCGATGCCGCTGTCTGTAACAGAACTTTCGTCAAGCACGCCGGAATCTGCGGAATCGGTAGCGGGGTCATCTATGGAATCGGTCTCGGAATCAGTCTCGGAGTCCTCAACGGAATCGGTCTTGGAATCAGCGTCGGAATCAGCATCGGAGTCCTCAACAGAATCTGTCTTGGAGTCAGCGTCAGAATCAACCTCGGAATCCTCAACGGAATCGGTCTTGGAATCAGCGGTGGAGTCAACCTCGGAGTCCTCAACGGAATCGGTCTCAGAGTCCTCAACAGAGTCGGTCTTGGAATCAGCGGTGGAGTCAACCTCGGAATCCTCAACGGAATCGGTCTTGGAATCAGCGGTGGAGTCAACTTCGGAATCCTCAACAGAGTCGGTCTTGGAATCAGCGGTGGAATCTACTTCGGAATCCTCAACAGAGTCGGTCTTGGAATCAGCGGTGGAATCTACTTCGGAATCCTCAACGGAGTCGGTTTTTGAGTCAGCGGTGGAATCAACCTCGGAATCCTCAACAGAATCGTTCTTGGAATCAGCGGTGGAATCAACCTCAGAGTCCTCAACGGAGTCATCCTTGGAGTCGGCAGTGGAATCTACAGCTGAAGAATCGGCAGCAGAATCGCTGATGCCTTCACTGGAATCGTCTGCGGACTCGGCAGAAGAATCATCAAGACCCTTGTCGGAATCTTCGGAGGAAGTCTCGGAAGACTCTTCGGCGCTGACGGTCTCAACGCTTGAAGTCTCCTCGGACTCGGTGTGGATGTCGGCGAAATCGCTTGCGGTGAACGGATTCTGGTGGATCTCGCAGGTGTCGTGGGTCACGCTCTTAGCGAATACCGAACCGTTGTGGGAAGCGGTAACGATGATGTTGGAATCGGGAGCGAGGATAACGCCCGTGTTGTTCTCGCCGAAAGTGATGGTCTTGTCAGCAGCGTCAACGAAGTTCCAGAGCAGCTTGCCGCCCTCTTCAAAGTAGCCGCCGCCTACGCCGTCAACGGTAGACTTGTTGTTGTATACAGCGCCGTCGGTAACACCAACAACGTTGATGACGAGCGAATAATCGGTATCATCGCTCTTTCCGACAACGTGGATCTCGTTGTTCTCGATAACGGAGGAGTCGAGAGTGATCGCGTTCTCACCGTCGCTGCAAATGATGGTGATGGACTTTTCGCCCGATACCTGTACGACAGTCTTGGTCTCCTCAGTGTTCATCTGCGAGGATGTGTAGGAATAGGAGCGGAGCGCGTCGAATGCCTTGTCGAAATCGATCTGATAGCTGGTCTTGGAAATGTGATAGAGACCGTTGGCAAGTCTTTCGGCGTTGTTGAAAGTGCCCGACTGAACGCCGTCCAGATCGTTGATGAGAACGATGCCGTTGCCGTTGTTTGCGCTGTGGTCGAAGGTGATGGTATCGGGGAGGATCATCGCCCATTTCTTGTCCTGAGTGATCTCGTTGATACCCTCATTTATCGAATCGATATTGTTTCCGAAAGTGCTGGTGTCTCCGGGCTTGTTAGCACCGAAGTTCTCGATGTATATGAAGTTCTCGCCGGGGTTGAGGTAGTTTACAACGTTGCCGGTAGTACCGAAGCCCATTCCCGAAGGATAGAGATACTTGGCAGCAAAAACGCCCTCCATGTGGTTGCCCTGATAGTAGTCATAAGTGAATACAGCATAGCTGTTAACGCTTCCGAGACCCTCGGACGAAGGATAAACGAAGTGTCCGAGATCCTTTTCCTGCTCATCGGCTGCTACGGCGAACTGTGTGATAGGTCTTGTGAATGCTCCGTTTGCTGCATTGGTTATCAGAACTGCGGAGTTTGCTGCCAGCGCAAGAGAAAGTACGCAGGCTGCGATCTTTTTGTGATTTCTCATTTCTTTTTCCTCCTGAAAAGCTGCTGTTTACATCTTTTAGTTAAATATTTTGTCTTAATAAAAATCAACCATGTCACATTATATACCAACAAAATGAAAATGTCAATAGCGTTCATAAAATTGATAGGTTTTATTTAAAAATATTTACTATATCAAAAATGTAATATTCCATTCGTGATACTGTACAATAAGTTGCAATATTTCAGCATGGTTTATTAATAATTCTTCTATGGAATATTATATTTTTGAAATCGATTTCAGAATCATGATATGTCACAGCTTCGTCATTATGCTAACATATTAACATAGTAAATCGAAGAGCTCACGGGCGCAAATTATGAACAAAACACCGATGCCATTGTCTGACATCGGTGTCTGAGATAACTTATCCCGTGTTCATTTTTTCGGCTGAGAACCCCGTGAACTTTTCGGTATCAGCAGTTCAAGTGTCTCGGATGCGTAGTAGGTAAAGCCCTTCTCCTTGCAGTAGTCTGATATCCCATCAATGAGTTTCTCGTCGGTGGTGTACTCAAGCAGATAAACATCCTTGCCGTACCCCGACACCATCTCGGCATACCCCTGAAAATACTCACGCTCGCTGTCGGTATTCGCGGAAAACTTATCGCCGTCCCAGTCTATCCTGCTGAAAACGGTCTCCTGATTCACAGCGTCCATCACACTGTCGAGCTCCCCGAACTTTTTTGCATACTCGGTCACGAAAGCGTCGCCGCCGTTTATCGAAACATAAGCACCCTTATCCTTCAGACCCTTCAGAAGAAAAGCCGTACCCTCGAAAATTTCCTCGGACGGGAAGTTGTAGTAAACATCGCAGTTGTCCACAAAGAACCCCTCGACACCTTTTTCGAGTATCTAAGGTGCGAGTTCATCCAGCACAAAGCTCTGCCACTCGGCAGAAGAAACATCGACCCAGCGTTCCTCATCCCAGTTTTCGTAATCGCCGATGGTGAGCTGTTCGTATTTGCTGTAATACGGTCGGAAATTCTCTACCGACCCGATGTTGATGTAGCTGTAAACGGTATGCCCCGAGTCTTTCAGAGAGTTTATCTGTTCCTTGGTGAAATACTGAGCGTCCAGAACGATTATCCTGTAGGGCTCCATCTTCCCGATGTCCTCGGCCTCTGCCCCGAGAAACACCCCGTATTCATAGCTGATACCCTTCGGTTTGCTGTCTTTTTCGGCAGGTCTGCCGCATCCTGCAAGAGCCGCCGCAGCGCCCGCTGTCAGCAGCAGTCCCGTCATGAATTTCTTTTTCATACTTTCTTTCCGTTTCTGTAGTTTTTTCAGACTGTTTCCGCACCTGTGCTGAGATCGCGGCGAGTCTGTTTTCTATTATAATACGTTCTGCCAATAATTTCAAGAAGCTGCGGCTATTTCACGCAACTTTCATGAAAATGTTTTTTAAGCAAAAATATATTGAATTATACCAAAAAATATGGTATAATATCAACCGTAGATAATGTGCTGTTCGTCCGTGTCTGTCTTTGCGTGACGAAGCATCATCTTTTTAATGGAGTAAAAAATGAAGAAAATACTGCACCTTTTTTCGCCGAGAAGGATATGGCTTTCGGTCCTGCTGGCCGTTCTCTCGGTGGTGATATATCTTTCTGTTAACATCAGCGGCAAGGATGGTTACGTGACTGACGGCATCCTGCCAAAGACAGGGGTGACTACCGAATCGATAAAGGATGCCGCTGTCTCTCCCGAGGGACTTCTCGGCATCGACGACACCACAGCCAGCAACTCGCTCGTCTACTGTGCCGACCCTGAAACGGGCAGGATACGTTATTATCTTGGCTACAAAGCGCTGTATCAGTACTGCGGCACAGAATCGAGGATACATATCGTTTTCGGCGATGACGGCGCTATGTTCCTGCACTATGTGAACTGGTCTGATAACGGCTTTGTCATCACTTCGGAGGGCGTGCTCTCCATTTCTTCCGACGGCAAGGAGATCGAGAAGATCTGCGGTTTCGACTACACCGATGATGATGAACCGCCTATCCGCGTTTCAAGGCTCACAGCTTTCTCCTACAAGGACGGCATACTCAGCTTTGCTTATGTTGACCCCCGTAAGGTCGAGCTTTATGCTCTCGAAACCGAAACGGGCACTCAGACACTTCTGAACACCATTGAAGCCGATCCCGACGGCAGTTATATCGGTCGTGTGTTCGCGCTTGACGGAAGATATATGTATGTCAAGAGCGATGGCAGCGTGTATATCGCCTCGGCAGACGAACAGCCGGGTGAACCTGTTTACAAGAGCGATATGCCGTCGGATAAGCCTTCCGACACAAATGTGATACTCAACGCTGCCGAGGTCGGCGGACAGATATACGTCACCAAAGACTACGACCGCAATACCGTGTACCTTTTCGAGGACGGCAGTTTCACCCCTGTTATCACTCTTGACGAGCTTTACGGCGAACTTGACGGTGATCTCCATGAGGACTATGGTCTTGAAATAACCAAGCTCAGCACAGACGGCGAAGATCTCGTTATCTGCACTTACAGCGATGTTTTCGTCTGGTCGGACGGGGAGTACGCTCAGCTCACGGGAGAGTATAAACTCCCTGCCGTGAACGCGGCTGTCACGATACTCAAATTCGTCTCGAAGTGCCTGATGGTACTTGCGGGTATAATGTTCATCGTGTGCGTTGTCCTGACCCGCAAGAACCTGCTCGTAAAGCAGCTTATGCTGACGATACCGATCTCCATCGTTACCGTAGCAGTCATCCTCGTGTTTGTTCAGAAGAAAATGACAAGCATCTATCTCGACAACTGCTACAGCGAGATGTCGGCATTCTGTGCCCTGTGTTCAAAGAACATCGACGGCGACAGGATAACATCCGACCCTGCCGATTATACCTACACCAAGAATGCAATTTTCAACTGTACCGAGCGATCTTCGACCTTCTGGAGCGGCGGCTATGATGTTATGCTCTGTGTTCCGTCCGAGGAAAAAGCGTTCGTCTATGCTGATTCCGCCAATGAGGCGATGCCATATTCGGAAGTGACCGATAACTATACCTATGAGGAGATAGTAGAGGGCTACTACAGCGACAGCAGCGTCTGCCTGTACTACTATAACGGTGAGAACGGCATCCTTTCCAAACTGGGTTTCAAGCCCGAAGCCATAAAGCTTCAGGCGGTCACGCCTGTCCTCAACAGCAAGGGCGAATTTGCCGCCTTCATCATTGTCGTTAACGACAGCTACTCGTTCGTGGACGATCAGCGCAGTCTGAGATGGGAGATGTATGAACTGCTCATACCCTGCGCTCTGCTTCTTGCAGGGGCGGTAACGGCAGTGTCTTTCTACATTTCGGTGATGATAAAGCGTGCGACCCGCACCGTCACAAGGATAGCGAACGGAGATTTCTCCGCGAGAGTGGATTCCCGTGCGAGCGATGAGCTGGGCGAGATATGCCGAAGCGTAAACTCGATGGCTTCGAGTCTCGACACCATGTTCAGGGAGAAGGACGAAAACGAGCAGTTCTATTACAAATTCGTGCCCGAGAAGTTCCGCGAGCTGCTGGGCAAGGAACGCTTCACCGACCTTAACCTCGGAGACGCCGAGAGCCGCGAGCTCACTGTACTTTTCACCGATATCCGCTCCTTCTCGCTCAATTCCGAGATGATGACCGCCAAGGAGAACTTCGAGTTCGTGAACGTCATTTACGGCAAGGCAGGCCCGATAGTCAGAAAGCACGGCGGTTTTGTCGATAAGTACATCGGCGATGCGGTCATGGCGCTTTTTGAATCTCCCGACAGTGCGGTCGCCTGCGGTATCGAGCTTTACAGGGAGATAGTCCTCGACCATTCAACTGCCGAATTGCTCGGTATCAGCGACATTAACATCGGTATCGGAATACACACGGGCATGGCGCGTATCGGTATCGTCGGCGAGAGCGAGAGACTTTCGGGAACGGTTATTTCCGATACGGTGAACCTGAGCTCACGTCTTGAATCGCTGACGAAGCAGTATCACACCGCTATGCTTGTCTCGAAAGACACCCTCGACCGCATGACCGACCCCGAATCCCTCGACCTGCGCTATCTTGGTATCCTTCAGGTGGCAGGCGTCAACGAGGTCAAGGCGGTCTACGAAGTGCTTGACTGTATCGACGGCGAAATTCGTGACCTGCGCTCTGCAAGCAAGAACGATTTCCGCGAGGCGGTGAGACTTTTCCATCTCGGACGCCGTGATGATGCGGCAGCACTGCTTCAGAAAATGATCGACGAGGGCAGGGCGGACGATACGGTTCAGCTTTACCTCGACTACATAAAGGGAATGTCGGCTGACGACAAGGGAAATGTATTCAGATTTGTGAGAAAGTAACGGAGGAAGCGAGTAATGAAGGCAAAAAAGATCGCCGCGCTGATGACAGCGCTGACTATGGCCGTATCCACGGGCTGTCTTGATGAAGACAGCAGCAAGGACCAAAAGGACAGCTCCTCGAAGAACGGCAAGTCACAGGTATCTCACAGCGGTTCGGATGACCGTCCCGCCGAGCTTATCATGAGAAAAAAACGTGCGGAAGAAAAGCCGATGGGCGAGGAAGGCACCTGGACGGTGTTCGTGTATATGTGCGGTTCAGACCTTGAGTCCGAGGACGGCGCTGGCACGAACGACCTTGAGGAAATGATGGATTCTGCGGCGAACGAAAATGTGCGGTTTGTGGTGCAGACGGGCGGTGCGGAGGAATGGGACTGCGAAGTCGATCCCGATGCCTGTGAACGCTACGTGGTACAGAACGGTACTGCCGATCTGGTCTATTCGGGAGATGAGACGGATATGGGCGAGGGCGAGTCCCTTGCGGATTTCCTCAAATGGGGTATAGCCGAGTATCCTGCCGCGAACATGGGTCTTGTTTTCTGGGATCACGGCAGCGGCAGCATCAACGGAGTGTGCTTCGATGAGAACCACGACGAAAGCTCGCTGCTTCTCAAAGAGATAGACGCGGCGCTCTACAGCGTGTACGACGACATGACCGAACCATTTGAATTCGTGGGCTTCGACGCCTGCCTGATGGCGACTGCCGAGACGGCGGCTATCATGGCGACTCACGCAAGGTATATGGTGGCCTCAGAAGAGTCCGAACCGGGAAACGGATGGAACTATGAGAAGATCGGCAGCTACCTGGCGAAAAACCAATCCTGCACTGGTGAAGAGATCGGCAAATACATATGTGACAGCTTCTACAAGGAATGTGAAAAGCTCGACATGGAAAATGAAGCGACCCTTTCCGTGACCGACCTCTCGAAGATGGACGCCTTCATCAAGGCGTTCGACCTTTACTCGAAGGACATTTACGAGCTTGTCGAGAGCAGTTCCGATTATACGGCTATCGCCCGTGCGGTTTCCGATGCCGATAATTTCGGCGGCAACAACAAGGCTTCGGGCTATACGAACATGGTGGATGCAAAGGGTCTTATCGAAGCGGGTATGGACAGTTCCGACAATGCGAAGGCTGCGGCAGATGCACTCGCCGAAGCTGTGGTCTACATGAAAAACGGCAGCGACCACCCCGACGCCTGCGGACTTTCCATGTACTATCCGCTGAGGGTCAGCGGTTCGCAGGAACTCGGCATATTCAAGGATGTGGCGCTCAGCCCCTACTATCTCGGACTTGTGGGAAAGATTGCATACGGTGCAGCCAACAACGACATCTCGGGCTATGATAATTCGGATATACTCGGCAGCTTCTCGAACAACTGGAGCACCGACAGATACACCTTTGAAAACGGCGTCTACACATACTCGGTCGGCGACCTGAGTGACTGGGATTTCGCCGACAGCTATACCCCCGGAAGCAGCAGCATTGAATTCAGCAAAGAGCCCGATTTCGACAGTGACGGCATCTACTGCTTCACCCTGACCGACGGATCGCTTGACAAGACCGACTATGTTGAAGCGGCTGTCTACCTGCTGGACGACGAGGATTCCGATATGATCGAGCTCGGATATTCGGGGGATGTCTATTGCGATTATGAGACGGGCGAGTTTTCCGACGGCTTTGACGGCTGCTGGTTCGCACTCGATGACGGACAGTACCTTGCGGCTTATTTGCAGGAGAACTGCGACGGTTACGACATCTACTATTCGCCGATACTTCTTAACGGTGATGATACATACCTGCGCTTCGCATACTACTACGACAAGGGCGACATCTCGATCATCGACGTATGGGACGGTATAGACGTCAGCGGAAGCGCCGCGAGAACAGGTAAGGAGCTGAAAAAAGGCGATAAGATCACTCCCGTTTACTATGCCTACTCGTTAGAGGACGATGAGGAGTATTCGTTCGAGGGCGACGAGTTCAAGTATAAGGGCAAGAACTGCATCGGCTTCATCGACCTGCTTGACGGGGAGTATATGTATTCGTTCATCATAAACGACATCTACGGCGATTATTACGAGACCGATGCGGTCATTTTCACCGTAGACGGTGAAGACGTTCTGTACGAAAAGCTCGACTGACCATACCGACAAAGGAGTTGATACCGTGTCTGACAGAAAAAGACCGACTGTAGGAAAACGCATCGCGAAGCTCACAATCATCGTTGTCTGCATACTGATGGTCCTGCTGATCGCGCTCACGCTGTGGCTGCCGTCCTACGTGATGACAGGCAAGCGCCAGACTCTTAACGAAGCATTTGAATGGCAGACAGACCATTATGACACCTCCTTCTACAAGCAGCTAACAAAGAACACTTACACAGTCAGCGGTGACGGCGGATATATCCTCCATGCCGAGCTGCTTGAAAATCCCGTTCCGACGACGAAGTATGTCATCCTTTCCCACGGCTATACCGACAACCGTTTCGGTTCGCTGAAATATGTGCAGATATATCTTGATCTCGGGTTCAACTGCATCATCTACGATCTGCGCGGACACGGCGAAAATGAGCAGACCTTCACGACTTACGGCGTGCGTGAAAGCGCCGACCTTGAATGTATTATCAAGGATTCTAGGTCGCGCTATCCCGATATGACCGCTCTCGGACTTCACGGCGAGTCCCTCGGTGCGGCAACCACCCTGACCTGTCTCGGCAGAAAGCCCGATGTTGATTTTGCGGTCGCCGACTGCGGTTTCTCGGACATAGAGAACGTGCTGAGGGGCGGCTTCGAGAACGCTCATCTGCCAGTGTTCCTCACCGATGTTGCGGATATCGGTGCGAATATCAGATACGGCTATTCGCTGAAAAAGATGCGTCCGATAGATTCGCTCAGTAACAATGAAGTCCCTGTTCTTTTCATTCACGGATCAGAGGACAGCTTCATCCTTCCGAAAAATTCAGAGGATATGTACGAGCGCACACGCGGCATCAAAGAGATACACCTGATTCCTAAGGCGGGTCACGCCGAATCGGTGCTGACCGAACCCGAACTGTACGGTCAGTACGTCAAAGGCTTCATTTCAAAAGTATACGGATAAAAACAGCGGCACGAAGGTTCATCTTCGTGCCGTTTAATCTATATTCCGAGAAATGCTGCAAGCTCTTCAAAGCCGCCGTGAGGGAACTGCGTGATCTCCTTGTTCCCGCGGTTTATCACGCAGTCGGTCAGCAGAAACACCGATGCTCCGATGTTTTTCGCTGCCATATCTTCATCTGCGTCGTTGCCGATGACAAGGCATTCTTCGGGAGCAAGTTTAAGCCTTTCCGTCATTTCGGAGAAATACTCGGGGTTCGGTTTGCAGAAGTGTGAGTTCTCGTAGGAGGAGATGAACTCAAAGCTGTCAGGCGAAATTCCCGCCCAGCCGAGACGCGCTTTCTGAGCCGCCATCGGGAACAGCGGATTGGATGCGAGCAGCAGACGGTATCCCTTTTTCTTGCAGGAATCGATAATCTCCGAAGCCTTCGGAGCAAAACCGCAGAACTGCTTTGCGTCGTTGAATTCGTTCTCATAGAATTCGTCGAAAACGCACTTGTCCTCATAGACCTTTTCGCCGAGGACCTCCGCGAATTTTCTCCAGAACGCATCGCAGTTTGTGGCGGAGCCGTCGTTTCTCACCATAGCTTCCGTGCCTTTCAGGATAGCAGCCACAAGCTCCTGCGGGTCGTAGCCGTGGGGCGCGAGCTTTTTTGCGAGCAGTCTGAAATAGCCCTTTGTGAAAACATCGTTATCCATCGGGAGCAGAGTCCCGTCGAGGTCGAAGAGTATTGCTTTTATATCCATTGGTTATCCTTTCCTTGGTGAAGCCGTTCGTTTGAGTCGGTATCGAAGTCTGATATTTGATAATTGTAGCACAAAATCGAGAAATAGTCAATACGGGTCGTGCGTCCTGCAAAAAGCGGCATATCTGTATTCGCAGATACGCCGCAGAAGTTTTGTCTTTACCAGCCGTAGCCGTAATCGTAGTTGTAGTCGTCGTAGCTGTACGTGTCCTCATACGAGTATGTGTAGCTATTGTCGTCATAGCCGTCCGAGCTGTCCTCCTGACTGTCTGGAACAGTGTCGCCGGCAGAAGATGTATCAGCAGAGCTGAGGTCTGGGATTATCTGGTCGGGCAGACTGTCGGGGACTATCGTTTCTGGAAGTCCGTCATCACCGAGCTTGGTCGTGTTCGTATCCTCGCTGTTTTCGGCGGTGATGTTGTGGGATATCTCGATGAGGTTTCCGTCGCCTGTGGTGTAGTATGCGAGTATGTCCATCCATTCAAGGCAGTAAGCGCGTATCATGTGGATGCCGTCGCCTGCCGCTCCGTAATAAAGGTCGCCCCGCGAATCGCGGAAGAAGCGGTTCACATCCATGTAGACGCATCCCGTTTCAAGTGCCACACGGCGGATGTAGTCCTCGTTGAAGGCGTCCACCGCAGGGGAGTTGTAGCAGGAGTTTATCTCAAGCGCCTGATAGGAAACAGGCAGCATCGACTCGATGTATATCGTCGCGTTCGGCTGAGCCTGACGCACCTGCGATATCAGCAGTTCGTATTTTTCGACGAATGTCTCGGGGTAAGGCCAGCCGAGCTCATTCACGCCGAAGTTGAGGAACACTCTTCTGTACTTTCTGTACTTTATCGCTTCGGGAACGAGCATATTTCCGCTGAGGTCGGGTCCGTCGTCCTCTTCGTCATCGCTTGCAACGTTTGCCGCCGCAGCAGTAATCTCCTCGGCAAATTCCGAGCGCGGAACGACAGGTGTTTCCTGCACGGTTATGACGTTCAGACCCGCCGAAGCAAAGTAATCTGCCTGTGGCTTGTTGCCGTTCAGCATCAGACCGACCGTTCGTGAGTCGCCGATGAAAAGCGCGTCGGAGAAGTCGTCATATTCGGCAGCTCCGTCATACGCACGGGGACCGTGGGTCTCGACCACGTAAAGGGGCTCAGCCTCTTTCTCTGCTTCCGAGGAAGAGGAGTCCTTCTTTTTCTTGCCGTTTTTCTTATTGTCTTTAGAATCGGCGGACTCGGCAGCATCGGGTGAAGAATCGAGCTCAGTCACTGCCTCGGTTTCGGCAGAGGTCTCGGTCACGGAAGTGTCCTTGACAGTCACCTTGTTGTCAGTCTTTACATCTGTTTTTCCGCAGCCTGCGAGCATCATGACCGTCATGAATGCCGCACATATCCTGCATACCGAACGTTTATTCATTCTCCGATATCCTTTCGGTCTCAGAACCTTTCCACGCGGGAAAGTCTTGTGTTTATTCGTCACGGAATATGTAAAAGTCATCAGACTCATTTTTACATAATACGCCAAATTTTATTATATCATATACCCGTGCGATTGTCAATAGTTGAACCGATACCCCATATGGCGGAACGAATACCCTGTGAAATGTCGGGATAACTTGATTTTCCAGTCGGTCTGTGCTATAATTGATATGATATGAGGGTGATAAAAATCACCGGGGAGGCGTAAGTCTTGAAAAGAATCGATTATAACATTGAAAATGATCTCATCCCCGAAGACAATGAGGAAATTACTTCGAGAGATATCCGGCTTCTTATCAATGTCGGAGTAATCATGGTGGTCATTCCGCTTTCGTCAGTAGCCCGCTTTTTCGGCGCACAGTACAGTACGATACTCATCGGGCTGACATTTCTCGGGCTCGGACTTCTTTCGTATACCGACAAGAGCAAAAAATATATCGACAAGCGTTTCGGGTCGATAGTGTCGATGTCGCTTGGAGGGCTTATCATACTTATCCCGTTAATGCTCGCAGGGATAAGATTTTCGGGTCTGTTTTCGGGGAAGACCGAACAGCAGGCAGAGATGTTTGTGGTCGGGACGATACTGTTCATGCTGAGTGTGGTTGTGACAGTACTGCCGTTTGTCGCAAACAGGATGCAGAAAGAGCGCTGTTCATATCCCGTGACCGCGACCTGCATCGGGCTGAAGGGACGCAGTATTCGCAGAAGTGATACTATGCTCTTTATCCCCATATGGGAATTCGATGTTAACGGCGAGAATGTAAAAATTGAGGGTATGCCTCAGGGGTATAAAATGCTCACGAAAAAGGGCGACACCCGCGATTTCCTCGTAAACCCGAACGACCCCGAGGAGATCTACTATAACAACGATATCACAAGACTGCTGTGCGTTATCATCGGGTTATGCGTAGCGGCGGCTGGAGTTCCCCTGATCTTATATGTTTTTCACTGAATATCAAAACGTCCCTGTGACCCTGACAGTCACGGGGACGTTTGTTTATCCTGACAGTTCAGCCGCCGAAGCGAAGCATTAACACTTGATACAAATAATATATCAATTTATCTGATAATTTGTTTTCACAAGCGACAGACCGCATTCATCATATACCCACCGCGGCGTTCTGTAGCTGAAATAGTAGCCGTCCTCTGCCCGGTTGATATATGCGGTTTTTTCATCGAGTATACCGTACCATGCGTAAAGATATTCTTTTAGTTTTTTGCATTTCCGGCTGAGATCAGATACTTAGCCATATCGTCTATTGTGGAATAGGAATCGTACTGTTAGCTTTTTTAGTTCCCTTTATAATAACTCCTGTGGAAGATCGGAAATAATACAAAAAGTTCTTTTCTCTGCGAAAAATCGGCGGTGTGCATAATTATTATATCAATATTTGTGGATAATAACAAGGGCATCATCGAAAAAGTGCAGTCAGGCGTATTTTATTATTCAGATGAAAAGTTATAATGTTCTATAAAAAACTTGACAAAACTTTAAAAATATTGTATAATAAAACTACAAATATACGAATAATTATGTGCAAATGTATGAACGAGACCGTGTATTCGTGTATCGGTCGTACAAATAGTCTTACGGAGGATGCTGATGGATTGGATAGTCGTTGTCGATAACGATAAATCGACTCTGATACAGGCAGGGCAGATACTCAGTTCTCATGATATGCGTGTGACTGCGCTGAGGTCGGGCAGGGCACTGCTTGAATATGTAAAGATGAACAGGCCCGACCTTATCCTGCTGGATATACGTATGCCGGGTATGGACGGTTTTGAGACTCTCGAAAAACTGAAGGAACAGTTGCCCGCAGGCGAAATGATACCCGTCATCTTCCTGACGGGGGTGGATTCTCCAGAATCGGAGACTCGTGGGCTAAAGCTTGGGGCGATGGACTTCATCAGAAAACCTTTCGTTGCTGATGTCCTGATCCTGCGTGTGAGACACACCATCGAGCTTGTCAGACTACAGCGTGACCTGTATGCCGAGGTCGAGAAAAAGGCGAAGGAAAATGAAAACCTTTCTTTCCACCTCGTCCAGACCCTCGCGGAGGCCATAGACGCTAAGGATACCTATACTCACGGTCATTCGGGACGGGTCGCCGCTTACTCTAAGGAGATCGCCGCCCGTTTCGGCTACGACCAGAAGCGGCAGGACGATATCTATATGATGGGTCTGCTGCACGATGTGGGCAAGATAGGCGTTCCCGATACGGTCATAAACAAGACGGGCGGGCTTACCGATGAGGAATTCGCACAGATCAAGCAACACCCCGACAAGGGTTCGCACATCCTGGAGAATATAACCGAGATGCCGAAGCTGATGATAGGCGCACGATGGCATCACGAGCGTTACGACGGTATAGGCTATCCCGACGGTCTTTCGGGAGAGGAGATCCCCGAAGAAGCGCGGATAATTGCGGTCGCCGACGCTTACGACGCTATGACCAGCCACCGCAGTTACCGCGGAATGCTTGAGCAGTCTTTCGTCAGAAAAGAGATCGAAAAGGGGAAAGGCACTCAGTTCGACCCCGTGTTCGCGGACATTATGCTCGCCATGATAGACGAAGACAAGGAGTACACCATGAAGGAGACGTAAGGGGGCGGTCCAATGGTCATGGAATACGTTGAGAATATCGTTCAGCTGATGTGTATACTTATCGCTCAGATGTTCTCTCTGTTCAGATATATCGACAGCAAAAAGCGCTGCTGGCTGTATGCGACGGGCTTTTTTGCGAGCAGCCTGCTGAGCTGTTATTTCTGGACGGCGTATCTTATCATCATCGGGAGCACTCCAAACGCATCCGACCTGCTGACGTATTTCGGCTGGAACATCTCATATATCGTGATGGTCTTACTGATACTGAACCTAAGACCGAAAGGCGAGCGCAGATTCATGCATCCGCTCATGCTGCTGCCGCTTCCGCTGAACGCGTGGCAGCTGACGCTGTACATGAATTTCGACGGCGCACTGCTGAGCGCGTATCAGGTAACGGTATGTTCGGTCGCCGCCTGTCTCTGTGTCAGGGACATCCTGTGGCACATAAAGAACCGAAAGAATGGAGCAGCACCGCCGTTTATCGCGATCGCCATGCTTACCTGCATCTATGCGGAGTTCGGTATGTGGACAGCTTCCTGCTTTGACGGCTGGACGCAGAAGGCTTACTATGTCTGCTCGCTGATATGCAGCGCATCCTATCTTTTCATGATATGGGCGATAAACCGCACTTTTCCGAAGGCGGGCGAGGGCTCGTCGGTATTCATCAGCCGCAGGGTACAGAGGATTCTCAAAGGCACTTACGTTGCGGTGTTTGTGATATGTTCGCTGGGCGGTATCGTGCTCGGTATATGGATAAGGGACAGGCTCTCAAAAGGCATGAGCGATACTGTCGAGAGTAATGTTTACGACATCATCCATGTTATCCTGTTCCTTATCGCAGTGCTGCTTGTGGTCGTTTCGATAGGTGTTATCATCATCGTATATTTCGAGCAGAAGCTGTCGGAGAATAACCGTCTCCGTGAGGAAAAGCTGGTGGCGGAGCGTTCAAACGCCGCTAAAAGCGATTTTCTCGCCAACATGAGCCACGAGATACGCACCCCGATAAATGCCGTGCTCGGCATGAACGAGATGATAATGCGCGCAACCAAAAGGGCGTATGAATCCCTTCCGAGGGACAGGGAAGCGGTTCGAGGTGTGTTTTCCGAGATAAAGGGATATTCGGGTAACATCGACAGCGCAGGCAATAATCTGCTCTCGATAATCAACGACATCCTCGACTTTTCTAAGATAGAAGCAGGGCGGTTTGACATCAACAAACGGGAGTATATGCTCAGCTCGGTTCTGAACGATGTCGCCAACACCGTCATGTTCAAGGCACGGGATAAGGGGCTCGAAATGAATATCGAGACGGACAGCGACCTTCCCGACGAGCTGTTCGGCGACGATATGCGCATCAGACAGATACTCATAAACCTGCTGAACAACGCCATCAAATACACTGACAAGGGAAGCGTGACGCTGACCGTTCACGGAAGCGGCGGCTACACGGCGGAACAGATGACCGAGCTTACGATTGCCGTCAGGGACACGGGCATCGGCATCAGGAAAGAGGATGTCTCCAGGATATTCGATAAATTTGAACGCACCGACCTGAAACGCAACAGCACTGTTGAGGGAACAGGGCTCGGGCTTTCGATAACAAATCGGCTTGTGGGCATCATGAACGGCAGTATCTCAGTCGAGAGCGAGTACGGGAAAGGTTCGGTGTTCAGTGTGAGGCTGCCGCAGAAGGTGATGTCCGCTGAGCCGATTGGCGATTTCCGTGCGAGACTTGAAAACAGCCTTCATGAGCGGGACAGTTCGGAAGTACTGTTCCGCGCACCCGATGCCCGCATCCTGATCGTGGACGATACGCGCATGAATCTCATGGTCGCGGCAGGTCTGCTGAGCGATACGGGTATGATGACAGACACTGCCGAAAGCGGTCAGCAGGCGCTTGAAATGATGTGCGAACAACAGTATGACATCATCCTGATGGATCAGCGGATGCCTGTGATGGACGGCGTTGAAACGCTTCACCGTCTGCGTGGACAGGAAGAAGAAAGCGGCCGTCATACCCCTGCTATCTGCCTGACAGCCGACGCCCTGACGGGTGCGAGGGAGCGTTACCTTGCCGAGGGATTCGATGACTATCTTTCAAAGCCGATCGACAGCCGCGAACTGAAAAAGATGATGCTGAAATATCTTCCCGAGGATAAGATCCTTTCGGCCGACGACGGCAGGGAAGAGGATGCTGACCTACAGAACGTGGACGACTTATATGGCAGACTCCGCAGTATCGGGCTGGATACCGAGAAGGGTCTCGGCTACTGCCAGAACAACGAGGAGCTTTATCGGACGATGCTGTATGAGTATGTCAGGAGCTCCGCGGAAAAGCTGAAGCCCTTGCAGGATCATTATGACAGCAGGGATGCCTTGAATTACGGTATTCTCGTACATTCGCTGAAAAGCAATTCCCGAACTGTCGGTGAGGAAGAGCTTGCGGAGCTCTCGGCTGTGCTTGAAAAAGCCGCGGATGCCGAACAGTGGGATGTCATTTCCGCCGATCATGAACTGCTGACCGAGAGACTTGACAAAGTGATAAGAGCGGTGGCAGAAGCTATCAGCGTTGATTTTGACGAACTATCTGCTGGCGGAGACGGAGATGAGGATGAGATAATCGAGTTCTTCCCCGAGTGACCGAGACGTGGACGTAATGCAAAAAAAGCCGTTCGGGCGTGAGTTTTCACCCCGAACGGCTTAATTATGTCTCTGCAAAAAAACTTCCCGACACCTCAGTATCGGGAAGAAGAAATATCAGTTTTTCAGGCTCTGCATCGGGGCAGGGATCTGTCCGCCGCGATGAATGAACTTGGTTGCGCTCTCTTTGTGGAGCGGCATAACGGGACCCTTGCCAAAGAGTCCGCCCCAGTCGAGCACGTCGCCTTCCTTCATGCCGATAGCAGGGATGATACGAACCGCAGTGGTCTTGGAGTTGACCATACCGATAGCGGCTTCATCAGCGATGATAGCGGCGATGGTATCGGTCTCGGTGTCGCCCGGAACGACGATCATATCAAGACCTACCGAGCATACAGCGGTCATAGCTTCGAGCTTTTCGATGGTCAGTACGCCTGCAACAGCAGCGTCGATCATGCCTGCGTCCTCAGAAACGGGGATGAACGCGCCCGACAGACCGCCGATGCGCGAGCAAGCCATTACGCCGCCCTTCTTGACTGCGTCGTTGAGCATCGCGAGGCATGCTGTAGTTCCGTGAGTTCCGCAGACCTCAAGACCCATCTCTTCAAGGATGTGAGCAACAGAGTCGCCGACAGCAGGAGTAGGCGCAAGCGACAGATCGACGATGCCGAAAGGCACGCCGAGACGTTTTGAAGCGGTCATGCCGACCAGCTGACCGACTCTTGTGATCTTGTAGCTGATCTCTTTGATAACGTCAGCGATCTTGGTGATGTCCGCATCGGGATACTTGGAGATAGCCGCTCTTACAACGCCCGGACCCGAAACGCCGACGTTTATCAGACAGTCGGGCATACCTACGCCGTGATAAGCACCTGCCATGAAGGGGTTATCCTCGACAGAGTTGCAGAATACAACGAGTTTTGCCGCACCGAAGCAAGCGTTGTCAACGGTCGCCTCAGCGCACTCCTTGACGATCCTGCCCATGATGCCGCAGGCGTCGAGATTTATGCCCGCCTTGGTCGAACCGATGTTGACCGACGAGCAGACTCTCTCTGTGCTGGCAAGAGCCTCGGGGATGGAGTTGATGAGTTCAAGGTCGCCCTCGGAGAAGCCTTTCTGAACGAGAGCGGTGTATCCGCCTATGAGGTTTACGCCGACAGCCTTTGCAGCCTCGTCCATAGCCTTCGCGAAAGGAACGGGCGAGCACTTGCAGGCCGCCGAGATGATCGCGATAGGTGTTACCGAGATTCGCTTGTTGATGATCGGGATGCCGTATTCCTTCTCGATCTGCTCGCCGACTCTTACGAGATCCTTTGCCTTGAGGGTGATCTTGTCGTACACCTTCTTGCAAGCCTTGTCGATGTCGGGGTCGATGCAGTCGAGGAGCGAGATACCCATCGTGATAGTGCGGATATCAAGACAGTCGTCCTGTATCATTCTTATTGTTTCAAGTATATCGTACTGATTTATCATTATTCATACTCCCTAAGATGGTATCGGCTCAGATGTGGTGCATACAATTGAAGATATCCTCATGCATAACAAACACCTTCAGACCCCATTCCTTCTCGCCCTTTGCGGAAAGATCTTCAGCCATTTGGGCGAAGTCGATGCTGAGCTTCGAGATGTCTATCATCATGATCATAGCGAAGATATCCTCGATAACAGACTGTGTTACCTCAGTGATGTTCGCATTGTATTTTGCGCACTCGGTGCTTACCTTAGCGAGGATGCCGACAGCGTCCTTGCCGATAACAGTAATTACTGCTCTCATATTCTCATTCCTTTCTGTTACGAATACAGCCCGTGAGGGTCTGCCCCCACGAGCTGTTCCTCATATTTCGTTCCTGTTCTCCAAAGCCTTGTAAAGCGTGATCTCGTCTGCGAATTCGAGTATGCCGCCAACGGGCAGACCGAATGCGAGCCTTGTGACCTTAACGCCGAGAGGCTTTATGAGTTTTGAGATATACATGGCGGTAGCCTCGCCTTCAACAGTCGGATTAGTCGCCATTATGACCTCTTCAACGCTGCCGTCGAGCCTTGCGAGCAATTCCTTGATGCGCAGGCTGTCGGGCGTTATGTTATCGATAGGAGAGATCAGTCCGTGAAGTACATGGTACACGCCCTTGTACTCTCTTGTGCGCTCGAATGCCGTAATATCCTTAGGGCTCTCGACTACGCAGATGATGCTCTGATCGCGCCGCGTATCCGAGCAGATAGGACAGACCTCATTCTCGGTCAGATTCTGGCAGACCCTGCAGGTATGAACGGTGCGTTTTGCGTTGAGGAGCGCGTCGGC
Source organism: Ruminococcus sp. YE71 (assembly GCF_900119155.1). Taxonomy (GTDB): domain Bacteria; phylum Bacillota; class Clostridia; order Oscillospirales; family Ruminococcaceae; genus YE71. The sequence continues at coordinate 132,907 of NZ_FPIR01000008.1, read as the reverse complement.
AAATTCCCGAACTTCCTCGTCGTTCATGCGCATGACATGGTAAGCAAGTCTCTCAGCCGATTTCATGCCGATACCGGGAAGCCTTGCAAACTGCTCGGCGAGCAGCACGAGCGGTAATGCACTGCTGTTTTTATCCATTCGACCTGCTGTCTGTCAGAACAGTCCGGGGAAAGAAACGCCGCCGGTAAGCTCGCTCATTTCCTTGTCGCTTACCTCGTCGAGGTTGTGTACAGCCTCGTTGAAAGCGCTCATGATGAGATCCTGAAGCATCTCAACGTCAGCGGGATCAACTACTTCGGGCTTGATGTTGAGGCTGAGTACCTCTCTCTTACCGTTGATCTTGATGTCAACAGCGCCGCCGCCTACAGAAGCGGTGAACTCTCTCTGCTCAAGGTCAGCCTGAAGAGCAGTGATCTTGTCCTGCATCTCCTGTGCCTGTCTCAGCATCTGATTCATGTTGCCCGAAGGTCCTTTGCCCATTCCTTGTGGTAATCTTGCTCTCATTGTTATTTACTCCTTATTTTGATTTTATCTCAACTTCGACATTCAAGCTCTTTGCCCTTTTGATAAGCTCATTGATAGGGTTTTCCTTCTCGGTGATATCCACTGACGAAGAAGTATAGATCTTGAATTCAAAGTCCTTGCCATAGTAATCTTTGATGATCTTTTTGAGCATCACTCTGTCGTTCGATTCTCTGAACCGTTTCAGATACCATTCGCTCGCAACGACCACGCAGAAGGTCTCGCCTTCGATGCAGGCCAGCGAATTTTTGAGAAACGCCCATATAGTCGGTGCGCTTTTCTCGATTATCTCCAGTATTTCCTGCCATTCTTCGAGGGGCGTGAAATTATTGGGGTCGAATTTCTTTTTCGGCTTCTGCGGTATCTCAGGTTTTTTCGGTGCAGTTTCCGCGATAGGGATAGCTGCCGCCGTTCCGCTGTTAACAGCTTTTGTGAGGGCGGCAATCTGCGCTTTCAGCTCCCCGATGTCGGTGTTGTTTTCAGCCGCGGCTGCGGGTCTGCTGCTGCCTGCCGTGCAAAGTCTGACCATGCACATCTCGAACTCGATGCGCTTGTCGGCAGCCCTTGCGAAGCGGTCGTTCGTTTGCTGAAGTATCGCTATGCACTCGAATATCCTGTCGAGACTCATCTTTGAAGCGAGAGTCTGCAAACGTCCGAATTCTTCGGGCATACATACTATAAGGTCGCGTGCGCCGTCTGTCGAGCGTATCAGCATAACATTTCTGAGCTGTGCGAGCAGTTCGCCGCAGAGCACTTTCAGGTCCTTCGACTTGCCGTGCAGCTCGTCCGTCATTCTCACAGCGCCTGCGGTGTCTTTTGCGGCTATCATGTCGAGCAGGTCGTAGAGATACTCTCTTCCTGCGATGCCTGCCGCGTTGGAGACCACCGACATATCGATGTTATCGGCGTAAGCAGAGCATCTGTCGAGCAGTGAGAGCGCATCTCTCATACCGCCGTCGGACAGCCTTGCTATCATGAGCGCCGCGTCATCGGTCATGCCGAATCCCTCTTCGGAAGCGATATATTTCAATCGCGCAACGATATCCTCGCTGCGTATCCTGTTGAAGTCAAAATGCTGACACCTTGACACGATAGTCTCTGGGACTTTGTGTACCTCGGTGGTCGCGAGTATGAACTTTACGTGCTCGGGCGGCTCTTCCATAGTTTTCAGCAGAGCATTGAACGCCTGCGTAGTTATCATGTGAGCCTCGTCGATGATGTAGACCTTGTATCTGCACATCTCGGGGGTGTAGATAACGCCTTCCCTGAGCTCGCGCACGTCGTTTACCGACGAATTTGAAGCGCCGTCTATCTCGATTATATCGGGCAGTGTGCCGTTTTCGGCGGCCTTGCAGATATCGCACTCAAGGCACGGTTCACCGTCCTGAGGGTTGCGGCAGTTGATCGCCTTCGCAAAAATTCTCGCGCAGGTGGTCTTGCCCGTTCCTCTCGAACCCGTGAAAAGGTAAGCGTGAGCCGTTTTCTCGGCAACTATCTGATTTTTCAGCACAGTGGTGACATGAGGCTGTGAAACAACATCGTCAAATGATCTCGGACGCCATTTTCTGTACAAAGCCTGATACACCGTGCTCACACCCTTTTGCAAAAAAATTCGATCCGACATACAGGCGTGCAGGCGAAACTGCGTCACACGAAGCAAACTGCTTAATGCTGCTCGGTTCCCCGCCTGACATGGTTCACAGTTGTTCATTGCGCAGGACCCGCACACCTGTATCTCGGATCGACTAACTCGATCTTACGACCCTGTCCGAAATCAAATCTTTCATTCGGCAATATTTATTATAGCACACTCCGAAATAAAATGCAAGGGGTATTCACAAAAAAACTTTCAAAAAATCCATTCTTTCACAAATATTTATAAAACGGACAAAGATTGGTAACAAAAATTCGCGCTGATATGATAAAATACAAATATAGTAATGTACATGGGACATGATTTTTTGACAATTATGCCAAAATCTGAGAGGGGAGTGACCGAGATGAGCGTCGTCACCGACAGGCTCGTGACCGCTGCCGACTGTGCACAGTGCAAGGAATGCTGTTTTTTTGAGAGCTACACGCTCGCAGATACGCCGTCCGTATCGGATGACACTGCCGTAAGAGCGAGTATGCTCATTCCCGAAGTCCGCTTTACCGAGCCGTATGGCAAGCGGCTTTTTCTGATGCTTCCCACCGACGACCCCGAGATATTCGTCTGCCCGATGCTCGACCACTCCAAAGGCTGTCTGCTGGGAGCGGATAAGCCCTTTGAATGCCGACTTTTTCCTTTCGCACTGATGCAGCGGGACGGAGTCCGCATGATAACCCTGTCACCCTCATGCCCGTGTATCAGCGAGCAGTCGCGGGAGCACATGAAAAGGACCGCAGCCGACCTGCTGCCCGATGTTCTTGCCGAAGCCGACCGCCGACCCGAGCTTGTGCGTCCCTATGAGGCGGGGTATACCGTCATGTGTACGGAACAGCTGTTTACCGAAGGATGAACACCGTGAAATAGCCCACATCGGCGGGGATGTCTCTGCCGTATGTGACCCTCTCGTTTTCGAGCCCTGCGTTTTCGACTGCGATACAACTTTCGAGCATACCGCGCTCCTCAAGCTCCTGCAAGAGCTGAGGAGCTTTTTTGCCGCATTTCATTATGACCTTTGTGCCGTTGGCTGCGAGCATTTCGCTGAACCCCTCGCAGCCGTAAGGCAGGATGTGCAGAGGTTCGTTTCCACAGACGAGTGGGATGTTTGCCGCGCAGGCAGCCGCTGTTACCGAGCTTGCACCGGGCAGCCATTTCGTCTCAAAGCCCTTAGCCTCGACACGGCCGGAGATGTAAGAAAAAGTCGTGTAGATGCTCACATCCCCGAGACAGATCATAGCAGCATCTCCCTCGCGAAGTACTTCACAGACTGTTTCGGAAGCCGAGTCCCATGCGTTTTCGAGTTCCTGCGTATCCCTCGTCATCGGAAAATCGAGGTGTATAAGCTGCTTGGCGCTCATATCCACCGCTCCCGAAGCTATCCTTAGGGCAAGGCTTTTCTCGCCGCCTGTTCTCGGCACGAATACCGTATCGCAGCGTTCGATAGTCCGCACTGCTTTTATCGTCATATCGAGCGGATCTCCGCAGCCTACACTTACACCGTAAAGCATTCCATCATCTCCTTATATATAGTATATCCTCAAAGTGCGTAAATGTCAAGAAAAAAGACGTTCCCGAATATTTCGTCGGAAACGTCTTCTGATAGTTTTTATACCGAGCGCTTGAGCAGGCTGAGGTCTGTCTCGCGGTTGAGAAGCAGTCCGCAAAGCTTTTCCGCCATATTGTCGCGGAGATCCTTTATCTTCAGCTCCTTTTCCGCACGCTGTTCGTCGGTGTCGCTGTAGTAGAAGAAGGGGAGCTGACCTTCTACGGAAACGACCTCGAATTCCGTAGCGGGTATTGGTACGCCCACATATCTCTGAGAGCTCGGAGCCCACTTGGTGAGATAGTCTTTCAGGGGGTAGTTGGTCGTATCGAGGAACGGCTGCTTGTTGCCGCTTCTGCGACCCTGTTCGGACGCGATGTAGCCCGTGAGCCTTGACGTGAAGCTGACGATTCGTCCGTCCTCGTGTCTGAGCGTGTTGACGGGGACATCTCTCAGCACGATGACAGCAGGGCTGTTTTTAGCCGTGATGAGGTTGGTCTCGAAGTCGATGAACTGCCCGAGAAATTCCTTGTGACCATCGACCCTGAGCTCGGGGTATTTGCCGTAGAGCCACTTGTACGCGGTGTAATATGCCAGCAGTTCGTAGAGCATCTCGCCGAATCCGCAGTTAGTGCCGCAGGAGTGGTCGAGCACGGTCACGATGTTTGTGGTGACGTAAACGCCGCCGTAGCTGTTCTGAACGTAGGATGATATACCCGAATAAAGTACTTCGCCTTCTTCCGAGGGTTCGTCGCGGTAAGCGCGGTGGAATGCCAGCGACAGCTCTGAAAGGATGCGGCGGCACATATCGCGGTGCTGAGGCAGACCGCCAAATCCGTTTTCGCTGATGGATGCGATGTAAAGAGATGAAGTTCCGTGAAGAAGCACGGGTGCTTTCTTCCTGTATTCGCCCGTGAGATCGATAATTCCCTTTGAACCTGTCATAAAGATCGCCTCCCGATCATGTCTCTGTTTCTCATGCTTTTCTTGTTATCTCTTCATGCCTCTGGATGTATGTCTCATGCGGTTTCGGATATATTGCTTTACCATATTATATCATAATAGAATTTGCACTGTCAAGTATTTTAATTAATTTAAAACGTTTATGCGGAAATTTCATCATATGCGCCAAAAATATATCAAATTCAGGTCGATTAGTGTGGAAAACTTACTATCAAAATCCGAAATTCCCACGAAAACGTTTACATAAACCGAGCTTTTAATTTTCGTTTTACGAAAACCGTCCCATGCACTGAAACGAAAATTGCGGGTTTTTATCGTTTTTTTACTGTGTCTGGCAGGGATATCGGCGCTCGTTCTGCCGATTTTACTTAAATCTCATGAGTTTGTTCATGATGCGGAAATAATTATAGTGTATAATCATAACTTAATAACTCAAAAATAAGGAGCTTACTATAATATATGGGAAAAGGCATTGAAACGGGTAAGGGCGAAAAGGACTTTATACCCGACGAGGATTTTGAATACGAACGGGGTCTCGCAGAAGAAGAGCGCCGAAGGCAGGAAGAGGCCGAGGAAAAACGGCTTGAAATCGAGCATGAGAGAATACTCCGCGAAAAAAAAGCCCGTGAGGCGAGAGACCGCCGCATAGCACAGGACAAGCTCGACCTCATGAAAATGAAGGCGGGCATCGCCACCGAAGAAGAGGAGATAAAAGAAGTCCACGAGGAAAAGCGCGAACTCCACGGAATGGAAAAGGCTGCTAATTTCTGGTATCATGAGAAGATGTGGATAATCCTCGGCACGTTCTTTGCGCTGGTGCTCGGGTTCATTATTTATGACCTTGCGACAAAGGTCGATCCCGATATCGAGATACTGCTCATCTGCGACAACGTCCTGCAAAACGATGAGAGCGCAAAACTGCTCGAAAAGCGTATCGAACAGTACACGCCCGACCTCAACAGCGACGGCAAGGTCTACGTTCAGGTTATAATCTGTCCGCTGAACGACCAAAAGTACAACACCCTGTATCAGACGAACAGCCAGAAATTTTTCGCGAATTTGCAGCAGGACAGGATAATCATGGTGCTGACCGATTCAAACACTGACCCCGATCTTCAGGCGCTGATGACTACCGACCTCTCGCTGAAGATACCCGATAATCCTTATATCGATGACAAGGGTCTGTCGCTTAACTTCGGTTTCCTCGCCGACGAGTTGAAAGCTCCCGCGCTGCCGAACGACATTCACCTTTGTATGCGCCGTCCCGTCAATACACTTGACGGCAGTGTTGAGGAAATGCAGGCGAATTTTGATAAGAATCTGGAGATCCTCACCGATCTTGCAAACGCTCTTGCGCAGGAAGCGAAGGAGAAAAACGATCAGGGTCTTACCACCGAACCGACTCCGAACGACCCTTCGGCAGTTACATCGCTGTCGTCGGGTACCGCAAGCGAATAAAATAAAAGAGACCGCAGTCTTCATCGCTTCGGTCTCTTTTTTGTTTTTAGAAAGTAATTGTTACGGTGAATTTTCCGTCGTTCATCGTGAGATCGGTTTTGAAGCCTTCGCTGTCGCAGATGTTCTTCACGATCGAAAGTCCGAGTCCGCTGCCGAGCTTTTCACTGCGGCTGTTGTCTCCCTTTACGAAGGGCTGCCAGAGCTGGTCGGCGGTCTTGTTTGTGAGCTCGCGGCTCTGATTCGAGATGGTGTAGGACTTGCTGCTGATCTCGATGTCGATACTATTACCTTCGACGCTGTACTTGACGGCGTTTGAGAAAAGATTCTCGATGACCTGTCGCATAAGCGAACTGTCCGCCTTGACTGTGCCCGAACCGCTGATGTTCAGGCTGACATTCTTTTCTTTAAGGACGTCGGTATATTTGCCTGCGGTCTCTTCGGTGATGGTTTTCAGGTCTACGGTCTCTTTCTTGGTCCTGGTGATCTGCTCGACCTTCGCAAGTTCAAGCACGCTGCCGATAAGCCCGTTCATGTAATCTACGTTCGAGAGTATCATGTCTGCGTAGTGCATACGTTTTTCCTCATCGGTGATATTTTTCATGTTCTCTGCGGCGCCCGAGATCGCCATGAGCGGCGTTTTCAGGTCGTGCGCCATCGTGTTGGTCATGTCGCGGCGGTAGTCCTCCATCGCAAAGTGAGCCTGTTCTTTCATGTAGGTGCGGTATGCAGTCAGAAGAGCGATGATAACAGTTATCAGTGTGATGGCAGATCCGAACATCACAGCGTACTTTATGCAATATGCTGACCCGTCATCATAATAGCAGGCGCATATCATATAGCTCTTGCCGTTGGGAAGCAGCACCTTATCGCGGATGATGCTGTATGCACAGCCGTAATCGAACTCGCCGAATAAGCTGCTGTGATTTGTAGCGGTCATGAACGGCAGTTTATCATCGAGGATCCTGAATGCATTGGAGTCGGGAGAAATTCCGTAAAGTCCCGCGTAGGTCCTGTTCATACCGCATTCCAGATGGGTAAGCCCTGTTGTGTTGTCGGGTGTGAGGTCGAAGCTGAAAGAAGTATCGTCTGTGTATTCATCTTCGAGAACTACTTCCGATCTTTCAGGTGAAAGTGTATTTATCGAACCTTTTCCGGGAAGGAAAGTGCCGTCGTCCGAAATATAGATGTCTTCAAATCCCATGGAGATCTGCGCATTTTTGTCCTTGTTAGCCATGATGTCGAGATATTTGTCGTAAACATCGCCCAGATATTTTCTGTCGCAGTAATAATACACGGGAGATTTGGTCATTTCGTTATCTGTTTTTACCTGAGCAATACCCTTATGTTCTGTTCTCAGAAGCAGTTCGCCCGTATCGCTGTCATAAACTTCATAAGCCGTTTCGTTAATGCCGAAAGAATCACCTGATTTGACATATAAGCTGTGAAATATTCTTTGTTCGTAATTATCTCCGTTGTATAGATCGTATTCGTCTCTAAGCTGTTCGTCCGTAAAGTACTGATTTGTCAGATTTCCTTCGTGCATCGTGGCTATATAGATCTGTCCTGCGGCCCATATTGCCAAAGGGAACAGTGCGCCGCATACGATAAGGCAGGGAATGAGTCTTTTTAAGAGTATAGCCCCATAGCTGCGGCGTTTCAGAGGTTTTCTCAGCAGTTTCTCGCGCTTGTCTTTTTTCATAAATATCACTCTATTCTGTTATTTTGTAGCCCTTGGTGATGACCGTTTTTATCTGACCGCCGCAGGGTCCGAGTGCCTTTCTGAGCTTTTTGATGTGATTATCCACCACTCTGTCGCTTCCGAAGTAGTCAGCGCCCCATACCCGTGTCAGCAGTGTGTCTCGGTCTACTACCCAATCCTTGTGTTCTATGAGGTATTTGAGCATGGCGTATTCTTTCGGGGGAAGGTCTATCTGTTTGCCGTCGGCGGTGACGGTGAAGGTCGCGGGGTCAAGTCTTATCCCGCCGCAGACCATTTCCTGTTTTGCCACCATGCCTTTTGACCGCTTGATGAGCGCTCCGACCTTTGCGTAAAGAGCCGCGAGTGAGAAGGGTTTGACTATGTAATCATCGCAGCCGAGGTCGTAGCCGTAGAGGATGTCCTCTTCGCGTCCTCTCGCGGTAAGGAACAGTATCGGCACGATGCTTTTTGCGCGGACTTCGCGGCAGATGGAAAAGCCGTCAACACCGGGCAGCATTATGTCGAGCATCAGCAGGTCTAAGTTATTCTCGTAAATAAGGTCGAGCCCCTGAAGTCCGTCCTTTGCCGTCATAAGCGTATAGCCGCCTTTTTCCTTAAAGTAGTCGCTGATAAGCTCACGTATCTGAGCGTCATCCTCAACAAGAAGTATCGTGTATGCCATGTCATTTCCTCCATTATAAACATTTTACTCTACTGATGTGTCTTTTGTATATCCTCTGTAAGTCTTTTTGCAAAACCGTTCCTGTGACAGATAGGAATTTACGGGGAGTAAGTGCGGGTATTATTGGGGAAAACCCTTTTGAAAAAGGTTTATCCCCCAACCCCCTTTCCTAAAACTTTTAATATGTTGGCAGTTGGATGTGTTCCGTAAGATAGACTCTCGACATTTCATGAGAGACCATCTGATAAATTACGCAAATGATGCTTACAGCCGGCATTACAAAAGAAAAAGTCGATTGCATTATAAAAGCGGTACAGACAGAATAGTCTGAACCGCTTCTATGCTCTTTGATCCAAAAACCTATTAAACGTCAAGGTAACTCTTTACGAGCTCCTGCAACAGTTCATCACGGTCGATATGACGTATGAGACTGCGTGCGTTGTTATATGTGGTTATGTAGGTCGGATCCTCTGAGAGGATGTAGCCTACGATCTGATTGATCGGATTGTAGCCCTTTTTGACAAGAGCGCTGTACACTGCCTCGAGTGTTTCCTTCATCTTCTCATCTTTTTCTTTTTTGACTGTAAACTCGAGTGTATCGTGCATGATGCTCAACTCCTTACATTGTTCTGTGTCTGATGCGTGAACTGAATATAGAACTTTTACTAAAATTTATTCTGCGTCTTTTATATTATACCGCATTTCCCTTGAAAGTACAAGGGTTTTGCAAAATATTAAGCGAATTGCACAATTTGATGTTCATATTTTCGTTAAATACAGCAATTTATGAAAAAATCACATTCTGAGTTCTGCACCCTCGGCAGCAAGAGCCTTGATGACCTTGTCCATAGTCTTGTCAGCCTGGTCGTCAGTCAGTGTTCCCTCGTGAGAGCGAAGTGTCAGCGAGTAGGAGATGCTCTTCTTGCCCTCAGCGATCTGCTGACCCTTGTAGATGTCGAACAGAGTAACGCTTTCGAGGATGCTGCCTGCCGCGTCGCGGATGGTCTTTTCGATAACGGCTGCGGGGAGCTCGTCATCACAGATAAGGCTGAGGTCACGGGTAGCAGCAGGGAACTTGGGCAGAGGCTTGTAGGTCTTCTGCTCAGCGCAGAGTTCCATCAGCTCGGGGATGTTTACCTTTGCAGCATAAGCGCGGCAGCCGATGCCGTAATTCTCGCAGGTCTCGGGGTGCAGCTCACCGAAGATAGCGAGCTCTTTGCCCTCGGCGGTGATAACAGCAACTCTTCCGGGGTGGAACGCGCTCACTTCACCGAATGTGCAGTTCTCGGTGGGGCGTGCGACCTCGTAAGCGGGTGCGCCGCACTTGTCGAACAGTTCCTCGATCATGCCCTTGATGGTGTAGAAATCCAGCTTGCCGTTAGAGTCGTACAGACCGATGCCGAGACGCTCGGGCTCGGTGGGGAGAACTTCGCCCTCAACAGGGAGATATTCGCTGCCCAGCTCGAATGCGTAGCACTCCTGATTGCGGAAGCTGTAGTTGCGTGCGAGCACTTCCATCACGGACGGCAGGATCGTGGTCCTCATAACGCTGGTGTCCTCGCCGAGAGGGTTGGAGATAACAACGGTGTTCCTCAGCTTGGAGTCCTGCGGAAGTCTGATCTTGTCGAAGTACTTCGGGCTGATGAAGGAGAAGGTAGTGATCTCGTTCACGCCCATACCGAGCATCGCGTTGGTAACGGTGCGCTCGAAACGCTGCTTGCGGGTGAGCTTAGCCTGTGCAACGCCGCGGATGATAGTGTCGGGGATGTTGTTGTAGCCGTAGAGTCTTGCAACTTCCTCAGCGAGGTCGGACTTGCACTCGATGTCGATGCGGTAGTAGGGCGCGTAAGCCTTGCCGTCCTTGATCTCGAAGCCGAGACGGGTGAGGTATTCTTCCTGCTGTGCGGCAGGGATGTCGGTGCCGAGGAATCCGTTGATCCAGTCGGGGTCGAAGGTCACGCCCTTGTCCTTCTTAACGGTCTTGTCACAGTCGATATAGGTGCGGACAACCTCTCCGCAGCCGAGTTCTTCTACCAGCTCGAACGCACGCAGGAGAGCGTAGTAGGTGTTCTCGGGGTCGAGACCCTTCTCGAAGCGTGCGGAAGCGTCAGTCCTCATGCCGAGCTTCTTGGCGGTGGTGCGTACCGAAGCGCCGTCGAAGCAAGCCGACTCGAACACAACAGCGGTGGTGTCGTCCATGATGCCGCTGTACTCGCCACCCATAACGCCTGCAACAGCAACGGGCTTCTCAGCGTCGGCGATAACGAGCATTTCCTCAGAGAGCTCACGCTCCTGACCGTCGAGGGTGGTGATCTTCTCGCCTGCCTTAGCGTTGCGGATGTTTATCTTTGCGCCCGAAACGTATCTCAGATCGAAAGCGTGCATCGGCTGACCGTACTCAAGCATAACGAAGTTTGTGATATCAACGAAGTTGTTGATCGGGCGGACACCGCTTGCACGGAGTCTCTCGCGGAGCCATCTCGGGGAGGGTCCGATCTTAACGTTCTTGACGTAGCCTGCCATGTATCTCGGGCAGAGGTCAGCGTTGTGGATCTCTACCGACATGATCTCGTTGATGTCGCCGTCAACGCCCTTGAAGGTCGGCTCCTTGATGTTCACGGGAACGTTGAAGGTAGCCGCAGCCTCGCGTGCGAGACCTGTCACAGAAAGGCAGTCGGGACGGTTGGAGGTGATCTCGAACTCGACGATGGTATCGTCAAAGCCGATAGCCTTTTTTATGTCCATGCCGACGGTCTTGTCGCAGTCGTCGCCAAGGATGAAGATGCCATCCTCGATAGCGTAGGGGAAGTCGTGCAGGGTCAGACCCAGTTCTTCGAGCGAGCAGAGCATACCGTTGGAAGGCTCGCCGCGGAGCTTGCCCTTGGTGATCTTGACGGGTTTGCCCTCGTGGAGAACGGTGGACTTGTGCTTTGCAGCAGGAACATAGTCGCCCTTCTTTACGTTCTGAGCGCCCGTAACGATCTGAACGGGAGCGTCCTCGCCTACGTCGATCTGGCAGATGAACATATGGTCGCTGTTGGGGTGGGGAACGATGTCAACGACGTGACCTACCACCACGTTCGAGAGGTAGTCGCCCTCCTCGCCGAAGCACTCGACCTTAGAGCCCGAGAGGGTCATCTCGTCGCAGAATTTCTTTGTATCGCACTTGCAGTCAACATAATCTGCAAGCCATCTCATTGAAAGATCCATGTTAATTTATCCTTTCATTATTAGTTTTCCTGTGTGCTCTGCATCATTGCGAGCTTTCGGTTGTTTATCTCCTCGACGAGCTTGTCAGCGCCTGTGCCGAAGCTCTTCCAGTCCAGCACGGGAACGTTGAGACAGTCCGATCTGCCTGCAATGGTGAACACCACGCTGTAGCCCGATGTCACATTGTTCGTGAGCTTTCTCTGTATCTGAATCTCTGTGATGTCGGAGTATCTCACCATGATGTATTCGCTGGGGATACAGAGATAATACTGTGTGAAGTAGAATGTCTTGTACCAGTCCTGCGGGGGAACGTTCCCGAGTGTCGCGAGCCATTCGGCAGGCATACCCTCAAGAAAAGCTCTGACCTTCGGCAATTTCTTGAAGAAAGCCGAAAGACCGCTGACTATGAGCGCACCGCCCAACACGATGCCGATTATCTGGTAGGTGCTGAAAACTATCTTAAACAGAAGCAGGCACACCAGTATCAGCGCCGCCCCGACAAAGATAAAGCCTACGTCTTTTGCACAGGATTTCTTGCAGAGCTGATAGAACCAGCATTGGGTAACATCATTTTTCATTTGTATTCTCCTTGTTGTATGTATTTCTCTTCCTGCCGAAAGCAGGTTTGAACGTTCTGTTCACTTCTATACCGCTGTTTTTCTTTTTTATCTCTGCATCGAAGCTCTCTGGGAGCGTCCGTGCTGTTGCGGGAATGTATCGGCGCCGTCTGTCATGGCAGTGTATGTAAATGTGATGAACGTTTATTGTGTCAGTCTCGCTTGTCCGAAGCTCTATCTCCTCGATCTCGGGGTAGGGGAGAATGTGCCCGCCCGTGTAGTATAATGCTCCGTCTGCAAGGTATATCATGCCGAGCGGAGTTTTGTACGAGGGGCAGTTCCCGAGGGAATTTACGAGCCTTTCAAGCTCTCCGGGAGTGAGCCCTCTGACCTGACGCATGAACCTTGCATACCTTGTCACAGCGTCGGTCACGATGACAGCGAGCATGACAGCCGAGTATATGACGAGCACCCTGCCCGAGACGGTCGGGAAGCGCTGGCTCGTGACCCTGTACCACATGAGTACAGGCAGAAAATACAGTATCGCATACGCGAACAGATAGAATTTCGCAGATGAGAGATATCTTCTGCGCAGCTCTTTCATAGATCAGAACTGGTTCAGGAAGCGCATATCGTTCTCGTAGAGCAGACGCATATCGTTGATGCTGTATCTGCCCATCGTGATGCGCTCCAGACCGATACCGAACGCAAATCCGGAATATACCTCGGGGTCGATACCGCAGCCCTCAAGCACCTTCGGGTGTACCATGCCCGAGCCGAGCAGCTCAACGTAGCCCTCGCCCTTGCACATGGAGCAGCCCTTTCCGCGGCAGTTGAAGCACATGAGGTCTACCTCGGCGGAAGGTTCGGTGTAGGGGAAGTGATGGGGACGGAATCTCAGCTGGGTGTCCTCGCCATAGAGCCTGCGGAGCAGCAGCTCAAGAGTGCCCTTGAGGTCAGCCATCGTGATGCCCTTGTCGATAACGAGACCCTCGATCTGGTGGAACAGCGGCGAGTGGGTCGCGTCAACAGCGTCGGAGCGGTAAACGCGTCCCGGAGAGATGATGCGTATCGGGGGCTTCATCTTTTCCATTGTACGGATCTGAACGGAAGAAGTCTGAGTTCTCAGCAGCACGTTCTCGTTGATGTAGAAGGTGTCCTGAGTATCGCGTGCGGGGTGATGCTTGGGCATATTGAGTGCCTCGAAGCAGTAGTGGTCGGTCTCGACTTCGGGGCCTTCAACGATGTCGAAGCCCATGCCGAGGAATACTTCTTCGACCTCTGCAAGTGTAGCGTTGAGCGGGTGAGCGGTACCGAGTCTCGGAGCCTTTCCGGGAAGGGTAACGTCGATGCGCTCTGCTTCGAGCTTTTTGGCAGCAGCCATGCTCTTCAGGCTGTTCTGAGCGGAAGTCAGTGCCTCCTCGATCTCAGCGCGTACCTTGTTCGCGAGCTGTCCGATAACGGGTCTCTCTTCGGGGGAGAGCTTGCCCATCTGTTTCAGGATAGCGGTGATCTCGCCCTTCTTTCCAAGAAACTTAACTCTGATCTCGTCAAGTGCTTTGAGGTCAGCGGCTTTCGCGAGTTCCTCGCGTGCCTTTTCCTCGATAGCTTTCAGCTGTTCGTTCATATTTATCCTCCTAATAAAATATTGCATTATTGATACCGTGTGCGAAATGTCACAGTGCGAATCTTCTCGGCATAAGGTCGTTCAGCGTGTAAACGCCGTCAGAGAGAACTATACGGAAGTCTCCGCCGCAGAATTCACTCATGACCTGAAGGCAGGCGCCGCACGGAAAGCAAGGCTCTGAAAGGTCGCCGTCAGCGCCGCCGACTATCGCGATAGCCGAAAACGAAGTGTGACCCTCGGACACAGCCTTGAAAATTGCGGTACGTTCCGCGCAGATGGTCAGCGAATAAGAGCCGTTCTCGATGTTGCACCCTGTGAACACCGTCCCGTCCTCACATAGAAGTGCCGTACCGACAGAGAATCCCGAGTACTTGCACCATGCCTTTTCGGAAGCCTTTTCCGCAAGCGTGAGAAGTTCATTATCTGTCATAAAACCGACCTCTTTCCGTATTCTGTGAACTAAAAAAGCCCTGCCCCAATACGGGACAAGGCTTCATCAAAAGCGTTGTTATACCACCCATATCGTTCCCGAGAGCTGTCACTCTCACGTCCCTTAACGCAGGTATACGTCTGTGCTTACTTGCCGCGTCCGCGGTTTCGGCATAGCCGCTCACGAATGAAATTCGGTCGTGCAGACTGACTTCGGGGACGCTTTCAGCCAATGGCGCACCCTCTCTGAAAAAGCATTTCTGCCGACTTACTGTGTTCGGTCAAAGCGTTTCATACAGATACATTATATCACGGTTTTTCTACGATTGCAAGGGTTTTACAAAAAATTTACAGATTTTCGTTCGCTCTCTCCCGCCCCTGCGAAACTTGACAGCGGTCCGTATAATATGGTATAATTATATAGAGTTTATAACGTGTTCCGCGGAGGTATGTTGATGGAAGATTTCAGTGTCGGCGAAATGCTCGGGATGCAGAGGTCGCTTCAGGAAAAATACAAGAACAAATGGGAAGAGATCTCGCCCGAAACAGGTAAGAACAAGCTGCTGTGGATGATCGGAGAGATCGGCGAAGTCATAGATATCGTGAAAAAACACGGCGGCGAGACCGCAAGCAGTGACGAAGAACTCCGCAGTCATCTTGTGGAGGAACTGGCAGATGTGCTGATGTACTATAACGATGTTCTGCTCTGCTACGGAATAACCGCGGAAGAACTTAAAAGAACATATGTCAGCAAGTTTGAGAAGAATATGAAGCGCTGGTGAGCTTGGATCATTACGGCGAAAAAGGACATTTAACATGAAAGAAATACAGCAAAAAATAGAAAAGCTCCTGCTGAAAATACAGCGTCCCGCACGGTATATCGGCGGTGAGCTGGGTCAGGTGGTCAAGGACAAGTCGCAGGTGAATGTGCGCTTTGCGTTCTGTTTCCCCGACGTGTATGACGTCGGCATGAGCCACCTCGGTATGAAGATACTCTACGGACTGAAAAACAGCCGTCCGAACTGGTGGTGCGAGCGCGTTTTCATGCCCGAAAAAGACTTCGGACAGAAGATGCGCGAGAACGACATACCGCTCTACGCTCTCGAAAGTCTTGACCCGATACGGGATTTTGACTTCATCGGGTTCACGCTCCAGTACGAGCTGAGCTACACGAACGTTCTCGAAATGCTCGACCTTGCAGGTCTGCCCGTGCATTCGCGTGACCGTCACGAGCTTACGCCGATAGTCGTCGGCGGAGGCCCCTGCGTATGTGACCCCGAGCCTATGGCGGATTTCTTCGATCTGTTCATCATCGGCGAGGGCGAGGAGGTCAACTGCGAGCTGATGGAGCTTTACGAGCGCATGAAGCCATCGCATCTGTCGAAGGAGGAATTCCTGCGCGAAGCCGCGAAGATAGACGGCATCTATGTGCCTTCTTTCTATGACGTCAGCTACAATGAGGACGGCACTGTGGAGTCGGTGAAGCCGAACCGCGAGGGCGTTCCCGAGACCGTTAAAAAGCGTGTCATCACCGACCTTGAACATTCCTACTACCCCGAGAGCTTTGTTGTTCCGTTTACGTCCATCGTTCACGACCGTGCTGTTGTGGAAGTGCTCAGAGGGTGCATCAGAGGATGCAGGTTCTGTCAGGCAGGCTTTATCTACCGTCCCTTCCGCGAAAAGAGCATCGGTACTATCGAACACCAGACGAAGTGTCTCTGCGAGCAGACGGGTTACGAGCAGGTGTCGCTGTCCTCTCTTTCGACCAGCGACCATCCGCAGATAGAAACGCTTCTCGATACCCTTGCAGGCTACACCGACAGCGAGAACATCAACCTCTCCCTGCCGAGCCTTCGCATCGACAAGTTCAGTGAGGAGCTTCTCGAAAAGATAGCAAGTGTCCGAAAAAGCGGACTTACATTCGCTCCCGAAGCAGGCACTCAACACCTGCGCGACGTCATAAACAAAAACATCACCGAGGACGAGATAATGCACACCTGCAAGATGGCGTTTGAAGCAGGCTACGGTACGGTCAAGCTGTATTTCATGCTCGGTCTGCCCGAGGAGACCGACGAGGACGTGCTGGGTATCGCCGACCTTGCTCATAAGGTCGTAGATCTGTACTACTCGACTCCGCGTGAGGTCAGGGCAAGCTCGATTCAGGTGTCTGTCTCGACCGCGACATTCGTGCCGAAGCCCTTCACGCCCTTCGAGTTCGAGCCGCAGGCTATGCCCGAGGATATCGAACGCAAGCAGAAGCTGATAATCGACGCTATCAAGTCGAAGAAGATACGTTTCTCCTACCATCAGCAGCCTGTTTCGATGCTCGAAGCGGTGCTCGCGAGGGGTGACAGGCGCATCTGCGATGTCATCTACACAGCGTGGAAAAAGGGCTGCACCCTCGACAGCTGGGACGAGCATTTCCGCCCCGATCTTTGGGATGAGGCGTTCACCGAGTGCGGTATCGACAGGGAGTTTTACGCAAACCGCCGCCGCGGATATGATGAAGTCATGCCCTGGTCGCACCTTGATTATCTTGTTTCGAGGGAATTCCTCATCCGCGAGAACAAGAAGGCTCATGAGGCGGTGACGACCCGCAACTGTGCAGAGGGCTGTTCGGGCTGCGGCATCGGCAGCGGCTACGGCGGAACTTACTGCAAAGGTACACAGCACTTATGAGCGAGCTGATTATACGTGAAGCGGCCGCCGCGGACGCGGAAGCGATGATAGAATACCTGAAAGCCATCGGCGGCGAGAGCGATAATCTCACGTTCGGAGCCGAGGGGCTTCCGATAACAGCCGATAGCGAGAGGGATTATCTGGAAAGTGTGCTTGCCGATAAACGAAGCACGGAGCTTGTCGCTGTGCTCGGCGGTGAGATAATCGGCGACGCGAGTCTGACAGCACTCCCGAGACGGATGTCTCATCGCGCAGAACTCGGTATCGCCGTGAGAAAGGCGTACTGGGGCAGGGGAGTCGGCAGTATGCTGATGGAAGAGCTCATAGCCTTTGCAGAGGAGAGCGGCACGGAGATCATCGACCTCGAAGTGAGAAGCGATAACTCAGCCGCCATACATCTATATGAAAAATACGGCTTCGTGAGGTTTGGCAGGTCGCCCGCCTATTTCAGGATAGACGGCGAATACATCGACTTCGACCTGATGTATCTTGACCTCAGAAAGCCATGAACGTTTATTGACCGAACGGTAGTGATAATATGTTGATGCCAAAAAATCAGAATCTAATAGTCGAGCGGTGGGATTACCGCCTGACCTTCGCTAAAGAGGGCAGAGCGCGGTATATTTCGCACCTCGATCTCATGCGCACGATGCAGCGTGCCATCAAGCGAGCGAAAGTGCCGATATGGTATACGCAGGGCTTCAATCCCCACGCGTACCTTATGTTTCCGCTCGCGCTGCCCCTCGGCACAGACAGCAGGATCGAAATACTCGACGTAGCGCTGACCGAGGACATCCCATTCGACAAGGTCGTGGAGATGCTGAATTCCTCGATGCCCGAGGGTCTGTACTTTGTTAACGCGGCACGTCCGGTGATGAAGCATACCGAGATAGCCGCCGCCGAGTATGATATTGCAGCGGAGCTGTCTTCTTCTGCCGATGAAATGCTTGCGAAGTGGGAGGGTTTCATCTCGCAGGATGAGATACTCATCGAGAAGCGCACCAAGCCGAAAAAGGGCAGAAAACAGCCCGGTGTGAAGCTTATCGACATAAAGCCGCATATCACCGTTGTTTCCGCCGAAGCTGACGGGAATATTCTGCATCTGAAACTGCGTCTTCCCGCGGGCGGGGAGTTCAACCTCAACACTTCGGTAGTTACTGACGCGTTTTTTGCTTACGCGGAATGTGAGCCCGAACAGATATATACAACACGCACAAAAATTCTTGCGGTTAATGGCGCTGATTTTGTATAAGTGCCTATTGAAATGCGCTGGATAATATGGTATAATAGTTAAGCATTTGAAGTGCCGTGAAAACGGCATCCGTCTGTACTTTCTCAGACGGGAGTTAATGCCAAGCTGCGGCAAAAGGTGCGCAGCACGACATTAAAGCGGACAGTCCTCTGACCTTGCTCGTTCGGGTGAATGAGCCGTAAGGCGTATGAATGTCTGAAAATCATCAGGAGGTTTTAGTAATGGACGCATTAAAGCTCATCGCACAGGACAGCTTAAAGAAGGAGCTGCCCGTACTCAACGTCGGCGACCTTGTTAAGGTACACGTAAGGATCAAGGAGGGCGACAAGCCCAGCCGTATCCAGATCTTCGAGGGTACTATCATCGCAAAGAAGCACGGCGGCATCAGCGAGACCTTTACAGTAAGAAGAGTAGCACACGGCTGCGGTATCGAGAGAGTTTTCCCTGTACATTCTCCGTCTGTTGAGAAGGTAGAGATCGTAAGACCCGGTAAGGTACGCCGCGCTAAGCTGTACTACCTGCGTGACAGAGTGGGTAAGGCTGCTAAGGTAAAGGAAGCTATCAAGTAATTCCAGCTTGATGATGTGAGCCGATGCTTTTTTAGGCATCGGCTCATTTTTTTTGTTATTGAATCGTACTTGCGGGGTGTATTGATAATTACAGAACAGATGTGTGCTGTTTTGAGAAGGAATCTGAAAAAATATTTGCTGATCTCCGCACAACAGCCGCGCATCGGAACAGGAGACATTATGAAATTAACATTGGAAACAGAACGTCTGCTGCTGAGACCCTTCGAGACTTCGGATGCGCAGGCGGTATATGACAACTGGGCAAGCGACCCCGAGGTCTCAAAGTACCTGACATGGGACACCCACACGAGCGTTGATGTGTCAGCATCGATCGTGGATATGTGGGTGAAGGAATACGAAAAGCCCGAACGTCTGAATTTTGCTGTTGAGCTGAAAAGCGAACATAAGCTGATCGGCGGCATAGACGTGGTCGGGTATCTCGATGGCGAACCTGTTATCGGTTACGCTCTTTCAAGGGCATACTGGGGCAGGGGCATCATGACCGAAGCCTGCAAAAAGGTGGTCGGGTATCTTTTTGAGCAGGGATACGAGCGGATACATATCGACGCGGTTCGTGAGAATATCGGTTCAAACCGTGTTATCGAAAAATGCGGCGGTGAACTTGTCCGCACCGATGAGGAGCTTTTTCCGCTGAAAAACACAACATTCACAGTAAACAGATATATCATAAGGAGATAATGATGGATAAGATCTGGAATGAGATGTACGAAGCCGCTGCCGCAGTCAAGGGCTTCAGACAGATCTCGGACTACGTTTCGGGCGGCGAGGTATCGGCGGCTGTGCTGTCGAAGTCGGGGAAGATATACACGGGTGTCTGCATAGACACCGCTTCAACACTCGGCATTTGTGCCGAAAGAAACGCCATTTTCAACATGATAACGAACGGTGAGTATGAGATCGACAAGGTGCTCGCTATTCTTCCCGACGGCAGTTCGGGAGCCCCCTGCGGCGCCTGCCGAGAGCTGATGGTCCAGCTGATGCCGGGAAGATATCAGGATATCGAGATCATGATGGATATGGAAACAGGCAGGATAATGACCCTCGGCGAGCTTACTCCCGAGTGGTGGATAAAATAATATTCGATTTAAAATTTTTCAGAAGGAGGTCGATCATTTATGATCTACGTAACAGGAGATACCCACGGCTATTATGACGAAATGCTTTACAGGCTTCGTGACATCAAGATCGGTGAGGGCGACACCCTCATTATCTGCGGAGACTTCGGATTCGTATGGGATGATGTCAGCAGCAGGATAAGGCTCAAGCACTTGCAGGACGAAAAATTCACCATCGCGTTTGTTGACGGAAATCATGAAAACTTCGACCTGCTCGGACAGTATCCTGTCATCGACTGGAACGGCGGCAAAGCCCATCAGGTCGGCAGAAACATCTTCCACATGATGAGAGGGGAGTGCTTCACTATCGAGGGCAGGAGCTTCTTCGCCTTCGGAGGAGCTTACTCTGTTGATAAGCCTATGCGCACCGAGCATTTCAGCTGGTGGAAGGAGGAAAAGCCGTCGAAGGAAGACTACGACAACGCCTCAAAGACCCTTGAGCGCATCGGTAAGAAGGTCGATTATGTGCTGACCCACAACATCCCCGAAAGCACCATCATCCGTCTCGGCAAAGTGCCCGACGTCCACGATGCGGAGCTCACTGGGTACTTTGAGTGGCTTCTCCGCGAGCTGGATTTCAAGCGCTGGTATGCAGGCCATTTCCACGTTGACAAGGACATCGACAAGGTGAGCGTTCTCTATGACAGAGTCCTTCCTATCGAATAACGGAATAAAGGAAAGCAAAATGAAGATCGGTATCGCCTGTTCGGGCAATACCGATCATTTTGCTTATATGCGTTTCAGCTTGTCCGTGAAATGAACATCTCGTACATTGACTTTCCCTGATCCGCAGGGTCGAAATCTACGTCCTTAGCGCGGCTTTTCCACCTGTGACCGTCGGGAAGCATCTCATAGGCGAGGTTGTGCTGCACCCATTCGTCAGCCATGTCCTCGGCAGTCCTGTAGCTTTTGAAGTCGTTGCCGTGGATGGGCTGTATGTCGATGAGCGCCTGACATATCACCACCATGTCGTTTCTGTTGGTGATGAGGTACGAATCGACTATCTGCCAGTTGTCGGGCTGACAGTTCGCCGTGAAGCTTATGCCGCCGTACTCAAACGAGTAGCAGCTGCCGTCACCGCTGATGTCAGAAAGCGCGATGTCGTCTGCGGAAGACAGCAGACCTGTCTGAACAGCGCTCGTTTCTGTCTCTTCCGCAGCCGATGAAACGGGTTCGGTCAGTTCGGTAGTAGTCTCGGTGACCGTTTCCGTTTCGATGACAGTGGTCACTGACGCGGCAGAAGCAGGTGCCGTTTCGGTCTGAACGGGCTCGGAGCTGTCCGAAGCACACCCCGAAAGCATCAAAAAAGCTATCGCCGTAATAATCTCCGTTTTCTTTCTCATACGCCGCTCCTTCTTACCGTTATTATACCTGTTTCAAGTCGAAATGCTATTGGCGGAGGTTCTCCCTAAAGAAAAACCACAGAAAGCACAAACAAAGCGTTATAGAAAAAGCCCCGTAACGAAAGCCGTTCCCGACGCCGCGACTGCGACGGCTATCAGCGGAAGATCGAGGAATGCGAGTATCAGCGCGGCTGCCGTGCCGACTGCCGAGGAAACTGTGTTGCCCGTAGCGTAGAATATCGCAGGAAAGGTCATGGCGCTGAGCACGGCGTATGGCACGTAGTAAAGAAAACTGCGCAGGAATCTCGATTCTATCTTCTTCGTGAAGAAGGTGAAGGGCAGCATCCTTATCAGGTAAGTCACCCCTGCCATCACGAGAATGTATATGGCAATGCTCATTTACGCGTCCTCCTCTCTCGGAAAGAGCAGCGCTCCGAATACCGAAGCCGCCGCCGCACAGATGATGATGGAGAATCCGCTGGTCAGCATCGGCAGAAGATACTTGCACAGTACGCTGAGCAGAGCCGCGAGTATCACGACTGCCAGCACGCTGCGCTGCTTTTTCGCAGGCGGTATTATGATCGCGATGAACATTCCGTACAGCATCAGCCCGAGGGCGGCTGTAACCGATGCGGGCAGTATTTCGCCGAGGAGCGCCCCGAGAAATGTTCCGAGCACCCATCCGACAGTCGCCACCGAGATAACGCCGTACATATACTTCGGCGTGACGGGTTCTTCCTGTCCGACACAGACTGCGAAAATCTCATCGGTGATGCCGTAGGAAGCTATCAGCCGATGCAGAAATCCGAAGCTGTTGTCGAGTTTCTGAGAAAGCGACAGCGCCATCAGCGCGTATCTCAGGTTTATCAGCAGCTGGACGAGTGCCATTTCGGCAAGTGTGCCCTGCGCTGCGATGATGTCAATGCCTGCCGCCTGTCCTGCCGAGGTCAGGTTTGTCAGGGAAATGATGGACGCATCCGCGACCGAGATGCCGCATCTGACAG
The DNA here is from genome assembly GCF_900119155.1 of Ruminococcus sp. YE71. Lineage (GTDB taxonomy): Bacteria > Bacillota > Clostridia > Oscillospirales > Ruminococcaceae > YE71. Next base: position 110,586 of record NZ_FPIR01000008.1, on the reverse strand, counting down.
CCTGTATCCCGAATCCGAATGATACCGACAGATACCCCACGCCTATCGGAAGTCCGTGTAGCAGACCCTTTTTAAAAGTCAAACTCATTTTTTCTCACTCCGCCGTCATGCTTATCCGATACCGAACACACGCTCGGTATTGCGCTTTGCAGCCGCTTCGAGCTCGTCGGTGTCCACGCCCATGTGCTTTGCCAGCTCCTGTGCTACGTAAACGATATTCTGCGGAACGTTCGTGCGGTCGAGCCCTTTGATGTTGCGCGGCGTGAGGTAAGGCGCATCTGTTTCGAGCAGAACGCGGTCGAGAGGCAGGCTCTTTACCGCTTCGCGAAGGTCGCCTGCACGTCTGTCATCGCATATCCAGCCCGTGATGCCGATATGGAATCCCATCTCAAGGTATTTTTCTATCGTCTCGCGTCTGCCCGTAAAACAATGAACCACCGACCTTGAGCATATCTCGGGGAACGGCTCGAAACAGTCGATAAGGTCGTCGGCAGCGTCACGTTCGTGCAGGAACATCGGCTTGCCTGTCTCGGCTGATATCTCGATGTGACGTCTGAGGCACGCTATTTGATTCTCGCGTGTCGAGAACATCCTGTCGTAATCGAGCCCGCATTCGCCCACAGCCACGATGCGCTCATTCTCCGTGACGTATTTTCTGATAGCCGTAAAATCGCTCTCATCGGCATGGTCGGCGTTGTGGGGGTGAATGCCTGCCGTACCGTACAGGCCGTGTCCGCCGACGTAACCTGCCACAAGGCGGTTCTCATCGGTATCGCTGCCCGTGAGGATGCACTTTACCCCTGCTTTTTCGGCGGCTGCGATTATGCCGTCAGGGTCTTTGAACTGTCGGCAGAACAGGTTCAGCCCTATATCATAATATTTTATATTCATGTTTTTCTCCCGTAACATTAAAGTGACTCTCCGTGTTATCGAAGAGCCACTTTATATTATAGCATATACTATAAACTTTGTCTATAGCTAATTGTTAAAAAATTACCAACCCTGTTCCATCAGCCAGTTGTTGAGCTCTCTTTCCCTGTCGCGGAGCTCCTTGTCGCCGCCCTCGAAGTGTCCCAGCTCTTTCTCCCCGACGATGCCGCCGTCAACGAGATAGAGCACTCTGCTGCACTTTGCCGCGACCTTCGGGTCATGGGTCACGCACATGACGGTCGTTCCCTCGCGGTTGAGGGAGAGCAGTTCGTTCATGACCTCATCTGAGCTGGAGCGGTTGAGAGCGCCTGTAGGTTCATCCGCGAATATCATCTTCGGGTCGTTTATCATGCTTCGGCAGATGCAGGCACGCTGTAGCTGACCGCCCGAGACCTCGTTGATGTCATTCTCGCCGATGTCGTCGATACCGAGCTTTCGCATCAGTGCGCGTCCGCGTTCGGCAGTTTCCCTGCGGCTCTCGGTATTCTTCTTTGAACGGACAGCAGGAAGGATGATGTTGTCAAGCACGCTCAGATTCTTCATCATGTACATCTGCTGAAAGATGAAGCCCATCTCGTCGAGCCTGAGTTCGGCAAGTTCCTTGTCCTTGAGTTTTGAAGTGTCCCTGCCGTTGAAGATGACCTCACCCGCGGTAACTCTGTCCATTCCCGACACGCAGTAGAGCAGTGTGGATTTGCCCGAACCCGAAGGTCCCATGACAGCCACCATTTCGCCTTCAGAAATGGTAAGGTCGATATTTTTCAGAACGTTGTTCTGGTGCTTGTTCACTATATAAGTCTTGCAGAGACCCTTGGTCTGTAGTACAGTATTCACGGTGTTACCTCCTTATTCGATGCTTGCGGTGTCGCTCGGCTTGACGGTGTTGGTGTAAAGCGCTGTCAGGAAAGTGCCCGCGGCAGTTATACCGATGAGAAGAAGCGGAGCGCAAACGAATACTTCCAAAATGTTATAGTCGCACTTTATGCCCGAAACGTCGCCGATCAGCAGACAGATCTTATTCAGTCCGAAATTGCTCAGAGGTATCAGCACGATCGAATCTATGATGCAGGCAGCGACAGCCGCGATCGTGAATCTTAGGGTATGCTGACATATTATGCTGAAACTGTCGATGCCGATCGCCTTCATCAGTGCGATCTCGCTCTTTTCCTTCGAGATGAAGGAACGCTCCATCAGGATAACGATGAGTAACGTTACGATAACAGTTATTATTATCATCATGTGCTTGAAGGTGTTGAGCGTATCGCTGATCCCTGTGAATTTCTTTATAAACTCGGCAGATGTGTACACCTTGTTGGTGTCGCAGAGCTCCTTTACCTTTTCGATGTTCTTGTTTATCGTTTCGGTATCGGGGTCGCCCTCAAAGTGTATCTGCAATCCCATACAGCCGTTTGACGGTATATTCCTGAGATCGAAATCCCTGTACAGGAAGGCTGAATTTGAAGAGAATGAGGAGTATCTTCCCGTGATGATGAAATCATACTTTTTGTCGTTGATCTCTGCGGTTATTGTGTCGCCTATCTCGGCATCAAGGCTTTTCAGAGCGCTCACCGTCATGGCTATCTCGTCGGGCTTTTGCGGAGCACTTCCTTCGTCCACTCGAAGAACGTCGTCTGTATGCCCCTTCGTTATCGAGAAGGTGATGGATCCCGATCTGTCGCCCTTGGTCACTTTATACGAGCTTGAGCAGGTTATCGTACACTTTGCGGGTATTCCGTTATCCGCAAGCTTTTTTTCGGTCTCGTTTATTATCTTTTCGCAGTTGACCTGATCTAATAACGTATCGACAAGGTAATCCGAATCGAGGATATGCGCTTCGCTGGTCGGTACATCGAACAGCCAGAGTATATTTTCGCTCTTTAGCGTCAGAGCGAAATTGGATAGCAAGGTTATCATAAGCAGGCAGAGGGAGAATATCACCGTGATGATGGCAAACTGTTTCGGCGAGCTGAAAATGTCGTTGAGCGCAAGGAAGCCTGTCGATGGCAGCTTCGAGCGGCCGAGATGCAGTACGCTCTTTTTCCCGAAGCGTTCGCCTGTCTGGCCGTTTCTTACCGCATCTATCGGCGAGAGATCCTTGACATTGCGCGTGCAGAGGTAGCAGAACATCAGTATGATAATAACTACCGCAACGGTTCCGATAAGGCCGATCATAGTGTTGGTATTGCTGCTGAGCACCATATTGGCGGTAACGTTTTTCAGCATCATGTCCGCTAAAGGCAGCGAACAGAAGAACCCGATGGCGGCTCCGACCACCGCTATCGCAAAGTACTTTGTGATATACAGGCTGCGGATGCTTTTGTTGTTGATGCCCACCGCCTTCATAACGCCTATCTCGCGGAATTCCTCGGTGATCGTGAACCCGATGGCAAATCTGAGCACTGCGAACGCTGTTACCATAAGCACAATGCTTATAGCCATCATGATGTAAGCTGCGAACAGATCGTACAGATAGACAAGTTTATAGCTATCTCTTGTATAAAGACTTACGCCCTCATATTCATCCGCTATCTTCTTTACTGCTTCTTCGTCGGTAGAATTCAGATAGATCTTTCTGAAATTCTGAAAGTGAACGATCTCTTCTTCACTTAGTTTATTGAAATCTTCGGGATTGAACAGCAGGACAGGATTTGCGGTCGGCAGTGCGCTGAAGATTGCGCCTTTGAAACGTCCTGCGTAGGTCATTTTCATTTTGGTATCGCATACATCGATCTCGATCTCGTCACCCTCTTTTATATCTGTGTTGTGGGTGAAAGGGGCGGTAGCGTAGAAAGTGCCTTTTTCGACTTCCTTGATGATGTTGTTGTCTTTATCGAAATAGTTTATCGCCATTTCATCCGCGCTGATGATATTCGAGATACCGATGAAGCTGTCGAGTTTCTTGCCTTTATACCTGAAATTGCTTGAGGACGTAATAAAGAGGAGATGCTCGACCCTGAGATCACTCACGCAGTCGAGTTCTGCAATTTTTTCATACGCATCGTTTTCGCCTAAATAATTTATGATATAATCAGGAACATTGGCTTCATCGAAATAAAGCGCAATTCCACCCGTGACCGCCGCTATGTTGCTTGCGCTTGCAGAAGCGAACATTGAAGACAGGATAATGAACAGCAGGAGCACAATATTCATTGTTTTTTTGCGTTTCAGATCTTTTTTCAGTATTCTGAAAAACATGACAGCTGCCTCTTTTCTTGCACAGCAGAGTTGTGCTGTTTTCTCTCCTTCTATTATATCATATTAATTCTTAAGAAGTCTTTAATTTAATAGAAAAGTCACATGATAAGGTGCTGAGTGAAGGTGGGGCTTTGATAGACAGTAAGCATCAAATCTTCCGCACACCCTAAAAAGTCCAGACCCTGCTCGAATAAATTTCAGAACTTTATCAACATAGCACTCACCAAAAATGCACTCCAAAAAGTGAGTGCTATGGGAGTGCTATGTGAGTGCTACAGTCGAATTTTCACCGATTCTCACCAATTCACTGTATATAACAAAAGCCCCGAAACTTCGAGCTTCGGGGCGATTTTGCGTATGTTTCCCAAAGGGGAATTTTTATCTCTTGGATAAGAAATGTTAGCGCTTCGAGAACTGAGGAGCACGTCTTGCAGCCTTCAGACCGTACTTCTTTCTTTCCTTCATTCTGGGGTCTCTGGTGAGGAAGCCTTCCTTCTTGAGGGTAGGACGAAGCTCAGGATCGAACTGGAGCAGAGCACGGGAAAGACCGTGTCTGATAGCGCCTGCCTGACCGGTAACGCCGCCGCCGGAAACGGTAGCAACGATGTCGAACTTCTCGTTGGTGTTGGTTACGGCGAAGGGCTGACGAACGATGAGCTTGAGGGTCTCAAGACCGAAGTAATCGTCAATGTCTCTGCCGTTGATGGTGATCTTGCCGGTGCCTTCGAATACACGAACTCTTGCAACCGAGTGCTTTCTTCTGCCTGTGCCGTAGTAATACGGATTCTTGGATTCGTACATTTTAAATTACTCCTTTCCGATCAAAACTCATAAGGTACGGGCTTCTGTGCTGCATTGTCGTGCTCAGCACCCTTGTAAACTCTGAGTCTGGTAGCAGCCTTTCTGCCGAGAGTGGTGTTGGGGAGCATACCTGTAACAGCGATAGTCATAGCTCTGTCGGACTGCTCAGCCATCAGCTTGGAATACTGGATCTCCTTGAGACCGCCGATCCAACCGGTGTGCCACTTGTAGGTCTTAGCGTTCAGCTTGTTGCCGGTGAGGACTGCCTTGTCGCTGTTGATGATGATAACGTGATCACCGCAATCAGCGTGGGGAGCATAGGTAGGCTTGTGCTTGCCTCTGAGAATGTGTGCAGCCTTTGCAGCTACACGTCCGAGGGACTGCCCCTCAGCGTCGATAATATACCACTTGCGCTCGATGTCGCTTGCCTTGGGCATATAAGTTGACATAGTTTTTCCTCCTTTTTCCTATTGCACTTAGTGTGCATAAAACGTCTGTGTTAAACAACAATATATATTATAGCACATTTTTTGGATTTGTCAAGAGGTTTTTGAAAATATTTCAATATATATCCCTCATACTCTTTAAATCTCTCCTATTTTCTTCGATTCTCTCACTTTCTCGGTTTTCATTTCACTTTTGCAAAAGTGCTAAAACCGCACACTGCCGCATATTTTTATTATGAAAAACGGACAAACCATACTATATATAGGAGAGTGACTTATGCTTATTAAACGACTTCTTTCCGCTGCGGCAGCGGCAGTGATGTTTGTTCAGCCGATAGGAGAGCCTTCCGAACCCTTCCCCGAGAGCGATGCAGAGTGTGCGATAGTTGTTGAAATGCAGACCATGACCGTGCTCTATGAAAAGTCAGCCGACGAGCAGCGTCCGATGGGTCACATGGCAAAGCTGATGACCGTTCTCGCAGCTGCCGAGTGCCTTGAGAACGGCAGTATCTCGCTTGATGACGTGGCGATAACCTCCGCGAATGCCAACTCCGAGCAGGGTACTCAGATATGGCTTGAAGTCGGCGACAAGATAACCGTGGAAGAACTGCTGAAATCTATCATAATCGGCAACGCTAACGATGCCTGCGTCTGCCTTGCAGAGCACATCTCGGGAAGTGAGGAAAAGCATATCGAGCTGCTGAATTCGATGGCTTCACGTCTCGGGATGACCTCGACACACTTTGCAGACTGCACCGGAATGGACGAAAACACCACTTCGACAGCGAGAGACATCGCTGCTTTATGCTCGAATCTTGTAAAGTATAAAAACCTTACAGACTATTTTATAACGTGGATGGAAAATTTATCATGTAAAGATGTACAACTTGTCAATAATAACAGACTTGTGAGGTCTCACAAAGGGCTGACAGGCTTTAAAGTCTGTGCTTCGGAAAAGAATGGAGTGGGTGCTGCAATAGCGGCAAGTAAAGGAAATATGAGCATCTGCACAATCCTGCTCGGCTGCAAAGATATCGAAAGCTCAATATCTTACGCAAGCAAAATACTTGACAGTACCTTTGCAAATTTTTGCATTTTCAGACCCGAAATTAAGAAGGAAATCCCGAAGAAAATCAAGGTCATAAACGGCAGAAAACCCAAAGTCGGGATCAGACCCGACGACAGCAGGGGAGTCGTGACCGCTTCGGGTTTTGCAGCCGGCTCGGAGCCCATCGTCGAGCTCCCCGAAGATATACCTGCTCCTGTGAGAAAGGGACAAAAGCTCGGCACTCTGACCTACAAAAGCGGTGATACGACTCTTCTGACGATCGAATTGATCGCAGCCGAGACCGTAGAACGCACCGATCTTGCCTTCGCAGTCAGGCGTTCGTTGTTAAATTTGCTTAGTTTTGGAAGATAATATTGTTAAGAATCACCAAATGTTCAACCTTGCCCCGAAAACCCTTGAAATATCAAAAAAAATATTGTATAATTAAACTACAGGTAAAATAAATATAGGTTTATCTGTATATCAAAAAGGATCGCTGAAAGGAAAGATATTTCATGGCTGTTAAACTTAATTCGGAATACTTAAAGCCGTTTATCGCTGACTATGAGCTTGACCGCATCAAGCCTCTTGTTACTGCTGCACATGACCTTCTCGAATCGAGAAGCGGTGCAGGCTCTGATTTTCTCGGCTGGGTCGATCTCCCCGTAAACTATGACAAAGAGGAGTTCGCACGCATAAATGCTGCCGCAGAGCGCATCAAGAAGTCCTGCGATGTTTTCATCGTTATCGGTATCGGCGGCTCGTATCTCGGCGCAAGAGCTGTTATCGAGGCTCTCCGCTCGTCGATGTACAATAATCTGAAAAAAGATACCCCCGACATCTACTATGTCGGAAACAGCATCAACCCTGCTTATCTCAACGATATCCTCTCCATCTGTGAGGGTAAGGATATTTGCGTGAACGTTATCTCCAAGTCCGGTACCACTACCGAGCCTGCACTTGCGTTCCGTATCTTCAAGAAGCTCGTTGAGGATAAGTACGGCAAGGAAGAAGCTAAGAACCGCATCTTCGCTACCACTGACAAGGCTAAGGGCACTTTGAAGTCCCTGTCCGATACTGAGGGCTATGAGACATTCGTAGTTCCGGATGACGTTGGCGGACGTTTATCCGTACTCACCGCTGTTGGTCTGCTGCCGATCGCTGTTGCAGGCATCGACATCGACAAGCTGATGGCAGGCGCTGCAAACGCAAGAGCAGCATACGCTAAGAACGACGATAATGACTGCTACAAGTATGCAGCTCTCCGCAACATTCTTTATAATAAGGGCAAGAGCGTTGAGATGCTCATCAGCTACGATCCTTCGTTCGCTATGATGAACGAGTGGTTCAAGCAGCTGTACGGCGAGAGCGAGGGCAAGGATCAGAAGGGTATTTTCCCTGCATCCGCAGTATTCTCCACCGACCTCCACTCGCTGGGTCAGTTCATCCAGGACGGCAGCCGCATCATGTTCGAGACTGTTCTCAACATCAAGTCTCAGAGAAGCGACCTGTTCCTCCAGCCCGACGCTGAGAACCTCGACGGTCTGAACTTCCTGACCAACCAGAACATGAGCGTCGTTAATGAGAAGGCTTATCAGGGCACTATCCTCGCACATACCGAGGGCGGCGTTCCCAACCTCGTTCTCGAGCTTGACGCTGTTGACGAGGAGACCATCGGATGGCTCATCTACTTCTTCGAGAAGGCTTGCGCTATCTCCGGCTATATGCTCGGCGTAAATCCGTTCGATCAGCCCGGCGTTGAGAGCTACAAGAAGAATATGTTCGCTCTGCTCGGCAAGCCCGGATATGAGTCCATGAAGGCTGAGCTTGAGGCAAAGTTAAAGTAAAAGGCTTTAAGAGCGTTCGCGCTCTGAAAATATATGTCTATATGACAGATAGGAGTTTCAATTATGATCAATTTGATTCCCGGAAAAAAGGGCACAGGCAAGACCAAGATCCTTGTTGACGCTATAGTTAAGGCTTCCGAAGAGGCTACCGGTTACGTAGTATGCATCGAGAGAGGCATGAAGCTGACCTACGATATCCCCTCCAAGGTAAGACTCGTTGATGCTGAGGAGTTCGGTATCACCAGCTATGACGCTTTCTATGGTTTTGTTGCAGGTCTGCTCGCAGGCAACTACGATATCCAGCAGATCTATGTTGACGGCATCCTCCGCATCGGCGGCAGAGATTACGATGCTCTCGGCGCTATGCTTGAGAAGGTTTCTGTACTCGCTAAGGACGTTAAGCTCGTATTCACCGTATCGGCTGACACCGAAGAGCTGCCCGATAAGGTAAAGGCTTTCATCCACTGATCAGGCGGTTTTTAAAGAAATTGCAAAATTTCCGAAAAAATCACCAAAAAGGGCTTGACAAATCAGCCCTATTAGTTTATAATGTAATTTGTGATGTTTACGGGTGAACCTCCGTAGGCTTACATTTGGCGAAAGGAACGGGATCGGTTTATGATCTTACAGCTTAAACAGATCTTTGAGGGTCAGAAACAGCTCCTCGATTTCGATGCGGAAATATCCCTCGAAACTCTTGCGGAGCTTGAGCCTTACGATTCCTTTGCCGCGCCTGTTGCCGCAAAAGGCAGCGTTAAAGTCCGCGCAGGGGTCGTGACCCTTGATATGACTGTTACAGCGTCGCTTGAACAAATCTGCGACAGGTGCACCAAAGCGTTTGTAAGGGAATACAGATTCGAGGTATCGCATACTCTCGTGACCGCTCTCGATAACGAGGACGACGAGGGCTATGAGTACGATGACTATGTTGTCTGCCCCGATAAGACGCTTGATGTGAGCGAGCTTGCTCTGACAGATATGAAGCTCGGGCTGCCGACGAAGATCCTCTGCAAAGAGGACTGCAAAGGCTTGTGTCCCGTATGCGGAAAGGATCTAAATGAAGGAGCCTGCGAGCATAGTGAGAGTTTATGATATGACGGTAAGGAGGTGCCAAAATGGCAGTACCTAAGAGAAAGACTTCTAAGGCAAGACGTGACAAGAGACGTTCTAACGTCTGGAAGCTCGAAGCACCCGCCCTCAGCAGATGCACAAACTGCGGCGAGCTCACCTCGCCCCACAGAGTTTGCAAGAACTGCGGTTATTACAAGGGCGTAGAGGTCATCAGCAAGGAAAACTGATGATGCTCACCTCCGCTGACAGCGGAGCTTTTAGAAGCATTTAAGGTGTTTTCTACGGGCAGAGGAGGGTTTTCCTTCTCTGCCTTTCATTTTGCAAAAAGGAGCAGATCATGGCGGTCCAGATCACAGGCATCGACCCGAAAAGCCACGCAGAACGCGCGGGTCTGAAATCGGGAGATACACTCATTTCAATAAACGGGCACGAGATCGAGGATGTGCTCGATTATATGTTTTATGCCGCCGAAAACAGTACGGTCATTGTCTACGAACGTGAGGGCGAGCAGCATAAGACCCGTATCCGCAAGTCGGAATACGATGACTTAGGTATGCAGTTTGAGTCCTTTTTGATGGACAGAAAGCGCTCCTGCTCCAATAACTGCATCTTCTGTTTCATCGACCAGATGCCGCCGGGAATGCGTGAGACCCTCTATTTCAAGGACGATGACGCACGTCTGTCGTTTTTGCAGGGAAACTACGTGACCCTTACGAACCTCACCGATCGTGACGTTCAGCGCATAATCGACATGAGACTCAACATCAACGTTTCGGTCCACACGACCAATCCCGAACTGCGCTGCAAGATGATGCACAACCGATTTGCGGGCGACAAACTGCGGTACATCAAGATGATCGCTGACAGCGGACTTATGCTCAATTGCCAGATCGTCTGCTGCCCCGGTTACAACGACGGCGATGAACTTCGCCGCACGCTGAACGACCTCTATTCGCTGATGCCGCATATCCAGTCGGTGGCGATCGTTCCTGTCGGTGTGACAAAGTTCCGCGAGGGACTGCCGCATCTCGACATCTTCGATTCAAAGGGCGCGGGCGAGGTCATCGACATCATCGGCGAGGTGCAGGAAAAATGCTTAGCCGAGTTCGGCACAAAGATGGCTTTTGCCGCCGATGAATTTTACCTGACGGCAGGCAGACCGCTACCCGAGGGCGAGTTTTACGAGGATTACCCCCAGTACGAAAACGGCGTCGGACTGTGCCGTTCACTGATCGACGAGGTTCATTCGGCTATCGAAATGGCCGAGTATGACGGCGGAAAACGCAAGGTCACGATCGCCTGCGGAACTGCTGTCGCCCCCGTTCAGCGCTCGCTTGCCGAGGACATCATGGCGGCATTCCCGGATGTGACCGTGCAGGTCGTACCGATCCTAAACCGCTTTTTCGGCGAGACAATAACCGTCACAGGTCTGATTACGGCAGGCGACCTGATCGATCAGCTGAAGCCCCTCGATCTCGGCGACGAACTTCTGATCTCGAAGGCGATGCTCAAGGCTGACGAGCCGATCTTCCTCGACGACAAGCATATCGACGACGTGATATCCGCGCTGAATGTCAAGGTGACTCCCGTCGCGAACGACGGCTTTGAGTACCTCGACGCGGTGCTTGGAATCGAATGGTGAGGTGACGCTGATGCCCGACGAACTGGTGATCTACGGTTTTATGGCGCTTATGGCGGCGGTCGGCATATTCTTTCTGATGCTCAGCCGCTTCTACGCGGGCGGCTACAAGCGGAAGTACCCCCTCGAAGCACAGGCAAAGGTCGTGAAGATACTCGGTTCGAGCCGACATTCGCCGACCATTTACCTCGAAGCGTTCCTCGACGGAAAGCAGGAAACTCTCATTATCGAATGTGTTTCGGGAAAGCCGGGATATGTTCCGAATGTCGGTGATACGGTGACTGTTTATGTCCATGCCGACCCCGAAAAGCGCAGGAACGTACTCGGAAACGAGTCCACACGTCCCTGCGTCTGCGCCGAGACGTCACGTTCGAGTGCCTTGTTCGACGGGATATTCGGAGCCTGTTTCCTCGGCGGAGCTATCCTCGGCGCGGTGATGTACACCTTTGGTGACTGAAGATAATTTATCGATCTCGGCGATATGATATTTCAAGACATTTTTCTTATAAGTACAAAAAACGGATAGGAGATGATACCTATGGCTATGCCTTTGGTTGCGGTAGTCGGCAGACCTAACGTGGGAAAGTCCACGCTTTTCAATAAGCTCATCGGTCAGCGTCTCTCGATAGTCGAGGACACGCCCGGCGTTACCCGTGACAGAATATATTCAAAGTGCGAGTGGCTCGGACATGAGTTCATGCTCGTAGATACGGGCGGTATCGAGCCCGATTCTCAGGATGTTATCCTCTCTCAGATGCGCCGTCAGGCTGAGCTTGCGATAACCCGTGCTGACGTAATAATCCTCGTGACCGACCTCACCTGCGGCGTGACTGCCACAGACGAGGAAGTTGCGGCTATGCTCAGACGTTCCAACAAGCCGATAATTCTTTGCGTGAACAAGTGCGATTCTATCGGCGAACCCCCTGCCGAGTTCTACGAATTCTACAACCTCGGATGCGGCGACCCGATAGCGGTGTCCTCTGTACACGGACACGGCACAGGCGACCTGCTTGACGAAGTTCTGAAAAACCTCCCCGAGGGCGAGGAAGAGGACTACGGCGAGGACGTCGTAAAGGTCGCGGTTATAGGCAAGCCTAACGTGGGCAAGTCCTCGATAATCAACCGTCTTTGCGGCGAGGAGCGCGTTATCGTCTCCGACATCGCAGGCACTACCCGCGACGCTACCGATACCTACGTCGAGAACGAGCAGGGCAAGTTCGTGTTCATCGACACGGCAGGCATCCGCAAGAAGTCGAAAGTCCTCGAAAGCATCGAGCGTTACAGCGTTCTGAGGTCGTATATGGCAGTCGACCGCGCCGATGTTGCGGTCATCGTCATCGACGCATCTGTCGGATTTACCGAGCAGGACTCGAAGGTGGCAGGTTACGCCCACGAGAAGGGCAAGGCTTGCGTTGTAGCCGTCAACAAGTGGGACGCTATCGAGAAGGATACCAACACGATGAACGAGTTCAAAAAGAAGCTCGAAGTTGATTTCAGCTTCATGAGCTATGTTCCGTTCGTGTTTGTGTCGGCCAAAAACGGCACCCGCATGGATAAACTTCTTGAGCAGATAAACTACACCGCTCATCAGAACGCAGTCCGCATCCCGACGGGCAGACTCAACGACGTGCTCGCCTACGCGACGGCGCGTGTTCAGCCGCCTTCTGACAAGGGCAGACGTCTGAAGATATACTACATGACGCAGGCATCGACCAAGCCGCCTACGTTCGTAGCGTTCGTCAACCGTGCGGAACTGTTCCATTTTTCGTACAGAAGATACATTGAGAACCAGATACGCGAGACCTTCGGGCTCGACGGCACGCCCATTGTGCTGATGGTGCGCGAGCGTGACCGCGACGATGTAAAGGCATGATGATATGAAAGAAGCTGAGGATTTTTATCCCGATGTCTGAGCACCGCGCTCGGAAACAGCAATGAAAAGCAATTATTGGAGGATTGAAGTTGACATGAAGTATGCTCTGTGTTTGATAATAACAGCATTACTTTCGTATTTATGTGGCAGTCTGAACTCGGCGATAATCGCGGTTCGGGTGTTGAAAGGTGAAGACATCCGCGAAAAGGGAAGCGGAAACGCAGGTCTGACCAATGTTATCCGCGTCTACGGCAAGGGTCTCGGCATCGTGACGCTGCTGGGCGACCTGTTCAAGGGCGTTCTTGCAGTCGTTGCGGCAAGGCTTATCGTTACGAATCTTGTGGGCGTGACCTTTTTCGGCGGTGACCAGATATTCATCGGCTATATCGCGGGTCTGTTCACGATAATCGGGCATATGTTCCCGCTGTACTACGGTTTCCACGGCGGCAAGGGAGTGCTGCTTGCGGCGACAACGCTTATCGCAATGGATCCTCTGACCTGCGCCGTTTCGCTTGCGGTATTTTTCCTGCTGATCGGCATCACAAAATACGTTTCTGTCGGTTCGATCTGTGCGGCGATAACATACCCCGTGTTCACGCTTATCTATCAGAGCATCAACGCGGATAAGTTCCCTGGGCACATCGCGAATTTCCTTGTAGCGGCGGTAATAGGCTTCATGATCGTGTATATGCACAAACCGAACATCGAGCGCCTTCGTGCAGGCACCGAAAATAAGATCGGACAGAAAAAGAAAGCCGAACAGTCTGAGGAAAACTGAATGAGGTACGTTATGGTTTACAAAAGGATCATTAGTATTGTTCTGGCTCTTGTGATCGGAGCTGTTATGTGCGGCTGTTCGGAAGAGACACTTCGTGCAAGATCGGTCGATGAGATCAAGGATTATCTTGTACAGAATGATTATTATAACGAAAAGACTTTCGCCGTCAATTCGACGCAGGATTTCAGCTCTTTCGGCGGAGTGATGAATAATGACTGGACTATCTTTTTCTTTGATTACGGTGAGGATCAGGAAGCTGCCGATAAGATGATCGAGCTGATGCTGTCGGGCATAACGCTGACGAACGAAGAGCACAAGGCAAACTATGTCATCTACGAATACGACTCAGACCCTAATTACACTTTGTTTGTCCGTATCAATAATACTTTTCTTCAGGTCTACGGCCCTAAAGAATCGAAAAAACAGATCAGAGAACTGGCCGAAAACCTTGGCTACTATAAGTAATGATATTCGGGGTTTGTGTTCTGGGCTGAGGTTTAACCGGGGGAAACCTTTCTGAAGAAAGGTTCTCCCCTTGCCGTGCGTAGCTAAGGCGGCCCCCATTCCAAAGACTTTTAATATGTCGTCAGATAGATGTGTTCGGTAAGATAGACTCTCGCCGCTTTTTGCACTCATGAACGTCTTTTTGGCAAGGGGCAAGCTATATAGCAGAAGAATCATAATCTTTCTGACCTGCACAAATTAATGAAGAAATACCCACAAGCCAAAAAGTATCAAAAGTTTTAGTGAGGGGGTTTGGGGGAAGACCCGCACTAAACCCCCGCAAATTCTGATTTAGTGCAGGAACACTTTCTGTAAAAAAGAGAAATATAACACGAACGGAGGAGTATCAATTATGGCAAAGATCATCATTTTAGGTTCGGGCGGCTTCGGACTGTCTATCGCGATCATGTGTGCGAATGCAGGGCATGATGTTACTGTGTGGTCGAAATTCCGTGACGAGATCGAAGCGATCGAGCGTACAGGAGAACTCAAGGCAAAGCTCCCCGGGTGCAAAGTGCCTAAGTCTGTAAAGCTCACCACCGACATCTCCGATGCAAAGGGCAAGGAGCTCGTTATCCTTGGCATCCCTACTGCTTTCTGCCGCAGTGTGTGCGAGGAAGCTGTTCAGTTCATCGATCCCGAATCGGTCGTTGTGAACACCGCAAAGGGTCTGGAGAACGGCACCCTAAAAACCATGAGCGTGGTCACCAAGGAGAGTATGCCGAACAACCGCGTGGCTATCCTGACAGGACCTTCCCACGCTGAGGAGCTTGCAAGAGGTATCCCGACGACCGTCACCGTTGCTTCCGATGACATCGAGGTGTCGAGGTATGTTCAGCAGACGCTCACCAGCGCGAATTTCCGCATCTATTCCAACACCGACGTGCTTGGCTGTGAGCTGGGCGGTTCGCTCAAGAATGTTATCGCCCTTGCGGCAGGTGTATGCGACGGTCTCGGACTCGGCGACAACACCAAGGCTGCGCTTATGACCAGAGGCATCCGCGAGATAGCCGCTGTCGGCGAAGCTATGGGCGCTGACCCCGCAACTTTTGCGGGACTCAGCGGTATCGGCGACCTTATCGTTACCTGCTGCTCGATGCACAGCCGCAACAGACGCGCAGGCATACTCATCGGTCAGGGCGTTTCCCCCGACGAAGCAGTTGAGCGCGTAGGCACTGTTGAGGGCTACGGCTGTACCAGAAATGCTTACGAGCTTTCGAGAAAGCTCGGCGTCGAGATGCCTATCACCGAACAGCTCTATTCCATCCTGTTCGAGGGAAGAGCTGCCTCTGATTCCATCAGGGCACTCATGGGCAGACCGTCGAAAAACGAGACCGAAAAGGAATTCCTCGGATGATTATCGGCAGACCTGTTATGCAGGTCTGCTTTTTTCATGAAATTTTCGGGAAAATTCTGAAAAGCCCTTTACAATCGAGGGAAAATATTGTATAATTTATAAGAAGATGTTTTATGAAACTTGTGTAATGTTAAATGTTAAGGAGTGTGTTTGATTTATGGAACCCAAATACAAGAGAATACTTCTGAAGCTCAGCGGTGAAGCCCTCGCAGGTGAGAAAAAGACCGGTCTTGACTACGACATCATCAATGTGCTCGCACAGTCTGTCAAGAAGTGCGTAGATGCAGGCGTTCAGGTCGGCATCGTCGTAGGCGGAGGAAACTTCTGGAGAGGCAGATCCAGCGGCGCTATGGACAGAACAAGAGCCGACCATATCGGTATGCTCGCTACCGCGATGAATGCACTTGCCGTTGCTGACGGTATGGAGCACTGCGGCATCGAAGTAAGAGTTCAGACCGCTATCTCCATGCCCCAGGTCGCTGAGCCGTATATCCGCAATAAGGCTGAGCGCCACTTTGAAAAGGGCAGAGTAGTCATCTTCGGCTGCGGAACAGGCAACCCCTTCTTCTCGACCGATACTGCCGCCGCACTCAGAGCAGCCGAGATCGAAGCCGACATCATTTTCAAGGCTACGATGGTAGACGGCGTTTACGACAAGGATCCTCACAAGTTCGACGACGCTGTGAAGTACGACGAACTCACTTTTGCAGACGTTCTCGCAAAGGACCTCAAGGTCATGGATTCCACTGCTGCTGCTATGTGCAAGGATAACAATCTGCCGATCCTTGTATTTGATATCGCACGTCCCGACAATATCTTTGATGCCTGCATGGGCGAGAATGTCGGAACTATCGTAAAATAAACACTGCCCGAATAATATATCAGAAAGAAGGATAAACTATATGAATACCATTATCGATACCGCCAAGACTAAAATGAAGAAGTCCATCAACCATCTGCTCGACGATTTCGCAGCTATCAGAGCAGGCAGAGCTAACCCTGCCGTTCTCGACAAGGTCAAGATCGACTACTACGGTGCTCCCACTCCGATCTCGCAGGTTGCTGCTGTTTCCGTAAGCGAGGCGAGAATACTCGTTATCACTCCCTGGGATAAGTCCACCCTCAAGATGATCGAGAAGGCTATTCAGGCTTCCGACGTGGGCATCAACCCCCAGAACGACGGTCAGGTGCTCCGCCTTATCTTCCCGCAGCTCACCGAGGACAGACGTAAGGAGATCGTTAAGGAGATCAAGAAGATGGGCGAGGACTGCAAGGTCTCCGTTCGTTCCATCAGACGTGACGCTATCGATAAGATCAAGGCTATGAAGAAAAACGGCGATATCACCGAGGACGATCAGAAGCAGGGCGAGGAGAAGATCCAGAAGATCACCGACAAGAGCGTTAAGGAGATCGACGATTACGTTGCAGAAAAGGAGAAGGAGATCCTCTCCATCTGACCGAAAGGAATCACGTAAATAATGGCTTTTAAAGATAATAAGCCTCTTCTGCCCGAGGGAACGAACGTTCCTGTCCATATCGGCGTAATCATGGACGGCAACGGCAGATGGGCGAAAAAGCGCGGACTGCCGAGAAAGCTCGGTCACAGAGAAGGCGCTCAGACTTTCCGTACCATAACAAGGCACGCGAAAAAACTCGGCGTGAAATACTTCACTGTGTATGCGTTCTCGACGGAGAACTGGCGCAGACCTGCCGACGAGGTCGAAGCTCTGATGGATCTTTTCGAGAAGTACCTCGATGAGGTGCGCGACTTTATCGAAGAGAATATCCGCATCTGCTTCATCGGCGACCGTTCGATGCTCAGACCCGTGTTGCAGCAGAAGATGAAGAGCGTTGAGGAGGATTCGAGAGATTTCTCCGCCATGACTCTTCTTATTGCGATAAACTACGGCGGCAGGGACGAGATCGTTCACGCGGCACGCAGGCTCGCAGAGGATGTCAGGGCAGGAAAGATCTCGCCCGAGGATATCGACGAGCAGGCGATAAACAACAGGCTCTATACAGCTGAGATGGACGGCGACATCGCTCCCGATGTTGACCTTATAATCCGTCCCAGCGGCGAACAGAGACTCTCCAATTTCATGATCTGGCAGGCGGCGTATGCCGAGTATTACTTCACCAATATACTCTGGCCTGATTTCAAACCTGCTGACCTTGAAAAAGCGGTCATCGCATACAGCGACAGAAACCGCAGGTTCGGTTCTGTTTAAGAGCTTTAAAAGGAATGATTAGTTAGATGAAAACAAGGATAATATCGGCTCTCGTAGCTCTTGTTATCGCGATAGTCGTATTGATACTTGCGAATACGCCTGTGCTTGACTTAGTTCTCGCTGGGCTTTCGGTAGGTGCGCTTTATGAGCTGTTCAAGGCTATGGGGCTGGTAAAGTATATGCCCGAATGCTGTGTGTGCTTCGGTTATTCGGCTCTTGACATCATGATTGGCATGGTACACAGACAGGGCGTGCTCGATTGTCTCAATACGGGGCTGTTCGGGTTCTTCGCAGTGATGGCGCTTCTGCTGCTGTACCTCAAGAATCATGACAACTATAATTACTCGATACCATTCACATTTCTGGGACTGACGCTGGGCGTGACATATTCGTTCGCCTGCTTGCAGCGTATGCCGATGGATTTCCCGAAGTTCGGCGTGTTCGCTATCGTGCTGACGCTTGCAGGCGCATGGCTGGCGGATTCGGGCGCGTACTTCGCAGGTACGTTCTTCGGCAAGCACAAGCTGTGTCCCGTCATCAGCCCGAAAAAGACCGTTGAGGGTCTCATAGGCGGAACGGTCTGCAACGGCGTGTTCCTGCTGGCTATCGCAGGTGTCTACGGGGCTCTCATCAACAAGGATGTCCATGTGAACCTTATCGCGGTGTTTATCGCAGGAATGCTTTGCTCGCTGATAGGACTTGTGGGCGACCTGGGCGCATCGGTGATAAAGCGTCAGGCAGGGATAAAGGATTACGGCAGGATAATGCCAGGTCACGGCGGTATCATGGACAGATTTGACAGCGTTCTGACGGTAACTCCGTTCATGTACTGGATGTTCAGCTGTGGTCTGCTCGTGACAAAATAAACAACAAAAGGCTTTATGTACGCATGAAGCCTTTTTAGTGCTTTATATAGGAGGTCATTTCAGATGGCATCAAGCAGTGAATACCTCGGGTTTGTACTCGAACAGCTGTCCGAAGCAGGCGAAATTTCCCATCGTGCTATGATGGGCGAATATATCATCTACTGCCGAGGAAAGGTAATCGGCGGGATCTACGACAACAGATTCCTGATAAAACCCACTCCGTCGGCAAAACGGCTGATGCCCGATGCAAAATCTGAGCTTCCATATGAGGGTGCGAAGGAGATGCTCCTTGTGAAGGAGATGGACGACAGGGCTTTTCTCAGCGAGCTTGTGAATGCCGTTGCCGATGAAGTGCCCGAACGCAAAAAAAGAAAATGACATACAGGAGATAATCATGCAGACAATTACGATACTCGGCTCAACGGGTTCGATAGGAACTCAGGCATTAGAGGTTGCCGAGAAGCATAACATAA
The DNA here is from genome assembly GCF_900119155.1 of Ruminococcus sp. YE71. Lineage (GTDB taxonomy): Bacteria > Bacillota > Clostridia > Oscillospirales > Ruminococcaceae > YE71. The sequence continues at coordinate 91,530 of NZ_FPIR01000008.1, read as the reverse complement.
AAATAAAGGCGCTCGCGGCTCACTCAAATGTCGGACTGCTTGCCGAACAGGTGAAGAAAACAGGCGCGGAGTATGCCTGCATCTACGATGAGACAAAACTGCCGCAGCTCGAAAAGGAGCTTGAAGGCTGCAAGGTCACTCTGCTGACAGGCGGCGAGGGTCTGAAGACCATCGCGCGTCTTGACGGCGTGGATAAGATGCTCAACTCGGTGGTGGGCATGGTTGGTCTTGAACCGACTCTGGCGGCTATCGAAGCAGGCACGGACATAGCTCTTGCGAATAAGGAAACGCTCGTTGCAGGCGGCGACCTCGTCATGAAACGGGCTGCCGAAAAGGGCGTGAAGATTTATCCCGTTGACAGCGAGCATTCGGCGATCTTCCAGTGCTTGCAGGGCAACAAGCGCGAACAGCTCGACAAGATCATACTTACGGCTTCGGGCGGCCCTTTCTACGGGAAAAAGCGCTCGGAGCTTGCCGATGTCACGGTCGCACAGGCTCTCAATCACCCGAACTGGAGCATGGGAAGCAAGATCACCATCGACTCGGCGACGCTCATGAACAAGGGTCTGGAATTCATCGAGGCGATGCACCTGTTCGCGCTCACCCCCGACCAGATCGAAGTGGTCGTTCACCGTCAGAGCGTCGTGCATTCGGCAGTGCAGTATAAGGATTTCTCGGTGATCGCGCAGATGGGCGTTCCCGACATGAAAATACCGATACAGTACGCGCTGCTCTATCCCGACCGTTTCGATTGCCCGACAAAGCCGCTCAGTCTGACCGATTACGGTATGCTGACCTTTGAAAAGCCCGACTACGAGACATTCGACTGCCTGACAGCCTGCATAAGCGCGATAACCGAGGGCGGAATCATGCCCGCTGTCGCAAATGCGGCAAACGAAGTCGCGGTCAGGGCGTTCCTTGACGGAAAGATCGGTTTCCTGAGGATAGGCGAGCTTGTGAAGCACGCTATCTCGACGGTCGGGAACCGCCCCTGCGACAGCCTTGAAGCTGTTCTTGAAGCTGACAGCGAAGCCCGCGCACTGACCTGTGAACTGATAGGCGGGTAACTGACCAAAGGAGACTATACGATTTTATGACAACGATCCTAAGTATAATATTTGCACTCATCATTTTCGAGGGAATCATCGTCATCCATGAGCTCGGACATTTCATGGTAGCAAAAAAGTGCGGCGTTAAGGTCAATCAGTTCGCCATAGGCATGGGACCTGCCATCTTCAAGAAGCAGAAGGGCGAGACGCTCTACGCGCTGAGGGTTTTCCCGATCGGCGGTTTCTGCGCTATGGAAGGCGAGGACGGCGAAAGCAGCGACAGCCGCGCCTTCGGCAAGAAAAAACCTCTGCCGAAGATAGCTATCGTCAGCGCGGGTATCGTCATGAACCTGATCCTCGGGTTCATACTTATGGCGGCAGTCACCTGCATGAGCGACGCCATAACCTCGACGACCATCTCAAAGTTTTATGATAACGCACGTTCTCACGAGACAGGTCTTGAAGAGGGCGACAAGATACTCAGCGTGAACGGTATGCGCATCTTCACTTCGATGGATATCGTTTACCAGTTCCAGAACGACAGCGACGGCGTTTTCGACATGACCGTCAGACGAGACGGAAAGAAAATGAATCTTGAAAACGTCACCTTCGACATGAACAAGGACGAGAACGGCAGCGACAAAAAGCATCTTGTCATCGACTTTATGGTGAAGCCGATCAAGCTGAATCCTATTACCGTCACATCGGAAGCGTTCCGCTCGGAGCTGACCTACGGCAGACTTATCTATATCTCGCTGTTCGATATGGTGAGGGGCAAATATTCCCTCAACGACCTGTCGGGTCCAGTGGGCATCGTACAGCAGATAGACGAAGTTATAGATTCCCAGACCAACGAAAAAACAGGTATCGACTGGCGCGGTCTCAGCTACAATATGCTGACACTCGGCGGTTTTATCTCCATTAACATCGGACTTTTCAATCTTCTTCCGCTGCCTGCACTTGACGGCGGCAGACTGATTTTCCTGCTCATCGAGCTTGTAAGGCGCAAGCCTGTAGACCCGAAGTATGAGAGTGCCGTACATCTTGTCGGCATGGCTCTGCTTCTGCTGCTGATGCTTGTGGTGACCGTCAGCGACATCACAAAGCTGTTCCACTAAGGCTTTTGCATAGAAAGGGAGAGATCATGACCATGAATACAAACAGGAACGTCAGACCCGTAAAAGTCGGCGGTCTGACGCTTGACGGCAAAAAAATATATATCCAGTCGATGCTCAATGTCGAAGCGCATGACATCGAAGGAAGCGTAAAACAGGCAAAGGAACTTGAAGCCGCAGGCTGCGAGATAATCAGGGCAGCTGTCCCCGATATGAATGCGGTGCCGCTGGTCGGTGCGCTCAAAAAGGCTGTGGATGTGCCTATCGTTGCGGACATCCATTTTGACTACAGGATAGCGCTTGCCTGTGCGGATGCAGGTATCGACAAGATACGCATCAATCCGGGAAACATCGGAAGCGAGGACAAGGTGAAGGCGGTCGTCGAAGCCTGTCAGAAGCGAAATATCCCGATACGCATCGGCGTGAACGGCGGTTCGCTTGAAAAAGACCTGCTGGCGAAGTATGGTTCTCCGACTCCCGAAGCGCTTGTCGAGAGTGCGTCGCGTCACGTTGAGATACTTGAAAAATGCGGATTTGAGGACATCGTCATCTCCATCAAATCCTCGAACGTCAAGACTATGGTGGACGCTTACCGCATACTGGCAGGGAAGTATGACTACCCTCTGCATCTCGGCGTGACCGAAGCGGGTACGGAGCGCATGGGACTGATAAAGTCCTCGATGGGCATCGGTTCTCTGCTTCTTGACGGCATCGGCGAGACTATCCGCGTTTCGCTGACGGCTGACCCTGTCCGCGAGATATATGCCGCAAAGGACATCCTTAAAGCGGCAGGCAGGGGGAGCGGCGTGAAGATAGTGTCATGCCCCACCTGCGGAAGAACTAAGATAGACCTTATCGCACTTGCGAACAAGGTGGAAAATGCACTTAAAGACTGCAATAAAGACATCACCGTAGCGGTGATGGGATGCGTTGTCAACGGTATCGGTGAAGCGGGAGAAGCGGATATCGGTATCGCGGGCGGCGACGGATGCGCCGTGCTTTTCGCTCACGGCAAACAGCTTTACAAGGTGAGCGAGGAGGAAGCGCTCGAAAAAATGCTCGCAGAGATAGACAAGCTCTGACGGAGGGATCAGATGAGAGAATGTACACTAAAGGAATTTTTGGAAGGCTTTGGTCAGGCTGTTTCTGATGAGCTTGCCGAATCGCAGCTGCTGAAGCTGTTATATGATGAGGATATGCGTGTGCTTGAGCTCACTGTCAGGTGTCCGAAGCTGGTTCCTTACGGCGCAGTCTCGGCTTTCGAGCGCGAGATGCGCAAGAATATCGGGCTGAACGACTGCGTCCTGAAGCTCAGATACACGCCCGATATGCTCTGTGCGGAGTATTTCGGCGACCTGACCTGCTTCCTCAGAAAGACTTTCCCCGTTGTCAACGGCTTTTTCGATGACGCGGATGTTACTTTTTCGGGGACAGAGTTCAATGTCGGGCTGAAACACGGCGGCGGCGATGTGCTCAAAAAAGCAGGTATCGCAAACGCTTTCCCCGCAGTTGTCAGGGAACTGTTCTCGGTAAACGTCAGCATCAAGCTCGACGGCGTGCTGAACCTTGACCCTCAGGCGTTTGAGAGCGAGCAGGAGAAGTTCTTAAAGACACTGCCGATAAACAACCCCATGCCCGTACAGAACAAGCCTGCTCCTCAGGCTAAGGGCGGCGCGGCAGCTGCCGAACCGCTGCAATTCAGAAATATCAGCGTGAACTTCGGTGACCTGCCTATCGACGCGGAGAATGCTACCGTACTGCTCGGCGGCCCGATAATGCCCGATAGCAGGATCTCTCCGATGGAAGAGCTTTCTTCCGAGACTCAGGGAAGAGTTGTCGTATGGGGCGAGGTTTTCGCGGTAGATTCGCGGGAGACCAAGAACGGAATGCTCATCGCGACACTGTTCTTTACCGACTTCACTTCTTCCTTTGCGATAAAAATGCTCGGCTTTGCGAAGAAGGGCAGGAATTCCCTGCAAAAGGCTCAGCTTGAGCAGATACTCGGCGAGCTGAAAAAGGGAGCTGTCATCATGGCAGCGGGCAAGATAGAAGAGGATAATTACGACCACAATTTCTACTTCATCCCCGACAGCATCATGAAGGTCAAGAAGAACGAGCGCAAGGATACCTACGAGGGCGAAAAGCGCGTCGAGCTCCACTGCCATACCAATATGTCTGCGATGGATGCGCTTGCAGCTCCGAGCGCACTGGTAAAGAGGGCGTTCAAGTGGGGTCACAAGGCTCTCGCCATTACCGATCATGGCGTTGTTCAGGGATTCCCCGACGCTGTTGGTGCCGCAAAGGGCATCAAGAAAGAGGGCGGCGATTTCAAGCTGCTGCTCGGTATCGAGGCTTACGAGGTCAATAACGACATTAAGATATACAAGGGCTGGGAACACACCCGTCTTACCGATGAGGTGATAGTTTTCGACCTTGAAACTACGGGCACAAATCCCGTAAACGACCGCATCATCGAGATAGGAGCGGTCAAGGTGAAAGGCTTGCAGGTGATCGACAGATTCTCGATGTTCGTCGATCCGAAGCGTGAGCTTTCGGAGTTCATCACCGAGCTTACCCATATCACCGACGATATGCTGAAAGGTGCTGCCGAGGAGGCGGAAGCTCTTGCGAAGTTCAAGGAATTCTGCGGAGACAAGCCGCTGCTCATCGCACATAACGCCAACTTCGACTGCGGTTTCATCAGGGAGACCTCGAAGAGAACAGGCATAGAGTTCCCGTTCTCGCAGGTCGATACCGTGCTCTGGTCGCAGAAGCAGCTGCCCGAGCTGCCGCACCACAAGCTCAACAACGTTGCCGAGCATTTCGGGCTGGGCGATTTCAACCATCACCGCGCCTGCGACGATGCCGAGGTGCTTTCGGGCATCTACGTCAAGCTGGCCGAGATGGTCATGGAGCAGTATCCGTATATGGTCATCACTGCCGATATGCTCAACTCTCTGTTTGCCGACACCGAAAACGTGCAGACGGCGAAAACATATCACCAGATCATACTTGTCAAGAACAACACGGGTCTGAAAAACCTTTACAGGCTCATTTCCGACTCGAACCTGAAATACTACAAACGCCGTCCGCGTATCCCGAAGTCGGAGCTGGTCAAGAACCGCGAGGGTCTGATCGTAGCGTCTGCCTGCGAAGCGGGTGAGCTGATACAGGCATATCTCCGCGGCGAGAATATCGAGGACATCAGGCAGATAGCCTCCTTCTACGACTACCTTGAGATACAGCCCGAGGACAACAACCGTTTCATGCTGCTTTCCGAAAAGGAGCCGTATGACCGTATTAACACCGAAGAGGATCTTCGCAATATCAACCGCTTTATCGTGCGTCTCGGCGACGAGATGGGTCTGCCTGTATGTGCTACGGGAGACGTTCACGTTATGGAACCCGGTGACCTGCAATACCGTGCGATAATAATGGCTTCAAAGGGCTTCGAGGATGCGGACAAGCAGTGCCCCCTCTACTTCAAGCCCACCGATCAGATGCTCAGGGAACTGAGCTATCTCGGCGAGGAAAAGGCTTACGAGGTCGTCGTGAAGAATACGAACGCTATCGCAGACCTTGTGGAGCCTGGACTCAAAGCCTTCCCCGACGGCACATACACGCCTTTCATCCCCGGTGCGGTGCGTGAGCTTCAGGATATCTGCTGGAGAAAGTGCTGTTCGGTCTACGGCGACTGTGAACCCGATGAGATCACCGTTCCCGAGGGGGACGACGTTCACGTTGCCGACTACTACAAAGAACACATCCCAGAGATCGTGTACAAGCGTCTCGACCGTGAGCTCGAATCCATCATAAAGCACGGTTTCGCGGTTCTGTACATGATCGCCCAGAAGCTGGTATACAACTCGGTACAGCACGGCTATCAGGTAGGTTCGCGAGGTTCGGTTGGTTCGTCCTTCGTTGCTTCGATGTCGGGCATCTCCGAAGTTAATCCTCTGATGCCGCACTATGTCTGCCCGAAATGCCGCCACAGTGAGTTCATCGAGGACGGTTCGGTAGGTTCGGGATTCGACCTGCCGCCGAAGAACTGCCCCGAATGCGGCACGGATATGCTGCGTGACGGTCACGACATCCCCTTCGAGACGTTCCTCGGATTCCACGGCGATAAAGCGCCTGATATCGACCTGAACTTCTCGGGCGACTTCCAGTCGCAGTCCCACCGCTACACAGAAGAACTCTTCGGTAAGGACCACGTTTTCAAGGCGGGAACTATCTCGGGTGTTCAGGAAAAGACCGCCTTCGGCTACGTGAAAAAGTATCTGGAAGAGCGCGGCAGGTCGGCGTCTCAGCCCGAGATGCAGCGCCTTGCGAACGGCTGTGTAGATGTCAAGCGCACGACGGGTCAGCACCCCGGAGGAATGGTAGTTATCCCGGGCGATTACGAGGTCTATGACTTCACGCCTGTTCAGCATCCTGCCGAAAAGGACGATGCGGACGTTATAACCACTCACTTTGATTTCCATTCGCTGCACGACACGATACTCAAGCTCGACGAGCTGGGTCACGATGTGCCGACGATATACAAGTACCTTGAAGAATTCTCGGGACTGCTCATCACCGAGATCCCCATGTCCGACCCTGCGGTATACAGCCTGTTCACTTCTCCCGAAGCGCTGGGCGTCACCGAGGAAGACCTGATGTGGAAAACGGGAACTCTCGGCATCCCCGAGATGGGTACGAACTTCGTCTGCGGAATGCTTCTCGAAGCGAAACCGAAGAATTTCTCCGACCTTTTGCAGATATCGGGACTTTCTCACGGTACCGACGTATGGCTCGGAAACGCGCAGGAACTCATCAAAAACGGCACCTGCACGATATCCGAGGTTATCGGAACGCGTGACAGTATCATGACCTATCTGATATATCACGACCTCGATCCATCGCTGTCATTCAAGATCATGGAGATCACCCGAAAGGGTAACGCTCCGAAGCTGCTGACTGAGGAAATGAAGCAGGATATGCGCGACCACAACGTTCCCGAGTGGTACATCGAGAGCTGTCTGAAGATCAAGTATATGTTCCCGAAGGCTCACGCGGCGGCGTACGTAACGTCGGCGATAAAGCTGTGCTGGTTCAAGGTGCATCAGCCGCTGGTATTCTACGCTTCGATCTTTACGGTACGAGGTGAGGATTTCGATGCGGCGACCGCAGTCAAGGGCGTACACATGGTCAAGGATGAGATACTCCGTCTGAAAAATCTCCCGAAGGACGAGCGCACGGCAAAGACCGACGGCGTTATCGACACGCTGATGCTTGTGTTGGAGATGGAGCTCAGGGGACTGGAGTTCCTGCCCGTAAATATCTACAAATCACACGCATTCATCTATCAGATAGAGGACGGAAAGCTCAGACTGCCGTTCATCGCGATAAGCGGTGTCGGCGGTGCGGCGGCTCAGACCCTTTATGAAAAGGCGCAGGGCGGAGATTTTACCTCTATCGAGGATTTCCAGCAGCAGAGCGGCGTCGGCAAATCAGTCATCGAAGTGCTGAAAAACAACGGCGCGTTCGGAGACCTGCCCGATTCGGATCAGGTCTCGCTGTTTGATTTCTGAGTACGAGACATGAGTGCTGCAATAGTGCTGCTGATCGTGATCGCGCTATGTGGCTTCGGCGTGTATTTTTATGACAGGACGATCAGCAGCTTCAAAAAGAACGGTTATCGCACAAAAGCCGTCGTTACGTCGAAAAGCGTTTATAAAGAAAAGCTCTCAGAGAGAAGTCCGACGGTCACAAGATATGTTTTCCTTGTCGATTTTACCGACAGGGATAACGTTCTGAGGTCTGTGGCGCTTTCGAGCGACAGGCGGTCTTCGCGGTGCATCAACGAGAACGACGAAGTTGAAATCGTGGTCATCGGCGATTCTGACGTCCGCCTGAAAGAGGATATGCCGACACGGGCAGGGAAGTACTTCCTTGTTCTGGTGATGGCAGTGTGCATAGTGCTGCTGATTGCGGTAATCGCGAGCGAACTTGTCTGATGCGCCGACCGTGTTATTTGTGCGTATCGTACTAAATTTGATACCTTGATTTGTCTAAATTCTCACAGGGCATTCATGCTAAATTTACTGTGAGGTTATAGAAAATTCATGGTTCAACTTGACAAGTATGCTGTACTATGTTAAAATATAATATATCATTTGCTACCATGCTAATACTTTACTATAATGAAGTGGAAGGGAAATACAATGAGAAGATATGATCTTATCACCCCCGAGGGTACGAGAGACCTGCTGTTTGAAGAGTGCCTTGCAAGACGCACGGTCGAGAATAAGCTGACTGCACTGTTCAGGAGCTTTGGCTACAGCGAGGTAGTTACCCCGGGAATGGAATTCTATGAGCTGTTCCACGGAACATCGAGAACGTTCAGACAGGAGAGCCTTTTTAAGCTGACTGATGCCAAAAACAGGCTCGTGATACTCAGACCCGACAACACCGTGCCGATAGCAAGACTTGCATCGACCCGTCTGAAGGACGAGGATCTTCCGCTGAGACTTTACTACGATCAGCTGGTGTTCGAGAACCATGCACTGCTCAAAGGCAGAAGCAACGAGATCATGCAGGCGGGCATCGAGCTTATCGGCGGCGAAAACACAAAACGCGCCGATTACGAAGCGCTCTGCATCGCGGTTGACGCACTCTCCTGCTGGGGCAAGGATTTCCGTCTGGAGATAGGTCATATCGGCTACTTCAAGGAGCTTGTCCGTAAGCTGAACATCGACAGCCGCACTGAGGAAGAGATAAGACTTCTCATCAACGCGAAGAACTATCCCGCGCTCAACGACCTGCTGGACGGTATCGCCGATAACGAGATCACCGATACCCTCAAAAAGCTGCCGGGTCTTTTCGGCGGCGAGGACGTGTTTGAAAAGGCTGCGGCACTTTACACCGATGAGAAGATCAAGTCCATCCTCGACAATGTAAAGGTAGTCTATGAGAGACTTGCGTCCCTCGGTTACAAGGACAAGATAATAGTTGACCTCGGCATCGTTCGTCATACCGATTACTACACGGGCATCGTGTTCAAGGGTTATCTCACAGGTATCGGCGACAGTATTCTCAAGGGCGGACGTTACGACGGACTGCTCAGCGAGTTCGGCAGAGAGTGCCCTGCGGTCGGTTTCGGTGTGAACTGCGACGCTATCGCGACTTACATCTGCAAGCTCGGCGAAGCACCTACTCCCAAAACTCCCGACTGCATGATCTACGGCGAAAAGGGTCACGTTGTTGAGGCGCTGGCTTACGCGCAGACCCTTGTCCGTGAGGGAATGACCGTTGAGAACAGCCTGTTCTCGAACCTTGAGGACACCAAGAAAAATGCCGCGGATAAGGGCATACATAAGATCTTTATCGTAGGCGACGAGATCACGCACATTGAAGTATGAGGTAAATGAACATGAATAAACCGTTAAGGATAGCCCTCACAAAGGGCAGACTCGAAAAGGATACCGTGGGACTTTTCGAGAAGATAGGCTACGACTGCACAGCAGTCCGCGAGAAGGGCAGAAAGCTGATACTGCCGATACCCGACGGAAATATCGAGGTGGTGCTCGCAAAGGCGAACGACGTTATCACATATGTTGAACACGGCGTCTGCGACATCGGCGTTGTGGGCAAGGACACCATCATGGAGATGCAGGGCAAGTTCTTCGAGATGGTAGACCTGGGCTTCGGACGCTGCAAATTCGCGCTGGCGACCAAGAAGGGCTCGAAGTTCTACGGCGGCTACAACGTAAAGACCATCGCCACTAAGTACCCGAACATCGCACGCAGCTTCTTCGAGAGCAAGAAGGGCATGGACGTTGAGATCGTCAAGATCGAGGGTTCGGTTGAGCTTGCTCCGCTGCTGGAGCTGTCGGACGGTATCGTGGATATCGTTGAGACTGGAACTACCCTGAAAGAGAACGGACTCGAAGTCATTGAGGACATCTGCCCCATCTCGGCACGTCTTATCGTAAACATGGTAAGCATGAAGCTGAGACAGCAGGAGATAGAGGAGTTCGTGGCTAAGGTTCAGGCGAACCTGTAATTTACGAAAGGAATAGTACAATGGATATTATCAGAAAGATATATGCAGACGGCACTGCTGAGGAGGAGTTCTTCAAGCAGGTCGAGAAGAGAAGCGGCGAGACCGATAAGAAGGTCACAGCAGTCGTTTCCGAGATAATCGAGAACGTTAAGCAGAACGGCGACAGCGCTGTAAAGGCTTACACCGAGAAGTTCGACGGCAAGCTGCCGCAGTACTACGAGGTGCCGAGAGACGTCATCAACGACGCGCTGACCGAAGCGGATCAGACTTTCGTTGAGGCTCTGCTCAATTCCATCGAGAATATCAGAGATTTCCACGAGAGACAGAAGTCCCAGAGCTTCGTTAACCCGAAGCCGAACGGCGTTGTTCTCGGTCAGAGAGTACGCGGTCTCGAAAGAGTGGGTCTGTACGTTCCGGGCGGCACGGCGGCTTATCCGTCCAGCGTGCTGATGAACGCAGTTCCCGCAAAGATCGCAGGCGTAAAGGAGATCATCATGGTGACTCCGCCGCTCAAAGACGGCACTCCGAACAAGGATATACTCGTTGCGGCAGCGCTCTGCGGCGTTGACAGAGTGTTCCTCTCGGGCGGTGCGCAGGCTATCGCGGCACTCGCTTACGGTACCGAGGAGATCCCGAAGGTGGACAAGATCGTCGGCCCCGGAAACATTTTCGTTGCGACCGCAAAGAAGCTGCTTTACGGCACTGTTGACATCGACATGATCGCAGGTCCGAGCGAGATACTGATCGTTGCGGACGACAGCGCAGACCCGAAGTTCGTGGCTGCCGACCTTATGAGCCAGGCAGAGCACGACAGACTTGCTTCTGCGATACTCGTCACCACAAGCGAAAGAGTCGCAGACGAGACCGTGAAGGAGCTTGAACGTCAGATGGCGACTCTTGAGCGTAACGAAATAATCGCAGAGTCCCTTGCAAATTACGGCGCTATGATAATCTGCGGCAGCCGCGAGCGTGCCTGCGAGATTGCTAACCGTCTCGCTCCCGAGCACCTTGAAGTGCTGTTCGAGAACCCGATGGAGTACATCGGCGCACTCGACAATGTGGGTTCGCTGTTCCTCGGAAGCTATGCTCCCGAGCCCCTCGGCGACTACTATGCAGGTCCGAACCACGTTCTTCCGACCAGCGGTACGGCAAGATTCTTCTCGCCCCTCGGCGTGAACAGCTTCGAGAAGCGCTCCAGTTTCATCTACTACACCGAGGACGCTCTGCGCGAAGCTAAGGACGACATCGTTCTCGTTGCGGAGAAGGAAGGTCTGACCGCTCACGCGAACGCTATCAAGGTTCGTTTTGAGGATAAGTAAATCGGAGGTGTTTTATGAGAACAGCCGAAATCAAACGTAAGACCAAAGAGACTGATATAGAAGTATTTATGAGGCTTGACGGCGAGGGCAGAGTGTCGGTAGACACGGGCATCGGGTTCTTTGACCATATGCTGACGGCGCTCGGCGTTCACAGCGGCATGGACCTCGAAGTTAGATGCACGGGCGACCTGAATGTTGACGGTCACCACACCGTTGAGGATGTGGGCATCTGCATCGGTAAGGCAATCGCCGAAGCGCTCGGCGACAAGGCGGGCATCGCACGCTACGGAAGCGCTTTCGTGCCGATGGATGAGGCTCTGTGCTTCTGCTCCCTCGACATCAGCGGCAGACCGTTTCTTGCGTTCAATGCGCAGTTCACCGATTTCAGATGCGGTGAGTACGATACCTGTCTGACCGAGGAATTCTTCCGCGCACTCGCGGTGAACAGCGGTATTACCCTGCATCTGCGCGAGGAATACGGTAAAAACGATCACCACATCATCGAAGCGATGTTCAAGGCTTTTGCTCACGCACTGAAAGACGCAATGTCAAAGACAGGCGGCGGAGTGCTTTCTACCAAAGGAGTTTTATAAATGATCGCAATAATCGACTATGGCGCAGGAAACATATTTTCGGTGAAAAATGCGCTCGACCATCTCGGCGTTGACAGCCGCCTGACTGCGGACGCTGAGGTGCTCAAATCGGCAGATGGGCTTATCCTGCCCGGTGTCGGCGCTTTCCCGTCGGCGGCCCGCAAGCTCAGTCAGAGCGGACTCACCGATGTTATCAAGGAGCAGGCTAAGCGCAAGCCGTTTCTTGGAATCTGCCTCGGAATGCAGCTGCTTTTCGAGAAGAGCTATGAATTTGAACTTTGTGAGGGTCTCGGACTGGTAAAGGGCTTCGTTGACCGCATCCCCGAAGATGACCTCATCATCCCTCACATGGGCTGGAACAAGCTGGAGTACACCCGGAGCTGCCCGCTTTTCGAGGGGCTCGGCGATAATGAGTACGTCTATTTCGTACATTCCTATAAGGCGTTCTGCCCCGATGATGTGCTGTACGCTTACTCCGAGTACGGTTCGAGAGTCCCTGCGGTCGTCGGCGACGGAAAGCACGTTTTCGGCTGCCAGTTCCACCCCGAGAAGAGCGGACAGACAGGTCTGAAAATACTCAACAATTTCGTGAAGATGTGCTGGGAGGTGCGGTAAATGCTTGCAAAAAGAATAATCCCGTGTCTTGACGTTCGTGACGGAAAGGTCGTCAAGGGCGTGAATTTCCAGGGCATCAAGGAAGTCGGCGACCCCGTTGAATGCGCGGCCGAGTACGACAAGCAGGGCGCTGACGAGATAGTTTTCTACGATATTACTGCATCCCACGAGGGCAGGGGAGTCATCCTCGACGTCGTGCGTGAGACCGCAAAACGCGTGTTCGTGCCGCTGACGGTCGGCGGCGGTATCCGTACTGCTGATGACATCCGCAGGATACTCCGCGCAGGTGCGGACAAGGTCAGCGTGAACTCTCAGGCTGTCCAGAATCCGCAGCTGATAAAGGACGGCGCTGATATTTTCGGCAGCCAGTGCATATGTGTCGGCATCGACGCAAAGGCTATCGGTCCTGATAAATGGACAGTTTACATCAACGGCGGACGCATCGACATGAAGCTCGACCTTATCGAATGGGTCAAGCAGATAGAACAGTTGGGCGCAGGCGAGATCTGCCTGAACTCCATCGACACGGATGGTGTGCGCGGCGGTTTCGACCTGAAGATGCTCAAGGCTGTCGTTGATTCGGTTAACATCCCTGTTATCGCTTCGGGCGGTGCGGGTAAGCTCGGAGATTTTGCCGAGGCGTTCCTCAAGACCGACTGCTCGGCGGCTCTGGCTGCGAGCCTGTTCCATTTCCGCGAGCTGACGGTAGGTCAGGTCAAGGACGACTGCCGCAGCAAAGGCATCATCGTGAGATAAGACATGGCGATAGAATTCAGAATGACACATGATTTCACCGCAGAACAGCTCGAAAGGCTGTTCCTGTCGGTGGAGTGGTCGTCGGGGCATTTTCCCGATAAGCTCGTGAAGGCTATGCAGGGCTTTGACACTGTCATCTCGGCGTGGGACGGCGAAAAGCTTGTAGGAATGATATGCGCACTCGACGACGGCATCATGACGGCGTACATTCACTATCTGCTGGTCGATCCCGAATATCACGGGCAGACGGTCGGCAGAACACTCGTCGATATGGCGAAAGAAAAATACAGGGATTATCTTCGCATTGTGCTTGTGGCTTACAAGGACGAGACGCATTTTTATGAGAAGTGCGGTTTCAGTATTGAGGACAGGTCGCTGCCGATGTGCATTACGAGTCTGTGGACATAGTGAACAAAGACGGATATAAAGATCATTCTGATGATTTTATTGTGTTCGGGATAGAGTGAGAAGAAATGGCTGAGAATGACAACGAAAAGCTTAAAGAACAAACTGAAAATGAAGAGATAAAAGATAATAACGCTAAGAACGATCCCGAAGAGAACGATGAAGGAAACTCTAACAATGTCGGGCTGGGTCTTTGTTTAGGTGCTGCGCTCGGTGTTTCTTTCGGATTGGTGCTTGATAATCTTGCGCTTGGACTGGCGATAGGTATGGGTCTTGGTCTTTGCTTTGGCTCGGTAAATGTCTTTTCGGCTAAGAGCAAGAAAAAGTCCTCGGATGATGTGAAAAACAGCGAGGACGAAAATAATGACAATAAGGAGTAATCATGAGCAAAGTTAAGATCGACATTAACGACCTCGATAAGTATTTTGTCAAGAGCGAGCTTATCCCTGCGATATGCTTCGAGGTCAACACCAAGACGGTGCTGATGCTCGCGTACATGAACAAGGAGAGTCTTCGCAAGACGCTGGAGACAGGCTACACCTGGTTCTGGAGCAGGTCGAGACAGGAATACTGGAACAAGGGCGCAACGAGCGGTCATGTGCAGAAGGTCGTAAGCATCTACGGCGACTGCGATGACGACACGCTGCTGATAAATGTTGAGCAGACAGGCGCGGCTTGTCATACAGGCAGTTACAGCTGCTTTTTCAATGAAATGTATAATGAGGAGGAAGAATAAAAATGACAGTCTATCAGGAGATTTTTGAGGTTCTGAAGCAGAGAAAGGCTGATTTCGACGCGGGCAACGCTCCCGAGAAGTCCTACACCTGCTACCTCTACGAGAAAGGTGTGGACAAGATCTGCAAGAAGGTGGGCGAGGAGGCTTCCGAGACCATCATCGCCGCTAAGAACAGCGACAACGTTGAGCTTGCAAACGAGATCAACGATCTGATCTATCACCTTATGGTGCTGGCTGTTGACCGCGGCCTTGACTGGGCTGACGTCGAGAAGATCCTCGAAGAGCGCAACGAAAAGATCGGCAACTTAAAGCAGTTCCATACCACTGATAAGAATACCTGATATCACTGCCGCAGAAAGTTCTGCGGCTTTTTTTCTGCACATTTTTCCTCGGGCGTGAATAGAATATAACAAGGACGTTTACCGCTTAACGCACAAAACATATTCAGTCAGGAGGAATGATGATGGATAATAATTTCAACGTCAACCGTCCGTTCAAGGAGGCGGTCTGCATAGACGCTATGCGCGTGTTCGATTCGTGCAGCGCTCAGGACTGCCTTGAGGATCTTGAGTTCGCCTTTGACGAAGCCGACCAGCAGACTATCAATGAGGCCGCGTACATCAAGGCGAAGTCGATAGGCGTGCCGAGCGTGGGGTTCGTGGTGGACGGCGTGCCTTTCAACAAGGGCTTCTATACGGTGGATGTGAACTACAATTTCCGCGCCGAGATCGAGGTCTATCCCGAAGGCGGCGGAACACCTTCGATCGTTTACGGCACTTCGAGCTTCTCGAAGAAGGTCATACTTTACGGTTCGGACGGCGGCACTCAGCGTTTCGTCTCGGGCGAATCACCCGAGCAGCAGGCGGTCAACCCCGTCAGCGGCTGTGCCTGCTGTTCCTGCGATGTCTGCACTCTGCCCGTGGCTTCGGTCAGCATCGCTCCGCCGATGTGCCTTGATGCGAACCTCAATCCACCCGTCGCGCCCGAGACCGACTCGACCCTCACCATCACGATCGGCATTTTCGCGATCATACAGCTCTCGCGTCCCGTGCCGATCATGATACCCGCATACGACTACTGTATGCCTGGTAAGGAGTGCGCGACCAACACCGACAGCCCCTGCGAACTGTTCGACAAGATCGCGTTCCCCGCCAGCGAGTTCTTTCCGCAGGCGCTTGACACGGGCTGCTGTTGCAACAACAATTCCGCATCGAACCCCGAACAGAATGAACAGCAGGGAAGTCAGCAGCGCAGGAGCTGACTTTGCCGAAAAAACAGCTTCACTATCAGTTTAGTGGAGCTGTTTTTGTTCAGCGGCTTTTGAATGCGAGATACCGCCTGATCTTTTCGGTGATCTCGGTGACGGTCATACCCTTCGGTTCGATGGGCTTGCCAAAAAAGATACGCAGCGTGAACCGCCCCATCTCCGACTTGTCGAACAGCATCGGGTACCTGCGGCTGACGGGATAGATCTGCCGAGCACCGCATATCCTGACGGGAACGATCTTTACCCCCGTCTTTTTCGCGATGAGCGCGGCGCCGTTTTTGAGCTCGCCGAGCCTGCCCGTGCGCGTCCGTGTGCCCTCGGGATGGATCAGCAGAAGGCGCTTTTGCTGCATCAGGACTTTTTCGGCGCGGCGGACTGCGGGGGCGAAATCCCCTCTGCGGTCGATAGGTATTCCGCCCGAGACCCGAAAAATGAACCTTTTCAGCCTGTCATCAAGGTGTTCCTCGGCGATAAGTGCGCAGGTCTCGCAGAGATGGAACTTCCTGCTGAGCGCCGCCCATACCCACATACAGTCGAGGTCGCTTTCGTGGTTCGGGCAGATTATGTATTTTTCCTTCGTGTCAAGGTTCCCGAGCCCTTCGACCTGAAAGCGGTAGAGCGCTTTCGTCATAGCCGTGAATGTGTCGAAGAACATCAGGTCGCCGACTGTTCGGCGCTGAGGATAGCCTCGGTATTTTTCCTCAAGCATTTTTTCGGTGTCGGAAAGACTCTGACCGCCGCCGAGCGGACCGCACAGCTGTCTGACCGTTCGCAGCTCGTAAACGCTCCGCACAGTGAGGTCTATGCCTTCGGCTGCGGCAGCTGATGCGAACTCCATAGCCGAGAAACTGTCGCCGCCCAGCTCGAAGAAATCATCTTCGGGAGAGACCTGCGGCAGTTTTAGGATCTGCGCCATTATACCGCAAAGTCTGCGTTCGGTCTCGTTTTTCGGGGACGAGATTTTTTTGCGCACACTGACAGCCGCATCAGCATTCGGGAGCGATCTTCGGTCGATCTTTCCGCTCTGCGTCATCGGCATCTTTTCGAGCCGATTGAAGCGGTTCGGCACCATGTGGGAGGGGAGTTTCCTTTGCAGAAAACGGCGCAGTCTGCTTTCGTCGAGCGGTTTTTCCGACGTGTAGAAGCCGATCAGCCGCTCGTTTCGGCAGACTACCGCTGCAAGCATCACACCTTCAAAACCGCATATCGCGCTTTCGATGTCGCCAAGCTCTATCCTGAGTCCGCGCAGCTTGATCTGATCGTCGCGCCTGCCGCAGAACTCGATACAGCCGTCGTCGCGCATCAGCCCCATGTCACCTGTCCGATACATCACACCGCCGTGAAACGGGTCGTGAACGAACTTCTCAGCTGTCAGCCCCGGGTCGTTGAGGTAGCCTCGGCTGACACCGTCCCCCGCGATACATATCTCGCCTGTGATCCCGACAGGCTGAAGCTGACGATCGGCGTCAAGGATGTAGATGCGGGTGTTGGCGATGGGTCTGCCGATGGTGATATCGCGCTCATCCGCCGCGGTCAGCGCTGACCACACGGTCGTTTCGGCAGGACCGTAGATGTTGAAGATCTCGGCATCAGTATGGTTTTTCAGCTCGCCGACAAGCGCAGGAGGGAGCTTTTCGCCGCCAAGAATTATCTTGCGGAAGGAGCGCAGATATGAAAGATCAGTCTTATCGAGCATAAATCCTCGCATTTTCGTCGGTGTGGTCTGCAAAATATCCGCACCTGTCTCGGTGACAAGACGGCTCAGCGCGTGCTGTGAGACCGTCTGCTCTTCGTCGGCAAGAACGATGGTGATGCCCCTAAGCAGCGCGAGAATGCTCTCGGTCACGAAAATGTCGAACACAATATCCGTCACCGAAAGTATGCGCTTTTCGCCGTTGATGATGCCGCCGCACACGTTGAACCTGTTCTGCGCACAGTAGTTCATGACGTTCCGATGGGTGACGGATATCGCTTTCGGTCTGCCAGTGGAGCCCGACGTGAAAATGACATAACAGCTGTCCTCGGGACGGATCTCGGGCAGATTCACTGCTGTGTTTTCCGAATAGTCGAAGGTCTCAAGCGCCACCGAACCCGCATACTCACAGCCGCAGGTCAGCACGGTCTTTACGTTGGCGGCTCCGAGCATCTGAGTGATCCTGTCGGCAGGGTAGTCGGGCGAGATCGGCATATAAGCCGCGCCCGTTTTCATCACGGCGAGCATGGCGATTATTACATACGGGCTTCTGCGGGCGATGATAGGGATGTGTGAACCCTTGGCAGCACCTTTCACGGCAAGATACGCGGCGAGAGAATCCGACATTTTGTCGATGCGGCTGTATGTGAACTTTTGCTTATGAAAGATCAGTGCGGTATCATTTGGACGAACGGCGGCGATCTCTTTGAAAGCCTGATGGACGCACTTGTTTTTTTCATATCCGACTGACGTATCGTTGAAGGTCTTAGTCAGAAGTTCAAACTCATTATGAGGTATGACCGATATCGCCGAGACCGTTTTTTCTCTGCTGATGATCTGTGTAATGATGTGCTTTATCCGCTCTGCAAGCAGGTGTATCTCTCTGCTGTCCCGAAAAACCTCGGTTTGATAATCGAAGGTGAGCGTGCAGTCGTTTCTGCTGTCTCTGTCATCAATATGGACCGCGAGAGGAAGTTCGCAATACCCGTTGGAGAACCATTCTGTCTTTGCAGGCACATTGGTGCGTGAGTTCTGAAAACTCACTAAAACGTTGAAAAAACGCCCCGAAACGCTTGCCGCATATTTGATCTCGGCAAACGGCAGATCTCTGTGACGGTATATCTCTTTGTGAGCGGCAAAGACTTTACGGCAAAGCCCGATAGTGCTATCACTGTCATTAATAGTGACAGTGAGCGGGATGGTCGAGACGAACATTCCTGCGGTGTTTTTCTCGGAAACGGATTTTCGGCCGAGTACGGGAACGCCGATCGTGATGGTTTTTGCAGCGTTTATCCGTGCGATATAAAGTGTCATGGCGCACTCGAAAAGTGCCGCGAGAGATATGTGGTTTTGTCTGCAAAAAAAGTCAGCACGCGAGTAAATATGCGGCGAAAGCGTAGTAACAAAACGTTTTGCTGAGACTTTATCGGAAAATTTAGTGCAATTCCTGACGGCTGTTTCACCGATGTCCGAGCTGTACTTATCAGCCCAGAAGTTCATATCTTTGATGTGCTTATCCGACTGCAAATACGCCTCATATCTCGGGATGCTGTCGGTATATCTGAGGACAGTATCGTCAACTGTCTCTTTATTCAGGAGACTTGAATAGATCGACCAGGCGTCGTGTGCAAGCACGCTGTAGCTCCATGCGTCCGCAATAAGATGGGAACAACACAGCATTATCCCGGTCTTATCCGGCAGGTCAAGGATCGTGAGGCGGTACATTATCCCGCCGTCCGTTCCGAAGCGCACAGCCGCCTGTGTACTACAGAAACTGCGCATTTCTTCGACTGAGTGAAATTTCTCGAAGCCTATCTCGGCGGACTCGTCCGAAACGTATTGCACCGTTATGCCGTTCTCGCTGCGAAATCTCAGACGCAGAGATTCGTGCCGTCTGACAAGTATCCTGAGCGCCTCATTGAGTGGTTCTGCGTTTAGCTTTTGGTCGAAAATAATCGCGCCGCACAAAGTAGAAATGCTGCTGTCACTGTAAAACGCCTGAAGCTCTGAGATGTTTTTCTGTGCCGAAGTAAGTTGGTAGATCGTATCTTTCATTATTGCGGTCTCCTGAATGCTGTTGATGGTTTTTATGTTATTATATCATATGGAACGATGTTTGTAAAGAATTTGTTGTGTGTTTTTTTGGAATGTGATTTGAGGTGGTTATTGGTTTGTTTACTTCTCTCTATTGCGCTAAACTTTTATTTAGTGCAATCGGCTGTCAATTATATCCAATCTTAAAAAGCAACACTCAAAGAAGAAAATCAAGGTCGTAAGGAAAATTAAGGTCAATACATTTAACAGAACAATAAAAAGAAACACCCTCATCATCACTACAAGCATTGCAACAGTCAGGACAATTAGGATAACAATAACAAGAAGTAATATCATCCGTTTGTTTATTGCGATATTTACAATCAGAAAAATTGCAGTGATTGCAGTCAGGTACAAAATATTGACAATTAAGCAAAAAAATCACCTCCCTTTATTTCCTCTCTTGACATAATCAAAATTTCGTGTTATAATCAAGGGGAACTCAGGCGGAGGAATCCCCTTGTGTTAGTTCGTATGTAGTCGGTGATTGATTTAGCGGTCAGCACCGACTATTTTGTTTTTAAAAGTCAATCTCCCTTTGAGCTTGCGCAAGTATCCTCAGAATTATCGAACCTTATCACGGAATCGACCAGACGGACGTTATCGCATACGGCTAAACTGTAATGGCTCATGAGGTACTTTGTGGCAAGCATGACAGCAGATACTTCATCCCGAGCATTGACCGATACCGAAATGATATGTTCGTTACCGAAAGCCGTGAGCCACAGGAAGTTGACCACATACGTATCGCATAACATGAACGTTTCTATAATGCTCATAAGTCCACCTCTTCCAAATCTATATTACCCTCACAATCAGATATGACCTTGTATGTGAAACCGTTGCCGATATGCTTAAAGCAAAGATCAGCCAGTTCAAGAATCTTCTCATGAACATCATCGGGAACGCTTGAATTCTCCCAAGGTTCAAGAGCGATAGTCAGAGCGTGAAGAGTTGACCTGTAATATTTCTGTTCCATGTAATCAAATCCTTTCAAAATGTGTCATCAACAATGTTAAGACGGCGAAGCACACCGCCGAGACGTTTGGACAGCTTCAACAACTTGTCATACTCACCGATGTATACTTGTTTGTCGGTCAGTAATATGTACGTGCCGTAATGGCTCGGTAACGGCTCTGTGACGCGCTTGAACTTAAAGCGATGTGTTTTCATGTAGTGCTTGAAGTAGTCGCATCTGAGGCGAGGCATTTTGCGTTTACGGTCGTGGCAGTGCTGACAATGCTTGTATAGGCTGTGACTGTACGGACAGTCAGACTGTGAACAGGCTGTGCAGATGCAGTAATAACATTCACCGTACAGCATAGGACGTTCTTTCGTGCGTACCACCTCACTTTCCAAACGTTTGGAAATTTTCAAATTTCAATCAATACGGGCTAAATACTGCCCTGTCGCTTCAACGGCGTGGGCTGTAAGCCTGCGTGATGTAAATTTGTGCATATAATCAAGTAGCCCCAAGTGCCTGCAAACCCCGATAAATGCAGGCTGTTTCGGCGTTGAGCGCGGGCGCGGAAAATCCGCGCCACCGCGCATCAATCGCACGACAACAAGCCAAGCGTTTTTAACTCGGCGTAGTTGTCAGGGTCAGAACTGTCAAGATACTTGAACGAGCATCTCAAAGGCTCGCAGTAAGACTGTTTCTCAGTCTTTACAAGATGCGGAGTAGCAACGTCGGCAAAGGTCGTCGGAACGTCTCGGACAAGCTCCCGACCGCCTGCAAAATAGAAGTTGCCGAAAATCTTAGTGCAATCCTTAGTAACATACTTCGTGACATACTTAGCAACGTTCTGAGTATCACCGACAAGACGAACCGCTGTAGAATAACCGTATATCCATGCAGGTATATTATAGACGGTCTGTTGCTTATCTGCTGGTACTCCGTAACGTCTCGCAGTATCGAGCTTGACAGGCTTAGAGCGTTCAGGAATAATGACCGTTCCGCTGTAAATGTATTCAATATCGCCTTTCAGAAAACCATGAAAATGAATCGCTTTACCGTCCTTGTGATATTCAGGTATCAAAAGATAAGTCATGTTGTCACGCTGAACATGGTTAGAACAGAAACAGCGCAGAATCCCTCGAACTATCTTTGAATTATCTCTGTGATATTTCGGGTCAATAGTGAGTGTGACAAAGTGTGTGAATCCGTTCATAGCAACAATGTCAAATACTTTGCTTTTGGCACGAATAACGCTGTCATAGCGTGAGCAGGAATCCATGTTCTTGGGCTTGCAGACAGTCTCACAGGGCATTTCATCGGCTCCCCTGCTCTCATCGTTGAACAGCTTGACCGAGCAGATAGTTACTTTTTCGTGACCGTCGGGATAGGTCTTGATTTTGGTGTTATGTTTCATATCTGAACATTCCTCCTTTAATTACTTATTGGCACAACGATGTACCTATATGCAATTATAGCACTAACAAGTACAAATGTCAATACCTAAAAGGACAAAATATTGAAAATAGGTAGACAAATGAACTAATATGTGTTATAGTATTCTAAACGGAGGTATACTAATATGTACAAGAACAATCTTTATAATATCAGAGTATCAAAGGGCTTAACTCAGAAAGACTTTGCCGAAGAGCTCGGAATGAATCCGAGTTTATATTCTCGCTATGAGCGAGGGGAAACGAACATGAGCCTTGAGGTAGCCAAGAGCATAGCCGACTACTGCGATATTTCTTTGGACTATCTCGCAGGACGTGAAGAGCCAGACTTCGATAAAATTGGCGAAGGGCTTGAAACAATCAGAAACAGAGAGGAAATGAGGAACGGTTCTTCTAATCAGCCAAGCATGAAAGAGATTATTGAAGATTGGATGGACAATAAGTTAGAGCCTATCACCGAACGGCTTGAATCCATCGAAAAGAAGCTCGGCAGCACTCAGACCGACAGCCAGAGCGAGGAATGATTTTCCCTTTTGGGCTATGGCATTATATCGAAAAAACAAACTCCTATCAAGGGGCATCTAAAAATACTTTGTGAATTTTTGCAGGAGTATTTCGAGCAAAGCGCGACGGAGTACGAGTGCAAAATTTCACAAACTATTTTCAGACACTCCCCTTGACAGGAGTTTGTTTTCTCGATGTGTGGCAACTAAGCCCAAAAAGGAAAAAAAGTGCTTGCTGCTGCGTGTCGGTTCATGTGACCTTTTCATGCTGCCGAGGTGCAGCAAGGGAGACTTTCTTCAATGGTAATAATCTACCAGTTCGGCGGTCTTAACTTTTATTTAGTGCAATGGATTGTCAATAATATCCAATCTTAATTAAAAAAATCAAGATCAATATCTTTAACAGAGCAATAGAAAGAAACACCCTCATCATCACTACAAGCATTGCAACAGTCAGGGCAATTAGGATAACAATAACAAGCAGTAATATCATCCGTTTGTTTGTTGCGATATTTACAATCAGAAAAATTGCAGTGATTGCAATCAGGTACAAAATATTGACAATTAAGCAAAATAATCACCTCCCTTTATTTCCGATTTAAGCTATTCCCCAGTCAGACATAGACTTGACAGTCTGAGCACCAGTATAGGGACGTATGTAACCGCCGAGCTTACGTTTGTAGACAAGCATATTGTCATAACTGCCCATCATAACGCCTCGGGAGTGATAAAGCACGAAAGTTCCGAGACGATCTCGACGAGGAACACGCCGAAACTTGAAACGCCGAATCTTCATTCTATGCTCGAAGAAGTCACAATCGAGCCGAGGACGGTTAAGCAAAATAATCACCTCCCTTTATTTCCTCTCTTGACATAATCAAAATTTCGTGTTATAATCAAGGGGAACTCAGGCGGAGGAATCCCCTTGTGTTTTGTGTATGTAGTCGGTGTTTGGTTTAGCAGTCAGCACCGACTATTTTGTTATCCGAGAACACCGTAAAAAAGCCACCTATATTCATTACGAATAAAGGTGGCTTTTGAATATTTTTACATTTATATGATCAGCTTATCGCTCTCCCAGCTGCCAAAATGTACACGGCATCTGCCGCCCGAAACGCGGACATCTCTTTCATCCGCTACCGCGCAGACGCGCATTTCCGTGGACATCTCGGCTGAGAAATCCACATCCGTGAGAAACACTTTTGTGTTGCCATTTGCACTGCCGAATACCATCGCTTTTGAACCGTCGCCCTTGATCTTAACACCCGAGCGTGCGATGGTTATTTCCGAACCGTTTATCAGAGAACCCATCGCAGTCAGCGCGTCCGCACTTCCGACCAGATTGATGTTCACGCTTTCGGCATGGATCTTCGACATCTCACCGTGCAGAGATCCTATCCCCACCGAGAGCTGGCTTTCGGTATGGCATTTGATGCTGGAGTATATCATGTGTATCTCCGCGTTTCCGCTGACCGAACCCATCGCGATACTGTACGCGCCTGTCGCAACAACGTCAAGATCACAGCCGAGAATACTGATGTTTGCGGGGCCTTCCGAGGCACCGATGCCGATGCTCATCGCACCCATCGACCTTATCACATAGCGTCCCCTGCGGATGTTGATGTTTCCGCCGAGGCCTGAACCTATGCACACGCCCGAATGGCTCTCCGCACTGATGATGATGCTTCCGTCCTGGTCGAATGTGATGTCGCCGTGGGCACTCTTGAGGTCGTTTCCGATACCGTAATAGTCCGAACTGCCGAGGTCAATGGTCAGACTTCCCTTTCCTTCAAAGGTCAGTTTGGACGAGGGTGGCACTCTTATGCCCGAATTCGCCAGCTTGTTGTCCCCTATGAGCATCAGAGTCACATCGCAGTTATCGCCGATGTCTATGCTCGGACGCTCGACCTGATTTGAAAGGTGTGCATTTTCCAGAGTGATAATGCCTTTGAAGCCCTCCGCGACCTCGATATGTACGCCCGTGTACAGCTGCGGTTCGCCGATAACGGTCGCAGTGCCTTCCGACGACTCGGTGCCGATCAGTATCTTGCTGTAATCGGATCTCTGAAGCCTTCCGAGTGAGATTATCTCGCCGTTGGGTGACTGGTACACCCTCATTCTCTGACCGTCTTTTCTCTCCAGCTGATGCGCCTTTATCTCCGACTTTATCTCGTAAGGCAGCGACCTCATCACCTCGGACGAAGGTCTTGCCGTATAGAATCCCTGTATAAGGTCGATTCCCATGAGTATCAGCGTTCTGAGTTCGTCGGAGTTTTCGACGCCCTCTGCAAGCGCCATGATGCTGTTTCCGTGGCAGAAGTCGATTATCTCACGGACAAGATGCCGCTTGTTCGGGTTGTCCTGGATGCCGCTTATGAGCGAACGGTCGATCTTGACATAGTCAGGTCTGTATCTCAGCAGGTTTGAAATGTTAGAGTAGCCTGTCCCGAAGTCGTCGATGGCTATCGGTATACCAATGTCGTGGAACCGTTCCTTGATCTTTTCGAGCTTGTCGTCAACGAACTCGGA
Source organism: Ruminococcus sp. YE71 (assembly GCF_900119155.1). Classification (GTDB taxonomy): domain Bacteria; phylum Bacillota; class Clostridia; order Oscillospirales; family Ruminococcaceae; genus YE71. Next base: position 66,400 of record NZ_FPIR01000008.1, on the reverse strand, counting down.
GTTCTCGATCATTTCCACCACGATATGATCCGCGTGTTTTTCAAGCTGTTTGTATATGAGGGGGATCTTCTCGGGATCGACCTTGACGTTCGGCATCGAATTGATGAACACCTTTCGCCCCTCGAACAGATCGGGATGTTCGTCGATATACCTCGTCACGTTCATGAAGGTATACTGTTCGACATCGCCAAGTCTGTGGGACAGCTCGGCGTATTTCAGGATGTGGAAAGGCGTTATTCCTGGCATCCCCTCGGCGCGCATGAGCGCTTCGTATGAGTATATCTCGCCGTTGTCCGTGCGGACGATGGGCTGGAAATGGTAGGTGAACATATTGTAATCGAGAAGCCGCTGCACGAGGGCTCTCTCGTTCTTCTCGGTCTCGGAAAGCTCGATGAGCATCGACTTCTCTTCTGCCGCCTGCTTTTCTCTCGCGGAGATAAGCTCATAGGCGACCGAGACCGCGGCATTTCTCAGCCTGATAGATTCAGGGGTGTTCTCGGCGTCGGCTGACAGCTTTTCTTCCGCTTCTTTCAGATCATTTAACGTGTGAAGCGTCAGAACTTTTTCTAAAAATTCAGCTATGATATTTTCGTTCATAGGTCGGTACCTCCGTTCGGGTGGATCGTTGACGAGTTATTTGTGCTCTTCGATCATTGTGAACAGCTGGTCATCGGGGATGGGCTTTGCGTAGTAGTAGCCCTGAAAACTGTGTACGCTGTAATTCTGCAAGATATCTCTCATGCCTGCTGTTTCGATGCCTTCGATGCAGACCTTCGCCCCGAAGGTCGAAGCCACACCTGCAAAGGACTTGATAAGCTCGCGCTCCTTCTCGTCCTCTTCTATCCTGTTGACAAAACTGCGGTCTATCTTGATTATATCGAACGGCAGGTTCTTCACGATGCCGACGGATGAGAAGCCCGTGCCGAAGTCGTCAAGCGCGATGAGCACTCCCCTGCCCCGCAGGTTCGTCACCGCATTTTTGAGCAGTTCCATGTTCAGCAGACGGCAGCGTTCGGTTATCTCAAGGCAGAGATGTTCGTTCGGGAAATCCGTTTCTTTAAGTATATCAAGCACCATATCGACAAAATTGTGCTTTTCGAGCTGTGTATAGGACAGATTCACGTTCATTATGAATTCGGGGTCCTTCTCCAGAATTTTTTTCGCGGTCATGAGCGCCGTGCGCAATATCCACTCGCCAAGTTCGGGGAAGAGCGGGTCTTTTTCGAGCAGAGGGATAAAATGGTCGGGAGCGACTGTTCCGTATTCATCGCTGCGCCATCTGAGGAGCGCTTCCGCACCGATGACCTTTTCGGTTTTTGCATCGACAACGGGCTGATACAGCAGATAGAACCCCTCATACCCCTGAGTTATCGAGGCTCTGATGGCGTGGAGCTTTTCTATCCTGTGCTTGTTCTCGTCGTTCAGGTCGTTGTAGAACTCAACGAGGTCACCGTGTCTGCGCGTTTTTGACTCGCCGAAAGCGAAATTCAGGCAGGCGTAGACGGTCTGATGGTCCACCGCGAAGTTATCGACGCTGAGCATTCCTGCATTCAGTTCGAGCATGACGTGCTTGCCGTTGATGTCGATACCCTCGCGGTAATGTGCGCGGAGCTGTTCATAGCGTGTGGCTATCTCCTCTTTCGACAGAGTCGTTATTACGGCAAATCTTGTGCCGTCGAGACGGTATACGCTGCCCGTGTTGTTCACATGGTCGAACAGGTATCTGCCGAACTTCTGCAATACAAGGTTTCCGAACTGGTAGCCGAACACCTCATTTATCTCGGAGAATTTTCCGATGCCCGTAAGCACCAGCTTCATCTCGATATTTCTGATAAGGTTGCTGCGGATATCATCGAAGAAGCCGTACTGGTTCCTGAGCCCTGTGAGGGTGTCGGTATATCCCTGAATACCGTGGTTTCTGATGATGCCGCCGAAGTAGTCGGGTTCACCGTTGTGGTCGTAGAGGACTATTCCCCTGCAAGTGCACACGACATACTTCCCGTTTGCCTTCATCGCACGGTACTGCATATCGTGCCCCTTCGACTTGCCCGAAAAGAGGTCTGCTATGCTCGCCCTGTAAGATTCCTTGTCCTCGGGGTGGATGTGTTTCTCCCAGATATCACCCGCACCGAACATATAGTTCGAGGGCAGACCGAAGGTGTCCACCGCGGACTTTGACCATCGGGAATAGTCGTACTTCATATCGCAGAAGTAGATATACGTGCCCTCCGCGATTATCGAGAATGCCTGATACAGCGCGTCGAGCTGGTGTTTTCTCTGCTGGGGGATATAAATTTCCTTGCTGTCGGCGGAATACGACTCGGAAAGGGTCTGTTTTTCCTTGAGCCGTACTTTGTTCTCGTACATCTTTGCGTCGGCGCGTTCAAATACATCGGATATCTTCGTGTCCGTATCGGGATCGAACTCTGATATGCCTGCCGCAACTATCGGTCCCTGCTTCTTCCGTATATTCTCCCCGACCTGAGCGCTCAGATCGGTCATAAGGTCTTCCCTGAGCGAATAATCTTTTCCACGCAGGAATACAACGAACTCGTCTCCGCCTATCCTGTAAACAGGACTGTGAGAGAAAATATCGCATATCATCTTGCAGGCCGAGCAGATGTATTCGTCACCCTTTTTGTGTCCGAGGGTGTCGTTTATATGTTTCAGACCGTTGATGTCGCAGACTGCCACCGCGAAGGGGTCACAGCCGTTTTTGCTCGATATGCTGTTCTGAACGGTCTTTTCAAGCTCTCTGTAGGCGTTCTTGTTCTTCGTTCCCGTCAGTTCGTCGCGCAGAGCGAGCTGTGAAGCGTGGTCGAGGGCTTCCTGCTGTGCCATCTTCTTGCGAACCTCAGCGTCGATATTCTCAACGCCGATGATAAAGTGCGCACTGTCGCCCGACCACATGATGGTCATGCGAGTGTACTGTGTCGAACCGTCAACTATCAGCCTGTAGTCCAGACTGAACTGCTTTTTGTCTTCAAGTGCGGAAATGAGATAATCACGGCTGAGGACGGACAGCACGCTGTTCAGGTCGTCGGGGTGTACAAGCGACCTCGCATATCTGTGAGACTCATAGAAGAAATCCTTGCCGTCCTCCTGAAACTCGAACGAACCGTAGATGGATTTTGCCGTGAACTCCTGATAGTTCCTTGTCTTCATATCCACGTAGTAGATAACGTCGTAGTGGGAGGCAAGGCTCTGTGCTATCTGACCGTAAGTTATGCTTTTTCTGCGGCTCTCGTTCAGCTCCTCGATCGCCGAGATCTCGGAGTTGATGTTCTCGATACATATGATAAGATGCTTTTTATCGTTGGTGAGAATGTGTGAACAGCGTATGTGCATGACTTCCCCGTCAACGAGCAGGCGGTATGAGTCGGTAAACAGCCTGTTGACCGACAAATTCTGCAATATGGTTTCTTTCTTGTATATCTCAAGCACCTTCTCAAGGTCGTCGGGATATACGCATCTGCGCAGATTTTTTTCGCTTTCTGTAAAAAAGTCATCTCCCGTGACGGGGATATTCAGCTTCTTGTAAGTGTCGGTGGATGAGTATTCAAAGTAGCTGTTCGTTTCGAGGTCAACATAATAGAGCGTATCGTAATGTTCCGCAAGGCTTCCTGCTATCTGGTCGAAGATCTCGCGCTCGTTCTGCAAGCGCTCTGCTTCGAGCTTTTCGCGGTATTCGGTGTCGATGTTGATGACGCCGAATATGAAGTAGTCGCTTTCATCGGACATCCCGCGGATAAGGCGGAGCGTATGGTAAACGGGCTTTCCGTCGATCATCAGACGATAGATGATGTTATGCATATCGCCCTTGCCGATCTTTTCGAGAAGTTTGTCTTTCTGTATATCATGCTGAAAGATGTGCTTGTCGTCCTCGTAGATGACCTTTTCGGAATCGGTGATGAGATCCTTGAAAAAGTCACTGCCATGCTGTTCGAGATGCAGCGAGTGGAACTCGGGATCGGCAGAATACCACTGATATTCATTAGTGACAGCATTGACATAGTAAACGCTCGTATAATCAACAAGCAATGCCTCAGCTATTTTTTTGAATATAATATCGTTTTCTAACATATTTATTCCTCCGACGAGTAAAAATGCTGTCTCTAAGTAAAAATCTATACATACTCTATTATAACATTTTTAGCAAGTATTTGTCAATCACTAACGGCATCCAACAATTACTTTTGTGCATATTGACGTTAACGTTGAGAAAATTTCAGTAACAAATACATATTTGATTATTCAAAATTATTCAATATTTTAAGTTTATACACAAAAATTCATATTTATTTATTGATGAAATTGTGAAAAAATGTTGACTACGCGAGAGAAAAATGGTATAATATATACAGACCTGTTGTCGGGTCACTATTCTATAGAATTTTCGGCGCATCTGCCCGATGCTGATTGTATATCGCTCGGCGCGCCTTATCATAAACAGGAGGATAATTATGAAATTTAATACCTATGGAAACAAACGTCACCCTATCGTCATCATGCTCACCAGTTCTTTCTGTTCGGCTGAGTCACTTGAATATCTTTACAGCGATCTTGCACAAGACTATTTCGTTATCGTGCCTGAATACAACGGACACTATGAGGGCAGCAAGGACTTCACCAACAGAAAGAGAGAGTCTGCTGAGATAGTGCAGTACCTTGACGAGAACCGCATCAGCGACATCTGCCTTATCTATGGTCAGTCGATGGGCGCTGAGATAGGTATGGAGCTCATCTATCAGCTGCTCAAGCACAGGATAGAGGTCGAGAGCGCTTTCTTTGACGGCGGTACTTTCTTAAAGCAGCCGAAGCTCTATAAGGCTGTCATGAACTTCAAGCAGAAGTCCATGATAAACAAGATGCGCAATCAGAGCGTTGATGAGGTAGTCAACTGGAAGTCGGTAGATCAGTTCTCGAAGGGTGATACCGAGACTATGCGTCCAATCATCGAATCGATGGTAAAGACTGCGCCGATAATCTCGGAGAACAGCATCAAGAACGAGACAGAGGCTCGCTATACCTTCAACTTCCCGCCCCTGCCCGAACAGGTCCAGGAGAATATCTTCTTCGTTTATTCCGACGAGGAAAAGACCTTCAAATCCTGCTTCCGCCATCTTATCGAGGCATACCCTGCCGCGAATTTCAAGACTATTTCGGGCTACGGTCACCTGACATATTCTGTTGAAAAGACAGACGATTATCTCAGGGTAATCAGAGCCATCTGCACAAGAAATCAGGACTAACATGGCAAAAGCTGTCTGCGTTTTCTGCGGACAGCTTTTGTAGAATAGGTACATTTTTATGTCAATTGCGAAACGGAGGTAGCTATATGAAAACACTGGTTGCGTATTTTTCGGCAAGCGGCAACACGGCAAGGCTTGCTAAAACACTCGCGGATGCGGCAGGTGCGGACATCTGCGAGATACGTCCCGCAGTCCCCTACACTGCCGAGGACCTTAACTGGCAGAACAAGGAGTCGAGGTCGAGTATCGAGATGAGAGACCGCAGCTCGCGTCCCGAGATACAGAAGATAGACGTCGAACTTGCAGACTATGATACCGTCTTCCTCGGGTTCCCGATATGGTGGTATGTTGCGCCGACTATCATCAACACTTTCCTTGAAAGCGGAGATTTTTCGGGTAAGCGCATAATACTGTTCGCGACTTCGGGCAGCAGCGGTTTCGGAAAGGCTGCCGAGAGTTTACAGCCAAGCGCACCCGATGCTGAGATAATCGAGGGCAGAGTCAATCCGACCGTCAACGATATCAAGGTCATAGCCGCTATGTAAGGAGGGAGCGTTATGGGAAAAGCAATAGTTGCGTATTTTTCGGCTGAGGGCACGACTGCCAAGGTCGCGAAAAACCTCGCGAGACAGGCAGGGCTTGAGACCTTTGAGATAGTCCCTGCCGAGCCGTATTCGGCAGCCGATATCAATTGGAAAAATCCGCTCGCACGCTGCAACAAGGAGAAGATAGGCAAGAAGGATGTTCCCGTGAGAGATACTCTTGAGGGTTTTGACGGGTACGATACCGTCTTTCTGGGCTTCCCTATCTGGTATTACGGTGCTCCGAACATTATCTCGACTTTTGTGAAGCAGTACGACTGGACGGGCAAACGGGTCGCGCTGTTTGCGACTTCGGGCGGCAGTGACATCGGTAAGACCGAGGAAAAGCTCTCGCCGAGTTTCAACGGCAAGGGCAGTATCGTTGCCGCAAAGCTGTTCACGGGTTCGGTCACGAAGGATGACCTGAAACAGTGGGCTGAGGGGATATTAGAGTAACAGTTCTGCTGCGGCTGCGAAAGCTATCACCGCCGCGGAAGCAGGCGTTAATCCGAATGAGAATACAGCCGCCGTAAGCAGGATAACTGTTGCGGCGGCTGCCGTTTTTCTTGGACGGGTGCCGAACAGGGCGAGTATCCGTCCGCCGTCGAGGGATGAGAACGGCAGCAGATTCACGGCGGCGAGGGAAAGGTTCGTCAGGGCGAGGTCTTTTGCACCGACGGACGCGGATATTGCCGCAAGCAGAAGGTTCACCGCACAGCCCGCCGAGAGTATCACTATCTCCGCCGTGCGGCTGCACAGCTTGTCGAAGGAGGGGGTCAGCCTGAAACCGCCTGCGTAGAGGGTAAGCCGTTCGGGGGGACAGCCGAAGGCGAACATTGCGGCCAGATGGCCTATTTCGTGAAGGAGGCAGCACAGGATCGCTGCCGACAGACCGAGGGAATCTTTTCCCGAGGTGTAAAAGTATAGCATGACAGCGGCAAAGAACCCGAAGCAGACGCGTATCCTTATGCCGAAAAGATCAAATTGAAGCATAGTATCACCGATATATTCTATGCGGCAGGGCATGAAAAAAGGACGGCAGTTACGCCGTCCTTATGTATTATTCCTGCGGTTCTTTTTTTATCCTGAATATCAGCCGCAAAACGGGTGCTATCAGTTTCGGGCTTTTAACAACAACTACTTTCATATGAAAGACCTCCTGTCTGATTAAGGCTGTATTTCATAATATGCGAAAGTATCGGCAGTTGTCACAGTCTGCTCTGAACGATGAGCAGCCAGCCCTCGTCGAAGGAGATCTCGGCATAGTCGTCGAGTATCTCGTTTGAAATGCCTATGGGGAAAATCTCGGCTATCGTGCCGTCTTCGAGGGGATATTTCACGCCCTTGATGGTCAGTCCGTGGACTTCGCTACTGTAGGCAAACAGCGAGAGTGAGAACCGCTCTCGCTTCGGGATGCGGAAGGTGCCTGCTGTTACGAGCATGATGTTCTCGTAGTTAGTCACTATCCTGCCCCATGCGCCGACACTGCGGATAAAGGCGAGCGTCTGAATGTTTGCGAATGTGTGGTCGAACCTGCCGCCCATCGCACCTGTGATGGTGATGTCGGTGTATCCTCTTGCAAGGGCTTCGCGCACCGCGAGCATGAGGTCGGTGTCGTCCTTCTCCTTCGGGAAAGTGAGCTGTTCGCAGTCCTTCGGGACGTATTTTAGGGAGTCGAAATCACCGATGGCGAGGTCGGGCATGATGCCGAGCTTGCGGCAGTTTTTGTACCCTCTGTCGGCGGCGATGATAAATGCGCCCTCGGTCTCAAGTCCGTCGGGTATCTTTGGTTCGGGCTTTCCGCCCGTAAAGATTATACAGGGTTTCATGATGTGCTCCTATTGCTTGTTGCGGTATTCCCATTCTTTGAGCTGCTTTGCCTGTTCGTACATTTCGAGGTAGCTGCGGTGTCTCGACTCGGCTATCCTGCCTGCCTTTACCGCCTCGATTACTGCACAGCCCTTTTCGGAAGTGTGGCTGCAATCGGGGAATCGGCATTCATCGGAAAACTCTGCGAACTCTCTGAAACAGTCCGCAAGGTCGTCCTTGAAAATGATGTCATAGCGGTTGGTGTCGAAGCTGGAAAAGCCGGGTGTATCGGCGATATAGCCCCCAGACGGCATCCTGAACAGTTCGACGTGACGGGTGGTGTGTTTACCTCTGCCGAGCTTGCGGCTTATCTCGTTGGTCGAAAGGCACAGTTCGGGGAACATATTGTTCATGAGCGAGGATTTTCCCACGCCCGTATTGCCTGTGAAAGCGCACAGCTTGCCTGCGATATGCTCCCTGACCTCCGCGCTGCCCTCGCCTGTGGTATTGTCGGCGGTAAACACTGTGATTCCCGCGCCCTTGTAGATCTTCTCGATATCCTCACTGCTGCCCTTGTCGGTCTTTGTGATGACAACGGCAGGTTCGATGTGCTTGTACTCGCATATGGCGATGAACTTGTCTATCAGCGTGAGGTTCGGCGACGGTTCTGCGACAGAAGTCACGAACAGCAGCATATCAAGGTTAGCGAGGGGCGGACGTATCAGCTCATTTTTGCGTTCACCGATATTGTCGATAACGCAGGAGCCGTCCTTCTCGCGTGAAAATTCGGCGTTGTCGCCGCAGACGGGCGATATCCCTCTTTTGCGGAAAATGCCCCTTGCTTTACATTCATATATGCCATCGGAGGCTTCTACGGTGTAGAGGCCTCCGATAGCTTTGATTATCAGTCCGTTCATCTGTCAGAATCCGCCGTAGTCGGTGCTGTCAGTCGATTCAGTACCGGGCTGGCTCTCAGTGGGAGCCGATGTGGTAGGCTCACTGCTCGAATCGGGGATAGTGGGATCGGGCAGCGACTGTTCTGTAGCCGAAGTATCGGCAGGAGTCGAAGCGGGAGTGATCTTCAGCAGGTCGGACTCGTTGAGAGTGCCGTTGAGCTTGATCTCTTCCTTATCGTAGTCGATGTCGTAGGTCGCGTAGCGGATATAGTTCTCAGCGCCAAGATCGTTCGACTTGATATAGACAACGAGGGTCTCGGTCTTCTTGCCCTGGATCTCGATAGCTACGGTACCGCCTGCAACAGCTTCACCGTTGTTGATGGTCTTGGTATAAGCAACGCTGCCGTCGCGGTAAACGTCGATGGTGTACGAACCTCTGATTCCCTGAGGCATCGGGATCTTCATAGTCAGCGGGATAGGATCGGTCTCACCTGTGGAGATGTAGATGATAACTGTAGTACCCTTATCCTGGTAGGTGTCAGCCTTGATGGACTGTTCAACGACCTTGCCCTTATCGCCGTCGTGCTTGATCTCTTCGATCTCGTAGCCGAGCTTGGACTCCTTGAGGGTCGCGATAGCCTTAGCCTGAGTAAGTCCGATAACGTTCGGTACCTTTACCTGAGTCTCAAGAGGACCCTGAGAAACGAAGTACTGAACTTCCTTGCCCTCGGGGTATTCCGTACCTGCGGACGGTTCGGTCTTAACGACAGTACCCTTAGCGATGTTGTCGTCATAAACTTCACGGGCAAGAGGGATGAAGCCTGCGCTTGCGAGCTCGCTTCGTGCGATCTCGGCGTCCTTATTCACCATGTTGGGGATGGTGATGAGCCTCTGACCCTTTGAAACGGTGACCTTCAGCTTGTAGCCTTCCTTAACGGTCTTACCTGTCTGTTCCTGACTGAGGATTATGCCCTCTTCGTACTCGTTGTTGTATTCCTCGGTCTTAACGAATGTGAGCTTATCCTTATACTGCTGTTCGACCTGAACGATGTTCTTGCCGACGAAGTTCGGGATCTCGATGCTTCCCGAGTGGGTAGCTCCGGGGCCGAAGTTTGCGATAGCGTAGTAAGCGATGACCAGCGATGCGATAACAACGACCGCTACAGTAACGGCAAACATGATCGGCAGAACGTAGCTTCTTTTCGGGACTGCCTCTTCGTAATACTCGTCGTCGTAGTACTCCTCGTCATTCTCGCCGTAGTCGTTGTATTCCTCGGGGTACTGTTCGTCGTAATTCTCTTCGGGGTAATCATCCTGCGAATTGTCTGCGAGAGGATTGTAGAAACGGGTATCGCCGTCAGACTCGGGCTCGAAATTCGGGTCGGTGTAGCCGAACACAACAGTCGGGTCGAGCTTGAAGGTGTCGATATCGTTGATCATCTGAGCTGCGCTCTGATATCTTCTTGCGGGGTCTTTCTCCATCGCGTGGTGGATGATCTCTTCGAGTGCCTCGGGGATGGTAGACATTATCTCGCGGGGCGGAACGCAGGTATCGTTCATATGCTTGAGGGCGATAGCCACGGGCGTGTCAGCGTCGTAGGGCTTCTTGCCTGTCACCATCTCGTAGAGCATGATGCCCACCGAGTAGATGTCGCTGCGTTCGTCGGTTATCTCTCCCCTTGCCTGCTCGGGCGAAATGTAGTGTACCGAGCCGACGGTCTTATCCGAGAGGGTCTTGCCGTCGGTGCGCGAGAATCTTGCGATACCGAAGTCCATGACCTTTATCGTGCCGTCTTCAAGCATCATGATGTTCTGCGGCTTGATGTCGCGGTGAACGATGCCCTTGTCGTGCGCACTCTGCAAAGCCCTGAGTATCTGCGTCATGAAGAACAGTGCGTCCTTCCAGCGCAGCACGCCCTGCTGTTCGATAAAGTCTTTGAGAGTGATGCCGTCGATGTATTCCATGACGATGAACTTGATGTCATCTTCAAGACCTACATCGAAGATCTTAACGATATTCGGGTGATTGAGCACCGCGATAGCTTTGCTCTCATTTCTGAACCTTCTGAGGAAATCGGCGTTCTCAGAGAACTCATCCTTAAGGATCTTGACTGCAACGATACGGTCACTTTCCAGATCGTTGGCTTTGTAGACATCTGCCATGCCTCCCGAGCCGATCTGTTCGGTGATCTCATACCGATCGTCAAGTCTTGTGCCGATATAATCCATAATGCACTTCAACTCCTGTTAATTAGAATGTTTTGGTTGTCTCACTCAGTTTGCTATGACCGCAGCGGAGATATTATCCTTGCCGCCGCAGGCATTGCTGTAATCTATCAGGTCAGATACGCCCTTGTCAAGATTTTTATTGAACATACTTTCGTAAATGACCTGTGGGTGACAATAGTTATATAAACCGTCCGTACAGAGGAAGACCGCGAAATTTCCCGTTTCCTCAAGTTCAAAATAATCGGGTTCAACGGTGCTGTCAACACCTATCGCCCTTGTGATTATATTTTTCATACGGTGGTTTATCATTTCCTCGTAGGTGATCTCGCCGTGCTTGTAAAGTACCTGAACGTAGGTGTGATCCTCGGTTATCTGAGTTACTCCCTGATCGTTCATGAGGTAAGCGCGGCTGTCGCCTATGTTGATGATATGAGCGCGTTTCCCGACAACGAGAGCGGCGACACAGGTAGTACCCATACCGTTTTTCTCGATATCCTCACGGCTCTTGTTATAAACAATAGTGTTTGCCGCTGACACAGCGGTCTTGAGAAGGTTCTCGATGCTCGACGGTTTCATGTTCTCATTGAACCCTTCGGTGACGCGGCGGTATATCTCGGAAGCGGCAAGTTCGCTCGCCACTGAGCCCGAAGCTGCTCCGCCCATTCCGTCGCATACGACTGCGAGAGCCGCGTTCTCGGTTATGAACCCCGCACAGATCTTATCCTGATTTTCGTGCCTTTCCTTGCCCATATCCGAATTGTATGACAGATACATTTACCGATCACCGTCCCGTCTCTTCATCTGATACCTGTGATGCCTCCGCTTCCCTTCTCAGCTGTCCGCAGGCAGCTTCGATATCGGCACCGAGCGTTCGTCTGACGGTAGCGTTTATGCCGAACCCGTCGAGATATTCTCGGAATCTCTGCGCCGACTTTCTGTCGGAGGTGTACCCCCGTTCTTTGATCTTGTTCACGGGGATTATATTGACATGGCATATCTGACCCGAAAGCAGATCCGCAAGTTTCTTTGCGTCTTCCTTTGAATCATTATGGCCGTTTATCAATGCGTATTCAAAGCTGATGCGTCTGCCCGTCTTTGCGAAGTAGCTTCGGCAGGCTTCCATCAGTTCGTTGATATCGTACCGATCGTTTATCGGCATGACAGCGCTCCTGCTCTCATTATCGGGTGCGTGCAGCGAGATCGACAGTGTGATGCCGAGCCCGAGCTCTGCAAGCTCGTATATCCTCGGCACGATACCGCAGGTCGAGACCGAAACGTGTCTCAGCGACATCCCGAACCCTTCGGGGTCGGAGAGCAGCCGCAGGAACTGTATCACGTTATCGTAGTTGTCGAGCGGTTCACCGATACCCATCAGCACGACTCCCGAGATCTTGCGTCCGCTGTCGCGCTGGGCGGTGTAGATCTGTGAGAGTATCTCACTCGGGGCGAGGTCGCGTTTGTAGCCCGCGATGGTGGAAGCGCAGAACCTGCATCCCATCTTGCAGCCCACCTGAGTGGACACGCAGATGGTGTTGCCGTAGCTGTATTCCATCACGACCGACTCGACGTGTTCCCCGTCTGAGAGCCTATATAAATATTTTACAGTATTATCTACCTTAGATTCAAGCCTTTTTTCTATAAATAGTGATTTTAAACAAAATATTTTTTCGAGCTTATCACGCAGTTGTGCAGATAGATTGGTCATTTCCGAAAAAGAAGCAGCCTGTTTGGCGTGCAGCCAGTCGTATATCTGATTCGCCCTGAACTTCTTTTCACCGAGGGCGAGAAGCTGCTCGGTAAGTTCGGGCTTGGTCAGGCTCAGGATGTCAATTTTTCCGTTGTCCGATATAACCAAATCGCTGCACCTCCCTGCACTTGTGTTATTTGTCGATGTGTTTTGAAATGTCTATGTTTTTTGCACGCTTCTGCGGTTTTTTGCGGCGGCGTTTCTTCCTTTTGAAAAAGTCGGCCGCATACAGATACATATCCCTGCCGAAAAACAGCAGAAGGTTCGCAAAACTCAATACTATCATGATCCTTGTGCCGAATGAACCGAAGATCAGCATAAGTATCAGAAATGCCGCGTCTGCCAAAGCTATCCACTTCATCTTGATGGGGATGAAAAAGAACAGCAGTATCCTATAGTCGGGGCAGACCATCGCAAAGGCTATCAGAAGGCTCATGTTCAGGAAACTGTTGGATGCCGTGCCTGTAATAAGTCCGCCGATGATGGCGCCGACAGTGCCGATCAGATAGTACACGTTGAATCTGAAACTTCCCCATCGGTTTTCGAGCGTAGTGCCGAAAAGCCAGCAGAAATAAAGCTCGAACGCAACAAATATCGGACTGACGTCAGGCGGGATGAAAATGAAGGTTATCAGCCTCCAGACCTGACCGTGCAGGATCAGTGACCTGTCGAAATTCAGGAAGCTCAGTATCGAGCCCTTGATATTCATGAGGACGGTCACGATCTGCGCCATATACAGCAGGAGCATCGTTCCGACTATGTACAGCATCAGACCTTTGACGGCGTATTTACCGTACTTTTTCTCAAGTCGGCGAAGCGTTGTGTCGAGCATGAAAACTTATCTCACCTTTCTGAATCTTGCGATAAAGAACCCGTCGGAATCGAAATACGCGGGCAGAACGGTGAGCATTTTCTCGCCGTCGAATTTTCCGAGGTCGTTCCAAAGCGGAGCAGGTTCAAAATCGGAATGTTCGCGCAGAAAACGCTGTACATTATCGCGGTTTTCCGCGTTCGAGACGGTGCAGGTCGAATAGACGAGGATACCGTCCTTCTTTACATATTTTGCCGAGGTAGAGAGTATCTCATACTGAACATCCGGCAATCCGTCAAAATCCGACAGATCTTTGTATTTTATCTCGGGCTTGCGCCTTATGACGCCGAGACCCGAACAGGGAACGTCGCAGAGAACTCTGTCTGCCTGTGGCATCTCCTCACTGAATATCTTGGCGTTGTTTGCCTTTGCCTCAACGATGTCGAGACCCTTCATCAGCGCACCCTCACGGATGAGTCTGACGCGGTTCTCGTGCAGGTCGCAGGCGATAAGCCTGCCGCTGTTCGCCATATCCTCTGCCAGCGTGAAAGTCTTGCCGCCGGGAGCCGCGCAGAGATCGAGCACGGTCATACCGGGTCGGGCATCGACAGCCTTGCAGCAGAGCCTGCTCGAAATATCCTGAACGTGGAAAAGCCCCTGTTTGTAGGCTTTTGTGTTCTCGGGCGAACCGCCGAACAGATCGAGACAGTCGCCGCAGACCTTGTTCACGGCGGCTCCGCAGCCCTCGCTTTCGAGCTGTTTTATCAGCTCTTCGGGGGTGATCCTGACGGTGTTGACCTTGATCGTGACAGGCGGTCTGCCGACCGACGACGCGAGCAAAGATTCGGTGTTCTTCTCGCCGAGTTCCGCTATCCATTTCTTTACAAGGGGCAGCGGACAGGAGTAGAGCATCGACATTTTCTCGGCAAATCCCTCGGGTTCGGGGATGCGTTTCCCGTCGCGGATGAACGCTCTGAGCAGACCGTTCACGTAGCCCTTGACGGCAGGATTCTTCCCGCCCGACGCAAGTTTCACCGCTTCGTTGACGGCCGCCGACTCGGGCACGCTGTCCATGAACAGCAGCTGATAAAGCGCCGTTCTGAGGATGCAGCGGACTTCAAGGCTGAGCTTGTCAGCGGGCTTTGACGAGTTCACTGCGATGAGCGAATCGAGGGTGAGCTTTCTTTCGAGCGTTCCGTAGAACAGCGCGGTGCAGAATTTCTTATCCTGCAAGTCCATTTTGCTGCGCTTGAAATGCTCGTCAAGCAAAATATTTGAATAAGCAGAGCCGCTTTCAATGCGGCACAACAGCTTCACAGCTGTTCTTCTTGGGTTTTCTTTATTGACGGGCATTTTTGCTCCTTGAATTACATACTTGACAGATGAAAATGTGGCGTCAAGCTGGCTGCTTGACATAATCGATTATAAAACCTTGCGCTATCACAAGAAAATATCGGCTGTGTAAATCACGATTACTTGATAGAAAATCATCCGAGTAAAGTTCCTGACTTTACAGGTTTTCCGTTCAGATATGCCTGAGAAGCCATCCTTTTTCCGCCTTCGGGCTGTATTTCCACAAAGCGGATCACGCCGTCCGAGCAGGCAACGTCGAACTTCTTCCCTCCGACAAATTCTCCCGGCTGTGCGTTTGGCTTTTCGGTGGATACTATCTCCGAGTGATAGACCTTGAGACGCTTTCCATCGAGGAAACAGAACGCCGCAGGCGATTCCGAGAGCGCGCATATCTGCTTGTGTACCTCAAAAACCGTCTTTGTGAAATCAATGGGACACATATCCTTGGTTATCATTGCGGCGTAGGTGGAAAGACTGTCGTCCTGCTTTTCGGGGGTCAGCTCTCCTTTTTCCGCTTTCTTCAGCACTTCCATTATCATATCGGCGCCGAGTGCCGCAAGCTGCTCGAACAGTTCCGAGGAAGTCTCGTTCTCGCCGATCTGCACGCTTTCTTTCAGCAGCATATCGCCTGTATCGAGCCCTTCACCCATCTGCATGACAGTCACGCCCGTTTCGGTCTTGCCGTCGTAGATTGCGCGTTGGATAGGCGCAGCACCTCTGTACTCGGGCAGCAGCGACGCATGGATATTGATGCAGCCGTATTTCGGCAGTTCGAGAACTTCCTTCGGCAGTATCTTACCGTAAGCCGCCACGACGATAACGTCGGGAGCAAGCTCACGAAGCGCGTTGACGTATTCCTCGGCTTCCTTTTTCAGGCTCTGAGGCTGATATACGGGTGTTCCGTGCTGCTCCGCAAGCACCTTCACAGGCGGCGGGATGAGTTTGTATCCCCTGCCCTTCGGCTTGTCAGGCTGCGTGAAGACCGCCTGAACTTCGATGTCGATGCCGTATGGTTCGGGATAGTAGAGGTTTCTCAGGGCTGCCACCGCGAAATCGGGAGTGCCCATGAAAACTACTTTCATTATTTATCCTCCTCGGATGATTCGGGTTCGAGCCATTCTTCGACAATGTCAACGAACAGCTTGCCCTCAAGGTGTTCGAGCTCGTGGCAGACTGCCTGCGCCAGCAGACCTTCGACATTATTGACTTCGTACCATTTGCCATGTCTGTCCTGCGCCTTGAAGCTGACCTTGAGCGGTCTCGTGGTCATGCCCCAGCGGTTCGGACAGGAAAGGCATCCCTCCTGCACGTACTGTGTCTCTTCGGAGCGGTAGGTTATCTCGGGATTGATGAGCTCGTAGATGCCGTGCTCGTCACCCACGTCGATGACAACTACCCTGCGCAGGAAGCTGACCTGCGGGCCCGCAAGACCTACACCGTCGGCTGCGTGCATTGTCTCAGCCATATCATCGAGCACCGTCCAGAGTCTCTCGTTGAATTCCGTTACGGGACGGCAGACCTTGCGAAGAATAGGGTCGCCCTCTTTAGTTATAGTTCTGATCGCCATAAGTTCCGATCCTTTCCTTATAATCCGATGTCACCGTTTATATCGCACACTACCCTTACTTCCGAGTACTTTGCCGACTTTCGGAAAGTTTCGGTGCAGTATCTTATCATGTCGCGCAGTTTTTTAGACACGCGGCATTTGATTATCAGGCGGTAGCGATAACGGTTATTTATTCGTCCGAGAGTACACGGAGTCGGACCGAGCACTCTCAGCGGTATGTCAAGTCGGTTTTCTGCGATGTAATTCCGCATGATGCCGACAAATTCTTTCGAGCCTTCTATCACGCGGCTTTCCATGACAGATGAAAAATTCACCGCGCAGATATCGCAGAACGGCGGATAAAGCAGCGCGTGACGCAGCTCCGATTCCTGTTCGTAGAACTCATCGTAGTTCTGTTCTGCGGCCAGATTTATGACGTAGTGGTCGGGGACGAATGTCTGTATGAACGCTCTTCCCGGCTTGTCGCCGCGGCCCGAGCGTCCTGCGACCTGAGTTATCAGCGAAAAAGTGCGCTCATAGCTGCGAAAATCCCCCGTGAACAGCGCTTTGTCGATGGACACGATCCCGACGAGAGTCACGTTCGGGAAGTTCAGTCCCTTTGCGATCATCTGCGTTCCGAGCATGATGTCATACTCGCCGCGTTCAAACGCCGAGAAGCTCTCCTCATATGCGTAGCGCGAAAATGTCGTATCTGCGTCCATCCTCAGAAGCCTTGCCTTAGGGAAAAGCCTGCCGAGTTCGTCCTCTATTTTCTGTGTGCCTGCGCCGCTTTGTCTCAGCTTTTCGCTGTGACAGGACGGGCATTCGTGCGGTATCGCGATGCTGTAGCCGCAGTAGTGGCACATCAGTCTATTGTTTTTTATGTGGTATGTCAGCGGAAGGTCACAGCTCGGGCATTTGAGGGGCTGGCGGCATTCTGCGCAGGAGATGTGCGTTGTGTATCCGCGCCGATTCAGCAGTAGAATGACCTGCTCGCCCTTTTCGAGAGTCTCGCCGACTGCGTCAGCGAGCTTTCGGCTGAAAAGACTGCCGTTGCCTGCGGCTGCCTCCGTCTGCATATCGATTATCTCTACCTCTGGCAGAGTTGCGTTTGCGTATCTCTGGTGCATCTCGAACAGGTGGAACCTGCCCTGCTTCGCGTAGTAGAAGCTCTCTACCGAGGGGGTCGCCGACGCGAGCACCATCACGCATTT
Organism: Ruminococcus sp. YE71; assembly: GCF_900119155.1. Lineage (GTDB taxonomy): Bacteria > Bacillota > Clostridia > Oscillospirales > Ruminococcaceae > YE71. The sequence continues at coordinate 48,962 of NZ_FPIR01000008.1, read as the reverse complement.
ATGGTAGCCGCACCGCTGTATCGCCGCTTCTCTTGCGTGATACCTGGGTGAGCTGTCTGACTTGTATGTGCGCTCGCCCTCTTCATCGAGTATGATGATACCGATGTTGCTGAGCGGAGCGAAAACCGCACTTCGCGTGCCGATGACAATCTTTGCCTCGCCGCGCTTGATACGCTTGAACTCGTCTGCCCTCTGACCGAGAGACAGCGATGAATGCAACAGGGCGATGTCATCCCCGAAGTACAGTTTGAATTTCTTCACCATCTGCGGCGTGAGCGATATCTCGGGCACCAGCAGCATGGCTGTTTTCCCGAGCGCCAGCACTGACGCTATCAGCTTGAAGAACACCGACGTTTTGCCGCTGCCCGTCACGCCGTACAGCAGTGCCCCCGACGGCTTACCTGCGGTCACGAGCTGCATGATGCCGTCGTACGCGGCTGTCTGCTCATCGTTCAGGTGTATGTCCTCGGTACTCAGACGTTCGTCCGCGTCGGCTGTCGCCTTGCGCATGACCTCAACCGAGTAGCTCATGACGATGCCTTTTCCCTCAAGCCGCTTGATAACGGCGTTGGTACAGCCTGCCATATAGCATATCTCGGACGCCGAAGCAGAGGTATTTTCGGTAAGCAGATCGACTACCGCCTTCTGTTTTGCGCTGAGTTTTTCCTCGATATTTCCCGAGATATACGCTTCGGTCAGTCTGTAGTTCTTCTCGGAAGCGTCGCCCACAAGCCGTTTGAAAACATCTATCTCTTCGAGCGCACCCTTATCGCACATGGACGTGATAAGCTCTCTCAGATGTTTTTTCTCGGCGGCATTGGCACATTTTTCGGTATCGAGTATCGAATCTGTCTCGCGCTGATCTGCGGCGGTCTTCAGCCGCATCAGGAGCTTGGTCTCCTCATCGGTAAGACCGCATTCGGTCTCATCGACGGCAGACGGCTTGTAATGAACTGCCGCCTTGACGCTGAACCCGTTCGGCACCATTGAGCGGAACGCATCGAAATAGGTGCAGAAAGTAGTCTCTTTGAGCCATTCTGCCATAGCGAGCATTTCCTCGCCGAGCAGTGGTTCGTCGTCTATCACCTCGGACAAGGCCTTTATCCTGCTGTCTGCCGTTTCGACTTCGCCGACAGAAAGTATGAGCGCTATGACCTTCCTGTTCCCTCTTCCAAAGGGCACGAAAGCTCTTGCGCCTGCACAAACCTTATTGGCGAGCCTGTCGGGAACGGTGTAGGTATAACGTCTGTCAAAACTCTGCGAGGCGGTGCTTACCGCCGCCTCAACAACAAGTATTCCCAGTTTTATCAGCCTCTTACAGCGGGATTCTCGATGAGTTTGTACTCACCTGCCGCGAACTCGTCAACAGCCTTCTTTACAGGTCTCTCGTCGAGTACGGTGTGATTCTTGAAGGAATCGTCGGTGATCTCTCTTGCTCTCTTTGCTACTGCTACTACGAGCGAATAGTAGCTTTCATTGTTCTTTAAGATCTGGATAGCTGCGGGTCTAAGCATTTTTAAGCACCTCGTCAATAGTCTCTTTCATATTATCGGCTTTGAAGGCTTCAAGGCCTTCGCCGCCGTCCTTTGCCTTTTTGAATATAGTCACGAGATCCTCAACAGCCTTGTCGAGGTCTGCGTTTACCATCACGTAATCGTAGTCGTAAGCGGTCTTTACATCGGGAACGACGGTAGTCAGACGTTTCTGTATCTGCTCCTCAGTCTCGCCCGATTCGACTGCTCTTCTTCGGAGCCTGCGTTCGATAGACGCAACGCTCGGCGGAAGTATGAACAGCATTATCGCGTCGGGTCTCTTCTTCTTTACTTGAAAAGCGCCCTGCGGCTCGATCTCAAGAAGCACGTCCCTGCCTTCCGCGAGGTTTTCCTCAACGGGGGCTTTCGGAGTTCCGTAGCAGTTGCCGCTGAACTCGGCGTGTTCGAGAAAAGCGTCCTCTGCGATCATCTGTTCAAACTGCTCTCTTGTTTTAAAGAAATAGGTCACGCCCTCTTTGTCGATCTCGCGGGGCTTTCTCGTTGTACAGGAGATTGAATTGTAAATATCGAATCTCTTGTTCAGCTCAGCGATGAGCGTGCCTTTACCGCATCCCGAAGGTGCGGATATGATAAACAGTTTTGCGTTATTCTTCATCTGTATCCTCCATATCTTTCTCTGGCGCGACACCTGCGCGGAGAGCTATGGTATCAGTAGAAAGTGCGGAGAGCACCACATGGTCGCTGTCCATTATAAGCACCGATTTGGTCTTTCTTCCGCACGAAGCGTCGATAAGCGTTCCTCTGTCCCTTGCCTCCTGCATAAGCCTTTTTACAGGCGCGGAGTCGGGAGCTACCACTGATATCACCCTTTCGGATGATACTAAATTTCCAAAACCGATATTCAGAAGACGCATATCAGACACCCCTTATTCAATATTCTGGATCTGTTCTCTTATTTTTTCTATCTCGCTCTTCATCTCAACGACTATCTTTGTTATGTCGAGATCGGAGCATTTTGAACCTGTAGTATTTACCTCACGGTTCATTTCCTGAACAAGAAAATCGAGCTTTCTCCCCACAGGCTCATTTGAGCCTATAAGCTCGCGGAACTGAGCGATATGGCTGTGAAGCCTTACCGTTTCCTCGTCAACGGCAGTCTTTTCCGAGAAGATGGCCGCTTCGGTGATTATCCTTGCATCGTCGATGTTTCTGTCTCCGACGACTTCTTTTATCTTAGCGTAGAGCTTTTCTCTGTATGCATCGGTGACCTTCGGCGATCTGTCCTCGACGAATCTCACCGACTTTTCGATCATGTCGAGTCTTGAAGAAATGTCGTCGAACATCTTTACGCCTTCGGTCTCGCGCATCTCGATGAAACGAGAGAGTGCGGTCTCGGCGGCTGCCTTGACCTGTTCCCAGACCTGTTCCTCGTCCTCCTGAGTCTTGACTACGGTAAACAGATCGGGCAGGCGCATGATATCCGAAAGTTTGAGGTCATCCTCGACACCGAGTTCCTCCGACGCGCCTCTGAGTGCGTCGATATATCCGTGTGCGATCTCGCGGTTGACGGTGATGTTTGCGTTCACGCCCTCTTTGTTGTATATGAATACCGCAACTTCGACCTTGCCTCTTGCGATCTTTCCGCCGAGCAGCGATTTCAGCTTTTCGTCAAGGTAGCCGTAAGCCCTCGGTGTGCGTGCTGAAAACTCATAGAAGCGGTGATTGACCGAGCGGATCTCGACAAGCACTTCCCTTTCAGCGTATTCGGCGCGTTCTCTGCCGAATCCGGTCATAGATCTTAGCATGAGTTTCCTCCTTTAAGTTCATTTGTTCATCTTATTATTATACCATTTTTTGCAGTGTATTTCAATAGTTGTTCATACATTATTGACTATGTTTTTACGTTTCATCAACAAAGGAAAGGATGTCCGTAAGCCGTTCGGCGATGACGACATTCGGCAGCTTTTCAAACTCGCCGCGCACTGTCGAACCCGTGAGAACTGCGCCGAAATCGACATCCGCATTCTGTGCGGTCTGAGCGTCGATGATGTTGTCTCCGACGTAGAGTATCTCGCTCTTGTCAAGTCCGAGCTGTGATATGCACTCAAACAGACTTCCGGGGTCTGGCTTGGGTTTTGCCGTATCGCCGAGCCCGATCAGGACATCGACAGGCAGACAGCCTGCCTTTTCTTCAAAGCTCTCCACTATGCGGTAGCGCATCTTTGAAGAGCAGATACCGACCTTCACGCCGTGTTCCCTGAGCCTTTTCAGCCCCTCGATAACGCCGTCGTAGAAGAAAGTGTACTTTACCATCACATCATCAGCCTTGCGGATGTAGACCTTTCGCATGGCTTCTTTGTTCGGGTTGTCGGGTATGCCCGAGAGAAGGTCGAAAGCGTTGGTCAGCGGCATCCCGATGGTGTTGTATATGGTGCGGTCGTCGGGTACGGGATAGCCGAACTGTTCGAGGGTATGCCTGAAACAGATGAGTATCCCCTTTGACGAATCCGCGAGTGTAAGGTCGAAATCGAATATGCAAGCCTTATATTTTTTCATAGTCTCTCCATCAGTCAATATATTGTTATTATAACACATCACAGCCACTAAATCAAGTGATTGCGCCGTTTTGTAAACATACTGTAATCACATATACAAATAAACCGACCCCTGCGGCTTTTAACCGCAAGGGTCATTTTATCAGATAATATCGTCTTCCTGCTGAGGTATCTCAAGCTGCTTCTTGGGAATGCGCTTGATGGGGTCATAAATCCACTTCTTGCAGGAGTAATCAGCCTCTACAAGTCCCTGCTTTTCGCAGAGTACCTTGTTGCCCTCTCTCGAGCGATTTCCGTAAAGGCAGTATGAACATGACGGTGATATACTGTTTCCAAAATAATTCTTCTTCTTAGCCATTCTAATACATCTCCTTGAGCATAATGCCAATGACTCTGACATGAGCCTTTTATTTCGCCTTTATATTATATCATATTTAATCGGAAAATGCTACCCTTTTTCTCAAAACTGTCAAAAAAATCATCATTATCAAGCAAACCGAGGGTATAAAATTGTTGAAATTGACCATAATAGACAAACCCGTTGACGCGGCTGCGGTTTTCGTGCCAAATAAATGCCAGAGCAGCCGCATCATACCCGCCGATACGCACGTTCCTGCTGTCCTTGCGGTCAGAAACGGCTTCAGCGAGAAGCGTCCGCCGACGATGACATACACCTGCATCAGCACGCACACACCGCCGAAAGCCCCTGCGGCGGCGATAAGCGGAAGCATCCGATAGGGTGTGCCCGTCAGCGACGTGAGCGACGATATCTCGATGAATGCCAGCATAGTCCTACGTGTGTTGTCGGTCACGGGAATGTGTTCCGTGAGTGGCGAGACAAGCGTCATTATCATCTGAAAGAAAAGAATCATCGAGCAGATGCCGAACAGTCCCCTGCCTGCCGCCGAGACGCTTTCGGGGAGCATCTCGGCGGAGAAAGTCCTGTTCACGGTCTGTTCGGTACGTCTGATGGGAAAAATCCTGAAAACGACTGCCGAGACGATGATGTTCGCGGCGGCGCATGACAGAAAAATGAGCATTCCCGTCCGCTGAGAACCGAACACCGTCACCCCGACTGCCGAACAGAAAAATGCGGGGCCTGCTCCGTAACAGGTACACAGCAGTCGTTCCGCATCACGCTTATCGAGGGTCTTTCTGTCGTACATACGGCATATCATCGACGCGCCCACGGGATAGCCCGCGATGTTCGATATCAGAAACAGCGCTCCGTATTCTTTCGGCAAGCCCGCGAGCCATGACAGCGGCCGCAGAGGTGCCGACAGGGGTATGTACCCTCCGCTCCTCACCATGAGGTCGGAGACCGCCATGAATGCGAACAGCGATGGTATGATTATGTTCATGCACCGCATGACAGCCTGCCGCATATCATCGGCAAGCTGTGCGGAAAACGCGGTCAGCAGGACTGCCGTTACGGACAGAACTGCTGATACGGCGATGTTTTTTCGTGATGGGGTCATGCTTGTATCTGTCTCCTTATGCTTTCGACCGCGTTTTTTTCAAGGCGTGAGACCTGTGCCTGAGAAATGCCGATCTCGTGTGCGACCTCGACCTGAGTCTTGCCGCGGATATACCGCAGATCGAGTATCAGACGCTCACGTTCGGGCAGGTTTTTTGCGGCATCACGGACAAGAAGCTCGTTCAGCGCGGTCTGCGAGTCGGAAGGGTCGCTCACCTGATCCAGCAGATAGAGCGTGTCCCCCGAGTCGGAATACACGGGCTCGTAGAGCGACACGGGGTCAGCCGCCGATTCGAGTGCGGCGACCACCTCGCTCCGTTCGACGCCCAGCTCCTCGGCTATTTCGCCGATGGTGGGTTCGCGGCTGTTCTCGGCTGTGAACCGTTCCTTAACCTGCATGGCTCTGTAGGAAAGGTCTCGGAGCGAACGGCTGACGCGGACGGGGCGATAATCGCGCAAATGGCGTTTGATCTCGCCGAGTATCAGCGGAACGGCGTAGGTCGAGAGCCGCACGTTCAGATCGGTGTTGAAGTTGTCGATCGCCTTTATCAGCCCGATAACACCCACCTGAAACAGGTCGTCGGATGACTCGCCGCGCCCGATGAAGCGCTGTAAAACGCTCAGCACGAGTCTGAGATTGCCGTTTATCAGCCGCTCTCTTGCGGTCTTGTCGCCCTGCGAGGCGAGGGTAAGCAGGTGTTTGGTCTCTTCATCGCTCAGCAGTTCGAGCTGAGAGGTATTTATTCCGCTTATTTCGACTTTGTTGTATTGCATTTCTATCCTCCGTCGGGTTTCGTTCTCAATAAGATTATTGACGGAGCGGCGGGCATTATGCCGACGAATACTCTGGGTAAATTTTACCTGTCATATCATATGCTGACAGACGGTGCGATATGCAAAGAAAAAGCACGCAGAGCTTTCTTCTGCGAAAAACTCTGCGTGCAGCAAACTATATGAAGGATGTGTGTGGAACGCTTGATCTTATATCAGTATCCGAACATACTGCCGAAGTCACCGAAATCCTGGAAAGGATCGCTGCCTCCGAAGCCGCCCTGACCGTAGCCCTGCTGACCGCCGCCGTACTGCTGATCCTGCTGGTCCTGCTGACCCTGCTGACCCTGCTGTGCGGACTGCTGGTTATTGTCGGATGTTTCGGAAGCTTCCTGCTTCTTCTCCTCGACGGTCACGGTGACGTTCTTGTACTCGCCCTGAGAGTAGACCTTGAGTTCAAGAGTGTCGCCTGCCGCGCACTTCTTTACGATGGCGATGAGGTCGGAGCTGTTGGTGATCTCCTTGCCGTTAGCCTCGGTGATGATGTCGTTGATCTTGATGCCTGCCTTGTCAGCGGGAGCACCGTCGGTGACCTTCATTACAGCCGCGCCCTTGGGCAGACCGTAGCCCGAAGCTTCGTCGCTGACATCGCCGACACCGAGTCCGATGTAGGGCTTGACAGCGTAGCCGTTCTCGATGATGCTTGTCACGATCTCCTTTACAGTGTCGATCGGGATCGCGAAACCGATGTTATCTATCTCAGCCTCATTCGAGCTGCTGGAAGAATACTTTGCGTTGGTGATGCCGACTACCTCGCCGTACATATTGAACAGTGCGCCGCCCGAGTTGCCCGAGTTGATCGCGCAGTCTGTCTGGATAAGGTTCATGGTCGCGAGAGAGGTGGTGACCTGTCTGTCAAGAGCGCTTACAACGCCCGATGTGAGCGAGAAGGTCAGCTCTCCGAGGGGGTTGCCGATAGCGACTACCTGATCGCCGACTGCCAGACTGTCCGAGCTGCCGAGCACTACAGGGGTAAGGCCTGTTGCGTCGATCTTGATTACCGCGATATCGTTGCTGTCGTCGCTGCCTACAAGCTCAGCTTCGTAGGTCTTGCCGTCGTATGCAGTAACGGTGATGGACTCAGCGCCTTCGATAACGTGGTAGTTGGTGATGATATAGCCGTCATCGCTTATGATGAAACCCGAACCCGAAGCCGCCGCGGTGGTCTTGTATCCGAAGTAGTTGGTGGTCGAGATGGAAGTTGTGATACCGACAGTGGAGTTTACGTTATTCGCGTAGACCTCGGAAGCGGTCATCACCTTGCCCGAAGCGGCGGAAGTCTCGGTAACAACGGTGTTGTTTCTTGAAGATGTTACGAGGTTCGTGGTCTTGGTGCTCTTGGTCTGGGACTGTGAGGTGGTGATGGTGTCCTGTCCGAGGTATCTCATTCCTGCGTAAAGTCCGCCTGCGCCGACCGCACCGCCGAATATCGAGCAGCAGATAGCTGTTGCGATGATTTTCTTTCCTGTATTGCTCTTCTTAGCTTTTACTTTTACGGGTCTTATGTTCTCGGGCTGATAGTTTGCGTTGTAATTGAAATCGTTCATAATGATACTTCCTTTCTTAGCAGGTCTTTGGTTTGTCCTGCTCTTTACTATGATTTAATTATATTTCCCGTAACTTAAAGATACTTTAAATCTGAATGAAAACGCATAGATATTTTCATACACATTGCTGTCACACTGTGATAGAATGTGATGGATATGTAAGGATTTTTAACAATTATTACATATATCCTCACGCTTTCAGCAAAAAGACCGCCGAAAGGACGGCGGCCGCTGGAAGATCATTTCTTTTTCTTGTCATGCTGTACGTTTGCGAGGGGGGATGATTCGGCAGCTTTTCGCAGGTTATCATCCACAAGGTGGGTGTAGATCTCGGTGGTGGCGATGCTTTTGTGGCCGAGCACGTCACGCAGCACCAGCGTATCGACGCCGCCGTGCTGATACATCAGCGTTGCAGCCGTATGACGCAGCTTGTGGGTCGTGATGCCGAGGTTTGACAGTCCTGCTCTTTTCAGCATTTCCTCGACTATCTGCTGAACTCTGCGCCTTGTTATCCGCGTGCCCCTTGCCGACAGGAACATTGCACGTTCCTCGGTGGTCACGGATTTTCTTATCACAAGGTATTCGTTCAGAGCGTCGATGCAGGCGTTGTTGAGGTAGACGATGCGTTCCTTGCTGCCCTTTCCAAACAGTCTGAGTGTGCGGTTCTCCTCGCTGTAATCTATGATGTTCAGCCCGACAAGCTCAGACAGACGCATCCCGCAGTTAAGGAACAGGCAGATGATGCAGTAGTCGCGCTCGCGGTTCTTCGAGTCGATACTTGCGAGCATTTGCAGCGACTGTTCCAGCGTGAGGAAACGAGGCTGTTTGTTCTTCACCCTCGGAAGGTCGAGATTTTCGACAGGGTTTTCTGACAGTCGGAACTGCGGCTCGGCTTTCAGGTGGAGATAGTTGAAAAAACGTTTGAGCGCCGACGCTTTTCTTGCTCTTGTGGCTGTGGAGTTCTGACGGTCGTTTCTGAGATAGTAGAGGTACTGGTGAGCCTCGTTCAGGGTGAATCGCTTTATCAGCTCGAACGGAACATCTGCGATACTGATGTCGCCCCATTCCACCGCTGGGTCGCAGAGACGGTTTTTGATCTTCAGGTAGCGCAGAAAAGTCCGCAGGTCGATGTAGTAGGCTTCCTCGGTGCGGTCTGCCCTGTCCTGTATCACCTTCATATAGGTCAGAAAATCTTCGAGATACTGCGGACAGTCGTCTCTGTATTTCTGCTTCATTCATTTCACCTCTTTGAGAAAAGCCCTGCCGTGGGGCAAGGCTTTTTATTACTTTTCTATCCTGATTATCGAGTGCTTTGCGTACTCGGTATCGCTTCGGATGAAGAACTTCATCGCGGCGTGGTTGGTGCTTTCTATCGGTTCGAGGTTCTCGTCAAAGATCTCGTCTGCCGTGATGGTAACAGGCATTCCGTCGGGTTCGAGCAGTTCGAGGGTATCGCCTTTGAGGAACTTGTTCCGCTGAACGCATTCGATAAGTCCGCGTTCCTTGTCGTAGCCCGTGACTATCGCAGCCACGTCCCAGTCGCGGATGTATCCGCTGCTTTCGTAGTACTGGCACTGCTTCGGGTGACCGAAGAAAAATCCCGTGCAGTAAGCGCGGTGGCTGACCTTGAACACCTCGTCATGCACCCATTTCGGCAGCGTGAAGCTGTCGGGGTTTTTGAGGAACTCGTCCATAGCGCGGCGGTAAGCGTTTGTCACCACCGAAACGTAGTACGAAGACTTTGCCCTGCCCTCGATCTTGAAGCTGTCAACGCCTGCTTCTGCGAGCTTGTCGATGTGGTCGATCATGCAGAGGTCTTTTGCGTTGAGGATGTAAGTCCCCGCTTCGTCCTCGAACACGGGATAGAACTCGTTCGGGCGCTTTTCCTCCATGAGATGGTAGCCCCATCTGCACGGCTGAGCGCACTCTCCCCTGTTCGCATCGCGGTCGATCATGTACTGGGAGATCAGGCATCTGCCTGAAAAGCTCACGCACATCGCACCGTGAACGAACACTTCTATTTCAAGCTCCTTCGGTGTCTTGGCGCGTATCTCGGCGATCTCTTCGAGCGAAAGCTCACGGGCGAGGACTACGCGTTTTGCACCCATATTGTAGAACTCGTTCGCCGCCGCGTAATTCACGATGCCCGTCTGTGTGGACATATGGATCTCCATATCGGGGGCGTAGCGCTTTATCATGAAGAACACACCGATGTCGTTTGCGATGAGCGCATCGACTTTTGCATCCTGTGCTTCGCGGACGAACTGTTCAAAGTGGGGTATCTCGTCATTTCTCGGAAGAGTGTTGCAGGTGAGGTACACTCTCCTGCCCAGTGCATGAGCCTTTGCACAGGCTTCTGCGAGCTGTTCGGAGGTGAAATTCGGCGAGGCTGCCCTCATGCCGAACTTTTTTCCGCCGAGGTAAACAGCGTCGGCGCCGAATTCGAGAGCCGCTTCGAGACGTTCCATGTCGCCAGCGGGCGACAGCACCTCGAGCGGACGGCTGTAGTTATAGGTATTTCCGAAAACTCCCATCAGGCGAGCCCTGCCTTTTTCAGGTTTTCCTCGTGCTCTTCGAGGGTCTTCGCAACAAACAGTTCACCTGTCTTCAGGTCGTTACAGAAGTAGTAGTAGTCGGTCTTTTCTGCGTACAGAACTGCCTTGATCGCGTCAAGTCCGGGATTGCCGATAGGACCTGCGGGCAGACCCTGACAGATGTAGGTGTTGTAGTTGTTGGTGTAGTATTCGATCATCTGGTCAGTTGTTTCGACCTTCTTGATGACCTTGTCGATGTAATTTCCTGTAGCATCCGACTGGAGGCTGGGGAAGGTCGCCGAATCATTGAGACGGTTCAGGAAGATAGAAGCAACTAAGGGCATATCCTCAGCAGAACCTGCCTCAGCCTGAACGATGGAAGCGAGAGTTATCACCTCATAGAGATCCATGTTCATCTCTTTCATGCGCTCGTACATATCATCGGTGATCTTGCTCTCAAAGTTCTCACGGATTATCTTTGTAACATTATAAGCAGAGTCATCAACATAGAATTCATAAGTATCGGGGAAGAAGAATCCTTCCATCGAATAGAACGCGAGCACGTTTCGGTTAACTCTTTTGTCAAGCTCAAAATCCTGCTTGGCGTTAAAGGCTGCAAGAAAATCATCCTTACTGCATACGCCGTTCTTTTCGAGCTTCTTAGCTACCGCTAAAAGGTTCGTGCCTTCCTTGAATGTAAGCTCGACGGTCTTATAGGATTCGCGCATATAGGACAGTTCCTCAACGATATCGGGATAGCTTCTGCTCGGGCTGAGAGAAATATCACCAGGGTAAAGGGTGGGTCCGTGCTTGATCTTTAATGCTAGCTTGAACAGGTATCTGTTTTTGATGATGCCGTTTTCGATGAGGATGTCGGCTATCTGTTCGTTGTTCGAGCCCGCGGGGATGTTGAAGGTGATCTCCTTGTCGGGCTTGTTGATGCCGAGATATTCCATTCCGAGGGTGATTGCGCCCGTCGAAAGCACGATAGACAGCGACACGATAACGATGGTGATGGTAAGCCCCGTGATTATCGAGGTGTTGAGTATGCGCTCACGCTTCTTCTTGCGGCGTGCAGGCGGTCTCTTGCCGTTGGGAGCGGTTCTCTGTCTCGGCGGACGTGACTGTACGGGTGCAGGTCGCTTTTTCGGTGCGGCACTGCTGTGTACGGCCTCTTCCTCCTCCATCGCATCCTCGGGCACGGCAGAGCTTTTGCGCTTTATGTCAGCAAACGGGTCGCCGAGTTCATCGAGCGGAGAAGCGGTTTTCTTTTTGGGCTTCTGCTTCTGGATGACGGGCTCGTCCGAATACTCGTTCTCAAACTCATGAAGAGCGAGATCGAGAGAATGTCTGTGCTCCGAAATTCGCTCTTCGGCGGCTTCGGAGACATCCTTATTAAGCTCGGTGCTGTCACCGAACAGATTCTCATTCTTTTCCATGTTCTGTATCCTTTCCTTATCCGATAGGCTCATATGAACCTGTGAAAAACGTCTGTGTCTCGGAAACGACCACCATAACAGGCACGTCGTCGGGCTCTACAGGCAGGTCATCGCGGATATTCTCGTCGAAGATGAGTCCGCAGGTGACGCCGTCGAAACCTTTGAGAAAACGGTCATAGTAGCCTTTCCCGAAGCCGAGTCTGTGACCGTCGGTATTGTAGGCAAGCCCCGGGACGATGCAGAGCGCGCGGCTGAAAGACTCAGCCTTCTCGCAGTGCTGCACGGGCTCCAAAAGGCTGTAAGCCGCAGGCTCAAGGTCATCACGGCTGTTGATGTAGTAAAAATCCATCTGATTGGAATCGGTACGGCATCTCGGCGCTGCGACCTTCTTGCCGTCGGCAAACGCCCGCGTCAGGATAGGCGATGTATCGACCTCGATGCGTGTCGAGACGAAGCACAGTATCGTTTCACTTTTTTTATAATCGTCGAGACCGAACAGCTGCTCTGCGATACTCTGCGACCGTGAGCGCAGCAGCTCGATGGATAATGCGCGGCGTGCGTGCATTATGCTTCGGCGAAGTTCCTTCTTTTCCATGTCAGCCGCCTTATTTGAACTGGAGCGAAGCAGCCAGAGCCGCCGCCTTACCCTCCGAGCAGAGCACCGCAACGAGTTTCAGCGCGAATCTCATTGCGGCTCCCGCTCCCTTGGCGGTTATGATATTACCGTCGCATACAACGGGCTCGCCTGTGTGCTTTGCGCCGTCGAGCTCCTTCTCGAAGCCCGGGAAACAGGTGCAGTACTTTCCGCGGAGCAGACCCTTATGACCGAGTATCTGCGGTGCGGCGCAGATGGCGGCGATGTATCTGCCGTTATCGCTGCAATAGTCGATAGCCGCCTGAACGTCGGGCGAATTCTCAAGGTTCAGAGCACCCGGCATACCGCCCGGGAGAACTATCATCTCAAGGCCGTCGCCGAGCTTGATCTGATCGTCTGTGATGTCGGTGACGAACTTCACGCCGTGTGCGGCGGTGATATTGTTCGAGCCGATACCCACGGTCACAGTCTCCACGCCTGCACGTCTCAGAACGTCGATAGGTGCAAGTGCTTCAAGCTCCTCAAATCCGTTTGCGAGAAATACGTATACCATAACTGCTTCCCTCCGTCAATCATTATTATTCAGACCTGCGAAAAACTCACGCATCTCGGCGGCTTTTCCGCAGCTCATTTTTCCTTCGGTGCAAGTGCCGTTCACGCAGGACGGTCCTGCGTTCTTGAACAGCAGCGGTGCGGCTTCTCTTGCCTGTCTGAGCATTTCCACAGCGACCGCTCTTATCTCCCACTGTGCTCTGTTGCAGCAGCGCAGTTTGAAGAAGTGCATGAGCGTTCTTGCGTTCATCGTCACGACGATCTTTGTCTCGCAGGCATTCGGTAGCACGAAGCGTGCGTCCTCGATCGCTTTTTTCTTTGCTTTCTGACGAGCCTGCTTTTCATCGCAGCCCTCTGCGAGAAATGTCCTGAAGTGTCTTTCCTCCAGCGTGTCCGAGAGCTTTTTGTAGCTGTCGGCAGCCTGTTTCATCTGCTCCTCGTAAAGAGCAAGTGCTTCGGGGTCTGCCGCTATCTCGGGCGGAGTCACATATTCGAACTGTTCCATGCTGACATATCGCTGGCTCTGCTGCGAGTAGGATGCGATGCGGTGTCTGACAAGCTGGTGCGAGCAGGCTCTCGAAATTCCCTCCACCGCGAATGTGAACGAAACGTGCTCGATAGGGCTTTCGTGACCGATAGACGCCAGCATCTGAACGAAGCTGTTTACCTTATCCTCGGTAAGACCTTCGATAAGCGTATCGACATCGGCGTTCGCATAGCAGAGTTTTGCCGCCGCCGCGATATATTTTTCGGGCTCGGGGGTATATGTCAGGAGCTTGACTTTCATAAAATTGCACCTCTTGATCCATTATAGCATTATACTGCCGCGTTCGTCAACAAGCTAAATTAAGGAAACGGCATATCTTTTTTTATTATAGCACTTATATACGCGATTTGCAAGTATTTTTGAAAAATAAAACCAAAAAATACATTTTTTATTTACAAAAAATAAAAAGACCGCCGCAGCCCGAAAGCCGCAGCGGTCGCATCTTATCTTACGAATTGATGAAATTGTGGTACTCCTGATTGAAGGTCTTGAGTTCGGATTCGATAGTGCCCTTATACATCTCACGGAGCTGGGTCCATGTGTACTGAGCGCCGCCGTCGTCGGTCTTCATTACAGAAGTGTACATATAGGAAATGATAGCTTCCTTGGTTGCGTTGGTAGCCGCGTTGTCGTTCGAGAGAACAAGCGAGATACCGTAGCCCGGGTCGATTATCCTCGTCCAGTTGTCGGAAGCGTACTCCTGATAGCCTACGTTGTACATATCCTCAGACCAGTAGGGGTTCTTGACGAAGAACTTCTCCTTGGACTGTTCCTTGTAGGTCGGGTCGCTGTAAGCGCTCTTTGCGCATTCCTGCCAGCACTTCATAGCCTCGTTCTTCTTGGAGCCCTTGATCCACATATAAGCGTCGATCTCGACGGTTATGTACTGCTTGTCGGCGTTGGGATCCTTCGGCATCGGAACGCTGCCCCAGTTGTTGCCTTCCTTTGGGGTGTGGATGTCGGACGAAGCCCAGGGACCCATTGCGTAGAACAGGATGTTCTGCTTGAAGCAGTCGGAAGCCTGACCGATCCATTCGTTGTAGGAGAGGCCGTTCTTCTTGATGTTATAGAGAAGGTCGGTAGCTCTGTCGAAGTTCGGGTCGTCAACGTTGGAGACGAACATATCCGAATCGGCATCGTACTCAATGAGGGTGTGGCCTGTGGAGTAGAAGATGAAGTTTGCGAACCAGCCGTTGACGCCGTAACGTTCCTCATCGCCCTCAGCGCCCTTGACGTATTCGTCCATCATGTTGTACCAGGTATCCCAGTTCCACTCGCCGTTGAGGTAGAGATCATACGGGTCGTCGAGTGCTGCCGCTTCGATCATGTCCTTGTCGTAGGTCAGTACAGAGTTCGCAACGTACTTGAAGGGTGCGACGTAGTGCTCACCCTTGAGGGTGAACTTGTCGGCGGTCTCCTTCACATCAGCCCAGAGCGGATCCTCGAAGTTGATGATCGGGTCAACAGGCTGGAACATCTGCTTGATGCAGCAGGTCGGATAGCAGTAGGACTCGAACCAGAACATATCGGGCACGTCGTTTGCCAGCAGACGCTCTGCAAGGGTATCGAACTTTGTCAGCGAGGTGGTCGGGTTGTAGTGGATGGAACCGCCCTTCTTCTCGAACAGGTCGAGCTCAACGCTCTTTTCCTTTGCGCCCTTGCCCGGGTTGAGGTCGAAGTAGGAGAGCCATTCAAGAGTGTTCTCGGCGCCCTCGGGGATAGCCTCGATCTCTTCGGTGTCTTCAACGACTACCTGATCCACATATGAGCTGCTGTCGCTGCTGCCGCCCTTTGAGCCGCAGCCGCAGGAGAGTGCCGCAAATGTCAGTGCGAACGCTCCCGCAAGTATTCTTTTAGTTCTTTTCATAATAATAACCTCCGTAAAATTCGCTTTTTTATCGCTATGTAGTACGGTCATTTTCACCTTATCTTACAAAATAATCATATCATATCCACCGAAAATTGTCAATGAGTAACAAACTATTGATATTATTTCTTAATCATTTTTGTGATAACATATCAAAAATATGAACGTACTTTGGTGATTCCATACAATATATAAGATAATATTCTTATATCCCGTTTAGTATTTTTTGCTGTCGGTCAGAATATTCCGACTGCCTGAATGCCCTTGACGCGGCCGTGAAAAATAAAAAATCTGCCTGTAGGACAGTACCTGAGCAGGCAGACTTTGCTAATATTTTTTAAATAATGCACTTTCGCAATAATCGGTAAGAAACAGGCTTCAATCCGTATGTGAAAATTCTGAAACCTATTTCATTTCTTTATATTGCCCGTGGAATCGCGGAGTATTACCCTGTGAGGAACGGTGTAATAGCCGTTGTCCTTGGCGCCCGAGGGCGCTCCGATGTTCGAGATAAGTTTTCTGACCACCATCTCGCCGAGCTTTTCGCAGGGCTGTTCGACGGTCGAAACTGTCGGGAGCATCATCTCGCACATTGAGATATTGTCGAAGCCCATGACCGAGATCTCCTCGCCTATCTTCATACCAAGGTCGTGCGCCTTATGTATCACGGAGATGGCAAGCAGGTCAGACACGCAGAACACCGCGGTCGGCGGGTCGGAAAGGTTCCTGAAATATTCGAGCGCTTTCTGACCGCACTCGTATTCAAAGGACTCGGTGTAGATATACTCCTCGCGCACCTCGCCGAGAAATTCCTTCATGGCGCGGACGTAACCCGAATGTCTGTTCTTGCTGGACGCGGAGCTGTCATTTGCGCCCACAAAGCCGATCTTCCTGTGGCCGAGCCTTATGAGCTCCTTTATAGCGTCGTAAGCCGCCTGTTCGTCGTCAACGACTACGGTCAGCAGCTCGGCGCCCTCTACGCCCTCGCAGCAGAGCGCGATATTATAGTTTTTCGAGAGCTTGTTGAGGGTATCGGCATCGTAGGAAGTGCCCAGCAGGATAACGCCGTCAACGGTGCGGTTGAACAGCATATTCATCTGTCTGACCTCGATCTCGCTGGTGGAGTTCGAGGATGCGCAGATAATATCGTAGCCTCTCGGCTGTGCGTACTTCTGGATGCCTGCAACTATCTTCATGTAGAACGAATGTTCAGAGGTCGGCATCAGCACGAGGATAACGTTTGTCTCGCGCTTGCGGAGATTACGCCCGAGGAAGTTCGGCGAATAGCCGAGTTTCTCGATTGCCATATTTACCTTTTCGGCAGCCTCATCCGAAACGTTGGCGCTGTTGTTCAGCACTCTTGAAACTGTCGCCACCGACAGCCCCGCTTCGTTTGCAACGTCCTTTATCGTAGCGCTCATGTTGTTTTTTCCTTTCGGGATATAATTACTTGTAACATTATATCATATTTTTTAATATTTTGAAATGCACATTTGTACCAAATGTAAACGATTCCCATTGTAAACTTTCCACAAATGCAGACCGTCTGCAAGAAACAGACGGTCTGTTCTCATCAAAGGTACGCCCTTACATCCTCGCAGAGTTTTTCCTCGCTCCTGATTACGCGCCTTGTGAGCGCCGAAACGAGCGGCGATGCGTTCCCGTACTCGTTCAGGTACTTGTTGAGATTCTTTATCCCCATGTTGCAGCCATCGGTTATCAGCCCTGCGGCGGTACTGTCATTCGGGTCGGCTGCGAGCATGACATTGGTCTTGACCGAGCTCATCACCTTTGCGACGGGATGGGGTTCCTTGGTGTCGCTCCCGTAGAAGTGCAGCAGTCTGTGAGCTTCGTTCCCGAGCTTTTCATGCTCGGTCTTTGCGCGGCTCATAAGGTCGCGGAGCTCCTGATTTTGGATGCTGCCGATGATGTCCTCAAGGCTTGAAACGCCCATCTGTATGCCTGCGTTCGTCTCACGCAGAAGTCTTATGGAATCGGTCTTGTTATCCTTCATAAAAAACAACTCCTTTCGCACCTATTGTTCCACGAAAGGAGCTGAGATATACATTATAAAAGCAGGCAGACCGCCGAAGCCGACATACCCTCGCCCGAGCCCGTGAAGCCGAGCTTTTCTTCCGTTGTCGCCTTGACCGAGATCTGTGAAACGTCGGTACCGCAGGCGGCGGCGATGTTTTCGCGCATGGTCAGGATGTGGGGTGCGAGCTTCGGGCGCTGTGCTATAACGGTAGCGTCGATATTACCTATCTCGTAGCCGTTTTTGCGGATAACAGCGCAGACCTCCCGCAGGAGTTTCAGGCTGTCCGCTCCGCTGTAGGCAGGGTCGTTGTCGGGAAAAAGATGCCCGATATCGCCGAGTGCCGCCGCACCCAGCAGCGCGTCCATTATCGCGTGGGTCAGCACATCCGCGTCGGAATGTCCGAGCAGACCTTTCTCATACTCTATTTCTACTCCGCCGAGGATGAGCTTTCTGCCCTCGACGAGTCTGTGAACATCATAGCCCTGTCCGATACGCATCACAATACCTCCCTGTAGTTTCCGAGGAACTTGAAGTATTTAAGCTCTGTTTTCAGCTCTCTGATAAGCTGGAGCACAACAGGCGTGGTGACCGATCCCTCGAAATCGAGGTAGAACATCACGTCAAAATCGGTGTTCGCAACGGGACGGGATTCTATCTTCGTGAGGTTCAGACCCGCAACGGAGAATTTCGTCAGCAGTCTGTACAGCGCCGAAGTCTGGTGAGGCAGGCGCAGGCATACCGAAATCATGTTGGCGTCGGGGTCAAGATGCAGTTTCTTGCTCATCATGATGAACCTTGTGAAATTGGTATCGGCATTGTTGATATTTCTGGAGACTATTTTCAGTCCGAAGTGCTTTGCGCATATCTCCGAGCAGATAGCGGCGATAGGCTCATCCGATTCCTTGACGCGGGATGCGGCAAGGGATGTGTTGACATACGGGCGTGCCGAATAGCCGTGTGCCGCGAGGAATTCCGAACACTGCATCAGCGCCTGTTCGTGGGAGTAAACGCGGTGTACGTCCTCGATATTCGTCTCGGGTCTGATGCAGAGGCTGTGGTTGACCGAGACTTTTGTAGCGGCGCAGATCGTCAGGTCGTACTTGCTCATAAGCTCGTATGTAGCGTTCACGGTGCCTGCGGTGGAGTTGTTTATGGGGACAACGCCGAACTCGGTGGTGCCGCTCTCAACTGCTGCGAAAACCTCCGCGAAGGACTCGAAGAACTGCGGCTCGGAATCGGGGAGCAGTTTGTTTGCGGCGGCGTGAGTGTACGAGCCGATCGTTCCCGGAACGGCTACCGACTGCTTGCCTGTCCTTTCAAGGGGTACACTTTCGAGCTGCGGCTCGTTGGCAAACAGCATCTGGAACTGTCTGCATTTTGAAATATCCATCAGGTTCGTAAACAGTGTCACAGCGGATTCTCCGAGGACTTCGGGAACGCTTTCGCGCACCTGTTCTATCACCTGCTGTTCGCGTTCGGGGTGGAATATTGGCAGATCATTCTCGATCTTGTATTCAGCGACCTGACAGCAGATGTCCATGCGCTTCTGAAACAAATCGAGTATCTGTGCGTCGATCTCGTTGATCTGACCTCTAAGCTCTTTCAGCTCCATGCGATATGCTCCTTTAATGTGTTAAATTCATACACCTTATTTTAACATATAGTGGGATGGATTGCAACCGATTTTACAAAATGGTCATTAATCTTTAAGGTTTCACTGCGAACTGTCCTACTGCATTTGACAACTTCCCTGCTCTGTGTTATAATTAGATTATCTCAGGAAAGGAAGATTTCAGTATGAAAATAATGTCAGTAGATTACGGTGACGCAAGGACAGGGCTTGCGGTTTGCGACAGGACAGAATTCCTCGCATCGCCGATAGGCACTATAGAGGAGCGCAACGCTCAGATACTCGCGATGAAGGTCGCTCACATGGCGGAACAGTACGAGGTCGGAGAGATCGTCATCGGGCTCCCCATGAACATGAACGGTTCCGAGGGTCCCCGTGCGCAGAAGTGCCGCGCTTTTGCGGAAATGGTCGAGTGTGTGACCGAACTGCCCGTCGTTATGTGGGACGAGCGTTCCACCACTGTGACCGCTCATCAGATACTCAACGAGACGAACGTCCGCGGCGGTAAGCGCAAGAAGGTCGTTGATACGGTCGCTGCCGTCATCATTCTTGAGGGTTATCTCGACTACAGGCGCAAGAAAAAGGCATCTGCCGAGTCAGACGAGACTGACAGGACGTAAGCGAACGCATTCCCATTATCAGCAGGAACGCGCCGAACGCTCTGCGCAGGACTTCGCTGACGATAAGACCGCTCAGTGATGCGCCTATGACGGCGCCGACCGTTCCCGACACGAGTGCGGGCGCGAGCTGCTGTATCTCGATCATACCGCTTCGTCGGTAGAAAAACATCGCGGTCAGAGCGCATGGGATGAAGAATACGAGGTTGATGCCCTGTGCCTGCTGCTGGGGCAGACTTTCGGCGAGGGTAAGCCAGAGTATCAGTACGGTTCCGCCGCCCAGCCCCATCGAAGCGCACAGTCCCGAAGCGAAGGATACCGCATACATAAGGATCATTTCCATCGGGCACTCCCCTTTCAGTTCATCAGGGTCTTCAGACCGAAGTAGATCATCAGGCAGGAGAAGAGCCGCTGCAGTGTCAGCGGTCTTATCCGCTTCATGGCAAGGCATCCGACCGCCGCTCCGAGGGCTCCGAAGGGCAGATAACCGAGGGTCTGTGCGGGTTCAAGGCTCCCTCGTGCCGTGTAGACGATGATGCTCACCATGCTGAAAGTCAGCATCATGCAGACGGATGTGATGTGCGCCTTTTTCGGGTCACAGCCGTTTTGTTCAAGCATCGGTACTGCGAGCATCCCGCCGCCCGCGCCGAACAGACCGTTCACCAATCCGCTCGCAAAGCCGACTGCGGCGAGCTTTTGTTTTGAAATATCTGACATAATAAACACCCCGATGAGATTATTCCCATCGGGGCGTATTTTAATCAGTACCGTCTATATCAGTCGATCTCGACCATTATCTTCTGATCGAGTCTTGCAGCGCCGGCTCTCATTACAACTCTGATAGCCTTTGCGATCCTGCCCTGCTTGCCGATAACTCTGCCCATGTCAGCCTCAGCAACGTGGAGGTGATATACGATAACGCCTTCCTCGTTTTCGGGGTCAACACTTACGGTAACGGCGTCCTTATCTTCAACAAGCTCGGTAGCGATAGTCTTTAATAATTCTTCCATTTGTGTGTCCTCCTAATAAAAAAGCGGTAATATCGCAAATGCGATAAACCGCTTTGCCTTTATCAGATAGTTCCGTTCTTCTTGAGAAGAGCCTTAACTCTGTCGGTAGGCTGTGCGCCGTTAGCGATCCAAGCCTTAGCCTTCTCATCGTCAACCTTCAGAACTACAGGCTCCTTGGTAGGATCGTAGAAACCGATCTCCTCGATGAATCTGCCGTCTCTGGGGTATCTCGAATCTGCAACAACTATACGATAGAAAGGAGCCTTCTTAGCACCCATTCTTCTCAGTCTGATCTTTACTGCCATTTTACTTTCACCTCCGTTAAATTTCCTGATTGTATTTAAAGCTCGAAGAGCCTCAAACCTTGATAAAAATGCCGCACAGAACAAACATGATGCCGATAATGATATAGAACACTCTCGCGCCGTTTCTTCCGAGCAGCTTCACGAGCGGTCTCGCCTTGTAATTATTCATAAACCAGTCGTAATCTTTGTAAGCGCAGAATATACAGAACACTCCGCAAAGGATTATCGCTATATTCATGAAATCTTACTTTTTCTTCTTGCCGCCGGGCATCGACATATCGGCAGGGAGCGCACCCATAGCTCTGAGCATATTAGCGCGGCTCATACGCTGCTTTTTTCCGTGCAGCTTACCGTTTCCGATACCGAACTGCTTCATCAGCTTCTGCATATCCTCGAACTGTCTGAGCAGCTTGTTCACGTCGGAGACGTTAACGCCTGCACCGGCAGCTATTCTTCTCTTGCGCTTAGGATCTATGATCGAGGGCTTAACGCGCTCGGCCTTAGTCATTGACTGGATCATAGCCCTTGTATATTTGAGCTGAACTTCGCCCTGTGCGATCTGTGATTCGCTCACGTCAGCGGCACCCGGGAGCATCTTGATGATGGAAGCTACAGAGCCCATCTTGCTGATCTGCTCCATATTTTCGAGCAGGTCGTTCATATCGAAGCCCTTTTCCTGTACCTTCTTTGCCATACGCTCGGCGTCAGCCTCGTCGATGGTCATAGTCGCCTTCTCGATAAGGGAGAGCATATCGCCCATGCCGAGGATACGCGATGCCATTCTGTCGGGGTGGAACATCTCGAACTCGTCGAGCTTTTCGCCCATGCCGACGAACTTGATAGGCTTACCTGTTACGGACAGAACGGACAGAGCCGCACCGCCTCTTGTATCGGAATCGAGCTTTGTGAGCAGCACGCTGTCGATACCGAGTGCCTGATCGAATGCCTCAGCGACCTTTACGGAGTCCTGACCGATCATAGCGTCGATAACGAGCATGATCTCGTTCGGCTCGGCGATCTTCTTGATATCAACGAGCTCTTTCATAAGCTCCTCGTCGATATGCAGACGGCCTGCCGTATCAATGATAACGAGGTCGTTACCGTGATCCTTTGCGTGCTTGAGACCTTCCTTAACGATCTTTCTCGGATCGATCTGACCCATCTCAAACACGGGGACTTCCGCCTTAGAGCCTACGACCTTGAGCTGTTCGATAGCCGCAGGTCTGTAAACGTCGGCCGCGATGAGCAGCGGACGCATCTCTCTCGTGCGCTTGAAATATTTAGCGAGCTTAGCGGCGTGGGTAGTTTTGCCTGCGCCCTGAAGTCCGCACATCATGATAACACAGGGCGGCTTGTTCGGGAAATTCACCTTTGCGCTGCCGTCGCCCATGAGTGCGATAAGCTCATCGTTAACTATCTTAATAACCTGCTGAGCGGGAGTAAGGCTCGAAAGCACCTCTTCACCGATACTGCGCTCGGTGACCTTGCTAACGAAATCCTTAACAACCTTGTAGCTTACGTCAGCCTCGAGGAGTGCCATCTTGACCTCTCTCATTGCTTCCTTAACGTCAGCTTCTGTCAGCTTACCTCTGTTTTTCAGCCTTTTGAATACTCCGCCGAGCTTCTCGGATAAGCTCTCGAATGCCATAGCCTTTCCCCCTTTATATTACATCGGATTTTCAAACTCTTCGAGCTTCGAGTCAAGGTCTTCGAGCAGTGCTATCACCTTGTCGGCGATATTCTTGCCGAAGCTGACCTTCCTGCACTCATCGAGAGCCGCCAGTGCAAGTCCCTTGAATTCAAGGAGCTGTGCTTTCTGGGTCTCCTGCTGAGCCGCGAGCCCGAGCTTGCTTTCAAGTTCTTCGAGGGTCTCCTCACCGCGCTTTATCGCGTCGTGAACGCCCTGCCTTGAAATACCGTATTGTTCCGCAACTTCGGAGAGTGAGAGGTCGTCATGGAAATACATCTCCATCATATCGCGCTGTCTTTCGGTGAGCAGAGCTCCGTACAGGTCGAGCAGTACGCCGATATACAGATTCTTTTCTATCTCCGCAGGCAGTGCCATGTCTCTCTCAGCCCCTTTCGTAAAGTACAATGTCTTTACATCGCTATTTAATTATATATCAAGTAAATCGGCTTGTCAAGGCTTTTGCAGAACTCTTTAAAAAAGTTTACAATTTGCATTAAAACAAGCTATAAATATATGGTATGATTATTCATAATGTTTAATAAGATGTATATAGTGATAATTTGAAAGTGAACGGAGAGGATAATTAATGTTTAGCTTTGACCTGAAAAACGACAGATATTCGCTTTCTTTGCCTGCACTTACTTTCGGCACGGCAAGTTTTGAGCGCAGTGATTCGGATGATATTTATTTCGAGCTTCTCGATACCTACTATAAAGACGGCGGACGCTGTATCGACACCGCGAGAGTCTACTGTGAATGGCTCGAAGAGGGCGCCGATACTTCGGAGGGCGTTGTCGGCAGATGGCTCAAAGCAAGGGGCTGCCGCGATGAGATGATTGTTTCGACCAAGGGCGGTCATCCGCCTTTCGACAATATGGAACAGTCACGACTCACGAGAGAAGACCTTGAGTACGACCTGAATCGTTCCCTCGAAGTGCTTGGGCTCGACTATGTAGACATCTACTTCCTGCACCGCGACGACGAGCTTATCCCCGTCAGCGAGATAATGCCGATACTCAATGACTTCTATCAGAGCGGCAAGGTGCATTTCCTCGGCGCTTCCAACTGGACTGCCGCACGTATCGAGGAAGCGAACAAGTTTGCGGAAGAGAACGGCATGGAGCCTTTCCGTGTCAGCCAGATAAACTACAGCCTTGCACATTCGAGCACCGATACCTTCGGCGACCCGACCGTTGTCTGCATGAACCTTCGCGAATTCAAGTGGTATCAGCGCAACAACTTCCCTGTAATGGCATATTGTCCGCAGGCAAAGGGCTTCTTTGCGAAGCTCGCCAAGGGCGACCCCGCGAAGAACCTTCCCGAGGGCAGCTTCACTTCGACCGCGAACCTCGCACGTCTTGCAAGGGTAAAGCAGTTCAGTGAAAAGGAGGGCATCCCTGCGGCAGTCATCCCGCTGGGCTACCTTAACTCGCAGCCGTTCTTTGTAAGCTCGGTATTTGCGGCTTCAAAGCCCTGGCAGATAGATGAGGACATGGCGGCGCAGGATCTGCGTTTCGACCACAAGACCATCGCTTTCCTCGAAAACATTATCTGACGGGAGTGGGACAGATGCCTTTCGACTTCAAGAAAGAGTATAAGGAATTCTATATGCCGCCGAAAAAGCCTGCTATCGTCACGGTTCCGCCTATGAATTTCATCGCAGTACGCGGTGAGGGCGACCCGAATGCCGAAGGCGGCGAGTACAAGCAGGCGATAGAGCTTCTTTATGGTATCGCTTACACCATCAAGATGAGCAAGAAAGGCAGCAGGCAGATCGATGGGTACTTCGATTACGTCGTGCCGCCGCTGGAGGGCTTCTGGTGGCAGGAGGGCGTATCGGGTATCGACTACAGCCGCAAGCAGGACTTTCGATGGATCTCGCTCATTCGTCTGCCCGATTTCGTGACGAAGGAAGATCTCGACTGGGCGCTGGATGAAGCGCAGAGGAAGAAAAAGACCGACTTCTCAAAGGTCGGGTTCCTTACCTATGACGAGGGGCTGTGCGTGCAGTGTATGCACGTCGGCAGCTACGACAATGAACCTGCGACGGTCGAAATGATGCACGCTTTCATGGAGCGTGAGGGTTACACGCTCGACATCACGGATGAGCGTTTCCACCATGAGATATATCTTTCCGACGCAAGACGGGTCGAGGCGGACAAGCTGAAGACTGTCATTCGTCACCCTATAAAAAAGGCATAAATACAGGGACGTTTCGGTAGCTCTCCGAAACGTCCCGTTTTTTATTTGTGTGCTGTTATGAAGTATCCGCCGCAGTTGTCGGGGGAGATCACGCAGTCTGTGAAATTTATGGGAAGGTAAAGCTCGCTGCCCGTCTGATGGGAGATGAGGTATCCCGAGTAGGAGTACCACTCCCCGTCATCGTAGATGCCGCTGTATTCTTCGAGGGTCAGACCGTTCTCGGTGATTATCTTCGAGTGCGGCAGTCCCACGTAGCGCAGATGCCAGGGCTCGTAGGAAATGCCCGTTTTGTTCTTGCCGCCGAGGGGGTAGCGGATTATTATGCCGAAGCGTGAGCAGTTTTCGTTCATGTATCTTCCTGCGGGGCTCTTTATCAGCGCTTCGCCTGCAAAACCGTTGACGTAGACATCGGCGGCGAGCCCTGTGTTATGTTCGCTCGCACCCGGCAGCTGGGCGGTGTCGGCACCCTCTTCGTTGTAAATCTGCTGCTGTTCGGTAAGACTGCGGTAGCCCGACGAGAAGTACAGACCCTCGCCGCAGTTGTTTTTCACGTCCTCGTTCAGCTCGGCGAAGGCGTCGGCAAATTCGCGCCTGAGGTAGATGCCCGTATCCTTGTAATCGGTGAGCGAGGGGGTGTATTCGCTGTCCAGCATATGTTCGGAATTCACGAGCATCAGCTGTTCGCTGAAGGTCACATCCTCGCGGCTGTTCAGTTCTTCGAGGGAGTGCTTTTCCGTGCTGATGACCGTTTTTTCGGGAAGTGTGCCGCTTCTGACCGTGTTTTCGGCGGCTGTGGTCATGACAAATCTCCAGTCGGGGCGCATCGCGAGAGCGGTGCCCCCTGCCGCCAATACGATGGCGGCGGTGAATAATGCAGCTAATTTTTTCATTTTGTTGTCCTCTTCTTTTATTTTTGTCTCTTTATTCTCCGCCGAGCATCAGAACAGGCTCGGACATGGGTTCGGGTTCGTTTTTGGGGAATAATACCGATGCTTTGAATAGGTCGCCGTCTATCTCTATGGCGAATCTGCCGCCGCAGGCTTCAGTGAACGATTTTGCTATCGACAGTCCGAGACCGCTTCCGCCGTCGCTGCGGCTCTTGTCTCCGCGGGCAAAGCGTTCGAGTATCTCGTCAGCGGTAAAGTCTATCTCTCTTTCGCTGACATTCTTCACCGTCAGCTCAAAGCCCTCGGAAGTCTCGGTAAGGTCGATGAATATCCTTGTAAAAGGCATCGAATATTTCAGCGCGTTGTCGAGAAGGTTCTGTATCACGCGGTAGAGCTTCACGCCGTCAGCGATTATCGGGGCGTTTTCGGGAACGATGTTTACTCTGAGGTCGCGTCCCGAGACTTCGGTCTTGTCTGAGTTGTCCGCCAGAACCTGCCGCGTGAGTATCGCCATGTCAAGCTCGTCCAGCTCCACCTCGACGCCGCTCACCGCCTTTGCGAGGGTGAACACATCGCTGACGATGTCGCGGAGCTTGTCCGCCTTGCGGGAGATGATGCTGACGTAGTCGCGGGCTTCGTCCGAGAGCTCGCTCTTTTCCAGCAGGTCAATGTAGCTGATAATAGAGGTTAGGGGCGTTTTCAGGTCGTGGCTGACGTTTGTCACCAGCTCGACCTTCATGCGCTCACTCTGTACCTGCTGTTCGACCGCCTGCTCGGCGCGAGCCGACACGTCCTCAAGGCGTCGGCTGAGAGGTTTGAGGGGCGAGGTCTCGCCGATGGGTCTGAAACGAACCTGCTCGGATTCGGGTTTGAGCATATTGTCCGCCTGCTTTTCGAGCTTGCTGAATCCGCACACGAGCCTGAACGATACGACAGCAATCCTTATCGCAAACAGCATAAATATTCCTGCGACTAAATACGCCTCATCAGACGGCAGGTAATTGTAAACGTTCAGCGCTATCAGACCCGAAATGATTATCTCTGCTGTCATTAATGCATAGCGCGTTAACACCGACAGCCCTCTGTGCCATCTGATGAAGGAGATGCCTGCCGCTTTTCTGCGGATGCCTTCCGACCTTTTCCAGATGTGCTTTGCCATGAGGTCGGGGTGTCTGAGACCGCTGACCTTTATCCAGCGGACAATTCCCTCCACCGAGAGCACCAGCAGGAAATGAGCCGCCGCGATGACCAGTCCCCAGCACGCGAAATGCTTTATCCTCGGGCTCAGCGGCGTGTCGAAGGTATACCAGTAGTGATGTCGGTCGTCGATACCGAAAGCGATCAGGATCATCGAGAAAAACACCATCACCGCCGAAAAGTCGGGCTTGAATACTGCCGTTCTCCGGCCGCTGTCTTCGCGGTAGTACTCGGCTCGGCGCGTTATGGTGAGGATGACCGCCGCCGCAGTGAAGCTCAGCCACGCGATGGTCAGCGCTTCGAGAAGGGTGTTGTAGAAGTCGTATTCCTGCTTTTTCGCTTCTGTGTAGGTCTGGATAGCCGCGGGGATGTCGGTCTTGGGAGCCATGAATACGGTCAGCTTTTCGGTGTCGAGGGTCTCGAAGTCGTAGTCGGGGAAGTTTTTCAGCTCCACCCAGTTAGTGCCCTCTGCCGCACCGCCGAACTGATTGAGCAGCTCGTAATAACGTTCGGTGCCTTGTTCACAGCGCTCTCCATCATGCACCTCACTGTCGTTGATGTACTCGCGATACAGGCCGTCTGTGTCTACATAGCCTATCATGCCTTCTACAAGGGTCACGCTGCCGTCTGTGTTCAGATGCAGCACGCCTTCGGGCTTTTCACTGCTGCTGTAGGTCGAGATGCATTTGTCGCCGTTGTTGTCGAAGCAGAAGATGTAGTTGCCGTAATTGTCCGTGCCGCAGGTGCCGAACATCACTCTGTCCGAGTCGATGTATTCGCTGGTGAGCTTGACTCCGCCGTGTTTGTCGGAAACGGTGTAGTATGTCTCGGTCTTGCCTCTGCCGCCCTCGTTGTACTTGGTCACGAAGTTCAGCAGATTGCTGCTTCTGAGGTAGAACCAGTCGCTGTAGTCCTCTTTGAGCATATCAGGGACGCTGCCTATCTCGTCGGGCTTTACCGTTTTGTACTTGCCGATGTTCGTGAGGAATTCATCGCCGTAGCTGACAAAGAACCAGTAGTAATCGCTGTCGATGTTGGTTATCCTGTACTGCGACTGAGCTATCGACAGTCCGCGCAGTGCGCCGCCTTCGATGCCGAAGGGATTTTTGCCGTCGTCAAATCTGAACCACGAGAGCTTTCCTATCATGTTCTCGTACAGCTGGGACGTACCTGTGTACTTCCCTTTCTCGCAGTTTGACAGGTAGACCGTGCCGACGGTACACAGGTCGCTGTAAACCGCGTTGCGGCAGGTATTGTATATCGCTATGTTGTCTGTTGTGCTGTCTTCGGAAGGGATATCGTTATAGTATCCCTCGGATGCTACCGATACGCTTTTTGCGTTGTTGAACATCGGCTTGACAACGCAGACCGCAGCCGCACAAAGCGAAGCCGCGACGCACATGATATCCCTCAGAAGGGTCTTTCTTATCCGTTTTGCTGTCTCCATCTTTCGCACTTCCCTTTTTTGCGGGTCACTGTTTTTCTATCTTATATCCTATCCCCCATACGACCTTTAGGTATCTCGGCTCTCTGGGGTTTATCTCTATCTTTTCGCGGATATGTCTGATATGTACCATGACCGTGTTTTCTACCGCATAAGCGTCCTCATTCCAGACCCTCGAATATATCTCCTCTGCCGAGAACACCCTGCCTGCGTTCGTCATCAGCAGTTCGAGTATCTTCAGTTCGGTGGCGGTGAGCTTTACGGGCTCACCATCGACCGTGAGGGTCTTTGCGGAGATGTCAAGCGAGAGTCCGCCAACATCAACCGTATCCGTTTTGCGCACCGTGTCTATAGCACCTAAAGTCATGTACCTGCGCAGGCAGCTTTTAACGCGGGCGGCAAGCTCGCTGGGGTTGTAGGGCTTAGTCACGTAGTCGTCCGCTCCCATTGAAAGTCCGAGTATTTTGTCTGTGTCTTCGGACTTTGCCGACAGCACGATAACGGGGATGTTGCTTTTCTCGCGAAGCTTCATCAGGGCACTCAGTCCGTCAAGGCGCGGCATCATGACATCGATGATTATGAGCTGTATCTTGTTCTCTGCGAGCTTTTCGAGGGCGTCGAGACCGTCATAAGCCTTGATGACGCTGTAGCCTTCGAGTTCGAGCAGTTTCGCGATGGCGTTCACAATATCCCTGTCGTCGTCGGTGACGAGTATCGTTGCTGTTTCGTTCATGGTGGGCAGTCCTTTCTTTCTACGCTTATTATTCTAAAATACGATGCTTAAAATCGGGTCGATGTTTTTCTTAAAATTTTCTTAATGTGCAGAACAGTGTCGTGTCCCATGCGGGATAATAGGCAGGCTGACGCAGATACAGGCTGTATCCGCTATTGAGGGACAGCACCTGTTCGGGCAGGTCGATGAGGTCGTAGGGGCGGTGGTACGCGCTTATGACAAGTCGGGGCTCACATCTTCGGATGACTTCCGATGAGCCGCTGAGTGCGCGTTTTTCCGCACCCTCGACATCATATTTTATTACGGTGCAGGGCTTGTCCCCGACCACGCTGTCAAGCCGCCTTGCCGCTGTGAGCTGACCCTTGTCATCAACCATCGACTGACGTCCGCCCGCCTGAGAGAACCGTACAAAACCATCGCAGTCCCATGAGCAGGCGTTGACAAGGGTGACATTGTCAAGGGGTAGAAGGTTCTTTGTCAGCTTGCGGAAGGTGCGCTTGTCGGGCTCGAAGGCGTAGATGTGTCCGTGACCGCCCGAACAGGAAAGAAAGCGCTGTACGGTATCCCCCGTGTATGCGCCGAGGTCGGCAAAGGAATCGGTCGGCTTCGGGTCGATAAGCTCGGCAAAGTCGGCGGTCGGGTCGGAGAAAACGGGGTCGAGGAGCGTGATGTCGCCTGTCAGCTTAAAGGACAGCACAGCTTCCATGACACTGCGTGAGTGATTGTCGGCAAGTCTTTCGCAGACGGCGTTAGCCCTGTCGAGACGCGCCGACAGACCTTCGGCGGTGAACAGCTCATCCCCCGCGATGGGCAGGTCGGGCATGATGACCGTGTGCCTTTTTGTCAGTGAGCGCATAGCCGCCATGACTTCGGGCAGGTCGCTGCCGAAAGCGATGCAGGCTGTGAAATCGCCGAAACGTTCTTCGGCTTCCGATAGGCTGAGCACGGGAAATCCGCGGAACTCACGCTGCCGCACAAACCCGTCGCTTGCGAAGATGCCTGCGCACTTTATCTCTTTTTCTGCGAAAAAATCGAGTATCCGCTCGCAGGCGTTTCCCGTGCCGTAGACGCAAACGGGTTCACGTGACCTTTTCAGCCGCTCCCACGACGGTTCAAGACCTAAGATGCTGTTTATTTCCATGTACGCTCCAATCAAAAAATAAGGCGCACCTTCACCAATGCAAAGCAAAGGCAGTGCGCCCGTTGTTATCTATTCTGTATGTATCACATATCGGGATCGAAATCGTCGCCGTGATGATGCTCGGAACCGTAGAGATCTCTTCCGCGGATGTTGTACTTATCGCGGTTCATGTCGATCTGCTTGTCGAGTATCTCAAGGACTTCGCGGGGATGCTTTATGGACTTGATCTCCTTGACGGGGGTGTCCACATCGTTCTTGACATGCAGAACGATAGAACCGCAGCCCACCATGCGCTGACCAAGCGGAAGAACGAGCTTTTTGTCGGTGACTTTGTACAGCTCGAATTCGTCCTCCTGAACGCTCAGAAATCCCGTGCGTGTGATGAATTTGGTTTCGGTGATATAGTAGCGCGTAAACGACCACGGAAGGCCGAAGAGGGTACGCTTCTTATCTGTCCAGAGATACGAGAATGATGCTTTTGCCATTGTTATCATCCTTTCTTTATGAATATTTGGAAACGTATATTTTACCTGTTAATTATAACATTATAATGCGGTTTTGTCAAGTGCGTTTTTGATTATATTTGAATGATGCAAAGGCTGTCGATATAATTATCAGGTAGCCGATAATGCTGAGCGGATCGGGTTGGTCTCCGAAAATCAGAAAGCCTATAGCCGTGGTAAATATGAGCTGTGTGTAGTCGCAGACGGATATCTCACGCGCAGGAGCGTATGTATAGGCGGCTGTTATGGCGAACTGTCCGCCTGCCGCCGAAAGCCCTGCCATAAGCAGGCAGAGTACCTGTGCTGTCGTCATCGGCTGATAGGAGAAAATGAACATCGGCAGGAAAAACAGCGTCGAATAGGCTGAGAAAAACGCCACGATGAAAGGTCCCTGTTCGCCGTGATTTCCGCAGTAGCGCACAGCCGCATAAGCCGCGCCCGCGCAGATGCCGCCTATAAGCCCGATAAACGCAGGCATCGCGGACATATCGGTGAACGAGGGCTTGATGACGAACAGACTGCCGATGAATGCGGTCAGCACCGTCATGCCCTGAAAAAGCGTGAGCTTTTCACCGAGAAACAGGAACGAAAACAGCACCGCGAAAAACGGCGACATTTTGTTCAGCATGGACGCATCCGACAGCACAAGATGATCGACCGCGTAGAAATTGCAGAGAACGCCCAAAGCACCTATGACCGCCCTTATGAGGAGCGCGGGGATGTTGTGCTTGTCGTGGACTTTAAAGGGGATGTGCTTTTTTTTCAGCAGGAAGAGAGCAAAGAAAAGCGCAACGAGGTTCCTGAAAAAGGCTTTCTGTCCCGACGGCAGGTCGCCTGCGAGCCGCACAAAGGTGATCATCCACGCAAAGCAGAACGCGGACAGCACTAAGCAGACGATGCCCTTGGCGTGAGGAGTGCTGAGACGTTTCATGGCTGTCTGCCTTTCGTCATGTATTCGTGTTCACGGCGGAGTTCACCGATGAGGTGCGAGAGCTTCCACAGGCGGTTGTGAGGTGTATAGACCGCTTTCAACGGGATGCGTACCCCTGCCGCTTTGAGACGGTCGAGTGCGTCGTCGAGCTGTCGGCGGTCAAAGCCTGCGAACATCAGCATCTCTGTCTCGGGCGGCACGGCGGTCTCACCGTTCGGGTCGTCGGCATAAGCGTTCTCGCCGAAAAGCTCGGCAGGGCATTTATCCATGTCCTCAGCCGAAGCGGCGATGAGCGCCGCGCCGAGCTCTGCACATACCGTTCTTATCTGCTCTTCATTTTCGGAAGTGAGCCCGACTGCGAGCAGTTTTTTCACGGCAGTATTTTTTATTCTTGCTTTCATATATAATTTCCTTATATTCCCTTTCGTGTCGGAATTGTACTATATTTATAATTATACATTATCGGCAAATACAATTCAATAATCAATATAACAAAAACAATCAGCAATCTGCACAGCAATTTTGTAAAAAATTGTGTAAATCGACCATGATTATTGTTCAAAAAACACTTGCAAAAAAATTCATTTTATGTTAAAATAAATAGAGAGATCATTAACATTTTGGAGGTAACCACTATGAAGATAGAAGAGATGAAGGTACTTGTATGCGACGATTCCATGTTTGCACGCAAAAGCCTTGTTATGTTTATCAAATCTATGGGTATCGAGAACGTATTCGAGGCCGCTGACGGTCAGCAGGCTATCGAAGCGTACTCCGAGCACAGACCCGACCTTGTGTTCATGGACATCGTAATGCCTGTAGTTACAGGTATCGACGCCCTCGCAAAGATCCGCGAGATCGATGCTGACGCGAAGGTCATCATGGCTTCGTCCGTCGGCACTCAGAACCACCTCAAGGCTGCCATCAAGGCAGGTGCCACCGACTTCTTACAGAAGCCTATCTCTAACGATCAGGTCAAGCAGACCATCGAGAACGTTGCGAAGGGAGTGATCTGATAATGTTTTCACAGTTTTTCGGAGGATTTCTGCTCAATAACGGTCTTGTGACCAAAGAACAGCTCGCAAAGGCGCTCGACGAGAAGAAGAACACCCGTATGAGACTCGGTGTTCTGGCTATCAATGAGGGTCTTATGACATCCGAACAGGTCGAGATCGTAAATGTCACTCAGCAGACGGTGGACAAGCGTTTCGGCGATCTTGCGGTCGAGCTGGGATACATCGCTGCCGAGGACGTTGAAAAACTGCTGTCAAAGCAGCCTACCGACTATCTGCTGCTGGGTCAGACCCTCGTGAATATGGGCGTTCTGTCCAATGCGGATTTCGAGACCGCGATCAACACCTACAAGCAGGACCTTTCCATCGAAGACGAGGATCTCAATGCCGAGAGCAACGACAAGATGGGTATGCTGGTAAAGGAGTTCTTCCATTTCGGGACTGCGGCGAATGCGCGTCTTTATACCAGCTACGCTACGCTCCTTTTCAAGAGCCTTATCAGATTCATCGGCGATGACTTCACTCCGCTTGAGGCGGAGATAGTCAAGAGCGTCGAGGCAGAGCGCACTGTCCGTCAGGACATCACGGGCGCTTACTCGGGCGTGACCGTTATCGCTACGGGCGAGTATGAGTACAGGACTTTTGCAAAGCGTTTCGCGAAGGACGCTTACGTTGCCGACCCTGAATTCGATGACGCGAGCGTTGCCGAGTTCCTTAATGTCTGCAACGGTCTGTACGCCGTAAACGAATCGAACGAGAGCGGTACCGAGATCTCGCTCACTCCCCTTGCCTTCACAAAGGGCGACCCCTGCGAGATAGGACGCGAGACCTTCCTTATCCCCGTTCAGTTCACATTCGGTGAGGTCGCTTTCGCTATCTCTTTCTGAATACGGTAAACGAATAATTAAAGGGCACTGCGCATTCAACGCGGTGCCCTTGTTGTTTTACTTATTGATGATCCAGACCTGATTTTTGTCCTTGGGGTCGAGCTCGGTCAGCACGAGTCCGCCCGATTTGGTGCAGGCGAGCACTTTCTCGTAGCGTGTGACTTCGGGGCTGATGCGGAAACGGTTCTTGCCCAGTGCGGTGAAACGGAACTGTTCGCCCTGCGCTTCGCCGAGTACAGTGTCGAGGTTCTTCAGGTTGCCCGAAAGGAACTGACCGTCGGGTACGCGGATGGCGAAGGTGCCCGAATCAGCGAGGATGAGCGTCATTTTCTGGGGCTTTTCACGCTTAGGGTCGAGTTTGTCGAGGATCACGCCCTTTGTCTCCTGAGTGAGGATAAGTCCCGTGCCTTCGCATCTGATGTGGCAGCTCATGCCGTCGATGAGGTAGTTGGCGTTGTCCTTTGCGCAGTCGTCGCAGAAACGGTTGATAAGAGCAACGACGTTCTGAACGGCAACAGGCACCATATTCTTTACGGCTTCCTCAAAGGCTTTCGGGTCGAGACCCGTGATAGAGGGAGCGAACTTGTTCGCGGTCTCGCTGAGCTTGTTTGCCGCATTCTCGAAGCTGTCGCCCGAGAAGGTCTTGATAAGACGCTTGTCGAACTGCTGTGCGGTGTAGCGCTTTGCGATGTTCACGGCGTGCTTTTCAAAAGCCTTGTGGGGATTGGTCGCCTTGTCCTCGAACTTCATCGAAGCGGTGTGAGCGGGGTTGCTCATATCCTCAAGGAAGTGGATGGCTCTGCCGAGATAATAGAGACCCTCGGCTTCCCTGCCGTTCTTGTAAAGGTTCACGGCGCAGGTGTAGTTGTCTTCGAGCATGGTGCGGGCGCTCTTCGCCACGTTGCCGAGACGGTTGGGATAGTATCCCTCGGTCTTGCCGAACGCCTTGCCTTTAGGGCTTGCGGATGAATAATAATGTGTACCGGGACCCTTGTCGATATCGCCCTCACGGTCGGGGTCGGTGCTGCCTTTGAGTATCTTATCTTTATACGGCTTGGTCAAAGCTATAAGCTTCTGCTTCTTTTCGCTTTCGATAAGTGCCAGTGCGTTTTCGGTAATGTCGAGATGTGTCTGCTTTGCCCATGCGTGAGCGCGTTCGGGACGAAGCAGAGCTAAGATGTTTTTCATGCTTGATTTTTCCTCCATACGATATTGCAGATCTGCGTCTGCAAAGACATTTCTATCATATCACATTATATTCGTTTTGTCAAGCACTTGCAATCATCGTATCGATGTGGTATAATATACATATAAGTCTTTACTGAAAGACATTAAGGAAGTGTATGAAAATGACAGACATCAAAACTATCGCCGAAGCGTGCAGAACGCCCGTTATTTTCAGGGGTCTGCTGGATGATCCCGTTATCGCAGGACTCATAAAAACGCTTGGTTACATCGAAGAAGGCGATACCGAAAAAGCTGTGACAGGCTACTGCTCTTTTGTGGAGGGGCTGTACAGCGAGACCGACGACCTTACGGAGTATGTCCTCGAAAGCGTGCTTGAGAGCGAGAATCTTTACATCGTGAAGCGTGCGGAGGGCAGACCTACGGGCGAACTGCTGGACGAATGCCTTGCGAATGAGCTTTATCTGCTCGAACAGCTTGCGACTATTCCCTGCGATGAACTGCTCGACAGGATAGACTACGACGGTTTCCTGCCGAGATACCGCACCTCGGCGTGCGATTTCTCAAAGACCTACGCCGACCGCATCCACGGTCTTGACCGTTTCGGATACGGTATCTTCGCGCAGTTCCATATGTTCGTCTCGAAGGACGGAGAGATAGTTCCCGTCAAGTATCCCGACAGCATCTCGCTCTCGGATTTCTCGGGCTACGAGCGTGAGCGCGGCGAGGTCATCAACAACACCCTCGCACTGCTTTCGGGCAAGCCTGCGAACAATGTTCTGCTTTACGGAGACTGCGGCACGGGCAAATCCTCTACAGTCAAGGCGATAGCCAACGACTTCGCCGACAGAGGGCTTCGTCTTATCGAGCTGAAAAAGAAACAGCTCCACGAACTCCCCGACATCGTCAAGCAGATCAGCCGTAATCCGCTGAAATTCATCATCTTCATCGACGACCTCAGCTTCACCGAGGACGACGACGATTTCGCGGCGCTCAAGGCAATACTCGAAGGAAGCGTTGCTTCGTCTGCGAACAACATCTGCATCTACGCGACCTCTAACCGCCGCCATCTTATCCGTGAGACCTTCTCCGCCCGCAAGGGGGACGAGATTCACTTCAAGGATACGATGCAGGAGCTCGTTTCGCTGTCCGACCGCTTCGGACTGACCGTTACCTTCGTCAAGCCCGACAAGCAGAACTATCTCAGCGTTGTCGATGACCTTGCGAAGAAGTACAGCGTAAAGATGCCTATCGAGGAGGTCCGCAAGCAGGCGGAGGCTTTCGCACTCGCACGCGCAGGACGTTCGCCCCGTGTGGCTAAACAGTTCATTGAATATCTGAAAGGTATGGAGGATTGATACGTGTATGCAGACACTTGAATACAAGAAGTGTACGACCGACGAGCATCTGCGCACCGTCGCCGTGCTCGCAGACCAGATATGGCACGAATGCTACAGAAAGATCCTGCCCGCTCAGCAGATCGATTATATGGTCAGGACTTTGCAGAGCTTTGAATCGCTGAAGGAACAGCTTGAAAACGGCACCGAGTATTACATGATCGAGATCGACGGTCTGCCCGTGGGTTACTACGCTTTTGAGAAGCGCAGCGATGATGTGCTTTACGGCAAGGACTATCTTTTCATCTCGAAGATGTATCTGCTGGCTGACATCCGTCATAAGGGTTTTGCGTCGCTGATACTCAAGCAGATACGCAAGTATGCCCGTGCGAACGGCTTTGAGCTGATAAAGCTGTACGTCAACCGCAAGAATGAACACGCTATATCCGTCTACAAGCACAAGGGTATGCGCCTTATCGACGAGCTTGACAGAGATATCGGCGAGGGTTTTGTTGCGGAAGACTACATTTTCGGTAAGATGATATGACAGTTTGATGCCCTGACGATGGTTGCGGCTTGTGCATATTGACGAAGTTTTCTGTTCGTGGTTGACAGAGGCGGTCTGATGTGCTATAATATTATAGCACAAATGAGTGCATGAGTTATTAGCTCAGTCGGCAGAGCATTTGACTTTTAATCAAAGGGTCCGGGGTTCGAATCCCCGATAGCTCACCAGAAAAAGCCTTGAAAACGCGCTTTGCGGTTTCAGGGCTTTTTTCATTATTTTCTGTGAGGCGGAATCGGATGGGTACTATATTAAAGGGCGGCACTGTCTTTGTTGACGGCGGCTTTCGGGAAGATGCGGATGTTGTTTCGGAGGGCGGTGTTATCACAAATGTCGGGAGCGGGCTCTCGTGCGTAGATGCGGACGTCATCGACTGTTCGGGGTGCTATGTTCTGCCGGGGCTTACGGATATACATCTTCACGGCGGTGCAGGACACGACTTCTGCGACGGTGACTTTGAAGCTCTCGACGCTATTTCGGTTTTTGAATACAGCCGGGGGGTGACTTCATTCTGCCCTGCCACCATGACCCTGCCCGAGGACAGGCTGACTTCTATCCTGAAAAATGCCGCTGAATACAGGAAGCGCCATTCCTCTGACGGAGGCTCCGAGCTTGTGGGCATACACCTTGAAGGACCGTTCATCTCAAAGGCAAAATGCGGCGCTCAGAAACCCGAATACATACAAAAGCCATCAGCCGAAAAGCTGATGGCCTGGCAGGTTGCCGCCGACGGTCTTATCTCGCTTGTGACGATAGCGCCCGAAACGGACGGTGCGCTCGGGCTTATCGCGGAGCTGTCGGGGAAGTTCCACTTTTCTGTGGGTCACACCGATTGCGGCTACGAGACCGCGGCAAAGGCTTTTGAAGCGGGTGCTGACCATGTGACTCACCTGTTCAACGCCATGCCGCCCTTTCATCACAGAGATACGGGCGTCATCGGGGCGGCTTTTGATGACGGGCGGTGCTTCGCCGAGCTTATCTGCGACGGTATTCACCTTTCGCAGACGGCGGTGAAAGCCGCGTTCAGGCTGTTCGGCGGCGACAGGATAGTGCTTATCAGCGACAGCATGGAAGCGGTCGGGATGCCCGACGGTGAGTACACCCTCGGCGGTCACCGCGTCATAAAGCACGGCAGAAAAGCAGTCCTCGGAGACGGAACTCTCGCAGGGAGCGCCAGCAGTCTGTACGACTGCCTGAAAAAGGCAGTGGAGTTCGGTATCCCCCTCGAAAGTGCGGTCAAAGCCGCAACGATAAATCCGTGCAGATCGATAGGTATCGACGGCAGTTACGGTAGCATCGAAGTCGGCAAGAAAGCCCGTTTTCTCCTGCTTGACAAGGGTGATCTTTCCATCCGCCGCGTTATCTGAGTTACGCATATCAGCCGATCACGACCGAAAGGCGGCTCATTCCTCGCCCGCCTTGAAGTTGTAGATCGGCTTTATAATTTCCGTGATCTCCACCGTTCCGCCGATGTTGCCGACGATGTCGTCGATGCTCTTGTATGCCATCGGGCATTCGTCGAGGGTGGATGAGCTTACCGACGTCGTGTAGATGCCCGACATCTGCTTTTTGAACTCGGACACGGTGAAGCTGTGCTTGGCTTCCGTTCGGGACATGAGCCTGCCTGCGCCGTGGGGAGCGGAACAGTTCCAGTCGGGGTCGCCCTTTCCGACACAGATGAGACTGCCGTCGCGCATATTGATCGGGATAAGCAGCTTTTCCCCTGCCTGCGCCGATACCGCGCCCTTTCGGAGTATCATATTTTCGGTGTCGATGTAGTTGTGGATGGTGGTGAAACGCTCCTCGACATGGAAACCCATGCCCTTGATGATCTCGTCCATCATCGCCCTGCGGTTGAGCATCGCGAACTGCTGAACTATCTTCATGTCGTGGATATACTGCTCGAACAGGTCGCCCTCGCAGTAGGCAAGCTCCTTCGGGACGCTTGTGCGCTTGGTGTTTTTGAGCTTTGTCAGCTCGGATTCTATCTGCTTCTGCCTGCCCGTGCTCTTCAGTTCCGCGATGAGAGCGTCGATGTCCTTCTGCGAACTGCCGTTGAGCCGCTTGTATGCCTGATCCTGATAGTATGATGCGGTCTCGACGCCGAGGTGTCTCGAACCCGAGTGGATGACAATGTAGATACTGCCGTCACTTCCCTTGTCGGCTTCGATGAAGTGGTTCCCGCCGCCGAGGGTGCCGAGACTGCGCTCCGCTCTGATGGGGTTTATATGGTCATAACAGTAAAGCGCGGTCAGGTCGATCTCGTCGAAAAATCGGTGGGTATTGCTTCTGATGTTGAAGCCCGAGGGTATTTTCTCGTAGATCAGCTTATCGAGCTTCATGGGTTCGATGTGCTTTTCTCTGAGCTTTACCGTCTCCATTCCGCAGCCGATGTCCACGCCCACAAGGTTCGGAACGACCTTGTCGGTTATGGTCATAGTCGTACCGATAGTGCAGCCTGCACCTGCGTGGACGTCGGGCATGATGCGTATGCTCTGCCCTTCTGCCATCGGCTGATTCAGCAGCGTGATTATCTGCGCGACTGCCTTTTCGTCGATCACGTCGGTGAAAACCTTGCACGTTGCGTACTTGCCTTGTAATTCCAGCATATTATCTCCTTCTTTCTGTAAAAAAAAGAACAGAATGTGCGAAAGGACGACCGCAGCAAGTTGTGCCGCAAAAGATCGTCTGTTATCGCGCATCTGTTCCGTTAGTTTGCCGAACTAAGTTTCAATAATTATACATTACCTGACCCGACTTGTCAAGCAGTTAATAGAATTCACGATAAATGTTTGCCACTAGTTCACAAATTACATCTTCTCTATCTCGCTGATAAGGCGTGATGTCAGAGTGTCTACCGCCGAAAAATCCATCGCGGAGATGTAGAAACTTTCGAGCACGTCGTGTACTGCCTTTGCTTCGCGGAGCAGGTGTGAGGCCTCTTCCGAGAGTTTTTCTGCGAAACGTTTGTTTATGGCTATGCGCTCGGACATTTCGGTGAGTTTGTCGGGGCGATAAAGCCGCGTCAGCTCAAGAGGTTCAGCTTTGAACGGCGGTTCAGTTCCCGTGTCGCTTAAAAACGCCGCCGAAAGCTCGGGGATGACAAGATGCTGATAAGTTCCGTCCACAAGCTGAGAGGGCGAAACGACCGCGTCGAAACCGAGTTTCACGCATAGATCCGCGAGCTTTTTCAGCAGGGCGTCGGATGCGGCGGACAGCTCGTCGCGGAGAAGGTACACGGTTTTGCAGTCGGCGGCCGTTTCGTAATGGGTGATGACTCCCGAACCCGTGAGTGCGGTCAGCCTGCGGAAAAACAGCCTGCCGCCGCTTCCCTTTTTGCTTTTGAACAGGTTGTCGGAAAGCTCTTCGGTGAGTTTTTCGGACTTTGCACGGTCAAGGCAGGCTTCGCCGATGCGGAGCGTATCGGTGAAGATGACCGACGCCGCTTCGTTGTAGCGCGAAGAGCTTGCAAGCAAAGCCTTGTTCGCATCGGCGGCTTCGGTCAGCTTCGCACGGTCACGGCTGAGGACGGCTCTGTCCCAGAATCTGCCGAGGTCGATGTACTGCTGACTCACTCCCGGGTAGACGGGCTCGAAAACGTGGGGAGCTGTTCCGTCGCAGATAGCCGCATGGTGTTCGGGGATGACAACAGCGTCGAGAGAATCGGGGTCGGACGAGCAGTACCAGCGCTGAACGCGGCAGTCGTGCTCGAAATGCTCGGCGACACGCTTCATCAGCGAGGACTTCCCTGTTCCCGCGCCCCCTTTGAGGATGTAAGTAAAGCAGTTTTCATCCGACAGCATCTGCGGGAATTCTGTCCTGAACTTTCCGCCGCAGACAGCTCCGAGAAAATATTTTTCAGACATAAGTATTACCTCCGTTTACTCAGATATTTCATATTATGCGCGGGGGCGGGTCATCTATCCGTATTCGCTGTAAAAAAAATGTGAATAATCATGTCTTTGCTTGACTTGGAAAAAACAGTGTGCTATAATTTCATTTGGCGGTTACCGCCCGACAGTTCGTTTGCGCCATCCTGTCGATAAACAAAACCAGGGCAGATATGAGGTCGATTTGTACACTTCTGTCTGCGAGAGCAGGCAGTTTTTTTATGGAGTGAAAAATGTATATACTTAAAACACAGGCTTCCTTCGACAGTGCGCATTTTCTTTCGGGATACAACGGAAAGTGCGCGAATATCCACGGTCATCACTGGATCGTTGAAGTGGAAGTGTCGCAGGAAAAACTTATCGAGGGCGGCGAAAAGCGCGGTATGGTGATAGATTTCGGCGACCTGAAAAAGGCTGTGCGCAGGCTTTGCGACAGCTACGACCACGCGCTTATCCACGAAGTGGGCACCCTCAGACCCGAGACTATCGCGGCTTTCGACAGTGAGGGTTTCAGACGGATCGAGATTTCCTGCCGTCCGACTGCGGAGAATTTTGCGAAGCTCTTTTACGAAGAGCTGACCCGTCAGGGACTTCCCGTCTCGCGGGTGACCGTTTACGAGACACCCGACAACTGCGCTTGCTACGAGGTGTGACATGGATAGTTTCAGACTTGCGGAAAGCTTTGTGAGCATAAACGGCGAGGGTCAGCACGCAGGTGAACTTGCGCTCTTTCTGCGTTTCACGGGGTGCAACCTCAGCTGTTCATGGTGCGATACGAAATGGGCGAATCCCCCCGACGCGCCTCACAGGGCAGTTACTCTTGATGAGTTATTGCAGACGGCGAAAAAAGCCTTTGACGATGGGATGAAGAACGTTACCCTCACTGGCGGCGAACCGCTTTTACAGAAGAACATCTGTGTACTCATCAAGGGGCTGTGCGCTCTGGGGATGAGGGTCGAGATCGAGACCAACGGTTCGGTAGCTTTTGGTGACGATGTGATGAAAAGCGGTGCGGAGTTCACTATGGACTACAAGCTGCCCTCAAGCGGCATGGAGAACAGGATGTGCCTTGACAACCTGCCGAAGCTGCGGGACTGCGACACGCTCAAATTCGTCTGCGGCTCGGCGGAAGACCTGGAACGGGCGGCAAAGGTCATTGAGGATTACCGCCCGAAAGGAAAGATATATCTCAGCCCCGTGTTCGGCATGATAGAGCCTGCCGATATGGTGGAGTTCATGAAAGAGCATAGGCTCGGTGAAGTAAGGCTGCAATTGCAGCTTCACAAGTTCATCTGGGACCCGAATGCGAGAGGAGTCTGACATGATAGATACAAAAGCGATAGAGGAACACATCAGGGGCATTCTTATCGCGCTGGGCGAGGACCCCGACAG
This sequence comes from Ruminococcus sp. YE71, assembly GCF_900119155.1. GTDB lineage: Bacteria > Bacillota > Clostridia > Oscillospirales > Ruminococcaceae > YE71. The sequence goes on along the minus strand of NZ_FPIR01000008.1, from coordinate 6,928 downwards.
AGAGGGTCTTGCGGAGACACCCGCACGCGTCGCGAGGATGTATAACGAGGTGTTCGAGGGAATAAACTACACGAATCACGAGATCGCCGAGATGTTCGGAAAGACCTTTGACGCGCCCTACAGTTCGGGACCCGTGACTGTGCGGGATATCGAGGTCTTCTCCTACTGCGAGCATCATCTGGCGCTTATGTACGATATGTCGGTGAACGTGTCCTACATACCCCGCGGCAGAGTCATCGGGCTCAGCAAGATAGCACGCATCTGCGAGATGGCGGCAAAGCGTCTGCAATTGCAGGAGAAGCTGGGCGCGGATATCGCGGAGATACTTATGGAGGCGGCAGGCACTCCCGATGTGGGCGTCGTCATCGCAGGCACACACAGCTGCATGACCGCACGCGGCATCAAAAACACTTCGGCAAGGACTATCTCGCAGACCTACTTCGGCGAGTTCCTTACCGACCGCGACCTGCAAAGACAGCTGATGGAGGGCGTAAAATGAAAGCACTTGTACTTTTCAGCGGAGGACTTGACAGCACTACCTGTCTTGCGATTGCTGTTGACAAATACGGCTCGGATGAGGTCATGGCTCTGTCGGTCTCATACGGTCAGAAGCACTCGAAGGAGATTGAAGCCGCAAGAGCCGTCGCCGCACATTACGGCGTCACACTAAGGACTCTCGACCTTGCGGCGATATTCGCGGATTCCGACTGCTCGCTTCTGAAAGGCAGCAGCGAAGAGATACCGAAGGAATCCTACGCCGAGCAGCTCGCCGTGACCGACGGCAAGCCTGTTTCGACCTACGTTCCGTTCAGGAACGGACTGTTCCTTTCGTCGGCGGCGAGCATCGCGCTCTCGAACGGCTGCGAGGTCATCTACTACGGTGCGCATTCGGACGACGCGGCAGGCAACGCCTATCCCGATTGCAGCGAACAGTTCAACGATGCGATAAACACCGCGATATATCTCGGAAGCGGCGAACAGCTGCGTGTTGAAGCGCCGTTCGTGACATGGAACAAAGCACAGGTGGTCGCTGAGGGCATCAGGCTCGGTGCTCCCTATCACCTGACATGGAGCTGCTACGAGGGCGGCGACAAGCCCTGCGGCGTATGCGGCACCTGCCGCGACCGTGCGGCAGCATTCGCGGCGAACGGCATCGCAGACCCTGCACTTTAAGGAGGAAATATGAGCGAAAGAAACAAGACCGACGAGGGCATCACCCAGCTCGGAAATCAGCATACGAACTACCCGACCGACTATGACCCGTCGGTACTGGAGACCTTTGAGAACAAGCATCCCGACCGCGACTACTTCGTGAAGTTCAACTGTCCCGAATTCACGAGCCTGTGCCCGATAACGGGTCAGCCCGACTTTGCGACCATATACATCAGCTACGTTCCGCGTGTGAAGATGGTGGAGAGCAAGTCGCTGAAGCTCTATCTGTTCAGCTTCCGCAACCACGGCGATTTCCATGAGGACTGCGTGAACATCATCATGAACGACCTTATAAAGCTGATGGAGCCTGCCTACATCGAGGTGTGGGGCAAATTCCTGCCGAGGGGCGGCATCTCCATCGACCCGTACTGCAACTACGGCAGACCGGGCACAAAGTGGGAGCAGGTCGCCTGGGAAAGGCTCACCCACCACGACCTCTATCCCGAACAGGTCAACAACAGATAATTCCGCAAAAACAAAGCGTCTCCGCAGACAGTCGATAGTCTGCGGAGACGCTGTTATTTTTTTCAGAGTTCCGAGAAGAATTTTTCGATAGTTTCTTTGTCGGCGGTGACGCTGCCCTGGATCATCTGATCCGAGCCGCCGCCCTTGCCGCCGAGTGCCGAGTTGATCTCTTTCGACTTCGCCCTGAGCGGAACGTTTGCGGACGCGATAATGTAGCTGAATCCCTGCTCTTCCTCGCCGAAAACGCCTGCGATACCGTCGGTCAGGAGCACTGCCTTGTTTGCGACCTCACGCAGAGCGTCGCGTCCGATACCCTTCGTGAATACGCAGAAGCTCTTTCTGCTGTCGTTTTTCAGGCTTGCGATGATCTCGGCGGCTTTCTCCTTTTCGGCTTCGGCTATCCTGCGTTTCAGCTCGTTGTTCTCGCCCAGCAGTTTTTCCACGAAACCGACTGCCTTTTCGGGCTTTGCGGAGAGCAGTCTGCAAATCTCGGCGACCGCTTCGAGACGCTGACCGAGCAGTTCAAAAGCGTCGAGACCGCAGAGGATATGCACTCTTGTGCCTCCCTTGTAGCTTTCGGACGAAAGCACCTTCACGATGCCGATCTTTCCTGTGGAGCTGACGTGAGGAGCACAGCAGGCGCAGACATCCACGCCCTCTATAGTGACTATCCTCACGTTCTCGGTCATTTCGAGCTTGCTTCTGTATTCCATCGAAGCGAGGGCGGAACTGTCGGGATAGGTGATGGTTATCGGCAGGTCGCGTGCTATGGCTTCGTTGGCTTTCAGCTCACATTCTTTCAGGTCTTCGTCGGTTATGGTGCCGTTGAGGTCGAGGGTGACTTCCGACGAACCGAGATGGAATCCCACGTTCTCATAGCCGAGTTTTGCGTGGATGAAGCCCATCAGCAGATGCTCGCCCGAATGGTTCTGCATCCTTCTGAGGCGAATATGCTCATCGACTGTGCCGTGTACGCTGCTGCCGACTTCGAGTGCGGACTTGCACTTGTGGATTATCTCTCCGTTTTTTTCATAGGTGTCGATGACCTCGGCTCCGTCGATTCTGCCGACGTCGCCCTGCTGTCCGCCGCCCTCGGGGAAGAAAGCAGTTCTGTCGAGAACGACCTCGAAGCCTTTCTTTATCTCTGTGCAGGAGACGACTTTTGCGTCGAACTCCATCAGTGAACCGTCATCGTATAATCTTTCTGTCATGTTTATACCTCCGTGTTTTCCACAGAGCTTATGCGCTCCGCGGCTGTTATTTTATATTATAGCACCTTTCGGCAGGATTTGCAAGTCCTGTCAGACGGAGAAGCTGCGGGGAGGTACTCGAAAAAACAGAGACAGTACAACAGCTCAAACCCCGTGAGTTACATAATGCTTACCACTCTTGAATAAAGTGACCTGTCTCTTTTGCTACTAATTTGTACAAATGAGAAAAAATAATGAAATTTTCTGAAAGCACTTGATAATTCGGCACAGATATTGTATAATATAGATATATTAGCGTCCAAATGGACGAAATGACTGAGAAAAGAGGATTTATCAGATGGGCAGTAACGAAAAAATGATCTTTGACACCAGTACAAGTGTGGCGCCTCTCGGCATAATCGCTATGCAGAGCGCATCGGAGATCGGTGCAAAGCTCGACGGCTATTTCCGCAAATGGTTCAATATCCCCGAAGATCACAAGGGTTTCCTTATCGAGGCTGAGTGCCCCCGTTTCCAATCGGGCGACGGCAAGGGTCTCATCAAATCTACGGTACGCGGCAAAGACCTTTTCATCATCTGCGATATGGCAAATTACAGCTGTACATACAAGATGTTCGGCAAGGAGAACGCTATGTCTCCCGACGATCATTTTCAGGATCTCAAGCGTATCATTCAGGCAGCGAGCGGCAAGGCTCACCGTATAAATGTTATCATGCCTATCCTTTACGGCGGCAGACAGCACCGCCGCACCTACCGTGAGTCTCTTGACTGTGCGGTGGCTTTGCAGGAACTTGCGAACATGGGCGTTCAGAACATCATCACCTTCGACGCTCATGACCCGAGAGTTCAGAATGCTATCCCCCTCACGGGATTTGACAACATCATGCCTTCCTATCAGGTGCTCAAGACCATGCTTCGCACCTTCCCCGAGCTCAAGTTCGATAAGGAGAACTTCATGATCGTATCTCCCGATGAAGGCGCTATCGGAAGAAATATGTACTATGCTTCCGTTCTCGGCGTTGACCTCGGTATGTTCTACAAGCGCCGCGACTATTCTACTGTTGTAAACGGCAGAAACCCCATCGTGGCTCACGAGTACATGGGCAACGACGTTGCGGGCAAGAGCGTATTCATCGCTGACGACCTTATCGCTTCGGGTGAGTCGATGCTCGACATCGCAGTTGAGCTGAAAAAGCGCAACGCTAAAAAGATCTTCTGCTATGCTACCTACGGTATGTTCACAAGCGGTCTCAAGAAGTTCGACGAGATGTATGCCGAGGGCACTATCGACGCTGTATTCGGTACTAACCTCACCTACCGCACTCCCGAACTTCAGGCGGCTCCCTGGTTCCACGAGGTAGACTGCACAAAGTATATCGCATACTACATCGCGACTCTCAACCACGATATGTCCATCTCGGACGTTATCGACCCGCATCAGAAGATCTCTGCTCTTCTCGATAAATACAAAAAGTAAAAATGTTAAAGGCGGCTGCGTGCCGCCTTTATTTATAGAAGGTGATATTATGATCTACGCTGCTATAGTCGCAGGCGGTACGGGTTCGAGGATGGGACTTGACATACCAAAGCAGTTCCTCATGCTGGGAGACAGACAGGTGCTTGTCCGCACCGCCGAAAGGTTTCTTGCCTGCGGTGAGATAGATATGGTCTACGTGGGCGTTCACGCGGAATGGGTGCAGAAGTTCGGCGAAATGTGCGCGGAGTACGGGCTTGACGGCTCGAAACTGAGGATAATCGAGGGCGGTAAAGACCGCACCGAGACAGTCTTCCGCATCGTCGAGAGGATCAGGCTTGATAACGGTATCACGGAGGAGGATATCATCCTTACCCATGACGGTGTCAGACCTTTTGTCAGCCGCCGCGAGATAATCGACAGCATCATCGCCATGAAGGAACAGGACGGCGTGACTGTCAGCATACCTTCGACAGACACCCTGCTTTTCTCGGAGGACGGGAGCAGGATAGACAGCGTTCCCGAACGCGCAAAGCTGTTTCGGGCGCAGACGCCGCAGACTTTCAGGCTCGCAAAGCTTGACATCGCTTACCGCTCGCTGACCGATGAACAGAAGAGCCGTCTTACCGATACCGCAAGCGTTTTCATTTCGGCAGGTCTGCCTGTTGGGCTTATCCGCGGCAGTGAGCGGAACATCAAGCTCACAACTCCTACCGACCTGACCATCGCCGAAATGCTTTTAGAAGAGGATCAATTATGGACAAGAAATACATCGCACTGACATTTGATGACGGACCCGACGCGGAGATCACTCCGCAGGTGCTCGATATTCTCGGGCAGTACGGCGTTAAAGGGTCGTTTTTTCTGATCGGTGAGAATATTACGGCGGATACCGCGGATATCGTTGTACGCGAGAAGAATGAGGGACATGAGATCAATTCCCACTCGCTGACCCACAGTGATATGACGAAGTTTTCGGATGAGGTGATACTCGCCGAGATGCGCGAGACCGACAGGCGGATAACCGAGCTGACGGGCGAACATCCGAAGTTTTTCCGTCCGCCGTATATCGCTTATGACGCGAGGATGTTTGAACTCATCGACCTGCCGTTTATCTGCGGCGAGGGGTGCAGAGACTGGGAACCAAGCGTTTCGGTCAAAGAACGTGTGGATGCTGTTCTCGGCGCCGCAAGGGACGGGCTGATCGTTCTGCTTCATGATCAGGAGCACAATCAGCAGACTGTCGATGCGCTGAAAACCATCGTTCCCGAGCTTATCGGTCAGGGGTATGAGCTTTGCACGATTAGCGAGCTGTTTGCGGCGCACGGTATCACGCCGAGAGCCGATCTGCCGATAATATACAGCGATGTCTTTAAGACCGAATTATACTGAGGAGGAGCAGATGACCGAATATCGCGATCAGCGGTTCAATGACGAACGCGCCTTGTTCCGCTCGGAAAATATCAGCGTTGTCGGATGCAGTTTTGATGTGGGAGAGTCGGCGCTCAAACATTCGCAGGGCGTGATCCTCTCGGGTTCGGAGTTTTTGTGGAAGTATCCGCTGTGGTACTGCCGCCGTCTGGAGATAGATGACTGCATTTTCAGCGAACACGCCCGTGCAGGGCTGTGGTATACCGACGATATCGTCATGCGCGGCAGTGTTTACGTCGGTCAGAAGGGGTTCAGAAGATGCAGGGGCGTTGACCTCAAAAATGTCAGCTTCCCGAAGGGCGCGGAAACGCTCTGGGAGTGCACAGACATCACCATGCGCAACGTCAGCGTGTGCGGCGATTATCTGTGCATGAACAGCTCGGATATCGACATAGACGGGCTGACCCTTGACGGCTGTTACAGTTTTGACGGGGTGAAGAACGTACATATCCGCAACTCGTCCATCACGGGGCGCGACGCATTCTGGAACAGTGAGGATGTGACCGCCGAAAACTGCACCATCTCGGGCGCGTACATCGGCTGGAACTCTAAACGGTTGACATTCATCAACTGCACCATCGAGAGCTTGCAGGGTTTCTGCTACATCGAGGATCTGAAGCTGGTGAATTGCAGGCTGCCGAATACGACCCTCGCGTTTGAGTTCTCGACAGTTGACGCGGACATTGTCGGGACGGTGGACAGCGTACTGAATCCGTCGGGCGGCGTCATAAGGGCTGACGGAATCGGTGAGCTGACCCTCGACAGTTCGGAAACAGACCCCGAACGCACCACGATAGAAATTAAGAGCAAATAAAAAGGAGCTGTTGCACCATCAGCACTCCCTCTCAATATCCGCACATCAAACCCGTCAAATACAATGCTTTGTAAAATAGGCATTTTCAGCGCGCACACCCCCAAGCCCTCTTCAAAAAGAGAACTCGGGGGTGTTTTGTTCTGTTGGTTTTATGCCGATTTTAGTTCAAAAAGAGATATTCCGAGTCGGTTTCCCGAGATCTTCGTAAAAAGTTTCTTTATGTTGTATGCCAGCCCGAGCAAAATGAACTCTGTTTTGATGTTGTTTTTGCCCCTGCAAAGGAATCTTCTGAAGCCGTGATCTTCTTTCAGCACTCCGAAC
>NZ_FPIR01000015.1 GCF_900119155.1 Ruminococcus sp. YE71 | reverse complement strand
TTCAGCGGACAGACAAGCTACTGCATGAACCCGAGAGCGAATGCGTACATCTTCTCCGAGTACAATATCTTCGACAACTGCAAGAACCCGATGGAAGTTAAGCTCGGTGCAGTCAAGAGCTACAACGACGTGTTCAACAACTGCAAGGGCAGTATGGACGGTACCATCGTTACCGACAAGAGCACTAAGGTAAACACCAACAACAAGTACGCAAACTTCGATACCAATTCGTCGCTCTGCTACATTCCTTCGGGCAACTACTTCCTCCAGACCGACACCTCGAAGCTGTCCTCCTACTTTGACGTTTACGGCGGCACTTTGGATGAATCCAAGACGGTGAACGGCTCGACTTCCACCGAGGGCACACAGACTCCGACTCAGCCCGAGGATCCGACACCTGTCACCAACGTATATCCGATCGCTTCCGCGACCGTTCAGGGCAGAACAGTTACTCTGAGCTGGAACGCTCTGGAAGGTGCTGAAAAGTACTGCATCGCTTACTACTCCGCAGGCAGATGGAAGATCTACACCCAGTTTGGTGCTTATCAGACTACCTACACCTTCAAAAATGCACCGATCGGCACCTTCAAACTGGTCGTTGGCGCAAAGATCAACAACGAATGGAACACGAACGATCTCTCCAAGAGAGCTGTTACCGTTACCGTCAAGTAATCGGGCGCTGATAAATCTTTTGAATAATATCCTTCCATAAAATCGAGACCTGACACTGGATTTCAGTGTCAGGTCTTTTTTGCGGGCATTTTATTTCATATTACGAGCCGTACTTTTTCAATCGGGCACAACGGAATACACCGCGATGTCACAGGTCGGGTCAAAGCCCAACTCACCAAGATCGACAGTGATATCTTCGATATTTGCGATCGTCACATAGCCATCGCCGTATTTTGCGTTCAGCGCGTCGATCTGCTGATCGATGGCTTCATTGACGGCTTTTCTCTGCCCGTCGGTCAGGTCGAAATGCAGCACCCATGTTCTGCCGTCTACCTCGACAGCCGCACCAAGTCCAAGCGAATTATTGATACGATGGATCGAAAGGTCTGTTCCGAGAGCATTCCTGATCTGACTGTAACTCATGCCGACATCGAGACCCTCGCGGATGCTTGCGCCTTCAAACAGTTCGAGCTGAGTTATCGTATTTCCGAGCGCATAATCATTGTCTGTATCAATACCGAAATCGGAAGCCTTGACCTTGATGGAATCGGCGGGGGCATAATCGCTTATGGTCGTGTCGAGGATGAACACATAGCTCGGGAAATAGGAGCATTTAAGACCGAACCTCGCGCACTGCGAAGCGGAAGAGAGCACGATCTCATAATCGTTGTCGGTGAGGTCTTTGAGCTGATCGACGCTCATAGTAAGCAGCGCGGTAACGCTCATTTCAGGCCTTCCCTTCACGGGCTCCACGGCAGTATCGTCGGGAAGCGGCATCGCTTTCAGGCACGCGGGATCGAACTTGGAAAGATCGACATATGCGAAAGCTCTTCCGTACGAAACTTCCCTTTCCCATCCCCTCTTTGAAAACGAACCGATGTCCGAACAGATCTCATTATATTCATCTTCGGTAAGCTCAAACTCAAAATGCCATTTTGAACCGTTTATCACTGCCGTACAAAATACAGTGTGCTCAAAGAAAACATTCTTCTGATACTCTTCCTCAGTCATGGCACCTGAAATGTAGGGCACAAATGACCTCGCGTATAACTGCGAATTAAACTGTGTTCCTGCCAGAGCCTTCAATTCATTGTAGCTTTTTCCGACAAACTCATTGTCTGAAACGTCAGGGGTATCTGTCTTTTTTTCGGAGGCAGCTGCCGCATTTTTTCCCGTCTTGCTGTTGTCTGCCGAGGGTGTGGTCTGCACGGGTTCGCCGCTCACGGTCGAAGTCGGCACCGCGGTCTTGGGTTCGGCAGCCTTCGGCAGAGTATTGAACTTGCTGTCGGTTTTGCTGTCTGCCTTATTGTCGGAACCGCCCTTTGTAACATTTTCGGCCGTGTCCGCAAAATTCTTGTCAGCGGTGCCGTTCTCCTCATAAGACACGCCGATGTAGGAAGTGCTGCTTGTCGGTCTTGCATCGCCCGCAAGCCCGTTCCTGCCGTTTTTGCCTGCCATTCCGAGACCTATGGGAAGACCGAGGGCGAATACTGCCGCTGCGGAAACTCCCGCGATCTTTCCCGCGAGAAATCCCGTGCCTACAGCAGTTGCAGAGGCTTTGGCCGCCGCATACTTTGGAGTGATCGTGCTGCGGATCATGTCTCTCATGGGAACAGCCGCAAGGACTGCACCCTTTCCGTAGAGCTTTTCTATCTGAGCCCTGAGCTTCTTTCTCGCCTGAAAGAGCTTCTGTTTTGCGGCGTTTTCGTTCATGCCGAGGGAGCTCGCCACTTCAGAGATGCTCATATCGTTATAGTAGTACAGGATGAGCGTCGAACGCATATCGGGCTTCAATCTGTCGATGAGGTCCGCAAGTTCTCTCTTTCTGTCCTCATTGACCGCGTAATCTTCGGGGAGCATCACAGGGCTGTTGAGCGCACTGTTCTCGATGGCCTGCTCCTTTTCCTCGTCGGTCTCGAAGCAGGCATTCCTGCTCTCGGCTCTGAAATTGTCCATGCACTTGTTATAGGCGATGCTGTGCAGCCAAGTCTCGAAAGTCTCGGGTCTCGCAAGTGTCTCAAGGCTCTTCATGGCCTTGAGAAATGCTTCCTGCGTGATATCTTCGGCAGTTTCCTTGTTCTTGACGTTTTTCAGCACGAAGAAATACAGGTTGGAGTAATACTCGCTGTACAGCGTTTCAAAAGCCTTTTTGTCTCCGCGTTTTGCATTGTTTACTGTAGTGATAAGGTCATTTTTATTCATTCAGGATTCCTTCTTTCAACAATATATCTCCGATCTTTTTCTGTGCCGCATTTTTTTCTTCATCCGACAGCGCGGCTTCGGCCTGCATAAATGCAAGCACCTGTCGGATCACCTCATCTAACTGTAATTCCATGTCAAAATATCATACCTCCTATATTTTAGCATTTTTTTGATAACTTGTCATCAGCTTTCTGTAAATTAGTATGAAAAGCTCCGTTTTGTTGTCCCTGCTTTCTTTTTCTCACCGTTCTGTAAGTTAGACGGCTGAGTATCATTATGGTTATAAAAATTTTTGTTTTCTCAGAAAAAAATTTTTCGGGATATGCAAACGATATTTCCATATGGTAAATATATCCACATTTGCGTTGCAAAAATATGCAGTTTACACTGAATTAATTGTTAAGATAATAAATAATAACATTTTCTTTGACTGCGGTAGCTAAATACAGTATAATTATAATAATGATACTGGCAAAATCGGTTCGCATGAAAAGGAGGTAGAAAACTATGACGAACAGGATTGTAAAACATACAGTCGCAGGACTTATGGCACTGACGCTGACCGCAGGCTGTCTGACAGGAACAGCCGCAACGGGCAAGAACTTCGGGCTGACATCTGTGACCGCAGGGGCAGTGACCGAAAAGAGCTACAGCAACTTCACCTACCGAGATCTCGACGACGGCACCGTTGAGATGACGAGCTATTACGGCTACAGCAGCTCATACTGGTCGTTCATTATTCCCGATAAGCTCGACGATAAGATCGTCTCGCGCATCGCCGACGGTGCTTTTAAGCGGTGCTATAATCTTTCAAAGGTCACGATACCCTCTACTGTCAGGAGCATCGGCGAAAATGCCTTCGACAGTTGCAGCCTGCTGTCGAGCATCGTTATCGACAGCGAGAATGAATACTACTCATCGGTAGACGGCGTGCTGTACGACAAGGCTCAGACTACCCTTATCTACTGCCCGAAAAGAGCAGGACGAAGCATAACCGTCCCCGACACGGTAACGACCATCCGCAATCATGCTTTTGACTCCGCGATAGTGAATGGCGCTATCAATATCCCCGCTTCCGTAACAAGCATCGGCGAACGCGCCTTCTTCAACGCAGGTTTCAGCAGCTTCGATGTCGATGAGGATAACCCGTATTACTGCTCTGTTGACGGTGTGCTGTTCGACAAGGATAAGACCACGCTGATGCAGTTCCCGAAAACGAAAAAAGACATCTCGTTCCCCTCGACCCTGACGGCTATAGGCGACGGTGCGTTCTACGACAACCGCAAAATCGAGAATGTGGTCATCCCGAACGGCGTGAAAAGCATCGGTGACAAGGCTTTCGGTCTGGGCTACATACTTTCGAGTATCAGCATCCCCGCGAGCGTGACCGACATCAGCAGTACGGCTTTCATCAACAATCAGTTCCTCAGCATCGAGGTGGACAGCGAAAATCCTGTCTACAGCTCCGAAAACGGAGCTCTGTTCAACAAGGACAAGACTGCCATTCTCAGCTGGTCAGGCATAGGGCGTTCGGCAGTCATCCCCGACGGTGTTACCGCTATAGGCGACCACGCTTTTGAATTGTACATGAATATGGAGACCGTCACTATCCCCGACAGCGTGAAGACCATCGGAGCTTTCGCATTCTCAAAATGCTCGAATCTGAGAAATGTGGTTATCCCCGAAGGTGTCGAAAGCATAGGAGAAGAGGCTTTTTCCGACTGCGGAAATCTCACCACCGTCAGCATCCCCGCTTCTGCGGCAGACATAGGGAAAAGAGCTTTTAGCCGAAGCTGGCTCACCGACATAAACGTTGACAGCGCGAACCCAAATTTCTCTTCTGTAGACGGCGTGTTCTATAACAAGGACAAGACCGTGCTTATCCAGTGCCCGAGGCTGAAAAACAAGATAAACATCCCCGACACCGTTACGGAGATCGCCGATTACGCGCTGTACTACTGCAACGACCTTACCAAAGTGGTCATCCCAGACGGCGTTACTCTGATCGGCGACCACGCATTTTATGACTGCGGCAATCTCAAATCCGTAAATATGCCTTCGAGCCTGAAAGAACTCAAGGACTATGCGTTCGCATCGACTGCGATAACCGAGTTCATTCTTCCCGAGTGTCTGACAAAGCTCGGCAACTACTCCCTCGCCTTCTGCGGTCTCAAACGTGTCGCGCTTCCGTACAGCATCTGTGAGATAGGCGAAAGGTGCATCACAAACTGCGATAAGATCACTTACCCCGGAAGTGTCTCCCAGTGGCGAAGAGTCGAACTTGCGACAGGCAACGATGTGATACGAAATTTTTACCTCGGTTACCGCAACCCGTATCCCGATTACGAGAGAGGCAATTACTCCGTAAAAATGAGCTGGAAAAAGCTCGATGCGGCGGAGGAATACGGTATCGTCGCTGTTGTACAGGGCAGATGGCGGCTTGTGGCAACGGTCCCGAACGACACCTGCGAATATATGTTCCGCGGACTGAAAACGGGCGAATACCACAGGGTAGGTCTGATTACGAAAATCAACGGCGAGTGGGAGACCCAGTTCACGTACAAGGACATCCCCCCTCTTGACCCTGTCACACATCCCGTCACGACCGTCGAGACGGGCGAGAACGCTTTCAGACTCACATGGAAGGCAGTGCCTACCGCCAAGTCCTACGGCATAGCGTGCTATCAGGGCGGCAGATGGCGCATGATACGGAGCGAGATCCCCGCAGGCACAACGGTCTTTACGATGCGAAACGTACCTTCGGGCACATACAAGGCGGTAGTCCTCGCGAAGATGTGCGGCGAGTGGGATACTTCCGACCTGCAAAGCCGCATATTTGAGATCGAGATCAAGTAAGTTCTGCGGACAGTTCCGCTCATTCAAGTATACGCAAAAATCACGCCGATACCCTTTCCGAGTATCGGCGTGAAATATTCATTGTAACCGTATGCGATTATTTGCCCAGTGCCTTTTTGAGCTCGGCAGAAGTCATGGGAAGATCTGCTTCACTGATAGCACCGATAGCGATCGCTTCGATCGCGTTGACGTCCAGCTCGTTGAGACCCTTGCCTGCGTCGATGCAGTCAGCATTTGCTCTGCCCTGCTCGGACAGCGGGTAATTCTTTTTGTTTGCCGCGTACTGACGGATAGCGAGCGAGTCGTCGATCGTTACCTTACCGTCGCAGTTAACATCACCGTACAGGAGCTTGGCGGAGGTGTCCTCGGTGGTAACAGTCGTTCCGTCAGGCTCAACGCCCCAGATCAGCTTGCCGTCAGCGTAGAGCGTGATCTTGTCGGTGATAGCCGAAGCCGAGTTTTCATCCTCGAAACTCACAAGGTCGGAATAGCTGTAGTCGTTTGAAGAATCCCACTCGGGGAAGACGTACTTTTCCTCATCCATCTTTGTGGTCAGCGCAAACTGATATACGCGGCTGCCGTAGAACTTGCAGTCCTTCCAGGTGATCTCGATGTAGTAGGTTCCGTTGTCGTCGTACTTCACGGGGTCGGAAAGTACCGCGTGCGACTTGTTGTTGGTATAGCCTGCCTCCTGGTCGTAGTCGATACGGGAAACGATGTAGTCGATGCCGTAGCCTGCGTCCTGAAGCTCCTTGATGTTGAAGAAGTATCTTGCCTTTACGTCGCACTCGAATCTCGGGGGATCGACAGTCCTGTTGTGAAGAACTATCTTGAGCTGGATGCCGTCCTCCTTCTCCTGCGCCTTGCCGCCCGATACGAAGTATCCGACAGGCAGCGGATCGCCGTTTTCGTCGATCTGATCGTAGCCCTTGGCGTTTGCGGACATATCGAAGTTCTCGATGAGGTGGTTCTCGTCAGCGTCGATACAGCCCTTGCGTCCGTAGAAGTGATACAGACCTGCGAGGTCGCCGCAGAAGCCTGCGTTATAGTCGTCGCTGACCTCGTTGTAGATGTAGTCCTTGGTCTCGTCAACGTGCTTGTCCTTCAGGTCGGGACCGCCGACGAGCGCACCCCAGAGGGTGTGTACCTGTGTGATCGGGTCGTCCATGCTCTGTGTAGCCGAGCAGTGCGACGAACGGTGGTGCGGATGGCAGGCGAAGCTGTTGCCGTAGCCTACCTCGTATGCGTAACCCATCGGGTTGTCGCCGAGAACGTAAGCCATCTGAGCTCTTGCCCACGGCAGGAATGTCTCGTCCTTGGTGGTCTTTGCGTATACGCAGGCGCAGAGACCTGCCGCTGTGTTGTATCGAGCCGAGCCGTAGCCCGAAACGACTGCCCAACCCTTCGGGGACTTGGCGATGAAGTCGCTGCTCGTATCGCTCAGAGGAAGATCTGCGATCTGATCGGAGGTCATAGGTGTGTTCCAGAGGAAGTCATCCATGCCGAAGTACTTGTGACCGTGAACAGGCTCATAGCCCCATTCGGATGTGTCTGTACCCTCCTTGCAGCCCGACCAGAACTCAAGGTTGTAGCGGAAGATGTACCAGTCGCGGGCGGTATTGGTAACAGGTGCGAGCTTCGCGAACACGCCGCCCCATACTGTATCCCAGCAGTGTACCCAGATGTTCTGCCAGCAGTTGCCCGTATCGGTGATGATGCGCTTCATGTAGCCTGTGTAGGGGTGAGCGCCCTTTTCGTTGGTGGTAGTCTCGTCAACTGCGATGATGTCGTTGATATAATCGTATTCCTCGGTGCAGTAGTAGAGCCATACAGCCGCCCATGCAAGTTCATCGTAGTCGTAGCTGGAAGTATAGAAACCGCCGTCATAGCCGAGGCTGTAGCAGTTCGGGACTTTACCCGGCTCCCAGTCCTCAACGTGGGTCTTGACCGCGAAATCGTAGAGCGCCTTAGCGTATTTCAGGCTCTTCTCTGCGTAGTCGGGGTCGGTATCCTTGAAGTTCAGGTAGTTGATGGCAAGCGAAGCCGCCGCACCCGCGCACTGGTCGGAAGCAGGCATCTCCTCGGTCGCGAAGTAAGCAGGGCGCTTTACCGCGCAGGACGAGGAAGCTACCATCGTGTCCTCTACCTGAAGCTCGGGCGGACACCAGTAGTTGTGGTCGTTGTTGCCCTCGCCGACCTGATAGCAGTATGCGATGACGTTGTCATCATCGTCCATGAAGGTGACCTTCATGAAGTAGTCATTTATCCAGCGGAGCTCGTCCTCAACGTGTTTGTCGAGACCCAGCTCCTTGTAGGAATCGCGGAACTCGTAGTAGCCCCAGCCCACAGTCGATGCGGAATAGCTTCCGGGCAGACCGAACTTGACGTGGTCGCCTGCGTCGTGCCAGCCGCCTGTGAGGTCAAGAGTGCCGTCGCCGTCGGGGTCGAGGTATTTGCGGTTCTCGTCGATGAACTCCTGCGACATATTCACGCCGACATAAAGCGACGGGTCGGTGTCGCCGAGGTTGGGCTTTGTCTTGCCGTCGTCAGCGTTGCCGAGTCCCTGGTCCTCAGTGAGCTGATCGTCGGTCTTGCCCTTGCCTACCGTAGGCATCGGGCTCATCGGCTGGAGCGGGATAACGCCGTCCTTGACGTGGCAGTCTGCACGCCATGAGTAATAGCCGTCCTCAGCCACCTTGTCGCCGCACTTGTTCGCATCGTAGAAGCAAAGTGCAAGCTGTAAGGCTTCTGCATAGTTGTGATAGTTGTTTGGATTCTCTTCGTCGATCACCGCAGAGTTTGTGGTTATCATCGTGCTTTCGGTAAACATCATTACCGCAGCGGACACACCTGCAAGTGATCTTTTGAGAAATTTACCTTTTCCCATTCCGATCTTCCTTTCGTTTGTTATTCAGCAGCTCCTTCTTTATCAAAACTGTCAAATGACCTGCGCTCATCGAGGAGCTTTGCAAAATCAGACGAAATATCGCAATATTATTTCGCCCATACTATATAATAACACGACAATTTACGGATGTAAAGTAAAATCCTGCTATTTATAAAATTTTTGTCAACTGTAATAATAATGATGCTCAAAAAATGGACAATATCACAATCGCCCCATCGGGCTATCATTTTCTCTTCACATTTTATATAAAGTTTCAACGATATTTTGTGCTTTTTCAGAAACATAGATCAACAATGAAAGGGCAAGGGGTATCCACGCGTATCGACTGCTCCGAACAAAAAAGCAGGTATCCGCAAAACAGCGCGGTACCTGCTTTTTCTGTCGTATTCGCCGCTGCGGTTATCCATGATCGTCTTTACGGCTTTGTCCATATATACTCCTTTATTAAAGACCATTAGTCCAAAGCATCAGTCGGGATACTTTTCGCAGTCATCGGCGATCTCCTTTGTCAGGGTGATCTCCCCCGACAGGCGTTTAACAAGATCGCAGAGCATCATGTTTCGCGTGTGAGGGTCGATATTATTGACATATTCATCCGAAAAATCGTATCCAAAAGCTTTCTACTATATTTATCACATCTCGGAATGAAAATCAAGCGTGACCGATAATAAAGCACGCCCGATCCTCAGCCCTTTCGCATTTTACACGGCACTGTGCGCCGCGGCGTCCTTCCGATACGCTTTAGGAGAAATACCACACTTGTGCTGAAAAACTCTGGCGAAATAACTGCTGTCGGTGTAGCCGCACCGTTCTGCAATTTCCGTCACGGGAAGTTCGGTCTCGCAGAGCAGACGGCAGGCGGTGTGTATCCGCAGGCGGGTAATGTACTGCATCGGTCGGTAGCCCGTCGCCTCCTTGAACAGCCGCAGGAACTGACGCTCGGAGTAGTGGGTGAGGTCTGCAAGCTCGGCGACGGTCATCTCCTCCTGAAAATGCCGCTCGATGTACGCAAGCGCAGGCGCGAGCTTCACGATTCCAACGTCGTTTTCGATGCGGCTGGTGTCGTACATCCGCGAAAGCTCCACCACAAGGCAGAGAAACTCCGCACGCACCATCGTCTGCCAGCCCGCCGACTTGGTGTGGTACTCCTTGTGAAGCGCGGCGATCTTATTCTCGATGCGAAGCTGTTCGTCGGGCAGAAGCTTCAGATAGCTGGTAAAGCCCTTCGTTTTCGTCTGCTGCGGTTCGAGCACGAACAGAGCCTGAAATCCCGCCGTACCTGCGATGTCCATCGAGTTCAGATCAAGGAACCGCTTGCGGAACATAATGTTGCAGATGTGAAAATCCTCGGGGCTGTCATATCCGTGTTGGGTATTCTCACCTATGACGAAAATGTTACCTTTTTGTATACTGTATTGCTCACCGTCAACGATATGCACCGCACTTCCCGACAGCACGATCACCAGTTCGACATATGCGTCGTGCGTGTGCATAAAAAGCGTCTCTTTATGTTCTCCGTACTGGATAAAGAACGGGAAATCCTCATCTCTTGTAAAAGCCTCAAAAGGCATACTAAACATAGATATCACCCTGATTTCCACCCGAAAAGTCTCGTGTCGGTTTTGTCCTGTTTTGTGGCGTTTATTTCCTTGAAATCCGAAATGATCGGTGCTATAATCAGTATAACACAGTTTGCAAAAAATTGCAATACAACGTCGTTTTTTATTTGTTATGTAAGTATTAAAATATTGGAGGTCTTACAATGAAGAAGAAACTGACAGCGGCAATTATGTCGTGTGTGATGGCGCTCGGCACGATGAGCAGCATCCAGGCAAGCGCTCTGCCCGCCAGAAACAGCGGTATGCGCAACATGACAACTGCTCAGATCGTCAAGGACATGGGCATCGGCATCAACCTCGGCAACACGATGGAAGCCTGCGGCGACTGGATCGAAGATGTCGATAAGCAGTGGGGCGACGGTATCCTCGAAACGAAGGATTACGAGACCGCATGGGGCAGCCCTATCATCACGAAGGAGATCATCAACGGCATGGCGAACGAAGGCTTCGGCGTTGTCCGCGTTCCCGTGGCATGGTCGAACATGATGGACAAGAGCACCTACACCATCAGCCCTGCTTACACCGCACGCGTTCAGCAGATCGTTGACTGGGTCATCGACGCGGATATGTACTGCATCATCAACATCCACTACGACAACGGCTGGGTGAACAACTTCCCGAACGACGAGGAAGGCTCCATGAAGCGCTACGAGACCATGTGGAAGCAGATCGCCGATGCGTTCAAGGACTACGACGATCACCTCATCTTCGAGTCGCAGAACGAGGAACTCGGCTGGGAGTCCATCTGGAATCCGTGGAGCGGAACTCAGTCCCAGAAGGAGAAGTCCTACGCCCTCTGCAACCGCATCAACCAGAAATTCGTAGACGTCATCCGTGCGTCGGGCGGAAACAACCCCAAGCGTCACCTGCTCATCTCGGGCTACAACACGGGATTCGACCGCACCTGCGACTCGCTGTTCAAGATGCCTTACGACCCCGCGAACCGCATGGCGGTATCCGTTCATTACTACACTCCCGTTGGCTTCGCGATCCTTGAGGACAAGGATGAATCCTGGGCAAAGGCACGCTCCACATGGGGCACCGACGATGATTACCGCGAGCTCAATGCCAACATGGACATGATGAAGACCAACTTTGTTGACAAGGGTATCCCCGTTATCATCGGCGAGTACGGCTGTCCTACAAAGGGCAAGGAAACTGCATCTGTAGTTCGTTTCCTGAGCTCGGTATGCAAGGCGGCTTACGACCGTCAGATGTGCCCCGTTCTCTGGGCGACTCCGAAGGGTGAAAACGACAGTGAATACGGCGGTCACTACGACAGAACCACCTGCAAGATCAGCAACCCCGACCTGAAAAAGGCCTTTGACGAGATCACAGGCTTCACAGGAAAGACCGACCCCGCTGACCCTGTTTATCCCGCTATCACCAAGGTAGATTACAGCGAGCAGACCCACCAGGTACGACTCACATGGAAACCTGTTGAAGGTGCAACAAAATACTGTGTTGCGGCTTATGTTTCGGGCAAGTGGAGAATACTGACTCAGGATCTCTCGGGTTCCGATACGAGCTATACTTCGCCCAAGAACCTTAAACCCGGCAATTCCTACAAGGTAGCTGTTGCTGCAAAGGTAGGCGGCGAGTGGACTACCTCTGAGTCGATCAGACACCCCGTGACCGTTACTATCAAGTAACTGCATTAACCGGCACCGTCACGGACTGCTATCAATATTTGAACTCACGTTTTTAGAACATGATAAAGGGAAGCCTTACCTGCGCAGTGGTGGGCTTCTCTTTTCGTTTTGAGGGTATCGGCGAATGACCGATCTTTCCAAAAAACTTGACAATGACTCAAAAAAGGTTTATAATCGGATATGATTGTGAAACTATTACAGGATCGACAAGAAAGGAGAAATATCATGAAAACAGATTTTGAGGAATATGAATACGACGGAGCCTGGTACGGAAAAGAAGAGGTCTGCTTTAACGGAACACCGTATGACGTTGATGTTCAGATAGACAGCGATGATGAGGATGATATTCCCGAGACCGCAAAGAACCTGCTTGAAGAGCTCACGGATAAGCTCGACGGTCTCACCGAAAAGATCGCAGAAAGTATATTGGGATATTATAACTCCCGCAGAGAGGAATTGGGATTTTCCGACACGGACAGCAAGGAATACCCCGAAGTAGATCATGCTCGTGAAATACTTAAAACGGTGACTCTGATCGGCATAACAATACCCGATCAGGACGACTATGACGATACAGCTGTTTCATTCGTTTTTGATTGTACATGGGATAAAGAGAACGGCGTGGGCGTTTGTCTTATCGGGGATGAGATCGACGAAGTGGGTCCTCAGGACATCGCTTTGTGATCTACAGACTTTTTTGGCAGCACAGTGCAGTCATCGTACCGTGCTGCCTTTTTATATCAGCGTCCGATATCATAATTTGAATTTTTATTTAATTCTCCCGAATTACGATTGACATTTTTAGTAAGAAATATTATAATTTAGTTAGCATTAACTAATCAGTTCGGAGATGATATTATCAAACACACTGTTCTGACACTTTTCACGGCTATGACCGCCCTGCTGACAGCTTGTTCGCCGTCAGAAAAACCTGCCGCAGAACCTAAGAGCTTCTCGGACTTTGCGATGGACACCTACATGACCGTGACGGTATTTGACGGCAACATGGATACCGCGCTCGAAGAGTCTCACGCAGAGATAAAACGGCTCGAAAAGCTGTGGTCGGTCACGGATAAAAACAGTGAGATATATTCCCTCGATCACAGCGGCGGAAAAACAGTCGCGGTCGGGAACGAGACCGCCGAGCTCATCCGTTTTGCTGTCGAGATGAACGAAAAGACAGACGGTGCGCTTGACATCTCGCTCTACCCGATACTCGCCGAATGGGGTTTCACGACGGGGGATTACAAGATACCGTCGGACGAGACCATCACCGCTATGCTCCAGAACGTCCGCTGTTCGGAGATCGGGGTCGAGGGTCAAAATATCACACTGCCACAGGGTATGAGCATCGACCTCGGCTCCATCGGAAAGGGCGAAACGGGCGACAGGATAACCGCTATCCTCAAAGAAAACGGCGTGACTTCCGCCATGCTCGATCTTGGCGGGAACATCCAGACGATAGGCTCGAAACCCGACGGCAGCGACTGGAAGATCGGCATTCAGGATCCCTTCGGGGACGGCAATATCGCAAAGCTGAGCGTTTCGGACAAGTGCGTGATAACCTCGGGAGGATATGAGCGGTTTTTCGTCGGCGAGGACGGCGAGACCTACTGGCATATCCTCGACCCATCGACAGGGCGACCCGCACACAGCGGCATCGTTTCGGCAACGGTGGTGGGCGACAAGGGCAGACTGTGCGACGCGCTCTCGACCTCGCTGTTCGTTATGGGCGAGGAAAGGGCGAAAGAATTCTGGCGGAATAACGGCGGATTTGACATGATACTCATTACCGAAGACGGCAGGCTGCTCGTGACCGAAGGACTCGAAAACAACGTCGAACTCGCAGACGGCCGCAAGGACATTAAGACCGAGGTGATCGAAGATAAAACAGCAGTCGGATAAACGCTTCAGCACACAGAGGCTCACCCGTCTTGCGCTGCTGACCGCACTCGCGCTCATCATTTTCGTGGTGGAGATGCAGATACCGCCGATCGTTCCGATACCAGGCGTGAAGCTCGGCCTCGCGAATATCATCACGGTGTATGCTGTCTTTCATTACCGCGGCGCCGAGGTGCTGATGATGGTGCTCGTCAGGATATTACTCGGCAGTGTTTTCGGCGGGAATCTGAGCACCCTGCCGTTCAGTCTCACGGGCGGACTGCTCTGCCTTGTGGGAATGCTGATACTTCGGCGGTTCGTTGATGAAAAGCACATCTGGACAGCGAGCGTCATCAGCGCGGCACTGCACAATATCGGGCAGACGGCGGCGGCGATCGTGGTCATGCAGACGACGGCGGTCATCGTTTACCTGCCGATACTTGTGCTGACGGGCTGTATAGCAGGAGCGTTCACGGGACTGACAGCACAGCTCATCATCGGACGGATGCGCCAAAACGGCAGCGACAAGTAAACGCCGCGAGCCGACAAATCAAGCGGCATATCAAACTCCCCCGAAGCGGCCGCTATTGTACAAATATCCATAGACAAAAATCTTCGCAGACCCTTGAAATCCAAAGGTCTGCGAAGTTTTATTTATTGTAAATGTCAGCCGAAAACCATCACTTTACAACGACCGAAACCGCCCTGCTGCCGATGTCGTCGGTCCTCCATTTGCCGCCGACCTTCGCCGCAACTGCGACCTTGTAGCTCTTGCCTGCGGTCAGTCCTTTCAGAGTGCAGGAAGTGCCCGTTCTCTGCGCGACGACCTTATACCTGCCGCCGACGAGTGCGATCACCGCATACCTCTCCGCATCGGGAACTTCCGTCCAGTCAAGTCTGACACAGCCGTTTCTGGAAACAGCCCTGACAGCGGCGTTCTGTGGAATCTGTGCAAGCGTCTTTTCGACCTGCGGAACGATGCCGTTCGCGTCGCCCGTGCCGAACCAGTAGAACTCGCTTTTCTCGATAGTTCCGCCCTTTCCTGTCACCAGCTTGCAGCTTGTATTTTCGGAGACGGTCACCTGACCCTCGATCGGCAAGGTCTCGTCATGGAAGCTCGAACCGCCCTCAAGGTACGCCTTTGCACAGGCGATCTTTCCGCTTCCGCTGACAGCCGCACCGCCGCTGCCCTTGCTATTGTCGCCTGTAATGTTCATGCCGTAGCCGCCTATCGCGATGAGACTTCCCCTGCCTGTGACAGTGCCGTTGTCGAGACACAGCGCATCGCCGCCGTCAGCCGTCAGGAAGGAGGTACCGCCGCCGTAGCACGCCACCACCGAACCCTCGGGGATAGTCAGAGTGCCGCTGACTTTGAGAGCAGTCTGCCCCGTTTCGCCTGTCGGTGCTTCCTCGCCGAGGATATACACGTCTCCCTTGACCAAAACATTTCCCTCGGTGGTCACGAGCGGCGCAAAATTGCGTCTGTTTTCATCGTCCCTTGCCGAGTAGTTCGCGTGACAGGTGATGCGTGCGTTTTCAAGCACCGAACCGTCCTTCATCCGAAGCTGACCGTTGATCGACGAACCGTGAAGCCACGCACCGCCGCCGTAATCGTTGTGATCCATCGAGAAGGTACCGCCCTTCCGCACTTCGATGATACCCTCGACTGTAGACTGCCGAAGGGTCAGCTTTGCGCCCGACTCAACGATCACCTTCACGCCGCTGTGGACTCTCATGTTCACCATCGTCAGGTCACAGCCCTTCGGGATGATGAGGGTCTGCGAAGGCTCCTCACCGCTCGTCAGGGAGATGGTTCTGCCGATCTCGCCGTAGTTCACACCGGGAAGCGCCGCGTGGGAACCGTACCAAGCCTTGATGTCCTTCGGGACTGTGACTGTCTCGTTCACGCCGCCGAATTCCTGCATATACCAGGGCTTGCAGTCGTACATATACTTGCCGTCGGCCGTCTGCTTGCAGTTGGCGTATGTCAGCTGATCGATCAGCTTTTCGCTGCCCGTGAAGACCTCAAAATCCAGCGAATTGCTGGCCGCGCTGCCCCTGTCGGTTTCGAGATAAACGCTTACCTTATATTTACCCGACTTCTTCGGGACGCCCCTGAGGTACAGGTCACCGGTGAACTGGTCTAACTCGCCGTACATCCCCTCACAATCGGGGGAGATAACGACCTTTGAATATGCGCCGTTGATCTTCAGCAGATCGCCGTTTTTGAAATAGTCAGGCTTGACCCACTCATCCTCACTCACGTCTGCAAGGGCTGTACCCTTATCCGCAAGTGCAAACTCCACATGAGCAGTACTGCCCGAGCTGTAGTAAGAAGCACCGCCCGTAGTTGCCGAGCTCACAGCGTCAACGTCGTCCTCCTGACCAACGATCCTGTGGTCGAAGCTGCCCGTCAGACGGACAAAAAGCTGCTTCTCCGACTGCTGACCGGTCTGCACCGCTGCGGCTGTCTCCGCCGCGAACGGTCTCATCGCAGGCTGAGCCGCGCCGCACACAACGAGCAGACTGAGCACGAAGCTCACGACTTTTCGGGTGGTCTTGTTCGATCTTTCCATGTTTATATAGTCCTCCTGTGAAATAGTACTTACCAAAACATACGTCAGCAGACACAGAAACGGCAAGTTTGTTAGCTTACGCTAACTATGCGGTAAAAAATATAGCAACACCGAAGCTGCTTTACTGTCATATAAGTAATCACATTAAATTACCGTAAGCTAACTGCTATTCAGTATAGCATATCAGACAATTTTTGTCAATAGGCACAGATAAAAAATGAGGCGTGAACAGATATACAAAATCCTGATGAGGGATATCTGTTTCTATATACATCATATATAGTTGCATACAATATCTTGACAAAAATATTCCAAAGCGGTAATACTATATCTGCGGATATGCACCATATCGATGAGGAAATATTTGAGTTTGGCTATTTATATCTCGAAAAATTAACGTTGCTGAAAACAACCGGACCTACAGCTCCATTGACAATGTTCTGTTCGACAAGGCTCATCAACTGCCCCATAAACAATTATATCACCACTTTCGATATCCCCGACAGCGCGACCGAGATCAAGAATTCCACATTCAGCGGATGCGTTTACTTCCTGTCCGAAACTCATTTCCATCAACGTTTCCGATGACAACGCAAAGTACAGGCTCTCCCGACGGCATCCTTTACAACAAGAAAAAGAATGAACTGGTTCTCTGCCCAGCGAAAGCTGCGATCATTGACCTTATCATCCCTAAAAAAAACAACACCGATCGTTTCGTGATGAGACGGTCGGTGTTTTGTTCTTTACAGACGCACACAGATGGATGTTTTTGGCAGAAGCTCACAAAATATCTATCTCACATTTGTACAGAATCACACTTGACTGAGCAGTCGGGATGGTGTATAATAATCTCTACGGTTGCGATTAGCTAACTCTGTTCTCTGACTATTATGCCTAAATTATGTCGGGATACAGAACGGCTTTATTTTTTACCCATAAGTTAGCTGATGCTAACATAATATAATTTCTCAGGAGGATGAGATCAAACATGAAAAGATCAAAAACCAACACAAGAATCGCCGTGAGCTTCATGCTCAGTCTGCTCGCTGTCTGCGGTGCGGCTCAGCCTGCATACAGCTCGTTTGCGGCAGAGACGATCACCGCTGCTGCCGAGACCGAAGCATTCACTATCGACTTGCAGAGCGTCGAGACAAGCGGCAGCACGAACGCATATATTACCGTGACCTTCGGCAACGAGAGCTCCGACCTCAGACGCATCGCAGACGCAGGCGTGAAAGTCAACGGCAGCAAGCTGAACTATAACAGCTCCTACAGCTATATCAGCTACGCAAATTCGGGGGACTGCATCGTCAGCGGAAATACCATACAGTTCTACACT
This sequence comes from Ruminococcus sp. YE71, assembly GCF_900119155.1. Taxonomy (GTDB): domain Bacteria; phylum Bacillota; class Clostridia; order Oscillospirales; family Ruminococcaceae; genus YE71. The sequence continues at coordinate 83,712 of NZ_FPIR01000015.1, read as the reverse complement.
TCGTCGCTGAGCGAGGGCGAGAATACCGTTACTTTCACGAATCCCGACGGCGGTGAGGATGTGTCGGTTCGTCTGAGTATGTCGAAAACGGGCGACTACTGGAGCGGTTACAACTATACCGTCGAGGTGCTCGGCGAGACTGACAAGCCTTCCGACGAAGATCCCGACAGCGACTTTGCCATCGAGCTCGACAGTATTGGCACATCGGAGTCATCGACCGCATTTGTCGAAGCGACCTTTAAGAATGACAGCGCCGACGTCAAGCGCATCGCTGCCGCAGGCGTAAAGGTCAACGGCAAGACCCTGAACTACAACAGCAGCGCATACGAAATCGGCTATGCGAACGTCGGCGACTGTGTTGTCAGCGGACAGACCATTTCGTTCTACACCTCTTCCCTGTCCGAGGGCGAGAACACGGTGACCTTCACGAATCCCGACGGCGGCGAGGACATTACAGTTAAGCTCAGCAAGTCGGGCAGCTATCCCGATTATGAAGTCAAGGTCATCGAGGAAACGACTTACACCGCCCCGACCATCACGTTTGAAAAGGGCGACGGTGCAGTCAGACTCAACTGGACCGAAGTCGAAAATGCCGAGAGCTACGCGGTAGCCGCATTCGTGAACGGTTCCTGGACAAAGCTCGCAGAGGGCAAGACCAACACCTACGTCATCAAGGGTCTGACCGCAGGAAAGCAGTACAAGGTCGCAGTCATCGCGAAGGTGAACGGCAAATGGTCCACCGACGTGTCCAACGCGATCATTGTAACCCCGAACGCGGCTGCCGCCAATTACCCGAAGATCACTAACGTCGAGGTCAAGGGCAGCGCATTCAGGCTGACATGGGATGCGGCTGAAGGCACAGAAAAGTACTGCATCGCGTATTTCTCCGCAGGCAAATGGAAGCTTCTCGGTCAGCTTGACGCCGAAAGCACAAGCTTCACAAAGACCAATGTCCCCGCAGGAACATACAAGGTCGTTGTTGGCGCAAAGGTCGGTGGAAAGTGGGATATCAGCAAACTCGATCAGAGAGCGGTCAATGTAACTATCAAGTGATCTCTCCCCCTCGGATCAAAGCCGATGGTTTCTTCGGAAGCTGTCGGCTTTGTTGTATATAAAGCCAAGTTAACAAATACTAACTGTTTGCACAAACGGCAGGTTAGATATACCTAACCGTTTGTTCGTTCCTACAATTTTTGTGCATACATCAGCCAAATACCTTGACTTCGGGAGCATCTCATAGTATAATAATGATACAGGTTAGTTATAGCTAACTAAGAGAAAGGAGCAGCAAAATGTCTGCCGATGAAAGAAGAAGACTGGAAAATATGCTTGCTTTTCACGCGGCACCGACCCTCATGGGGCTTAAATGCGGCAGTCTGCCGACATTTTCCTCGCAGGAATTCGACCTCGCTGAGGTGGCGCGGATGTTCGGCGGCGGCTGCTTTGGCAAGAGGATATCCGCACGCTTTATCAGACGCTGCGCCTGTCGGACGCTCATCTACGTCTACGACAGGCAGCTGCTTGACGAAAGGCTGTCGGACAGGGCTGTGAAGGAATTTCTCTCGGGGTACGGCTACTCCCCTTTTTTCAGCACTGAACAGTGCCTTGACAGACTTTGTGTACGGCTCTGCGAGAAGGACTTTCCCCACGAGATAGGCATCTTCCTCGGCTATCCGCTGGAGGACGTCAAGGGCTTTATCGCAAACTGCGGACAGGGCTGCAAGCTCTGCGGTATGTGGAAGGTCTACGGCGATGTGGAACGCGCGAAGGCGCTCTTCGAGTGCTACAAGCAGTGCAGGATACGCCTTTGCAGAGAGCTTGAAAACGGTAAACAGCTGCGCTCATGCGTGGCATAAAACAGGAGGTTATATAATGAAAACAGCAGTGATCTATTGGAGCGGAACAGGAAACACCGAGGCTATGGCGAACGCCGTTGCAGAGGGCGCAGGAGTTTCCGCTGTGCAGGTATCGGCTTTTGACGGCGATGTGGCGGATTTTGACGCGCTGGCGCTGGGCTGCCCTGCTATGGGTGCGGAGGAACTTGAGGACACAGAGTTCGAGCCGTTCTTCACGTCTATCGAGGGCAAGATCAGCGGCAAGAAAATCGCTATCTTTGGTTCTTACGACTGGGGCGACGGCGAGTGGATGCGTCTGTGGGCAGACAGAGTCAAGGCAGCAGGTGCCGAGGTTGTCGGCGGCGAAGGACTCATCTGCAACAACACCCCCGATGATGATGCTCTTGCAAAGTGCGCCGAACTCGGAAAGCAGCTCGTTTGAGCCAGCAAGCACAATAGTATCATTCCGAAGGCTGCCGATGTGATTCGGCAGCTTTTGCGGTTAGCTGATTCTAACAAAATTTCAGTTATGCAGCGCTAACTCTTTTTGCATTTCGACAAAGTGATAAGGAAAGTATTGACAATCATGAGTTAGAGATGTATAATCAATATGAAAGTTAGATTATTCTAACCAACACAAGGAGGTAAATATGATGCCATTAGTATCGGCAAACGCAGGCGAAAGCTACACTATCGCACGCATCGGCGGAACAGCAGAAGTCCGCAAACACCTTGAAGACTTAGGGTTCGCGGTCGGCGGAACAGTCACGGTGATATCCGACATGGGAGGAAATCTCATCGTGAACGTCAAGGAAACAAGGGTGGCTGTCAGCCGCGAGTTAGCAATGAAAATAATGGTCTGAGGAGGGTTTGATATGACATTGAAGGACGCAAGGATCGGCGACACCGTCACGGTGAAGAAGCTGACAGGCGAGGGCGCAGTCAAGCGCAGGATAATGGACATGGGTCTGACGAAGGGTACTTCCGTCACTGTCCGCAAGGTCGCACCGCTTGGCGACCCTATCGAGGTCACAGTACGTGGTTACGAGCTTTCGATCCGCAAGGCGGATGCAGAAATGATCGAGGTCATGTGACCATATTTTTTTGCAGAAAAGTTAGCTCGAGCTAACATACGAGGAGGAAAAATCATGAGTATCAAAATAGCGCTGGCGGGCAACCCGAACTGCGGTAAGACCACGCTTTTCAATGCGCTGACAGGCTCCAACCAGTTCGTAGGCAACTGGCCCGGAGTAACCGTCGAGAAGAAAGAGGGAAAGCTGAAAAAGCACCCCGACGTCATCGTCACCGACCTGCCGGGTATCTATTCGCTCTCACCCTACACCCTCGAAGAGGTCGTGGCGAGAAACTACCTGATCGACGAGCACCCGGACGTTATCCTGAACATAATCGACGGAACGAACTTGGAGCGAAATCTCTACCTGACCACACAGCTCACCGAGCTCGGCATCCCCGTCGTATGCGCCGTCAACATGATGGACGTTGTCAACAAGAACGGCGACAAGATCGACATTTCCGAGCTGTCAAAGGCGCTCGGATGCAGGATAGTTCAGATATCCGCACTCAAGGGCGACGGCGTTTCCGAAGCGGCTGAGACCGCCATCAACGCCGCAAAGACAAAGCACGGCGGCCCCGTTCACCGCTTCGATGCGGCTATCGAGCACGCACTCGCGCACATCGAGGAAGCCTGCGTACACGACTTGCCCGAGGAACAGCAGAGATGGTACGCCATTAAGCTGTTCGAGCGTGACGACAAGGTCATCGAAAAGCTCGGCATCAAGGGCGACAAGCTCGAACACATCAACAAGGACATCGAAAAGGTCGAGAAAGAGCTTGACGACGACAGCGAATCGATAATCACGGGCGAGCGCTACAACTACATCTCGTCCATCATCGACAGCTGCTACGACAAGAAAAACAAGGGTTCGCTCAGCACCTCCGACAAGATCGACAAGATCGTCACCAACCGCTGGCTGGGTCTGCCGATATTCGCGGCGATCATGTTTGCGGTGTACTGGGTGGCGATGGTCGCTGTGGGCGCACCGTTGACCGATTTCACCAACGACAATATTTTTGGTGACGGCTTCCACCTGTTCGGCAAGGGTACTGCTGAATACGAAGCCGCCGCAGAGGAATACGCAGGTGCGCAGCTTATAATTGACGGCTACGAGGCTTACATTGAAGCCAACGGCACTGCTCCGACAGAGGAGTTCCCCTACGATGTGGAGGACGAGGAAACCCTTGAAATTTCGCAGGAAACAGCCACCCTTGCCGACTACGAAGCCGCCCTTGCAAGTATTGAAAAGATCGGCGACGAGCCTGACCCTGCGGACTACGGCACGTTCGTTCCCTCTATCCCGGCACTTGTGGAAGCGGCTCTCGACAAGGCAAATGCGGCAGACTGGGTAAAAGGTCTTGTCATTGACGGAATCGTTGCAGGCGTTGGTGCAGTCCTCGGATTTGTTCCGCAGATGCTGGTTCTGTTCCTGATGCTGGCGTTCCTTGAAGCCTGCGGTTATATGTCGCGTATCGCATTCGTGCTCGACCGCGTGTTCCGCAAGTTCGGTCTGTCGGGCAAGTCGTTCATCCCGATGCTCGTCGGCGTTGGCTGCGGTGTTCCCGGTATCATGGCTTCAAGAACCATCGAGAACGAGCGTGACCGCCGCATGACCATTATGACCACAACATTCATCCCCTGCGGAGCTAAAGTACCGTTCATCGCTATGATCGCAGGCGCTATCTTCGGCGGTTCCGCGTGGGTAGCTACATCGGCATATTTTATCGGAATGGCTGCTATAATCATCTCGGGTATCATGCTGAAAAAGACCAAGATGTTCGCAGGCGACCCTGCACCCTTCGTTATGGAGCTGCCTGCTTATCACCTGCCGACCGTCAGCAACGTTCTCCGTTCCATGTGGGAGCGCGGCTGGTCGTTCATCAAGAAGGCTGGTACGGTCATCCTTGTTTCACAGGTCATCATCTGGTTCACGAGCAGATTCGGCTTCATCGACGGCAGTTTCAGTATGCTCGAAGAAGATCAGCTCGACGCTTCACTGCTCGGAAAGATAGGCAGTGTTCTCGCGTGGGCGTTCATCCCCCTCGGTTGGGGCAACTGGCAGGCTGCTGTCGCATCCATCACGGGTCTTGTGGCGAAGGAGAATATCGTCGGCACGATGGGTACGCTCTACGGCGGCGGCGAAAGAACTGTATGGCAGGAGCTTGCAGTTCAGTTCACAGGCATCACGGGTTATTCGTTCCTCGTATTCAACCTGCTTTGTGCGCCCTGCTTCGCGGCTATCGGCGCTATCAAGCGTGAGATGAACAACGCGAAGTGGACATGGTTCGCGATTGGCTACCAGTGCGGATTCGCGTATGTTATCGCGTTCATGATAAACCAGTTCGGCGGACTGTTCACAGGAAAGGTCAATGTGCTCGGCGTAATATTCGCAGCAGCGGCACTGGCAGGCATGATCTATATGCTCGTTCGTCCCTACAAGGAAGCAACTAAGCTGACCGCTAAGCTTGCAGTCAGCAAGGCGTAAAGGAGAGATCATTATGGCAGTATGGTTAAGTGAAAATATCGGAAATATCGTCGTGATAATTATAGTAATCGCAGTTCTCGCGCTGGCTCTGCGGTCGATCATCAAAGACAGACTGTCGGGCAAGGGCGGCTGCGGATGCGGCTGTTCGAGCTGTGCGATGAAAGGCAAGTGCCATACTGCCAAAAAATAGTCATGTTCGGGAGGGGAAACTCTCCCGTTCATTATATCAAATCTAAATTTAGAAAGGAAGAATTCTTATGTCATTCTGGGTAAAAGGTGCATTATTCGTAGGAGGAATGGCGGCAAGCACGCTTGGCGTCAAGCTGCTGACCAGCAAGACCGCAAAGAAGGTCTACACCGAAACTACAGCCGCCGCTCTTCGCGGTAAGGAGTGCGTAATGAAGGGAGTTATCAAGGTGCGCGAGGGATGCGGCGACATCGTTGCGGACGCTAAGGACATTAACGAAAAGCGTGCGGAGGAAGAGGCTGCCGAGATCATCGATGACGTCACCATCGTTGAAGATGCCGCTGAGGAGACACCCAAGGAGACTGACGAAGAATGAGGTGTCAGATACTTCACAGCTCGAAAAACCGTCTGCGCGTACATATCATGCGTCCGAACATGACCCTCGCGCAGGCGGATATGCTGGAATACTATCTCAGGGCGAAGCCGTTCGTGACCGACGTAAAGGTCTACGACCGCACGGGCGACGCGGTGATACTCTTCACCGACCGTGCGCTCCTGATAAAAGCACTGTCCGAGTTTTCGTACAGTAAGCAGACCGCCGCCCTTGTTCCCGAACACACAGGCAGAGCCCTCGACCGCGAGTTTGAGGACAGGCTGTTCTGGATGCTGGCGAAACGCTACGTCTTCAAACGGCTGATACCACAGCCGTTACGGATGGTGCTGTCGGTCATCAAGGCGGCGAAATACGTCCGCGAAGCAATCATATCGCTGTCGAAGGGCAGGATAGAAGTCAGCCTGCTGGACGCAGTGGCGATAACCGTGTCACTGGTGCGCGGCGATCACAATACCGCTTCTAGCGTTATGTTCATGCTGGGTCTCGGCGAGCTTCTGGAGGACTGGACGCACAAAAAGTCGGTGGACGATCTTGCAAGAACCATGTCCCTCGGCGTGGAAAAGGTCTGGCTGAAAAGCGGAGATACCGAACTGCTCGTGCCCATCCGCGACGTCCGCGAGGGCGACGAGATGATCGTCCGCACGGGCAGCATGATCCCCCTCGACGGCAAAGTCATCTCGGGAGAAGCCGAGGTCAATCAGGCGACGCTCACGGGCGAAGCACTCCCCGTCCACAAGTCGGCTGGCAGCTATGCTTACGCCGGCACGGTGGTCGAACAGGGCAGCTGTGTCATCCGCGTCGATAAGGTCACGGGCAGCGGCAAATACGACCGCATCGTGAAGATGATCGAGGAGAGCGAAAAGCTCAAATCCGAGGTGGAGAGCCGCGCGGCGCACCTTGCCGACAAGCTCGTGCCCTACTGTCTCGGCGGCACGCTGCTGACCTACCTGCTGACGCGAAACGCCACCAAAGCGGTGTCGATACTGATGGTGGACTTCTCCTGTGCGCTGAAACTCGCCATGCCCATTTCGGTCATCTCGGCGATGCGCGAGGGACAGAGCCGCGGAATGACCATCAAGGGCGGCAAGTTCCTTGAAGCCGTGGCGGACGCGGACACCATCATCTTCGACAAGACGGGCACGCTGACCCACTCCGAGCCGAAGGTCGCGAAGATAATCACCTTCGGCGAAAACGACGAGGCTGAAGCCCTTCGGCTGGCGGCGTGTCTTGAAGAGCACTACCCCCACTCCATAGCCAACGCGGTGGTCAAGGCGGCGAGCGACAGAGGGCTCATCCACGAAGAGCTGCACAGCGAGGTCGAGTACGTTGTTGCGCACGGCATCGCAAGCTCGGTGAGCGGTGTCAAGGTGGTGCTGGGAAGCTACCATTTCGTGTTCGAGGACGAGGGCTGCACGCTCCCCGACGGCGAGCAGGAGAAGTTCGACAGTCTCCCCGACGAGTTCTCGCATCTGTTCCTCGCGGTGGGCGGCGTGCTCGCGGCGGTAATCTGCATCGAAGACCCGATACGCGGTGAGGCAGGCGAAGTCCTATCGCAGCTCAAGCAGCTCGGTATCAGAAAGATCGTCATGATGACGGGCGACAGCGAACGCACGGCAAAGGCAGTCGCGGACAAGGTCGGAGTTGACGAATTCTACGCGGAAGTCCTGCCCGAGGACAAGGCGGAATTTGTCCGCCGCGAAAAGAGTGCAGGCAGAAAAGTCATCATGATCGGCGACGGCGTGAACGACTCCCCTGCCCTCTCGGAAGCCGACGCAGGTATCGCGATCAGCAGCGGTGCAGCGATCGCCCGTGAGGTGGCGGACATCACCATCTCGGCGGACGACCTCACCTGTATCGTGACGCTCCGTCAGCTCAGCATGGCGCTGATGAAGCGCATAAACGCAAACTACCGCAGTATCATGAGCTTCAACACGGGGCTGATGGTGCTCGGAGCGGCAGGGATCATCGCGCCCACCACGTCGGCATTCCTGCACAATTCCTCGACGCTTGTGATAGCGGTCGGCAGCATGAGAAATTATCTCTGACCCGACTGCCCATGCATATATCACAAAACGCAAAGACCGATCCGAACGCTTTGTTCGGGTCGGTCTTTCGTGTCTTATGAGCCTGTTTATAACACTTCATCACCGCTGTACAGGACGTGCAGTTTATCACCCACGATGCCTTTCATCAGCTCGAATGCGGAGATGCCCGTGCAGTGACCGCTGTAGAAAACGGTGTAAAGACGGGAAAGTTCCTCCGCAGTGCGAATGATGACGGCTTTTTCTTCATAGGTATGCTCGCCGTCCTTTTTCATTATGTGGAAACCTGTGATAACGCAGTCGGGGGAGTTTCCGAAGAGCTCTCTGTAGCGGCCGAGAATATTCGGGATACCGTTGTGCGAACAGCCCGATAACAACAAATACCTGCCGTTCTGAGTGATGCCAAGGCACTGCTCATGGGCGAAATCATCGGAGACCTTCTCACCGTTCACGACACGCGACAGCTTTCTGTTGCCCTGCGGATAGCATCGCCTGCCCGTGATGCCGCCGTAGAGGGTGGTGCCTGCTTCAATGAGACGCTTGAAATCACCCTCCCTTGGGAGTTTAAAGATCTGTATGTCAACCTACTTATAATTTAGGGTTGACATAATCGAAATGCTGTGGTATAATATGATAGCAAATTCAGGAAGGGGGTGAGATCATAAAAACCAAAGACATTATACTGACATCATTATTTGCCGCTCTGACGGCTGTCGGAGCATTCATCCGCATCCCCGTCCCTGTCTGTCCGTTCACGCTACAGTTTCTTTTCACAACGCTTGCAGGCGTGATACTCGGGAGCAGAAAGGGTGCTCTGGCAGTTTCCGTATATGTTCTGCTCGGGCTGACAGGGCTCCCCGTTTTCACCGAAGGCGGCGGGATAGGCTATATTTTTCAGCCCACCTTCGGATACCTTATCGGGTTCATCGCGGGGGCATATATCACGGGCAGGATAGTACACGGCGGCGAGCTTACCATGCCGAGACTGCTCATCGGATGTTTCGCGGGTCTGCTGGTCGTTTATGCGATGGGAATGGCGTACTACTGGGCGATAAGCAAGTTCTGGCTCCATTCTCCCATCGGGATATGGCCGCTGTTTCTGTACTGCTTTCTGCTGGCAGTCCCCGGGGACATCTGCCTGTGCATCCTGTCGGCTGTACTCGGCAAAAGGCTCATCCCTGCCATCGGGCTGTCGTACAGGACAGTGTGAAAACTTTTGAAAGGAACTTATTTATGGACATCATTCAACTTGCCGACGAGATAATCGGCGGAAAACGCATACACCGCGGCGATGATACGGCATTCTTTCTTTCGGCCGATATCGAACTTCTGAGCAAGGGCGCTGACCGCATCAGAAAGCACTTCTGCGGAGACCATGTCGATCTGTGCAGCATAATCAACGGCAAAAGCGGCAAATGCTCGGAAAACTGCCGTTTCTGCGCTCAGTCGGCTCACAACTGCACGGGCGTAAGCGAATATCCGTTCTTAGACACCGAAACGATACTCAAAGAGTGCCTGCACAACGAGGAAAGGGGCGTTCACCGCTTTTCGATAGTCACCGCAGGAAAGACGCTCAGTGATGAGGACTTTGAAAAAGCCGTCGAAGCCTACAGCACGCTCAGTGAAAAAACTCATATGATGCTCTGCGGCTCCCACGGGCTCCTCACGGACGAACAGTTCCGCAGACTGCGTCAGACAGGTGTGAACAGATACCACTGCAACATCGAGACCTCCCGCAGGAACTTTCCGAACATCTGCACCACCCACAGCTACGACGACAAGATAGCCTGCATCGAACGTGCAAAAAACGCAGGCTATGAAGTCTGCTCGGGCGGCATCATCGGCATGGGCGAGACATGGGAGGACAGGATAGACATGGCGATAAGCCTTGCCGAACTCGGCGTTGATTCGATACCGATAAACGCCCTCATGCCTATCAAAGGGACACCGTTTGAAGGGCTCGAACGGCTGTCGGAAGAAGATATCCTGCGGACAGTCGCGATATTCAGATACATCTGCCCTACCGCTCAGATTCGCCTTGCGGCAGGCCGCGACCTGATGAAAGAATGCGGCAAAAAAGCGTTCCTTTCGGGCGCGAATTCGACGATAACGGGCGATATGCTCACCACCTCGGGAAACGACATCAACGCTGACGTAAGTATGCTGAAAACTATGGGCTTCGACCTTGAAAAGGTGAACGGCGATGAGTAAGGGGCTGTTTATCACAGGCACGGGAACAGACGTGGGCAAGACCTACATCACAGGTCTGCTGCTCAAAAAGCTGAACGAAAGCGGACTCAGCCCCGCCTACTTCAAAGCCGCCATGAGCGGAAACGAACGGGACAGCCGCGGAGACCTCATCCCCGGCGACGCGCTTCATGTAAGGAACGTTTCGGGGATAACTCAGCCGCTTGACACGATGTGTCCGTATGTCTACGAGACCGCCGTTTCGCCGCATCTGGCTTCAAGAACAGAGGGCTCGCCGGTTGAATTGGCAGCAGTAAAAGACAGCTTCGCAAGGCTGACGGAAAAATATGAGTACATCATCGCCGAAGGAAGCGGCGGCATCCTTTGTCCGTTAAGATACGATGACGAAAAAATATTCCTCGAAGATGTGATAAAACTGCTGGCTCTGCCCTGCATCATCGTCGCTGACGCAGGTCTCGGAATGATAAACAGCGTTGTTCTCACCGCCGCATACATGAAGTCACGCGGAATTTCTGTCAAGGGCATCATCCTGAACCATTTCCACCAAGGCGATGTTATGGAAGAGGACAACAGAAAAATGTGCGGGGAACTCACCGGTATCCCCGTCATCGCCTGCGTCGGTGAGAACGGTGCCGACCTCGGGATCAGCGGTGAATACATAGCTTCACTTTGCGGAAAGGAGAACGAAAGATGATATGGTATCCCTATGCCCAGATGAAAACGCTTGAACCGCCCATAAAGATAGCTTCCGCGAAGGGGGTGCATCTTTACACCGAGGACGGCCGCGACCTTATCGACTCGGTCTCATCCTGGTGGAGCGTCATCCACGGCTATAACAACAGCGTGATAAACGACGCGATAAAGGAACAGCTCGACAAATTCGCTCACGTCATGCTCGGCGGTCTGACTCACGACGCAGTTCAAAAGCTCTCCGAAAAGCTGGCTTCGTGGCTGCCCGGCGACCTGAATTACTGCTTTTTCTCGGACTCGGGAAGCGTTGCGGTCGAGGTCGCGCTGAAAAAGGCGCTGCAATTCAACACCAACCGCGGCTCGGAGCGCAGCGTCATCCTTGCCCTTGAACACGCTTATCACGGCGATACCTTCAAGGCGATGGAGGTCGGCGACGATGAGGATTACCACTTCGCATTCGGCAGCTCAAACGAGAAAAAGCGCGGCGTGATACATATCCCGACCGAAATATCGGCGCTCGAAAAAGCCTTTGAGACCTACGGCGACAAGCTGAGCTGTTTCATAGTCGAGCCGCTGCTTCAGGGCGCGGGCGGGATGCGGATGTACGATGTTTCGTTCCTTGAAAGAGCGCGTCAGCTTTGCGATGAGAATGATGTCCTGCTGATATTCGATGAGGTCGCAACAGGTTTCGGGCGCACGGGGAACCGCTTTGTCGCCGACCTTGTCCTGCCCGACATCCTCGTGCTCGGCAAGGCTCTGACAGGCGGATATATCGGGCACGCTGTGACCGTCGCGAACAAGCGTGTCTGGGACGGATTCCTCAGCGACGACCCGACTCACGCACTGATGCACGGTCCGACCTTTATGGGAAATGCCCTCGCCTGCTCGGCGGCGCTGAGATCCATCGAGCTTTTCGAGAAGGGCAACTACCTCGAAAGGATAAGACGGATAGAAGAGATAACAAGGCGCGAGCTGGCAGGCTTTACATCCGAAAAAATCGAAGAGATACGGATAATGGGCGGCTGTGTCTGCATCGAAGTCAAGGACGAAAAATATCTGGAAGGCTTCCGCAGGTACGCGTTTGAACACGGGGTATTCAGCCGTCCGTTCCTGAAATATATGTACGCGATGGTGCCGTATGTCATAGAAGAACCCGAGCTTGTGAAGATACTCGATGTCATGAAATCGTGGTTCAACGACTAAAATAAATATCCATAGCAAAGGCTGACAGCACAAACGGTGCGTCAGCCTTTATCTTTTATATCGTCGCATATTAACATATCACAGAAAATCTGCTATAACAGCTAATGTGATCAGCTTGATTCTCGAAAGGAATAGCATTACGCCTGAGATCATGCACGAACTTGATTGAGAATATCGTTGTCCACGCTCCCGACAAGAGCAGTGGGCATCGGACTCAGGAGATCGAGATCCACTATCGTTTCAACGTTGCCGTAACGACTGCCGTTGCTGACAGTATGAAGTACGACTAAAAGAGAAAGGCTGCATAACCACCGTGGTTACACAACCTTATCTTCAAATTATAAAAACTTCTTTATGAGTACCCGACTTCGGAAAGGCTCGTTTTTTTATCTTCTGATATTTAGTCGTTAGAAACGTGCTTTTTAGCGTCACTCGGCATCTTTATCAGCGCGGTATCAGCTGTCTTTTCAAGCCTGATGACGGTATTTACGGTAGGCTCGTTGTAGAAATCGCCTTCCCATGCGACGATATTACCGTCCTTGATATAGACCTTCCACAGTCTGCCGAGATACAGCGACCATTCCTCGCAGATATACTTTTCGTTGCCGACCGTCACCTCGTAGGCGCGTTTGCACTCGCCCGAGTAATCGGCGTTGTATTTTTCGTTCTCGAAGATAAGGTCGGTGACCAGCTTCGGAGGGTCATTTCCGTAGTCGCTCAGCGGATACTCGTAAACCTCGCGGACGGGATATTCCTTCGTCTTGTAGACCGACTGAAAATATCTGCCGTCTACCGTCCATTCCTCGCCGCCGAGGTCGTCATCGCCGTCGTGTATCTCCATGTCGTTGCGGTAGTAGTAATTCTTGCCGTCCGTGGTGCTTATCTGATACTCGTTCCGTCCCGAGCCTGCCCAGCGGTATTCCAGCGTGAAGGGCTTGTCCGCGCTGCTGATATATTCGCGCCACTCCTCGACAACGCCCGTCGGCTCGACTTCCTTTCCGACCACGACACCGCCGCTGAGGTCGAACAAGCCGTATTTATCCGTATCGTGTTTCAGCCAGTCCTCATTGGTCTTTGGCTGTTCCGTCGGCTTTGCATCCTTGCCGTCAGACATATGCTCCTCGGCGTGAGCGATTATCTCGGCGATCTCGCCGCTCATGACCTGCTCCACACGGAACTCGTTCATGAGGGTCATGCCTGCTCCCTCGCGGTAATCCCACATCGCCCTCAGCTCGCCGTTGCGGATAAAGAAATATTCGGTGGTCTCACTGCCCTGCCATACCTCAACGGTAAGGTCTTCGCTGTCCGAATTGATTTTGAAGCTGTACAGATACTTATCGTTTTCGGATATCCCCTTCGGGAACGGTATCGGAGATACATCGCCCTCAAACTCCTCGGCAGGATAGTACACATCATATCCTTCGGGGCGGTAAAAAGCTTTGCCCTTGCCGTCGGTGAAATACTCATAGAATTCCTGCGTTTGGTAGTATGGTGAGCCTTCTATCGTAACATCGGTGCGCTCATCGGTCGTTTGCAGGTAGAACAGCGCATCCCCGTCCGTCTGGATAATAAAGGTGGTGGATTTTTTGTCGTCATGGTAATAATACCGCGCTTCGCTGTATGGGTCGGGCAGAGAGTTTGCAATATCTGTAATATAGCTTGTCTGCATATGCTCCGTATCCACAGTGTATTCGGTGTCTTTAAGGACATATCCCAGCGCGGAATAGGCAAGCATCAGATCCCGAAGCTGCGCCGCCTTATCGTCGTCGGGCTTGAAATATGTGACCTTCGAGGTCGAGCGCTCCGCCCAGGCAAAAATATTTCCCGAGGAATAGGCAAGGATATATTCCTCACCGTCTGCCTTGAAGCCGATGGTCAGTATCTTATCGCCTGCCGCAGTCTCGGCTGTCTCGGAATCATTCATCACATCTGTCACGAAAGAGTAGACCTCTTTTGCGTTTGAGATCTTACTGCACAGATCGTCGCCGAAAAGGTTCTTTGACGAAGTTGCCGCCTGAACAGTTTCCGCAGCGACGGTCTTGGGCGCTTCACTGACTGTCTCGCTCTCTGCGGCGCTGCTTTCTTTTTTCTCTGCGCTGAAAGTATCGGCAGTCTCTTTTTCGACCTTTCCGCAGCCTGCAAGAAGCATGGCGCATACCGTGCATATCAATATCTGTTTTTTCACGTTTATCCCCCTTTTCTGTTTCACATGGATCAACTGTCTCTGTCAGGCGCTGATCCACCTCAATTATATCATATCAGCTCACCAAAGTCAATTTCTGCGCAGAACATACATCTGCAACTGTCATAATAGCCAACACTCTGTCGGCTGTTTTGTGTATCCTTACATAGGGCATACCCGACTTATGGCGCTTTCCGAAGAGCACTTCCGAAAAAAACAGGGCATCTGCCGAACTTCGGTCTTGAAATCCCGCGCAGGGTATTGTATAATATTTACAGAGACATCGGCTCGGAATATTTGTCACAAGGTGGGAAGCGCATGACGATAGTATATGATTTCATGATACTTGCACTTCTGTTTTCCGGCGGAAGTATGATTGGCTGGGGGATAGAAGTCTTTTACAGACGTTTCAAGCTCTCGAACAAGGAACGGGTCTGGATAAACCCGGGATTTCTCTGCGGACCCTGCCTGCCGCTGTACGGGTTCGGGCTGACGCTACTGTATCTTCTGGCACTGCTTGAAAAATACATCCCGATAGATAACGACATCCTGCGAAAGATGATACTGTTCATGATAATGTCTGCCGCCATGACGCTGATCGAGCTGATAGCCGGCGAACTGTTCATCATCCGCAGACACCTGAAACTGTGGGACTATTCGGAGATGCGGTTCAATTACAAAGGCGTCATCTGCCTGCGGTTTTCGATATACTGGGCGATGCTCGGGGCGGTCTACTACTTCCTCATCCATCCGAGGATATTGAACGGTCTGGCATGGTTTTCGAGAAATCCGCTGTTTTCTTTTGTCATCGGCGTTTTCTACGGGATACTGTTCATCGACCTGTCCTATTCGTTCAGGATAACCGCAAGGATAAAGGCGTTCGCGGAAGAGAACGAAATGGTCATCAGATACGAAGAGCTCAAAAAGCATATCAGACTTTCCGCGGAACAGCGCAAGAAAAAATATCGTTTCCTGCGTGCGCTCGAATCCGATATATCCTTGCTCGAACAGATGAAAGAGTACCTGGAAAAACAGCGTGACCAGGCTTATCACGGCAGGATAAACGACTTCATCGACAAGACCTTCAGAAAAGACTGAACATTCCCCTGCCCGTCACGGCTATATAAAAAATGAAACACCGACATGACACAGCTCAGTCGGTGTTTCATTTTTTTGGGGAAGATAATGTCTCTTGCTGTTCCCTCAAAACCTAATCGGTAAAATTTACAAAAAGTTCACATACGCCCCTGTTTTTAATGGCTCCCTGTGACAGATCTGTTACTCTCATATGCTATAATTAATATGGGAGAGAATTTTTAAAAGAAATATTCGGAAGGAGAATGCCAATGTATTATGCGAGTATCGGAATGATCTCTCTGGTCGTTCTGGTCATTATTAATATAGAAGCACTGAAAAAAGTCGAGAAAACGAAAAACAATGACGCGCGATTAAAGTACCGTCAATATCTGCTTTCGATTGCGGCGTTTTTTATGTCAGACATCCTGTGGGGATTTTTGTATGAGAAAAGATGGCTGATACCCGCCTACATCGACACCTGTATGTTTTTCGGGACTATGGCTCTGTCCGTGCTGTTATGGACTAAAGGGGTCGTGGCTTTTACGGGGAACAAGGGCAGACTCGGAAAGATATTCGTTACGGGCGGATGGGTCGTGCTCATGTATGAAGTCGCCGTTCTTATCATAAATCTGTTCGTGCCTGTCATTTTCATGTTCAAGGAGGACAAGGAGTATGTCACTCTGAACGGAAGGCACATCGGTCTGATAATGCAGGTGATACTCTTCCTCGTCACATCCGTCTACGCCATGGTCATGGCTGTCCGTTCGGAAGGCATGAGCAGGTCTCACTACAGAACGATAAGCCTTTCGGGACTGATAATGTCATTCTTTGTCGCAGTACAGATGCTTTTTCCGCTCATGCCGTTCTATTCGATGGGCTGCCTGTTCTGCACCTGCCTGATACACACATTCGTTTACAAGGACAAGGACGTCGAGTACGATCTCGCCATAAAGCTCGCAAAGCAGAAGGCTTACAGGGACGGTCTGACAGGTGTGAAGAACAAGCTGGCTTATCTCGAAGCGCTGGCTGAACTTGAGACCTCGGTCGAGATCGGCGAAGTGACCGAATACGGAGTTGTCGTCTTTGACGTGAACGGTCTGAAGACCATAAACGACACAATGGGTCACGAGGCAGGCGACGAGCACATCAAGAGTGCCTGCAAGATCATCTGTCACCGTTTCGATCACAGCCCCGTGTTCCGCATCGGCGGCGACGAATTCGTGGCGATACTGAAAGGCGAGGATTTTGAGAACCGCGAAAGCCTTGCTCAGGCATTTCGCGAGACCATCGAGGAAAATCTGATAAACGGTCTGGTGACCGTGGCGAGCGGTCTTGCAGTCTATGACCCTGCAAAAGATGACAGCTACAATGATGTTTTCAAGCGTGCAGATAAGTCCATGTATGAACATAAAAGGGCGCTCAAAGCAAAAAAGAATAACGTATAAAAACAGCCCGTTTCACAGTTTCGGGGAAGCGGGCTGTTTTCTTTGCATCGCAATTTTTGGTATGCGTTTCGCAAATAGCAGATCTTGACTGACCCCCAAAAGCAGAAAAGTGTTCGGCAAAGATGTGGGACTTTTTGATGAATTTGGTGAGAACGCATAGTGAAATTGTTTCAGGGAATAGAATCAGGTGAAAATTTTTACATATAGAAACAGGCTTTGTTCACCAATTGGCGTTGACATTTGTAAAAAAAAACTGTATAATTAAGCCATTGATGATGATGCTATGTTTGGAAGCATCATATCCGTGAATTGTTCCTCACGGAAAGTACAGTACGCTTTTTCCACAGAATACTGCGCTTTTTTGCTGTGGAAAATGACCGACTATTTATTGAGGAGGAGAAATATCCTATGAAGAAGAAGATCAAGGGCAGAGTTCTGTCCGCGCTGTCCGCAGCGGCTCTCACCGTAGCAGGCATTGGTTCTCTGCCGACCGCAAGCATCAAGGCAGAAGCACTCTCCGGACTCGATGCAAACGGCATCGTATCCCAGATGAGGATCGGCTGGAACCTCGGCAACACGCTCGAATGCAACAACACAGGTTTTTCCAGCTCGACAGCTCCGAGTGAATTCGCTAAAGCCTGGGGGCAGCCTGAGCCTGCCGCAGCACAGTTTCAGGCAGTAAAGGACGCAGGCTTCAACACCGTTCGTATCCCTGTCACCTGGTACGAGCACCTTGAAAATAAGAACGGCAAATACCACGTTAACGACGCTTGGATGGACTACGTTCACAAGACCGTTGACTATGCTATCGACCGCGATATGTTCGTTATCCTGAACATCCACCACGAGGACTTCATCAACGAAGCAAAATGGACTGACAGCACCTATGCAGTTGCCGAGCAGAAGCTCTCCAACATCTGGGAAGAGATCGCTGAGGAATTCAAGGACTATGACCAGCACCTCATTTTCGAGGGCATGAACGAGCCCCGTCAGACAGGCGACAAGAACTTTGAATGGGGCAACGGTAACGACGGCGGATATTCCTGGAATTACGTCAACAAGCTGAACGCTAAGTTCGTAAGCACCGTCCGCAGCCAGGGTTCAAATCAGAACCGTGAGCGTCTGCTGATGCTCCCCGGCTACTGCGCTTCCAGCGATGAGACTGCTATCAGAAACATCGCTATCCCTGCAAACGCAGGCAACGTTGCACTTTCTGTACACGCTTACGCTCCGTACTTCTTCACAATGGACACAGGCAACGCTTCCAACCACAACTTCCCGGGCTCTGACGGCTACGGCAACAGCTTCGAGAGCTCGCTGGACTGGATGTTCAACTACCTCGGTCAGATCAAGCAGGAGAAGAACGTTCCGATCATCATCGGTGAGTTCTCTGCTTCCGACTTCGGCAACACCAATTCGAGAGTAGAGTGGGCTAAGTCCTACCTCAACAAGGCTAAGGCTAAGGGCATCCCCTGCGTACTGTGGGACAACAACGTTCCGAACAACGGTTCTGGCGAGGCTCACGGCTATCTGCACCGCAAGAGCTGCAAGTGGTACCCGAACTCCAAGCCCGTTATCGAGGCTATGATGTCTGTTTACGGCATCTATCCGAACCTTACCGAGTACTATGTTCCTCCGTTCAGCTGGTCGAACATCAACGTTGGCTCTGACTGGATCCAGCTTTACAAGAGCGAAAACGGTCAGGAGCTCGCTGAGTGGAAGAACATCGAAGTAAAGGGCTGGCAGAATTATGCTAACGATAAGTATGACTTCGTTGTCGTTTACAAGTCCAATGCTAACCCCGAGCTCGTTCTCATGGACGACAAGTGGAACCGCATCGCATCCAGCGACGAAAGCGATACTCCTTATGTAAAGAGATTCTCCTATCAGGATCTTTGCAAGGGCATCGGTCAGGGCAAGGTTCCGAGCCAGATCGGCAGCCTCTTCATCAGCGCTACTTCGGCTGATATGACAGTATACGGTCTGTTCGCTGTTCCGAAGCAGGGCAGCAGCAATCCTGATCCGGATCCAGTTTCCAAGTATCCCGTTGCTACCGCATCGGTACAGGGCGACACTCTGAACCTCTCCTGGACTGCTGTTCAGGGCGCTGAGAAGTACGTTGTAGCATACTACTCCGCAGGCAAGTGGAGAGTACTCGCACAGGGCAACGTTCTGAGCCTTACCAAGACCAAGATCCCCGCAGGTACATATAAGCTGGTAGTTGGCGCAAGATTCAATGGTCAGTGGGATATCAGCAACATCAACAGCAGAGCATTCACCGTTACTATCAATAAGTAATTTCCAAACTGCTTTTTGAAGATCATCAATACCCCATCGGAGATATTCCTCTGATGGGGTATTTTTTGCGGCTTTCTGAACCGAGAGACGTGATTCCATCTTCTTCCATTTGCTTGACATCATCGGTTAAATGTAGTATAATAATAAAGTTGTGTAACATCATTGAAAAGACCACAGGAGGCAAAGTTATGGAAAAGATAACAGTTGGAATGACAATCAGACTCATCAATGACATCGACAGAAAAATGCCTGTCGGCTCTACAGCTACCATAGTCTATATCGATGATTTCGACACCGTGTTCATTGACTGGACGGACGGCGGTCAGGGAAGATTCACCGAGGATCAGATCATCAACAACTTTGAGATACCCCAGATGATCGCATGACCGCTGAATTCTTTTTCAGACGAAACAATAACACCCCGAGTCCTCTTTTCGGATCGGGGTGTTATTGTTATCTCCGCTGAAACGATGCGAAACTTTATGCTAACTCAACGCTGTCGATCTTCCAGATGAAGGTGTCTGCGGTAATGATCGACTCATTTACAAAGCTGAGCTTGTATACGCCGAGGTCGCTGCCGTTGCTGTCTAACTTTCTTGCAAGCATATAGCAGGACTTATCGTCGGTCATGTAAATGTCGTCGCCGATAGGGTTGTAAATGTTGTAAACTTCGTTATAGCAGTCGGTCCTGAAATACAGTTCGTCATTGTACCATGTGAACTTTTCGCTTGCAACAGTATCATAACCCATAGCTGTAACGAACTTCTTGGTGAAATGACCCTGATAAATGCTCATGGTAAAGTTTGTGCAGCTGTCAACGTTCTCATGGGTAACTCTGTAGTACTTAGCTGCCGAAGCATCCTCGGTCACTGCGAAATTCTCGTCGAACATGACCTCGGTCGAAGCGAGATGTCCTGCCGAGATCTCCTCAGCCGCGTTGAACTGAATGACTGCGTCATAGACCTCTCTTGCAACATCAGGGTCGGCAGCAGCAGTGGATGATGAGTCCTGTGCAGGCTTCTGAGCAGAGTCGGTGCTGTCTTTTGAAGCAGTCTCTTCGGAGGATGTGCCCGACTTCTCAGCCGCAGAGGAAGTGCTTGACTTATCGGCTGCGGATGCGGTCTTTTCTTCTGCCTTCGGGGAATCGGAAGCGCTCTCTGCGGCAGACTCGGAGCTGTCGTCGGTGCTCTCGTCAGAGCTCGTGCTGTCGGAAGTCGGTTCGGAAACGGTCTCCTCATCCGCTTCGGGAGCCGCCGACGATGCAGCCGCAGGCTGAGCTGTGCTGTTGGTCTTGCTTTCTGTATTTTCTGCTGCTCCGCAGGATGCGAGAGAAAGAGCTGCTGCCAGTGTCATGATGATGATTGCCTTTTTCATAATTAATATCTCCTTTTATATATACATTTGGTTTAGTTTTTGACATTATTTATGCGATAGTGATGCTGTCGATCTTCCAGATGAACGTGTCAGCCGTGATGACCGATTCATGCACGAAGCTGAGCTTGTATGTGCCGAGGTCGCTGCCAGTTGCTGTGGACTTTTTCACGAGAACATAGCAGCTGTTGTCGCCTGTCATGTGTATCTCGTCGTCGGCACGGGTGTAGACGGGATAATCGTCGTTGTAGTACTCCGTTTTGAAGTAAAGCTCGTTATTGTTCAGCAAGAACCGCTCGTAGGTAACGGAGGTGTATCCCATAGTCAGGACAAAGTTGTTGGTCATATGACCCTGATACATTTTCGTATCGAAGGTGTTGTAGCGCTCGACGTTTCCGTGGGGCACTCTGTAGTATCTCAGTGCGGAAGGATCCTCGGTGATGTCGAAATTCTCATCGAACATATATTCCGAGCTTGCAAGGTGTCCCGAAGCGATAAACTCGATCTCGTTGAGATGAGTGATCGAATCTTCGATCTCCGTCGCAAGACCCTCTGGGATGGGCTTTTCCGAGTCGGTCTTCTCCGCTTCACTGCTGTCATCCTGCGAGCTTTCGTCGGGTTTGCTCGGCTCCTGCGAGACGGTCTCAGCCTGCGAGGTGCTGTCGGGGATGATGACCTTTACATCGGGAGCGGAGACTTCGCTGCTGTCATCAGCCGCCGAGGAAGTGTGCTCGGCTGTGCTTTCCGTGCTTCCGCTCTCGGAATCCGCTGTCGGGGATACCGCCTCATCCGAGGACGCTGACGTTGATTCGGAAGTGCTCTCCGCAGGCGCTGTCTGAACGGTAGTGGTTATCTTCTGCTCGGCCGAGCTGCTCTTTTCGGGCGCGGTGGTGAGCTTTCCGCCGTTGAGGAAGATACCCGCAAGCCCTGCGACTATCGCCAGACTCGCCGCGATGGAAATGATCGCCTTTGCGCCGCCGCGCTTTACCTGAGCGCTTGTTTCGTAATTATCATTGTCATCCGTGTTGCTGTTCTTTGTTCTGTTCATTATGATCCTTGGTGCCGAGCCGTTCTGTTTCTCTCTGAGCTTTCTCATGCTTTCGGAGAAGATGCGGTCTTTATCCTCTTCGCTCAGAGGAACGGCATTTGACAGCTCATTCAAGGTCATGTCATCTGCGTTTTTCATTATTTTTCTGAAACCTCTGTTCATTTTTTTGTTCTCCTTCTCATTCATAATGCTATGCCCGTTCCTTCAAGGAGCTTGCCGAGGCGTTTGAGTGCGCGTTTCAGCCGCATCCTTACTGCCGGCGGGCTCATCGAAAGAAAATCTGCGATCTCGCCCGAGCTTCGGTCGAAATAGTACCTTTGTATCACGATGGTCGAATCGGGCTCGCCCAGTTCCTTTATCCGCTCCGCGAGAACTCTTGAAAGCTCCGCCTGTTCGTTCTCGGCTTCGGTGTCGTGTTCCGACGGTATCATCGCCATCTCCTCTTCGTCGAGGTAGGCTGTCTGTTCCGAACGCCTTGAAGTCCTGCGGTAAAGGTCGGTCGCCTGTCTTTTGGCCACAGTGCCAATGAAGGCACGCATATCCGAGGACTCGTCCGCGAGGGGGTCGTAGCTGAAGAACACATCCGCGAAAATATCGCTGACACATTCTTCTATGTCCTCCCTCGAAGCACCCGAAGCGCGGTTGTAGACGATAGTGTACACATAAGCGCTGTATTCGTCAAACACCGCCCTGCAGGCGCTGTCCTGAGATACGCCGAGCAGTTCTTTGTATCTTTGTCCTGTCATCTGAATGATTCCCCCGTAAAGCTTTTATTTTCCATGGATCAATTACCGCTTTCACTTACTACATTCGCCCCGAAACTGCAAAGTGTAACGCGGAAAACGAAAAAAATTTATTGTTTACAGAAAGTTCATAAAAATAATGTTACGCATTCTGTTCGCTCTTTAATTATATCACATTTTAGAATATAATGGAAGTGTATACCGCAAAAAACGCAAAACACCCGACAGAAGCCATCTCCTGTCGGGTGTTTTTATACGTAAAAAAGAATCATTCGTTTTCCATGCTCTTATCCCTGCTCTTCTTTCTCACCAGTCCGAAAGCCGCAAACATTACAGCCGAGCCGATGGAAACGCCGCCGATAACGCCTGTTGCAGGGTTATCGCCGCCCGTTGCCGCTACGGTGCTGCTGTCTATCTTGCTGACCGATGACGAACTGCTCGAAGTTTCGGAGCTGTCGGGCACGCTCGAACTGTCGGGAGCGCTCGGGTCGGGAGCAGAACTTTCCTGCCCCGTGAGCGTTATCACGACCGTTTTATCCTCATAGACAGGCTCGAAAACATACTGCCCGTCCGCCGAGACCTCCTCTGTGATGTCGGAGCCGTTGAGCGTGACGGAAGTTATCTCCCATCCGCTGTCGGGTTTGATGGAAAGCGTCGGCTGTGACAGTCGCTGTGCTTCAAAGCTGCTGCCCGTCTCGCCGTCGAGGTCATACGAACCGCTGCCGATCAGCGTTACGTTGATGATATGGGAAGCGGGAACTTCCGTCCCTATCACCGCCTGCCCCGACTCGCTGTCCTGACTGACTTGTGCGCTCGCCGTTACCGAAGCTGCGCAAAGCATGGAAAAACACAGCAGAATGACCGCCATTTTTTTCATGCGCTCAACTCCTTATCACGGCTGTGCATCAGCGTATTCGATGCTGAAAAGAACAGTGTCGCTGTACGAACCTGCATAGGCGTTGTTCCAGTCATCGGCAGAAATGCTGATGGTAAGGTCGGTCTTGTCACCGACCGAAGCAAGCTCTGCGGATGTGAAAACGGTGTCGGTAACAGCGTCGGCAGTACCCTCAAAAATGGTATAGGGAAGGACCTTGGAAGTATCCGCGCTGTTTTTCATTTCACCGCTCGCGGTCATGGTGACCTTGATGCACTTGTTTGGTTCGAGCTGAGCCTTTGTCAGCTTTACAGCGCCGAAATCGGTGTTGACGGTGTTGAAGTCAACGCTCGTATCCGCAGGGATAGTCACGATGTAAGCTGGTGCTATCTGAGTGGTTATCTCGGTGCTGCCCTGCTTCGGGTCGGTGTTCTCGGTGATCTCGGCGAAGGCTGTGAGCGGCGACGCCATGAGTACGCCTGTGAGGATGAGTGCAAATGCTTTTTTCATGCCTGACCCTCCTTACTGTACAGCGATGGTGAACACAACGGTGTCACTGTAGATGCCCGCATACTCGGGAACTTCTGTGGTGAAGGTAACATCAGCCTTCTGTACGTCCTTGGAAGAAGCAAACTCTGCCACCTTGTCGTTTGAAGCGTCAACTGCGCCGAAAGCGGCAGTCGAAGCGGTGTAAGGCAGCTTATAGGTCGCGGACGCGCCTGTGGTCATCTTAAAGCCGCTGTCGCTGGAAACGGTAACGACCAGCTTCTCATTCTCTTCGAGCAGGACGTTCTTTGCGGTTATCGTGCCCTTGTTGGTGTACTTGCCCTTGTCAGCGCCGTCCTTTGTGACCTCGCTGAGGGAAACGGTCGCAGGGATGGTAACTACATAACCAGCGGATGTCGAGAACTTTACGTTGGTCTCCGCAGAGCCGGGAGCGGAAAGATCGGTATCGGCATAAGCGGTAAGAGGAGCAGTCAGCATAGCTGCTGCGCTCAGAACAGAAATAAACTTTTTCATATCATTGTCCTCCCGAATATCACTTTACGGAAATGTTGAATGTGAGGATCTCGGTGTGCTCGCCTGCGAGAGTCGCGGTGTCGGTAACTGCCGAGAAGGTGAGCTTTTCTTCCTGCTCATCGGGGTCGGAACCGAAGGACGCTACCTGGTCGCCGACCTTGATGGTCTTGGTGCCTGCCTTGATGGTGTAGTTGACTACCGAGCTCTCACGCTTAGCGCTGAATGTGCTCTCGCCGTCAGCGGTGTTGGAAGCAGCCTTGAGGTCAACGACTACCTTCTTGGTGGAATCCGAGAGCTTTACGTAGGAAGCCTTGATGGACTTGTCAACGGTATCATCCTTTTTCAGTGTAACGCCGCTGGGGATAACGATCATGTAGCCCTCACCCGTGGAGTAGGATACGGTCAGGTCGCCCGACTGCTTTGCGGAAGTCTGGTCGATGGTGGTGTTGCTTACTGCGCAGACAGAAAGGGGCGAAAGTGCCATTACAGCTGCTGCGGTAACTGCTGTGATGATGGATTTTTTCATAGTATTTTCCTCCTAAAATATATTGCTTTAATAATTGTATCTGAAATAGGCGTTGTCATTCAGAACAGTGTCGCTGTATCTGTTGGCAAGAAAGATCTTGAATGTCAGAGTGCTTTTATATGTTCCGGCGGGTGCGTTTGCGGCAGCATCGGCATCCATCGAAAACGTCAGCTTTGCGGAATCGGTGTAGATTAGCGTCGAGCCCGTATCAAGGCAGGCTCTGAGCAGAACGCTGTCGGCAGAGAGCTTGCCGTTATATTCATATTCCGATCTGTATTCATCATTCAGATCTATCGAACGCACCGACACATCCACCGAATAGTCGATATCCGCCTGATGATCGTCGCCGTCCTCTTCGTTGTGCAGCTTGAAGTTATCACCTGCCGCATCAGCGCCGTTGATCTTGTCGAGCTGAACGAATATGCCCTTGTCAGCAAAATCTGAATGATAAAGAGCATCATGATCCCCGACGAACTCAATTTTCATCATAGTGGTCTCGCCCATCTCGGCAGAAACTGGGATGGTCACGAGGTAGGAAGGTTCCGCCGAGTAGTCAAACTCTACCGTCTCGGTTATCCCGCATTCGGTACAGGTCCTTTCTCTGATACCTTTTTCGGCAGCTGTCACAGGCTTGATGATCTTCCAGCCGTCCCAGACGTGTGCATCGGGGTCGATCGGGATGACCGTCTGCTCCAAAGTTATCTCGTTGTTTCCGTGTCTGTCTGAGTAATACTTCGTTTCCTCTCCGACCTGCTTGCAGAAATACTGAATATTGCCTTCGCTCTTGCAGGTCGCAGGCTTTGCCTTGACGAATGTTAGCTCGCCTGCCTGCGGAAGATCTCCGACAAACTGAACGTTCACATCTGCCGAGAACTTTGCCTCATACTCGTCCAGAAGATCGCACGGAACATGGAAGCTTGTCGGATCTGCCGTCGAGTTGGTAAAATCATCAGCGTTCCAGCTGCCGTATTTATCTGTCCATTCAAGCAGTTCGGGGTCGGCGTAGCAGTAGACCTGCGTCAGAGAAGTACAATTGTAAAAAGCGTCGTAGTCGATAAATGTCACCGTCTGCGGTATCACGATCGACTGGATATTCATACCGCCGAACACGTCGTTCGGTATCGAGGTGATGCCGTTGCCTATCTCGACCGAGTTCACGCCGCTCAATGAACTGAAGCTCCCGCCGCTCAGTTCGCCCGTGCCTGTTATCGTCAGCTTTCCCGAATCATCGAGCGTATAGTTCGCGTCAGCTCCGCAGCTGCCCGATGTTTCGGCGCTTGCGGTGATCGCTGAGCTGCCGTAGAGAAATTTCGACGCGCCTGCCGACGAAGCCGCAATCAGCACCGCCGCGCACGCCACTGAAAGCATTTTACTTTTCTCCACTATCCTCACCTCTTTTCTATTTTGCAACAAGAACAGTCTCAACGTTCGCACCGTTGAGGGGTGTCTCGCCGTCAAGAGCTATCGTGGATATTTTTATTACTGCGGGGTATTCGCCCTCCGCGAGGGGCTTGCTGAGATGAACGTCGTAGATGCAGCTGCCCGGCTCCACATACTTCGACTCGAAGATAGTCTCATCGGTATCCTTGAGAGCGATCTCGAACTTGAAGTAGCAGAGGTTCCCCTCGGGGTTGAGCAGTGCCATCTTCACATCCTGAGTATCCTTCGCGATGGTTATCGAGGGGTAGCCGGGAATCTGGATACCTGCGTCCTCGACGCTGTCCTCGCTTTTCGGGAGCTCGCCCGTGTATTCGCCTGCGTTCGGGTCAAGATCGACCGTGGGCTTAGCCTTTGCAGACTGCGTCTCTGCCTGAGACTGCTGAACCGTAGTATCGTTTTTGCTTCCGAGTTTTACGCCCAGAACCACACCGCCCAGCAGAAGTGCCATGAGCAGAGCAGCGATTATTACGATGTGCTTTTTCTGCAAAACGATCCCGTTATTATTTCCTTCCATTACTTTCACTCCGTATCGGGTAAACTTTTTTAGTCAGATATGATATTATAACACAATATAAATTATAACATTATAAAAATGAAAATGCAAGACAAAATTTACGACATTCACGAAAAAAAACTGCATCTCACGTCAATTCGCTTGACAAAAACAGAAGAAAATGATAGAATTTAGCTATTCATTGGAAAAGCTGTAACGGAGCACCTTTTCCGAAGGACCGTGACCGTTACCGAAAACAAGCTCTCTACTATACAGTTGTCATTTTTCATATAAAAAAGCCGACAGTTTTCTTTAACGGAAACTGTCGGCTTTTTTCGGTGGATTTCATACCGTTTGTTGCTGATTTGCAGGAATACGAACATTTGCATTTGATTATAGCTGCCCTGTGATTATATGAAAATTCAATAAATCAAGCGGAATTATACCACGATATTCATAATATACGACAATATTGCGCAATAATCGGTTATTGTAAACGTTTTCTGCGCAAGAATCGTCTTGTAAAAATTCGCAATTTTGGTATAATCAAATTAGAGACGGTCGGAATATGTGAAAACATGATCGGGC
The DNA here is from genome assembly GCF_900119155.1 of Ruminococcus sp. YE71. GTDB lineage: Bacteria > Bacillota > Clostridia > Oscillospirales > Ruminococcaceae > YE71. The sequence continues at coordinate 56,488 of NZ_FPIR01000015.1, read as the reverse complement.
ACCCTCATGACCCTTACCGTTCGCGGATGCAAGTCGTTTCTTCGCATCAGCGAGAAACACGGCAGTCATGCAGCTGTGCCTTTGGGCCCTTGTTTTCACAGGATCCTGCGTAAAACGTTTTCGCAGAGGTCTGATCTTTCAGCCGTCCGATCCTTATCAATTCTGAAAGTGAGGTCAGGATATCCATGAAGCAAGGACTACTGAAAAAGTTCATTAGCACTGCCTGCGCAGCTGTAATGTGCATGAGTGGTCTGTCTGCTATCACAGCGTCTGCCGACCAGACTTATTACAACAATAAGACCGGCACCGAGGACGGCTATGATTTTGAACTCTGGAAGGACTCCGGAAATACCCGTATGACCTGTACGGGCGGCGGCACCTTCTCCTGCGAGTGGAGCAACATCAACAACTGTCTCTTCCGCAAGGGCAAAAAGTTCGACAGCACTCAGACTCATCAGCAGATAGGCGATATTGCTATTGACTACGCCGTAGACTACCAGCCCAACGGCAACTCCTATATGTGCGTTTACGGCTGGACAAGAAGTCCCCTTATCGAATACTACATCGTAGAATCGTGGGGCAGCTGGAGACCGCCCGGAAATGCAGCGTCACTGGGTACAGTTTACTCGGACGGCGGCGCATATGACATCTACAAGACAACAAGAGAAAACTGCCCGTCTATCGACGGTGACACCACCTTCGACCAGTACTGGAGCGTTCGTCAAAACAAGCCTCAGGCAAACGGCACAAAGATCGAAGGCACGATAAGCGTTTCCAAGCACTTCAAGGCCTGGGAGAGCGCGGGTCTCAAGATGGGCAAGATGGTCGAGGTAGCACTCAATATCGAGGGCTATCAGTCGAGCGGCAAGGCTACCGTTTACGGCAACAAGCTCAGGATCAACGAAGGAAAAACAGACAACAATAACAACAATAACGGAGATGTTTCTGAACCGATACAGGGTACTCTCTACACAGGTACTTTCGAGAACGGCACAGATTACTGGTCGGGCAGAGGCGACGCAATTGCGGTTTCTACTTCCGCCAAGTCTTATGAAGGCAGCAAGTCCCTTTATATAAGCGGCAGGACCAAGAACTGGAACGGCGCCGAGCTCGCACTCGACAGCACCTACTTCAAGGCAGGCACAGCATACAGCTTCAGCACTATGGTAATGCCCGCCGAGACCACCACCGTTCAGCTTTCGATGCAGTACGACCAGAGCGGCACAACAAATTACGCTCAGATCGCAAAATCGAACTGCACCAGCGGCAAGTGGACCAAGCTTGAGAATACCAGCTTCACTATCCCTTCGGGCGCTTCCAATATCAAGATCTATGTTGAAGCTCCTGACAGCCTCTGCGACATCTACGTTGACAGAGCTATCTGTGCAAACGCAGGCTACAAGGCTGAAGGCAACGTTACCAACACTACTTACCCGACCAATATCACATCTACTTACAACGAGCAGACCCGCAAGATGACTCTCAGCTGGGATGCTGTCAAGGATGCAAGCGCTTACGCTATCGCAGTTTTCCAGTCGGGCAAGTGGAAGGTACTCAAGTCGAACATCACCTCTAATTCCTACACCGCGACCGTAAGCCCCGGCAAGTCCTACAAGGTAGCAGTCGGCGCTAAGATCAACGGAAAATGGGATACGACAAATGCACTCAAAAATGCTGTGATCGTTACCGCTAAGGACGACGGTTCGTCGAACGGAGGCAACAACGATCCCGATCCCGACCCCAAACCCGATACCTACTTTGTTGACCCCTCGAAGCCTATGGTCGCTATCTCCTTCGATGACGGCGCAAGCTCCTTCAAGAAGACCGACAGCGGTTACAGGATCATCGACGCTATCGCAAACAGCGGCTTCCGTGCTACATTCTTCTATGTAGGCGAGTGGACAACATCCGAGGAACAGGTACGCTATGCATACAGCAAGGGTATGGAGATCGCTAACCACACCTACACCCATCCCGACCTTACCAAGAAGAGCTCTCAGGAGATCCGCTCCGAGTATGACAGATGCTACAACAAGCTGAAGAACATCATCGGCGCAGAGCCTTCCAAGCTCCTCAGACTTCCCTTCCTGTCCTCTAACTGGCAGGTTCAGCAGGCTCTCTACGACGTTCCGATGATAACCTGCTCCATCGACACCAAGGACTGGGACAATGCTTCCACAAGTCAGATAGTTGCTACTATCCAGAATGCGGCCAACAACGGTTCGCTCAACGGTGCTATCGTGCTCTGCCACGAGACCAAGAACACCACTGCCGAAGCTATGGAGATCGTTATCCCCTGGCTCAAGCAGCAGGGTTATCAGGTAGTGACCATCTCCGATATGTTCGCGGCTAAGGGCAAGACCCTCAGCGGCGGTCAGATCTACACCAAGGCAAGCTGATAAAAAGATCACTCATAAAAAAGACCCTATAAAAAAGTCCGTTGGAGACCTTATCATAAGGTTTCCGACGGATTTTTTTATGCTATGCCTTTTCCACCGAATCAACGTAGAAGTATTTTCCGCTCTTTTTCAGCGGTCGGAAAGTTACTTCCGCACCCACCTTAATGACTTCCGAAGCGTTCGGGGTCGCGTCGTAGACGGTCTCGTTGACAGTGTAATCCTGTCCGTCGCTTCCCTTTATCTGAGCGTACTTGCTCTGTCTGCCGTCCCTGACGCTGACGACCCTACCCGAAAGACGCGGCTTTTCGGCGGGCTTTTCTTTCTCGGCGGGAACAGGCTCGGAAGGCTCGGCGGCGAAGGAAACCTTGCTGTCGTACAGGTCGGGATGATCTTTTGCGTACTTACGCATGACTGCCGCTGTTTCGTCAGCCACATCACTTCCGAGGCTTTTGTACAGCGACATATCGCCCACGATATAGAACTCCTTCTTGGCTCTTGTCGCCGCGACGTTCATCATGTTTGGCTCATCGACAGCCCATTTCGAGGCGCCCTTGCTCTTGCTGTCGGCACCGAGCACCATGAAAACAATGTCGGCTTCCTTGCCCTGGAACGTGTGGATAGTACCGACGTTGGTGGCTTTGTGCGACTTCTCGTCGAACCGCGTAAAGCCGATGCTCCTGAGCCTTTGCGCAAGCATATAGGCGACATTCGCAAAGGGCGAGATTATGTAAACCTTATCCTTCACTGTCTTATCGCCGATCTCGGGGTCATCGCGCATCATGGCGGCGAGCTTTTCCGCGAGGAAATCGCCCTGTTCGCTCACGTACTTGTCATTGGCATTACCTCTGACATCGAACCAGCCCGTTCTGCCGTTGTACTCCTTGCCCTGTACCATCATGTCGTGATAGGATATCCTGTTGGAGATGGTAAACATCGGGTAGCCGCACCGCCTGTGTACCCACAGTGGAATACCTATCCACGAATCCTCGGCTTTGTTTTCGTCATAGTAGAACCCGTATCTGCTTGCCTGATCGACCAGAGTCTGGGCGGATGCGTTCTCGGACAGATACTTCTCGGACACACCGAAATGCCTGCCGAGCATTTTCAGCACGCTTCCGTCAAGTGTCAGGACTGGCTTTATCTGCGAGGGATCGCCGACCACCATCACGTTTCGGCTGCGGAGAACAGCGCCCACCGCCGCCTGCGGGACAGCCTGCCCCGCTTCGTCCACGAACAGATGCCCCAGCGTGTCACGTTCAAGGTTTGCGCACATACGCGAAAAGCTCGCAAAGGTCGAGCTGATGACGGGGATGGCAAGGTTTATCCAGTTCCAGGCGGCTTTTATCAGGCGCTTGTTTTCGATGTGGGTCTTCTGGTTATGCCAGATGTTCACCGCGGCTTTCAGGTTCTTGACGTTCTCGGCAAGAAACTGCTTTCTGACCCTGAGCGCACTGATGAACAGCCGCGACTGCGCGATACGGTATTCCTCCCCGAACCAGGGGTTTGAAAGCTGGAGCTCGTCGTAGCCGATGCTCATGTCAAGCGGCTTTATGCCCTTTTCAGACTTTTGCTTTTCGAGAAGAGCCGCTGACTGTGTGAAGGCTTCGAGCTCTTTTTCCGTTTTCGCGAGGGTCTCATCCTCTTTCATCGCCGCGAGAAGAAGGCTGTTCGTTTCGTTCACGGTGTCATTGTACTCACGCTTTTTCGCCGCAGGTGCGAATATACCGGGCTTTGTGTCCTTCATGGTGCTGAGCATACTGCTTAGCTGTGTGATCTTTCCGCCGAGTCCGCGGCGCCTTTCCCTGACATCGGCAAGCATCTTCGGCATATCCGACGTGTCGGCAGACATACCCGATGCGGCAAGATGTTCCCTCAGAACGGCGCTGTCACGCAATACCTTTCCGCACTCATCGGCAAATGCCGCCGCCTGTTCCCTGAGCTTTTTCACCGCTTCGCAGTCCTTCCTGAACTGCGAATAGACCTCGGGGTCGCTGTCGTATTCGCTTTCGAGCATTTTACAGATATGCTTCACGTTAGTGATTATGTTCGCCATATTTTCCGAACGGCCGCCCTCCAGCGAGAACAGTCCCCAGTACTTATCGGGTTCGTCGGTCTCTTCGCAGATCAGGACTTCCTCACGTCTGCCCTTCTCATTCTCCACCCACTTCGAGGACAGCTTCGAGTTGGAGAGCTTCATGAAATAGTCCGCCTCTTTCAGCTCACCGATCAGACCCTCGTCGATGTCCTTTATCAGCGGCAGTTCCTTGACTATGTTCTGCACGGCGCCGTTGTTGGAACTCGCGACGACGATGCCGTTTTCGGCTATCTCATCGGGAAGTTCGCCTATCGAGGCATTGTTAAAGTAACGGGTCTTTTCGCCGCCGACGATCTTTCGCTCGGACATCTCCGCCATGCAGGCCGCCTGTCTGACCACCAGCTCGGCAAAAATATCCTTCAGAAGAGTGGTCTTGCCTGTGCCGGGAGGGCCGTTGACGCTTCTTATCTTCCTGTCATCGTAACCAGCTGAGAGGTTCACCGCCGTCTGCTGCATAAGGCTCAGGGAGAATTTCGTGCAGCTTGGGAACCTGCCGAGGGGGTAGTTCTTCGGACGCAGGATATCCTCAAAAAGCGAAGGCGCGAATTTCGGCGAGCTGTTCTTGCTGTCGAGATCGACGCGCTTTCCGCTGTAGCCGAACAGATAGTCGTTAAGGTTGTCGGTGTCGGTCTTTTTGGCGGTCTCCAGATCGCCGATGAAGAAGGAATGAAGATTCACCGCATCGCTTTCAAGGTTTTTCAGCACTCTGAAACGGCATTTTTCGGGCGAAGTGCCGATACGACCGATGAGCTTTGCCATCGCATCGTTGAACACGGGGGCATAGTCAGCCGCATCCTCGGGCTTCTCGAAGCTCTGTTCGAGCTCGGTCTTGAGCTCCTCCTCAAAAGCCGAAAAGACCGACTCGTCGGGTATCTCCTTTTTCAGTCTTATGTACTCGCTCTCGGTGAAGAAGGTCATGTCCTTCATGAAGTTGAGGTCTTCGTCGAAGCAGACCGCGAGCCCGAATTTGTTGCCGACCCGCGGCTCTTCGGGCGGAGTTTCGAGCCTGTATTTTTCACGCAGGAAAACAACGACTTCCCTGAACTCGAAAATATCGAGATAAACGATGATACCGCCGCTTTTCTTGCTTCCCTTCTTGCGCTTTTCCGTCAGCTGTCGGGCAACGGCATTTTTCAGAAGGCCGTGAAAGTCACCATCGCTGAATTTATACAGCGACTTATCGTTGACTTTTATATCCCCTTCCGACAGATGCTCGACCATTATCCACGCTTCGAGGATCCTGCTTTTTTCAGCCATCGGCATTTCCTCCTGTCTGTTAACTTTGGTTTCGGGCAGGGAAAACTGCTTTCCTCCGCCCGCTCAGATAATTATATCATATCAGAACTGCACCGTCAACAGTTTTACGTATCGTTAATGTTCACAATTCAATAATGTTTGAGTTTGTTATTATTCACAAAAATTCGTTAAAAAGCTAAAATCTTTCCAAAAGGTATTGCATTTTAAAAATAACTGTGGTATAATTATTAACAGAGAGATACGAAAGCTACATTTCCAGAAATCATACCGAGTCATATTCATTTCCATGTTTTAATTTTGGTCATAGGCCGACAGTCCTTTCGGGGGCTGTTGGTCTTTTTTTCGCGTAAAACTGCCGCTTGAAAAATCCCGTAAAAAATGCTATAATAGCTGTGAGATATCATCGCGGTGCTGTCCGCAAAGTTCCATGACGGAGTGTGAGAAAAATGACGATATACATTGATGCAGATGCCTGCCCCGTAACGCGCATCGCGGAAAGGGTCGCAAAAGAATACGGCATCCCCGTAATGCTGCTGTGTGACACGAACCATGTGCTGACTTCCGACTACAGCACGGTGAAGATCATCGGGGCGGGCGCGGATGCCGTGGATATCGCCCTGATAAATCTGTGTCGGGCAGGCGACATCGTCATCACTCAGGATTACGGAGTCGCCGCTATGGCGCTCGGAAAAGGCGCAAAGGCCATCCACCAGAGCGGCAAGATCTACACGGACGACAACATCAGCGGTCTGCTCGAAAGCCGACACATCGCAAAAGTTCAGCGCCGAAAAAGCAAGAGCCACCTCAAAGGCCCCCGCAAACGCACCGCCGAGGACGACAGGCACTTCGAGGAGAGTTTCAGAAAGCTTCTTTCGGAAAATATTCCGTCGGACTGACTGAAAAGACCCCTTCCGAGGTTTTCGGAAGGGGTCTTTTTCTGAACGAATGACCGCGATATTTCCATATACCCTATTGAAAAACAGCGATATTTGTGATATAATACAATAAATAAAGCGAGGTGAAGGGTCTTGGCACGAAAGAAAAGGATCGCCATCATCATGGGCAGGATCTACAAAAAGATCAACAAAAACCTGATAAGCGGTATGCTCGAACAGGCAAAAGCCCTCGGTTACAGCGCATTCATTTTTGCGCTCAACGAGGAATGTGACAACAAAAAGATCACGCACGGTGAAAAAAATCTTTTTCACGCGCTTGATTTTTCGCTGATCGACGGCGTGGTATACGCGCCCTATACGTTCTGTTCATACGATTATTACGGGTACATAGACAATTTTCTTGCGGAAAACTGTCCGAAGCCGATCGTTCGTGTCGGGCTGGAGAACGGGCAGTTCGCGCCTGTCTGGTATAATGACAGAAGCGAGATCGCCGAGATCACCCTGCACCTGATCTACGGACATAACTGCAAAAAACTGCTGTGTCTGACGGGTCCTGCCGAGATGCCTGTCGCCGAGAACAGAGCGAAGGGTTTCATCGACGCCATACGGAAGGCGGGGCTTGACGACTCGGCTGACAACGTGATATACGGCGATTTCTGGTTAGCCGCCGCAAAAAAACTCGCCGACGAGATCGCAGGTCACATCCGTGAAATGCCCGACGCGGTCGTGTGTACGAACGATACGATGGCGCTTGCCCTCTGCGACGCGCTGACCGAACTGGGCTACTCTGTCCCGAATGACATTCGCGTGACAGGCTACGACGGCATCACCGAAACGCGTATGCACGTTCCGTCGATAACGACCTACCGTACCTCGCAGGAGATGCTCGGACGAAGATCGGTGTGCCTGCTGTACGAACAGATCACAGGAGAGCACTGCGAACCCGTCAGGTCGGACAGCGGCGTCATACTCTGCCGTGAGAGCTGCGGCTGCGATACCCGTTACGAGCGTGAGGAGCCCTATGACAACGACCGCAGGCTGACCGAAGAAGGCTACATGGACTGCATGATCTCGGCGGCGTTCCACGATGCGGAGACCTTGGACGAGCTTGTGGATGAAATGATGACCATGCGGTACAAGTTCATGTACAACGACAAATACGCGGAAAGCCGACTGTTTCTGTGTCTGTGCAGCGACTGGGACAATGTCGGCAGCGAATACAGGCGTGACGGCTATTCCGACACGATGTACCTGATAGGTACGGATGGCAGCCGCTGCAATTTCCGTCTGGACGAGATACTTCCCGAAGCCCTCGACACAACCGATTTCTCCGCGACGTTTTTTCTTCCCGTGCATTTTCAGGATCAGTGCTACGGGTACATCGCCCTCGATCTTCAGGAAAACATCGACAATTTCAACATGGAGTACATCAAGTATTGCCGTGAGGTCAACAATGCGCTGAAATATCTGAGCACCAAAAACGAGCTGAAACGGCTGCTCTACCGCCAGTCGGTCAGCCTCTCGCGAGACGAGCTGACGGGTCTGTATGTGTTCGAGAATTGCAGGAATATGTGGGCGGAGATTCGCGATTCCTCTATTGAGAACCACGAGCAGCTTTACATGGTCGCCGTCACCGCAGGCGGCATACGGCATATCAAGAACAAGTACGGCTCGGTGGAGAGCGACAAGTGCATCATGGTGATCGCCGACATCCTCTCAAAAAGCTGCCGCAGCCGCGAGTGGCTGTTCAAGGCGGCTGACCGCAGTTTCGTCATCATCGGCTCGGGCAGGAGACCCGAAAAGCGTGCCGATGAGTATATCAAGAAGATCGACGAGAAGATGTGGAAACACACGATCACAGGCGCAGAGAACCACATTCTCTACGCCCGTTCGGAGTCGATGATCGTTGAGGACACTGCGGCTCTTACCGCTTACGACGTTGCCGAGATCATCGAGGGGATGCTCAGAAGCATCGACGAAAGGGCTAAGAAACAGCTGTCAAGCCTTATCCACTATTCGGAGCTGCTGAAACTGCGGAGAGACATCTTTGTCCATCCCGAACGCAGCTGGAGCGGTGATATTTGCAGCCGAAAACTCAGCATCAGCAAGTCGTATTTCTACAAGATCTACAGCCAGACCTTCGGAGTGAATTTCATTGACGACCTGCAAAAAAGCAGGCTCAACTGCGCCAAGAACCTCCTGACTTCCACCACCCTGCTCCTTCCCGACATAGCAGAACGCTGCGGCTACGATTACTACAACTTCATGCGCGTCTTCAAAAAAGAGTTCGGCATGACACCTACTCAGTACCGTAAAAATGCTCAGTGATATACAGATAGTTCGTGACTACCGGGGAAACCCTTTTCCCTTTTGAAAAAGGGTTATCCCCCGGACCCCTTTCCTAAAACTTTTAATGCTTTTTGGCAAGGGGTAATTGTTCTTCTATTGATAGTGTTGGTCAAAGAGTTCGGAGTTCTTATCTACATTTGTGCGCCCCTTGCCAAAAAGACGGTCAAAAGTGCAGAAAAATGGGCGGGAGCAAGCTCCCGCCCTACATTTCTCACTATTCCAACGTACATCCATTTTTGGTGAGAGTCTAACGTCCCCCACACAACTAACTGTCAACAATATTAAAAGTCTTTGGAAGGGGGGGCTGGGGGAGAACCTTTCTTCTAGCCGTGCGAAGCTAAGGCGGACGTGCGAAGCTAAGGCGGTTTTCCCCCGGTTAAAACCGCAGACAGTGACACAAAACGCACTTATTTTACGGTAAAGGTAACAGGGTGCTTAAGGGACTCGGCGGCTGTCCATTCGCCGTTGACCTTTGCGGCGACCACTACCTTGTACGACTTGCCGGGTACCAGATTCTTCGGCGAGGTGTAGGTGAGAGTCGATGCGGGAATGCTCGGGACGTATACTCTCCACTTGCCCGAAAGATAGACCGCAATGGCGTATTTCTCAGCGCCCTCGACCGCCGACCATGTCAGCCTCACCTGATGGGTCGCCTCGCTGTATTCGATATTCGTCACCCTCGGGTATACGGCTGACTGAGTGCTTGCCGCAGTCGATGCCAGCACGATGTAATTCATGCAGCCCGAGGACTGACCGTTTGCGCCGAGCGTTACCGTTTCGCCTGCGCTCATTTTCTTAGAGTAGAGCACGAACGTAACGTCGTTGCTTGTCGTGATCGTCTGAGTCGTCTTTGTGAAGCCGCCGAGCCACGACGGAGCAGTTGTCACGCGGCTGTCAAACCCGACATAAAGCGTGAGGTCTTTGTTAGCCGTGACCGCAGCCTGCTCCTTCGCAGAAGCCTTGGCGCTGCACGGGGTCAGGAGTATCTCGGCGCCGTTCAGCTGATCGGGGAAAGCGGTGACCGCGCATTTATCGGCAGTCCTGTCGCCGAAAACGGTATCCCCTGCGGCAAGCGAGCTGTCCACCGACCAGCTTGAATAATAGTCGGTATCGAGGATCTCCGCCGTCAGCAGATCGCCGCTGATCGGGTCGTAGGTGACGGGGGTGCCGTTATAGCTGACCTCATCGCCTGCGAGCTCGTTGAGGTACATCTCAAGGTTGGTGAAGTCGTCACCCGAAAGCGATACGACCGCACCGTCCGAAGCGTTGTTCGGGTCAAGACCGTGCGAAGTCTCCCACGCATCGGGCATACCGTCGCGGTCGGTGTCCGTCGGGGCAGTACCGCCCTTGAAGTTTGAGCTGCCCGGGTAGCCGCCGACATCGGTCTGACTGTCGATGATGCCCTTGAGCTTGTCCCTGCTGCCCGTATAGGTGTAGCTGCCCTCCCTGACTTCCTTCTGATAGCGCGAATCGAGGTAGTCGAACTTCGGGGCACTTGCGCCTGCGTTTGCGATGACAAGCTGATACGCGTCAGCCGCAGACTGCGTGTTGACGAAGGACTCGAAGAAAGGCGTGTTGCTGCGGACGGTGTCGTTCGTGGAATTCTTTCCGCCCGACTTTGCCTTGCCGCTGTTCCATTCGTCGGTCTCAGCCGCGATCAGCACCTTGCCGTCACGGGCGACCTTCATGTTGCCCGACGAATAAAGCATCTGCATATCCGAGGTGTTCAGCTCGTTGCCGTCCACCGATACAAGGTGCAGTCCCGTATCGCTGCAATAGCCTGCCTTGTAGTAATTGTTCACGAACTGGACGCGCCTTGCGCCGCCGTCGGTCGTGCGGTTCTGCCAGTTGTAGACGACATTGTTTCGCAGGTCGAGCTGACCGCCGTAGTGGACCGCGTCCTGCTCCATAGCACCCGCAAGCGACCAGTTGCGCCCCGCATTGTCAACGAGCAGATTGTGGTGGAAAGAACCCGTATAACCGCCGATCGAAGCCGCAAACGAATGCCGCTCGGTGTTCTCGCGGTCGGATGCGTCATAGTGTACGGAATTGTTCAGTGACTCGGCGATTATGCTCCACTGGAAGGTGATATTCGCCGCACTTCTCGACGAGAAGCCCTCGTCCGTCGCCCACGCGATCGAGCAGTGGTCGATGATGGAATTATTGCAGCTGCCGAGACCCATGCCGCCCATGGATTGCCCCGAAACGTCGCCGACACGGGTGCGGATGTCACGGATGACAACGTCACTCGAACCCAGCGCACCGAACGTGTAGTTGATGAGCGTGATGCCGTCACCGGGGGCAGTCTGCCCCGCAACATAGACATCGCCGCCGTCCTCGGGAATGCACAGCACCGAGTTCAGCGCGATGACACCGCCGACGTCGAACACGATCGTCCTCGCGCCCTTCATCGTCTCAAGCCCGTATCTCAGCGAGCCCTCGCCCGAGTCATTCAGGTTGGTGACGTGATAGACATATCCGCCTCTGCCGCCCCTTGCAAAGCGCCCGTAGCCCTCGGCAGTCGGGAACGCAAGGCGGTTCACCTGGAACGAGTAGACAGCTCCCCTGACGGTGCCGCTGTCCGTCACCTCGTCCACACGCCAGTAGTATGTCGGGATGGAGGAATAGCTGCTGTCAAGGGCGTATTTCGTGCTGCTCTGATTGCCCTTGAACTCAGCCGACGAACGGTTTGCATTGAACACGGCATCGTAGCTCGTGCCGATATAAACGTCGTGCGACTTTGCGCCGCTGCCTGCCGTCCATGACAGACCATCGCTGATGTTCAGGTGCTTTTCCTGATCGGCAGGGAGCATTTTCGACACGCCGTTGACGGGGTCGCTGCCGTCCAGCTCGAAGCCGTTGAGCCATGCCACATTCTGCTTTCCGCCGCCCTCGGGGGTGATGAGGATAGTCGCACTGCTGCCCGACCAGGTGACGTAGGAGATGCCCGCGTCATTTTCGTTGGTGACATTTGTCGGGCAGTTCACACTGCTGAGAACCTTTTTGCCGTTGACGGAGATGCGCAGCTTGCTGTTGGTGTAGCCGTCGGTGTTGCAGTGCCACATCTGAAGCGAGTGCGAGCCGTTGGAAAGCCCCGAGATCTCCAGCTTTAGCACGCCGCCGCTGTCACCGTCCTTGATCTTCGCGCCGTCCATCGTCAGACGCGGATAAACGCCGCTCTGGAGCTGGAGCTTCTTGTTATTCGCGCCGCAGACGCCGTTTCCCGAGCCGCCGCCCTGCGAGAGCGTGAAGTTAACGTTGCCGACCTTGTACGAAGCGGACGAACCATCGACAAGTATCCAGTTATTGGCGTTCTGCGAATAGGACGCCTTTCTGCCGTCATTTCTGTTGATGTCAACACGAATGCGCGAGCCTGTTTCAAAGGCCGCCGCCTGTGCTGTCAGAACGGACGGTGTTTTCAGACCTTTCGGAAATGCGGCACAGTTTTGCAGACAAAGAAGTGCGGAAACTGCCGCGATCACTCTGATTTTTCCTGAAACCATTTCTATCCCTCCATAGTTCGGTTTTGATTGGTGAAAACCGATATATTTACAACAAATATATCATACTGTAAACACGATTTCAATGGTCTTTTCGTGTCAAAACCTTGTATTTTCGGCTTTTTCGCCGCGAGGAGAACGATCGGGCAGCGAGAACAGATATTGTCATTTTTCCGCGCCGCGAGCATCCTTCGGGTCTGATGTATCACCACTCATATCCGAACATATTTCGGCAGGTATAAAATTGCAAGGTTTGCGGCTGTTTTCGCCATTTTAACCTTTACGCAAAAGTGGTATGATAGTTTAAATACTACGTTATATCGTGCAGTTATCTGCAATTCAGTCAGTTATGAAATTTTTTGATCGGAGGATTTTTTATGAAGAAAAACACCAGACGTGCGGCTGCCGTGTTCCTTGCGGCTTTGCTCACAGCGGCTTCGTTCCCGACGCCTGCCGCACCGCTCACTGCTTCGGCGGCTTCCGCAAAGATCTTAGCGTTTCCCGGCGCGGTCGGCGGCGGAAAGTACGCGACGGGCGGACGCGGCGGCGAGGTCTACCATGTCACCAACCTGAACGACAGCGGTGCAGGCTCGCTGCGTGACGCGGTCAGCAAATCGGGGCGTATCGTCGTGTTCGACGTCAGCGGAACCATCACCCTGTCGAGCAACATCGTGTGCAGCAGCAACATCACCATCGCAGGACAGACCGCTCCCGGCGGCTCGGGAGTCACGCTCAAGAACTACAAGTTCGGCATGGGCGGAGACAACATCATCGTGCGCTATCTGTCATCCCGTCCGGGTCCCGACAAGGCGACAAGCTCGGGCAACGATGCGTGGGGCGGCGCGAAGGGTTCAAACTCCATCGTTGACCACTGCTCCCTCGGCTGGACGACCGACGAACAATGGGGTCTCTACTCCAACAACGACCACTACACGGTGCAGTACTCTGTCATCGGTCCCGCGAACTCCTGGGGCGGTCATGTCAAGGGCGTTCACGGCTTCGGACTGATGATGGGCAGAAGCAACCTGACCTTCGACCACAACCTCATCTGCCACAACGTTTCGAGAAATTTCCGCGGTAAGGTCGTAGGCACCGAAACTGCCGACTTCACCAACAACATCATCTACGACTGGGGCTACCAGACCGCCTACGGCACCATCGGTCATGTCAATTACGTCAACAACACGCTGAAAACAGGCAACTCCACTGCGAGCGGCTACCACTACGTTCAGGTCTCGGCGAACGATAATTTCAAGCTGTATCTGAACGGCAACCGCATAATCAACAAGGACAATTCCTACCGCAACAGCGAGAACGACAACTGGTCGGCGATAAAGTACACCACCACCGACAAGTACCGCAGCAACACCGAATCCACCACGCCTTTCACCATCATGTCGGACGGCGAGAACATTTCGACGGCGCTGACCTGCGAGAGTGCGGCGGCATCCTACGACCACGTTATCAGCTTTGCGGGAAACGGCATCTCCCCAGACAAGCGCACCAAGATCGACAGACAGTGCGCCGAGGATACGAAAAACGGCACAGGATCGTGCAGCGGTACCGACGCTTACACTTCTTCACAGTCGGAGCTTGACAAGTATCACATCGCCTGTGGCGTGACCTACGAGTACCCTGCCGCTGTCACCAGAAAAGAGATCACCGACAACGACAACGACGGCATGGACGACAGCTGGGAACTCGCAAGAGGTCTGAACCCGAACGACCCGACCGACTACAAGGGCGACTACTGCGGTCAGGGCTACATGAACATCGAGTATTACATCAACGACCTTACAGTGGATTCATTCCCCAAGGGCGTTGTGGAGCTTTCTCCCGAGACGGGTTCCGCAAAGATCTGCGCTGTGATGGACACCACCGTCAAGTACGAGATCACGAACGCTTCAAACGGAGCTCTGCTCGGTAACGCCGAAAGCTGGAGACTCGAAGACTGCGGAGACGGTTATTATCGTATCGTCAACGCCGCAAACGGCAGTAACCTTTCGGGCAGCGAGCAGTACAAGTTTGTCAGAAAGGGCTCGGGCTACGTGATCTACACCAAGTCCTCCGAGGACAAGGACTGCGTCGGCGGAAATGACACAGTATGGAACGTCACCGTCAAGCTCGAACCCCTGACAGGCAGGCTCATCAGCTCTCTCGCGGTGAAGGATCAGACCAACTACAAGTCGTGGAAGCTGGCGGACGGGCTGAAGCAGGGCGACCTTATATACGGCGACCGTGACGCGGCTTATCAGACGATACCCGACTTCCTGATCGGTGCGGAGATGGTGCAGACCTCCTGCGATTCAAAGAACACCGACAGCGACCTTGCCGAGCTGACAGCCGCGAAGGATATCACGGTTGTCGTTGCGCTTGACAGCAGAGTGACCGCCGTTCCCGACTGGCTGAAAAGCTGGGGGACTTTCGACAGCACGATCGTAAGCAGCACGGACGTGACCTACAAGTTGTTCGGCAGGAAGCTGGCAAAGGGCGAGAAGATCACTCTCGGCACCAACGGACAGAGTTCGGGATGCGTCAACTACGCAGTCCTTGCGACCGACGGCAGCACTCCCGGGGTTGCGGAAAACGCCGACCTCAACGGCGATCTGTTCAAGCAGCTGACGGTGCTCGACACCGCCCACGCTTCGGGCTGGAAGGTCGCGAAGGATCTGAAAACGGGCGCACTGCTTTACGGCGACCGCGATGTGACCTATACCTCTATCCCCGACAGCTTATCGGGCGCGGAATACCTCATAACCGCCTGCGATTCCAAGCAGACCGACTCGGATCTTGCCGCATTCAAGGCAGGCAAGGACATGACCCTATATGTCGCGCTCGACAACCGCGTGACGAACGTTCCGTCGTGGATGAGCGGCTTTGCAAAGACGGGCATGACCGCCGCAAACAGCAACGCCGTGACCTATGACATCTACAGCAAGGACGTCAAGAGCGGCACGCTCGTGACCCTCGGCACCAACGGTCAGAGCTCGGGCTGTGTGAACTACACCGTCTTCGCAAAGGCCGCCGCAAGTACCGCCGACCCTGTATATCCCGAGATCACAAAGGTCGAGTACAGCGAGCAGACCCACCAGATAAGGCTCACATGGGCGCCTGTAAAGGGAGCGACGAGCTATGCCGTCGGCGCATTCGTTTCGGGCAGATGGAGAATACTCGTCCCCAGCCTGTCGGCTCTGAGCTACACCAGCCCCAAGAACCTTACCCCCGGCAAGAGCTACAAGGTCGCTGTTGCCGCTAAGGTGAACGGTGTGTGGACTTTAGAGGAGGCTGTCAAGCACGCCGTAACGGTCACCGTGAAATAATTCACGCGTGAGTGCAGGCGCGGATTTTCCAAAGCAATAACAAAAGCACCGATATCTCCGCGATATCGGTGCTTTTTGGTCTGTGCGTTCACAGTACTTCCTTTATTCGTTGGCGATCTCAAGACCGTTAATGACCTGTCTGAGCGCGTCCGCGGAACTTTTCAGGGCGGCGCGTTCGTCGTCGTCCAGACCGATCGGAACAGCCGCTTCGATGCCGTCCTTGCCGACTATGGCAGGCATACTGAGCGCCACGCCCTCGATGCCGAAGGCTCCGTGCTGGATGTGCGACACGGGCAGCACCGACTTCTGGTCGAGGATTATCGCCTCGCAGATACGGCGCACCGACATGGCGATACCGTAGTAGGTCGCCTTTTTCTTCTCAATGATGTCGTAGGCGCTGTTCTTGACGCTCTCGGCGATGTCGTGCATGGCCTGGACATGGTCGTGATGACCGCGCATCTCGCAGAAATCATTGAGCGGCACGCCCGACACGTTGGCACTGCTCCAAGCGGCTATCTCGCTGTCGCCGTGCTCACCGAGAATGAAGGCGTGAACGCTTCGGCTGTCAACGCCGAGGTGTCCGCCGAGGATATATTTAAGGCGTGCGGTATCGAGCACCGTTCCAGAGCCGAACACCCTGTTCTCGGGCAGACCGCTGAGCTTCGCGGCGGTGTAGGTCAGAATATCCACGGGATTCGCAACGACGAGCAGGATGCCGCCGAAGTCGCGCTTTGCTATCTCGGGGATTATCTTGCCGAATATCGCGACGTTTTTCTTCACGAGGTCAAGCCTTGTCTCGCCCGGCTTCTGACCTGCGCCTGCGGTGACGATGACCACGTTTGCGTCGGCGATGTCGTCGTAGTCGCCCGCGTATATCTGCATCGGCTTTGCGAAGGGCAGACCGTGGCTGATATCCAGCGCCTCGCCCTCGGCTTTCAGTCTGTCGGCGTCGATGAGCACCATCTCGGAGAACAGTCCGCTCTGCATCAGCGCGAACGCCGAAGCCGAACCGACAAATCCGCAGCCGACTATCGCTGCCTTGCGAATGTTAACGTTTTTCATGTGAATGACCTCGCTTTCCATAGCATTTTTGTTATCAACGGCTGTCAACCGTATTGTTCCCTGTTGAACGTATTTTATTTTACACATTATATCATATTCGGGGCGGTTTTTCAACTTAAAAACCGATATCTCCGAAAAGATGCGGAATTTCGTGGTAATCACCAAACCGATAACGTTTAGGTATGTCTATAATAACGAACAAAACCGACAGCTTGCAAAGAAACTGTCGGTTTATTTTCTGCTGCTTCGGACGGCTCATTTCATTCTAAAGAGCTTCTGAGTGAGTCCGAGGATACCTATCAAGGTTAAGAGAAGCCCTGCCGCGCCGCCTGCGTATAGTTTGATGTTTGCCATGTCAACGAAGTAGTTGTCGCTCGGGTCGTAGTGTATCTGAACGAGCGTGCCTATCGGGTACTGCTGAATGTTTGAACCGATGTCGCTGTCCTCGCCCACATAATTCTCGCCGTCAACTTCAAAGACATATACAGGCGTATAGGCTGTTTTCGGGCGGAATTTCCTGACGGTCGAGCTGTGATATTTCATGGCCGTGACCTTCTCGTACTCGACTATCTCGGCGACTGCGGTCTCGGTGCATTTTTCGTTGAGTTTTGCGACCGTCAGACCCGACCACAGGGACAGCACCAGCGCGGCGGCACCGCCTATGGTGAACATCAGCCCGAATATCAGATTTGCAAGGAAATAGCCCCTTGCCTTGTCATCGGATAATTGTTTTTCATGTTCATCCGACCTCCTGTCACGGTCAAGATATAATAATTATAGCATAACTTATTCCGAAAGTAAATTCTTTCATTACCTGTGACAGGGCAGCGATACCATGGTCGGGCTTTTCACCATTTTTCGGGAAATGCGGTTCGGGGAAGATTGCGATTGACTATCGGCAGGATATGTGTTATAATAATTATGAAGCAGACCCGACAGGGTAAATACAGAAACACAGAGAGGAAAACATATGCAAGTACTGATTTTGAACGGCAGTCCCCACGCTGACGGCAACACGGCGGTCGCTGTGAACGAGCTTGTAAAGACCTTTGAAGCAGAGGGCATCGAGACCGAGATATGCCACATCGGGAACAAGAACATCCGCGGATGTATCGCCTGCGGAAAGTGCGGCGAACTCGGCAGATGCGTGTTCGATGATGTGGTCAACGAGCTTGCAGAGAAGTTTGAGACGGCGGACGGTCTCATAGCCGCGTCGGCGAACGCAACGCTCATCGCCTGTCTTGACAGGCTGTTCTACAGCACAAGTTTCGACAAGAGCATGAAGGTCGGGGCAGCTGTGGCAGTCGCAAGGCGCGGCGGATGTTCGGCGACCTTCGACGAGCTGAACAAGTTCTTCACCATCAGCAATATGCCCGTCGCTCCCAGCCAGTACTGGAACAGTGTCCACGGACTGACCCGCGGCGAAGCGAAGAAGGACGCCGAAGGTCTCCAGACCATGAGAACGCTTGCAAGGAACATGAGCTTCCTCATGAAGAGCATCGCGCTGGGCAGGGAAAAGTTCGGGCTTCCCGAAAAAGAAGAGCCCCGTCAGTCCACGCATTTCATCAGGGACGATCTTTGAGGAAGTTCCGTCTGCGCAGGTGAGGAGCTTTGAAGTACAGTAACATTACCAAGGGTGTGTTTATCGCCCGTCCGAACCGCTTTATCGCCGAGGTGGAGATTGACGGCAGGCGCGAGACTGTCCACGTCAAGAACACGGGCAGGTGCAGGGAGCTTCTGACCAAGGGCTGTGAAGTCTGGCTGACGGCTCCCGGAACGGAAGGCAGAAAGACAAGATTCGACCTTGTCGCAGTCAGGAAAAACACGGGCAAGCTTTTCAATATCGACAGTCAGGCTCCCAACAAAGTCATGGTCGAATGGCTCGCTTTGCAGGGGTATGACAGGGTCGTGCCCGAGTACAGATACGGAGATTCGCGGATAGATTTTTACATGGAGCGGGGCGGCGAAAAGTTCCTGCTGGAGGTCAAGGGGTGTACCCTTGAGAGAGACGGCGTCGGCTATTTTCCCGATGCGCCCACCGAACGCGGCGTCAAGCATATCCGCGAGCTTATCAGGGCGAGGTCGGAAGGCTTCAGCGCGGCTGTCGGGTTCGTGATTCAGATGGACGGCGTAAGAGAAGTGCGTGCGAACATCAGCACTCACGCGGAGTTCGGCAGGGTGCTGGACGAAGCGAGGAGCGCAGGGGTCAGAGTGCTCTTTTTCCCCTGCCATGTCACCCCCGACAGCCTTGTCATAACAGAAGAGACAGAAGGATAGAAAGATGGAAAACAGAGAGATCTGGGGCCGCACACGGGATGAGCTCATATCCTCGCTGACGGCTCTCGGCTACCCTGCCGAACTCGGGGACATCATCGCCGAGCACATCGGCAGTCCGAGAGGGATGGAGCGGATGATATCATACCTCGACTACGTTCAGCCCGACAAGGTAGAGCTGATAATCGACGAGATGATGGCGATCAAAAGCGACATCGACAGGTGGCGCGAGAAGAAAGAAAGCGAGAGAGCGAACATCGCGTATAACAATATTTTAAACTACGGTCTCGGCACGGACGAGGACTGACAGAAAATGAGCGCAAAAAAAGAGCCCGAAGGTATCGGGCTCTTTTCTGTTATCCGTATGCGCGTATCATTCTGTCCTGAGGGCGGTGACGGGGTCTTTCTTGGCTGCTTTCTTTGCAGGGATAAAACCGCCGATAAGGGTGAGTATCACGCTCAGCGCTATCAGCACGAAGGCGCTCAGAACGGGCAGGGATGCGTTCATGTCCTCAGCCTCCGTTACGGAGTGGATGATGATGTTTCCGGGGATGAGCAGCAGCAGCGTGATGATGATGCCGATAAGTCCCGAACAGAGACCTATGATGAACGTCTCGGCATTGAACACCTGCGAGATATTGTGCTTTGAAGCGCCTATCGCACGGAGTATGCCGATCTCCTTCGTCCTTTCGAGTACCGAGATGTAGGTGATGATGCCTATCATGATAGAGGATACCACCAGCGACACCGCCACGAAGGAGATAAGAACATATGAAATAGCGTTTACTATGTCCGTCACCGAGGACATCATCAGTCCGATGAAGTCGGTGTAGATTATCTGATCGTTCTCGTCGGCTTCGTTGTTGTAGTCGGAGATGCATTTTGCGACTGCGTCCTTCGACTCAAAGTCGTCAACGTAAATGTCTATCGTGGAAGGCGCATCGAGGCTGACCGCGCCCATCAGCGAGAGTGTGTCGTCGTAATTGCTCTCCATCAGGTACATATCGTATATTTTGAGAAGCATCTCATCGTCGGGGTCGGAGAGGAAGGTCTCCATCGCACCCGCCATGTCGAGCTCGTCCGTTTCACCCTCGCCGAGGTCTTCGGGGAGACTGTCCTTCAATCCCGAAAGTCCGCCGAGCCCGAGGGGTATCTCCGCATTGAGGTACTGGGTCATAATCGAGTAAAGGCTTGCCTTGTCGCTGGTGTTCATGTTCTGTATGAAGCTCTTGGCGTCGGCTATCTTCTTCTCGTCGCTGTCGGCCGAGAAGTATCTGCCCGTCAGCACATTTATATCTTTGCTCGCCTTCTGTGCCTTCACCACCTCGCTGTTGTCGGTGTAGGAGATGATGTAGTCGGTCAGCGCCTTTGTGTAGCCGACAGGACTGCTTATCAGCTTCGTGTCCGAGTCCTTCGGCTTGATGATGCCTGTTATTTTCAGCGAAATTCCCGTATCGTAGAGCTTTTCGAGCCTTGCGTTGTCGCCGTTGATGTCATCGAACTTGCCCTCGCCGTTTTTCACGAACATATCGCAGCGGGGTATCAGGCGGTATTCCTTGCCGATGATGTCCTTGTAATCCAGCTTCTTCACATCGAAGGTGACCTCTTCGCCGTTATCGACCTTCTCCATCAGTTCACGGTATTCAGCCGTCGGAAGGATGCCGAGGTCATACAGGTCGGAAGAGGAGATCTCGTTTCTGGCGTTCATAATCAGCACGATCTCGTCGTAGCTTTCGGGATATTTTCCGTCAACGAGCTCGTAATTCTCGGTTATCGCACTGCCGACGAGCGAACCGTCATTTCCTGCGATGAGCTGTTTGAAATTGTAGGAGCCGAACCAGTTGTACTGATTCGTGAACATCGAAGTGCTGATCTCGGTTATGGGCGGAACAGCATTCGCGTCCAGCGTAGTGCCGTCACAGTTGACGAACACGCCGTCCTCATCCTTCGTGAACACCCCGAATTTGGTGTCATAGGAGTACACGATGCCGTTGGAACCGATATATTTGTTTATCTCGCTGTTCTCGTCGTCGAGGTATTTCTTGAAAGCGGAGAGATTGTTTTCCGAGATACTCAGGGCTTCCTCAACGCCGAATTCGATAGAGGAATTATCCACATAAACGCCGTCCATATCGTGGTCGGGTTCGTCAGACTTAATGCCCATCTCCGACTTTTCACTGTTTATGAGGGAGCTGTAATCCATCGCGCTCGACTCGATCGTGATAGGGTAAGAGGACATGGTTTTCCGCTGGATGTCGGTGATGTAGTTGTTTACGCCGTTGGACAGCGAAAGTATCAGCGCGATGCCGATGATACCTATCGAGCCCGCGAAGGAAGTCAGCAGAGTCCTGCCCTTCTTGGTGCGCAGGTTGTTGAAGCTGAGTCCCAGCGAGGTGACGGGCGACATGGAGGACTTGCCCATGCTCTTGTGTTCGGGCTCTTTCAGTTCGGTGTCGTTCACTTCAAAGGGGTCGGAATCGTCGGTTATCCTGCCGTCCTTGAGCTTGACCGTTCTGGTGGCGTATTTCTCGGCAAGCTCGGGGTTGTGAGTGACCATGATGACGAGCCTGTCCTTCGCCACCTCTCCGAGCAGATCCATGACCTGAAGGCTGGTCTCGGAATCGAGGGCACCCGTCGGCTCGTCCGCGAGCAGTATGTCGGGGTCGTTGACCAGCGCTCTCGCGATCGCGACTCTCTGCATCTGACCGCCCGACATCTGATTCGGGCGCTTGTGCATATGTTCGGCAAGCCCGACCTTTTCGAGCGCCTGCTTCGCACGCTCCCTTCGCTGTGCTCGGGATATGCCCGAGATGGTGAGGGCGAGTTCGACGTTTGAGAGCACGCTCTGGTGGGGGATAAGGTTATAGCTCTGGAATACGAAACCGATGGTGTGGTTTCGGTAGCTGTCCCAATCCCTGTCCTTGTACTTCTTTGTCGAGATGCCATTGATGATGAGGTCGCCGCTGTCGTATCGGTCAAGACCTCCCACGATGTTCAGGAGCGTGGTCTTGCCCGAACCCGAAGGTCCGAGTATCGCCACGAACTCATTGTCCCTGAAATTCAGGCTGACGCTGTCGAGCGCGGTCTGTTTCAGGTCGCCTGTGATATACTCCTTGCGAATTTCCTTGATCTGGAGCATTTGTTGAACCTCTCTTTCTTTTTCTGTATGTTTATTTGTTTTTCGGTGACAGAAAAAACACCAAATATTATTATATCACATTTTTGCCCTGAATGCAAGAAAATGTGTTTTTCATATATAATTATCCTCGGCAAACTTTAAATATCCCCCACTCCCCTGTCGGGCGGACATTTTTTTCCGAAATTCGGCAGGAACATCAAAAAAATATCGTAAAAAACCTTGATTCGCAAGAACAGTTGTGATATAATGATATAAGATGCGTGCAGTTCGGCCGCAGGCAGAAAAATTATTGATATTTCAAAAAACGTTTATTGAAGTATCCGATGATTTCTGTTATAATACAAACAGGGCTGTTCGGACGAACGGCAAAAAACTGACTGCAATAGCGGTGGGTCACCCATCAGCTTTGTATGGATATATTGATCGCAGTAAAGAAAGGCTAAGAGGTGTTTTATCATGAAGAAGATCATTTCAGGCAAGGTAAGAGAAGTTTACGAGACCGATGAAGGCAATCTGGTACTGGTCACCACCGACCGTATCTCGGCTTTCGACGTCATCCTCGACTCGACCATTCCCGGCAAGGGCAAGGCACTGAATCAGATCGCGCTCTACTGGTTCGACCTGACTAAGGACATCATCCCCAACCACATCATTTCCGACGAGCTTTCGGATATGCCCGAGGAGTTCGCACAGGACAAGGAGCAGTATCAGGGCAGAACCATCCTCACCAAGAAGCTGAAAATGCTCCCCTACGAGTTCATCGTAAGAGGCTATATGTTCGGCAGTATGTGGGGTGAGTACAAGGAGAGCAAGACCTTCTGCGGACAGCCTGTAGGCGGCGACTATCAGCTTGCTGAGAAGCTTGCAGAGCCGATGGTGACTCCTTCTGTAAAGAACAGCGAAGGTCACGACGAGAACATCACCATGGACAGACTCAGAGCTGAGCTGGGCGCTGAAGAAGCTGACAGGATCGCTGACATCTGCGTAAAGATCTACAACAAGTGCTATGAAGACGCTAAGAAGAAGGGTCTTATCATCGCCGACACCAAGTTCGAGTTCGGTTATGACGAGAACGGCGTGCTCACTCTCGGCGACGAGGTTATGACCCCCGACTCCAGCCGTTTCTGGGCTGCTGAGGACTACAAGACAGGCGTTTCTCCGCGTTCCTACGACAAGCAGTTCGTTCGTGACTGGCTCATCGAGAACAAGCTCAACGGCGTGACACCCGCTCCCAAGCTCCCCGAGGAGATCGCATCCAAGACTGCCGAGCTCTACAAGGAGTGCTACACCAAGATCACAGGCAAAGACAGCTACAAGTGATCTTGACGGGACGGCGTTCTGACGTTTGTTTCTTGTTATCCTGATCTTTACAGCCGCGGCGAGTTGGGCTTGCTGCGGCTGTTTTTATTTCGCTATTGTTTTCGATGGGCGGGTTGACAGGGTTTCCTTTATGTGGTAAAATATTATTGAGGATAGCACGGGTTTTGTGGGTGTGCAGTGGTTTTGGAAATCGCTGACGCGATTTTTGGGTGCCTCCGGCGGCTGGGGGGACCCTTTGAAAAGGGTCTCCCCCAGACCCCCTCCTAAACTTTTTCAGACCCTGGCGTATACGGGACGTTTGCGGCTTCCCCTGCTTAATCTAAGTTTTATATCTTGCCCCAATATCAAAAGTCTTTGGAAGGGGGTTCGGGGGAGAACCTTTCTTCAGAAAGGTTTCCCCCGATAAACCCCACAGGAGTATAATAATGATCTACTGCATCAGCGACATACACGGCGAATACGATAAATTCATCGAGATGCTCAACCTGATCGGGCTCAGGGACGAGGACACACTCTACATTCTCGGCGACGTTCTCGACCGCGGTCCTCACCCTATACAAACTCTTCTCAAGATCATGGAAATGCCGAATACACAGTTCATTATCGGCAATCACGAGGTCATGGCGCTTGAGATCATGAAGCACGGTTTCTCGAAGATCGTAAATGCCGACCTGGATGACCTCGACGACATAACCTTCCACAAACTGCTGAGCTGGTATCACAACGGCTGTTCGACTACCGTCAACGAGCTGCTGATGCTCAGCGAAGAACAGCAGAACGCCATCACAGAGTACCTCAAAGAATCCCTCGTATACGAACTCCTCGAACTGAACGGTCAGAAATTCCTGCTCGTTCACGCGGGGATAATGAACTTCGACCCTGAGACCAACATAAACGAATACGCGCTCTACGAGTTTGTCTGGGCACGTCCCGATTTCGACCAGCCCTACTTCAACGACGCGATAACCGTTATCGGTCACACCCCGACGCCGCTGATCGACGACTGCGACACCCCGGGAAGCATCTTCAAGAAGAACAACTTCATCGACATCGACTGCGGTGCCTCGATAGGCGGCAGGCTCGGCTGTCTGCGGCTCGATGACATGATGGAATTCTACGTCTGGTAAAATAAGACCCTGCCGAAACAGCTCGGCAGGGTCGTTTTTGTGTGTTCAGGGGCGCATCAGGGCAACATAAGCGTTGTTCGAGCCGTCGCCGTGGGTGGAAGAGCAGAGCGGGCTGTCCCTCCTATGACGGCAATAGGCGCTCCGTCGTTGATGGTTTTCCGCAGTATGGACAGATCATAATATCACCTCACATTGAACGAAGGTAAACTGATAGTTGTATCGGCGTTAAATATCTCTAAAGTAATTATAGCGTATTTATTAATTAACGTCAGCTGTGCTGAAACGTTTAAGAAAGAAACATTTCAGACACAAAATCAGACCTATAGAAAAATTTTCTATAAATATCACAAATTAATGTGATTTTCCGTAAAAAATCCTATAAATTTCCTACATTTACGGTTGTTAAAAAAATGTTCATTGACTTTGTTCGGGTCGGTTGCTATAATTTAATCAAGCAAAGGCGCTGTTCTATACGGCGCCTTTTTTTCTTTTTTTCAGGGGGGAAGTTTATGAGCAAACGCCAGAAAGTACTGATAGCCGATACAGATTCGACCAGAGCGGCAAAGCTCAGCAGGCTCCCGATATGGGCGGAAAGCGGATTTATTGCCGAGCAGTTCTCGGCGGACATTCCCGACACGATAAAGAACGCAAAATCGGGCTGTGAGCTGATAATCTGCCGTCATGACCCTTCCGCTTTACCTGCTCCGGAACTTATGAAAGCCGTTGCGGCAAGCGGAAATACGCCGCTTTTTATCGTGATGAGCCGAACTGCCGACGCGTCGCTGATACGCGAGTGTTTCATACTGGGTGCGGTGGATTTTCTCACCGAGCCGATCGACGAGCAGAAGCTCTCGGACGCTGTTTTAAGGGCGAGGTCTCAGCTGAAAAGGAACACCTCGAACGAAGAATACGTCAGCACCGCCAACGACTTTTTTGAAGAGCTCGGTCTGACGGAAAACAACGATAAATTCATCACACAGCTCAGAAAATTCATGCTCAGCAGTGAGAACGTCATCGCCACCACCGAATACGCCGCCGACCATTTCGGGTTCAACAAGGACTATTTCGGCAGGATGTTCAAGTCTAAACTCGGCATGACCTTCGGGGATTTCTACAACCGTTTCCGCATGAAATTTGCCGAAAGACTGCTCAGATCGGGCAGATACAAGGTCTACGAGGTCAGCGAGATGCTCGGATTCGCGTCGGTGGATTACTTCTCGGCGGTGTTCAAAAAAACCACGGGAAAGCGCCCTTCGGACGTAAAAAAATACTGAGATACGCCTTTATCGGAAATTTTGCGGTAAATGTCTGATTTTTACGGGGTTTTTAAAATTGACTTTATCCGAGAAAAAATGTAGAATTATATCAAGGCAATGACGTCTTAAAGCTAACGAAAAGAAGGCTTTAGTTTCTCATTGCCTTTTTTTCATGAAAAATGGAGGTAAACACAATGTCTTATGTTGACGAGATCATCGAGCAGGTGATCGAGAAAAATCCGAGTGAGCCCGAGTTCCATCAGGCAGTAAGAGAAGTTCTTGACTCTATCAGAGTCGTTGTAGACGCTAACGAAGAGAAGTTCCGCAAGGACGCTCTCCTTGAGAGACTCGTTAATCCCGAGCGCCAGATCAAGTTCAGAGTGCCGTGGATCGACGACAACGGCAACGCTCACGTTAATACAGGCTACCGTGTACAGTTCAACTCGGCTATCGGACCTTACAAGGGCGGGTTAAGACTCCACCCCTCTGTAAACCTCGGTATCATCAAGTTCTTAGGTTTCGAGCAGATCTTCAAGAACTCGCTCACAGGTCTGCCTATCGGCGGCGGCAAGGGCGGCTCTGATTTCGACCCCAAGGGCAAGAGTGACCGCGAGATCATGGCATTCTGCCAGAGCTTCATGACCGAGCTCTGCAAGTACATCGGCGCTGACACCGACGTTCCCGCAGGCGACATCGGTACAGGTGCCCGCGAGATCGGCTATATGTTCGGTCAGTACAAGCGCAT
The DNA here is from genome assembly GCF_900119155.1 of Ruminococcus sp. YE71. GTDB lineage: Bacteria > Bacillota > Clostridia > Oscillospirales > Ruminococcaceae > YE71. Next base: position 29,749 of record NZ_FPIR01000015.1, on the reverse strand, counting down.
CAGAGGTCTCTTCGAGGGCGTGCTCACAGGCAAGGGTCTTGCTTACGGCGGTTCTCTCGCAAGAACTGAGGCTACAGGCTACGGTCTGCTGTATCTCGTTGACGAGCTCCTCAAGTCCCACGGCAACAGCCTTGAAGGCAAGACTGCTGTAGTATCGGGCGCAGGAAACGTTGCTATCTACGCTATCCAGAAGGCTCAGCAGCTCGGCGCTAAGGTAGTTACCTGCTCCGACTCCACAGGCTGGGTATACGATCCCGACGGCATCGACGTTGCAGCTCTCAAGGAGATCAAGGAAGTTAAGCGTGCAAGACTCACCGAGTACAAGAACTACCGTCCCAACTCCGAGTATCACGAGGGCAGAGGCGTTTGGAGCATCAAGTGCGACATCGCTCTCCCCTGCGCTACACAGAATGAGCTCCACCTCGACGACGCTAAGCAGCTGGTAGCTAACGGCGTGCTTGCAGTTTGCGAGGGTGCTAATATGCCTACCACCGAGGACGCTACCAAGTACCTCCAGGAGAACGGCGTATGGTTCGTTCCCGGCAAGGCTGCAAACGCTGGCGGCGTTGCTACCTCCGCACTGGAGATGAGCCAGAACAGCGAGCGCCTCAGCTGGACCTTCGAGGAAGTTGATTCCAAGCTCAAGGACATCATGGTAAATCTCTACCACAATATCGACGACGCTGCTAAGCGCTACGGCTTTGAGGGCAACTACGTTGCAGGCGCTAACATCGCAGGCTTCGAGAAGGTACTCGACGCGATGAACGCACAGGGCATCGTTTGATAAAAATACTGACGACAATATAACACGTCTAAGGAGGACGATAAGCATGAAAGATACATCAAAAGACCTTAACATCTGCCCTTTTAAGACTGAGCATCCCGATATGCTTATCGGACTCCTCAGAGTGGAAAAACAGGTCAGCACCGATACCGACGCGTATCAGTCGCCCTACTCGCAGAACACCGAGAGCTGGGACTGAGGTCGGTACAGCCAACGGACGGCTCGGCAGTTCGTGAACTTCAGGAGCATAAGGTGACCCACAACGCCTTCCTTTAGTTTGCCATAGGACGGACTGCCGGAACGTCTGTAATTACAGGCAAACAATGTAAATCACAGCAGCCGCACAGGGTAACTATGCCCCCGTGCGGTATTGCCGTTATATAGTTATTCCAACCGAAAGGGGTTTTTTGATGAAGAAAATACTGGTCTGCAAAGAGTCAGACCCCCGTGAGACAAGAACGCCGCTCATTCCCGATGATGTGAAAAGACTGATTGGAATGGGTTTCGAGATCAAGGCTGTCAGCGGCACGGGTGTGAAAAGCGGCTTCTCCGATGAAGCCTACGAGAAGGCGGGTGCAAAGATAGTTGCAAACGAGCAGGATGCCTTTGCCGACAGCGAGATAGTGCTCCGCATTATGAAGCCCGAAAGCGCCAAGGGGCTGAAAAAGGACACTCTGCACCTCAGCTACCTCGACCCGTTCAACGAGAAGGAGCTGCTGAACGATTTCGCAAAGGCAGGCGTACAGGCGGTATCGCTCGAAATGATCCCGCGTACCACCCTCGCTCAGAAGATGGACGTTCAGTCCTCACAGACCTCTCTGGCAGGCTACGTCGCAGTCCTCAACGCTGCCGCAAAGCTGCCGAAGATACTCCCTATGATGGTTACGCCTTCGGGTACTATCCAGCCTGCGAGAGTGTTCATTATCGGCGTCGGAGTTGCGGGACTTCAGGCCATCGCGACCGCAAAGCGCCTCGGTGCGAGAGTTGACGCTTTCGACACCCGTCCAGTTGTTGAGGAACAGGTAAAGTCCCTCGGCGCGAACTTTGTGAAGATCGACCTCGGTGAGATGGGTCAGACCGATCAGGGCTACGCAAAGGAACTCACCCCCGAACAGGTCGCAAAGCAGCAGGAGGCTCAGGCGAAGGTCTGCGAGCGCTCGAACATCGTTATCACCACCGCTAAGGTGTTCGGAAGAAAGGCTCCTCTCCTTATTAAGAAGGACGTGCTCGACAGGATGCAGCCGGGGTCTATCGTGGTGGATATGGCTGTTTCCACAGGCGGCAACGTCGAAGGCTCGAAGCTGTTCGAGAACGTTGTGACCGATAACGGCGTTACTATCATGTCTGGCGACCTGCTCGAAAGACAAGTCCCCTACGACGCTTCAAAGATGCTCTCGGGCAACTTTACCGCCTTCCTGACCCACTTCTACAACAAAGAGTCCAAAGAACTGGACGTCAAGCTCGAAGATGAGATCATGAAGGGCTGTCTGCTGACCCGCGGCGGTGCGATCGTTCATGAGAGATTCAAATAATTTACGGAGGAAAGTATAATGGCAATAGGAGAAATATTACTGCTTGTGTTCGTATTCGTGATCGCAGGCTTTCTCGGGGTCGAGCTCATCTCGAAAGTCCCCTCACAGCTGCACACGCCGCTTATGTCGGGCACGAATGCGATCTCGGGCATCACTATCGTAGGCGCTATCTCGGCGACTGCCGTTGCGCTGCACACCGAGGGTATGCTCTCGAACATCTGTGGTTTCGCGGCTATCGTCCTTGCGGCGATAAACGTTGTAGGCGGCTATCTCGTTACCGACAGGATGCTCGGTATGTTCAAGAAAAAGGGGGATGGTAAGAAATGAGCTGGTCTGAAATTAGCGTGGTTTTAACGACCGTGCTCTACATGGTATCATCCGTTCTGTTCATCCGCGGCATCAAGCTGCTCGGTAAGGCAGACACCGCACGCAAGGGCAACCTTATGTCCTCGGTGGGTATGCTCATCGCTGTCGTGACGGTACTTCTTGAAAAGAAAGTTACCGACACCCTCACCTCGACACCTCTGAAAAACGCATATTTATGGGCGGTAGCGGCTATCGCACTCGGAAGCGTCATCGGCGCTGTCTGGGCGAAAAAGGTCGAAATGACAGGTATGCCCCAGCTGGTAGCGCTCTTTAACGGCTTCGGAGGTCTTTCGAGCCTTCTGGTCGCACTCACACAGTACATGACCGACCCCGATGTGAACACCTTCTCGGCGGTCGCTCTCGGTCTCACCATCGCTATCGGCGCCATCGCATTCACGGGCTCGATAGTTGCGTGGGGCAAGCTCTCGGGCAAGGCGTTCAAGAAGAACGTGACCATCCCCGCAAAGAACGCAGTTAACGCACTTCTTGCGGCAGGCGGTCTTGCAGGCGTTGCGATGTACGCACTCGCTATCTCGGGCGTTATCGGCACCGACCTCGGAAAGATCGGCATCATCATCGTGACTGCCGCATATCTTATCCTCGGCTTCACCATGGTAATCTGCATCGGCGGCGGCGATATGCCTGTTATCATCTCGCTGCTCAACGCTTTCTCGGGTCTTGCGGCAGCATTCGCAGGCCTTTCCATCTCGAACTCGGTACTGGTAGTATCGGGCTGTCTGGTAGGTACTTCGGGTCTTATCCTGACTCTCATCATGTGTAAGGCTATGAACCGCACACTCTACAGCCTTCTTTTCGCAAGCCAGAGCGGCAGCAAGAAGAAGGGCGCAGCAGGCGAAGCGAAGGAGCCCCGCTCCATGTCGGTCGAGGACGCTTATCTTATCCTTGAAGCCGCAAGCTCTGTTGTATTCATCCCCGGTTACGGTATGGCTGTTGCTCAGGCTCAGCACGCCGTCAAGGAGCTCTGCGACAAGCTGGAGGAGAACGGCGCTGAGGTCAGCTTCGCTATCCACCCTGTTGCAGGCCGTATGCCCGGTCACATGAACGTGCTTCTTGCTGAGGCGAACGTTCCCTACGAGCAGCTGAAAACTGCCGACGAGATGAATCCGCAGATGCCGAACACCGACGTTGCTATCGTAATCGGTGCGAACGACGTTGTAAACCCCTCGGCTATCGAGGACGAGACTTCGCCGCTGTACGGTATGCCCATCATCAACGCATTCGAGGCGAGAACCGTATTCGTACTCAAGCGCGGTAAGGGCGCAGGCTTCTCGGGCGTTGAGAATCCGCTCTTCACAAACGACAACACGGTAATGATCTACGGAGACGCGAAGAACACCGTTTCGGCGTTAGTCAGCGAGTTCGACGATAAATGAGCCATGCCATAGCCGCGCATGATATACGGCGGTACTGCGAGGACGAGGACATCAGGTTCATCAGGCTCGCATTCTGCGACATTTTCGGCAGGCAGAAAAACATCTCGATAATGCCGCGCGCGCTCGAACGCGCTGTCGGCTGCGGTATCGCGATCGACGGTTCGGCGGTGAAAGGGTTTTCGGACGGCATCCGTTCCGACCTGTTTCTTCGCCCCGACCCAGACACGCTGACGATACTCCCCTGGAGACCCGAACAGCAGAGGGTCGCAAGGATGTACTGCTCGGTCATAAGACCCGACGGCAGCTTCCATGAATGCGACTCGCGGAACATCCTTGCAAAAGCGGCTGAGACCGCAGGCGGCAGACTGCTCTTCGGGCACGAACACGAGTTCAGGCTCACCCGCGAGGGGGTCCCCTGTGACGAGGCGGACTACCTTGACGTGCAGCCTCTCGACCAGTGCAGCGACGTGCGCAGGCAGATGTGTCTCACACTGGAACAGATGGGGATGCTGCCCGAAAGCTCGCACCACGGCTGCGGCGCAGGACACTGCCGCATCTCCTTCGGGGACACCCTGCCGATGGATACCGCCAACGGGATAATGACCTTCGGGACAGCCCTCGGCAGCATCACGGCGGCGGACAGTCTCCGCGCCGAGCATCACGAACTGCGGATAAACATCTCCGCGGCAAGGGCTGAGCAGGCAGATGACCTTTTCGCAGGGATCACCGCGCATTCGGATGAGATAACGCGCTTTCTCTCCCGCGGGAAGGACTTTGACGCGGATGATCTGCGGGAGGGCGAAAACAGGCTTTCGCTTCGGCTCCCGACCGAGAACACCAATCCGTACATAGCGCTCGCGCTCATCATCGGCGCAGCCATCGACCCGAAAAACTGGTCGGCGGAAGGACTCCTGCCCGAGCGTATCATCGAGCTCTACTCGCAGCAAGATCAGGCATAAACATTAAAGCACTCTCACGGATACGTCCATGAGGGTGCTGTTTTTTCGTCATATCGGCTGTATAAACACGTCACTCATCCTCAATGACAAGGTCAACATAGTCGCCCTTTTCCACGTTGTAAACGTGCTTCCCGACGATGGTCAGCAGACTGCGGATGTCGTCAAGGCTGTCGCTTTCAAACTCGCAGTAGGCGTTTATCGGGTCGGCGGCGTTCTCCTCGGGATAGTCGTCACAGCAGGCGCACATGAACTTGTCGAGGATGTCTTCAAGAGGGTACTGGGAGATCTCATCGTCGTCGGGGGCATTTTCACCGAACTGCGGCTCCTGCTCGAACACAAGGGACGTGACGTAAGCCACGGTATCCTCTTCCATGTTCTCGAAAATAATCCCTTCTTCGTCGTCGATCTCCTTGAAATACACCTTGCCGTTGTGTGTGAGGATGAGCAGGTCTTTGTACAGCTCCCCCTCTCCCTCTTTCCAGCCGTCGAGCTCTGCGACCTCGCTCAGCACGGTCGGGTCGGTGACCTGTTCCAGCGCCAGCGACATCTCAGAATCGTTGTGCAGGATGGTCTTGTAGATGTTCGGCTCCACCTCGGTGTAGTCGCTGCCGCTGTACTTCGGGGCGTTGTAGATCCTGATATTTTTCATAGTCTGACTCCTTTTTCATGTGTTATACGGACATTTCGCGCCGAGACACTGCTGATTCAGATGCGAGAAACCTCACTTTATCGAAGGTATCTCCAGGGCGACTCCGCAGCGTTCCTTTATGTAGCTCACCGCTTCAGTCATGGCCGTGAAAGCGTCGCGCTTGCAGCAGCGCGGACCGCCTGTCTCGGAGAGCTTTGCGAGGGCGGCAGAAGTGTACTTCATGTGGCTCCCCCAGTCCTCACCCGAAAGGGGTCCCGTGCCTTCGATCAGCGCCAGCGCCGCACACGCCCCACAGTCCGCAGGCGGCACCCGGCATCCGCAGCCCCTCGTACATCAGCTTGTCGAGAGCCTCGCCGAGCTCAACTTTTCCGCCAGCGTTGTGAAACGCCGTCAGGATGCAGGCGCCGTCAAGGATGTGGTGCTCGGGGCCTGCATACGGACAAAGTCCTTTTTCGCCACGGTAAGAAAGATCTCGTAGGGGTCGGTGCCCGTGCATTTTCTGCACTCCGAAATGATGAGTGCGGCTCTTTGTTCGGCGGTATATTCCATTTTATTCACCTCTCTTTTTTTTCTGCGCTTCCCATTCTTTTTTCAGGATGGCGTACTGCATGGTGTTCTCGTAGATGGGTTCGCCGTCGGCATCCTTCACGAAGGAAACGAAATCCAAAAACAGCCCCTCGCGTCTCATGCCGAGCTTTTCGCAGAGGTGCTGACTTGAGAGATTGTAGTCCTCGGTGTAGGCGTAGAGCCGCCTTGCCCCCTTCTCGCTGAAAAGATGCTCGAACAGAGCGTGCGCCGCTTCGTAGGCGTAGCCCTTGCCCGAATATTTCAGGTTCAGCATCCAGCAGGGGCTGTAGGTGTCCGCAGTGTCGTCCTCGGGGGCGAAATTCTCGGGGTGAGCGAATATCTCGCCTATGACCTTGCCGCTTTCTTTGAGGACGATGGCGAACCACAGTTCGTCGTCCCTGCGGCGTGCGATCTCCTCTGCCGCTTCTTCCCTCGAACCGAGCTTCATGCAGACAAAGCAGTTGACGGCAGGCTCTCCGAGATATTCAAGAAGGTCGTCCGCATCGGACTCGGTGAACTGCCGCAGTATCAGCCGTTCGGTCTCTATCATGATATGCACCTCTGCTTCATGCCGACCCTTCCGCCGACATCTGTACTCTATATAACATTATTCTTTATTGCGGCGGTTTTGTCAACGATGTGGAAAAAAAGTTCAGAACCCGCGCTGTCCGACCAAAGCAAAAGACTGCCGCGGCGCAGGAGCCTCAGCAGTCTTTGTGAGCGTTTATTCAGCCGCTTCAACGCGTGCCTTGATGTAATCCTCAAGCATATCGACCGTTCTGTCGATACCCAGCTTTGAGCTGTTCACGGAGAGGTCGTAAAGTCTCGAATCTCCCCATTTTCCCTGGCAGTGATAGTTGTGATAGCGCTTTCTCTTCTTGTCCTTTTTGAGGATGAATTTCTTCGCTTCCTCCTCGTCAAGCTCGTAGACTTTCATAACGCGCTCTATCTTCTTTTCCATATCTCCGAGGATAAAGAGGGAGATGAGTGCGGGATATTTTTTCAGCTTGGTCTCGGAGCATCTGCCCACTACCACAAAGGATTCGCCGCTCTCAGCCTTCTTGTCAAGAATATCGAACTGCATCTCAGCGATATTATCCTCGATGGAATTGCTGTAGCCGTTGACCCTTCTTGAAATGATCTTCATTTTGGGAGCTTCGTTGAACTTCTCCACCTGTTCTTCGGTCAGTCCTGTTTTCTCCGCGATCTCGGTGATGAGATGACGGTCATACAGCGGCACTCCGAACCTTTCGGCGAGTTTCTCCGCGATAACGCGTCCGCCGCTTCCGAATTCACGTCCTACCGAAATAATTATCTGAGACATAATATTCCCTCCGATCTGTCAAAGGTATCTTACGAAAAGATAAGCTGTTGAGATTGCAAGAACGATAACGGTCGCAGGTGCGAGCTTCTTGCAGTAGCGTCCCCAGCTGATGGGATAGCCGTTCTTAGCCGCAACGGAAGTTCCCACAACGTTTGCCGAAGCACCGATAGGTGTTGCGCTTCCGCCGATGTCGGTACCGATAGCCAGCGCCCATGCGAGGGTGCTGATAGGTGTTCCCGATGCCGCCGCAAGGTTCTTGATGACAGGCACCATAGTAGCCGCAAAGGGGATGTTGTCAACGAACGCACTTGCGACAGCGGATACCCAGACGATGATCGCGATCATCATCTTGACGTTGCCGCCGCTGATATTCTCGATAAAAAGTGCTATCTTGTCAAGTATCTTCGTTTCCTCAAGTCCGCTTACGACGATGAACAGACCGATGAAGAACACAAGCGTCTTGTAATCGACCTTCTTCACAAGCTCAAGAGCGTGCTTGCCTGCCGCGATAAGCGTTACCACCGCGATGAACAGACCGATGGATGCAACAGTGAGGTGAGTAGTGCTGTGAGTGATGAGAAGTACCACCGCGCAGCCGAAGATGATGCTGCTGATGATGAAGTCCTTCTTGTTGGTGATGGCTTCCGAAGGCTGGGGGAGCGAATTGATGTCTATCTTTGCGCCTTCCTCGGTCACAAGCTCCTTGCGGAACGCAAAGAACAGGAAAATGATGGACACGACAAGGCTGATACCTGCCGCAAAACCCGTGTTCGTAAGGAAGTCGAAGAAGGAGAATCCCAGCGATGTACCGATGATGATGTTCGGCGGGTCACCGCACATGGTGGCACTTCCGCCGAGGTTCGCGCAGAACACTTCGGAAAGTATCATCGGTATCGGGTTGAATTTGAGAAGCTGTGCAAGCTCTACCGTTACAGCCGCAAGGAACATGATAACGGTAATACTGTCGATGAACATCGAAAGTACAGCCGCCATGATAGTGAATGTGATGAAGATGGGTATAGTCCTGCACTTGACAAGGAATGCTATCTTCATGCAGAGCCATCTGAAGAAGCCTGCCTTCGCCATCCCCTCGACCATCAGCATCATACCCGCGATAAACACGATGGTCGCCCAGTTGATGCCCGAGCTTTCGCTTTCCTCGACCTGATACCAGAAGCTTTTTGTGAAAAAGTCCTTCACAGCGAGTGTATTGATTATGGCAGTTCCGTTTCTCATGCAGATGCCGAATACGACGATCAGCGTGAGAAGTCCGCTGCCGAGTGTAACATAGTGCCTCTCGATCTTGTCAAGAACGATCATGATGAACATCCCGACGAAGATGATGACGGCAAAGATCTGTGCTACGATCATATAAAAGAAACCCTCCCGTTCTGCGGAAAATCCGCATAATTACAGTACGGGAACAGCCGGATCGGGATCTCAGCCTTTCCGCACCGGTCGTTTTCACACGACATTTACCATTATAACACAGATACATTATAAAGTCAATGAATTTTTACCGCTTTTATACACATTATTCTTTTACCAATCCGTTAAGAAACAGCCATTACGACTATATTACGACAGGCATTCGGGGCGAAGGACGGAGAATTTGTGCGGACGGACTCTGAAAGTCGCTTTTGTGGGAGGAAATTATTAAATAAAATGATATATTTTTTTACGTAATATCTTGAAGTGACGAAAAAATATGTTATAATATATGGTATGAAAAACAAAACATCCGTCGGGCTTCGGTGATGCTCCATAAAGAAGTATCTCTAAACCAAGACAAATAGGCAGGCTATGATAGCGGAACAGTCAAGTTGGCTGTTCCGCTTTTTTATGAAGAAAATAACTGCTATACAAGGACACATATCCAGAGCGAACCTTATATCGGCAAATATAAGTAATAATAGGAGCTTGATCTCGACGTAGATTTAAGCTCTTTCTATTTAGCTGATTGACTTTATAGGGTAAACTCTGGTATAATAATTGGTAACAGACTAATAAAAGTGATGTATTTCCTATGCGATTTAAGCTATAATTAAGGTTTGTATGTTAGAGTATAATAGGTGAAGTGTAGCAGACTGATGTTTTGGAGGTCATTATGGAGCGATTACTGCTGTTAGATGCGAAAGACTACGATGAAGATATGGACGTATGGGCAAGAGTCGCTGTACGTGGTATCGTTTTTTTTGGAGACAAGCTGTTGCTGCTCGATGACAACAAAGGCGAGGTCAGTCTCCCCGGCGGAGGTCAGGACGAGGGCGAATCCGATGCAGACACCCTTATCCGTGAGATCAGGGAGGAAACGGGCTACTCCGTTATCCCCGACACTATCCGTCCGTTTGGATATATCGAGGAAAAGCGAAGGGACTTCAAGAGCTATCACGAGGGCAGGATATTCCACCAGATCAGCAGACTGTATTTCTGTGAGGTGTCCGCTGAACGTGGAGAAACGCAGCTCAGCGAACAGGAAAAGCGTTATGGAATGCGTACTGCACTGTACACCCTTGATGAAGCGATAGCCAAGAATCGGACGATGCTTGACAATGTAGGCGAGCTTGCGTGGAATCAGAGGGAGTATAAAACACTGCTATTGATAAAAGAGCATTTCAAGTGTACGATTGGGCATGACACTTGATGAAGGAGTGAGAACATACATATGGATAAAGGTAAACTGATAGAAAGCAGTAATGAAGCGAGCCGACCAGCTGATGTACGAAAACAAACGTGAAAGAAAGAAACACAAATAATACCCAAACCTCCCCCTCGTGAGCGCCGGAGACTAAAAAATTCAGGAGGGGGTCTGGGGGAGACCCTTTTTAAAGGGTCCACCCAGCAGGGGCTCGGGGGACAGAGTCCCCGCCCCGAAAGGTCTCATCGGCGATCTTCATTCAAGTTCACACACAGCTCAAAAAAAGACCGACATTCTTCAGAATGTCGGTCTTGATCTTACTTGTTTACCAAAGCGTGTGATCGGTCAGCTTCGATCATCAGTAATACTACTTAACCGATAGTAACCTTTACAGCTCTCTTGGTGAGGTCGCTGGTGTCGATCTTGCCGTTTACGTAAGCGCCTACTACTACATAATATGTGCCCTTCGGTACGTTCTTGTAGGTCAGCGATGTGGTGTTCTTGTCAACAGTCTTAGCTATCTTCCACTTCTTGCCATTAGTGGTGTAAGCGACAACATACTTGTCAGCATTGTCGAGCTTGTTCCAGCTGATCCTGAATGCGTTGCCCTGGATACCGTCAAGCTTGGTGGTAGGATACTTGGGAAGATCAGGGTCTGGCTGTTCGTTGCCGTTGGTCTTGCCCCACAGCTCGGTGGGAACGAGAGATACTACAGACTTGAATGCTTCCTTCGGCTGATAGTTTTCGTCGAACAGCAGAGGAGTGTCGGACTTTCTCCAGCTCATGCCGTCGTTGGTGCCCCACCATGTCAGCGAGGTAACAGCGTCGCAGTCGAGGATGTCCTGAACGATGCCTGCATAGTAGTTAGCGAATCCAGAGGAGCTTGCGCCCTTCTGCATAACGTCAAGCTCGGTAACGTGGATCTCAAGTCCGGGGATGGACGAGAACAGGTTCAGTGCGTTCTTGTATCTTGTAGCGTCGGGATAGTTGGTGCCGAGATGCGACTGCATTCCGATACCGTCGAGGTTGCCTGCTTCGTGTACCTTCTTAGCGAAGTTGTAGATAGCAGTTACCTTGCCGTCGTTGTACTCGTTGAAGTCGTTGTAGAACAGCTTGCAGCCCTGAGGAGCGTACTTTCTTGCATATGCGAATGCCTTCTGCATATAGCTGTCGTCACCGTAGATGGTCATATAGGGCGACTGACCGTCTCTCTCGCTGAAACCGGCCTGTCTGAGGTTGCCGTTGCCGGGATCGAATGCTTCGTTTACAACGTCATATGCGTAGAGGTTCAGAGTAGGATAGTTCTCCTTGAGCATCGTGAAGGTGTTCTTGATGAAGTTCTCCATACGCTGATCCATAACTTCCTTGGAAACTACAGCGCCGTTGCTGTCAAAGTTCTCCTTGAAGAACCAGTCAGGGGTCTGGCTGTGCCAGATGAAGGTGTGACCTCTTACAGGGATGTTGTACTTAACTGCGAAGTCGAGGATGATCTTTGCAGAGTACGGCAGAGTAACCTGAGGATTTACGTTGTTGCCCTTCTGCTTGGATGCGTTCTGGTCGAGAATGTACTGAGGTTTCAGCTCGTTCTCGGGGGTGATGCTGTTGAAGTGCTTGCGGATGAAGTCGGGGTTCTTCTGAACTTCGTTCGAGCTCACAGCTGTACCTACCTTGAAGTAGCTGGAGAATACGTTCTTGAGTGCAGCGTCGGTGGTGTCGGGGTTCGACTGCTGATTAGAGCTGTCAACAGTGCCCTTGCCCGTAGTTACGGACGAAGCCTTGCCTGCCTTGGAACCTGCTGCGTTGTCGATGTAGAAATTCGTCAGGCTGTCGGGAGCTTCAACATAAAGGATGAGGTCGGAAGCGCCGCTCGGGATAGTGAACGACTTGTTCTCAAGCTTTGTCCACTCGCCGCTGTTAGCCTTTACGGAATCTACCTCGTCATACTGGGTCTTTCCCGAAGCATCGGTGTACTGGAGAGTCAGCTTCATGGTTGTAGCCGAACCGCTCTTCTGGAGAACGCCCGTGCTGAAGCTGTAGGAGTTGCCCGGAACGAAGGTCGAGGTGCTGAGGTTGATTGCCGCACCGTTCCATTCCTTGGTTCTGCCTGTTACGTACAGCGACTTGCTGCCCTGATAGAAGTTCTTGCTGTCGATGGAAACAGAAGCGTCGCCTCTGCCAGTCCAGTTATCCTTGCCGCTCTCGAAGGTGCTGGTGAAGTAATCGCCGTTAGCGTCGGGATCGGGGATAGTCGGGTCGGGATCGGTCTGACCGCCGCCGCTGGTCTTGCCTTCCTTGATGGTGAGGTTAACATCTGCCGTACCATCGCTCTCCCAGCCTTCAACGTTGAATGCGCACTCGTAGAAGTTGCCCATCTTCATGCCCATGCTCTCCCATGCCTTGAAGTGCTCGGAGATGCTGATGGTGCCATTTGTTCTGGTCTTCTGACGGATGCTTATGTACTGGGTGAAGTTCTTGTTTCCTTCGATGGTATAGGAATTTCTGTTGCTGGTATAGACCTTGTATTCACTGCCGTCGATAGTTACCGATCCCTTGTAGTTAGCGGTCGGATCCTGTGCGGGAGACCAGTTCTTCCAGTCCTCGATGATGTAGTACTCAACGAGAGGATTCTGAGCCCAGCCGTAGATGCAGATACGGGAGTTGCCCGAAGAACCTGCCGACCATGTGCAGTCGTAATCGCAGGTGAAGCCCTCGTAGTCTTTCCAGGTCTTGGGGTTGTTCAGACCATAGTAGAGACCGCGGCGTGCAAGGAAGTTACCCTTCGAGTTGTTGGGGCCGCACTTCCATGTGGTCTTGAATCCGCCGTCATTATCGTGCAGAGTCATGGTGGAAGAGTTCGGGGTGTCTGCCTGCCAGATCTCGTGGTGGTAGCCGTTGTACCAGCCTTCGTCACGGGTACTGGACGGGGACGTCTGGAGCGTCTTTTCAGCGAATACGTTCAGATCCAGATTTACCAGCGGAGCAGGCGAAACTAACATAAGACCTGCAAGGACCGCGCCTACCGCTCGCTTGGGAACAAATTTCTTCATAAGCTAATTTCCTCTCTTTCTACATTCATAAAATATTATCATGAACCGTGCTACAGGGTATTACCGCAAGTGGTCGGCTTCGCGGTCTATTCACCTCTGTAGTAATTGTCTATATTTTATATATTTTTCACTCTGTTTTCAAATCATTTTTTGCGCATTATCCATAAATTGTAATCAAAAATTGCTCTTTTGCATCACTAAAGTAACGTACCTGCGTACTTTTGAAAATAATTCATATATTTGATTATTTAAGTTACCAGACCGTTAAAGAAAAATCAACCCCTGAAAAACAGTATATTTTTCAGCCCCTTTCCGATTTGGTCGTTTCCGATGCGTCAGCACGCTTATATATATAAGGTATATGCTGTTTCATATTTTTACACGATATTAAAATTGAGCAACAATATTTGACAAAAAAAGCTCCGACCCTCAAAGAAGTCGGAGCTTTCATTATTCGCTTTTACTGAACGAGACCCATGCCCCAGATGGTGAACTGACCGTTTCCGCTGATAGAAACGTTGAGGTCGCCCGAGGTGCTCTGGTAGTAGCCGAGCTCAGCGTCGGGACCGCCCCAGGTGTACAGCTTGTTGCCGTTTATCTGAGTGGTCTTGCCGTTTACGGTAACGTTGATGCTGCCCATACCCGAGCTGTTGGCCTTGAACACGATGATGAGACCCTTGCCCTTAGCCTTGAAGGTCATAGGGCTGCCGCCGTTGAGGGTGTAGGAATAGTTCAGACCCTGACCGTTGCCGTAGCCGCTGCCGTAAGTCCACGAACCTGCATTGAAGTTGGTGAGGTTCTTCGGGTCAACGTTCACGCAGCTCGCATAATCAGCGCCGTAAACGTAGCTGGTAGGCTGAGTGTAGCCCGCAGAACGGTTCTCGCTCTTCAGTGCCTGACGTACATAGTAGCCGAGACAGTCTGCGATGAGCTGACCGCCGTCCTTGTGCGGGTGATAATCGTCGGTGAAGTAATCGCCCGTCTGGAGAAATCCGCTGTTGAACGCCTTGGTGAGAGCGTCGTCCATGCTGATAACGGGGATGTCGAAGTTCTTGCCGATGGGGTACATTTGCGACTGGCTGGAGAATCCGCCTCTCGCACGGTTGATGAGTACGCATACAGCAGGTGCGTTGGGCATATCGAGGAACTTCTTGATGCAGCTCTCGAAGCACTTCTTGTAGAGTATATCCTCGTGGTCGTTCACGGAGAACTCAAGGAAGATGATGTCGGGCTTCTGCTCAACGATCTGCTTCTCACTGCGGACAAGTCCTACGACCGAGGAAGTGCCCGAAAGTCCTGCGTTTATCTCCTTGAAGCTGCCCTTTGCGAAGGTGTTTTTCAGGTAGTTGGAGAAAGGTGTGGTGTAGTTCTTGCCCTCGGTGATGGAACCGCCGAGGTAAGCTACTGTCAGGGGCGCACCGTTTTCGGCAGCGTTGAGCTTCTCGGTAAGTCTGTAGGTGTTGCCCATGTGCTTGATGGAGCTCTTGTAGAAGTCGATATACTGCGCGGAAGCTGTCTCCTGATAGTTATCCCACTTGGTGGGGTCAGAGATGACAACGTCTGTCTCGGGCACCTTGCCTGTGCCGCCTGTTGTTACAGACGACTTTGTGCCTGCTGCCGCAACGAGAACATCGTCGATATAGAAGTCCATAAGGTCTCCCGAGCCCTGTACGGTCTCAACATAAAGAACTATATCGGAAGCATTAGAGGGAATGGTGAACTGTGTGTTTTCAAGCTTTGTCCATACGCCGCTTGCGCAGGAATCCGAAGCGATATGAGCGTATTCGGTTCCGCTGCCCGTGCTGTACTGGAGCGATACCTGAATTTCAGCAGAACCGCCCGATGTCTGGAGAGCACCTAAGCTTATGCTGTATGTCTCGCCAGCACGCAGCTTGCCGTCCATATTGACAGACGCGCCGTTCCACTCGGCTGTTCTGCCTGAAACGAACAGCGATTTGCCCGAAGTGCCGTAGTATGCCGCATCGGAAGCCGCAACGGTGGAAGGACCTCTGCCCGTCCACGAACCTACGCCCGAATCAAAATGATCGTTCAGAACGAGGCCAGTCGGAGGATCGGGAACGGTATTCTCATTGAGACTGTCGATAACACCGAGAACGTAATTCTGGATGGTGTTCACATCGTCGATTGTAACGCCGTCGCCGACATTGAATACGTCCGCATTCAGGCGTCCCTGCTCGGTGAGGATGTATTTATCGGGGTTCTGGAGCCACTGTCTGATAAGGATAGCGTCGCTGATATCTACAGTGCCGTCAATGTTCGCGTCGCCGAGGAGGGAGACCTTTGTCTCGGGCTGAGGGTCGTTGCCCTGCTGTCCCTGACTCGATGAACCCTTGAAAACATATCTCATGAAGGTGTAGAGATGGGGCTTTACGGAATTTGCGTCATGTCCGCCGCCGGGGATAGACTGGTAAACGTGGTCAACGCCGTTGCGTGTCAGGGTTTCACTGTACTTCTTCGGGAAATCCTGAACAACGTTGTCGTTGGTTCCGCCTGTAATCATGAATACAGCAGGCTCGGGGCCGACATCCCTGAACTTCATCTCGCTCTCCTGCATACAGCCGGGATGAGTCATGTAGAAATCGGATGCGGGTGTGATACCGGGTGCAGGGCAGGCGCCGCCCACATAACCGAACACGTCTGGGCGCAGAAGTCCGCAGTAGATAGCCTCACGGCCGCCCATGGAGAAGCCTGTGATAGCCGTATTCTCTCTGCCCTCTTTTACAGAGTAGTTCTCCTTGATGAAGGGGAGAAGGCTGTCGGTAACGTCATAGACGAAGTTATCGTACTGAGAAGCGGTCTGCTGGTTGATGCCGCTGGGGCCGTCCATGGTCTTGCTGGTGAACATATTCGGGGTGACCACGATGAACTCTTCAGCCTGTCCGCTGGTCATAAGACCCGTCATAAGTTCCTGAACGCCCATACCGCTCACCATGTCGTTCTCACTTCCCATGATACCGTGAAGAACGAACATTACGGGGTATTTCTTGCTTGAGTCATAGTTCGGGGGCAGGATAACGTTGCACTTTTTCTGCTTGCCCGTGTACTTGCAGTAATAGGTCCTGTTCTCGACCTTGCACTGGCTGGACTTTTCCGCTCCGTAGGGGACGGTTGTGGGCATATCGTTCTTGATCTTGGCATTAAGCCCCGACTGAGCGTTGCCGCCGTCGCCTGCGTCCGAGCCGATGTTCTCGTTGCCCGTTGTCGGGAAGCCGCCTGCATAGCCGCTCCAGTCATCAGCGTATGTCGAAACGGGCAAAGCCGCCGCGATCATCAGCATGGAAACGATTCCACTGACGATTCTCTTCACTCTTGAATGTTTCATTTTTATCACTCCTTATTATGTTTGTCCTGAACGAACTTTACAGGACATAACTTCCGTTACGAAATGCATATAACAGCCGAAAAAAACGTTTTCTCCATTACCGTCATAATGCCCAATATACTATATCAGTGTCAATTTTCTTTAATGTAAATATACAATACATCATATCAAAAGTCAACCACTATATACCAATACCGCAATCTTCGGCAGGTAAACCGCAATAATCAGTCAGTTGTTTTAATATACGATGTTTTAATTGTGAGCTTTTTGTAATCGTTAACATAAGGAGCGAAAACGTTAAAGTCTCACTCGGGCTTTTTCCCCGTGAGGTAGTAGACAGCGAGAGCCGTCCTGTGGGAGAGCCCTGCCTTTGAGAGTATCGAGGTTATGTAGTTCTTGACGGTGCCCTTTGAGAGGAACAGGCGTTCGGCTATCTCCTCGTTGGAAAGGCCGTCCGCGACCGCCTTTATCATCTCAAGCTCGCGTGCGGTGAACTCATCCGCGCAGAAGCCCGAAGGGGTCGGATCGCTCCTGACGGCGAGGCTTTCGAGGATGCTTTCCTCCATGACGCCCGTACCGCAGTAGACCGAGCGTATCATCTGTTTAAGGTGTTCGGGGGTATGGTTCTTGATGAGGTAGCCTTTCGCGCCGTTTCTGAGCGCCGCCTGAACGAGCTCGTCCTCGTCGAAAGTCGTGAGGATCAGCACCTTCCCGAGCTTATGTTCGGTGATATACTTAGTAGCTTCGATACCGTCCATCACGGGCATCTGGATGTCCATGAGGAACACATCCGGCGGCTCCTGTTCGGCGAGCTCGCAGGCTTCCCTGCCGTTTGCGGCGCACCCGATGACCTCAAAGCCGTCATCGACCTCAAGGATTATCTTCATGCCGTCTCTTACGAAATCGCTGTCGTCGGCGATTATGACTTTTATTTTCTCCATTGTGGTTCCTTTCAGAATTTTTGGACTTGCTTGATTATTTGCGTTTTTACGTTTTTGCATTTGTTTGGCTTTGTTGTCGCACCTTTGGTGCGATCGGGGGTTTCACTCGAATCGCTTCGCTCTCTCGCGAAAATAAAATCGGCAAATCTGTTGTTCTTGATGGATTGTTTTGGGTTTCTCATTTTGCGCCTTTCGGGAAGTTTTGTTTTGGATTTGCCGATTTTATATTTGGCGGGGTCGTTGGTGCGCTTTGGGGGCTGAGCGACCTCTCGGGTTCGGGGACTCTGTCCCCGTGCCCCTGCTGGGGGGCCCCTTTGAAAAGGGTCTCCCCCACCCCCCCTCCTAAACTTTTTTCTGCCCTGGCGAACACGAGGCGTTTGTGCTATTCTATCGGGAGTAGCATATTTACCGTGAATCCGATATCCGAGCTTATCTCCAGCATTCCGTTCGCCTGACGGACTCGCCTTCGCATTCCCGATATCCCCATACCGTCCGTTATCGTCTTGCATCCCCTGCCGTTGTCCGTGACGGTACACCTCACAAACCTGTTCATGACTACTATATTTATCCCTATCTTCGTGCATTTCGAGTACTTCAGCGAATTCGTCACAGCCTCAAAACAATTGTCCAGTATCACTTCAAGACACCCCTCGGGCACCGCCGAAAGCTCCCCCTCAGTCACAAGCTCGGCGGCTATCCCCTTCGCCCTACAGTCCGCACACAGCCTTTCAAGCTGCGCCGCCGCCAGCAGATGCTTCTCGGGACGCTTCTTCCTGAGTATCGCACGTATCTCGTCCATACCCGTCCTCAGCTGGTCTATCACCGCCTGCACCATCGACCGCGAACGATCGGGGTCTTTTTCCATCAGCACCTTCACCGCTTCAAGCTGATATATCGAGCCGTTGATATTATGCCCCAGCTTGTCGTGGAGCGTCTGTGACAGCTGCGCCCGCTCTTCAAGCACCTGATTCTCCGACGCCAGCAGACTTTGTTTCAGCTCGTCCTTCATCGCGCTCTCGCGGCGGTCGATGTCGTGTTTGAGCGACTGTTCGTTCAGGATGTCCTCCTTCATCTGCTCACGGTAGACCTCCGCAACGTGGTCGTGCTGAACGTATATCACGCCCAGCAGCAGCGAGGTGAGCACGAAGCTCTCCGTGCTTTCGCGACCCGCCAGCGACAGCACCGCAGGCAGAAGATACCACCCGACAGACGGCCGAATAAAGGTCAGTATCTCGTACCCCGTCAGCACCCCGAGAAGTATCGTCCCCCTGCCGCAGATGCCGAAAACGACGCACGTCAGCACCGCCGCCGCAGTCAGGCAGACCGCCTGCATACGCCTGCTCACGACTTCCCTGACCGACAGCGCCCCCGTCAGCAACGCCAACAGCAGGAGCACCCCGTAGGATGCTCCTGTCAGAAGCGAACATGATAGTATCGTGTGGACGAGTATCGCCACCAGCAGGCACATTCGCACTGCTGTGAAATAGTGGTTTCGGAAGTGTTCATTCATGGTATGAGCCCTTTCAGGTTTCCTGCTTACGTATCTTTAGTCCTACGCTGCCGAGGCTGATTATCACGATGAGGTACGAAACGGTGGCGGAAGCGAGTATCCTGAACGCCCCCGAGCCTCCCGTGATGAGCTTTTCGCAGGCTTCGATGAACCATCTCTGCGGCATCAGGTAGGATATCGACCTGAGCAGTTCCGAGGTCTCGCCGATGGGGAAAAACAGTCCCGACAGCATCGCGGACACGCTCCACACTGCGAACACAGCATAGTTTGAACTCATTATATCACCAAAAACGATGCCTGTCAACATACTGAACGAACCGAATATCAGTCCCAGCAGGAATACTATCACAAGGAACAGTCCGTATGGCATCCCGAGGTCGAGGTCTTTGATGAAAGTCAGGCATACAGCCAGCACGCCTGTCTGTAACAGGCACATCATCACCACGACTATGAATTTCGCCGTGAAGTATTTCATGTTCGATATGCCCGTCAGCATTATCCTCGTGTAGACCTTGTTGTTCGATTCGGTGATGACAGTGTGGGCGGCGAACACTCCGCTGAACATGAACCCGAGGGTCAGGAACGCGAAGGCATAGCCTATCTGGGTCTTGTTGTTGTTTTGCTCGGCTGTGAGGACAGTCTTGTTCCCGCCTGCGATGTTTTTGACGGTCTTTTTCGGCATCTGCCCCGAAATGGTGTGGAGCATTTCGATGGTCTTTGAGCTGTCTCCGCCGCAGACGGTGCCGCTCCTGTACATCCTCGACAGGATGTCCGACAGCTCGGTGGTGAACATCTCCTGTCTGCCGTCCTCCGACACCTTGAAAAGCTCGATACCGTCCGACAGAGAATCGTTCATGACGGCGCTGTCAAAGCCTGCTTTCAGGTACATTATCATGCCTGCACGGTCGTCGAAAGCGTCCTTTTCGGCACGCTTGCGGACTTCGTCGCCGCTCATGTCCGTCACATCCGCACGGCAGACCGAGAACATACTGCCGGCGGCAAGAGTGTCGAGCAGATACCCCGAAAGCTCGCTCTCAGAGCCGTCGTAGACCTTGATGATGAACGCTTCGTGGTCGCCCTTGTAGATAGCCCTTGTTTCGGCGGAGTCGAGCTCGATGACCTTCTGTTCGGTCACGCAGTGGTCAACATCGTGATCGACTTTCAGCGACAATATCAGCGTTGAGAGCAGAGGTATCACCGTCAGGAAGAATATGAAACCCTTGTTGCGAAGCAGCAGCTTCATGGTTGTTTTGATGACAGATACCATGCTCACACCTTCTTTCTTATAGTATCGACAGCGATGGACACTGCCGAGCTGACCGCAAATATGCCGCCCGAAAACAACAGCGACACCGCCGTATAGTCGCTCTTGCCCATCGAAGAAAGCTCCACCAGCGACCTGTTAGCATAGTAGAAGAAGGATATTTTCTTCAATGTCTCCGAAACAGCCGAATACATATATGTCTCGAAACTGCCCCCTAAGAAGCCCATCACCCATATCACCGCGAACAGCGCGATTATCGTCATCGCCATGTTCCGCGAGAGACTGTACAGCATGAAACCGAAGGCAGTGCCTGCAAGTATCACCATCACCACGATGAGCGCCGAAAGTAGCGGCGTGCCCCAGTGGATGCCGAACAGTGCCGTAGTCACGAGCGTCTCGATGAGCGAGCAGACGGTGACCAATGCCGCCGTCGGCAGCAGCCTTGCGAGATACAGCCCGAACTTCGATACCGGGCAGACGCGGTACTTGCGCTCGATGCCGTTCTTCTTCTCGGAGCTGAGCATACCCGTCGCGCAGACCATGCCGAGACTCGAAAAGTACACGATGTAGATCATGCCGTAGTAGTCGGTGGAGTTCACGGCAGGCATATAGTCAAGGTTCGACGTGGGTACCGCTGAACTCATGACAGCGTCGGGCGCTATACTGCCGAGCGCCGCATCGACACCTCCGCTCACTACCCTGTCGAAGAAGCAGTCGGTCACAGCACCCTCGGGCTTGTGATCCTCGCTGGTGTAGAGGGTGTAGCCCTCCCCTTCTATATCAGCGAACGCCGCAAGGTCGTTGTTCGCGATAAGCTCCTCGGGCTCGCCGTCGGGGTACTCGCGGAAAACTATCCCTGCTTCCCTGCCCGCTTCCTTTATGTCGTCCATGCTGTCGGCAAGAACGCCGCCCTGAGCTCTGTACCCCACCGTGAACTCGTCGGGAACGGTGTAGGACTTCATCAGCGACTCGAAGGCGTTCGACAGCATCGCTATCGTGAGGGCAGGCCCCAGCAGAAGCACCGCAACCGCGAACTTGTTCCTGAAAATCAGTTTCAGGTTGTTTTTCATCAGATAGAATATCATTTTCTCACCTTATCCCTCGATGTCTCTGAGCTTCTTTCCCGTCAGCGTGAGGAACACCTCTTCAAGTGTGATGTCGTCATTTCCGTTCACCATCTTTTTCAGCTCGGCACTCGACCCGCAGGCGATTATCCTGCCGTTGTCCATGATGGCGATGCGGGTGCATATGGCCTCGACCTCTTCCATGTAATGGCTCGTGTAGATTACCGTCGCGCCGCTGCTGTTCGACTCCTTTATCTTTTCGAGGATGAAGTTGCGCGACTGCGGGTCGATGCCGACGGTCGGCTCGTCGAATATCAGCAGTTCGGGGGAGTGGCCGATGGCGCAGGCGATGTTCAGCCTTCGCTTCATGCCCCCCGAGAAGTGCTTTGCGAACTCGTTTCGGCACTCGTTCAGCCCCACGTACTCCAGCGATTCCGTGACCGCCTGCCTGAGCTTTTCGCCCTTGAGCCCGTACAGCGAGATGAACATCTCGGCGTTCTCCCACGCCTTGAGATTGCCGTGTATCGCCAGCTCCTGCGGGATGTAGCCTATCCTGCGGATGACCTCCTTGCGGTGCGAGCGGAGCTCTTTCCCGAACAGTTCCACCCTGCCTGCCGTGGGCGCGACGGTGGAGCATATCATGTTCATCGTAGTGCTCTTGCCTGCTCCGTTCGGCCCCAGCAGACCGAATATCTCTCCGCGGCGTATCTCCAGCGAAAGGTCATCGACCACCGCTTTGTTGTTGTATTTCTTTGTCAGCTGTGTAGTTTTAAGGATTACATTTTCCATGTTTGACCTCCGTTTTTTCGTTTTTGTTCTTACTGTAACCATTATACACCATATCTGCAAAGGGCGGTAGTGAATAATGGCAGTTTTTTGATGTGACTTTAGTCACATTCGTATGTTTTTCAGCACGCTTGATGCAAAATGCAGGTCGCAGAAAAAGGACAGATGTTACGTCCGAAGCATCTGTCCTTTATGTCTGTTATTCGCTTTCGCGCTTCGACCTCAGCCAGCTGAGCCGCGCCTTCGTTCCCGTATCGACCAAGCGGTATACACCGTACATTATGGCGCCCTCAACGGCAAGCATCACGCCGATAAAGACGAGCATATCCGAAAAGCCCTCAAAACCGCCTGCAAATGTCGTTATTATCAGTCCCAGCACCGTCGAAGCAGGCACCAGAAAGATGTAGAACGCGGGGCGCTTGTCCCAGCTCGTACAGCTTTTTTCCTCGCGGTCGAGGAACTGCCCGAAGGTCAGCTCAGGCTTGCCCTTGCGGACGTTTTTGCTGTTCAGCTTCTCAAAGCGCTTCATTTCCGTCTGCTCGATGTCGAGACTGATGTTCGCCGAAGTGCCTGCCATTTCGCCCAGCGAGATGCGGTTCTCCTTCTTGTAACGCCTGCTCTCACGGGTGATGAACCTGTAGGCGGTCAGAAAAACCGCGCAGAAAAGCAGTGTCACCCAGAGATATGTGCCCTTTGCTTCGGCGCCATTGAACAGGATGAGGATGACCGCCAGCATCAGCACGAGGGTCACGGCTCTTATAAGGAAAGCCAGCTTTTTGTATGTATCGGGTCTGGTGAAAACCAGTCTCTTGATAAAGAATCTGCCCGCGTACACGACTGCCGCGAACATCAGACCGCCCAGCAGGAACGCAGGGACATTCTCTTCGCCGCGGTAGGTCAGGATGCTGAACTTCTCGCCGTCGGACAGCTTTTCAAGCATTTTGACAAGGTCGAGAACGCCGAATATCGCAAGTACCGAAACGATCGGCTGCATCGCTTCGAGGAAATTTATGACACGGCTCTTCACGCCGATGTCCGAGCAAAGCTGACGGCAGAACGTCCCGAGGTCGCCGCCGATGACCTGCTCCACAGGCTTTCCCTCGTTCTGCGCCGAGAGGAATGTGTCCATGACCTCGCTGAGCATCTCCTCATTCCTGATCTCGTCCATGTTGCTCGCCGTCACGTAGTCGCGTATCTTCCTGAACACCGACCTGTACTCAGGCTGTAGCTTTTCGATGTAGATAGCATGAGAATTTATCATGATGTACCTCCGTCCTGCTGTTCCTCTTCCTGCGCCGACCCAAACAAAAGCTGGCCCGCGCTCCGGCTGATCTTTCTGTATCTTTCTTTGAAGTCGTTCAGGGCACCCGCCCCCTCGTCCGTGATGCTGTAATACTTCCGCACAGGCCCCAGAGGTGATTTTGCTCTGCGGCATTGTATCAGCTTGTTCTTGTCGAGCCTTGTGAGAACGGGGTAGAGCGTCCCCTCGCCGATCTCCTCAAAGCCCGCCTTTTCAAGCTCGCCGATTATCTCATAGCCGTAGGTCTCACCCTCGGCGATGATCGCCAGCACACAGCCCTCAAGTATGCCTTTCAGCAGTTGCGCGTTGTCCATAGGCGTGTCCCTTCTCTCCGAGCTACTTTGCATTGTTTAGTAGCTTGATGATATTATACCACAGGTACTTTGCTTTGTCAAGTAGTTCTTCAAAAAAATTTTTTCGCCTTCCGTAAATGTTGACAGGGCGCGGTTTTTGTGATATACTATCTTCCACCGAACATATATAAACGGGAGGAGAAAACAATGAAACATCGCGGACAGACAGCAAAAAATCCCGTCCGACGTTCACGCGCAAGGTCTGCGGCTGTATGTGCGGCAGGCGTGCTTCTCATCGGAGGGACTGCGCTTTTCATGGCAGGCTGTATGAGCGACATTCCCACAGACAATGCGTCCGAAAGCGCATCGGCGGACAGCACCGAGTGGCAGACCCTCGACCTCAGAAGCCGCATCTCTGATATAAGCGGTATGTTCTACTGCGACCTGATACCGAACGACGCTTATCTTGACATCATAGGCTACGCCATCGACCCGAACGACACTTCGGAGTACGAACATATGTTAGAGTACTACAACTCCGTTTACGACAGCGAGCACAAGTACAGATACCCCGTGCCGCCCATCGTGAGCGAAGACTCCGACGAATACCGCTTTCTTCGCTTTGAGAACGCGGAGTACCGCGGCGATGAACTTCGGCTTATCTACAAGCCGTTCCTCTCGAAGGCGGAGAATTTCACCGAGGCAGACCCCGATTTCGTAAAGTCGGTGCCCGAGCTGACGGTGAACGTCGGGCTGACCGACGAGTACACCGCCGAGGGCACGCTCGAAATCGCGGACGGGCGCATCGTCATGACTTTCAGAGGTATCAGAGACCCCGAAGGGCTCGTAAAGCAGGAGACATTCGACAGGGAAAGGCTCTCGGACAGGTTCAGGGATGCCCTCGACGAGCAGACGGAGTACGGCGGCAAGGCGCCCGAGGTATTGTACACGGGGCTGTTCGATGTGAAGCTTAGCGGCTTCAAGACCGTGTACATGGACGACGACTGTTTCTGTGTCGATGATTTCACCATCGGGGAGACCTGCGATGATACCGAGGAGATCAGCTACATCTATTCGGACAGCTACAGGAACCGACCGCTCGTTTACGAACGTTACACTGAGATGCCCCATGCTTTCGACAACGACTTTGCGCTCATCGTTCACAAGGACGGCAGCATACATCTGAACAGCCATTACAGCGACGAGATGATACTGAGCTTCGCGTCGTCCGATTACATCGACCCGCCCTACACCTCCGTCACAGCGGACAGCGGACTGCCCGTATTCTTCCTCGACGGGATACTGTACAAGAAGAGCGAGTGCATGGATGAGAGCGACACAAGGCAGATGCTGTGGCTGCCGAAGCAGTGGCGCAAAACCCACGATGTGCTGCACCTGCCCGACGGCTACTGCACGATAAATTTCGGCTGGCTCATCGACGAAGCGCAGCCCGAAAAGATCCTGCTCGGCGATAACTGCGGTGAGTTTTACGATACGCTGCTGTCCTATGCCGCCATCGAGCTCGACCCGCAGTACACCGCAAGCGAGAGCTATTTCTGCCTTCTCGAAGATAAGGAGAAAGCATCGCAGATCCTTCATATCATTGAAAACGCGGGAGAATACGGCAGCGGAGATGTCGATGCTGATATCGCAAATGCAGAACCTGCCGTTCCGTATGACTATTTCAAGAGCTACCGTGACCCCTATTACGAATCGGATTCATGACAAAAAGCGGCATACCCGTCTGACGGCAGGTGTGCCGCTCGGTTTTTGGTGACAGATCGGACACGGTCAAATATCTTGCATCCGACTATCTGCGGCCACGAAACAGCCGAGACAGCACTTAGGCTAAACAGTACAAAAATTTCATAATAAAACAAATTATTTTCAGATAATTCATTGACATATGCGTTTAAAAGCGCTATAATATATTTGGTTAGATTTTTAAGCGAAACTAAATGTCAGTATCAGAACATATGTTAATATTTTTATAAGGAGTGACTTATTATGAAGAGATCGTCCAAAAGTGCCGCCTGCGTACTGCTCGCGGCAGGAATGGTAATGTCAACGGCGACTCCCCTCCTGCCGCAGGTGCAGACGGGGCTCGTGGCGTTCGCAGGCGAGAACGACTTTAACTGGAGTACCTACTCCAAGAAAGACTCTTCCTGGTGGAAGGGTTCCGAGGCGGCAGCGCTCGCTGACGAGATGATCGCATATCAGCTGTCCGACGGCGGCTGGCGCAAGGACATGAAGACCGCCACAACAGGCTCGTGGAACAAGTCCACCATCGACAACAATGCCACATGGGGACAGATACGTTTTCTGGCTAATGTTTACAACGCAACAGGTACCGCAAAGTACAAGACCGCCTGCCTGAAGGGTCTCGACCTGCTCATCAACGGTCAGTACTCCAACGGCGGATGGCCGCAGGTGTTCAACGACGCAGGCACCTACCACGCTCATATCACCTACAACGACACCGCGATTGTGGCTGTCCTGAACGTGCTTCAGGAGGTCTCGAAGAAGTCGGGCGCCTTCGCGTGGGTGGATTCGAGCTACCAGAGCAAGGCTGAAAACGCCGTGAACAAGGGCATCCAGTGCATCCTCAACACGCAGATCAAGATAAACGGCACCCTCACCGCTTGGGGTCAGCAGCACGACGAGTACACGCTCGCTCCCGCAGGTGCGAGAGCCTATGAGCTGCCGTCGGTATGCACCTCCGAGAGCGTCGGCATCGTTGATTTCCTGCGCTCGCTGCCGAAGGAAAAGCAGACCGCCGAGGTCATCCGCAGCATCAACGCCGCTGTCAAGTGGTTCGATTCGGTGAAGATAGAGAACACCAGCTGGAACTGGAACTCCGACAAGACCGACAAGGTGCTGAACTACTCCAGCGGCTCGACTATCTGGGCGAGATTCTACGATCTCCAGAACAGCAAGCCCATGTTTGCAGACCGCGACGGCAAGGCTTACACCGACGTGACCCAGATCAGCCTTGAGCGCAGGACCGGTTACGCATGGTACGGAAACTGGTGCGCCAACAATATAAAGCTCGGCACTCTGCCCGAGCCGGAGGTCACCACTCCGCAGCCGACGCAGGGTACTCATCTGTACGTCGGCTACCCCAGTCAGTCGAAGAACTACAGCACCATTCAGGCGGCAGTCGATGCGGCGGCGGCTCTTAACCCCACCTCCGAGCAGACCCGCGTAAATATCCATATCGCGCCGGGAACATACCGCGAGCAGGTGCGCGTGAACACACCGTATATCAGTTTCATCAACGACAACCCCTCGCAGGAAGTCAAGATCACATGGTACTACGGCATCGGATATAAGTACTACAGCATGGGCAGCGACGGCTATTACAACGCCTCCAACGCAAAGTCCAAGTCCTCCAAGGGCGAGGCTACACGATGGGGCAGTGCTGTTGCGCTCCACACCAAGGCGTCGTATTTCCGCGCTGAATATATCACTTTCGAGAACTCCTTCAACCGCTATGTCACCGACGAAGAGATCGCCGACGGCGTTGAGGTATCGGGCAGCGAGTCGATCACCTTCCAGCGCTACAAGGGCGCTGACGTCAAGAGCAAGACCGCTACCGAGCGCGGCGCGGCTATTGCGGTCGAGGGCGACTACAGCGAATTCTACAAGTGTACATTCCTCGGAAGCCAGGACACCCTCTTCACCAGGGGCGCTCACGAGTACTACCGTGACTGCCGCATCGAAGGCAACACCGACTATATCTTCGGTCAGGGCACCTGCATCTTCCAGAACTGCGACCTCGTGTGGGCAGGCTACACCGACAAGGCGGTCGGCGGCTACATCACCGCAGCCAAGAGCGACGGCAAGTACCTCTTCTCCGAGTGCAACATTTCGGGAACTAGCGGCATGAAGGTCGGCTCGGGCAACTTCGGCAGACCATGGGGTGCTGAGGCGGACGTTGCGTTCGTCAACACAAAGCTCGCTTCCGAGAGCATGATAACCTCCGCAGGCTGGGCAAGCATGAGCGGCAACGCCCCCGAGAACGCGAAGTTCAAGGAATACAACACCACCGTCAACGGCGCGGCAGTCAACACCTCGGGCCGTGTTTCGGGAACTGTCAAGTACTCTGCCAGCGGACTTGACGTGGGCACTTATCTGAGCGGCTGGGCGCCCTACTACTACAACTACTCGGGCACTCCCATCACCGTTGATCCCATCAGCGGAACTCTCGTCAAGGATCTGACCGTTGCCGACACCGCACACGCGGCGAGCTGGTCGATCTACAGCGGCTTCGGCTCGGGATCGAAGATCTTCGGCGACCGCGACTTCACGGCAGTCAACGTTCCCGCGTCGGTTGCAGGCGCTGAGGCTATCAGAACTGCCTGCGACTCCAAGACCGTCACCTCCGACCTCGGCACATTCACCGCAGGTTCCGACATCACCGTATACACAGCGGTTGACAGCCGAATCGTTTCGTCTCTGCCCTCGTGGCTGTCCGACTGGACAAAGACCGACGAAGTCATCACCACCTCCAATGACCTGACGATGGTGCTCTACAAGAAGGACTTCGCCTCGGGCGCAAAGATCACCCTCGGCACAAACGGCGGCTCCACAGGATGCGTCAACTACTTCGTCCTTGTTTCCGAGAAGAAGGTTGAACCGCTCAACGGCAGCCTCATTCAGAACCTCATCGTCAACGACAAACAGAACGCCGCAAACTGGTCGATCGTAAGCGGCTTCGGCAACGGTTCCACCATTTTCGGCGACCGTGACTTCACCGTTCAGGGAGTTCCAGACTACCTCAACAATGCGGAAGTTGTAAAGACCGCCTGCGAATCCAAGCTGTACACCTCCGATCTGGCGGAATTCACTGCCGCAAAGGACATCACCGTCTACACCGCAGTTGATACCAGAGTGAGCGCGAACCTCAGCTGGCTGAGCTCCTGGACGGCAGTCGGCACTTCGCTGACAGTATCGAACGGTGTTGAGCTCGCACTGTACAAGAAGGACGTGAAGTCGGGCACGAAGGTGACCCTCGGCTCCAACGGCGGCGAGAAAATGGCGGTCAACTACATCGTGCTGGCAGTCCCCTATCAGGCTTCGACCCCTGTATATCCGCAGTTCACCAACATCGAGTACGACGAGCAGAATCACCGCGTAAGGCTCACATGGGCGCCTGTTGAGGGTGCGACCAAGTACTGTGTGGCAGCGTACTACACAGGCAAGTGGAGAATCCTGAATTCCGACATCTCCGCTTCGACTCCGAGCTACACAAGCCCGAAGAACCTCACCCCCGGCGCAAGCTACAAGGTGGCAGTCGCCGCCAAGATCAACGGTGTCTGGACGGCTGACGAGTCGCTCAAGCACTACGCGGTCGTTACGATCAGATAAGCAACATCAAAGAGGACGGACCCGCAGCAGGGCTCGTCCTCTGTTTTTGTCCGAAGGTGACTATTCACAGGCAGCTTGGTATAATTCGACAGCACCTACAGCATAAAGTGCGCTGACGGCAACAAATTCACATTCGACTACATGAACGGTATCGCCGAAGTAGCGAAAAAACTGACACAAGAACCAAAAGCCGCAGGAAATTTTAATTTTCCTGCGGCTTTAACACAAACAAAAAAAGCTCAAAAACGTGATGTTTCCGAGCTTTTTCTTTTTAAGTGTCCGCAACTACTTATCTTCCCAGCCCGTCGCCAGGCAAGTATTTTCAGCGTAGATGAGCTTAACTTCTGTGTTCGGCATGGGAACAGGTGGAACCTCATCGCTATCGTCACGGACTAAGTTCAACGCTTCTCGCGTCAAACCCTTTCGGCTTTTTGCAGCCTCAAAATCGAACAGGAAACTTTGTCTTGCTTCTGAGTTATTCTCTTGATTCTTCGTATCACACTTAAAGGTTAAGCCCTCGACCGATTAGTATTCGCTGGCTGAACACATTACTGTGCTTACACCTTGAACCTATCAACCTGTTAGTCTTTCAGGGGTCTTACTCCTTGCGGATGGGAT